>NZ_JAHLCL010000009.1:202-37980 GCF_029268935.1 Burkholderia semiarida | reverse complement strand
TCGCCTTGCGCGCGAGATCGAGCAGCTTTTTCGATTCCTTGTCGCCGCGGCCGGCCGCGATCGACAGCCACTTCTCCGCTTCGCGCGCATCCGAGCCCATTTCCTCGAGGCCGAACAGGTAGAAACTGCCGAGCGCCTTCTGCGCGTTCAGGTCGCCGCGTTCGGCGGCCTCGCGCATCCACTTGGTACCGTGCTGCTGGTGATGGACGGATCCTGCGCGCAGGCGGCCAACAGCAACAGCAGCCCCGGTGCGAGTAAACGGCGATACATGGGTACCATCCTCAAGTTTTATTGGCGCCGTATTGCTTTGCGCGCTCGCCCCGCGAGCATGCCCCCGGCCGGTGCGGGGCGCGGTGAAGATCGTCCGCGGGCCCCGTGCCAAGGCTCTCTCAGGTTCTCTTTTCGGCTTGACGCATCGTTGCAGCGTGGGATCGGGCGGAAAGCGCAAACGGAAATCCACCCCGGTTCCGTCTCTTCGATCCACGCAATATCGACCACGGCTCACTCGGTTCAAATGATACATATCGGTCTATCCAATAGTCAAGACGACTCGATAACCGGTTTGCCGCGTGAAGCATACCGAGCCGGAAGTACCGTCAGACAGGGGCGGGAGGCCGATGTCATCGAGCGGCATGATGCTAGAATAATCGGTCTATGCTGCTGAAACATCTAGGAGGAAGCCGTTCGTGCGAGCCAACAAACGCCAGCTGGTGGTAGACAAAGCGACCGAACTGTTCTCGAGGCACGGATTCCACCCGGTGGGCGTCGACTGGATCATCGACGATTCCGGTGTCGCCCGCATGACGCTGTACCGGCATTTCGCGAGCAAGGACGAGCTCATCCGCGAAGTGCTGGTCCAGCGCTACGACCTGATCGTCGGCAGCATCGACGCGCAGTTGCAGCACGTCGTCGATCCGGTCGAACGCGTCAAGACCATCTTCGACTGGTACGCGGCGTGGTTCAGGACGCCCGAATTCGCCGGCTGCCTGTTCGAGCGGGCGCTGGCCGAATTCGGCACCGCTTACGCGCCGATCTCGGGCGTCGCGATTCGCTATCGCCGCAAGATGGTCGAATGGATCGGAGAACTGATCGCCGCGCTCGTGCCGCCCGAAACGGCAAACCGGCTCGCGACCGTCTTCATGATGCTGCTGGACGGCGCCACGGTCGAAGCCCGGGCGTTCAACGATTCCGCGGCGGCCGGCCGCGCGTGGCAGGCCGCGCATGCCCTTCTCGAACAGGCGATGCACGCGGCCGGCTCGTCCGCGGACGGTGCGGGCAGCCCGACGTAACGCCCGCCGCACACCGCCGTGTGGCGCGCCAACCGCGGTCGGGGGCGCCGGGGCACGACGTGCATGACCGGATGCGCTGACCGGTTTCGCGCGAGTGCGGCAATCGCATGCGCCGAATGCAAACCGGGTGCATGTCGATCGATATGACATCCGGCAGCGGAATCGGAACGGCCTCACGGGCAGCGGGCAGCGGGCAGCGGGCAGCGGGCAGCGGAAACATAAACGGCCAGGCGGCTGCGCGTTCGCGTCCCGATCGATGCGTCGCCCGCTTTTCGTTTCACCGGAACGTCATTGTCGCTGCCCTACCATCCACCTCGGTTCGCGAAACGCACCGCCTCCCATCGCTCGCGCGCGGGAACGAATCGTGCTCGCACGCCGGCCACCCGGATCCAATTTATTTTCTTTGACGGATACCGTATTACCAGCGAATATTCGCGTCGATCAAGCAGTTAGTACCGCTCAAAAACAACACGAGACGATGCTCGCTCATGCAGTCGGGGACGTTACGCTGTTTCGCCAACAGATACGTGATCGAAGGGGAAGAAATGACGCCGTTTTCCCAGGATGTGAGCATCAAGCAAACCGCCGCCGTCTCCAAGGCGGCCACTCCGTCGCCCGTGTTCTGGAAAGCGGGGCCGCTCGTCGAAGCCGCGCCGCCCGAGCCGAAATCCGCAACGCCGGACCTGCGCGATTTCTTCGCCGCCGCCGCGCTGCAAGGACTGCTGTCGCGCGACGCCGGGCGCAACGTGTCGACGATCGCCGACTACGAATCGAAGCGCGCGGTGAGCGCCTATCGGCTCGCCGACGAAATGCTGAAAGCGCGATGAACCGGCACGCCGGCCGGCGCCGGTCGGCCCCGCCTGCAAACCGCTTTCAGCGCGGCGACGGCGGACAGCACGACCTGGCTGATCGCCAGCGCCCGCATCGAATCGATGCCCGTCCCGACGACCAACGCGGGCGACATCGTGACGAACGTGCGCAACCAGACCGGAATCCCGGGTCCCACGAAGCCCTGCACGATCATCTGCCGGGGCCGTCGCGCAGACAAATGACAACCGCTTGAAAATCCGGCAACGAAAGGTGCAGGTCACGCGATGCGCGCGTGTCGCGCAACGAGCGCCAGCAGCGCCCGCCGGAAGCCGCTCCCCCGCTCCCATTCCGCCGCACGCACCGGCCGGCATCGCGCATACCGGGGACTTCCGGCCGGCATCGGGATCGGTTCGTGCTGGTTGGACTCGGCGAATCCCGCGCAATCCTTTCCACGGAGATGCCATGTTCATCCACAACACACGGCTTCAGTACACGGTGCGCGTCGGCGCGCCGAATCCCGGCCTCGCCAATCTGCTGCTCGAGCAGTTCGGCGGCCCGCAGGGCGAACTCGCCGCCGCGATGCGTTATTTCACGCAGGCGATCACCGAGGAAGACCCGGGCCGCAAGGACATGCTGCTCGACATCGCCACCGAGGAGCTGAGCCACCTCGAAGTGATCGGCTCGATGGCCGCGATGCTGAACCGCGGCGCCAAGGGCGAACTCGCCGAAGCGGTCGACGAACAGGCCGAGCTGTACCGCAAGCTGCACGGCGCGGGCAACGACAGCCACGTGACGCAGGTGCTGTACGGCGCGGGCGCGCCGCTGACCAATTCGGGCGGCGTGCCATGGTCGGCCGCGTACATCGACACGATCGGCGAACCGACGGCCGACCTGCGCTCGAACATCGCGGCCGAAGCACGCGCGAAGATCATCTACGAGCGGCTGATCAACGTGACCGACGATCCGGACATTCGCGACGCGCTGGGCTTCCTGATGACACGCGAGGTGTCGCACCAGATGTCGTTCGAGAAGGCGCTGTATGCGATCACCGCGAATTTCCCGCCGGGCAAGCTGCCGCCGAAGGCGCCGTACGATCACGTGTACTTCCGGATGCAGCCGGATGCCGCGCCGCTGGTCGGCCCGTGGAACCACGGCGGCGAACTGGAAATCCGTCCCGCGGAACCAGCGGTCGACGGCGGCAGCGGAATTGCCGAGGGCATGCTCGACGCGCAGCAAGCGGAGGCCATCGAGGCGATGGCGCAGCGGCTCGCGTCCGATCCGGACAGCGACCCGGTGACGGGCGCCGAGCTCGGCGCGGGGCAGCCGGCTCCTCAGGGCCGCAAGCCGGGCAAGCCGGACAGTGCCTGAACGGATGTGTCCGGCCGTACGACGAGGACGCCGACGCGCCGGCGAAGCGGCAGGAACAACGGCGCGCCCGACGCCTCGCCGAACGGGCGGGCGCGTTCGGCGCGCATCACGCGCCCGTTTCGCCCGACCGGTTCTGGTCGCCCTGGTCCGCCATCAGATACTGGATGACCAGCGTCGGATCGGCGATGTCGAGAATCAGGCGGCGCATCACACGCTTGCGCATATGGTCGTCGTCGAGCGTCCACGGCCCCGCCGCGTCGCCGAGGTAGCGGCCGATCGCGCCGCGATGGTCGCCGTCCGGAGGCAGGCCGAGCCGCGCGGCGAGCAGGCCCGCGATCACGTCGTCGATCTCGACGTTCAGCGGCCTGGAATCGATCGAAAGTTCGAGCTTCATCGTCGGTCTCGCAAACATGAAAAAACGGCGCGACGCGCCCCCGCTGTCGCGCGCGCCGGCAAAAGCCGCTCCGGCCAGCGGCTGTTCGACCATCGCAGGCGGGCCTGCGACGCAGGTCAGTAGCCGAGTTCGGGCGCGGAGGCCGGCTCGGCGCTGTCCTCTTTCGGTGCTTGCGCGACGGTCGCATCGGTCGTCAGCACGAGGCTCGCGATCGACGCGGCGTTCTGCAGCGCGGTACGCGTGACCTTGGTCGGATCGACCACGCCTGCCTCGACCAGATCGCCGTACTCGCCGGTCGCCGCGTTGTAGCCGAAGTTCCCCTTGCCCTCGAGCACCTTCGAGATCACGACCGACGGTTCGTCGCCCGCATTGGCCGCGATGACGCGCAGCGGCGCCTCCAGCGCGCGCAGCACGATCCGGATGCCGGCGTCCTGGTCCGCATTCGCGCCGCGGATGTCCGACAGCGCCGCACGCGCGCGCAGCAGCGCGACGCCGCCGCCCGGCACGATGCCCTCCTCGACCGCGGCGCGCGTCGCATGCAGCGCATCGTCGACGCGATCCTTCTTCTCCTTCATCTCGACCTCGGTGACCGCGCCGACCTTGATCACCGCCACGCCGCCCGCGAGCTTCGCGACGCGCTCCTGCAGCTTCTCGCGATCGTAGTCGCTCGTCGCTTCGTCGATCTGCACGCGAATCGACTTCACGCGCGCCTCGATGCGCGCCGCATCGCCCGCGCCGTCGATGATGATCGTATCGTCCTTGCGCACCTCGACACGCTTCGCACTGCCAAGATCCTCGAGCGTGGCCTTGTCGAGCTGCTTGCCGGTTTCCTCCGAGATCACCGTCGCACCGGTCAGGATCGCGAGATCCTCGAGCATCGCCTTGCGTCGGTCGCCGAAACCGGGCGCCTTGACGGCGGCGACCTTCAGAATGCCGCGCATCGAATTCACGACGAGCGTCGCGAGCGCTTCGGCCTCGACATCCTCGGCCACGATCAGCAGCGGCTTGCCGGCCTTGGACGCCGCTTCGAGGATCGGCAGGAGGTCGCGGACGCTGGAGATCTTCTTGTCGTGCAGCAGAATCAGCGCGTCGTCGAGATAGGCCGCCTGCTTCGCCGGGTCGTTGATGAAATACGGGCTCACGTAGCCGCGATCGAACTGCATGCCTTCCACCACGTCGAGTTCGTTCTCCAGCGACTTGCCGTCCTCGACGGTGATCACGCCGTCCTTGCCGACTTTCTCCATCGCATCGGCGATGATCTTGCCGATCGCGTCGTCGGAGTTCGCGGAAATCGCGCCGACCTGCGCGATTTCCTTGTGGGTCGAAATCGGCCGCGACAGCTTGCGCAACTCGTCGAGCACCGCGCCGACGGCCTTGTCGATGCCGCGCTTCAGATCCATCGGGTTCATGCCGGCCGCGACGTGCTTCATGCCTTCCTGCACGATCGCCTGCGCGAGCACGGTGGCGGTGGTCGTCCCGTCGCCGGCCACGTCGGCCGTCTTGGACGCGACCTGCTTGACGATCTGCGCGCCCATGTTCTCGAAGCGGTCCTTCAGCTCGATTTCCTTCGCGACCGACACGCCGTCCTTCGTGATGACGGGCGCGCCGAAGCCGCGTTCGATCACGACGTTGCGGCCCTTCGGGCCCAGCGTCACCTTCACCGCGTCGGCCAGCACGTTCACGCCCTTGACGATCTGCTGGCGGGCGCCGTCGCGGAATTTCACGTCTTTTGCACTCATTTTCTTGCTCCGGATACAGTCGTTGAACGGGATGCCGCGCGCATCGGGCAGACACCCGTGCGACGCGGTCGAATCGGCATTCAGGCCGCTTTCCTGGCGGCCTGCGATTCGGGTTCGAGTACGCCCATGACGTCCTCTTCGCGCATCACGAGCAGTTCCTCGCCGTTCACCTTCACGGTCTGGCCTGCGTACTTGCCGAAGAGAACCTGGTCGCCGACCTGGAGCTGCAGCGGGCGCTGCGAGCCGTCCTGGAGCAGCCTGCCGCTGCCGACCGCAATCACTTCACCCTGCTCGGGCCGTTCGGCGGCCGAATCGGGAATCACGATGCCCGAGGCCGTCGTCCGCTGCTGTTCGATTCGCTTGACGATAACCCGGTCGTAGAGGGGACGAATCTGCATTTTCATCTCCTGAGCGATGAGATCACCTGAAAAAGGGAATCCGCCGGCGCCCGCACGCGCAACGGCTGCGCTGCGCCGGCGTGCCGTCGATTGGCGAAAAGCGAAATAGTGGCGTGGCCGGCGCGCTTCAAGAGGGCGATGAATACGCATATGTAACAAAATGTTTCATGGCGAAAACGGCGTTCGTGCAACTGTCGGGGTTCCCGCGATGCCCCGTCACGAGCGTCGACACGGCGTCGACGGTCGGCGCTCCAGGCCACGCGAATCGTCGCGCGACGACGCTTGAAATCCGCGCGTCCCATCCTATTTTGGTATCGCTCAAGCAGCCGCGGCTTACGCGCTGCGTGTTTCGATTTGTTTGTCAGCGAGACCGCTCGCGGATCGACGAACTGGAGCGCGTGGTCCGGTTCGTCCTCCGTGCGGGGTCCAACCGGGAGCGAATCATGAACGATCCTTTCTTCATCTTCGATCGGCTGCCGGGGGTCGGCCGCCGACCACGACGCGCCGCCCGCGTCGTCACGGGTCTGCCGGCCGGCCTGCGGATAGCGCGCAACGGCACCGGTCGCTTCGCGCCGACCGGCGCCCGGATACGTTTGACACGCAAGCCATTCGTGTTGCGCGGCGCGGGCCAACCCGCCGCGATCGGCCGGCCGAAGCCGCCGCGCCGTCGGGTCGCCGCGCCCGGACGCCTGCTGCACCCTGTTTCGTTTTTCCGCGTCACGCTCGCCGGGGGCGGCTCCGCGCGCGACGGGGGGCGGCCATGTTGAGCCCGCACGAATTCGCGACGCTGATGCTGGTGTGCCAGGCGCCGGATCAGCTCGACATGAATCGCGCCGAACTCGATGCGTTGCTCGAACGGCAACTCGTCATGCTCGAGCACGGCGCCCCCGGCCGCCGACGCGCGCATCTGACGAAGAAAGGCCGATCGATTCTCCACGCGCTCGGGGCCGACATCCAGTCGCGCCGGGGCCACGAGCCCGCCGCGCAGCGCGGCGGTCAAGGCGAAACGCCTGTCGCACTATCGGACGAGGCCGGATGATGCGGTGCCCGGATGGCGGACGGGTAGCATGGCAGCGCCCGAACGCGGTTCCGGTCGACACGTGCCGCTCGACACGAGCGGCACGCGATCCGGCAACCGGCCGCCCCCACGCTACTTCGCTCGAAGCAAACCCGCGCTGCCGTTCAGTTCAGCCACGGATCGTGCACCGCTTGCTTCACTCCGCGGCAGAGATCGCGTCCAGACGAAAGCCGCTCTTTACGATCGGCGACGCAATGATCACGTAGCTGAAATACTTTTCGATACCGATATCGCGTTTCACCAGCCCTTCCATCAGGTCGCGGAAGTGGTCGATGTCGCGTGTGACGAACTTGAGCAGATAATCGTAGCCGCCCGTCGCGTGATGGCACTCCATGATCTCGTCGATGTCGCTGATGGCGTCGATAAAACGCACGAAGTCTTCGCGACGATGGTCGGTGAGGGTGATCTTGGCAAACACGATCTGAAACGCGCCGATCTTCTCGATCCGCACCGTTGCGCCGTAGCCCGTAATGAATCCCGCGTTCTCGAGCCGCTTGATGCGCGTCAGGCACGGGCTGGGCGAAAGCCCGACGGCGTCGGCCAGCTCGACGTTGGTCATGCGACCGTGATCCTGCAACTCGGCCAGAATGCGCAAGTCCAGCCGGTCAAGTGTGCAATCCGCTTTCATCTCCGCCCTGCGTTCGTTCAGTCGGGTGCCTCCGGACGAGTGCCTTCGCACTCGCGCCAAGACGGATAGTAGCCGACCGGCCGGCATGACGAAATTACGATCTTGCGTTCTGTCCCCGGCACCCGGCAGCGCGCCGTTTCACACCGCAGAAGCTGCCGTCGATCGCGTCGAAAACGCGTGGAATCTTGTTTTTCTCGCCGCGCAATTCGGCTGAATAGCGCAGTCGCCCCCGTTTAAATTTCACGTATCGACGTTGCCACCGACGCTTGCCCGAAGCGGCTCGCGGCAATCCTCTTCACTCAAGAATTCCTCATGGGGATTCGCCACTCATCGAGATTGACGACATGATCGACTTCGAGCCGAAGTTCATAACTTTCGATTGCTACGGCACCCTCGTCAACTTCCGAATGGCCGACACGGCTCGGGAAATCTATGGCGATCGTCTTCGTGGCGACGCCATGGAAAACTTCGTCAAGCTGTTCGCCGCCTATCGTCGCGACGAAGTGCTCGGCGCATGGAAACCGTTTCGCGACGTCGTCGTCAATTCGGTGCGCCGCACGTGCGAGCGCATCGGCGTCGCCTTCGTCGAACGGGAGGCCGAGCAGTTCTATCTGGCCGTGCCATCCTGGGGACCGCATCCGGACGTGCCCGAAGGGCTCGCGCGCCTCGCGAAGAAATACAGGCTGGTCGGTCTGAGCAACGCGGACAACGCGCAGATCATGAGCAACATCGAGAAGCTCGGGGCGCCGTTTCATGCGGTCATCACGGCGGAAGACGCCGGCGCTTACAAACCGCGAATGCAAGGATTCGAATACATGTTCAGGAAGCTCGACGTGCAGCCTCACGAAATCCTGCATGTCTCGTCCAGCCCGCGCTACGACCTGATGACCGCGCACGACCTCGGTATCGTCCACAAGGCCCATGTGCTGCGCGGCCATGAGCCGGAAGCGCCGGAATACGGTTACACGCCCGTCAAAAGCATCATTGAACTGGCCGAGCATCTCGGCCTGTGAGCAAGTCGCACCGCCCCGGCGCCGTCTCCGACGGTTGCCGCGGGCTCGCCTCGCGCGTTTCCAATGATGCCGTTCCCCAGGCCGAGCGCTCGTCAAAAATGTCCCGCACCAGTGTCGTCCACTTCTCTCGCACGGAGCCGCCGTTGTCCACGTCCCCTGCTTCCGGCGGCACGCACCGCGCTGCTTCGGCTGCCGCCGACACACTGCCGGGCAGCGGCCTGTCGGTGGGCTTCACCCGTCTGGACGAATCGGACGCGGTCGCGATCACACGCCGCATTTATGGCATCGACGGATCGGCCACACGGTTCTCGACCGAGAAGGACGACACCTTTCGCATCGATGCCCGCGACGGCGCGCGGTACGTACTGAAGGTCTCCAATCCGGGCGAGACAGCCGAAGAGCTGGATTTGCAGGTCGCCGCGATGCGGCACGTCGGCGCGGTCGCGCCGCGGTTGCCGGTGCCGCGCGTGATACCCGGTACGGCGGGGCAGCTTGTCGTCCCGCTCGCGTTACCGGCCCATCCGCATCGAACGGCGAGGCTCTACAGCTACCTCGAGGGCATGCCGCTCGACAAGCTGCATGCCGACACGGTCGATCATTACGAGATCGGTGAAGTGCTGGCGCAGTTGCAACGGGGGCTCGCCAGTTTCCGTCATCCAAACGAGCATCGGGTACTGGCGTGGGACGTCAAGCACTTGTCGAGCCTGAAAGGGCTGCAAACCCATATCGCCGACCCGTTGCATCGCTCGCTGATCGAGCAGGCATTCGCCCGCTTCGCGATGATCGAGCCTGCCCTTCGGGGTTGTCGCACGCAGGTCGTACATAACGACTTCAACCGCTCGAACATCGTCGCAAACCCGGGCGGCCCGCAATTCGTCAACGGGATCATCGACTTCGGTGACACCGTGCACACCGCGGTCGCCATCGACGTCGCCACCGCGGTCATGAACCAGTTTCCGCTCGACTTCGACGCCGACGCGCCGCATGACCTGTTCATTCAGGCGCGCGAGCTTCTGCGGGGCTATCTCGCGCATGCTCAACTGAGTGCCGAAGAACTGGCCTTGATTCCACACCTGGCCATGGCGCGCGTCGCGGCGCGCGCGTTGCTCACTTCATGGCGTGCGATGCTGTTTCCGGAAAACGAAGCGTACATCCTGCGTTTCACTCGTCCCGGATGGGAGCATCTGCGCTGGTTCATGCAGCGCGACCACGAAACCGTTTCGCGTGCGTTGCTCTAGTTTTTCCTTCGCCCGCTCACCTCACCCGCCCTGATCGACCTATGAACACGACATCGACACCGACCACGCCGGCCGAAGCCGCCGATACGAGCAAAGCCCCCGACGCGCTGCGCGGCGACATGCCGAACGGCTTCAATCCGTCGGCGATCTCCCACCTCGATGCCGCCACGCAGGCGCACATCGCTCGCCGGCTACGGCTGCTCAGCCCGTCGTATCGACTGTTCTACGCCGAGCCGGTGAAGATCGTGCGCGGCGAGAAGGTCTATCTGTACGACGATCGAGGCAACGACTATCTCGATGCCTACAACAACGTCGTCTGCGTCGGGCATGCCAACCCGCGCATCGTCGACGCCATTGCCCGTCAGCTCTCGACGCTCTGCACGCATACCCGCTACATGCAGGAGCCGATCCTCGACTACGCCGAGGCCCTGCGCGCGACGTTCAATACGTCGATTCGCGACGGCCAGATGATGTTCACCTGCACGGGCTCCGAAGCCAACGATCTGGCCATGCGCATCGCGATGCACTACACCGGCAAGACGGGCGTCATCGTGACCAGCGAGGCGTATCACGGCAACTCGCATCTCACCTCGGGCTTTTCGCCGTCGCTGGGTCGCAAGGCGCTGCTCGGCCCGTATGTGCGAACGGTGCCTGCTCCGGATTCCTACCGTGTGCCGCTGCCCGAGATCGGCCGGCGCATGGCCGAGCAGGTCGCGTTGCAGATCGAGGACATCTGCCGACACGGCGGCGGTCTGGCAGCGTTCATCGCCGACTCGTTCTTCTCGTCGGATGGCGTATTCGCGTACCCGACCGACGTGCTGGCGCCGGTGGCCGAAGTCGTACGCCGCGCCGGCGGCCTGTTCATCGCGGACGAGGTGCAGTCGGGTTTCGGGCGCAGCGGTACGCATATGTGGGGGCACGAGCGTCACGCGGTCGAGCCCGACATCGTCACGCTGGGCAAACCGATGGGCAACGGCTATCCGGTGGCCGGGCTGGTGGTGCGCCCCGAGATCGTCGCCGGGTTCGGCCAGGACATGCGCTACTTCAACACGTTCGGCGGCAATTCGGTGGCCATCGCCGCCGCGCAGGCCACGCTCGACGTGCTGCGCGACGAACGGGTGCTGGACAACGTGCAGCGGGTCGGTGCGATCCTGCTGGAGGGGTTGAACGCGCTGGCACGAAAATACGAATGTATCGGCGACGTGCGCGGCACGGGCCTGTATTTCGGCGTCGAGATCGTACGCGACCGCGCGAAAAAGGACACCGACATCGCGACCGCACTCGAGATCGTCAATGGCTTGCGCCAGCGGCGCGTGCTGATTTCGGCAACCGGACCGGACGCGAGCGTGCTGAAGATCCGGCCGCCGCTGGTATTTGGCGCCAACGACGCCGACCGTCTGCTGACGGAGCTGGACGCGGTGCTCTCCGCGCTGTAGTCGGTCGTATTCGGCACTCGATGCAGGGGGCCGCTCCGGGCGGCGCATGAAATCGCTCAGGCGCCTGCCTGGCCGTCCGCCACCGGCGAGACATCACGAATCATTTAACTTTGAATCGTGGCTGTGCTGTGAGCAAGTGAGGAACCGCGACGGGCGGCTCAAGTTCTGTGCGAAGCCAGTGAGTCGGGTGTTGAGATGATCCGCAAGCGGACCTCCATCGAGGCGCTATGACTGCCCGGCTGGTGGCATGATAAAGAGGCGTTCGTCCCACACCACGGGTTGAGGATCTGTCACGACGATTCGCGCCGCGTCAGGATGCGCCGGATTCACCAGCACGTTGAATTCTGCCCGGACGACGACTGAAGGGATGATCAGGAGCGCTGTCCTCGATTCGGTCAGCCATGCGTCGCCGAAGTGCCGTGCTACCTGCAGTGCCGCCGCATCCCATGCTCTCGGCAACGTTTCTGCCGTGTGGCGTTCGACGCTGACATCGTCGGGTACAGTTGCTTCCACCCAACCGTGTGTTTTCGGCACCTTCCCGATTCGCGCATGCACGAGTACCTCGAGCATTGCACCTGCGAAGGTCGACGCCGCGTAGATGACGGGCCGCCCCGGACTATTAAAGCGGCCACCGACAAGCATCGCGCCGGTGCCGCTCCAGATCGTGTGTCGCGTATCAGCAATGCGAAACAACTTCATGCCGGCAGCCCGTAGAACAGCTTCCAGAGCAGTTCTTCGACCCGGCGCGCACCGAGTTCGGTCAGCGCGACATCGAGCGGTGCCCGTCCCTCCAGCTCAGGGTGGGGCGTCGACAGAAATTCCCGTGCATCCTCTTCGTCGTTCCAGACGTAGGTGGTCGTCGCAACGATCCGGGCCAGGCGCTCGGTTTTCTCCGATTCGTCTTGCGTCAGCCGATCGCGGCGCCGCTTGTAGGTCGCCTCGGGGATGATGCGTGCAAGCAGTGCGCGGCGGGCGTCGGCACCTTGCGTCGCATGTTCGACGCCGGCACGCAGCGCAGACTTCGGGAGGCCGTCGCGCACGAGCGCCTCTAATTCCGCCAGTGTGTGCGGGACCGGTCGCAGTCCCATGACCGCAGCCACGGCTTCAGGGGTAACGAGTGACATGGCAGCTCCCAATCTGGTATCAGATGATACGTGATTATAGTCCATTTGATACCAGACCGAGGCGAATTCCCCGACGGTGGGTTGAATTGAGGCACTTGAAGCCCAGTGCGACCCTGCTGTAGTGGCCTCTCGCTATGGATTTTGCACGGAGGCATGGTTCGCGCGCCGGCTGCACGCGGACTACGGACACACGGTCAACGGCTCCCGCCTGATCACCCTCCTTTGATATCGCAACTAGGTCGGCCCGCACCTTGGTACGCAGAGCCTACCCCACATCGCGAACACTAAAAAGTTGCGGCTCGTGGCGGATTTCCGTGGAACTTGGCGAACCGCCAGCTCTCGGCAAACCCTTGTCAGACAGGGCTTGGACGGATTTCATCGGATCTTCCCGGATCACCCGAAAAACGTCACGATTCATTTAACTTTCCGTGAGGACTTCGACACCGGCCGCCGCCTACGATGGGCGCATGTTTTCAGGACCTGCTTCCAGGAGCCCATCATGCCCACCCGCAGACATCTGCTGTTCGCCGGCGCCACCGGCCTCGCCGCGCTCGCGGCGCTGTCGTCCGCCGGCCGCCGCGCGCTGGTCGGCCGCGCGTTCGCCGCGTCGCCGGTCGGCTCGCCGAAGGCCGCCCCGTTCGAGATCACGCACAGCGACGCCGAATGGCATCGCCGCCTCACACCGGCCCAATACACGGTCCTGCGCGAGGCCGGCACCGAGCGGCCATTCACCAGCCCGCTGAACGACGAGCACCGGCACGGCACGTTCGCGTGCGCCGGCTGCGGCCTCGCGCTGTTCTCGTCGGCCACCAAGTTCGACAGCCATACGGGCTGGCCGAGCTTCTGGAAACCGCTCGACCACGCGGTCGGCACCGACACCGACGCGTCGTTCGGGATGGTCCGCACCGAAGTGCACTGCCGCCGCTGCGGCGGCCATCTCGGCCACGTGTTCGACGACGGCCCGGCGCCCACCGGGCTGCGCTACTGCATGAACGGCGTTGCGCTCGTCTTCCACCCGGCCGCCGCCTGATCCGGCCCCATTCCGTCCGACTGGAGAACGCATCATGCTGCTCATCGTCCTTGCCTATCTCGGCGGCGTGCTCACGATCCTGAGCCCGTGCATCCTGCCCGTGCTGCCGTTCGTGTTCGCGCGCGCCGACCAGCCGTTCGTGCGCACCGGCCTGCCGCTGCTCGCCGGCATGGCGCTCACGTTCGCCGTCGTCGCGACGCTCGCCGCCGTCGGCGGCGGCTGGGTCGCGCAAGCCAACCAGGCCGGCCGCTGGATCGCGATCGTGCTGCTCGCGGTGTTCGGCCTGACGCTGCTGATGCCGCGTTTCGCGGAACACCTGACGCGCCCGCTCGTCGCAGCCGGCAACCGGCTCACCGGGTTCGCACAACGCGACGGCCGCCCGGCCGGCCCGGCGTCGTCGCTGCTGCTCGGCGTCGCGACGGGCCTGCTGTGGGCGCCGTGCGCCGGCCCGATCCTCGGCCTCGTGCTGACCGGCGCGGCGCTGCGCGGCGCGAGCGTCGGCACGACGCTGCTGCTCGTCGCGTATGCGGCCGGCGCGGCGACCTCGCTCGGCGTCGCGCTCGTGATCGGCGGCAAGGTGTTCGCCGCGATGAAGCGCTCGCTCGGCGCCGGCGAATGGATCCGGCGCGGGATCGGCGCGACGCTCCTGGCCGGCGTCGGCGCGATCGCGCTCGGCCTCGACACGGGCGCCCTCGCGCAGTTGTCGACCGTCACCACGGGCGGGCTCGAAACGAAGCTCGTCGACCGTCTCGCCGGGCGCGCGAACGGCGCGCCGGCTGCAACGGCAACGGCGACAGCAGCGGCCGCGACCGGCGCCGCCGACACCACCGACATCACGGCGGGCGGCGCGATGATGGCCGCGGCAGCCAATGGCGCGCAGACCGGCGGCGGTGCGCTGGCCGGCGGCGCGATGATGCGGACGGCCGGCGCCACCGCGGCCGCACTGCCGGTCGAAGGCACGTTGCCGTCGCTCGACGGCGCGGTGCAGTGGCTGAACTCGCCGCCGCTGACGGCGGCCGGGCTGCGCGGCAAGGTCGTGCTGGTCGATTTCTGGACGTATTCGTGCATCAACTGCCTGCGCACGCTGCCGTACACGACCGCCTGGGCACGCAAGTACGCGCCGTACGGGCTCGTCGTGATCGGCGTGCACGCGCCGGAGTTCGCGTTCGAGCGCGACATCGGCAACGTCAAGAAGGCCGTGCACGATCTCGGCATCGACTACCCGGTCGCGATCGACAACGGCTATTCGATCTGGCGCGCCTTCGACAACCAATACTGGCCCGCGCACTACTTCATCGATGCGCAAGGGCGGATCCGCCATCACCACTTCGGCGAAGGCGAATACGCGCAATCCGAACGCGCGATCCAGTCGCTGTTGGCCGAAGCCGGCCATCCGGACGCGCTGAACGTGCCGCTCGGGCTCGCCGGCGCGCCCGCGAACGGCGCGCTCGCGGCGGCCGACAGCGCGGACGTCCGTTCGCCCGAAACCTATGTCGGCTATGCACGCGCGGAGAGCTTCGCGTCACCGGGCGGCGCCGTGCGCGATGCGGCCCACCGTTACGACGCACCGGCCCGCCCGGATCTCAACGACTGGGGCCTCGCGGGCACGTGGAACGTCGGCGCCGAGCGCGCGTCGCTCGCCGCGCCGGACGGCCGAATCGTCTACCGCTTCCATGCGCGCGATCTGCACCTCGTGCTCGGCCCGGGCGCGAACGGCCGGCCCGTGCGCTTTCGCGTGACGCTCGACGGCGCGGCGCCCGGTGCCGCGCATGGCGCCGACGTCGACGCGCAGGGCTACGGCACCGTCACCGGCCAGCGCCTGTACCAGCTCGTCCGGCAGCCCGGCGCGATCGCCGACCGCACGTTCTCGATCGAGTTTCTCGATCCGGGCGTCGATGCGTATGCATTCACTTTCGGTTGATCGCGCGCGCCGCCCCCATTCGGCCGCCGTGTTTTCTCACCCATTGAACAGGAGCAAAAGATGAACCCGATCTCCACCCGCGAAGCCGCGGCGCGACGGCGCGCGACCTTGCTGCGCCGCATCGGCGCCGTCGCCGTCGCGGCGGCTGCCGTGTTCGGCTACCAGCGCATCGTCAATTCCGCCGAACCGATGCGCACCGCGCCTGCCCCCACGCTCGACGAAACGCCCGGCGCGTCGCACGACGAGACGGCCGTGCTCGCCGGCGGCTGCTTCTGGGGCGTGCAGGGCGTGTTCGAGCACGTGAAAGGCGTGAAGCAGGTCACCGCCGGCTATGCGGGCGGCGCGTCCGAAACCGCGCACTACGCGCTCGTCGGCTCGGGGCTGACGGGGCACGCGGAATCGGTGCGCATCGTCTACGATCCGACGCAGATCACCTACGGCCGGCTGCTGCAGGTGTTCTTCTCGGTCGCGCACGACCCGACCGAGTTGAACCGCCAGGGCCCCGACGAAGGGTCGCAGTACCGGTCCGCGATCTTCCCGACCACCGCGCAGCAACGCGCGGTCGCGACCGCGTACATCGCGCAGCTCGGCAGCGCGCATGTGTTTCCGGCGCCCGTGGTCACGCGTGTCGAAGCCTACAAGGGGTTCTATCCGGCCGAGGCCTATCACCAGAACTACCTCGAACTGCATCCTGATGCGCCGTATATCGCATTCAACGACCTGCCGAAGGTCGCCGGGCTGAAGCAGCGCTTCCCGGCGCTGTACCGTACCGACGCGGTGCTGTGGCGCGAAGCGCGCTCGTGAGCCGCTTGTGAGCCACTCGTGAGCCGCTTGCCGACCCGCGCGGCTGCGTGTGACGCGGCGCCGCCCGCCGCACGGCGGCGCCCCGGCCGCCATGCATCGGCGGCGGCTGCCTTGCGCCACGTCAACGAATCGGCGAGCCCGATGCCGGGGCAAACCCGCATCGCGTCCGCGGCGGCCGGCAACTTCGCGTAGACTTCTCCTGATCCTCGCCGCATGATGCGGCATCCGGACCAACCGCCCAGCCAGGAGGCGTCACGCATGCGCGCAGTGCCTTTGCCTGACAGCAATACCCTCGAAGAACCGTCCACCGGCGCGCTCGTGCGCGATCTGCGCCGCGTGCCCATTCATCCGGATCACTGGTACCCGCTCGCGTGGTCGCGCGAGCTCAAGCGCGGCAAGACGCTCGGCGTGCGCTTCGCCGGCGATCCGATCGTGCTCGTGCGCACCGAATCGGGCGCCGTGTATGCGCTCGAAGATCGTTGCGCGCACCGCCAGGTGCCGCTGCACGCGGGCGTCGTGAGCGGCGAAACGCTGCGCTGCTGCTATCACGGCTGGACCTACGCGTGCGACAGCGGCCGCTGCGTCGACGTGCCCTACCTCGGCCGCGAGCGCTTGCCCAACGGCGTGCGCGCGTATCCGTGCCGCGAGGCGCACGGGCTGATCTTCGTGTTCCCGGGCGACGCCACGCTCGCCGACGAACGCCCGTTCCCCGCGCTCGAATCGGCGGACCACCCCGCGTACAAGACGCGCCGCTTCGGCCGCGAGGTCAAGTGTCACTACTCGTTCATGCACGAGAACCTGATGGACATGAACCATCAGTTCCTGCATCGCAAGCAGATGGGCCAGATGCGCGCGCGCTCGGTGGGCCGCCGCCGCGGCGACGACTGGGTCGAGGTCGATTACACGTTCGCGCGGATGGAAGGCAAGCAGCCGGTCGGCGAGGCGCTCGTGTTCGGTTCGAGCAAGAAGCCCGGCGACCAGGCCAACAAGAGCGTGATGACGGTGCGCACCGAGTATCCGTACCAGACGCTGCAGATCCGCTCGAGCGAAGGCACGCTCGTGATGGACCTCTGGATCGTCTACGTGCCGCTCGACGCCGAGCAGCGCACCAACCGCACGTTCGGGCTGCTGTCGATCCACAAGCCCGGTATCCCGTTCGCGCTCGATCTCGCGTGGCCGCTGCTCGTGTGGTTCACCGAACGCATCTTCCGCGAGGATCGCTGGATCGTCGAGCGCGAGCAGGAAGCGCACGACGCCCAAGGCGCCGACTGGAACCACGAGGTGTTTCCGGTCATCAACGAGCTGCGCGACCTGCTGCGCCAGTGCGGCGCGCGCACCGTGATCCCGATCCGCGACGCGCGCGACGGCGCGTGAGGCGACGCATGGTCTCGCCGCGGCGCGCGCACCGTTAAAGCGTGAACGCGCCCGGCAGCAACGCGCGGGCCGTCGTGATCTCGACGGCGCCTCTCAGGTTGGCGAGGATCACCTCGATGTCGGGCTTGCCGATCTCGACGATTACCTGACGGCATGCGCCGCACGGCGCGATCGGGCCGTCGGTGTCGCCGACGACCGCGAGCCGCGCGAAATCCCCCGGCCGATAGCCGGCGGCGATCGCGGCGAACATCGCCGTGCGTTCCGCGCAATTGCACAGGCCGTACGACGCGTTCTCGACGTTGCAGCCGTGGAAAACCGTTCCGTCTTGCGCCAGCAGCG
The DNA here is from genome assembly GCF_029268935.1 of Burkholderia semiarida. NCBI lineage: Bacteria > Pseudomonadati > Pseudomonadota > Betaproteobacteria > Burkholderiales > Burkholderiaceae > Burkholderia > Burkholderia semiarida. The sequence continues at coordinate 19,997 of NZ_JAHLCL010000009.1, read as the reverse complement.
CCGCGCCGACCTTGAAGCGCGAATACGGCGCATACGCACGTTCGCGCGCCGCCTTCGCCTGTTCGATCAGTTCGTCTCGTTCCATCGTGTGATGTCTCCCGGAGCAGAGGTCAGCCGATCTGCTGGTAAAGGGTCGGCGGCGCTTCGCCGGTCTCGCCGAGCACATAGCTGCGGCGAATCGCGTCCGCCGCATGGGCCGCCGTTGCTTCGTCGCGGGCGTGCACGAAGCCGAGCGGCTCGCCGGCCTCGATGCGCTGCCCGATCTCCGCGAGCGCCGTCAGGCCGACGCTGACGTCGATCGCGTCCTCCGCGCGGGTGCGGCCGCCGCCGAGCGCGACCACCGCCAGCCCGAGCGCGCGGCAATCGACGCGCCGCACCACGCCGCTCGCAGGCGCCGGAACCGGCACGATCACCGCCGCCCGCGCCAGATGCCGCGCGGGCGCGTCGAGCAGGTCGGCGGGACCGCCGAGCGCGACGACCATCCGTGCGAAACGCTCGGCCGCCGTGCCGGAATCGAGCGCGTGCTGCAACTTCTCGCGCGCATGGGCGGCATCGCGCGCCAACCCGCCGGTCACGAGCAGTTCAGCCGACAGCGCCATCGTCACGTCATGCAACCGCGCGGGACGCGACTTGCCCGTCAGATAGTCGATCGCGCATGCGACCTCGAGCGCATTGCCCGCGCATGGCGCGAGCGACTGGTTCATGTCGGTGAGGATCGCGGTCGTCTTCATGCCGGCGCCGTTGCCGACGTCGACGATGCTGCGAGCCAGCTCCGCCGATTTCTCCGCCGTCGGCATGAACGCGCCGGAGCCGACCTTGACGTCCATCACGAGCCCGTCGAGCCCCGCCGCGAGCTTCTTCGACAGGATCGACGCGGTGATCATCGCGACCGATTCGACGGTCGCCGTCACGTCGCGGATCGCGTAGATGCGCTTGTCGGCCGGCGCGAGCCGCGCGGTCTGCCCGATGATCGCGACGCCGACCTCGCGCACCGTGCGGCGAAACGCGTCCGTCTCGGGCATCACGTCGTAACCGGGAATCGCGCTCAACTTGTCGAGCGTGCCGCCGGTATGGCCGAGCCCGCGCCCCGAGATCATCGGCACGTAGCCGCCGCACGCGGCCACCATCGGCCCGAGCATCAGCGACACGACATCGCCGACGCCGCCCGTCGAATGCTTGTCGATCACCGGCCCGCCGAGATCGAGCGCGCGCCAGTCGAGCACGTCGCCGGAATCGCGCTGCGCGAGCGTCAGCGCGACGCGCTCGTCCGTGCTCAGGTCGTTGAAATACACGGCCATCGCGAACGCGGCCACCTGGCCTTCGGTCACGCTGCCGTCGGTCACGCCGCGCACGAACGCGGCCATCCCGTCGCGATCGAGCGGCTGCCCGTCGCGCTTCCTGCGAATGAATTCCTGCGGTAGAAACATCGTTGCCTCGCTTCGATCGGTCGGAGTCTGCTGCACGGTTCAATGCAGCGAAAAGAACAGGCCGGCAATCGCCGCGCTCATCAGGTTCGACAGCGTCGCGGCCGTCAGCGCGCGCAAGCCGAGCCGCGCGACGTCCGAGCGGCGCTCGGGCGCGACCGCGCTGAAGCCGCCCGCGAGAATCGCGATCGACGAGAAGTTCGCGAAGCCGCACAGCGCGAACGACACGATCGCGAGCGTCTTCGGGTCGAGCACCTGCAGGCCGGCCGCCGCCGCGTGCGCGCCGCCTTTCAGGTACGGCGACAGGTCGCCGTAGGCGACGAATTCGTTGAAGATCAGCTTCTCGCCGATGAAGTTGCCGGCCAGCGTCGCATCGTGCCACGGCACGCCGATGATCCACGCGAGCGGCGCGAACAGATGGCCGATGATGCCGACCAGCGTGACCTGCGGAAAGCCCGCGAACGCGGCCGCGCCGCCGACGATCAGGTTCATCAGCGCGATGAGCCCGACGAACGCGATCAGCATCGCGCCGACGTTGATCGCGATGCGCAGCCCGACCGACGCGCCGGACGCGGCCGCCTCGATCACGTTGGCGGCGCGCTTGTCGTCGAAGTCGAGCCCGTCGACCACCACGCGGCTCGGCTCGACGGTCGGAAACAGCAGCTTGCCGAACAGCAGCCCGCCCGGCACCGCCATGAACGACGCGGCGAGCAAGTACTCCATCTTCACGCCGAGGCCGGCATAGCCGACCAGCACCGAGCCCGCGACCGACGCCATGCCGCTCGCCATCACCGTGAAGATCTCGGCGCTCGTCATGTTGCGCACGAACGGCTTCACGAGCGCGGGCATCTCGCTCTGCCCGAGGAAGATCGTCGCGACGGCCGAGCACGCCTCGATGCGGCTCACGCCGAGCACTTTCGCCAATCCCGCGCCGAGGATCGCGACGATCCATTTCATCACGCCGATGTAGTACAGCACCGAGATCAGCGCGGTGACGAAGATGATCATTGGCAGCACGCGCAGGCCGAACACGAACCCGCCGTCGCCGAACAACTGGAACATGCGTGCATCGACGAGCCCGCCGAACACGAACGCGATGCCGTGGTTGCCCATGTCGAGCACGCGATTGACGCCGTTCGCGGCCGCGGCCAGCGCTGCGCGGCCCGACGGCACGAACAGCACCAGCGCGCCGATCGCGAACTGCGTGAAGAGCGCGGCGATCATGGTCCGGCCGCTGACCGCGCGGCGGTTGTTCGACAGCAGATACGCGACCAGCAACAGAAACAGCATACCGAGGAGACTGCGCAGAATATCCACCTTGTGCTCCTTTCTCACTATTTGAACTGTCCGGCGGGCGGCCCGTGCCCGCGACCCGCGTGATCGGGTGGGTGGATGTTACTCGGTCGACATGCGCGCAGGCAACGTCGCCAAAATCGCCGCGATCAATGCCATCGATCGTTTCTCTTTTGCCCTTCGCCGGCTTGATCAGTCGTTCTACCTACTCTTCGAAAACACGCGCGGGGCGCGCCGCTCGAACGGACACGCCCCGCCTGACACGCGCCGTTCAACCCGCGCGTTCGACCGGATGCGGCTCGCGCAGCCGGTTCGCGATCCGCGCGGCCTCGTAGTAGCCGGCCGCCGGCGGGCGCTTCAGGTAGCGGCCCGCGCCGCGCACCGCGCGCAACTCGCCGTCGGCCCACGCGAGTGCGCCGCGCGTGAGCGTATGCGTCGCGACACCCTGCACCGTCATCCCCTCGAACACGTTGAAGTCGACCTGCTGGTAATGCGTCTTCACCGAGATCGTCTTCGTCGCGGCCGGGTCCCACACGACGAGGTCGGCATCGGCGCCGACCTGCACGGCGCCCTTGCGCGGATACAGGTTGAAGATCTGCGCGGCGTTCGTCGACGTGATCCGCACGAACTCGTTCGGCGTGATGCGGCCATGATTCACGCCGTGATGCCACAGCACCGACATGCGGTCCTCGACGCCGCCGCAGCCGTTCGGGATCTTCGTGAAATCGTCGCGGCCCATCGCCTTCTGCGATGCGCAGAATACGCAGTGATCGGTCGCCGTCGTATGCAACTGCCCCGACTGCAGCCCGCGCCACAGCGCCTCGCGATGCTCGGCCGAGCGGAACGGCGGGCTCATCACGTGGGCCGCCGCGCGCGTCCAGTCGGGATCGCGATAGACGGCCTCGTCGATCACGAGATGGCCCGGCAACACTTCGCCGAACACGCGCAGCCCCTCGCTGCGCGCGCGCGTGATCACGTCCACCGCGTCCTTCGCCGACACGTGCACGATATACACGGGCACGCCGAGCACCTGCGCGATGCGGATCGCGCGGTTCGCGGCCTCCCCCTCCACTTCCGGCGGCCGCGACAGCGGATGCGCCTCCGGCCCCGTAATCCCGCGCGCGAGCAGCGCCTTTTGCAGCTGGAACACGAGTTCGCCGTTCTCCGCGTGCACGGTCGGCAGCGCGCCGAGCTCGAGCGAACGCGTGAAGCTGTTCACGAGAATCTCGTCGTCGGCCATGATCGCGTTCTTGTACGCCATGAAATGCTTGAAGCTCGACACGCCATGCTCGCGCACGAGCGTGCCCATGTCGCGGTGCACGCTGTCGTCCCACCACGTCACGGCCACGTGGAAGCCGTAGTCGGAAGCCGACTTCTCGGCCCAGCCGCGCCATTCCCGGAACGCATCCATCAGCGGCTGCTTCGGGCTCGGAATCACGAAATCGATGATGCTCGTCGTGCCGCCCGACAGCCCGGCAGCGGTGCCCGAGTAGAAATCGTCGCTCGCGGTCGTGCCCATGAACGGCAGTTCCATGTGCGTATGCGGGTCGATCCCGCCCGGCATCACGTACTGGTCGTGCGCATCGACGACGGTTGCGCCGGCCGGCGCGTCGATCTGCTCCGCGATCTGCAGGATCGTGCCGCCGTCCTGCGGGTCCGCGCAGAGCACGTCCGCGCGATAGGAGCGGTCCGCATCGACCACGGTGCCGCCACGAATCAGGATTGCCATTTCGTTGCCTCCTCGTTGACTGTCGGGTGCCGCATGCCGCGCGGGTCGCATCCGGCTCGCGCGTCATGCGCTCGCGATCTGCGCGCGCTGTCCGGCGCGCCACTTCATCCAGGTGCCGTACACGCCGGACGCCAGCACGAGGCCGACGAACCACGCGTACGTGTAAAGCGTGTTGAAGAACGCCGGCACGTTCGGGAACGACGCCGGAAACGCCGTATGCAGGAAGCCCGGCAGGTTCGGCAGCACGCCGATCGCGAGCGCGGCCAGCGCGGCCGGGTTCCAGCCGCGCGCGTAGCTGAAGCCGCCGCGCTCGTCGAACAGCGCGCGCGTGTCGAGCCGCGTGCCGCGAATCAGGAAATAGTCGACCATCAGGATGCCCGCGACGGGCCCGAGCAGCGCCGAATAGCCGACGAGCCAGGTGAAGATATAGCCGTCCGTCGTCGCGAGGATCTTCCACGGCATCATCACGATCGCGATCGTCGCGGTGATCATCCCGCCCGCCCGGTACGAGATCGCCTTCGGCCAAAGGCTCGAAAAATCGTAGGCAGGCCCGACGAGATTCGCGGCGAGGTTGCAGCACATCGTGTCGAGCGTGAGGATCACGAGCGCGATGCCCACGCCGATGCCCGTCATCCGGCTTGTCAGGTCGATCGGATCCCAGATCGCGTTGCCGTAGATCACGACGGTCGCCGACGTCACGACGACCGACACCACCGACAGCAGCGCCATCGGCAGCGGCAGCCCGATCGACTGGCCGATCATCTGGTCGCGCTGCGAATGCGCGAAGCGCGTGAAGTCGGGAATGTTCAGCGCGAGCGTCGCCCAGAAGCCGACCATCGCGGTCAGGCCCGGCCAGAACGTCGCCCAGAAGAGCCCCGCCTTCTTGCCGCCCGCGACGAACTGCGACGGCGCCGACAGCATCGAGCCGACACCGCCCGCCCGCGACGTCGCCCACCACACGAGCGCCACGCACATCACGACCTTGATCGGCGCGGACCAGCTTTCGAGCCAGCGGATCGAATCGGTGCCGTGCAGGATGAAGTACAGCTGCAGCGCCCAGAACACGAGAAAGCACGCGAGCTGCCCGAACGAGATGCCGACGAGCGGCAGCGCCGCGCCGTGCAGCGCGTTGCCGGTCAGGATGTTCAGCAGCGTGTAGATCGCGCTGCCGCCGAGCCAGGTCTGGATGCCGTACCAGCCGCACGCGACGATCGCGCGCAGCAGCGCCGGCAGCTTCGCGCCCTGCGTGCCGAACGACGCGCGCACCAGCACCGCGTACGGAATCCCGTGCTTCGCGCCCGCATGGCCGATCAGCAGCATCGGCACGAGCACGATCAGGTTGCCGAGCAGCACAGTCATCACCGCCTGCCACGGCGACATGCCTTCCTGGATCAGCCCGGCCGCAAGCATGTACGACGCGATGTTCATCACCATCCCGACCCACAGCGCCGCGAAGTGGTACCACTTCCACGTGCGCTGCGCCGGCGTCGTCGGCGCGAGGTCGTCGTTGTACAGGCTGCCGCCGTGCGCCGCGGCGCTGTCGGCATCGGCGGGAATCGCTGCTGGTTTCATTGAACGCGCTCCACGAAAACGTCGGCGCCGGCATCGTATGATGCCGGCCCGGTGAAACGAAAAGCGGCGGCGCAACGTCTGCCGCGCCGCCGGACGCCGGTCAGGCCGCCTTCGCGTGCTTCTCGGGCGCGGCGGCCGGGCCGCCGCTCGCACCGGCATCCGCGCTCGCCGGATTGTTCGGATGCGTGGTCCAGTTCGCGTAGCCGCCCGAATCGACGCGCTCCATCGTGATGCATTGCTCGACCGGACACACATGCATGCAAAGATTGCACCCGACGCATTCCGAATCGATCACTTCGAAATGCCGCACGCCGTCCTTCGTCGCCGTGATCGCCTGATGCGACGTATCCTCGCACGCGATGTGGCACAGCCCGCACTGGATGCAGCGGTCCTGGTCGATGCGCGCCTTGATGTCGTATTTCAGGTTCAGGTACTTCCAGTCGGTCACGTTCGGCACCGCGCGGCCGCGGATGTCGTCGAGCGTCGCGTAGCCCTTCTCGTCCATCCAGTTCGACAGCCCGTCGGCGAGATCCGACACGATCCGGAATCCGTAATGCATCGCGGCGGTGCACACCTGCACGCTGCCGGCGCCGAGCACCATGAATTCGGCCGCGTCGCGCCACGACGAGATGCCGCCGATGCCCGAAATCGGCAGGTTCGGCGTTTCCGGATCCCGTGCGATCTCCGCGACCATGTTCAGCGCGATCGGCTTGACCGCCGGCCCGCAATAGCCGCCGTGCGTGCCCTTGCCGTCGACGGTCGGCATCGGCGCCATCTGATCGAGATCGACCGCGACGATCGAGTTGATCGTGTTGATCAGCGACACGCCGTCCGCACCGCCCTTGTACGCGGCGCGCGACCCCATCCGGATGTCGCTGATGTTCGGCGTGAGCTTCACGAGGCACGGCAGCTTCGTGCCTTCCTTCACCCAGCGCGTGACCATCTCGACGTATTCGGGCACCTGCCCGACCGCCGCGCCCATCCCGCGCTCGCTCATCCCGTGCGGACAGCCGAAGTTGAGTTCGACCGCATCGGCGCCGGTATCCTCGACGAGCGGGAGAATCCATTTCCAGTCTCGCTCGTTGCACGGCACCATCAGCGACACGATCAGCGCGCGGTCCGGCCAGTCGCGCTTCACCTGCGCGATCTCTGTCAGGTTCACGTCGAGCGGGCGGTCGGTGATCAGCTCGATGTTGTTCAGCCCCGCGATGCGCTGGCCGTTCCACTGCACCGCGCCGTAGCGCGAACTGACGTTGACGACGTGCGGATCGAGCCCGAGCGTCTTCCAGACGACGCCGCCCCAGCCTGCCTCGAACGCGCGATTGACGTTGTAGGCCTTGTCGGTGGGCGGCGCGGACGCCAGCCAGAACGGATTCGGCGAGGTGATGCCTGCGATGGTGCAGCGAAGATCGGCCATGTTCGGCTCCGTGAGAAGGGTCGTGTTCGGTGTGCTGACGATGCGACGCGCGTTCAGGCCGCCTTCGCGTCGCGCGCGGCGAGCGTCGCGTCGATCGACGCGGCCGCGCGCTTGCCGTCCTGCACGGCCTGCACCGTGAGGTCGATGCCGTCGGTCGCCGCGCAGTCGCCGCCGGCCCATACGTCGGGCAGCGCCGTACGCCCGTCCGCATCCACCGCGATACGCGTGCCGTCCGCGGTCAGCAATTCGGCCGCGACGCCGTCAGGCACGAGCGTCTGGCCGATCGCCTTCAGCACCATGTCCGCATCGACGATGAAGCGCTCACCCGATGCGGCCTCGAATTCGACGCCCGTCGCCTGCCCGTTCACGCCCGCGATGCGCACCGGCGTCGCGTGCGTGACGAGCGCGACGCCGCACTTCTGCGCGAACTCGCGCTCGGCCCACGTCGCGCTCATCGCGTCCACGCCGCGCCGGTACACCATCGTCACGCGCTCGGCGCCGAGCTTGCGGCTCTGCACGGCCGCATCGATCGCCGTATTGCCGCCGCCGATCACGATCACGCGCCGCCCGACCGGCACGTTCTCCAGTGTGTCTGCCTGCCGCACCTGCTCGATGAAGTCGACTGCATTCATCACGCCGCCCAGTTGCTCGCCGTCGATCTCGAGCGCACGCACGCCGCCGAGCCCCATCGCGAGAAATACCGCGTCGTGCTGCTCGCGCAATGCGTCGAGCGTCACGTCGCGCCCGAGCGCCACGCCCGTTTCCAGCGTGATGCCGCCCACCGACAGCAGCCACTCGACTTCACGCTGCGCGAAATCGTCGACGGTCTTGTACGCGGCGATCCCGTATTCGTTGAGGCCGCCGGCCTTCGGGCGCGCGTCGAACAGCGTGACGCGATGCCCCGCGAGCGCGAGCCGGTGCGCGCATGCGAGCCCGGCCGGCCCCGCGCCCACCACCGCGACATGGCGGCCCGTGTCGGGCGCGCGCCGGAACTGCACCGCACCGGTCTGCATCGCCCAGTCGGTTGCATGCCGCTGCAGCGCGCCGATCGCGACCGGTTGCGCATCCTGATGGTTGCGCACGCACGCGCCTTCGCACAGGATCTCGGTCGGGCACACGCGTGCGCACATCCCGCCGAGCGGATTCGCGGACAGGATGTCGGTCGCGGCGCCTTTCAGGTTGCCGTTGCCGATCTTGCGGATGAAGCTCGGGATGTCGATCTGCGTCGGACACGCGTGCACGCACGGCGCGTCGTAGCAGTAGTGGCAGCGACTTGCGGCGGCGGCCGCCGCGGTCGGATCGAGCAGCGGCGCGATATCGGCGAATTCGCACGAGAGTTGCGTGGACGACAGGCGATGCGCGGCGATATCGCCGGTTGGCTGAGTGGTCATACGCGTTCCTTCGACTGGGTGGAGACAAAGCCGTCCCCGCCGGCTGCGAATGCTCAGTCGGGGCGGTCATGCTTAGGCATGCTACGGTCAACGGTGCGCGGCCTGCCTGTCGCGCTATGTCCGGTCGGTCATGAAGCCGGCTCGCACGCACGCGACAGCATCGCGTGCAGCAATACGTTCGCGCCGGCCTCGATCCATGCGGGCGTCGCGTCCTCGATCTCGTTGTGGCTGATGCCGTCGACGCAGGGCACGAACACCATCGACGTCGGCGCGACCTGCGCCAGATAGCACGCATCGTGGCCCGCGCCCGACACGATGTCGCGATGCGAGTAGCCGAAGCGATCGGCCGCGTCGCGCACGGCCGCCACGCATGCCGGGTCGAACGCGACCGGCTTGTAATAGAAAATCTGCTCGAGTTCGGTATCGAGCCCGATGTCGGCCGCGATGCGCGCGACGCCGTCGCGCAGCGCCGCGTCCATCTTCGCGAGCACGGCGTCGTCCGGATGACGGAAATCGACGGTAAAGAACACGCGGCCGGGAATCACGTTGCGCGAGTTCGGGTGGACCTGCATCATGCCCACCGTCGCGCAGCCGAACGGCGCATGATCGAGGCCGATCCGGTTGACGAGATCGACCACGCGCGCCGCGCCGAGCAGCGCGTCGCGGCGGCGCGGCATCGGCGTCGGCCCCGCGTGCGCTTCCTGGCCGGTGAACGTGATCTCGTACCAGCGCTGCCCCTGCGCGTCGGTCACGACGCCGATCGTCTTGCATTCCGCTTCGAGAATCGGCCCCTGCTCGATATGCAGTTCGAACGCCGCGTGCAGCTTGCGCCCGCCGCACGGTACGTCGCCCGCGTAGCCGATGCGCGCGAGTTCCTCGCCGATCGTCTTGCCGTCCACATCCTTGCGCGACAGCCCGTAGTCGAGCGTGAACACGCCCGCGAATACGCCCGACGCGACCATCGCCGGCGCGAAGCGCGAGCCCTCCTCGTTGGTCCAGATCACGACCTCGACCGGATGCTCGGTCTCGATGCCGTGATCGTTCAGACTGCGAATCACTTCGAGACCGCCGAGCACGCCGTAGATGCCGTCGAAGCGCCCGCCGGTGGGCTGCGAATCCGCATGCGAGCCGGTGACGACCGGCGCCGCGTCGGCCACGCGGCCCGCACGGCGCATGAACACGTTGCCCATCGTATCGACCGTCACCGTACAGCCGGCGGCCTTCGCCCAGCCGACGATCAGGTCGCGGCCGGCCTTGTCGAGATCGGTCAGCGCGAGCCGACACACGCCGCCTTTCGGCGTCGCGCCGATTTTCGCGACTTCCATCAGGCTGTCCCACAACCGCTTGCCGTCGACCTTGATCGACGTGTCGAAAGCTGCCCGCTTCACTGTTTCCGATACCGCGTTCATTCGTATCGCTCCTGTGGGGTCGGTGATGTCGTCGGCCCGGTCTGTGCCGGTGCGTGCGAGACCTCTTTCGGGGCACGCCGCACGGATGCGGTGCAGGTGCCCGCCGGTTCGCGAAACACGTCAAATCCTGTCCGATTGGACAGGTTTTAGACGATCAAAATGACCAGCGCAACGTCTTTCTTGCGTGACGCGGCAGAGCGAGAACCGTGCCACCGCAACGCAGCATCGCCGTGGCATCACGACATTCCTGTCTGTGCGTGCGACGCGAATCAGCGGCTAGAATGAAGCCCAACGCGGCATGACCGCCGCGCGAGGGTAACGATGAGACATGACGAGGCGACGATCGAAGCCACCGACCGGGACGAAACGCCGGCGCCTTTGCGGCGACGCAAGGCGCACATACGCGAGTCCAACGAAGCACATCTGCTCGCGTGCGCGGAAGCCGTATTCGCGGAACGCGGGCTCGCCGGCGCCAGCACCGCGATGATCGCGGAGCGCGCCGGCCTGCCGAAGGCGAACGTGCACTACTACTTCCCGACCAAGCTCGCGTTGTACCGACGCGTGCTCGACGACCTGTTCGAAGATTGGCATCGCGCGGCCGGTTCGTTCGAGGCCGGCGACGATCCGGTGGACGCGATCGGCAGCTACGTGCGCGCGAAGATGGCGCTGTCGCGGCGGCGCCCGCTCGGCTCGAAGGTCTGGGCCAACGAGATCATCCACGGCGCGAAGCACATGCAGGACATCCTGTCGCAACGTGTGAAGCCGTGGTTCGACACGCGCGTCGAGGTGATCGAAGGCTGGATCGCGCGCGGGCTGCTCGCGCCGATCGACCCGCATGCGCTGATGTACCTGATCTGGTCGACCACGCAACACTATGCGGATTTCGATGCGCAGATTCGTGCGCTGAGCGGCAAGCGCGCGTTCACGAAGAAGGCGTTCGACGAAAAGACCGAGCAGGTCGTGCAACTCGTGATTCGTGCGTGCGGCGCGGTGTCGCCGAACGCGAAGCCGTAGCGCGACACGGCGAGCCGCCGAATAAGAGGACGGGCGGCGCGCATCAGCCGGGGATGTCCCGTGCGATACGCGCCGCCCGTGTTGCCACTTGCGTGCGCGGGTACGACGCGACGCGTCATGCGTCGTGTCAAGCGATCCGCTCGATTGCAACCGCCGTCGCTTCGCCGCCGCCGATGCACAGCGAGGCGATACCGCGCGTCAACCCGTGCGTCTCGAGCGCGGCCAGCAGCGTCACCATCACGCGCGCACCCGATGCGCCGATCGGATGCCCGAGCGCGCACGCGCCGCCGTGCACGTTCACCTTCTCGTGCGGCAGGTCGAGGTCGCGCATCGCGGCCATCGGCACCACCGCGAACGCTTCGTTGATCTCGAACAGGTCGACGTCGCGCAGGTTCCAGCCGGTTTTCTCCGACAGCTTGCGTAGTGCGCCGATCGGCGCGGTCGCGAACAGGCCGGGCTTGTCCGCATAAGTCGAATGCCCGACGATCACGGCCTTCGGCGTGAGGCCGAGGCGCTCGGCTTCCGAGCGGCGCATCATCACGAGCGCGGCCGCGCCGTCCGAGATCGACGATGCGTTCGCGGCCGTCACCGTGCCACCGTCGCGAAACGCCGGCTTCAGCGTCGGGATCTTGTCGAGTTTCGCCTTGCCCGGCTGCTCGTCGATCGACACGACGCTTTCCGTCTTGCCGGCCTTCACGGTCACCGGCGCGATCTCCGATGCGAAACGCCCATCCGCGATCGCGCGCTGCGCCCGCGTCAGCGACGCAATCGCGAACGCATCCTGCGCTTCGCGCGTGAACTGGTAGGCCTGCGCGCAATCCTCCGCGAACGTGCCCATCAGGCGGCCTTTTTCATATGCGTCCTCGAGCCCGTCGAGGAACATGTGGTCGAGCACCTGCCCGTGCCCCATGCGCATGCCCGCGCGCGCCTTCGGCAGCAGGTACGGCGCATTCGTCATGCTCTCCATCCCGCCCGCGACGGCCACGCCCGCGGACCCCGCCAGCAGCAGGTCGTGCGCGAACATCGCCGCCTTCATGCCCGAACCGCACATCTTGTTGACCGTGGTCGCGCCCGCCGCGAGCGGCAGCCCGGCCTTCAGCGCGGCCTGCCGCGCGGGCGCCTGCCCTTGGCCGGCCGGCAGCACGCAGCCGAACACGATTTCGTCGATACGTTCGGCCGGCACGTTCGCGCGCTCGAGCGCCGCACGAATCGCCACCGCGCCAAGGTCGCTCGCGCTGGCCGCCGCCAGGTCGCCCTGAAAACCGCCCATCGGCGTACGGGCCGCACCCACGATTACGATCGGATCCTGAGTCGTCATGATTCGCTTCCTCCAGTGTCAGCGCGGTGCCATGCGCAACGCGCCATCGAGACGGATGACTTCGCCGTTCAGCATCGTGTTCTCGGCGATGTGGCGCACCAGCGCCGCAAATTCTTCCGGGCGGCCGAGCCGCGGCGGGAACGGCACGCTCTTGCCGAGCGCGTCCTGCACGTCCTGCGGCATGCCGGCCATCATCGGCGTCGCGAAGATGCCGGGCGCGACCGTCACGACGCGAATGCCGAAGCGCGCGAGCTCGCGCGCGATCGGCAGCGTCATGCCCACCACGCCGCTTTTCGACGCCGCATACGCGGCCTGGCCGATCTGCCCGTCGAACGCCGCGACCGACGCGGTGTTGACGATCACGCCGCGCTCGCCTTCCGCGTTCGCGTCCTGCTTCGACATCGCTTCGGCGGCCAGCCGGATCATGTTGAACGTGCCGACGAGGTTGATCGACACCGCGCGCGCGAAGCGGTCGAGCGAATGCGGGCCGTCGCGGCCGACGACCTTCTCGCCCGGCGCGACGCCCGCGCAGTTCACGAGCGCGTCGACGCGACCGAACGCATCGCGCGCGGCGGCGACGGCCGCCTGGCCGTCGGCCTCGCTCGTCACGTCGGTCTTCACGAAGCGCGCGGCCGCGCCGAGTTCGTTGGCGAGACTCGCACCCGCCTCCTCGTTGACGTCCAGCAGCACGGCCTTGCCGCCTTGCGCGACGACCATGCGCGCCACCGCGGCACCCAGGCCGGAACCTGCGCCCGTAATCAGAAAAACGCGATCCTCGATATTCATTCGCAGTCCATATTCAGGGTTGAACGGCCTTCTCGGCTTCCATCTTGCGCAACACGAAGCGCTGGATCTTGCCGCTCGGGGTTTTCGGCAGCGCGTCGACGAAATCGATCGCGCGCGGATAGGCGTGAGCGGACAGCCGCCGCTTCACGTGCAGACTCAATTCCTCGGCCAGTTCCGGTGTGCCGTCGAACCCTTTCGACAACACGACGAACGCCTTCACGATCTCCGTGCGCTCCGGATCGGGCACGCCGATCACGGCGGCCTCGCTGACGGCCGGATGCTCGATCAGCGCGCTCTCCACGTCGAACGGGCCGATCCGGTAGCCGGACGACGTGATCACGTCGTCCGCGCGGCCGATGAAGCTCACGGCGCCGTCCGGCTCCAGCTCGACGTTGTCGCCGGTCCGGTAATAGCCGCCTGCGATCGCCGGCGTGTCCTGCTGCCAGTAGCCGCGGAACCACAGCAGCGGCGAGCGCGCGATGTCGATCGCGAGGTTGCCGGGCTCGCCGGGGCCGAGCTCGCGGCCCGCTTCGTCGAGCACCGCGACACGGTAGCCCGGCATCGCGAAGCCGGCGGAACCGATGTGCACCACGTGCGCGAGGCCGTGATGGTTGTTCACGACCATCCCGAGTTCGGTCTGGCCGTAGTGATCGTGGATCGGCGCGCCGAGCGCCGCGTGGAACCAGCGCACCACTTCCGGGTTCAGCGGTTCGCCCGCGCTGCTTACCACGCGCAGCCGGCCCTTCGCGCGCGCGGCCGCTTCCGGCCCGGCCGCCATCAGCATCCGGAACGCGGTCGGCGAGCCGGCGAGGCTCGTGATGCCGAGCCGTTCGATCACGTCATACGTGCTGTCGACCGTGAAGCCGCCCTCGTACAGCGTCGTCGCATGGCCGAGCAGCAGCGGGCCGGTGATCGCGTAATAGAGCCCGTACGCCCAACCCGGATCGGCGATGTTCCAGAACCGGTCGCCTTCGCGCAGGTCGACTGCCTCGCGCATGTATGCGCCGAACGCGAGCAGCGCGTACAGCGGCACCGGCACCCCCTTCGGCAAGCCCGTCGTGCCCGACGTCGACATCATCATGAACAGGTCCCACCCCTTGCGCAGCACGGGCTCGAACGTATCGGACTGCGCGTCGAGCGCCGCGCGGAAATCGATGTCGTGCGCCGACAGCGTCTCGCCTGCTTCGCGCACCGTCGCCACCGGCGGACAATCGGCGATTTCGTCGAGCTTCGCGCGATTCGCGACGTTCGTCACGACGAGCCGCGCGTCGCTCATGCGCAGCCGGTGCTCGATCGCCTTCGGGCCGAATGCGGTGAACAGCGGCTGGTACACGGCGCCTGCACGCCACGTGCCGAGGATCGTCGCGACGAGCTCGGGCGTACGCGGAAGCAGCCCGGCCACCACGTCGCCCGGCTTCACGCCCTGCGCGACGAGCAGGTTCGCGACCCGGGCCGAGAGCGCCTGCATCTGCGCGAACGTGAAGCTGTGGTGCCGGCCGCCGACATCGATCCAGTCGAGCGCGATCGCGTCGGCCTTCGCGTGCCGGTCGCAGCACTCGACGCACGCGTTCAGGCCACGCTCCAGGTCGCCGGCCAATTGCGCGGCGGCGGTCTCGATACTGAACCGGGCCACGGCGTCGGCGTAGGCCGGCACCGCCCGGGCGATAGCTCCTTCAGGCATGCGTGTCTCCTGTACGTTATGGCCGCCGGCGAGCCAGGGCGCGACGGGGATACATCGATAGTAGACAGCCGCTACATTGCAATCAATGACAAACCGAATCTAGAATCGTGATCGCTTTTGCCATGTCGGAGGACGCAGGAAAATGGGGCCGCAGATGATTTCGCCGGATTTCGTCGACGATGCGCTCGCGTGCCTGCGCCGGCGCGACCTGCCGACCGCGCCCGTGCTGCGCGCCGCCGGGTTGCCGGCCGCCGTGCGCGAGCCCGTCACGCCGCAGCAGTACGGCCGGCTGTGGCTCGCGATCGCCGGCGCGCTCGACGACGAATTCTTCGGGCTCGCCGCGCGTCCGATGCGGCGCGGCAGCTTCACGCTGCTGTGCCACGCGGTGCTGCATGCCGGCACGCTCGACAAGGCGCTGCGGCGCGCGCTGAAGTTCCTGCGGGTGGTGCTCGACGAGCCGCACGGCGAACTCGTCGTGGCCGACGGGCAGGCGCAGATCGTGCTGACGCAATCGGGCGCGCCGTACCCGGCATTCGCGTACCGGACGTTCTGGCTGATCCTGCTCGGCGTCGCGTGCTGGCTGATTGGCCGGCGCATCCCGCTGCAGCGCATCGACTTCGCGTGCCCGAGCCCCGGCCAGCGCAGCGACTATCACCAGTTCTTCGGCGTCCCCGTGCATTTCGACCGGCCCGACAGCCGGCTCGCATTCAACGCCGCGTACCTCGCGCTACCGACGATCCGTTCGGAACAGGCGCTGAAGACCTTCCTGCGCGGTGCGCCCGGTAACCTGCTCGTGCGCTACCGGCACGACACGGGCTGGGTCGCGAAGACACGCGCACACCTGAAGGCGCTGCCGGCCGCCGAGTGGCCCGACTTCGACACGCTGGCCGTGCGGCTCGATACGACGCCCGCGACGCTGCGGCGGCGTTTGCGCAGCGAAGGGCAAAGCTTCGCCGCGATCAAGGACGAGTTGCGCGGCGCGCTGGCGCAGTCGCTGTTGCGCGGGCATGCGCTCGGCGTCGCGGAGATCGCGGCCGAGCTCGGCTTCACCGAGCCGAGCGCGTTTCATCGCGCGTTCCGGAAATGGACCGGCACGAGCCCCGGCGCGTTTCGGCGCGACGTCCATGCGGCGGAGGCGGAGTCTTGAATGACCGGTGGATTCGAAGCGTCTCGTCAGGTGCCGCCGATACGATGCGACCATCCGCGGGGCGTCCATCGCCGATGAATCGCGGCACACATCCGATCAACCCTTACCGCTGACGCTCGATGCAATCCACCTTCTTTTCCGATACCGAACTGGCTGATCTGCGCGCGCACGGCATCGTACTGTTTGCCGGCCGCGTGATCTTCGATGCGCAACCGCCGATGCCGGCCGACCAGATCGCAGCCGTACAGGCCTGCTGTCACGGCGACATTCCGCTCCCGTTGCTCGAGCTGTGGCGTATCACGGCCGGCGGCAGCCTCGACTACGACCTGACGCTGGAGATGAACGGCAATGTCGAAGCGATCGGCTGGAGCGAACTGTTCTACAACGGCAGCGACGGTTATCGCGACCTGCAAGGCTGGATCGACCACGAACTCGAACTGGCCGAAGAAGCCGCGGAGGAGAACGCCCGCACGTGGAACGGCAAAATCGGCGCGCTGCCGTTCGGCGGCTTCGAATATTGCGATCGCATCTACGTCGTGACGGAGCCGGGCGCCCGCGACGATGGTCATGTGCTCGCCTGGAAACAAGGGTTGCCGCCTGCGTGGCGCGGGGCGATGCACGAGGACGGCCTCGCGACGGTCGCTCCCGATCTGTACACGGCATTCGGCGCGCTGCAGCTTCATGCGGATCCACTGGAGCCCGGCGGCGAACCCGGCACCGGCGTCACGCTGCTCGAATACGTCGATGAACGCCGCGACGATCATGGCCTGTCCGCATCGCTGGCCGACAAGCTGATCGCGTTCTATCGGCAAGCGGTGATCGACTGGCGCACGCCGCTCGCCGACGGCACGCTCGGCTCGCAGCCGGTGCTTGCGCGTCACGCATTACGTCATGCGATCGATCACGACGATGCGGCACTCATCGCGCGACTGGCGCCGCTGGTCGCCGATCTCGGCATGGCGCTCGCCGGCAGTTCGATCCCGACGGATTACGCACTGCGGTGCCGAAAGTTTTCCGCAGCCGCCGCGTTGCTCGAATCGGGCGCACCGGTTGCACCGGATTCGCTCGCGTCCGTGTCCGGCGACGTGCCGGTCACATTGATGCGTGCGCTGCTCGACGCCGGCGTGCAGCCGGATGCCGACGCGATGGCGCGTTGCGTCGCGGGCGGCGGCGCCGATAGTGCACGGCTGATCGGCACGGCCCTGTCGGCCCGTGGCGCCGATGCAGCAGCAGCCTATCGCGCGGCGAGCGAAAAACTGCTGGACAAGCTGAAGGACGACATCCGCAAGGTTCGCGCCGGCAAGCTCAGCCACTATCTCGGGCTCGACGGGCTCGAAGCACACGCAGCGCGCCTGCGGACGTTCGAGTACTGACGTCACCCAGGCACCGACGCGCGGTGGGTTTTCCTGCGGCATCGCGTTCCCGTGCCGTTTGTTTGGGCTGGGTTGCTTCCGCGTTCCGGTGCGAATCTGCATGACGTTCACTGCAGCGCAGCGTACGCATGAAGTTGCGCCCCGATCCGTCACGGCACATACTGGTCGGCCGATCCGAACAAGGTTGCGTCGATGGTGAGCGTCGATCAGGGAGCCGCTTCGATCTTTGGCGCGATCGGGACGGCCGTGTCGTTGCTGGCCGCCATTCCTTACGCGCTCGCGATCTACCGGCGCATCGTTCGCCCGCATCTGTTCACGTGGCTCGTGTGGTCGATCGTCACGGCGATCGCGGCCGCTGGCCAGTTCGTCGCGGGCGCCGGGCCGTCCGCATGGTGCACGGCAGCGATTGCCGTCACGTGCTTTTTGACGCTGATCGCCAGTCTGTTTCGCGGCGAGCGCGGCTGGACGGGCCTCGACTGGTTGTTCCTGTGCGCGGCCCTGTCGGCCATTCCGCTGTGGCTACTGACCGACGATCCGACGGTGTCGATCTGTCTCGTTACGCTGATCGAACTCGCCGGCCTCGGCCCGACCGTGCGCAAGGCGATCCGCGATCCGTGGAGCGAGAGCCTCGCCTACTTTGCGCTGTGCGTGCTCAAGTACACGCTGGCGTTGCTGGCGCTGAGCACCTGGAGCGCCGCGGTCGCGTTCTATCCGGCCGTCAACCTCATTGCGTCGACCGGTATCTGCATGGTGATGCTGGTCCGGCGTCAGTCGTTCTCGAACGCGCGGTAGGCTGCGTCTGTCGCCGCCGTGCCGCTTCCCTTCCGAAACGATGCGAGGCCCGACATGGATGCAATCCGTACCGTCATCGAACCCGCCGAAGCCGCGCTCCGTGCGGCGATGTTGGCCAATGATGTCGAAGCGCTCGATGCGCTGCTGGACGATGATCTGGTGTTCACGGTCCCGAGCGGCCAGATCATCTCGAAAACGGACGACCTGGCCGCACATCGCGCGAGGCTTCTGCGTCTCGACACGCTCGACGTCCTCGACATGCGTGCATGCGCGATCGACGAGATGATCCTGACCACGACGCGAGCGACCCTCGCCGGCCATTTCGATGGCACGGCATTCTCCGGCAAGTTTGCCTATACGCGCCTCTGGCGTCGATCGGGCGCCAACTGGCGCGTCGTCGCCGGACATGCTTCGCAGGTCGTGTAGCTGCGCCGGCGCACGCGTTTGACGCGTGTCGCGCAATACTGCGGCGAGCGAGCAGGCTGTCGGTTGAGCGGTGAGACACTGCGATCCGGACGATGCACCGATAAAAGCGCTGCGCGAGGGGATGCCGGCAGCCGGCAATGACGAGAGACGAAATGCATATGCTATTTACCGTGCGTGCTGCGCGTGGCGCGGATTCGGACAAGCTCACGCAACTGGCGCGCCTGTCGAAGGCGCACTGGGGCTACCCGAAGAAATGGCTCGACTTGTGGCAAAGCGATCTCACGATTTCGCCGGAGACGATCGAAGGGTCGATCGGTTATCTCGCGCAATCGGGCGAGACAATCATCGGGTTCTGGGTCCGAGCATCATCGGAATCGGATCGACCAACGCCCGGATGGCTGTTCGTCCATCCTGATTACATGGGGCGAGGCGTCGCCCGTGCGCTGTGGGAAGCGGTTCGGGCCGAAGCCGCTGCGAGAGGCATCCAAAGCTTTGTGATCGAAGCGGATCCGAATGCCGCGTCGTTCTATCTGGCGCTGGGAGCTGAAAAGATCGGCGAAAAAGAATCGAGAGCGATCCCGGGCCGATTTTTTCCGATCTTGCGGATCACGGTCTGATGGATGAACGGATGGCAGCAAGATGGCTCGCTGCATCAAGCTTCTCGGGATGCCGAAATGCAAAAACCCCCGCCTTGTCGGGCGGGGGTTTCTGGCTTGAGGGAGCCTGACGATTACCTACTTTCACACGGGAATCCGCACTATCATCGGCGTAGAGTCGTTTCACGGTCCTGTTCCTATCATCGGCGTAGAGTCGTTTCACGGTCCTGTTCGGGATGGGAAGGGGTGGGACCGACTCGCTATGGTCATCAGGCAAAGGGGGTTGTTCTGCTGGCGTGGCCAACAGAACCAATCTTGGAAGAAGCAGTAATTTAGGTTGTGTGTATCACACACGAGAATCCAACTTGTCTCGTCTTGCTACGCAGGTCACCGGTACTTCAACCGGCGCGCCGCATCGATCAGCTTC
>NZ_JAHLCL010000009.1:0-102 GCF_029268935.1 Burkholderia semiarida | reverse complement strand
GAATCCGCACTATCATCGGCGTAGAGTCGTTTCACGGTCCTGTTCGGGATGGGAAGGGGTGGGACCGACTCGCTATGGTCATCAGGCAAAGAGGGTTGTTCT
>NZ_JAHLCL010000008.1:2065889-2176560 GCF_029268935.1 Burkholderia semiarida | reverse complement strand
CCCCTTCCCATCCCGAACAGGACCGTGAAACGACTCTACGCCGATGATAGTGCGGATTCCCGTGTGAAAGTAGGTAATCGTCAGGCTCCCTCAAGCCAGAAACCCTCGCCCGACAAGGCGGGGGTTTTTGCATTTCGGCATCCCGAAAGGCCGGCGGCGAAGCATTGCCGAGGCTACCTACGCCGAGTCCCGCTGCGACGTAATGAATAGCAGTGCAGACCGGTCAATCCTGCGCTCCGTTATTCTCGGGTAGCGGCCGTTGTACCGTCCTGAATCTCCCAGCACCTCCTTCCGCTAACCGTACCATCCGTCTTCAGGATCGATTCCGGCCAATACTGCACATTCGGCGACGACGTTGCGACCGCTGATGATGAGCGATGTTGATCGACAGCGATTGATGAATACTGCCTACTGACGAAAAATCCCTGCATCTGCCCGTCCTTCGAGGCGCCGTGTCATACGCACCACTCGGCGATCGCAGCACGACATCATCATAAAAATCTATGCGCATAAAGTTCATTCGCGCGACATGCCCGGCAGAGCGGGAAGCAAGCCCTTCGGGGTAATATCATCGCTCGTCCCGATTCCCCGGCGCTTGCCTGCATCCGCCGGCGGTCGGCGCTTTTTTGTATTCCGTCTTCTGCATCGTTCATGACTGACAGCCCCGCTCAAAGTGGTCGGACGACCGACTTCTTGCCGTATCTCGTCGCCGCGACCTTCTTCATGGAGTACCTCGACACGACGGTGATCGCGACCGCGCTGCCGCAAATGGCGAATTCGTTCGGCGTCGGACCGAACGCACTGAGCCTCGGGATGACGGCCTACATGCTGGCGCTGGCGGTGTTCATCCCGATCAGCGGCTGGATCGCGGATCGCTATGGTTCACGCACCGTCTTTGCGAGTGCGATCGTCGTCTTTACCGGCGCGTCGGTGCTGTGCGGGCTGTCCGACGGGGTGATGTCGTTTACGGCTGCCCGGCTGCTGCAGGGTGTCGGCGGGGCGATGATGGTGCCGGTCGGGCGGATGATCGTCGTGCGCAATACCGAGAAGGCGAGGCTGATGCGCGCGATCGCGACGATCACGTGGCCGGGGATCGTCGCGCCCGTCGTCGGGCCGCCGATCGGGGGCTTCATCACGACCTATGCATCGTGGAGATGGATCTTCCTGTTGAACGTCCCGTTCGGCCTTGCCGCGCTCGTTTGTACCTGGCTGATCGTCCGGAATACGCGGGCCGACGAGCAACGGCCGCTCGACTGGGTCGGCTTCGTGCTGGCCGGCGGCGCATTGACCTGCCTGTTGATCGGCACCGAAGCGGCTGGCCAGCAGGATGTCGATTTCACGCGCGCGGGTGTCCTGGTGGGCGCGAGCGTGCTGTTCGGCATTGCCGCTTGGCTGCATGCGCGACGCTGCGCGCATCCACTGCTCGATTTCACGACGCTGAAGGTGCCGACGTTCTCGGTGACCGTGATCACCGGCTCGATCACGCGGATGGCGATCAACGCCGTCCCGTACCTGCTGCCGCTGTTGTTCCAGATCGGCTTCGGGCTATCGCCGTTTCAGTCCGGCCTGCTGCTGCTCGCGAGCGCGCTCGGCAATCTCGGGATGAAGGCGGGCACGTCGTGGATCCTTGATCGTTACGGCTTCCGGCGCGTTGCGCTCGTCGACGTCACGATCGTCGGCATTTTCACGATCGCATGCGGCTGGCTGACTGCGTCGACGCCGTTGGCGATCACGCTGTTCGTCGTATTCGTCTACGGGCTCACGCGTTCGATGCAGTTCACGACGCTCGCGACGCTGGCCTATGCGGATATCCCGCCTCAGCAAACGAGCGCGGCCAGCACGCTGTGGAGCGCCGCGCAGCAGATGACGATCGGGATGGGGATCGCGTTCGGTGCATTGTCGCTGCGGCTCGCAGCATGGGGGCGCGGCGACGCGGCCGGCATGCACTACGTGCTCGACGATTTCCGCTGGGCGTTCGTCGCAGCGGGCGTGCTCGCGCTGCTGACGTTGCCGGGCTATGCACGGCTGGCCTCCGATGCCGGCGACCGGCTGCGGGCCAACATGGCGCGAGGATAGGCCGGACTGGCAATCGTATCGGCGGGGCGACAGGTGAGCGCGGATGTTTTACAGCACTCACCCTGAAGGGCCGATTCGTTTCTGCGTGGATCGCTTGACGGTCGGCGCAATCGGTATTCAGTCATTGCGGGCACGCGGCCTTCTGGTCGATCGTGCTTTGTCGGAACGCTCTCGGAACGATAGCGTGCGGTGCCGCGGCGACCATGCATGGGATGCGCGACAGGGGCGGGACGAGACAGCAGCCGTCCGTCCCGATGCCCGCTATCCACTACCCGCTATTGCGCGTCATGGAAGATGATGCCGACCGTATGGCGGTGGCCGCTTCGAATCCGGCTGACGCCGTGCCGCAGGTTGACGCGATAGACGCCGCGGGTTCCCTGCACGGGCCGGCCGTGTACCGCGAAGATCACCGCGTCGCCTTGTGTCAGCGGCACCACTTCCGCACGCGACTGCATGCGTGGTCGCTGTTCCGTCAGCACGAATTCCCCGCCACTGAAATCGCGGCCCGGCGCCGACAGCAGGATCGCGACCTGCAGCGGAAACACGTGCTCGCCATACAGGTCCTGATGGAGGCAGTTGTAGTCGTCGGCACCGTATTGCAGGATCAGCGGTGTCGGTCGCGTCTGTCCCGCTGCGTGGCAGCGGTCTAGGAACGTCGCATGGTCTTTCGGATAACGGACGTCGCATCCGAGCGCCCGGTTCCAGCGATTCGCGATCGGCGCGAGATGCGGGTAGATCGTCGCGCGCAGCTCGGCGATGACCGCGGGCAGCGGATATGCGAAATACTTGTACTCGCCCCGGCCAAAGCCGTGCCGCGCCATCACGACGCGTGAACGATAGAGCGCATCGCGCGGATAGAGCGACGCGAGTGCATCGCACTCGCGTGCCGACATCAGGCCCGGCACGCGCGCGCATCCGTAGCGATCGAGCTCGGCATCGACGCTCGGCCAGTCGAGGGTGTCGACGCGCTGCGCGATGTCCGGCGAGTCGACGGCGGGTTGCAGATCGGCAATGTTCACGGGCGTACCTCGGGGCATCGGCAGTGCGGCGTCGTGCGGTCGCGCACGGTCGGATTCACGATGAAAGTTGATGAACCCAGTCTAGCTGCGTCCACATGCCGATACGCTCCAGATCTTGCGCTTTAATTCGGGCCAGGAAGCATTGAAGGCGCGGCATCGACACACTGAATGTTGCGACGTGCCGGAGCGGAGAAGCGTAGAAGCGTAGAAGCGGAGAAGCGGAGAAGCGCCATATCCCACCTGCCGCGGCGGATAGCCGGCGATCGCCCGCCACCCGCCGCGTCCGCGATCAGGCCAGCGACCGGAACAACCAGTAAAGCCCGGCCGCCAGCGCGATCGACGCCGGCAGCGTCAGCACCCATGCGAGGACGAGGCTGCGCACCGTGCTCCATTGCAAGCCGGAGCCGTTCGCCGCCATCGTGCCCGCGACACCCGACGACAGCACGTGAGTCGTCGATACGGGCAACCCGTACACGTCGGCGGCGCCGATCGTCAGCATCGCGACGAGTTCGGCCGATGCGCCCTGTCCGTACGTCAGATGCTGCTTGCCGATTTTTTCGCCGACGGTCACGACGATCCGCTTCCAGCCGACCATCGTGCCGAGACCCAGCGCGATCGCGACGGCGACCTTCACCCACGTCGGAATGAACTTGGTCGCGTGGTCGAGCTGCGTGCGATAGTTGTTGATCGCGAGCTTGTCGTCGGCCGCGAACGCGGGCTGGCCCGACTTCTCGATCAGGCGAATGGCTTCGGAGACGAGATACATCGTGTTGCGCACGTTGTCGACGTCGCGCTGCGGCACGGCCGCCATCGAGCCCGACGCGCCGACGGCGGTCGCGAGCGACGTGGATAACTGCGCGACGGCCGGCAGCACGGCGGGCGTCAGTTCACGATGCTGCACGTAGTGTTCGACATCGGCGCGCGGGTTCGCGGACGGCGCGACGCCGTTCGTATACTTCCCGAACGTCGCGGCCGCCTGGTTCGCGACGGCCACGAAGGTCTGCGATTCGGCGGGCGTGACGGCCTTGTTCAGCGCATATGCGGTGGGCACCGTGCCGATCAGGATCAGCATGATGAGGCCCATTCCTTTCTGCCCGTCGTTCGACCCGTGTGCGAACGACACGCCGGTGCAGGTGAGGATCAGCAGGCAGCGAATCCAGAACGGCGGCGGCTGGTCCTTCGGCGGTTCCTTGTACAGCTCGGGAATCCGCACGACGGCCTTCAGCGCGAGTAGCAGCAGCGATGCACACAGGAAACCGACGATCGGCGAGAGCAGAAGCGACTTGCCGACGCCGAGCGCCTGGCCCCAGTCGACGCCGCTCGTGCCGGACGGCCCGTGCATCAGCTGGTTCATCAGCCCGACGCCGATGATCGAGCCGATCAGCGTATGCGAGCTCGAAGACGGCAATCCGAAATACCAGGTCGCGAGGTTCCAGACGATCGCGGCGATCAGCAGTGCGAACACCATCGCGAAGCCCGCGCCGCTGCCGACCTGCAGGATCAGCTCGACCGGCAGCAACTGCAGGATGCCGAAGGCGACGGCACCGCTCGAGACCATCACACCGAGGAAGTTCCACATGCCCGACCAGATCACTGCGACGTTCGGCGTCAGCGAGTGCGTATAGATCACGGTGGCGACCGCATTCGCGGTGTCGTGGAAGCCGTTGACGAATTCGAAGCCGAGCGCGATCAGCAGCGCGGCGCCGAGCAGCAGATACGGGAACAGCGTCCCTTCGCGGACCGGCGCCAGATCGGCGAGCAAGTGCGTGGCGATATAGACGGCGCCGAGCACGAGCACCAGCAGGAACGCGGCATAACCGATCTGCCTGTTGCGTGCGACGGAGCCGGGATGGTGCGGGGAGGACGAAGCGGGTTGATTCATGACGGCATCTCGTGAGGGAACCGCGTCCGATCCTAGCTGCGGCTAGCAGTCAGTTTGATGACAGTTGGGACGACGAACGGTGCGTCTTACGGGATGTAAGGAAAGCGGCGGCATGTGACGCGTCGGGGCGCATCGTCTACCCACATCGTGAACGAGACAGTGGCCTACGCACCCGTGTCGTGCACGTCGTCTGTCGCGGCCAACGTCCAGCCGCCGGGCGACGCGACGAACGTCGTGCACGACAGCGGCGCGACGTCGAGGCGGGCGGCCGCCTCGCGATCCATCCGCAGCACGTGCGCGATGGCCGCGCGGACGATCGGTGCATGCGTGATCGCGACGACATCGCGATCGCGCGGCAATGCGGCCAGCCATGTGCCGACCCGATGCGCGGCGGCGTCGAACGATTCGCCGCGATGCGGCGACGCGGACGGCGAGCCGATCCATGCTGCAAGTTCGTCGGGCAGGTCGCGCGCGAGATCGTGCAGCCGCTTGCCGCGCCAGTTGCCGTAGTCGAGGTCGCGCAGCGCATCGTCGATATCGGCGTGCAGCAGCCCGAGTGCGTCGGCCGTCTGCCGTGCGCAGCGTGCCGGGCTGCACAGCACGAGCGAGCCGGCAACGCCCATCCATCGGCCGCGCAACGCAGCGGCTTCGGCGAGCCCGAGTGCGTCGAGCGGATCGTCGTCGGGAAACGTGCCGGTGCGCATGGCGCGGGTCGATGCGTGCGCGATCAGGCGCAGCGAGGCAGGCAGGGTCATGTCGGTTGTCGGATGATCCGGAACGGGATGTGCTTGCCCATGTGGCATCGCTTCAATACGCGAACGTTCGCGCGTACAATTCGCCCGATACGAAGCGCGGAAGCCGGTGCAATTCCGGCGCGGTCGCGCCACTGTAACCGGAGAATCGATGATCCCGGAAGCCAGACCTGCCTTCGTACCCATCCATCATTTGTCAGGGCGCGATTCCCCTGAGGTGCATCCATGAGCGAAGCAGTGCTGAAGCCGGCGGTCGTGCCGGCACCCATCCCCGTCCGTGAGCTGTTGCCGTGGGCCGTGTTCGTCGGCCTGATCCTGCTGCTCGCACTCTATTTCGTCGGTGCGGAACAGGGCGCGACGTCGCTCGTGCCGGGCATGGTCGTACACGAATTCGTCCACGACGGCCGCCATCTGCTCGGCTTTCCCTGCCACTGACGCGGAGTAAAAGATGGTCGGAAAGCTGCTCATGCGCGGGATGCTCGCCGGCATCGCCGCGGGCCTCCTCACGTTCGGTTTCGCGAAAATCGTCGGCGAACCGCAAGTCGATCAGGCAATCGCCTTCGAGGAAAAAACCACCGCCGCCCAAGGCGAGGCGCCGGAGCCCGAGCTGGTCAGCCGCCACACGCAGGCCGGCCTCGGGCTGCTGACGGGCGTCGTGACCTACGGCGCGGCATTCGGCGGGCTGTTCTCGCTGGTCTTCGCGTATGCATACGGGCGCGGCAGCCGCCTGCCGGCGCGCCCGCTCGCCGCGTGGCTCGCGCTGGCGGCGTTCGTCGCGCTCGTGATCGTGCCGAACCTCAAGTACCCGGCCAATCCGCCGTCGGTCGGCGACCCCGACACGATCGGCTATCGCACGGGCCTGTTTTTCCTGATGATCGCGATCTCGGTGGCGACGATGGTGTTCTCGGTCAGCGTGCGCCGCCATCTGCTGGCGAAGCTCGGGCAGTGGAACGCATCGATCGTCGCCGGGCTCGTGTTCGTCGCGATCATCGCGGCCGTGCAGATCGGGCTGCCGTCGGTCAGCGAGTTGCCGGCCGATTTCCCGGCGGCCTTGCTGTGGAAATTCCGCGTGGCGGCCATCGGCATGCAGGTGATCATGTGGACGACGATCGGCCTGCTGTTCGGCGCATGGGTCGAGCGCGGCGAGCGCGCGGGAATGCGCGCCGCCTGACGCGCGGGGCAACCGGGCGCGCCTAGCGCAGCATGCGCGGCGCGCTCCACGTCGATTCGCGTGCCAGCGCGACGAACGCGGCCAGATAGTCGATCGATGCATCCGCTTCACGGATGCCGAGGAAGATCTGCTTCGCGATGCCCTTCTTGCCGAGCTTGACCGGCACGACCGGCATCCGGTCCGCGTACTCGTCCGCGAGCCACCGCGGCAGCGCGGCCACGCCGCGCCCGCTCGCGACCATCTGCAACATGATGTCGGTCGTCTCGATCGACTTGTGCCGCCTCGGCACGATGCCGGCCGGCGTCAGGAACTGGTTGTAGATGTCGAGCCGATCGGTTTCGACCGGGTACGTGATCAGGATCTCGTCGGTCAGCTGCGCGGGCGTCACGTAGTCGGCATGCGCGAACCGGTGCGAATCCGCGACCACGAGCACCTGTTCGTAGTCGAACACTGGATCGAAACGCAGCCCCGGCTTGTTCAGCGGATCGGGCGTCACCAGCACGTCGATGTCGTAACCGAATAGCGCGCCGATGCCGCCGAACTGGAAGCGCTGCTTCACGTCCACGTCGACGTCGGGCCAGCGCGACAGGTACGGTGACACGACCTTCAGCAGCCACTGGTAGCACGGGTGGCACTCCATCCCGATGCGCAGCGTGCCGCGCTCGCCCTTCGCGTACTGCTTCATCCGTTCCTCGGCGAGCTCGAACTGCGGCAGCAGCCGGTTCGCCAGCTTCAACAGATACTGCCCGCCCTGCGTGAGCCGCAGGCCGCGGCCTTCCCGGTCCCAGATCGGTGTGCCGAGCTGCTGCTCGATTTTCCTGACGGTATGGCTGAGCGCCGACTGCGTGAGGTGCAGTGCATTGGCCGCCGCGGTCAGCGAGCCCTGGCGCTCGACTTCACGAATGACGACGAGATGGAATCGTTCCAGCATGGATGGCGCTCATTCCACGAATACATGAAGAATGTTAATGGATGAATGAAATAATGCCATTTTATTTCATGGTTTGAAATCCCTATGATGGCTGCCGGATCTTCATTTTTCTCTGGACGGCAGCTTCATGGTCACGACACACAACCTCGGTTTTCCGCGCATCGGCGCGAAGCGCGAACTCAAGTTCGGTCTCGAACGCTACTGGAAGGGCGAATCGTCGCGCGACGAACTGAAGGCGCTCGGCGCCGAGTTGCGGCGGCGCCACTGGCACGACCAGCGTGATCTCGATCTCGCACCGATCGGCGACTTCGCGTTCTACGACCAGGTGCTCGACATGAGCTTCACGCTCGGCAACCTGCCGAAGCGCGTGCAGGACTTCCACGGCGATGCGCTCGACAACTATTTCCGCGTCGCGCGCGGCCGTTCGGCGCAGTCGGCGGAAGAACATGCGGCGTGCTGCGGCGGTGTCGCGGCCGGCGAAATGACGAAGTGGTTCGACACGAACTACCACTACATCGTGCCGGAGTTCCACGCGGATACGAATTTCTCGCTCGATCCGTCGCGTCTGCTGCAGCAACTGGCCGAAGCGAACGCGCAGGGCGTGCGCGCGAAACCGGTGATTCTCGGCCCCGTCACGTACCTGTGGCTCGGCAAGTCGAAGGACGATTCCGATCGCCTCGCGTTGCTGCCGAAGCTGCTGCCGGTGTACGGCGCGCTGCTCGACACGCTGACCGCGCAGGGCGTCGAATGGGCGCAGATCGACGAGCCGATTCTCGTGACCGAGCTCGATGCCGAATGGCGCCAGGCGTTGCGCACCGCGTACGCGGCGCTGGAAACGCGCCGCATCAAGCTACTGCTCGCCACGTACTTCGGCCAGCTTCAGGACAACCTGACGCTCGCGGCGTCGCTGCCGGTCGACGGCCTTCATATCGACGCGATCAACGCGCGCGACGAAGTCGACGCGCTGGTGCGTGAACTGCCGGCAGACCGCGTGCTGTCGGTGGGCGCGATCAATGGCCGCAACATCTGGAAGACCGACCTGAACGCGACGCTCGACTGGCTCGAACCGCTCGCGAAGCAACTGGGCGACCGGCTGTGGCTCGCGCCGTCGTGCTCGCTGCTGCATGTGCCGGTCGATCTCGCGAGCGAGGAGAAGCTCGACGCGGAAATCCGCTCGTGGCTCGCGTTCGCGCTGCAGAAACTCGACGAGTTGAAGGTGCTCGCGATCGCGCTGAACGAAGGCCGCGACAAGGTGGCCGGCGCGCTCGCCGCGAATGCCGCCGCGATCGATTCGCGCCGCCGCTCGCCGCGCGTGAACAACCCGGCGGTGAAGGCCGCAATCGCGCGCATCGACACGCAGCTCGGCAACCGTGCGAGCCCCTATACGCAGCGTGCGTCGAAGCAGTCGGCGCGACTGAACCTGCCGGCGTTTCCGACGACGACGATCGGTTCGTTCCCGCAGACCGCCGAGATCCGCCAGGCGCGCAGCCGGTTCAAGGCCGGCGCGCTGGACGAAGCCGGCTATCGCACGGCGATGCAGGCCGAGATCGAACGCAGCGTGCGCGAACAGGAGTCGCTCGAACTCGACGTGCTCGTGCATGGCGAAGCCGAGCGCAACGACATGGTCGAATACTTCGGCGAGCAACTCGACGGCTACGCGTTCAGCCAGTTCGGCTGGGTCCAGTCGTACGGTTCGCGCTGCGTGAAGCCGCCGATCCTGTTCGGCGACATCAGCCGCCCGAAGGCGATGACGGTCGAGTGGATCGCCTATGCGCAGTCACTGACGGACAAGCCGATGAAGGGCATGCTGACCGGCCCGGTGACGATCCTGAACTGGTCGTTCGTGCGTGACGACCAGCCGCGCTCGGTATCGTGCTACCAGCTTGCGCTGGCGATCCGCGACGAAGTGCTCGATCTCGAGAAGGCGGGCGTGCGCGTGATCCAGATCGACGAAGCGGCGCTGCGCGAAGGTCTGCCGTTGCGCCGCGCGCAATGGAGCGAATACCTGAAGTGGGCCGTCGAGTCGTTCCGCATCGCCGCGAACGGGGTGCAGGACGATACGCAGATCCACACGCACATGTGCTATTCGGAGTTCAACGACATCATCGCGTCGATCGCCGACATGGATGCCGACGTGATCACGATCGAGACGTCGCGCTCGGACATGGAGCTGCTCGACGCGTTCGACACGTTCAAGTATCCGAATGAAATCGGGCCGGGCGTGTACGACATCCATTCGCCGAACATTCCGACGCAGGATCACATCGTCGGGTTGATGAAGAAGGCGGCCGAACGGATTCCGGCGGAACGTCTGTGGGTGAACCCGGATTGCGGGCTGAAGACGCGGCAGTGGGCGGAAGTGATTCCGGCGCTGACGAACATGGTCGCCGCCGCGAAGACGCTACGCAATCAGGTGCAGTGACGCAGCGAACGCGGTGCGGTACCGTCGCGATCGACGATCGGACGAAAAAAACGACCCGCGGCAGCGGGTCGTTTTTTGTCATGCATGGATGTGCACCACGCGTCGAGCGCTACGCGGTGCGCGTGCCGCGCGGCAGCGCGTCGTTCGTCTTGCCGGGCGCACCCGCATCGTCGATGCGGACGCGGCGCGAGATCAGCCACACGCAGAGCGACGACAGCACGGCCGCACTCGTGTACTGGAGCGCGAGCGGCCACCATTGCGGCGCGGCGTGCTGCGCGATGATGGTCGCGACCAGCGGCGTGAGGCCGCCGGCGAGCGCGCCGCACACCTGGTACGCGATCGAGATCGCCGTATAGCGGATCCGCGCGACGAAGATGCCGCTGACGAAGCCGGCGACGACCGAGTAGTAGCCCGATTCCGCGAGCGTCGCGAGTCCGACGCCGATCGTGATCGACACCGGCGTGCCCAGGTGCACGAGCGGCAGCATCACGAACGGGACGATCATCGCCCAGGCGCCGGTGATCAGCAGCACGCGCGTGGTGCCGAAGCGCTGCGCGAGGAAGGCGGCCGCGAGTTGCACGACGAACTGCAGCACCGCGACGATCGTCATGCAATGCAGCACCATCGACCGGTCGAGCGACAGGAATTGCGTCGCATAGCTGATCATGAAGATGTTGCTGAAATACACGCCGGCGATCCCGTAAACGTTCGCGCCGATCGCGAGCAGCAGCAGCGGCCAGACCTTGAGCGCTTCGCGCAGCGGTTTTTGCGCGATGTTGCCGCTCTTCCTGACTTCCTCGAACTCGGGCGATTCCGACACGCTCGCGCGGATCACGAAGCCGACGATCAGCAGCACGGAACTCGCGAGGAACGGCACGCGCCAGCCCCAGCTCATCATGTCGTCCTTCGACAGCGTGCTGATCGCGCCGAACGCGAGCATCGACAGGATCAGGCCGCTCGCGCTGCCCAACTGCGCGAACGACGCGAAGAACGTGCGCTTGCCCTCGGGCGCATGCTCGCCGGCGAGCAGCACCGCGCCGCCCCATTCGCCGCCGACCGCGATGCCTTGCAGCACGCGCATCAGCACGAGCAGGATCGGTGCGATCACGCCGGCTTGCGCATGGGTGGGCAGCAGGCCGATCGCGACCGTCGACACGGCCATCAGCATCAGCGTCGCGAGCAGCGAGCGCTTGCGGCCGAAGCGGTCGCCCAGATAGCCGAACATCACGCCGCCGAGCGGCCGCGCGAAGAAACCGACCGCGAACGAGCCGAACGATGCGAGCAGGCTGATGAAGCGGTTTTCGCCGGGAAAGAACAGCGGCCCGAACACGATGGCGGCGGCGGTCGCATAACTATAGAAGTCGTACCACTCGATCGTGGTGCCGACGAACGAAGCGAGCGCCGCACGCTTCGGTTGCTTGGCGGAAGTCCCCATCTTGGTGTGTGCTCCTCTGGAATCCTCTGATTTGGAATAGTGGCGGCGCCGGGATCAGTCGCGGTAGGCGACGCCCGGCAGCACGCACAGCAGCTCGTACGCGAGGTTCGCGCCGAGCAGCGCCGTGGTGCCGAACGGGTCGTACGGCGGCGCGACTTCGACGAGATCGCAGCCGACGATGTTCAGCCCCTTCGCGCCGCGGATGATCTCGAGCGCTTGCGGCACCGTGAGGCCCGCGATTTCCGGCGTGCCGGTGCCCGGTGCGTAGGCCGGGTCGATGCCGTCGATGTCGAACGTGATGTAGACGGGCGTGTCGCCGATGCGCGCGCGCACTTCTTCCATCAGCGGCGCGAGCGATTTGTTCCAGCATTCCTCGGCCTGGACGACGCGGAAGCCCTGCTCGCGGCACCAGTCGAAATCCTCGGCCGCGTAGCCGGTCCCGCGCAGGCCGATCTGCGTGACCTTGTCGCCGTGCAGCAACCCTTCCTCGACCGCGCGGCGGAATGGCGTGCCGTGCGCGATCTTTTCGCCCATCATCGTATCGTTCACGTCGGCGTGTGCATCGACGTGGATCAATGCAACCTTGCCGTGCTTGCGGTGGATCGCGCGCAGGATCGGCAGCGCGATCGTATGATCGCCGCCGAGCGTGATCGGCTTGCAGTCGTGCTCGAGAATCGCGTCGTACGCGGCCTCGATGCGGGCAATCGAATCGTGCAGGTTGTACGGGTTGATCGCGACGTCGCCGATGTCGGCGATCTGCAGCGAATCGAAGGGCGCCGCGCGCGTGGCCATGTTGTACGGGCGCAGCAGCACGGATTCGGTGCGGATCTGGCGCGGGCCGAAGCGCGCGCCGGTGCGGTTCGACGTGCCGAGATCGAACGGCACGCCGACGAAACACGCGTCGAGGCCTTCGGCGCTCGCCACGTGCGGCAGGCGCATCATCGTCGCGATGCCGCCGGAGCGCGGCATTTCATTGCCGCCGAGCGGCTGGAAATGGGTGTGGTCGTTCATGGGTTCGTCTCTTCCGGTGTGGGGTTGCCGTATCATGCGACGCGGCCTGACGCACAGTTTTACGCGCTCCGCCGGCAAAGAAGAATGCGAAGATATCGACGTAAACATCGATCTTCATCGATGTATGGAAGGGGATGAACGTGCTGGGGAATCTGTCGACCCTCGATCTGCGGTTGATCCGCGTGTTTCTCGCGGTCACGGACGCGGGCGGCGTGTCGGCCGCGCAGGCGATACTGAACGTCGGCCAGTCGACGATCAGCGCGCAGCTGTCGTCGCTCGAGACGCGGCTCGGCTACCGGCTGTGCGAGCGCGGCCGCAGCGGCTTCCGGCTCACGCCGAAGGGCGAACGGTTCCACGCGATGAGCCGCAAGCTGCTCGCGGCGCTCGACGAATTCGGGATGGCCGCGCGGCACATGGATCGCCAACTGGTCGGCACGCTGAACATCGGCCTGATCGGCCATACGCCGGTGAGCCAGAACGCGCGGATCGCCGAAGCCATCGCCGCGTTCCGCACGCGCGACGAGGCGGTGCGCTTCTCGATCTCGGTGCGCGCGCCCGGCGATCTCGAGGAAAAGTTGCTGAGCAACGAGATCCAGATCGCGGTCGGCTATTTCTGGCATCGCGTGCCGACGCTGCACTACACGCCGCTGTTCATCGAGCGGCAGGTCGCCTACTGCGGCCGTGGCCATCCGCTGTTCGAGGGCGCCGGCACGCTGACGCCGGCCGACGTCGCCGGCTTCGAGTGGGCCTGGCGCTCGTATCCGCTGCCGGAAGCGCAGATGTCGACGACGCCCGATCGCGTGACCGCGACCGCCGACAACATGGAGGCCGTCGCGCTGCTGATCCTGTCAGGCCATCACCTCGGCTACCTGCCGCAGCACTTCGCGGCGCCCTATGTGGCGCAGGGCCTGCTCGCGCCGCTCAATCCGGAGCAACTGCACTACGAGGTCACGTTCCACATGGTCGTGGCGCGCGACGGACGCGGCGATCCGGTGGTCGAAGCGTTTCTCGAGGATCTCGAGCGCGCGCATCAGGCGCCCGACGTGGTGTGACGCCGGCGCGGCCGACCCGGTGAACGCGCGTTGCGCGCGGGCGGCTTGCCGGCCAGCCATGCATCACGGCACCGGCAACCCCGCATCGTGCTTCACCTCGCGCAGCGACAGCGCCGATTCGATCGACGTCACGCCCGGCAGCATCCGCAGCGAATCGCGCAGGAACGTGCCGTAATCGTCGAGATCGCGCGCGACCACCTGCAACAGGTAGTCGGCGGTGCCCGCGACGTTGTGGCAGGCCAGGATCCGCTCGATGCCGAGCACTTCCCGTTCGAACCGGTCGGCGACCTTGCGGTCGTGCGTCGCGAACCGCACGAGCACGAACGCGACCACGCCGAAACCGAGCGCCTGGCGCGACAGTTGCGCGCGGTAGCGCTCGATGTAGCCGTCGTTTTCCAGACGTTTGAGGCGCCGCGCGCAAGGCGTCTCGGACAGGCCGACGGATTCGGCGAGCCGCGCGATCGGCAGGCGGCCGTCGCGCTGCACCGCGGCGAGGATCGCGCGGTCGGTTTTGTCGAGGTCGATCATTTTGGCGGAATCCTTGTCATGACCCCGTGATTGTGGCGGATTCCGCTACGACTCGCCATTCCTGAGCCGCAAATGGCCAATAATCCCTCTGCCTTCGGCGGCAACATATCGTCACTGAAGGACGAGGGGCAGACCATGATTTCCACGCATTTGCTGTTGATTTATCTCGCCGCGCTGGCGGCCATTTATGCGGTGCCGGGGCCGGACATGGCGCTCGTGCTGCAAACCAGCATCGGCCGCGGCGTGCGGCCGGGGATGGCGGCGGCCGCCGGCCTGTCGCTCGCCCGCACCGCGCACGTGACGCTGTCGGCATGCGGCGTCGCGGCGCTGATCCGCGGCGCGCCGTGGCTGTACGAGGTGATCCGCTACGGCGGCGCGCTCTATCTCGCGTATGTCGCGATCCAGGTGTTCCGCTCGCCCGTGTTCGCGCTCGGCGACGGCGACGCGGCGGCGGGCGAACTGCGGCAGTCGTTCGTGAAGGGATTGCTGACCAATCTGCTGAACCCGAAGGCGCTGTTGTTCTGCTCGGTGCTGCTGCCGCAGTTCGTGCGGCCCGAGGTCGGGCCGGTCGTCTGGCAGATGTTCGAACTCGGTGCGCTGCTGGTGGCGGCCGGCGTGTGCTTCGACCTCGCGTGCGTGTTCGGCGCGTCGCGCATCGCGGCGTGGATGCGTGCGCATCCGCTCGCGCAGACGGTGCAGCGCTGGACCTTCTCCGCGGCGTTGATCGGTTTCGCGCTGCGGTTGTCGATGGACTGAGCGTTGCGCCGACATGGCCGCCGGCGGGGCGATCGGCCGCGCGGGCGGGCCATGCACGAGTCGATTCAGGCCGCGCGCGATGCCGGCCTTCGCGCAAACGCTCGCCGCAGAAGGGCGTGCGCGCAAATCGTCTGACTGTTCTAAACTTCCTCTGACTTCGCGTGATCGCGAACGCGCCGTCGCGAACGCGCCGTCGCAAACGCGCCGTCGCGAATCGACTGACCGAACGGAACCGTCGTCCGCAGGCTATGTCCGATTTCCTGGCTGTTCCGTGCAACGCGGTACCAAGGAGGGTCTGAACATGGCAAGGCATCTTCAAGCCGACCGTGAACCCCGCATCGTCGCCGAGTCCAAGTGTCTCGGCCAGTGCGATCCGGCAGAACGCATCCACGTCACGATCATGTTGCGGCGGCAGGAAGAAGGGCAACTCGATGCATTGGTCCACCAGCTCGCCACCGGCGACGCCCGCGCAAAACCGGTGTCGCGCGACGCATTCGCGCAGCGTTTCTCCGCCAATCCCGACGACATCCGCAAGACCGAGGAATTCGCGCATCGTCATCAACTGACGGTCGATCGCGTCGACCCGGTCGAAAGCGTCGTCGTGGTGTCCGGCACGATCGCGCAGTTCGAAGCCGCGTTCAGCGTGAAGCTCGAGCGTTTCGAGCATCGGTCGATCGGCCAGTATCGCGGCCGCTCGGGCCCGATCGCGCTGCCCGACGAGCTCGGCGACGCGGTAACCGCCGTGCTCGGCCTCGACAGCCGCCCGCAGGCGCGGCCGCACTTCCGCTTCCGTCCGCCGTTCAAGCCTGCGCGCGGCGCGGCGGCCGTCACGTTCACGCCGATCCAGCTTGCGTCGCTGTACGACTTTCCGGCCGGCGACGGCGCCGGGCAATGCATCGCGATCATCGAACTCGGCGGCGGCTATCGCGCGGCGGACATCCAGCAGTATTTCCGCGGGCTCGGGATCACGACGCCGCCGACGCTCGTCGACGTGAACGTCGGCACCGGCCGCAATGCGCCGACCGGCGAGCCGAACGGCCCGGACGGCGAAGTCGCGCTCGACATCGAAATCGCAGGCGCGATCGCGCCGGCCGCGAAGATCGCGGTCTACTTCGCGCCGAACAGCGACGCGGGCTTCATCCAGGCCGTCAACGCGGCCGTCACCGACAAGACCCACCGGCCTTCCGTGATCTCGATCAGCTGGGGCGGCCCGGAAGCGATCTGGCAGGCGCAGTCGGCACACGCGTTCAACCGCGTGCTGCAGGCGGCCGCCGCGCAGGGCATCACCGTATGCGCGGCGTCGGGCGACAGCGGCTCGGGCGACGGGCTGCAGGATGGCGCCGATCACGTCGATTTCCCGGCGTCGAGCCCGTACGTGCTCGGCTGCGGCGGCACGCAGCTCGATGCGCTGCCGGGGCAGGGCATCCGCAGCGAGGTCACGTGGAACGACGAGGCGTCGGGCGGCGGCGCGGGCGGCGGCGGCGTCAGTTCGCTGTTCGACCTGCCGGCGTGGCAGCAGGGGCTGAAGGTCGCACGCGCCGACGGCACCACCACGCCGCTCGCCAAGCGCGGTGTGCCGGACGTGGCCGGCGATGCGTCGCCGCAGACCGGCTACGAAGTGTCGGTCGCCGGCACGCCCGCAGTGATGGGCGGCACGAGCGCGGTCGCACCGCTGTGGGCCGCGCTGATCGCGCGGATCAATGCGGCGGCCGGCGCATCGGCCGGCTGGATCAATCCGGTGCTGTACAAGCATCCGGATGCGTTGCGCGACATCACGAAAGGCTCGAATGGCACCTATGCGGCCGCGGCCGGCTGGGACGCGTGCACGGGGCTCGGCAGCCCCGACGGCGCGAAACTGGCGGCGCTCCTCGCGCGCAAGCCGTCGAGCTGACGCGCCGGTACCTGCCTTTACTTTCGACGCGGGTGATCTTCCCGCGTCTTTTTTCACCTCCAGGAGCAGCACGATGGGCATCGATTCCGCATCTTCCGGCGGCGTGTATCCGCTGCATCACGGCGACCACAATTCGCACGGCGTGCCGCCGACCATCAACCCGGTCGCGCTGAGCCGCGGCCGCGACCAGCCGTTCTTCGATCCGGTCGCGTACGGCAACGGCCCCGACGACTCGGTGACCGACACGACCGAAGCGGCCGCGATCACGCACCACACGATCCTGATCGACGGCAGGCGCATCGCGTACACGGCGACGGTCGGCCACCTCGTGACCGTCGATCCCAGCAGTTCGCAGCCGGCCGCGAAAATCTTCTACGTCGCGTTCACGGCGGACGGCGCGAAGGAAGAAACGCGGCCCGTGACGTTCTTCTATAACGGCGGGCCCGGCTCGTCGTCGGTGTTCGTGCTGCTCGGCTCGTTCGCGCCGAAGCGCATCAAGACGTCGATGCCGGGGTTCACGCCGCCCGCGCCGTACCAGATCGAAGACAACCCGGACAGCATGATCGACCACAGCGACCTGGTGTTCATCAATCCGGTCGGCACCGGCTATTCGGCGGCCGTCGCGCCGAACAAGAATCGCGACTTCTGGGGCGTCGACCAGGATGCGGATTCGCTGAAGCAGTTCATCAAGCGCTACCTGACGAAGAACAACCGCTGGAATTCGCCGAAATACCTGTTCGGCGAATCGTACGGCACCGCGCGCAGCTGCGTGCTCGCGTACAAGCTGCACGAGGACGGCGTGGACCTGAACGGCGTCACGCTGCAATCGTCGATCCTCGATTACCGGCAGGCCGGCAACCCGGTCGGCACGCTGCCGACCGCCGCGGCCGACGCGTGGTATCACAAGAAGCTCGGCATCAAGCCGGCGCCGAGCGATCTCGGCGCGTTCGTCGAGGAAGTCGCGCAGTTCGCGCGCACCGACTACCTGAGCGCGCTGCGCGCGGCGCCGCATGCGGACCCGGCCACCGTGCGGAAACTGTCGGAATACACGGGCATCGACACGGCGACGCTGCAATCGTGGGGCCTCGACATCGCGGGCTACGACGCGCGCGGCAATTCGCTGTTCCTGACGACGCTGCTGCATGCGCAGGGGCTCGCGCTCGGTTCGTACGACGGCCGCGTGACCGGGATCTCGTCGGGCATCGCCGGCAAGATCGACCCGAATTCGGGCGGCAACGATCCGACGATGACGGCCGTGACGGGCGTCTATACGGCGATGTGGAACAGCTACCTGAACGAGCAGTTGAAGTTCACGTCGAACTCGGCGTTCACGGACCTGAACGACCAGGCTTTCAAGAACTGGGATTTCAGCCACATCGACCCGACCGGCGCGCAGCAGGGCATCGATGCACAGGGCAACGTGATTCTCTACACGGCCGGCGACCTCGCCGCGGTGATGGCGCTGAACGTGGACCTGAAGGTGCTGTCGGCGAACGGCTTCTACGATTTCGTCACGCCGTTCTACCAGACCGTGATCGATCTGCAGCAGATGCCGCTGGAGGACCAGAAGGTGCGGCAGAACCTGTCCGCGCGGTTCTATCCGTCGGGGCACATGGTGTACCTCGACGCCGGGTCGCGCACCGCGCTCAAGCGCGATCTCGCGACGATGTACGACGCGACGGTCAGCGATACGGGCGCGCGGATGCGCATTCGTGCGCTGCAGGCGAAGAAGACGGGCGGGCGCGCGTAGCGTGGCCCGTCGCCGGTCGGCCGCGCGCAGCCGTGACGGTGCGCGCGGCGGTATGTCGGTGGCGCGGCGGCCGGCTTATGCGGTGGCCGGCCAGTCGAACATCGTGTACGGCAGTGCGCGCTTGTGGCGCGAGCCGTCGTAGAAGCGCAGCACCGTTTCATACACGCGATCGGCGACCGGCTTGCCTTCGAGGAAATCGTCGATCTCGTCGTAGGTCACGCCATACGCGTGCTCGTCGGGGCGCAGCGGGCGCAGCTCCTCGAGGTCGGCCGTCGGCACCTTCATCACGATCAGCTCGTCGCCGCCGAGCGCGCGCGCGACCGCGCGCACGCGACGCTTGCTCAGGCCCGCGAGCGGCAGGATGTCCGCGCCGCCGTCGCCGAACTTCGTGAAGAAACCCATCAGCGATTCGGCCGCGTGATCCGTGCCGATCACGATGCCGCGCCGCGCGCCGGCTACCGCGTACTGCGCGATCATGCGCTCGCGCGCCTTGATGTTGCCGTGCACGAAATCCTGCTGCGCGGGCGTGTCGAACGCATGGCCGGATGCGACCAGCGAACGGAGCATCGCATCGGCGGCCGGCTTCACGTCGACCGTCAGCACCTCGTCCGCGCGCACGAACGCCAGCGCGCGCTGCGCATCCTCTTCGTCGTTCTGCACGCCGTTCGGCAGGCGCATCGCGATGAAGCGTGCATCGTAGCCGTCGGCGCGCAGGCGCTCGACCGCCAGTTGCGCAAGGCGGCCGGCCGTCGACGAATCGACGCCGCCGCTGATGCCGAGCACGTAGGTCCGCAGGCCGGTCGAACGAAGGTACTGCGCGAGGAAATCGACGCGCCGGGCGATTTCGGCTTCGGCGTCGAAGTGCGGGGCGACGTTCAGTTCGGCAATGATCGCGCGTTGGCGGCTGGCGTAATCGGCGGAGGTCATGAGGGAAATTCCGGAACGAATTGCAAGGCGCCCATCATAAGCGCAATCGCGGCGCGCCGCCGCGCCGGGCCTGCGTTTCCGGCGGTTTCGCGTTGCTTCGGCGAGACGCGGCGCGTCGCCATGGTGCGCGGTGCGCCAGGCAGGTGCGGGATGCGGCGCGAACGGCCTCCGGGCGGGGCGACGGCCGGCGTCAGCGCCGCGCGAGCACGACGCCCACCAGCGCGAGCGCGAAGCCGGCGAGCTGGATCGTCGCGAGCGTTTCGCCGAACAGCCCGTAACCCTGCAGCGCGGCCAGCGGCGGCGCGAGAAACAGCAGCGACGTCGCGCGAGCGGCGTTGCCGCGCCGCAGCATCCACATCAGCATCGTGACCGCGCCGCCGGACAGGAACACGACGCCCCATACGAGCGACACCCACAGCGCCGGCGCGCCGATCCAGCGGGTTTCATGGAGCAGCACGACGAAGGCGGCGGCGACGACCGCCGCGCCGAAGTTCTGCACGGCGACGGCCGTGCGCAGGTCGCTCTGCGCGAGCTTGCCTTTCTGGTACAGCGAGCCGGCGGTGATCGCCCCGACCGCGAGAACCGACACGGTGACGACGAGCCACGCAGGCGCCGCGCCCGGCGGCGGCGCGACGCCGCCCGTTACCTTCGGCGCGAGCACGAGCGCGACGCCGGCCAGCCCGAGCGCCATCCCGAGCCAGCCGCGCGCGGGCAGGCGTTCGTTGAACAGCGGGACCGCGAGCACGGCGGTGGCGAGCGGCTGCAGCGCGCCGAGCAGCGCCATCACGCCCGCATTCAACCCTTGCGCGACGGCCCAGTAGCTCGCGCCGAGATAGACGCCTTGCAGCAGCGCACCGGCGATCAGGTGGCGCGGCCATTCGCGGCGGGCCGGCCACGGCGCGCGTGCGACGAGCGCCACCACGCCGAACAGCGCGGCCGTGCCCGCGAAGCGCGCCAGCAGGAACAGGTTCGGATCGGCGTAGGGCTTGATCGCCCGTGCAACGATGAAGCCGGTGGACCAGAGCGCGACGAAAACGGCGGCGACGATCGAATTGAGCATGCGTGACGGGCCGCGACGCGGCCGGACAGAACCGGAAAGTCGGCCAGTATCGGGCGAAGCCGTGCCGGTGTCTTGTCGAATCCTGCACTCACGCCGGGCGGTGCGTGACGGTGCGGGCGATCATCGCGCGCCGGGTGGGCGATGCGAAGGCGATGCGTACCGACCCGTGCGGGCGGCTACGACGCGGCGGCGATCAGTCGATCGAGAACGTATCGAGCGGCTGGTTGGCGCGCGCGTCGGTCGCGAAGCGCGCGGCGAGCTGTTCGTAGAGTCGGCGCGCTTCGTCGAGCGTCAGGTCGATCCAGTACGGGTCGCCCGCCGCGTCGTTGAGGCGTTCCGGCGGAAACTGGATTTCGATCACACTGCCTTTGCGATACATGGCGCGAGCCCCTTGGTTAGTCGGTCTTGGTCGGTCGTTCGGCGAAACGCCAAGTGTAGCAACCGGCGCCGCGCCGATTCGCGTGCGCCCGGCAATACTGAATTTCGCTTTCGGGCGACGTGCGCGGCCGCCGCCCGGCCGCATTCCCCGGCGCGGTCAAATGGTCGTCAAACGACCGTAATACAATGGCCGGCTTACCCATTACCAGTCGCCTCGGGCGCACACGCGATGCTGGCGGAACAACGTCATCAATACATCCTGTCGGAGCTTGGACGCTCGGGCGCGCTGTCGGTCGCGGAACTCGTCCGTTCGCTCGACGTGTCGCGCGAAACCGTGCGGCGCGACCTGAACGCGCTGGCCGCGCGCGGCCTGCTCGTGATGACGCACGGCGGCGCGCTGGCCGCGGCTCGCCGCGAGCCGAGCCTGTCCGAGCGCGAAGCCGCGAACGCCGACGCGAAGCGCACGATCGGGCGGCGCGCGGCCGAATTCGTGCCCGACGATGCATCGGTGCTGATCGATTCGGGCAGCACGCCGCATGCGGTCGCGCTGGCGCTCGCCGACCGGCACCGGCTGTCGATCTACACGAACGACTGGCGCACCGCGTTCGTGCTCGCGCGGCGCAACGGCAACCGCGTGACGCTGCTCGGCGGCGAGCTGTCCGACGACGAGGACGCCACGTTCGGGCTCGACACGATCCACCAGCTCGCGCAATACCACGTCGATTTCGCGTTCGTCGGCGCCGGCGGCATCACGCCCGAC
The DNA here is from genome assembly GCF_029268935.1 of Burkholderia semiarida. Lineage (NCBI taxonomy): Bacteria > Pseudomonadati > Pseudomonadota > Betaproteobacteria > Burkholderiales > Burkholderiaceae > Burkholderia > Burkholderia semiarida. Next base: position 2,154,759 of record NZ_JAHLCL010000008.1, on the reverse strand, counting down.
GGCGAATGCACCGACTATTCGCGGCTCGCGGCAGAAGTGCGCAGCCGGATGATCGCGGCGGCGGGCACGGCGATCATCGTCGCCGACCATTCGAAGTTCGGCCGCGTGACGCCGGTGCGGATCAACGGCGCGTCGGCCGCCCGCTATCTCGTCACCGAACGCGCGCCGGACAAGGCGGTGCGCCGCGCGCTGACCGCTCGCGGCATCGAGCTGCTCGTGTGCGACTGACGCGCGTCCGACATACAAGGTTCATCGAACGGTCATCGTGCCGGAAGAACCGCCGTCGACACTGACCCATTCACCTCGACCGGCCGTCAGGCCAGGGAGCAACGAATGGCCGTCAGCGTGCGCAGCTATCTTTCCCCCACCCTCGTCCTGCTGGCTTTCGACTGGCCCGATGCGGCGTCGCGCGCCGATTTCCTCGGCTTCGCGATTCGGCGCACGCCGGGCTTCTGGTCGGCCGACGGCAAGACGCGCGCGCCGGACAGCTGGCTGCCCAACCGCCTGACGTTCGACGGCCCGGCCGCCGACACGCAGGGCGATGCGCCGACCGATCAGGCGCCGATCCAGAAATTCATGTGGTGGGACGCGCGCATCGATCCGCAGGACCGCGGTGCGTCGTTTCGCTACGACGTCTATCCGGTCGTCGGCACGCCGGCGAACCTGCAGGTGCTCGACGCGCAAGCCGGCGCGTGCGACGTCGTGCTGCCCGCGCACGTCGAGGACGGCATCGGCACGTGGTTCAACCGCGCGGTGGTCAGTTCGCAGGCGTTCGCGAAGCAGGTCGCGGCGCTCGGCCTCGCGCCGAACGAGGCGCCGAGCGCCGCGCAGGCGCTGAAGCTGCGCACGTGGCTCGCGAACGACATGGAGCAGGTGTTCGCTCGGATGCTCGATCCCGCGTCGCGCGCGGTGTCGGCCGTCTATCACCTGACCGACGCGCTGTGGGCGCTGCCTGCGTTCGCCTCGTTCGGGCGCCGGCATGGCGAAGCGTCGCTCGCGATCGTCTATGACGCGCACACGACGGCGCGCAAGCGCAAGCCGCCGCTGCCGTCGCCGAACCAGCCGGCCGTCGATGCGCTGCAAGGCCTCGCGACGCTCGCCCCGCGCGACCGGACGCACATCATGCACGACAAGTTCATCGTGACCGATGCGCGGTCGAACCCGGCGCCCGCGCGCGTGCTGACGGGTTCCGCGAACTTCACGACCGAGGGGCTCACCGAGCAGGCCAACGTACTGCATGCGTTCGACTCGCCCGCGCTCGCCGCGCTGTACAACGAGCGCGCCCTCGCGCTGGCCGGGAATCCGTCGATTGCGGAAACCGCCCGGCTGTCGCCCGGCTGGTCGGCGCCGATGACGATCGGCAGCGCGCAGGTACGCGTCGCGTACTCGCCGGAGCCGGCGGGGCAGCGTACCGAGATCGATACGATCGTCGCCGCGATCGCGGCCGCGAAGCATTCGGTGTCGTTCTGTCTGTTCATGCCGACCGACGCGGCGCTGCGCGATGCGTGCTTCGCGGCCGGCGACCGCGGGCTGATGATGTTCGGCCTGGTGAACCGGATCAACGTTGGCGGCGCGACGAAGGCCGATGCCGCGCGGCAGGCCGGCCAGTCGCTCGATGCGGCGGCGCTCGCGAACCTCGAGCTGTACCACCGCAGCCGCGACAACCACGACGTGATCGACGCGTCGTATTTCTCGCCGGCCACCGTGCCGCAGGGTTTCGAGCCGGAGTTGCGGCTCTTCCCGGGCGAGCCGGCGCCGGCCTTTCCGCCCGTCGTGATCCACCACAAGTTCATCGTGATCGACGCGGAAGGCGCGAATCCGGTCGTCTATACGGGCTCGGCGAACATGAGCCGCAATTCCGAGCAGTACAACGACGAGAACCTGCTCGAGATCCGCGACAAGCGGATCGCGGCGATCTATCTCGCGGAATTCCTGCGGCTTTACGAGCACTATCGCGCACGCGCATTGGCGATTCGTGCGAAGCAGCGCGGCACGGGCGCGCATGCACGGCTCGCGCTCGCGCCGGATTCGAGCTGGGCGAAGAAGTATTACGTCGCGGGCAGCCCGGAAGAGAAGGCGCGGATCGCGCTCGCGTCGACCGCGCCGACGGACTGATGCGCCGACGTGCGACGGGCGCGACGGGCGCGCGCTTCGGCGGGCTGCCGTCGCTTACGCGGCGACGTAGCGGAGCACCGCGTCGGCGATCGTGTCGCGATGCCGCGCGCGCAGGCGCGGCGCCGACGGATCGCGGCCGAATGCGGCGCCGAACGTGTAGCGGTTCGCCACGCGATGGAAGCAGAACGAGCTGATCAGCAGGTGCAGGTCGTATGCGTCGATGTCCTTGCGGAACGCGCCGCTGGCCGCGCCGCGCTCGACCAGTTCCTCGAGCGTCTTGATGATGCTGACGTTGCGGTTCTTGAACGACTTGAGCTGTTCGAGATATTTCGCGCCGTGGATGTTCTCGATCGACACGAGGCGGACGAAATCGCGATGCTTGTCGTGATAGTCGAACGTGAATTCGACGAGACGGCGCATGCCTTCGCGCGGCTCCATGTCGCCGACGTGCAGTTCCTGCTCGAATGCGCGGATGTCGCCGTACACCTTCTCCAGCACGGCCTCGTACAGGCCTTCCTTGCTTTCGAAGTAGTAGTAGAGCATCCGCTTCGTCGTGTTCGTCCGCTCGGCGATCGCGTCGACGCGCGCACCGGCGAGGCCCATCGCGGAAAATTCCTGCGTGGCGACCTCGAGGATGTTGCGCTTGGTTTGCTCGGGATCGTATTTGCGCCGCGCATCGGACGCAAGCGCGCGGGGGTCGGACGTGGCGGCCTTGCTTCCTGCTTTCATGTGACTTTGTTGTGGTTCGCGGCGGCTTGGAAAAGGCATTCTAGCATGCGGAAAATGCCCGCCCGGCCGACCTTCCGCTCTAATCGGCAAGGCCGCCGCGGGCGCTCAGCGGCGGCACGACGCGAGCGCGTCACGGGCCTGGTACGCCGTATACGCAAGCTGCGCGGCGGCGAGGCCGGCCAGCCCGAACGTGCGCGTGAGCCCGAACGCGGCGAAGCCGTCCGGCACCGGCCGGCCTTCGGCCAGCGCGGCGGCGAGCGTCTCGCCGGCCACCGTGGTCGGCGCCATCCCGTGGCCGCCGAAAGCGATCGCGTGCCACACGCCGTCGGCGTCGCGGCCGATCTGCGGCATCTTGTGCCGCGCGTAGCTCATCAGCCCGCCCCACGCGTAGTCGACCTTCACGCCGTCCAGTTGCGGATACACGCGCAGCAGGTCCCGCCGCAGCAGGCGCGCGATCGCGTCGGGGCCGCGGTCGAGCACGGAGATCCGGCCGCCCCACAGGATCCGCGTGTCCTTCAGCGGACGGTAGTAGTCGAACGCGAAACGCGTGTCGTAGATCGCGTACGGCGCGTCGATCGCGTCGGGCAGGCGCGTGCCGAGCGGTTCGGTCGCGATCACGTAGGTCGCGATCGGCAGCACCGCGCGCTCGATGCGCGGCGACACGCCGCGCGCGTAGCCGCCGCCGGCGAACACGACGTCCCTCGCGCGCACCGTGCCCTGCGCCGTGCGCACGACGTAACCGGCGCCGTCGCGCGCGATGCCGAGCGCGGCCGAGCGCTCGAACACGCGGGCGCCGCCGCGCGACGCGGCCGCCGCGACGCCGAGCACGTACTTCAGCGGATGGAAATGGAATGCGTTCGGCTCGAACAGGCCGCCGTAATAGCGCCGCGTCTTCAGCCGCTCGCGCAGCGCGTCGGTCGGGACGGGTTCCCAGTCGACGCCGAGCTCGTCTTTCATCAGCGTGCGCACGCTGTCGAGCCGCGCCGGATCGTCGAACCAGTTCGCGAGCATCACGCCGCGGTCGACGATGTCGCAGTCGATCCCGTAGCGGGCGATGCGCGCGCGGATCAGATCGACCGCGTCGACGGTGAGCCGGTACAGCCGGCGCCCTTCGTCGCGGCCGAGCGTGCGCAGCAGGTCGGCGTTGTCGAGGCTGTAGCCGCCGAACACGAAGCCGCCGTTGCGGCCCGACGCGCCGAAGCCGACCCGCTCGCTGTCCAGCACCACGACGTCGTGCACGCCGCGTTCGACGAGGCCGAGCGCCGTGCACAGGCCGGCGAGGCCGCCGCCGACGATGCAGACCTGCGTATCGATCGTGCCGGTCAGTTCCGGGTAGGGCTGGCGGGAAACGGTGGCTTCGTAGAAGTTCTGCATGCGTGTTCGGTGACTCGTGACGGCGGAAAAACGGGCGGCGCGTCGATCTTGCCTGAACGCGCGCGCCGCGTCGAATGGGGTTTTCAGCGCAGCGGGCCGGGCGCCGCGAAGGGGTGGCCGCTGGCGCGGTACCGGGCGTCAGGCGCCCGGCGTCGGGTTGACCGGGCGGGCAACGTAGGCCGGATAACCGGCGTCGGCCTTTTCGGCTGCTTCATGCGCCGCGTTGCGTTCGATCCACGGCGCGATTTCCATGTCCTCGTAGCGCACCAGGCGGCATTTGCGCACGAGTGCGTAGCCGAGCCAGATCGCGACGAAGAACGGCAGGCCGATGTAGGTCGCGGCGACGCCTGTCCAGTCGATCCTGTCGGCGAGGAACGCGTGGTAGTCCTGGCCGAGCGCGACGACCGCGCACAGCGCGAACGCGAACAGCGGGCCGAACGGGAACCACTTCGACCGGTACGGCAACTGGTCGAGCCGGTAGCCCTGCTTCAGGAAGCCCTTGCGGAAGCGGTAGTGGCTGACCGCGATGCCGAGCCACGTGATGAAGCCGGCCATGCCCGACGTGTTGAGCAGCCACAGGTACACGGTCTTGTCGCCATACAGCGACGTGAGGAAGCACAGTGCGCCGACGGCGGTGGTCGCATACAGCGCGTTGCGCGGCACGCCGCCCGGCGACAGCTTCGCGAAGAGTCTGGGCGCACGACCCTCGGCCGCGAGGTTGTAGAGCATCCGCGTCGACGCATACATCCCCGAGTTGCCGGCCGACAGCACGGCCGTCAGGATCACTGCGTTCATCACGCCGGCCGCGAACGCGAGGCCCGCGTGGCGGAACACGAGCGTGAAGGGGCTCACGCCGATATCGGTCACGTCGCTCTTCAGCAGGCCCGGGTCGGTGTACGGAATCAGCACGCCGATCACGAAAATCGCGAACACGTAGAACAGCAGGATGCGCCAGAAGATCTGGCTCACCGCGCGCGGAATCGTCGTGCGCGGGTTTTCCGATTCGCCGGCCGCGACGCCGATCATCTCGGTGCCCTGGAACGAGAAGCCCGCGATCATCGCGACGCCGAGCATCGTCGCCCAGCCGCCGACGAACGGCGCGTCGCCGGTCGTGAAGTTACCCCAGCCGGCGCTCGGGCCGCCCTGCATGATCCCGAAGATCATCAGCAGCCCGACGCCGACGAACGCGAGCACCGTCAGCACCTTGACCAGCGCGAACCAGTATTCGGCTTCGCCGAAGCCGCGCACCGACAGCGCGTTGAGCGCGAAGATCAGCGTGAGAAACAGCGCGCTCCACCAGACGCCCGGCACGTGCGGGAACCAGTAATTCATCACGAGCTGCGCGGCGACCAGTTCCACCGCCAGCGTCACGGCCCAGCTGTACCAGTAGTTCCAGCCGAGCGCGAAGCCGAAGCCTTCGTCGACGAACTTCGCGCCGTAGGTCGCGAACGAGCCCGACACCGGCATGAACGCGGCCATCTCGCCGAGGCTCGTCATCAGGAAATAGACCATCAGGCCGATCACCATGTACGCAAGCATCGCGCCGCCCGGCCCGGCCTGCGAGATCGACGCGCCGGACGCGACGAACAGGCCCGTGCCGATCGAGCCGCCGATCGCGATCATCCGCAGATGGCGGGCCTGCAACGCACGGTGGAGGGACGGCTTCGCGGGCGGCAAGCCGGACGGGCGGGACGAATCGGGGCGGGCATCTGAATGCATGGCGGGCGCTGGGCGCTGTCTCCGGGATTGTTGTTCGGTGACGAAGCGCGACGCGTTGCCGGCCGCGGGCCGGGCAGCGGTGATGCGGGGCGAAGCCGGCCCGCTGAGCCGGGCCCTGATGCGTGCGCCTTCGTCGGTCGTCCGGGCGCCGTAGTGGCGGCCGGCGGCACGCCGGGTGCGTTGCACCTCGACGTCGCACCGATTGTGGGTGCGGGGTGCACGGGCGAGCAAACGATATTTCCGAACAGGGTGATGCGGGATGATCATCAACTGCTGTCGCGGCGCGACGCGTCCGAGCACCCGTCCACGAGCTTTGGAACCGTCCGATATCGGAGCACGAACGGACGCGGCTGCCCGACTGACTTCTTGCGTTTTGGGAATGAAGTCGTGAGTTAATATCAATAGCGGCCCGACTTGTGGCCATCGACAATGTGTTTCATGGATCGTGCCTCGCGAGGCCGGGGCGCGCCGTCCGGCCGGGCTTTCGGCGGCGGCGCAGCGCGATGCGCCGGATGGCGCATCGGGCCCGCCGCGCGGCGCATCCGCTTGCACGAGGCGCTCGAACGCGCTCCAATCGAATCACGCGGGCGGCGCTGCCGCCGCACCGATCAATCTGTCCCTGAAGAGGAAGTGATGCAATTCAACGACATTCTTGCCGCGCTCGACATCGATCTCGCCCAGTGGAAAGGCAATGCGCTGACCGCGCGTTCGCCGCTCGACGGCGCGACGCTCGCGACGCTGGCCGTCGACACGCCCGCCGACGCCGAGCGCAAGATCGACGCCGCGCACGACGCGTTCCTCAAGTGGCGCACGGTGCCGGCGCCGGTGCGCGGCGAACTCGTGCGCGTGTTCGGCAACGTGTTGCGCGAGCACAAGGCCGAACTGGGCCGCCTCGTCACGCTCGAGGCCGGCAAGATCACGTCGGAAGGGCTCGGCGAAGTGCAGGAAATGATCGACATCTGCGATTTCGCGGTCGGCCTGTCGCGCCAGCTTTACGGCCTCACGATCGCATCGGAGCGCCCGGGCCACCGGATGATGGAAACGTGGCACCCGATCGGCGTGTGCGGCGTGATTTCGGCGTTCAACTTCCCGGTCGCGGTGTGGGCGTGGAATGCGGCGCTCGCGTTCGTGTGCGGCGATTCGGTCGTGTGGAAGCCGTCCGAGAAGACGCCGCTCACCGCGATCGCTTGCCACGTGCTGCTCCAGAAGGCGCTTCGCGAGTTCGAGAAGACGCATCCGGGCGTCGCGCCGGCGGAGCTGAGCCAACTGGTGCTCGGCATGCGCGATGTCGGCGAGGCGCTGGCGGCGTCGAAGAAGGTGCCGGTCGTCAGCGCGACGGGCAGCGTGCGGATGGGCCAGGAAGTCGCGAAGGTGCTGAGCCAGCGCCTGGCACGCGGCATCCTCGAACTCGGCGGCAACAACGGGATGATCGTCGCGCCGAGCGCCGACCTCGATCTCGTCGTGCGCGCGGTCACGTTCGCGGCGGTCGGCACGGCCGGCCAGCGCTGCACGACGCTGCGCCGTTTGATCGTGCATCGCAGCCTCGTCGAGCAACTGCTGCCGCGCATCGAGAAGGCCTATGCGTCGGTGAAGGTCGGCAATCCGCTCGAGGAAGGCACGCTGGTCGGCCCGCTGGTCGATCGTGCGTCGTTCGACGCGATGCAGAAGGCGCTGGCCGATGCGCGCGAGCAGGGCGGCGAAGTGAAGGGCGGCGAGCGCGTCGACGTCGGTCATGCGGATGCGTACTACGTGCGTCCGGCCATCGTGCGGATGCCGAAGCAGTCGGCGGTGGTCGAGCGCGAGACGTTCGCGCCGATTCTGTACGTGATGGTCTACGACAACTTCGACGACGCGATCGAGCTGCACAACGCGGTGCCGCAAGGCTTGTCGTCGGCGATCTTCACGAACGACATGCGCGAGGCCGAGCAGTTCATGTCGGCGGCCGGCAGCGATTGCGGGATCGTCAACGTGAACATCGGCACGAGCGGCGCGGAAATCGGCGGCGCGTTCGGTGGCGAGAAGGAAACGGGCGGTGGGCGCGAGTCGGGTTCGGATGCATGGAAGGCGTATATGCGCAGGGCGACGAATACGATTAACTACAGCCGGCAACTGCCGCTGGCGCAGGGGGTGAAGTTTGATGTTTGATGCACCGTGTCGTGAACACGTATCGTGTGCTGACTGTACATAGCGACTGACAATACGTCGGTCTTCAGGTTTAGCGGAAAAGCCGGCCAGAGTGCCGGCTTTTTTATTTTGGCGGTATTGATTGGCTCGTGGGTCTATAGAGTAGATCGACTGGTGGTGGGTATATATAGATCAGCTAATTCAGGACCGTAAGACGTGGGTCAGACAAGTACGGAATTGTTTTCCTTGTTTCGTATGTGTATGAAAATTAAGCGTTTGCTTGTTTTCTTTCAATTCTTTCTATATTTTTGAGGGGTCGATGTGGCTTTGAGGGACGTAAATTAAGGCCGATTGTAGGGTGAGGCCTCTTTGCGAGTATAAGAATTCTGGCGAAGCAATCTATGAATGAATTGAAAGGCCTTCTGAGGTATTACCGCTACTGTCCGCGAATGTTGGCTTTGCATTTCGTCTCCGCTCTGATGGCATGGTTTGCTCCCGATGACATATTGGTGCAATACCAGACGCTCGGAAGGTTTGTGTCCTATATGGCGAATATATTTCCAGTTATAGGGGAAGCGATTGAGAGGTCGGTGTTTCCTGAGGTGACCGGATTGTATTTTTCGATCATGTATGTGTTTCTGCCGCTGAGAATCATTGATTCAACTAGGGCATTTTATGCGGATAGGGATAGGACATTTGAAATAATTAGAGGATTTTTCTGGAAAAGAATTTTTGCTTCAATTGGAGTCGTTATTTTCTTTGGGTTTGGGATCGTGGCGGTATTGTTCGGTCGGCCGTACTATGAAATTAACATCATTCCTATTTCAAATTCTAGATTTTTTCTTGGGCTTGTCGGGCCATTATTTGCGGGCGGTGTTGAGGCATTCGGTGTTGCAGTAGGTTTTGTATGGGTTTTTATTTTTGTCTCATGGGTGTCGTCGAAAATGAGGGGGTAAAAATGGCACGGAATGAACCCGATAAGCCGGGCCGCGGGCGCATCGCCGGGCCTGGGCGTGCTTGAGCGACGGTGCTCTTGCTGACGAACGTGCCCTCGTTGGCAAGACCAGATCGAATCTATCGACCACCTCGCTGGTTGACCAGTGCCGGTAGATTGCTAGCGCGATGACCAGCCACACCAGTTGTTCGGCCGGTAAGCACCGCCGACGAATGCCGGCCGCGCCCGCCGCTTCGATGGCCTGTTCGATCCAGTTATGTGGCAGATGCTTTGCTGAGTCGACTGAGGTCGGCAGGTGCGGTATCCAGTAGAAAGGTCAGGTGGTCGTTCAGCATCGCTGACCAAGTTAACAGTTTGCCGCTCCGTTTACAACTCCAACGATAAATTTACTACTCCAACGATAAAACAAAAATACCTTTCAGGTTTTGACTGAACGGCATTGCTACCACAGCGCCGGCTTTTTTGATTTTTTGCGGTATTGATTGGCTCATGGGTCTATAGAGTAGATCGACTGGTATTGTGAATGTGTAAAGGGCAGCTAATTCGGGGTTGTAAGGCGTGGATCAGACAAGTACGGAATTGTTTTCCTTGTTTCGTATGTGTATGAAAAATTAATCGTTTGCTTGTTTTCTTTCAATTCTTTCTATACCTTTGTGGTGTTGTGCTCGGTGACGGGTAAGGTACGGCAGAAAACGGATTTTCATGTGGTTTTTGGGATGACATTGATATTTCGAATTATGAAATTACGCGAATCTGAGCAGAAAGAAGTATTGGCGTCGAGCGATTGATGAATGAGTAAGAACTGGTTGGGGTGGCTTTAATATGGGTCGCCAATGTTGAATGGATTGGAAAGTAAAATTAATGGGACGTGACTCAATATTGAAAAAGGAAACTGATTCGAATGAATCTCGAAGTATTGTTGGTGAAATAATTGGAATTTATAAATTCAGTCCGGTTATTCTGGTATTGCATGTCGCCGGTGTAATCGTAGCTTGGCTTGCGCCGGAGGATGTGCTGGTGCAATGGCCCTTTCTGGATGTGATTGTAGCCGGCGTCGGCAAAGTATTTCCTTTGATATTCGGTGCTGTTGAAAAGTCAAAATTCCCCGACGTCACTGCACTCTATTTTGCACTGATGCTTGCCGCGTTCCCTTTTAGGCTTCTGGTCGGATTTCGCTTGCTTTATGCTGGTCAGGCTAAGGGGAGGGAAACGTATGAAAGATTGTCGATGGCAGGGAAGGCAAAGGTAATTTTTGGGGCTCCGTTTTTCCTTTTATGTGGGATTTTTGTTTTGGTTGAGGGGTATTACTACGAATTTAATTTCATTCCAATTAGTGAGTCTCGATTGTGGCTTGGCTTGGTGGGGCCATTGTTCGCCGGCGGTGCTCATATTATGAGTATTTCTCTAGGTCTTAGTTGGATTTGGTTTTTTATGACCAGAATTTTTTCATCGAAAGAGGAGTGATTCATGGCTTGGCATGAACTTGATGAGTGGGATGGGCTGGGTTCGCCATGGGAAAGGAATTAAATTCGCTGCAATATGGTTCCGCTCAGATGGGGTAAGTGTCGAACAATGCGGTGTGTCTTTCTACGGGTCCTGCTGCGTGGGTCCAATATGCGAGTACGATGTGGCAGAGCTTGGATGAGTTGAGTAACGTAACAATCAGCACGTTGGATAGCATTGTTTGTAGCCGACTTGATGTTCAACTTTTGAATTACGTTGAGGTCGCACGGCGGATCTTGGAAAGATGGCTTGTTTTCCAAGATCGCATAGGAAGCGGAGCCTTCGTCTCCAAATTGACGTCGGGATTCTGGTGAAAATTGGGCGGAATTGTTAGCGCGGCCGTGGCCACCGCTTTACGACCGCCATCCGTTTCCTTCTTTATGTTGAGATTAGCCTGCGTGGGGGATGCTATTGGGAGACTTAACCGACGGTGCTCGGCAGGAATATATCGCATACTCGGACAAGTACGGAATTATTCTGTCGTTTCGTATGCGTACGGAAGTTAAGCGTTCGCTTGTCTTCTTTCAATTATTTCTATATCTTCGTGACATGGCATCGTGCGGTTCAATAGTGTGATGTAGGGATAAGTGTTGATGTTGTGTATATATTGATTAGATCTACGTATGAAATATGAAGCGGATCAAGATGGCTTGCCATTGCTGCCAGAGGATGGTCGACGTCATGGCTTAGCATTGGGGGGCGTGAGGAAGATTTTTGTTTTGCTCGTGATTTCGTTTTTTGTCTCTGCGTGTGCGATTAATTCAGTGGAGGATTACCCGGTTCGGTCTCCAAAGATTTTTTTGACGGATATCAAGACTGTTGCAGATTCTGGCGATCTTGAGAATGTCGAGTTTGTTGCGAATCGACTAAGGATTGACTACAGAGTGGACCCACGGCAGCCAGTTAGCGATAGCAAGGGAGTGATTGAGGGGTATGGGGTTGATGTGAAACGCATGGCATCCTCTAAAGAATACAGGAAGACGAGAGGGTTTGACTATGGAATATTCTGGCCTATGGGGAGAGGTTTCTATAGGGCCGGGTTGTCGCTCCCCATTGATAGCAAGGAAATATGTATAACACCGAGCGATCTGTTCGAGATATTTGATAATGTTGAAAAATATCCGGTTTCTCACGGGACGTGGTGGGCATATATATATGAAAAGAAGGATGTGAATACCAGGGCGGTTTTTTCGATTGATCGTGGTGGTTGTATTAGTGGTGTTTATATTTCGATGAATCGTGGGAGAAAGTGAGGCGGATTATGCGGATAACTGGTCGTGAAGAATTGTTTCGAGATATTGAGTTGGGGCGAGAGGCTATTGATCTGATTAATAAGAGTAATCTGCTTGTAGAGCAAATAATCAAATACAACGAAGGTGTTGTGAATAAGGATCTGGAGGCAATTAGGGTTGACACTGACGAGCGGGGAATATTCTGGGATCGTCGGCGGCCAGGAATTGTATTTGGGAGTTACGGTGGAATGACGTTCGACGGACTCGATCCGCGTGTTTTGGTCGGCATCTTGAGTCACGAGATTGGCCACTATGTCAACGATGCACGCGATCAAGCTCGGGAGCGGCTCCATGCAGCTGAGATGCGAGACGACTACCATGTGGCGGCTATGGTGGGAGTGACAAGAGAGGCTGCGGCTGCCTATAACAATTGGTTGGTATCTCGGGAGATCGCAAAAAACGGCGGTGTGTTGATCCCCGTACTGGGCGATCGCCCGGACCACGACACTGCGCCCGGATTCGATCTGAACAGTGCGCTGACCAAGGTCTACGACGCGAACGTCGGAAAGATGTCTGCTGACACGCTGGAGCTGGTCATGATCGAGGTGGCGGGAAACTATCTGGCTCGGGCGCGTCCCGGAGCGGATCTGGATACAACGTACTATGAGCAAAATGGAGTAGCTTACGGTGCGACCGGCAAACGTTTGTCCCAAGCGCCAGTCGCGGGAGTGAGCTATTCATTGGATCTGGCGACGGGTTTTATCAAGGCCACCACGCTGGTATTTTCTACCGGTGCAACGCAGATCAACCAGTACGTTAGCGGGGCGCTCAGTACCGCAACGTTGTACGGCTCGAACGGACAGGTGACGGAATATGTAAGATATGCGACGAATGGTGCCAGGCTTCAAGAGACTCGATTTGCCAATGATGGCCGCGTGGTTACTACCAGAACCGATGCCAACTGCGACGGCGTCTTCGACAACATCAAAACAGAAACCCACCTCGGTAACGGCGCCAGCGTAATCCGCGAAGACACCAACGGCGACGGCGTTACCGACCGCAATTTCGTCGTAAACGGCGGTCAGCGCTACGACTTGTCCAACGTCCGCGATGCCGCCTTTGCCGACAGCCTGCTGTCGCGATATCGCGCCACCGGCCTACTGAGCGGCACAAGTTATCTGGATCTGAGCCAGATTATTTCGCGAACCCTGACCTTTGGCGGAAAAAACGACTACGGGTTCACGATGCCCGCAGGCTGGCAAAACCCGATCGGCGCATTCTACGAAGCGAAAAGCGCCGCACTGGACGCGGCAGTATCGATTGCAAACAAGACCCCCGTACTGCTCGACGCGCAGCGGCGTCGCCTGAGCGCGGCAGCGCTTGGATCGCTTGACGCCAATCGCGACGGCAAGCTTTCAGGCGCGGAATTGAGCGGGCTGCAAGTCTGGGTCGACACCAATGAAGATGGCATCGGCGACGCGGGCGAATTTCAAACACTCCGGCAGGCAGGGATTTCCGAGATCCGCGCTATCGATTACGACCTTCTGACCCGCGGCAACGCTTGGTATGCGGCAGGCTCTGCCGCCGCGCCGTGGAAGGGGAGCGACGTTGCGGGCCAGCCCGGAAGAATCTATCTGGCGCCGAGCGTACCGTTTTCGAACTATCGGTGGTTGCGCGACAACGACAATATTTACTGGGTCAACGGCGGCAGAGACTTTATCTTTTTCGGCCCGAATCAAATCAAGGTCAACAACAGCAATCGAACCTATCTCGTCGGAACCGACGGCAACGACGTATTCGATGCGAACTACTACGCCGCATACGGTCACTGGATCAACAGCGGCCTGCTCGTGAACTTCCTCGCCGGCGGCGGCGACGACATCATGGGCGGCAGCAGCCGCAACGACAATTTGTGGGGCGGCACCGGCAACGACACGCTGTTCGGCTATGACGGCGACGACAGACTGTACGGCGAGGAAGGTGACGACGAACTCAACGGCGGCGCCGGCAACGACGTCCTCGACGGCGGGATCGGCAACGACAGGCTATTTGGCCAGGTCGGCAACGACATCATGAACGGCGGCGACGGTGACGACATCATGATGGGCTTTACCGCATCGAACGAAAGCAAGCAAACGCTGGCCTGGGGCGAAACGGATGACGACGTCATGTACGGTGGCGCCGGCAACGACCGGATGTGGGGAGGCCTCGGCCACGACTACATGGACGGTGGCGACGGAGCGGACTTCGTGAGTGGCGGGGACGGAAACGATACGGTCTTCGGCGGCGCCGGGAACGACGAACTGCATGGTGACGCAGGCAACGACCAGCTACTTGGAGACGCCGGTAACGACCGCATCTTCGGCGAAGCCGGCGACGACGTGCTCTGGGGCGGCGATGGCGATGACGTGCTGGTCGGCTTCACCGCCAGCAACGATGCGAAGCAAACGTTGTCGTGGGGTGAATCCGACAACGACACGCTGTATGGCGGCAACGGCAATGATGCGCTGTACGGCGGTTTGGGCAACGATTACCTCGACGGCGGCAACGACCACGATTTCCTCGACGGCGGAGATGGCGACGACCGGCTCTTCGGTGGGGCGGGTAACGACGAGTTGAACGGCGGCAACGGCAACGACGCGCTTTCCGGTGAATCCGGCAACGACAAGATTTTTGGCGGTGCAGGCAACGACACGATCTGGGGTGGCGACGGCGACGATATTCTCGTCGGCTTTACGGCCAGCAATGACGCGAAGCAGTCGCTGGCCGCATGGGAAACCGACGACGATACGATCTACGGCGGAGCCGGAAACGATCTGATCCTCGGCGGTCTCGGCAACGATCTGCTCCACGGCGACGCAGGCAACGACGAAATTCAGGGGGGCGACGGCCACGACCGGCTTTACGGCGGCGACGGTGACGACCGACTGTTCGGCCAGGTCGGAAACGACATCCTGTACGGCGGCGCCGGCGACGATTTGCTGGTGGGTTTCACCGGCGACAACGAGGCGAAGAGGACGCTAGGCCCCGGTGAAACCGACGATGACTATCTCTACGGTGGAGAAGGCAATGACACGCTGCTCGGCGGTCTCGGCGACGACTATCTCGACGGTGGGGCCGGCGCGGATCACATGGAAGGCGGCGCGGGCAACGATACCTATATCGTGAACAGCGTCAATGACGTGATTCTCGAATACGCAAACGAGGGTTACGACACGGTCATCAGCAGCGCAAACTACATTCTCAATGCCAATATCGAAGAATTGAGACTCGTCGAAGGCTTCAACATCAACGGCACGGGCAATGCGCTCGATAACCGGATCGTCGGCAACAGCGCAGACAACATCCTCGATGGTGTCACCGGTGCCGATACGATGATCGGCGGAAAGGGCAACGATACCTACTACGTCGACAATGTCGGCGACCGTGTCGTCGAATTCGCCGGCGAGGGTATCGATACCGTGCAGAGCAAGATCAGCTATACGTTGGGCGAACACGTCGAGAACCTGAACCTGCTGGATTTCGGCAAGCCGGAAAAAGGGCTTGTCGACGGCGTGGCTGTTCACGTGTACGGGTACCCGAAGGCCAACGAGCTGGATTACATGCAAGGCGATGCGGTTCCGACGTTCCAGGGAACGTGTGCGCTGACCTCGATCGCGAATCTGTTGACGCAGACCGGGACGCCGACGACTGAGGGAGACGTCGTCCGACGCGCAATCGACAATCAATGGGCCGTCACCAGCCCGGCGGCAACGGATTACCAGCGAGGCGGGTCGAATTACGTTCAGCAACAGGCGCTGCTCAAGAGTTACGGTATTGCAAACAATCTGCTTGCCGGCTACGACGAGCATGCGGTTGCGAATCTCGTGCGCAGTGGTCGTGGCGTGATACTCGCGCTGAACTCGGGGCGGCTCTGGGAGGACAGCGCTTATCTCGATGGCGGTGGCGTGAATCACGTCGTCACCGTGACGGGCGCGGTCTACGGAGACTCTGACGGCCAGCTCAAAGGCTTCTATATCGCCGACTCGGGCCGCCGGCGCGTCAGCGACATGACGCGCTACATCAGCCTTCAGGAGTTCCGGGCAGCCGCCAACGTACCGAATGCCTACGCGATCTACACGGCCGAAGCGCTGAAACTGTGGAACGAGGACATCGACGGCACGGGTAACGCACTCGACAACACGATCATCGGCAATCGCGGTAACAACGTGCTGGATGGTGGTGCCGGCAACGACATCCTGGTCGGCGGCTTGGGCAACGATACCTATCGATTTGGCCGCGGGTCCGGCCGCGACACGATCCGGGACGACGACGAAACGCTCGGCAACAGCGATGTGATCAGCATCGGGGCTGGCGTATCCGCGGATCAATTGTGGTTCCGTCACGTCGGCGACGATCTCGAGATCAGTATCCTCGGCTCCAGCGATACGGCTACGGTTCGGGACTGGTACTCGGGATCACGCTATCAGATCGAGCAGATCCGCTTGGACGATGGTCGGACGCTCGTCAACGCCGATGTCGAGAAGCTGGTACAGGCCATGGCGGCATGGTCGCCGCCGGCTGCAGGAGCGGTAACGCTGCCCCCTGAGCATCAGGCCGCGCTTGCGCCCACGCTGGCGACAAGCTGGCGCTAATTCCCGTTCCCGAACGTCCATCCGTCCGGTTGCACATTAGTGCGACCGGACGGCCTGCTGCCGGCCGTATCGCATTTCCTTCCTCGCCACGTATTCCCTCCATGGACAGTTCCAATTTCCGGCCTCAGGCGTCGTTTCCGACGCAGGATGTCGACTCCGGTCTCGCCGTCGTTCTGACGATGGCGAGCCTGCACGGCATCGCGGCCGACGAAGCCGCGTTGCGACATGAATTTGGTTTCGATCGTTTCGATACTCAAACAATCCTGCGAGCCGCGCGTTCGCTCGGCATGACGGCCCGGGTCGTTCAACAGAACCCCGAACGACTGGATCGGGCGCCTATGCCCGCGGTCGCACGGATGAAGGGTGAAGGCGGCTATTTCGTGGTCGCGCAGTATCAGGCCGGGGATGGAACGCGCGCGCCCCGAACGCTTGTCCAGTTTCCGGGGGAGGCGCCTACCGTGCTGACGCGCGAGCGTCTTCTAGAAATCTGGACGGGAGAGCTCATCTATTTCACGAGCAGGAGCAGCATTGCGGGCACTCTGGCGCGCTTCGATTTCAGCTGGTTCATTCCGGCAATCGTCACGTATCGGAAGCTGCTGGGCGAGGTCCTCGTGATTTCTCTGGTGTTGCAGTTGATTGCGCTCGCCACGCCGCTCTTTTTCCAGGTGGTGATGGACAAGGTGCTCGTCAATCACGCGATGAAGACGTTGAACGTGATCGCCGTTGGGCTGATTTGCGCGACGCTGTTCGAGGCGGCGCTCTCGGGGATACGAACGTGGGTCTTCGCGCATACGAGCAGCAAGATCGACGTCGAACTCGGCGCGCGGCTCTTCCGCCATCTTTTGGCGTTACCGCTGGCGTGGTTTCAGGCGCGCCGTGTAGGCGATTCCGTCGCCCGTATTCGCGAGCTGGAGAACATTCGCGCGTTCCTGACCGGCAACGCCGTGACGCTGGTGATGGACCTCGCGTTTTCGTTCGTTTTTCTCGGGGTGATGCTCTGGTACAGCGCGTGGCTTACGTTGATCGTCGTTGTTTCGATTCCGCTCTACGGGTTGTTGTCGGTCGTGTTTACGCCGATCATTCGGCGGCGTCTGAACGAAAAATTCAATAAGGGCGCCGAGAATCAGTCATTCCTCGTTGAAACCATCAGCGGAATCGATACGGTCAAGGCGATGGCACTCGAGCCGCGCTGGACGGACCGATGGGATCGTCAACTGGCCGCTTATGTGAGTGCGGGGCTGGCGGCGACCAACGTTGCCACGATTGCAAGCGGCGGCGTGGCGTTGATCAGCAAGCTGGTGACCGCGGCGATCATGTGGCTGGGCGCCATGCTGGTGATCGACGGCAAGTTGACGGTCGGCGAGCTCGTCGCGTTCAACATGCTGGCCGGGCAGGTATCCAGTCCGATACTGCGTCTCGCGCAGTTGTGGAACGACTTTCAGCAGGTGGGGATTTCGATGGGGCGCCTCGGGGATATCCTGAACACGGCGCCCGAAACCGCAGCGAAAAAGACGCGTGTACCCCGTCTCGACGGGGCGATCGAGTTCGACCAGGTATCGTTTCGCTACCGGCCGGATGCAAGCGATGTCATCCGGCAGATCTCCGTCAGGATCGCGGCGGGGGAGGTCATTGGAATCGTTGGCCGCTCCGGGTCGGGCAAAAGCACGCTGACCAAGCTCGCGCAGCGGCTATACGTGCCGGATCGCGGGCGAGTGCTCGTCGACGGGCAGGATATCGCCGTGATCGATACGGCGAGCCTTCGCCAGCAGATTGGCGTCGTTTTGCAGGAAAACACGCTGTTCAATCGTTCGGTACGGGACAACATCGCGCTGGCTCGACCCACTGCGTCGATCGACGCGGTGATCGATGCTGCGAGGCTGGCCGGCGCACACGAGTTCGTCTGCGAACTTCCGGAGGGGTACGACACACTCGTCGGCGAGCATGGCACCGGACTCTCGGGTGGCCAGCGGCAGCGCATCGCCATTGCCCGCGCATTGATGACCGATCCACGCATCCTGATATTCGACGAGGCGACCAGCGCGCTCGACTACGAATCCGAAGCCGTCATACAGGCCAACATGCGCGACATCTGCGCGCGACGCACGGTATTGATCATTGCGCACCGGCTCTCGGCGGTGCGCGATGCCGACCGGATTCTCGTGATGGATCGCGGGCAGATCGTGGAAAGCGGTACGCACGACACACTGCTGCGCATGCGGGATGGCATCTACGCACACTTGTATTCGCTGCAACAGGGCGGCCGCGACGTAGCGGAGGCACGGACATGAGCGTGCGGCAGCAGGCAGAGGCCTGGCGTGAACTGGTGGGGCGTTACCGCGACGTCTGGCGTCACTGCTGGAAGCGACGCCATCGGATGACGCTGCCGGCATTCGACGCGAACGAGGCCGAATTTCTCCCGGCGGCGCTGTCGGTCCAGGCGGCGCCTGTCTCGCCGGCAGGCCGGTGGGTCGCGCGCATACTCATCCTGCTCGTGATGACGGCGATCGTCTGGTCGTATTTCGGGAAAATCGACATTGTCGTCGACGGCGGCGGCAAGATCATTCCATCCTCCCGGACCAAGACACTGGCGGCGGTCGAAGTGGCGAGCGTCAGAGCGCTGCACGTGCGCGACGGCCAGATCGTGAAGACGGGCGATGCGCTGATCGATCTCGACACACGCGTGATCGACGCCGAACGTCAACGGGCGGACGGCGACCGGCTGAATGCGGTACTGCAGGTCGAGCGTGCACGGGCGTTGATCGACGCGATCGACACGGGGCGACAACCTCGACTGGCGGATGTGGAGGGCGTGTCGCCCGAGCGGCGGCGCGAGGTCGAGCGACACCTGCTGGATCAATGGCGCGATTTCGTCGCGCGGCGGGACCGTCTCGACAGCGAAATACACAGGTACGGCCAGGCCGCTCCGCTTGCGGCGCGTCGTGCGGACGATTACGCCAGGTTGATGAAGACCGGTGACGTTGCGGAGCACGCGTGGATCGAGGCCGAGCAGCAGCGCATCGATATGGCGGGACAACTGGCGGATGCTCGTCACCAACGCGCGGCGCTCGTGGCAGAGACGCGAAGGAATACCCAGGATGCGCTGAACGATGCGCAGCGTATCGTGGACGCGTCGTCGGGCGACATGCGGCGAGCGGAGGCACACGGGGAACTGCTGCGCCTGACCGCGCCGATCGACGGAACCGTCCAGCAGCTCGCCGTCCACACCATCGGGACGGCGGTGCCGGCCGCGCAGCCGCTGATGCAGATCGTGCCGCGAGAGGGGGCGGTAGAAATGGAAGCATTCGTCGACAACCGGGATATCGGCTTCGTCAAGGAAGGGCAGGCCGCCAGCGTGAAGATCGACGCATTCGAGTACACGAAATACGGCACGGTGTCGGCGACCGTGAGTCATGTCTCGCGCGATGCGATAGACGACGACAAGAAGGGGCTCGTCTACTCGGTCAGGATCATGCTCGATCGTTCGGCGCTGATGGTCGACGGTCGCGAGATCGCACTGTCGCCGGGTATGTCGGGCAGTGCGGAAATCAGAACCGGCACGCGGCGGGTAATCGAGTATGTGCTGTCGCCGTTGCTGCAGCATGCACGGGAGAGTTTGCGTGAGCGCTAGGAGCTTGAAAGATCGCGCGCGTCCGTGGGTCTTCGGCCTGATGTTGGTTTCGATTGCGTGCAATGCCGAAACACGCGGGATTCCGGATGGCCTCGCCGATCCGCTGCTGACCCGTCCGCCGGTGCTGGATGCGGGGAAGCGATTACCGGGCGATGACGCGCCAGTTGTGTGCGCTTCGTCGACCGACCCGGCGAAGCCGCTGACGATTGGTGATGCGGTCGATCTTGCGCTATGCCACAACCCCCGTATCCGAGCGGCGTGGGCATCGATCAAGATCCAGGCCGCCGCGGTGGGTGAAGCCAGATCGGCATGGCTCCCCACTATCAACGGATCGATCAGCCAACTGACGACATATAGCCGGTATCCCGATGCACCGTCGATGAATACGCGCGGTGTCGGTCGAGCGTCGAACGCGACGTTGAACTGGCGGCTACTCGACTTTGGCGGGCGGGCTGCAAACGGCGCGGCGGCGCAACAACTGCTGACGGCCGCGCTGGCGAGCCACGACGCAGCGATGCAAAAGGCGGTCGCGGATGTCGTCGGGAGTTATTTCGATGTTCAGAATGCTCAAGCCGCGTTTGCCGCGCGTACCGAATCCGCGACCTTGGCGGAATCGACGCTGCGTGCGTCGCGTAAGCGACTGGCCATGGGCGTTGCATCCCGAGCAGACGTATTGCAGGCGGAGACGGCGTTGGCCAAGGCATTGCTCGCTGCCCGGCGAGCGGGCGGAGAGGTCGCGCGGGCCCGCGCCGAACTGGTCTTTGCGACCGGTCTGCCCGCCGGCACGCGGGTCGAGGTCGAAGAGGCAGTCGTACCGGTTGCGCTGGACGCGGAGCGCCAGCTAAGCGACTGGCTTCGCGCGGCCGAAGGTTCTCATCCCGAGATTCGTGCAGCGCGAGCCAAATGGGAGGCTGCACAAGCGAAGGTGACGACTGCACGGTCAGAGGGTATGCCGACGCTGGATCTGAGCGGCACGTTGTCCCGGAACGGCTACCCGAATCAGGGGCTGCAGTCGGTGCGGGCGACGCAAACCAGCATCGGCCTGACTCTGACGATTCCGTTCTTTGACGGTTTTTCCCGCACGTATCGGATTCGCGGCGCGCAGGCTCAGACCGAACTGGCACAGGCACAGCTTCACGATACGCAGCAGCAGATTCTGCGTGACGTGCTGAAGGCTCACGCCGATGCGGAGACGACGGCGGATAACCTGGGAGCGTCGGCACGCTTGCTGGCTGCCGCGGAAGCGGCGCTGACATCGGCGCGCAATCGTTACGCGTTCGGCGCAGGCGATATTCTGGAACTGCTGTCGGCGCAGGCGGCGCTTGCCGATGCCCGCCAGGAACGGGTGCGAACGCTCGCCGAATGGGAGGCGGCACGGCTTCGACTGCTTGCCAGCGCCGGCATCATCGGACGATGGGCATTCCGGTAGGACTGGAGACGGCCATCGCGGTAGCTGCAGTACGCGACCGGCCGTCTTTGTTCACTTCTCTTCCGCCGGCATGTTCTGCACGACCAGCATCTGCGGGCTCGACAGCGTAATCCCCGCCGCGCGCAACTGCTTGAGGATCTCGAACAGCAGATCGCTCTTCGTCGAACTCGCGATCCGCGGGCTCGACACGTAACCCGTCACGCTCAGCGTGATCCCGTCCGGCGCGAGCTGGCTGAACGTCACCGACGGCGCCGGTTTGTCGAGAATCGCCGGGTGCGCGCGATACGCATCGAGCAGCAGGTCGCGCACCTGTTCCGGATCGGTGTTCAGCGGGAACGTCAGCACCAGCGTCGCGACACCCTGCGTGCTGTTGCCCATCGTCACGTTGCGCACGTTCTGCGAGATCAACTGCGAATTCGGCACGATCACGGTCGAGCGGTCGCTCAACTGGATCTCGGTCGCACGCACGTTGATGCGGCGGATGTCGCCTTCGACGCCCGCGATGCTGACCATGTCGCCCACCTTCACCGGGCGCTCGGTCAGCAGGATCAGCCCCGACACGAAGTTCTTCACGATTTCCTGCAGGCCGAAACCGATACCGACCGACAACGCGCTGACGATCCATGCGAGATTGCTCCACCTGACGCCGAGCAGACCGAGCGTCATCAGCACGAGCAGCACGTAGCCGACGTTGGTGAACAGCGTGATCAGCGACACGCGCATGCCGGTATCCATGCCGAGCGCGGGCATGAACTCGCCGTCGAGCCAGCGGCGCAGCGAGCGCAGCAGGTAGAAGCCGATCGCGAACCCGATCACGGCGTTCATGATCCGGTCGGGCATGATGTTCAGGCTCTGCAGCCGCTGGCTGCCGATCATCGCGACCGCGCTGTCGAGCAGATCGCCGGGCGTCGTGCCGAAGCCGCCCGTCAGCAGCGCGATTGCCGCGATCAGCATCAGCAGGCTCGTGCCGAAGCCGGACAGGACCGTGCGCGCCTGATCGAGGTGACGGTCTTCGAGCGCGAACAGGTGCTTGATCTGCTGGCCCGTCGACAGGCTCGACGAGAACAGGCTCTCGCTCGCGTCGCGCGTCAACTGGATCAGGATGTAGGTCGCGCACAGCACGATCTCGAACCACACGAGCTCGTACGTGATGAAGCGCGCGACCGTGATGTAACCGATCAGGAGTGCGATCAATGATACGACGATCGCGAGCGTGACACCGGCATGGATCAGGCCCGCGAGCGTCGAACGTTGCTCCGGCGCCTCGCCTGCTGCCGCGAGTGCGGCGCGCGCGCGGTTCGCGCGCAACAGCGACGCGCCGATCGTCAGCGCGACGACGAGCGATACGATGCCGCGGCCGAACAGCGTGACCGACAGGCTGGTGTCGACGATCCGGTTGATCGACTCGAGCGTACCGGATACCAGCAGCAGCGCGGCGAGGATGCTGGGGAACGGCTTCATCGCGAGCGCGACGGGATCGGCGAGCGCGGGCAGGCGCCACGACGGGTGCTTGGTGCAGAGCAGCGCACGGCCGAGGCCCGCGATCAGCGCGCAGGTCGCGGCGAGCTTCACGAACTGGTCCCACAGATCGATCAGCGACGGCGTGAGCTCGTAGCGGCGCGCGACGGCGAGGTAGAAGATCTGCACCGCAATCGCCGTTGCCAGGAAGGTCGACAGGGCGGTCGACAGCGCCAGTGCACTGCGCCGCAGGCGCGTGGGCGGCAGGCGGTTCAGCGCGACCCAGGCGAGCCCTCGCTCGATGAGCCGGCGGCCGCCGAGCCATGCCGCGAATGCGGCGATCAGCAGCATCGCGGTGATCGTCCGCTGCCCGGGCACCCACGACGAGCGCAGCATGTCGAACAATTCGTCGTCGAAATCCTGGAGCCGTTGGCGGTCGTCTGGCGACAGGTGGAACAGCGGCAGCCAGAACTCCGCGCTGAAGATGCTGCCCGAACGGAACGCGAGCTGGTTCTTCAGCAGGCTGCGGTGCAGCTTCGCGAATTGCTCGGTCAGGTTCGCGAGGCTCGCCTTCTGGTCGGCGGCCTGCTTCAGCGCGGCGTCGATCTGCGTCTTGCGCGCGTCGAGCGTGGCCCGCTGCTTCGCGACGGCGGGCGTTTCCGGCGCGGCGCCCTCGGCCGGCGGCGGGCCGAGCACGTCGAGTTGTGCCTGGACCTGCGCGCGTTGCGGCGTGAGATCGCTCTGCAGTTTCGCGACATCGGCGCTCAGTTCCTGCGCCGAATCGTCGAGCGCGTCCAGCTCCTTGCTGTTGGACGTGGTCGAAGTCTGCTGCTTGATGCGGTCCAGCTCGGCCTGCATCTGCTTGAGCTGCGCGACCGCGTCGGGCAGCGAGATGGCCGGCTCTGTTGCGCCGACGCCGCTCGCGACAGGCGCGGACGCGGCCGCCGGAAACGCCGACGCGGTCGCGATCGCCGCGAACTGCAGCAGCGCGATCAGCGCGATCCGGCGGGCGTACAGGGATAGTCGTTGTATGGACATGGAATGCTTACGATTTGCCGACAATGTCGGTTGCCGAAAGGCAGCCGGAAGCCGGGAGTTGGCCCGGTAGCATGTTACCGGGGCGCGGAACGCGTGGTTGTACCGATTGCGTCTTGCCGTTCGCCGCGATTTTGGCGGCGCGTGCCTGCGCGAAACGGCGCGGCAGGCCCGTATTGCCGGGCTTGCGCCGTCGGCGGGCGGGGGAAGGCGGCGCGGCAACGCCGAGCTGACGCGCGTTTCGTCTCTGATACACGGTTACGCAATTTACACATTATCCGGCGCGGAATCGGGCATCGAATCGGTTTGGTGCCTGTATCGCAGCCGGCTTGCCGGCTCGCACCTGCGCGAAACGGGCGTGCCGGTACAATGCAGCGATTCGCCCGGCGGCGGTTCGACGGTCCGCCGGACGACAAGACACAACACGACACGATCAGGAGACGCGCCCAAGATGGCCTCAACGGACAGCCTTCCGCAGGCACAAGCCCCATCCCCCTCCATCGACCCCGGCTCCATTTCGGCCCGCCTCGACCGCCTGCCGCCGACGCGCAGCGTCTGGAAGCTCGTCGTGTTGCTGAGCCTCGGCTTCTTCTTCGAACTCTACGACCTGCTGTACAGCGGCTACGTCGCGCCGGGCCTCGTGAAAAGCGGCATCCTTTCGGCAACGACACACGGCTTGTTCGGCACCACGGGCGTCGCGAGTTTCATCGCCGCGCTGTTCTCCGGCCTCTTCATCGGCACGATCGCGTGCGGCTTCCTCGCCGACCGCTTCGGCCGCCGCGCGATCTTTACGTGGTCGCTGCTGTGGTACACGGCCGCGAACGTCGTGATGGCGTTCCAGGACACCGCGACCGGGCTGAATTTCTGGCGCTTCGTCGTCGGTCTCGGCCTCGGCGTCGAGATGGTGACGATCGGCACGTACATCTCCGAACTCGTGCCGAAGCAGATCCGCGGTCGCGCGTTCGCGTGCGAGCAGGCGGTGGGGTTCGTCGCGGTGCCGGTGGTCGCGTTTCTCGCGTACCTGCTCGTGCCGCACGCGCCGCTCGGCCTCGACGGCTGGCGCTGGGTCGTGCTGATCGGCGCGCACGGCGCGCTGTTCGTGTGGTGGATTCGCCGCGAACTGCCGGAAAGCCCGCGCTGGCTCGCGCAGCAGGGCCGGGTCGACGAAGCCGATCGCATCATGCGCGCGCTCGAGGCGAAGGTCGAAGCCGAATACGGTCGGCCGCTGCCGCCGCCCGCGCCGGCCGAACCCGTGCCGCCGCGCGGCAGCTTCCGCGACATGTGGGTGCCGCCGTATCGCAGCCGCACGATCATGATGACGATCTTCAACGTGTTCCAGACGGTCGGCTTCTACGGTTTCGCGAACTGGGTGCCGACGCTGCTGATCAAGCAGGGCATCACGATCACGTCGAGCCTGATGTATTCGAGCGTGATCGCGCTCGCGGCGCCGATCGGCCCGCTGATCGGCCTCGTGATCGCCGACCGCTTCGAGCGCAAGTCGGTGATCGTCGCAATGGCGGCGGCGATCGTCGTGTGCGGGCTGCTGTTCAGCCAGACGACGGTGGGCGCGTTCCTGATCGTGCTCGGCATCGGCCTCACGCTCGCGAGCAACATCATGTCGTACAGCTTCCACGCATATCAGGCCGAGCTGTTCCCGACGTCGATCCGCGCGCGGGCCGTCGGTTTCGTCTATTCGTGGAGCCGCTTCTCGGCGATCTTCTCGTCGTTCGTGATCGCGGCCGTGCTGCGCGGGTTCGGCACGTTAGGCGTGTTCGCGTTCATCGCGGGCGCGATGGTGATCGTAATGGCCGCGATCGGAGGGATGGGGCCGCGCACGAAGGGTATCGCGCTCGAAACCATCTCGAAGTAGTGGGCAGGTGCGCACGCGTGTCGCGCGGTTCGAGCGGCATGCGTGCGATGTGGTCGAGGTTCTGAGTTCAGATGGACGGGGCGTCGGAATGATTGGTTGACCGAATCGATCGGACGGCGCGAGCCTGCCATGCAACGAACGCGCAGGTGGAAACGAGTTGAAACAAAGCGTGACGAAGCGCAATTTCACGGGAAATCGCGGTTTTCGTCGCTGCCGATTCACGCATCGACGAGTAAAATGGAGGGCCTGACGACTCATTAGCCGCCATCGGAGCGCCCGCGTTGCATCAGCGAACGGCTCCGCCGCGAAGAGGCGTCGGCGCCGGGCGCGCGCGATGCGCCGCACGTGTCGATGGCTTGCGCGGAAGATGCGCCGCTCGCACCAGCCGCATGCGGCGGCCGGATCGGCCGATGGCCTCGAACGTATGATTCTTGCCTATTTGACGCGGCGCTTTGCGAAGCCGCGTTGCCTCAACCGCGCAGTCGCCGCATCCGTGGGGCTTGCTGCCGCAGTGTCGGTTTCCGTGCTCGCCGAGCGGCCTGCCTTTGCCGCGTCCGACGCTGCGCCGTCTGCCGCGTCATCCTCATCCTCATCCTCACCCGCTGTGCCGCCTGCTTCGGCGCCCTCCGGTACGCATCCGGCTTCGTCCGCGCATGCGGCGCCGGGTGCATCATCGGCGGCAGCGCCGGCATCCGCCGCGTCACACGTGAATCACGCGGAACCCGCGGGCGCGGCATCGGGTGCGTCGGCCGCTTCCGCGTCGTCGGCCGCCGCGCCTGCATCGGGCGCCTCCGACACATCCGCCAGCGAGGCCGAGCCGCCTGCGCCCACTCCGCCGCGCCGGCATCCGCCGCTGTCGGCCGAGGAAGCCCAACGCGCGACGACGCGCGCGCTCGACATCCGCAAGCGATTCACGCAGGAAGTCACGCGACGCCTGAACGTGCCGGCGAACGAGCAGCGCGCGTACGGCGAGCGGCTTCAGAAAGCACTCGCCGATGCGGACCTTGGCGATCTCGCGGGCGAATACGTCGTGATGGTCGATCGCGCGCCGAACGTGCAGGCACTGTTCATCTACTTCCGCGCGACGCCGGCCAATGCGTGGCTGATGATCGGCGCATCACCGGTCGGCACCGGGTTGCCGGGCCAGTACGACCATTTCCTGACGCCGCTCGGCGTGTTCCATCACTCGCCCGATACGATGGATTTCCGCGCGGAAGGCACGACGAACGAGAACGGTATCCGCGGCTACGGCCACCGCGACATGCGCATCTACGATTTCGGCTGGGTGGACGGCGAGCGCGGCTGGGGCAAGGGCGGCGTGTCGCCGATGCGCTTCCAGATGCATGCGACCGACCCCGACCGGCTCGAAGCGCTGCTCGGCATCCGGCATTCGAAGGGCTGCGTGCGGATTCCCGCGTCGCTGAATACGTTCCTCGACCAGCACGGGCTGCTCGACGACGACTATCAGGCACGCGTCGAGGCCGGCAAGTCGCTGTGGGTGCTGCGTCGCGATCGCGACATCACGCCGATCGCGGGCCGCTATCTGGTCGTGATCGACAGCGCGCGCAAGACCCGCCCGGCCTGGTCGCCGATGCCGGGGCGCGGCGCGTGGTCGAAGCTGCCGAAGGGCGGGGACACGGCGGATTGACGGCCCGTTCGCCGAGCGCGGAAGGCGTAAAGATGAGAATAAATCCGTTTTATTGACATATAAGGAAAGCAAACTTTTATTATCCGATCCGGGTTCGTATAGTCGTGCCCAGTTTCGCGGAACCCTGCCGCGCCTGGACCCTCATCGACCACACGACCCGCATGAAAACTCTCTACAAGCTCGCTCCGCTCGCGATGCTCGGCGCCTTCGCGACCCATGCCGGTGCGCAAAGCAGCATCACGCTGTACGGTCTCATCTCGGCCGGTGTCGGGTTCGCGACGAATCAGGGCGGCAAGAACGCGTGGCAGGCGCTGTCCGGCACGAACCAGAACCCGCGCTGGGGGCTGAAGGGCAAGGAGGATCTGGGGCAGGGGCTGTCCGCGGTCTTCCAGCTCGAAAACGGCTTCAACGTGATGACGGGCACGGCCGCGCAGAATGGCCGCGAGTTCGGGCGCATGGCGTACGTCGGGCTCGCCGATCGTACCTACGGTTCGCTGACGTTCGGCCGCCAGTACGACGCGATCCACGACTACATCGGGCCCGTGATCATCGCGAGCAACGGCGTGAACATCGGCGACAACGACAACGGCTACAACGACATTCGCGTGCAGAACTCGGTGAAGTACGTGAGCCCCGTCTACTACGGGCTGAAGTTCACCGCACTGTACGGCTTCAGCAATGCCACCGGTTTCGCGAACAACAGCGCGTACAGCCTCGGGCTCGGCTATGAGCGCGGCCCGCTGCGCTGGAGCGCGGTCTATGCGCAGTACAACCATCCGTACAGCGCGACGAACCAGGACGGCGCGATCGCGAACGACTATGCGTCGCCGCTGCTGATCTTCAGCAAGAGCGCGATGTCGCCGGCCGCGTACGCAAGCCGGCAGCGGATCGCGGGCACGGGCGGCTTCTACACGATCGGCCGCGCGCAGTTCGCGGCGATGTTCACCGACGTGCGCTACGATTACCTCGACAATTCGCACCTGCACCTGCAGAACCTGGGCGTGAACGTCGTCTACACGATGACGCCGCAGCTCTTTCTCGGCGCCGCGTATGCGTTCACGAACGGCAAGTACGACGTGATCGACAAGCGTCCGAAATGGCATCAGGTGAACCTGCAGGCCGATTACTTCCTGTCGAAACGCACCGACGTCGCGCTGACGGTGATCGTGCAGCAGGCGGCCGGCGACGCGGATCATGCGCAGATCTTCGCGTATGCGCGTTCGACCGGCACGCGCCAGATGATGGCGACGCTCGGCGTCCGGCACGTCTTCTGAGCACCCGACCATGACTCACCCGATCGCATCCCGCCGCACCTTCCTGAAACTGTCCGCCGCGCTGGCCGGCACCGCGCTGCTGCCCGAAACGGGCGCATTCGCGGCCGGCGGCGACGTCGCGCGCCGCACGGTGATCATCGATACCGATCCGGGGCAGGACGACGCCATCGCGATCCTGTTCGCGCTCGGCGCGCCGGACCGGCTCGACGTGCGCGCGCTGACGGCCGTGGCAGGCAACGTGCCGCTCGATCTGACCGAACGCAATGCGCGGATCGTCCGCGACTGGGCCGGCCGCACGAAGACGCTGCCGGTGTACGCGGGCTGCCCGCGCCCGCTCGTGCGCGACCTCGTGACGGCCGCGAACGTGCATGGCAAGACGGGGCTCGAAGGCGTCGAACTGCACGAGCCGCGCGCGCCGCTCGCGGCCGGTCACGCAGTGTCGTACCTCGTCGATACGCTGAGCCGCGCGGCGCCGAACAGCGTGACGCTGTGCGCGCTCGGCCCGCTGACGAACCTCGCGACCGCGCTGGTCGAGGCGCCGCGGATTCGCGCCGCACTGCGCGATATCGTACTGATGGGCGGCGCGTTCTTCGAGCGCGGCAACATCACGCCGGCCGCGGAGTTCAACGTCTACGTCGATCCGCAGGCTGCCGACGTCGTGTTCGGCAGCGGCGTGCCGATCGTCGTGCTGCCGCGCGACGTCGCGGTGAAGGCGCCGATCACGCCGGCGCGCGTCGCGCCGTTCCGCGCGCTCGGCAACCGCTGCGGCGCGATCGTCGCGGACATCATGGAGGCCGAGCTCGCCTACAACAAGAAGCGGCGCGGTGTTGAAGACGCGCCGATGTACGACCCGACGGCCGTCGGCTATCTCGTCGATCCGACGCTGTTCGGCGGCCGCAAGGTGAACGTGGTGGTCGAGACGAGCGGGCAATGGACGCTCGGCGAGACGATCGTCGACTGGAACGGGCGCAGCGGCCGTGCCCCGAATGCGACGTGGATCAACGAAGTCGACGCGGACCGCTTCTACGCGACGCTCGTCGAGCGCATCGCGAAGCTGCCCTGAACGCGGGCGGCCACGCGCGGCGAACGTGGCATCAGATGTGCTTCGCAATCCACTCGCGGCACGCGCGTACGTGCGGTCCGCGATCGTCGGCGGCGAGCGAGATCAGCGAGATCGCACGCGTGACGCGCGGTTTGTCGACGCGCAGCGCGACGAGTTCGGGATCGTGCAGATGCATCGTGTAGAGGCTTGGCAGCACGGCGGTCGCGAGGCCGTTGCGCGCGAGCGCGTAGAGCGGCTCGGTGTATTCCATCCGGTACGTGACGTTCAGGCGCAGCTTCCTGGCGCCGCCGGTGCGATGCAGCGATTCGCTGACGCTGCCGCGCACGAATACCGCGAGTTCGCGATCGACGAGCTTCGCCCACGTGACGCTCTTCGCGCGGGCGAGCGGATCGTCGTGCCGTACGACGATCACGATCTCGTCCTCGAACAGCTGCTGGTAGCGCAGCGTGCCGTCGTCGCTATCGGGTTCGCGCACGCCGATGCCGAGATCCGCGACGCCGTCGCGCACCGCTTCGACGAGTGCGCTGTTCGGCAAATCGGTGAGCGTGAAGCGCAGCGTCGGGTGCGTGCCGCGCAGGGCATTGAGCGCGGGCAGCAGGCGGCCCGCGACCGACGGAATGAACGCGATGCGCACGGTCTGGATGCGTTCGCCGATGAGCCGCGTCATGTCGTCGAAGGTGCCGCGCGCCTGGTTGAGCAGGCGTTCGGCGAGCGGCAGCACGGCTTCGCCCGCGGTGGTGAGCGTGAGGCGATGCGCGGTGCGTGCGAACAGGCGGCCGCCGAGCAGGAACTCGATCTGGCGGATCGACGCGGTGAGCGCCGGCTGCGTGAGCGACAGCGCCTGCGCGGCCTGCGTGAAGCTGCGTGCATGGGCGAGCACGACGAAGTGCTGGACCTGCCGCAGCGTAAGCGCGGGGAGCAGCGACGAGCGGTCGGACATCGGGCAATAACGGTCGGGATGCGGTACGCGGCAGTATAAGACCGCGCTGCACGACCCGACACAGGACAATATTCGGAATCACGGGAGAACCACCATGTCAGCGACTGACACGATGCCGGCGCACGCGCCGGCCAACTGGCTCGAGCGGCGCTTCGCGCTCGCCGCGCGGGGCACGACCGTACGCACCGAGACGATCGCGGGCGTCACGTCGTTTCTCGCGGCCGCGTACCTGCTCGTCGTGATCCCGTCGCTGCTCGCGACGGGCGGCATGGACCGCGGCGCGGCGACGACCGCGACGATCGTCGTGTTCGTGCTGTTCACCACGCTGATGGGGCTTTACGCGAACCTGCCGTTCCTCGTCGGTCCTGGTATCGGCGGCTCGGTGATCATCGGCGTGACGCTCGCGACGAGCGAGCACGTCGGCTGGCAGACGGGCCTTGGCATCGCGTGCGTGTCGGGCGTGCTGTTCTTCCTGCTGACGATCCTCGGCGCGCGCGGCGTCGTGGTGCGCCTGATTCCGGTGCAGATCAAGCTCGGGCTCGGCGCGTCGATCGGGCTGTTCGTCACGATGCTCGGGCTGCGCAATGCTGGGATGGTCGTCGCGAACGCGAAGACCAACGCATTCGCGCTCGGCGACTTCTCGCGGCCGGGTGCGTTGGTCGCGCTGATCGGCCTCGCGGTGGCGATCGTGCTGCAGGCGCGCAAGGTGCCCGGCGCGATCCTGATCGCGATCCTCGTCGCGGCCGCGGCCGGCGTGCCGCTCGGCGTCACGCACCTGCCCGCGTCGTTCATGTCGCTGCCGCACAGCATCGCGCCGATCGCGTTCAAGCTCGATATCGGCAGCGCGTTGAGCCTGGCCGCCGCGCCGTACCTGTTCGCGTTCTTCGCGGCGGAATTCTTCTCGACGCTCGGCACCGCGCTCGCGGTCGGCGCGAAGGCGAACCTGCTCGACGAACAGGGCAACCTGCCGAACATCAACCGGCCGTTCGTCGTCGATTCGCTTGCCGCGACGCTCGGCCCCGTGTTCGGCATTCCGGCGCTGACCGCGCTGATCGAATCGGCAGCGGGTGTCGAAGCCGGCGGCCGCAGCGGGCTGTCGTCGCTGGCCGCGGCCGTGCTGTTCGCCGCGATGCTGCTGTTCGTGCCGGTCGCGCTCGCGATCCCCAAGGAGGCCACCGCGCCGGCGCTGATCCTGATCGGGCTGTCGATGTTCGCGACGATCCGCCACACGCATTTCGACGACTTCACCGATGCGCTGCCCGTGATGTCGATGGTGCTGCTCACGCTGATGTCGAACAGCTTCGGCACCGGCATTGCCGGCGGGCTGCTGTGCTACGTGCTCGTCAAGCTGCTGGCCTGCCGCTGGCGCGACGTGTCGTGGGGGCTCGTCGTCCTCGCGCTGCCGCTCGGCTATTACTTCTGGACCGTCGTGAAGCCGCACTGAGAGACGGCTTCGCGACGCATCGGCACTACCAAAAAAGAGACTGACATGAAGGGAACACCAGGCAACGTCCCGGCCGCGCGCACGGGCATCGAGATTACGCCCGCCCATCGGGCCTTCTTCCACGCGTTGCCGAAGGTCGAGCTGCATTGCCATCTGCTCGGCGCGGTGCGGCACGACACGTTCGTCGCGCTGGCCGAACGCAGCGGCGCGCCGATCGAGCGCGCGGAGATCGACGCGTTCTACGCGCGCGGCGAGAAGCCGGTGGGCGTGCTGCACGTGCTGCGCGCGCTCGACAAGTATTTGCTCACACGCCCCGACGACCTGCGGCGGATTGCCTACGAGTATCTGGAAGACGCGGCCGCGCACAACGTCAGGCATGCGGAATTCTTCTGGAATCCGACGGGAACGGTGCGCGTGTCGGGTATCGCGTATGCGGACGCGCAGGCCGCGATCGTGACGGCGATTCGCGACGCCGCGGGCGATTTCGGGATCGGCGCGCGCCTGATTCCGAGCATCGATCGCGAGCAGGACCCCGACGAAGCGGTTGCGATCGTCGAGTGGATGAAGGCGAATCGCGCGGACGAAGTCGCGGGGCTCGGCATCGATTATCGCGAGAACGACCGGCCGCCCGAGCTGTTCTGGAAGGCGTACCGCAACGCGCGCGCGGCCGGCTTTCGCACGACCGCGCATGCGGGCGAATTCGGGATGCCGTGGCGCAACGTCGAGACGGCTGTCGATCTATTGCACGTCGATCGCGTCGATCACGGCTATACGATCGTCGACAACCCCGAACTGTGCGCGCGCTACGCGGAACGCGGCATCGTATTCACCGTCGTGCCGACGAATTCGTACTACCTGCGCACACTGCCGCCGGAGCAATGGGCCGAGTTGCATCCGATGCGCAAGATGCCGGGCCTCGGGTTGAAGATCCATCCGAACACCGACGATCCGGCGCTGCACAAGGTCAACCCTTCGGAAGCGTGGGAGCTGATGTTCAGCCATTTCGGCTTCACCGTGGCCGAGTTGAAGCAATTCATGCTGAACGGAATCGACGGCGCGTGGGTCGATGACGCGACGAAGGCGGTGTGGCGTGCGGCATGGGCGTCTGAATACGACGCGCTGGCTGCGACGCTCGCGGCGGGCTGAGCGCGTTTTCTGACCAAGCCCGCCCGCATCACGCTCAGCGAAACAACCTCAGCCAGTCGAACAGTCCCGAATGCTGCGGCGCGCGCCGCTTCGGCGCCGGCGCGCTACGCGGCCGGAAGTCGGGCGAGAACTGCACGTTCGGATCGATGGCCCGCGCGCGCAGCGCCGCATCGTAGAACGATCCGACGATCGGCAGCGCACTGTGCGCGCCCGCGCCCCAGTAGTCGCTGCGCAGCGTCACGCTGCCGTCGTCGAAGCCGACCCATGCGCCGGCCACCAGTTGCGGATGCATCAGGATGAACCAGCCGTCGGTGTTGTCCTGCGTCGTGCCGGTCTTGCCCGCGACGTCGATGCGGATGCCGTAGCGCGAGCGGATGTCGGCGCCGGTGCCGTAATCGACGACGCCGCGCATCACGTCGACCAGCGTCTGCGCCGCGGCCACCGGCAATGCGCGCTCCGGCGGCGCACTGGCGAATGTGGCGAGCACCTTGCCGTTGCGATCCTCGATGCGTGTGATCGTCTGCGGCGCGACGTACACGCCGCGGTTCGCGATCGTGCCGTACGCGGACACCATCTCCTTCAGCGTGACGGGGCTCGTGCCGAGCGCGAGCGACGGCACCGCGTCGAGCGGGCTGTCGCGCACACCCATCGCGCGGGCGAGCTGCGCGACCTTCGCCGCGCCCTCGTGCTGCATCACCTGCGCGGTGATGCGGTTGCGCGACAGCGCCAGCCCGTCGCGCAGCGTCATCGGCTCGCCGGTCGGCGGTTCCGCATCGGTCGGGCGCCACACCGTGTGCGCGTCGATCGGGATCGCGACGGGACGGTCGACGAACGTATCGCCCGGCCGCATCCCGTCAGCGAACGCGGCGCCATAGACGAACGGCTTGAACGTCGAGCCCGGCTGACGCCGCGCCTGTATCACGTGATCGAACGGCTCGCTGCCGAAATCGGGGCTGCCGACCCACGCGCGGATCGCGCCGTTGCGCGGATCGATCGCGACGAAGCCGGCCTGCACCTGCGTCTTGCGCTCGCACAGCGTGCGCATGAATGCGCGATTCGCGCCGAGCTGCTTCAGCGCCGGCACATCGGCGAGCCCCGTTTCGCGGGCCTGACGATATTCGGGCGTCTGCCGGATGAAGCCGCGAAACAGGTCGTTGCGCAGCCCGCAGCCGGACGGCCC
The DNA here is from genome assembly GCF_029268935.1 of Burkholderia semiarida. NCBI lineage: Bacteria > Pseudomonadati > Pseudomonadota > Betaproteobacteria > Burkholderiales > Burkholderiaceae > Burkholderia > Burkholderia semiarida. The sequence goes on along the minus strand of NZ_JAHLCL010000008.1, from coordinate 2,120,259 downwards.
GCGCCATGCGCTGTCGGCGATCGCCTGCAGCCGTTCGGTCTGCCGTGCGAGCGCCTGCGTGGCCATGTCCTGCAGGCGTGCATCGAGCGTCGTGCGCACGACGAGGCCGTCCGAGTAGAGATCGTAGTTGTTGCGGTCGGCCCACGCGATCAGCCACTTGCGCAATTGCACCGCGAAATGCGGCGCGAGGCCCGGCTGCGCGGTCTGCGGTTCGAAGTCGACGCGCAGCGGCTGGCGCTGCAGTGTCGTGAGCTGTCGCGGCGCCAGCATGCCCGTCTGCGCCATCCGGCCGAGCACGACGTTGCGCCGCTGGACCGCGCGTTCCGGATTCAGCACCGGGTTGTAGTAGCTGTTGCCCTTCAGCATCCCGACGAGCGTCGCGCTTTCCGTGATGTCGAGCTGGTCCGCCGACTTGCCGAAGTAGGTGCGCGCGGCCATCTCGACGCCGTACGCGTTGTACAGGAACGGCACGGTATTCAGGTAGGTTTCGAGAATCTCGTCCTTGCTGTACACCGCTTCGATCTTGAACGCTGTGATCAGCTCCTTCACCTTGCGCGTGAGCGTCGGCGCGCGGCCGACTTCATCGGGATACAGATTGCGCGCGAGCTGCTGCGTGATCGTCGAGCCGCCTTGGCGATCGCCGGAGAACGTACGCAGCCCGGCCGCGAGCGTGCGGCGCCAGTCGATGCCGTGATGCGCATAGAAGCGATGGTCCTCGGTCGCGATCAGCGCGTCGATCATGTGCGGCGAGATCTGCCTGAGCGGCACCCATTCGCGGTTCACGGGCCGGAACTCGGCGATCAACTGGCCGTCGGCAGACAGCACGCGCGCGGGGCGGTCGATGCGCGCCTTGCGGATGTCGCCGATGCTCGGCGTGAACGGGACGAACGCGAGCAGGACCAGCAGGCCCAGCACCGGGATCGCGGCGAGCGTCAGCGCCACGCCGCGACGCGTCGGATGGCGCAGGCGATGCAGCGCGCCGGCGCACAGTGCGCGGACGCGCGTGCGGCACGCGGCGGCGAGCGGCGCGATACGGGCGCGGCAACGGAGCCACGCGTCTCGAAGAAACGGCACGAAGCGATTCACGGCGGCAGGAGCGCGGAGGGAAGACGCGCGATCCTAGCAAACGGAACCTGTGCGCCGGCAGTCGAAACGGCCGTTTGCTTGCAGGATTTACAGACGATTACGTTTGTTGCCCGCCGACAACCTTTTGCCATGCGCGAGGCCGCGATTCCACCGACGAAACCACGTCCGCGAGCCGCTGCGCGGCCGCTTCGATCTGCGCACGGCCGAACCCGCCGAAGCCGAGCACGAGCCCCGGGCGCGCCGTGCCGGGCGCGAACATCGGCGACACCGCACGCACGGCGACACCGGCCTGGGCGGCGCGCGCGACCACGTCGAGATCGTCGATGCCTTGCGCGAGCCACAGCACGACGTGCATCCCCTGGTCGCCCGGTTGCACCCATGCGCGTTCGCGCGGCAGCCGCGCGCCGAGCGTGTCGATCAGCAGCGCGCGCTGTTCCGCATAGACGCCGCGCACGCGGCGGATGTGGCGGTCGAGATGGCCTTCGGCGATGAACGCGGCGAGCACGTGCTGATCGGCGGTCGGCGCATGACGATCCATCAGCACGCGCGCGCCGCAGAACGCGGGCACGAGAGCGTCGGGCGCGATCACGTAGCCGAGCCGCAGCGACGGAAACAGGATCTTGCTGAAGGTGCCGAGATAGATCACGCGATCGGGCGCGAGGCCCTGCAGCGACGGGAACGGATAGCCTTCGTAGCGCAACTCGCTGTCGTAGTCGTCCTCGACGACCCATGCGCGGTGCGTGCGGGCCCACGCGAGCAGCGCATTGCGGCGCGCCATGCTCAGCGGCATGCCGAGCGGGTACTGGTGCGACGGCGTGACGAACGCGGCGCGCGCATCGGCCGCGAGACGAATGCCGGCGTCGACGTCGAGGCCGTCGGCGTCGACCGGCACGCGCACCATCGCATCGCGCCGCCCGGTGCTTTCGAGCAGCGCGGTGATGCCGCGGTAGGCCGGATTCTCGACCCACGCGCGGTCGTGTTCGCCGAGCAGCACCTGGCTCGCGAGATGCAGCCCCTGCTGCGTGCCGCTCGTGATCACGACCTGGCCGGCGTCGCAGCGCACCGAGCGCGAGCGGCGCACGTAATCGGCGATCGCCTCGCGTAGCGGCAGCGCGCCTTGCGGATCGGCATAGCCGGACGGCGCGCCGGCGCCGCGGGCGCGCAGGCGATTGCCGAGCCGGCGCCAGATGTCGTCGGGCGCGGTGAGGCCGAGCGGCACCGAGATCGCGAACGGCATGGCCGGCAGCGGATTGAATTCGCGGGCGAGCCGCGCGAAGGTGGCGGCCGGTTCGGGCAGGCCGTCGCGCATCGGGTCCGGGCCTGGCGCCGGCGATTCCGGGCCGTTGCCGGGCGGCGGTTCCGCGAGCGCGTGCGCGACCCGCGTGCCCGCTCCGCCGCGCGATTCGAGAAAGCCTTCGGCGATGAGCTGGGCATAGGCGTCGACGACGGTGCCGCGCGCCACCTGCAGCGACGCCGCCAGCAGCCGCGTGGAGGGCAGCGTGTCGCCGGGCCGGACGTCGCCGCGGCGCACCGCGTCGCGCAGCGCCTGCGCGAGCTGACGGCTCAGGTCGCCGGCCGCGCGGTCGAGCGCGCCGAGCGACGGGATTTCGACGATCCGGGCCGTTCTTGCCATGATTCTGGTCTGCTGAAATTGTTTCAAACCGGCTCTACAGCATAAACCAGTTTGAGGCCACAATCGGCGCATGGCGGGCCTGCGCCCGCGCCATTTCCCCACCCCGCACGACCGTGGAGCCGACATGTACGTCCCCGCCGATTTCAACGAACCCAACCCCGACGCGCTGCGCGAGCTGATCGCGCAGCATCCGTTCGGCAGCCTGATCACGCACGGCGAGCGCGGGCTCGACGCGAACCACATTCCGTTCGAGCTGATGCCCGGCGACGGCGGGCTCGGCGAACTGCACGCGCACGTCGCGCGCGCGAATCCGGTCTGCCAGGACGTCGCGAACGGCGACCAGGTGCTCGTGATCTTCCGCGCCGGCGACGCGTACATCTCGCCGAACTGGTATCCGAGCAAGCAGGTGACGCACCGGGAGGTACCGACATGGAACTACCGGGTCGTGCATGCGCACGGCCGCATCACGGTGTGCGACGACGAGCAATTTGTGCGTGGCGTGGTCGCGCGGCTGACGCGCACGCACGAGGCGTCGCAACCCGTGCCGTGGAAGATGGGCGATGCGCCGAAGGACTATATCGACACGATGCTGCAATCGATCGTCGGGCTGCGGATCGAGATCACGCGGCTCGTCGGCAAGCGCAAGCTCGGGCAGAACAAGGCCGAAGCCGATATCCGCGGCGCCGGCGAAGCGCTGGTCGCGGACGGCCATCTCGCGATCGGGGAGGCGATGCTGGCGGAGGCGGACGCGAAGCGCACTTGAGCACACGAGGACCGCGGCGCGCGGGCGAGCCGCGGGCCCGCGCGCCGCGCTGATCACTGCGTGCGCGTCGAGTCCTTCATCCCTGCCTTTGCCTGCGCGAGCGCTTCCCGAATCGCGGCCTCCGTCTTGTCGTACCCGCCTTCGCCATAACGCGTATAGACGATCTTGCCGTTCGCATCGATCAGGTACAGCGCGGGCCAGTACTGGTTGCCGTACGCGCGCCACGTGTCGTAGCGGTTGTCCTGCGCGACCGGATACCGGATGTCGAAGCGCTTGATCGCATCGGCGACGTTCTTCGCGTCGCGCTCGAACGGATATTCCGGCGTATGCACGCCGACCACGACGAGCCCCTGGTCGCGATACTTTCGATACCAGTCGTTCACGTACGGGATCGTATGAATGCAGTTGATGCACGAGTACGTCCAGAAATCGACGAGCACGACCTTGCCGCGCAACTGCTCGAGCGTCAGCGGCGCGCTGTTGTGCCAGCGCTCGATGCCGGTGAAACCGGGCGCCGCCATGCCCGCCAGCGACGTCTGCATGCCCGCGTCGTCCCGGGTGCCGGCGAACGCGGCGAGCCCGGCCGTGGCGGCGAGGGCGATGACGAGGGCGGCGGTCTTGAGTCGGGGCAGCATGGCGTTCTCCTGATCTTTGGGGGCCGCGGCGCGATGTCGGCGTCCGGGCGGGTTTCGACAGGCCCCATTAGGCGGCGCCGACGTATCTGCGATGTGTCCGGCCGGCCGCGCGTGTGCAATGTTGTGTGTCGTCGCCGCGACGCGATACATTGCGATACAAACGCGTGCCCGCCGTGCGGTATAAAGGCGGACATCGCCCGCCCGAACCCCGATACCGACACCGACTCATGGACAAGATCGACCACGTGCTGATCGTCGACGACGATCGCGCGATCCGCGAACTGATCGCGGACTACCTGGAGAAGAACGGCATGCGCGTGTCGCTGGCCGCGAACGGCCGCGAGATGCGCCACGTGCTCGACGACGGCGCGCCCGACCTGATCGTGCTCGACCTGATGCTGCCCGGCGAGGACGGCCTGACGCTGTGCCGCGATCTGCGCGCGGGCAAGTTCCGCACGGTGCCGGTGCTGATGCTGACCGCCCGAGGCGAGGAAACCGACCGCATCATCGGCCTCGAGATGGGCGCCGACGACTACCTGGCCAAGCCGTTCGCGGTGCGCGAGCTGCTCGCGCGGATCCGTTCGGTGCTGCGCCGCGCGCGCATGCTGCCGCCCGGCATGCAGGTGACGGAAACGGCCGCGATACTCGCGTTCGGCGAATGGCAGCTCGACACGACCGGGCGCCACCTGCTCGACGCCGAAGGCACGCTGGTCGCGCTGAGCGGCGCCGAATACCGGCTGCTGCGCGTGTTCCTCGACAACCCGCAGCGCGTGCTGACGCGCGATCAATTGCTCAACCTGACGCAAGGGCGGCAGTCCGACCCGTTCGACCGCTCGATCGACCTGCTCGTGAGCCGGCTGCGCCAGCGCCTGCGCGACGGCGCGCGCGAACCGCGCTACATCAAGACACTGCGCAACGAGGGCTATGTGTTCTCGTCGGCCGTGACCGCCATCGACGGTACGCCATGAGCGCGCGCACGCCGTGGCACTGGCCGCGTTCGCTGTTCGCGCGGCTCGCGCTGATCCTGTTCGTGGGGCTCGCGCTCGCGCAGACGCTGTCGTTCTGGCTCACCATGACCGAGCGCGACCAGGCGACCACGAACCTGATGATGGGCTACATCGAGCGCGAGGTCGCGAGCTCGGTTGCGCTGCTCGACCATCTGCCGCCGGCCGAGCGGGCCGCGTGGCTGCCGCGTCTCGCGCGGCGCAGCTATGCGTTCATCCTCGGGCCCGGCCAAACCGGCACGCCGCCGGAAGCGCGGCTGTCGGCGCGCGTCGAGCGCTCGATCTCGGACGGCATCGGCGGCGACTACCCGCTGACCGCGAACTCGATTCCCGGCGACCGCGAACATCTGCAGGTGCATCTGCGGCTGACCGACGGGTCGCCGCTGACGATCGACATTCATCCGATGTCGACGGTGCCGCTGTCGGGCTGGCTGCCGGCCGTGCTCGTGGTGCAGCTCGCGGTGCTGGCCGCGTGCTGCTGGCTCGCGGTGCGGCTCGCGACGCGGCCGCTCAAGCAGCTCGCGCAGGCCGCCGACGCGCTCGGCCCCGACCTGAAGGGCGAGCGGCTGAACGAAGACGGGCCGTCTGAAGTCGCGCGCGCCGCGCGGGCCTTCAACGCGATGCAGGACCGCATCGCGCAGTACATGGCCGAGCGCATGCAGATCCTCGCGTCGATCTCGCACGATCTGCAGACGCCGATCACGCGAATGCGGCTGCGCGTCGACGTGATGGACGACGACACGCAGGGCGCGAAGCTGCGCCAGGACCTGCTCGAAATGGAGCATCTGGTGAAGGAGGGCGTCGCGTACGCGCGGACGCTGCACGGCACCGAGGAGGCCGCGCGCCGCATCGATCTCGATGCGCTGCTCGACAGCATCGTGTACGACTACACGGATGCGGGGCAGGACGTCGCGCTGCACAGCCATGCGCCGCTCGCGCTCGTCACGCGGCCGAAGGCGCTGCGCCGCATCGTCGGCAACCTCGTGGACAACGCGCTGAAGTTCGCGGGCGCGGCCGAGATCGACGTGCAGGCGGCGCCGGACGGCGGCGCGGTGATCGCGGTGCTCGACCGCGGTCCCGGCATTCCGGACGATCAGCTCGACGCGGTGTTCGAGCCGTTCCGGCGCGTGGAGACGTCGCGCAATCGCGATACGGGCGGCACGGGGCTCGGCCTCGCAATCGCGCGGCAACTGGCGCTTGCGATGGGCGGCACGCTCACGCTGAACAACCGGCCCGACGGCGGCGGCCTCGAAGCGAGGCTGACGCTGAGGAACGCGGGGTGAAGCGACGCGGCGCGCGAGCGTCGCGGTGTCGGGCGTGTGCCGAAGCGTGCGATGTGCGGGATGCGTGCGACGTCACACGCGTCTCGGCTGCGCGTCGACGAGCGGCGCGAGTGCGTCAGCAGCGGCCGGTGCGCAGCGCGACGCGCCAGTCGTCGCGCCCGCGCGAGGCCGCGATGGCCGCGGCCGTGTGCCAGTCGTATTCGACCGCATGGAATTCGACGTTCCAGCCGGCGGCGGTGCGCGACACCATCGCGTAGCGCGCATGCGGCGAACCCGTCTCGATCCGGTGCGGATGCGGCAGATCGTCCGTATACGCTTGCAGCCCGACGCTGCCGGGATTGACGATCAGCCGGCCGTCGTCGAGCTTCGCGGCGCGCGGCACGTGCGTGTGGCCGCACAGGATCAGCGAGGCCGTTTCGTTGCCCGCACGCTGCGCGACCTCGTCGGGCGTGGCCGCGCGGCAGCCGTCGGGCGTGACCGTTTCGAGGAAATAGACGAGGTCGCTGGCCGGCGTGCCGTGCACCATCAGCACGTCGCCGTCGAGCATCAGGCGTTCGGGCAGCGCGGCGATCCACGTGCGGTGGTCGGCGCGCAGCGTGTCGTGCGCCCAGCGATCCGACAGCCGCATCGCGTCGCGATCCTCGGTGAGCAACTGCCGTTCGTGATTGCCCTTGACGGTCGGCAGGTCGAGCGCGATCAGGCGGTCGGCCGTTTCGGCCGGATGGAGCGCGCCCGACACGATGTCGCCGAGATTGACGATCACGTCGGCGCCGCGGCGCCGGACGTCGTCGAGCACCGCGTCGAGCGCGGCGAGGTTGCCGTGGATATCGGACAGCGCGGCGATTTTCATGGCGGAGCGTCGATGAGGGGAACGGCGATTGTCGCCAATTCGGCGCGGGCCGTCCAATCGCGTCACGGCGTCGGCACGTGAGGCCGCGGGCGGCGCGTCAGTCGGTCGCGAGCCGTGCGTACATCGCGAAATCGCCGGGCGTGCCGCGCACCATCTTGTATGCGCGCAGCAGCCCTTCGTAGCGGTAGCCGCACTTCTGCAGCACGCGCGCGGAGCCCGCGTTGCCGGTCAGCACGACGGCCTGCATGCGGATGAAGCCCCCTTCGGCGAACGCCCACGCGGTGACGGCTTCGCACACCGCGCTCGCGATGCCGCGCCCCCAGTGCGACGGCGCGAGGTCGTACGCGATCTCCGCCGAGCGGTTCGCGGTGGACACCGTATGCAGCCCGATCGTCCCGGCGAGTGCGCCGCATTCGGTATCGACGATCGCGAGACGCCGGATCGAATCCGGATCGGCCGATTCGATGCTGTCGAACAGCGGCAGCAGATCGTCGGGCGAGCGCAGGTTCCAGCTCGTGTGGCGGAAAACGGCCGGGTTCGACAGGTACGCGTACCACGCGTCGAGGTCCGCGCGTTCGAGTTGCCTGAGCGACAGGCCGGGAAATCCGGAGCAGGGCGGCGCGGCGATTTTCATCGAACCCGGCGCCTACGCGGCATGGCGCCGGTACAGCGCCAGCGAACCGGCGAGCGCGAGCAGCATCGCGCCGCACGTGCGCTCGAGCCACAGCGCGCCCGAGCGCTTCAGCAGCCGCACCGCACGGGCGCCGAGCAGCGCGTAGCCGAACATCACCGCGCCGTCGAGCAGCGCGAACGTGACCGCGAGCGCGACGTACTGCGGCGCGAGCGGCGCGGCCGGATCGAGGAACTGCGGCAGGAACGCGGAGAAGAACAGATAGCCCTTCGGGTTCGTCACCGCGGTCAGGAAGCTTTTCGCGAAGATCGATGCGTTGCGTCCGGCGCGTCCGGATGCCGTGTCGCCTTGCGCGGCCGCGACGTCGAACGATCCCGTCGACGTCAGCAACCGGATGCCGACATAGGCGAGGTAGGCGGCGCCGAGCCACTTCACGACCGAGAACCAGAACGCCGACGCCATCAGCAGCGCGCCGAGGCCGAGCGCGACCGCGACGATCAGCACGAAGTCGGACAGCATCGCGCCCGCGAAACCGTAGGCCGCGCGGCGCACGCCGTAGCGCGAGCCGTTGGTCAGCGCGAGCAGCACGGTCGGGCCGGGTGTCGCGATGCCGACGAACGCGACGGCGGAGAAGACCAGCAGGGTCGTTTCATGCATGAAGAAGCTCCCGGTGGAAGGCGCGCAGCCGATTATCGTCCGCGCCGCCCCGCGCTGTACAGGCGCCGCCGCCTCGGCGCCGTCTCCGACTATCGCGATTTTGACAAGAATCTGTTGTCATTATTCCGCTTTGGAACGGAACCGGTTCCAACTACCATACCGGCCGCAGCGGGCACGCCCGCCGCATCGTCGCGCGCGGACGTCGCCGGCCTTGCACCGCCGGCGGATGTCGGCGCCCGCTCGCTACTCGCAAACAGCCAGAACAACGGGTTCACCGCCCGGAGACACGAAACCATGAACAAGCAACTGATCGCAGCCCCGCTGCTGCTCTCGCTCGCGGGTATCGCCGCCGCGCAAAGCTCCGTCACGCTGTACGGCATCGTCGATGCGGGCGTGACCTATCGCAGCAACGAACGGGCCGGCTCGGCGGGCGCGTACACCGGGCATTCGAACGTCGGGCTCACGACCGGCAACCTGTCCGGCAGCCGGTGGGGCATCAAGGGCTCCGAGGATCTCGGCGGCGGGATGCGCGCGCTGTTCGTCCTCGAGAACGGCTTCGACATCACGAACGGCACGTCGGGCCAGGGCGGCCGCCAGTTCGGCCGGCAGGCGTTCGTCGGCGTCGGCAGCGACCGCTACGGCACGATCACGCTCGGCCGCCAGTACACGTCGCTCGACGATTTCGTGAGCCCGGTCGGCCCGTCGTCGTTCATCGGCGGCTTCGGCGCGCACCCGGGCGACATCGACGATCTCGACCAGACCGCACGCGTCGACAGTGCGATCAAGTACACGAGCGCGAACTACTCGGGCTTCACGTTCGGTGCGCTGTACGGCTTCGGCGGCCAGCCGGGGAGCATGAAGCAGCGCAACACGTGGAGCGTCGGCGCCGCGTACGCGGCCGGCCCGCTGCGCGTGGGTGTCGGCTACGAGCGCTCGGACAACAGCAAGACGGGCGCGACCGACCCGACGGCAGGCAAGTGGCGGAGCACCGACGACGGCCTGTTCAATTCGTCGATCAACGAAGGCTATGCGAGCGCGCAGTCGCAGCAGGTGATCGCGACGGGCGCGACGTACAACTTCGGGCCGGCCGTCGTCGGCGTGAACTACAGCAACGTGCAGTATCGCGGCGGCGCGCAGTCGCTGTTCAGCGGCCATGCGACGTTCAACGTCGCGGGCGTGTTCACACGCTGGAACGTGCAGCCGCAGACGCAGCTGTTCGCGGGCTACAGCTACACGCGCGGCAGCGACGTCGACGGCATCGACAGCCGTGCGCAGTATCACAACGTCACGCTCGGCGCGGTCTACGACCTGTCGAAGCGCACCAGCGTGTACCTGCTCGGCGCGTACCAGCATGCGTCCGGCACGACGCTCGACGCGCTCGGCCGGCCGGTGGCCGCGACCGCGTCGGTGTCGGACAAGGCGAACGGCCATTCGTCCGATTCGCGGTCGCAGGCGATCGTGAGCCTCGGGCTGCGCCAGAAGTTCTGACGCGGCGGCCGTTGCGCGTGCAACGGGGCTCGCGGACGATGCGGGCCTCGTGGCGCGCATGCTCCTGTACCGCCGCCGCCCTTTTCGAGGCGGCGGCATGACGCGAACGCTGTCCGCAGTGCCGGTGCGGCGCGGCGACCGTCGCGCCGCGCGGCGAGATCGTGTTCGGAACGGATCGGCTCGGCGTGCGCGTCGTGCCGAACAGGCTGCGTGCGCGTGCTTGCGATGGCAATTATCCGGCGATCTGCAGCGGAGCCGGTACGGCCGGCGCGCGACTTTCCCCTCCGCATTCCTGCTTTTCCTCCCGCTTTCCCGTCCGTTGCAGGATCACGCATTTCCGATCGCACCGAATAATTTTTTTCTTTCATTTCGATTTCGATTTGTAATAATAGAAACGATTTCCGGGGAATGAAAAAGCAATGCGGTCGTGGCAGAAAAAATGACGTATTTGCATTGCGTGATCCGGAAGAAAATGCCGGGAAATGCGCTGGAGCTGCACGCTGGAAGGCCGTATGGGCGCGGGTTAGGCGATTTTGCGATCGTTGACGAAAAAGCCCCGGACGGCAAAAGGCGCGGAGTGAATAATTCCGGGGAACGGCGAATGCGAATTTTCCGGAATCACCAATATTTCACGCGCCGCGATTTACAGTGTCGACGATGGTTCGTCTGGGAGCATTATTCATGTCAATGAAACAAATCCGCGCGGCGTTGCTCGGAATGTGCATCGCGATGCTGGCGCCGGCGAGCCACGCGCAGGCGCAATACTCGACCGACTGGCTCGCGAACACGTACGGCACGCTGGCCTCGCACGTCGGCAACGGCGCGCGCTCGATGTGGGTCGCGCCCGAAGGCGTGATCTACACGGCGTCGCGCTGGGACGAGAACGCGGGCGGCGTCGCGATCTACCAGAACGGCCAGCCGCTCGGCACGATCGGCATTCACGACGAATTCCACGGCGGCGCGATCACCGGCAATTCGACGTCGCTGTTCGTCGCGCTCGGCTACAACCGCACGTTCGGCAGCGGCTCGGTGGGCCGCTACAACCGAAGCACGAACCAGCGCGACCTCCGCATTCCGGTCAGCACGTGGACGGGCATCCAGTATGCGGACGTGATCACGGGCCTCGCGACGGCCGGCAACCTGCTGTACGTGAGCGACTTCTACGGCAACCGCGTGCGCGTCTACACGACCGACGGCGTATGGCAGCGCGACATCGGCGTCACGGGCCCCGGCGCGCTGGCGCTCGATGCGGCCGGCAACCTGTGGGTCGCGCGCAAGAGCGCGGGCGTCGTCGCGCAGTTCAGCCCGACCGGTGCGGCGATGAACACGCTCCAGATGGCGGCCGGCGCGCGGCCGGCGTCGCTGTACTTCGATGCGCCGATGGGCCGGTTGATGGTGGGCGACGAAGGGCCCGACATGAACATCAAGATGTACGGCGGGCTGCCCGGGTTGCCGGTGCAGGTCGGCACGTTCGGCGTGCAGGGCGGCTATCTCGACACGACGACGGGCATCAAGGGGCAGGTCGGCGACAAGCGCTTCACGCGCGTCGCGGCGCTCGGCAAGGATGCGGCCGGCAACCTGTACGTGTTGAACAACGCATGGGGCGGCGGCTGGGATCTCGGCCGCAACGGCAGCACCGATCTGCATTCGTACAGCCCGGTCGGCACGCTGCAGTGGAAGCTGCAGGCGCTGAACTTCGAGGGCGTCGCCGCGCCCGACCCCGCGACCGACGGCGCGTTGTTCTTCAGCGGCAACAACGTGTACACGGGCACCGCGGGCGGCACGTTCGTCGCGAACACGATCGACCCGTTCACCTATCCGAAAGATCCGCGTCTCGACATGAACGACTATCAGCGCGGCCAGCACTTCGGCCAGCTCGTGACGGTCGGCGGCAACCGGATTCTCGTCGCGTCGGGCCAGAACCCGGGCAACTTCAACTTCTATTACTTCAACACCGCGAGCGGCTATATCGCGATTCCGGCCGGCTCGCTGCCCGGCAAGCCGTTCAACACGACGCTGCAGGTGACGGCCGGTTTCGACATCGACGGCAACGGCGACGTGTGGGCCGGGCTGAACGGCTCCAACGTGATCACGCGCTATCCGATGACGGGCTTCGACGCGACCGGCAAGCCGTCATGGGGCAAGCCGGTGACGACGCCCGTGCCGAGCAGCGTGGCGCCCGTTACGCGCATCATCTACCAGGCCGACAGCGACACGATGATCCTCGCGCAGGGCCTCGCGGGCAACTGGGACTGGACGGCGATGAACGGGCACATCGAGGTCTATCGCGGCTGGAAGAACGGCAACACGAGCGCGCCGAACCCGGTGATCAACCTGACGAGCGCGAACCCGAAATCGATCGCGGCGGCCGGGCACTATCTGTTCGTCGGCTATGTGCACACGGTGCCGAACATCGACGTATTCGACCTGAACACGGGTGCGCTCGTCACGACGCTGACGAACTCGAATCCGTCGGCGATGGACGTCGGCAACGACGTCGACTCGATGTACGGCGTGCGCGCGTACCTGCGCTCGAACGGCGAGTACGTGATCACGAAGGACAACTACAACGGGTCGAGCATCGTCGTGTATCGCTGGCGTCCGTGACCGCGCGGGGCCGTCAGAACGATACCGTCGTCGTCAGCGTGACGAGTCGCGGTTCGCCGACCGCGACGATCAGGTTGCTGTTGCTCGACGGATAGTAGGTCTTGTCGAGCAGGTTCTTCACGTTGAGCTGGAAGCGGGTCGGAAACTTGCCGATCGTCGTTTCGTAGGCCGCGAATGCGTCGACGGTCACGTAGCCGGGCAGCGTGAAGCTGTTGGCGGTGTCGCCGGAGCGCGCACCGACGAGACGTGCGCCGCCGCCGAAGCGCCAGCGCCCGGGCAAGTTCGCGATGGCCGTGTCGTATACCGCGAACAGGCTGCCGGTGTGGCGCGCGACGTTGACGAGCGGCGTGTTGCTGTCGCGATCGTTCGCGTTCGTGTACGCGTAGCTGCCGATCACGCTCAGGTGGCGCGTAATCTGCCCCGCGACGTCGAGCTCGATCCCGCGCGAGCGCGCGGTGCCGATCGTCGACGTGATGTCGCCGACCGTGACCGCCACGTTGCGCTTGTCGATCTGATACACGGCGAGCGTGCCCGTGATCGCGGGCTTCAGGCTGAACTTCAGCCCGGCCTCGAGCACGCGCCCGTATTCCGGCGCGAGCGGCGCGGCAACGTTCGACGCGACGTTCGGCTTGAACGAGCGGCTCACGTTCGCGTAGGCGGTGAGCGCCGGCGTCAATGCATACGCGAGCCCGAACTGCGGTAGCCAGACGCTGCCGCGCGAGCGGTCGGCGAACACGAACGGCCGGCCCATCCCCGACTCCTGCTGCCAGTTTTCCCACCGCAGGCCGCCGACCGCGGTGAGGCGTTCGGTGATCTTGACCGAGTCCTGCACGATCGTCGAATACGCATGCACGACCGAGCGCGAATCGCTCTGCTTCGCGTTGGGTATGCCGCCGGGCGCGAGCAGGCCGTACACGGGATCGTAAAGATCGAAGCCCGTCGTCGCCTTGCCGCGGATCGTGTCGCCGCGGAAGCTGCGCTGCCGCTCGTATTCGCCGCCGACGTAGATCGCGTGTTGCATGCCCGCGAGCGTGACGTTGCCAAGCAGGCCGAGCGTCGCGATCTGGTCGGAGTCGTTGCGCCCGAGGTTCGCATCGGACGAGCGCGTCAGCGCGCCGGTCCTGCTGTTGAACGCGGTGGCGCGGGTGAGGTATTGATCGTAGCGATCGCGGCCCCAGCCGTAAGTTGCGCGCACGCGCCATGCATCGGAGAAGCGGTGCTCGATACGCGTACGCAGCGTTTCCTGGATGCCGCTGCTTTGCGACCACGCTTCCTCGTAGCGGCGATAGCGCAGCGCATCGTCGAGCTGGCCGTTCACGAGCACGGTGCCGCGGTCGAACGGCATCGTGTAATCGACGTACTGGTAGCTGACGTCGATCGATGTGTTCGCGTCGTGCCACGACAGCGCGGGCGCGATCAATGCGTTGCGCTCGCGGCCGAAGCTGCGCCAGTAGCGGCTCGTGTCGTATTCGCCGGTCAGCCGGAATGCGAGCGTGCCGCCCGCGATCTGGCCAGGCTTGCCGAGCGGGCCCGTGAGATCGAACTGTGCGCTGCTGCCGCCGTGGTTCGTGCGCGACGCGGAGATCGAGCCGCCGAACGTGTCTTCCGGCTTGCGCGTGACGAGGTTGATCACGCCGCCCGGGTCCTGCATCCCGTACAGCAGCGAAGCGGGGCCCTTCAGCACTTCGACGCGATCGATCGTCGCGAGATAGCTGTGCAGCACCGGCGTGCGCACGCCGTCGACCAGCACCGAGCCGTCATTGTTCGACCCGAAGCCGCGCTTGATGAACGCGTCGCGCGTGCCGCCGAGCGTGTTGGTCTGCGTGACGCCGCTGATGTTGCCGAGCACGTCGTCGAGCGAGCGCGCCTGCTGGTCCTGCATCACGCTGCTGCTGACCACCGCGACCGATTGCGGAATCTCCTTCAGCGCCCGGTCGTCGCCGCCCGCGATGCTCGTCGTGCGCGGCTGATAGCCGATCGTCGGGTCGACGGCGGCCGATGCATTGACGCTGATCGCCGGGAGTTCGTGTTCGACGGCGGTCGCAGGTGCGGGTGCGACGGGTTCGGTGCCGGCCGCATGCGCGCCGCTCGCGACGCACAGGGTGAGCAGGGCAGGCAGGCGCGTGCGCCACGGACGCGCGGCCCGGGCGCGGCAGGACATTCGACGGGATGGCATGAATCGATGCGGGAAGAGGAATGCTAAGGATCGCGGCGCGGGCCGCGACATTGCGTTGCGTACAGGACGCGCATGATATATGTAATGAGAACCATTTGCAATTGTAATGGGGCGGCAGGACGATGCTCGGCCCTCGGTTGCCGGCCTGTCGGCCGTCTGCTACCGTAGCGGCCAAAATCAGACGCAGTGAAATTCAACGAGAGAGAACCGGGGGCCGCACCATGTCATCTTCCTGCCACGTCGCGTTCAGCGCGACGCCATGCGCCGCGCGCGACCACGCGGGCGGATGAAGTGATCGCAGCCGCGTACCGCCATTCGAACGATTAAATCAACGGAAGCGAATTCAACCGGCATCGCGCCGGGTTCGATCATTTCAACCACCACGCTGGACGGGAGAGACCACCCATGAAGAAGATTTCCGCACCATTCGCGGCGGCCGCGCTTGCTGCCTGCACGCTGCTGGCGGGCGTTCACCAGGCGGCCGGTGCGGCGTCGAACGCCGAACCCGCGATCGACGCGCATTACGGCGCCGTGATCGAGGCCTATACGCGGGACATGGCCGCCGCGAAGACGAAGTACGACGGCAAGCGCCTCACGTTCGTCGGCGCCGTGATCCGGATGGGTAGCGACCCGGGCGGCACGTACTTCGGCGCGCTGACGGCCGACGGCGAGCAGTTCGACACGCATTTCGACGTGGCCGACCAAGGCGCGCTGAAGCCGAAATTCCCCGGCGGCGAGATCAAGCCGTTCGTCACGTCCGCGGCTTTCCGGTTCAGTTGCGTGAACGAAGGCTATATCGACGCGCCGGTGCTGCCGGGGTTGAAGCTGACGCATTGCCGGCTCGCCGATTGAGCCGAGCGATGGGCGGCGCCGGCGTGCGATGGTCACGCGGATTCGGGTTGCAGCACCATCGATCGGTCGGGAATTCAGGTGTATTGACCGACGGCGGGCAGGATTCGCCATTGATCGTTTCCGTTATCGTGGTCGGCCGCCGCGCGTCCGGCAGCCCGTCTGCCGCTCTACAGATCGAGTACCAGCAGGTCGGTGCGCGACCGCGAGCAGCAGGGCATGAACTGGTCGCCGGCCGCCTTTTCGTCGTCGGTCAGATATGAATCGCGATGATCGGGCTCGCCTTCGAGCACGCGGGTCAGGCAGGTGCCGCACACGCCTTGCTCGCACGAGGTCAGCACGTCGACGCCGTGCGCCGCCAGCGCCGCGATGACCGTGCATTCGGCCGGCACGTCGATCGTCTGGCCGCTGCTCGCGATCCGGATCTGGAATGCGCGATCGGCGCCGGATCGCGTGACCGCGCCGCCGAAGAATTCGTAGTGCAGCCGCGCTTCGTCCCAGTGGCGCTCGCGCGCGGCGTTCAGCACCGCCTCCATGAAGCCGCGCGGGCCGCATACGTACAGATGCGTGCCTTCGGGCGCGGCCGCGAGCACGGCGGCCAGGTCGAAACGTTGCGCCGGGTCGCCGTCGTCGACGTGGAAGCGGGTGCGATCACGGAAACCGGCTGCGTTGATCCGCTCGACGAAGGCCATGCGATCGGCCGAACGCGCGCAGTAGTGCATGTCGAACGGCGTGCCGGTCGAGAACAGCCGTTCCGCCATGCTCAGAATCGGCGTGACACCGATCCCGCCGGCGAGCAGCAGATGGTGCGGTGCGTCGGAGGCGAGCGGGAATTGATTGCGCGGCATGCCGATCCGCACGGTATCGCCTTGCCGGACTTCGTCGTGAATCGCGCGCGAGCCGCCGCGGCCTTCGGCCTCGCGCAGCACAGCGATCTGATAGCGATCGCGTTGCCCGGGGTGATTGCACAGCGAGTACTGGCGGACGAGCCCGCCCGGCAGATGCACGTCGATATGGGCGCCGGCGTCGAAGCGCGGCAAGGGCGAGCCGTCGTCGCTGACGAATTCGAAGCCGCAGATGTCGCGCGCTTCCCGCCACTTGCGGGCCACCCGGACCGTCAACGTCGCGTCGCTCATGACGCCTCCTTGACGTGCGCGACCGGAATCGCGGGCCGCGGCGGGCTCGCCGCGTTTTCGGCGGCGAGCAGCCGGTCGATCACCTTGCGCGACAGCACGCCGCCGGCGTCGATGTTGAGCTTGAGGAGCGTGCGCTCGGGCCACTGCTCGAGATTGCGCTGCTGGCGCTCGAGCATCTCCAGATCCTCCGCGAAGATCTTGCCCTGGCCTTCGCGGATCTCGGTGGTCAGCGCGTCGTCGTCCGGCCGGAAATTGCGCGCCATCCCCCAGAAATACCAGATCGACGTGTCGGTTTCGGGCGTGATGAAGTCGACCACGATCGACGACGCCTTCTTGTCCGCCGGCGCGTCGTAGCCGCCGTGGCCCGCATGCGCGACGCCTACTTCGATCATCACGTGGCTCGGGGGCGTGAAGCGGCAGATCTGCCAGCGGTCGACCGGCACGTCGTCGGCGAGCCCGTTGCCGCGCAGCGCCATCCGCCAGAACGGCGGCGGCATCACGTTCTCCATGAAGCGGCTCGTGACGACTTCGTCGCCGTGGCCGGTCGTCTTCGGCGGCGCTTCGTCGATTTCCTTCTGGCCGATGCTCGTCGCATGCACGTACGTCTCGTGCGTGAGGTCCATCAGGTTGTCGATCATCAGCCGGTAGTCGCAGCGGATGTGATACAGGCCGCCGCCGTGCGCCCAGGCCGGATCCTCGGCCCATGCCAGCGCGGGCAGCTTGGCGGGATCGGCCTCCGACGCGTCGCCCGGCCACACCCACACGAAGCCGTACCGCTCGACCGCCGGAAAGCTGCGAATCGACGGAAAACCGCCGACGCGCTGGCCCGGCATGCCGGCCGTCTTGCCGTTGCAGCCCATTTGGAGCCCGTGATAGCCGCACACGAGCACGCCGTCGCGCACGAACCCCAGCGACAGCGGCGCGCCGCGGTGCGGGCAGAAATCCTCGAGCGCGGCGATCTGGCCGTCCGCCGCGCGGTAGAGCACCATCGATTCGTTGCAGATCTTGCGGCCCAGCGGCTTGCCGTCGATCTCGTCGGGCGTGCACGCCACGTACCAGGCATTCTTGAGAAACATGTTCCTTGTCTCCTTCGGGGCGGTGCCGCCGGGGAAGCGGCCCGATCTTCATTCCGTGTACTGAATGAGATTCAGTGTACTCACTGATAGGGGGCGGGACAAGGCGAGCGGTATACTGGTTTTCCCGGGAAATGGCGCGAGACAGCGCCATGCCGACGGCGCGCGCAACCGGTGCGCGCCGCCTATGTCATCGACTCATCCATGGAAAAAACGAATCCCGCCGACCTGCCGGCTTTCCCGATCGACCTGTACGACGAACCCGGGCACCTGATCCGGCGCGCGCACCAGATCGCGGTTGCGATGTTCTACGAGAAGCTCGGCCGGGACGTGACGCCCGTGCAGTACGCGGTGCTGCGGATGCTGTACGAGAATCCGGGGCTCGATCAGGTGACGCTCGCGCAGCGGGTCGCGCTCGACACGTCGACGACGGCCGATCTCGCGGTCCGGCTCGAGGCGAAAGGATTGATCGTCCGCGAAGTGCTGCCGCGGCGTCAGCGGCGGCTGCTGCTGACGCCGGCGGGCGTCGAGTTGCTCACGCAGCTGATTCCCTCGGTGAAGGAACTGCGCGCGGGCCTGTTCGACGGGATGGGTGAGGACGATGCGGAGGAACTGATGCGCCTGCTGCGCAAGTTCGTCCATTTGAACAACGAGCAGAGCCGCGCGCCGCTGCGGGTGAGCGAGGATTCGTAGCGGCGCCGGGCGACGGCGCGGAACGGCGGCGCGCGCTGCGCCGGCCGTCACCCGCGTGACGCTTCGCCTTCCAGCCGCCGTACCGCTTCCGCGACTTCGTTCCTGAAGCGCACGAGCGCCGCCTGTTCCGGCGCCGGCGGCTGCACGGCCGCCCACAGCATGTCGATCAACTGCGTGGCCGTCGTTTCGGTATCGAGCTTGCGGTGCCCGAGGATCGCATCCCACAGCACGTGCTCCATCGGCCCGAACACCATCGAGCGCAGCAGGCTCAGCGGCAGATCCGCGCGAACCTGCCCGGCCGCCTGGCCGCGCGCGAGCACGTCCATCAACGGCGCCGTGTAGCGGCGCTGCAGCGCGGTGAGCTCGTCGCTCAGCGCATGCTGCTTCGCGCGGCCTTCCGACAGCACCAGCGCGCACAGCCCCGTGCCGTTCACGAGCATCAAGCGCAGATGGGTGCGCACGATGAACGCGAACTGCTGCTGCACTGACGCGTCCCGCGGCATCCCGTGTTCGAACGCGGCGATGATTTCGTCGTACCAGTCGGCGATCACACGCGCGCACAGCTCGCGCTTGCCGCGGAAATAGCTGAACACCGTCGCCTCCGACACGCCCACGCGCTGCGCGATCTCGGCGGCCGTCGCATGCTCGTAACCTTTTTCGGCGAACACTTCACGGCCGGCGCGCAGGATGTCCTGCACGCGCTGCTGGGATTTGCGCCCGGCGGGGGCGCGCGACGCGTCGGCGCGATCGGCTTTGGCGGTGGCGGTCATGGTGTCGGCGGGAGCGGCTGTCATCTTCGCATCATATCTGAGTATCACTCAAAAAACTATTGACGGCGAACCGGGCGAGGCGCGAAACTGTGCAAAATTTCCGCTGTATTGGTCAATGAATCGGCGTATTCATTCGATCTGAGCGAAACTCAGAAATCGGTGAGTGCGACACACTTTCTGGAGACGGAGGAGACATGATCAACCTGCCCGGCGTGCAATTCATGCTCGGTGAAGACATCGAGATGCTGCGCGACGCCGTCGCGACGTTCGCGGCGAAGGAAATCACGCCGCGCGCGGCGGAGGTCGACCGCACCGACCAGTTTCCGATGGATCTGTGGAAGAAGTTCGGCGATCTCGGCGTGCTCGGGATGACCGTCTCCGAGGAATACGGCGGTGCGAACCTGGGCTACACCGCGCACATGGTCGCGATGGAGGAGATCTCGCGCGCGTCGGCGTCGATCGGCCTGTCGTACGGCGCGCACTCGAACCTGTGCGTGAACCAGATCCACCGCAACGGCACCGACGCGCAAAAGCGGAAGTACCTGCCGAAGCTCGTGTCGGGCGAACACATCGGCGCGCTCGCGATGAGCGAGCCCAACGCCGGCTCCGACGTCGTCAGCATGAAGCTGCGCGCGGACAAGCGCGGCGACCGCTACGTGCTGAACGGCACGAAGATGTGGATCACCAACGGCCCCGATTGCGACACGCTCGTCGTGTATGCGAAGACGGACATCGAAGCCGGCCCGCGCGGCATCACCGCGTTCATCGTCGAGAAGGGGATGAAGGGCTTCTCCGTCGCGCAGAAGCTCGACAAGCTCGGCATGCGCGGTTCGCACACGGGCGAGCTCGTGTTCCAGGACGTCGAGGTGCCGGAAGAGAACATCCTCGGCCAGCTGAACGGCGGCGTGAAGGTGCTGATGAGCGGCCTCGACTACGAACGCGCGGTGCTGTCGGGCGGCCCGACGGGCATCATGGCCGCGTGCCTCGACGCCGTGGTGCCGTACATCCACGACCGCAAGCAGTTCGGCCAGGCGATCGGCGAATTCCAGCTGATCCAGGGCAAGGTCGCCGACATGTACACCACGTTCCAGGCGTGTCGCGCGTATCTGTACGCGGTCGGCCGCCATCTCGACTCGGCGGGCAGCGACCACATTCGCCAGGTGCGCAAGGACTGCGCGGGCGTGATTCTCTACACGGCCGAGAAGGCGACGTGGATGGCCGGCGAGGCGATCCAGATTCTCGGCGGCAACGGCTACATCAACGAATACCCGGTGGGCCGCCTGTGGCGCGATGCGAAGCTGTACGAGATCGGCGCCGGCACGAGCGAAATCCGCCGGATGCTGATTGGCCGCGAGCTGTTCGCGGAAACGATGTAACGCCCCACGTCACGCGAACGGAGCCCCGTCGATGCCGATCATCGAATCGAAACTGAACCCGCGTTCGGAAGACTTCCGCGCGAATGCCGCGGCGCTCGAGGCGCTCGTCGCCGACCTGCGCGCGAAGATCGAACAGCTCGCGCAGGGCGGCGGCCAGGCCGCGCGCGACAAGCACCTGTCGCGCGGCAAGCTGCTGCCGCGCGATCGCATCGCGCAACTGCTCGATCCGGGCGCGCCGTTCCTCGAGTTCTCGCAGCTCGCGGCGAACGGCATGTACAACGACGACGCGCCGGGCGCGGGCGTCATCACCGGGATTGGCCGCATCGCCGGCCGCGAATGCGTGATCGTGTGCAACGACGCGACGGTCAAGGGCGGCACCTACTATCCGATCACCGTGAAGAAGCACGTGCGCGCGCAGGAGATCGCCGCGGAAAACCGGCTGCCGTGCGTGTACCTCGTCGATTCGGGCGGCGCGAACCTGCCGAACCAGGACGACGTGTTTCCCGATCGCGACCACTTCGGCCGCATCTTCTACAACCAGGCGACGATGTCGGCCGCGGGGATCGCGCAGATCGCCGTCGTGATGGGCTCGTGCACGGCCGGCGGCGCCTACGTGCCGGCGATGAGCGACGAGTCGATCATCGTGAAGGACCAGGGCACGATCTTTCTCGGCGGGCCGCCGCTCGTGAAAGCCGCGACCGGCGAGGAAGTGAGCGCCGAGGATCTCGGCGGCGGCGACGTGCATACGCGCCTGTCGGGCGTGGCCGACCATCTCGCGCAGAACGACGCGCATGCGCTGTCGATCGCACGCACCATCGTCGGTCACCTCGCGCCGAAGATCGCGTCGCCGGTTCAGCTTCGCGAGCCGAAGCCGCCGCGCTACGACGCGAAGAGCCTGTACGGCGTGATCCCGGCCGATACGCGCAAGCCGTTCGACGTGCGCGAGGTGATCGCGCGGATCGTCGACGATTCGGAATTCGACGAATTCAAGGCGCGCTACGGCACGACGCTCGTTACCGGCTTCGCGCACATCTGGGGCCACCCGGTCGGAATCGTCGCGAACAACGGCATCCTGTTCTCCGAATCGGCCGTGAAGGGCGCGCATTTCATCGAGCTGTGCTGCCAGCGCAAGATCCCGCTCGTGTTCCTGCAGAACATCACGGGCTTCATGGTCGGCCGCAAGTACGAGAACGAAGGCATCGCGCGGCATGGCGCGAAGATGGTGACGGCCGTGTCGAACGCGAAGGTGCCGAAATTCACGGTGATCATCGGCGGCTCGTTCGGCGCCGGCAACTACGGGATGTGCGGCCGCGCGTTCGGCCCGCGTTTCCTGTGGATGTGGCCGAACGCGCGCATCTCGGTGATGGGCGGCGAACAGGCGGCGTCGGTGCTCGCGACCGTGCGCCGCGACGGCATCGAGGCGAAGGGC
Organism: Burkholderia semiarida; assembly: GCF_029268935.1. Taxonomy (NCBI): domain Bacteria; kingdom Pseudomonadati; phylum Pseudomonadota; class Betaproteobacteria; order Burkholderiales; family Burkholderiaceae; genus Burkholderia; species Burkholderia semiarida. The sequence goes on along the minus strand of NZ_JAHLCL010000008.1, from coordinate 2,098,120 downwards.
GGCGCATGGTCGCCGGAAGAAGAGGAAGCATTCAAGCAGCCGATCCGCGACCAGTACGAGCGCCAGGGGCATCCGTACTACGCGAGCGCACGGCTGTGGGACGACGGCGTGATCGATCCCGCGCAGACGCGCGACGTGCTCGGGCTCGGCCTCGCCGCGTCGATGAACGCGCCGATCGACGACACGCGCTTCGGCGTGTTCCGCATGTAACGCCCGGGAGGCAGACCGATGCGATACGAAACGATCAAGGTAAGCGAGGCCGGCCGCGTGGCGACCGTCACGCTCGCGCGTCCCGACGTGCGCAACGCGTTCAACGAGACGACGATCGCCGAGCTGACCACCGCGTTCGAATGGCTCGATGCGCACGAAGGCGTGCGCGCGATCGTGCTCGCCGCGGAAGGCGCCGCATTCTGCGCGGGCGCGGACCTGAACTGGATGAAGAAGATGGCCGGTTACTCGGACGACGAGAACCGCGCCGATGCGCGCAAGCTCGCGCGGATGCTCGAAGCGATTTATCGCTGCGGCAAGCCGGTGATCGCGCGCGTGCACGGCGACGCGTATGCGGGCGGCGTGGGCCTCGTCGCCGCGGCCGACATCGCGATCGCCGCCGGCGGCGTGAAGTTCTGCCTGTCGGAAGCGCGGCTCGGGCTGATTCCGGCGACGATCGCGCCGTACGTCGTGCGTGCGATGGGCGAGCGCGCGGCGCGCCGCTACTTCACGACGGCCGAAGTGTTCGACAGCGAGCGCGCGGCGTCGCTCGGCTTCATTCACGACGCGGTGCCGGCCGACGCGCTCGACGAAACGGTCGCGAAGCTGGCCGCGACGCTCGTCGCGAACGGCCCCGACGCGGTGAAGGCGTGCAAGCGGCTCGTCGCCGACGTGGCCGGCCGGCCGCTCGACGCGACGCTGATCGAGCAGACCGCCGACTGGATCGCGAAGACCCGCGCCGGCGCGGAAGCGCGCGAAGGGATCGCGTCCTTCCTCGACAAGCGTGCGCCGTCGTGGCGTGAATGATCGCGTGACCCCAACCTTCCGGACGACATCGAAGCCATGTTCGACAAGATTCTGATCGCCAACCGCGGCGAAATCGCGTGCCGCGTCGCCGCGACGTGCAAACGTCTCGGGATCGCGAGCGTCGCCGTCTATTCCGACGCGGATGCGAACGCGAAACACGTGGCCGCGTGCGACGAGGCCGTGCATATCGGCGGCTCGGCCGCGGCAGACAGCTACCTGCGCGTCGAGCGCATCATCGAAGCCGCGCGCGCGACCGGCGCGCAGGCGATTCACCCCGGCTACGGCTTTCTGTCGGAGAACGAAGATTTCGCGCACGCATGCGAAGCGGCCGGCATCGTGTTCATCGGGCCGCCGGTCGACGCGATCGCGGCGATGGGGTCGAAGGCCGCCGCGAAGGCACTGATGCACGCGGCCGCCGTGCCGCTCGTGCCCGGCTATCACGGCGACGACCAGGACGCGGCCAGCCTGCATCGCGAAGCCGACGCGATCGGCTATCCGGTGCTGCTGAAGGCGAGCGCGGGCGGCGGCGGCAAGGGGATGCGCGTGGTCGAGCGCTCCGACGATTTCCCTGCGGCGCTTGCGTCGTGCCAGCGCGAGGCCGCGAGCAGCTTCGGCAACGACCGCGTGCTGATCGAGAAATACCTGACGCGCCCGCGCCACGTCGAGGTGCAGGTGTTCGGCGACACGCTCGGCAATACCGTGTACCTGTTCGACCGCGATTGCTCGGTGCAGCGGCGCCACCAGAAGGTGCTCGAGGAGGCGCCGGCGCCGGGCCTGCATCCGGACGTGCGCCAGGCGATGGGCGAAGCGGCCGTCGCGGCCGCGCGCGCGGTCGGCTATGTCGGCGCCGGTACCGTCGAATTCATCATGACGGGCGAATCGTTCTACTTCATGGAAATGAATACGCGCCTGCAGGTCGAGCATCCGGTGACCGAGATGGTCACGGGGCTCGACCTCGTCGAATGGCAACTGCGCGTCGCGGCGGGCGAGCCGCTGCCGCTGAAGCAGGAAGAACTGCGCGTGAACGGCCATGCGCTCGAGGCGCGCCTGTACGCGGAGAATCCCGCGCGCGGCTTCCTGCCGTCGACGGGCACGCTGAAGCATCTGCGGTTGCCGGCCGGCGTCGAGTTCGCCATCGGCGCGGCGGTGCGCGTCGACAGCGGCGTGCGCGAAGGCGATGCGATCACGCCGTTCTACGATCCGATGATCGCGAAGCTGATCGTGCACGGCGCGGACCGCACGGAAGCGCTGGGCCTGATGCTGCGTGCGCTGCGTGCGTGCGAGGTGGTCGGCCTGCATACGAACGCCGCGTTCCTGCAGCGGATCGTCGCGTGCGCGCCGTTCGCGACGGCCGATCTCGACACGGGCCTGATCGAGCGCAACCACGATGCGCTGTTCGCACCGCAACAACCGCCGCGTGCGGCGCTCGCGCTGGCTTGCGCGGCGTTGCTCGCACGCGAACGCGATGCGGCCGCGCACGAGGGTGCGTCGCCATGGCGCGCGCTGTCGAACTGGCGGCTGAACGGCGGCTATCGCCGCACGCTCGAATGGCATGCGATCGATCGCGAAGCGGACGTGACGGTGACCTGCGAGGACGACGGCGCCGGCACGTGCATCGCGATCGGCGACGCGGCCGCGCAACCGTTCGCGTGGACGCGCGGCGCCACGCCGCTCGATTTCGACGTGACGCTCGGCGGCGTGCGCAGCAGCGGCCGCGTGTATGCGGACGGCGACACGTTCCACGTGTTCACGCAGGGCGCGGCCGAGACGTTCGAATGGCGCAACCTGCTCGCGCATGCGGGCGATGCGGAGCAGGGCGGCGGCCGCCTGACCGCGCCGATGCCCGGCAAGGTGATCGCGGTGCTCGTCGAGCCGGGCCAGAAGGTCGAAGCCGGCACGCCGCTGATCGTGATGGAAGCGATGAAGATGGAACACACGATCGGCGCGCCGAGCGCAGGCGTCGTCGCGGAAGTGCTGTACGGCGTCGGCGACCAGGTCGCCGACGGCGCGCAGTTGCTGACGATGACGGAAGGCTGAACCGGCCTTGCTCTTGTGCGCGGGCCGGTTGCCGTCGCGGCCGGCCCGCAAAAAATGCGTTGCGGTTCGCCGTACGCCCGTCGTCTGGACTGCGCGGCTTCGATAGCGCCGACACATGAAGCAGGACGCGTGATTCGCGCCAGTCTTTCGAACGCCTTACGACCTTCGCTGCTCCTCCCACACCATCGGGTGCCGTCCGCTGCGCGCACGTCGATCTTCCCTCCACTCGACACCATCGTGTAACAAGTCGAACATAGCATCTCGGCGTCGATATGACCGGCGCGGGTTCGCGCCGCGTCACGTCATCATCCCCACGGAGAACCGTTATGCGAACGTCGGCCCTACGGCCTTTGGCGGCCGCCGGTCTGGTCGCGCTGACCGCCGCCCTCGGCGCCTGCAACGACGACCTGACCGCACCCGCCGCGCCCGTCGCGCAGCAGAAGGCCGCGTGCGGCGGCGCCGTGGTCGCCACCGTGCAGATGCGGTGCCCGCCGGGTTTCACCGCGCCTGCTTCGTCGCCTGCTTCCTGATACCGGCCGTTTCCACCAGAAATCCCATCAAGAGCAATCAGCATGGCCACTCATTCACGACGCGACTTTCTGAAGTTCTCGGCCGGCCTCGCCGGCGCGACCGCCGCCACCGCACTGCTGCCGGAATCGATCCGCAAGGCGCTGGCGATCGAGCCGAACACCGTGACGGGCACGATCCAGGATGTGCAGCACATCGTCGTGTTCATGCAGGAGAACCGCTCGTTCGACCACTACCTCGGTCACCTGAGCGGCGTGCGCGGCTACAACGACCGCTTCCCGGTCACGCTGCCGAACGGCAAGCCGGTGTGGTTCCAGCCGCGTCAGGAAGACAAGTCGAGCGTGATCGCGCCGTTTCGCTACGACACGACCAACCCGGGCGTCAACGCGCAATGTATCGGCGGCCTCCCGCATACGTGGGCGACGACGCACGGTGCGATCGACAACGGCCGCGCGGACCAGTGGGCCGTGCAGAAGTCGAACATGACGATGGGCTATCACGTTCGCGACGACATCCCGTTCCATTACGCGCTCGCGGATGCGTTCACGGTGTGCGACAACTACTTCTGCTCGATTCCCGGCAACACGCACCCGAACCGCATGTACCTGATGACGGGCATGGTCGATCCGCTCGGCACGGGCGGCGGCCCGCTGCTCGACAACACCGACTATATCGACAATCAGTTCGACAAGGTTCAGCTCCCGCCCTTCAACTGGACGACCTACCCGGAACGGCTCGAAAAAGCCGGCATCTCGTGGCAGATCTACCAGCAGGGCACCGGGTTCGACAATTTCACCGGCAACTACGGCACGAACATGCTCGCGTGCTTCAGCAACTTCGTGAACGCGCCGGCCGGTTCGTCGCTGCAGACGCGCGGGATGAGCACGCGTCCGATCACGCAACTGAAGGCCGACGTGCAGGCGAATGCGCTGCCGCAGGTGTCGTGGCTGCTGCCGCCCGCCGCGTATTCCGAGCATCCGAAGTTCACGCCGCTGTACGGCGCGTACTATCTGTCGACGATCCTCGATGCGCTGACGTCCAACCCGGACGTGTGGAGCAAGACGGTCCTGCTCGTCATGTACGACGAGAACGACGGCTTCTTCGATCATGTCGTGCCGCCGTCTGCGCCGACGCTGCCGGGCTCGGGCATGAGCACGGTGGACGTGTCGCTCGAGCGGCACGACGTCGTGACCGCCACGCAAGCCGGCACCTATACGGCCGACAACCTGCCGTACGGCCTCGGCCCGCGCGTGCCGATGTTCGTCGTGTCGCCGTGGTCGAAGGGCGGCTTCGTCTGCTCGCAGGTGTTCGATCACACGTCGGTGCTGCAATTCATCGAGAAGCGCTTCGGCGTGATGGAAACGAACATCTCGCCGTGGCGCCGCGCGATCTGCGGCGACCTGACGTCGGCGCTCGACTTCTCGAAATCGGATGCGACGGTGCCGGCCCTGCCGAACACGCAGGCGTATGTCGCGCAGGCGGATCTGCAATGCTCGCGCGCGTCGTCGCAGACCGCGCCGGCCAGCACCGCGCAGCAGGTCGTGACCGCGCAGGAACCGGGCACGCGGCCGGCGCGCGCGCTGCCGTACGAATTGCATGTCACCGGCCAGTTGCAGCCGCAAGGCTACGCGCTGACGTTCGCGAATACCGGCACGCAGGGCGCGCACTTCTGGGTCTACACGGGCGACCTGTCCGCGATGCCGCGCCGCTATACGGTCGAAGCGGGCAAGCAGCTGACCGATACGTGGGCGCTCGATGCGAACGGCAACTACCTGGTGAGCGTGTGGGGGCCGAACGGCTATTTCCGGCGTTTCGCGGGTTCGGCTGCCGCGGATGCCGCTGCCAAGCCTGAAATCACGCCGTGCTATGACACCGCGAACGGCGACGTTTACGTGACGATCGCCAATGCGGGCGCCAGCCCGCTCACGGTCACGGCGACCGATGTCGCGTACGGCGGCGCGGCGCGCACGCTGACGATTCCGGCCGGGCAGCGCGTCGAAGCGCACTGGGACCTGTCGTGCAGCAGCCACTGGTACGATCTGCAGTTCGCGGTGGCGGGCAATGCCGGCTGGGTGCGCCGCATCGCGGGGCACGTCGAGACCGGTAAGCCGAGCATCACCGACCCGGCCGCCGTGGCGCCGACGATCGCGGCGATCTGACGGTAACCGACGCGCGCCGGCTGGTTGAATCCACCCGGCGCGGGAGTTTGCGGTTCCGATTCCGAAGCGGCGGCTTCAGTGCGGCGGTTCGCCGTCGTGCGCCATCGTCCGCGCGCGTGGCGGGCCACATCCGTTGGTCATGCTCGATGTAGCGGTCCGCACGGCGAAACAGCCTGGGCGTGTCGAGGCTGACGAGATCGGCCACGCCTTCGCCGTGCAACCGCCCGTCGCGCTCCATCGCGCGCATGAATGCAGCGGGTTGCCATCGCTGGCATAGACGCTCGACCTGTCCTGCCGTGCGGCGATCGTGGTCATCATGTCGCGCGGCATCGCATCGTTACGTTCGGTGCGCCAGAACGCGATCACGCCCGAGTTGAACGCCCGCCGGCCGATATCTTGCGCGAGCAGCCAGTCAGATCCTTCGAGCAGCCGCTCGACGACATACCGGCAGAGCGATTAGGGGCGACGGATTGTACGAACCGGTGCTGCGTGATGTGTGACGTGTTGCTTTGCAGCAGGTACCAGCCACCAACTTTCGGTGTTCGTTAATTTTCCAGTAATTCCATTGAAATAAAAATCATCGCATGGATTTCTCTCGGAATATTCTGATATTGCATTCTTGACGAAAATTTGTGAGATTTTAACGATTCGCAAACCTAATTTTCTTGTCGTTGATTTGATTTTCAAATTTCGTATTTGTCTCATGGATTTCATTATGAAAATTTGCTTAACTCGGGAAAATTCGACGGCATCGTATCCCTGAGGTTGTAGCAAATGGGGCGTGCCGATGTATGTAACCCGTCATGCAACGGTGCCATGCGAACCATTCAGGACGTGCTCCAACACCCGAGCGCGATCGTTACCCAGTCTCTTCATCTCGAGATCGCGACGCTTGCTTCCGCGCTCTCCGTGTTCGAATTCACGCTCACCGAGGCGATGAACACGCCGTTTCTGGCCGACATCACGGTCACGTCTCCAGACAAGCATATCGACGGCGCGGCCACCGTCGGGCGGCCGGCGATCTTCACGATCGACGAGCATGCATCGGTGCCGTCCCTGCCGGGATTGATCGACCCCGTGCGCCACACCGCTCGCACAGTGCACGGCGTCGTCACGCAGTGGACGCGAATCAAGACCACGGGTGACGAGGCAACCTATCAGCTTCATTTGAAGCCGCGGTTCGCGCTGCTCGAATCGGTGCACGACTCGGCCGTGTTTCTCGACCGATCCTTGCGCGAGTTGCTCACCGACGTGATCGTCGATCGCAGTCTGTTCCAGTCCTTCGACGTCGAGTTCGAGCTGGAAGGGCTTGACGGGAAGTTCGAACAAACCGTGATGTACGAAGAGACGGTCGCGAACTTTATCGATCGGCATTGCCGCCGCGCGGGCGTCTACTACTACTTCAAACAGGCGAAGAAAGAGGACGGCCCCCAACGCGACACGTTGGTGTTCGGCAATACGGCGCGAGGCTATGTGCGGGCGCTCGAAGTGCCGTTGCTGCCGCACTCCGGCCTGACGAGTTGGCACGAGGCGATTCTGACGTTGGAAGCCACGCGCGCGCTGGTGCCGCAGACGGTACGCGAATGGGACCACAACTATCGCATCCCCGACGATCCGCTGCAGGTCGAATCGGTCGTGGCCGCCGACGATCGATCGGTCTATGGGAGCGTGAACCGCGGCATCGAGCATTTCCATTCGATCGAAGAGGGGCAGGCGCTGGCCGATGCACGGCGTGACGAACTGCGCACGCGGCAGATGCGGCTCGCGGGCACGAGTAACGTGATCGGTATGGCGCCTGGCATGGTGGTGCGGATAACTAATGACGTAGTGCCCGAGGCGCCGCACGGGATCGTGATCACGAAGCTCGTTACGACCGGTAGCCGCAGCCAGTCGGTGATCAATACCTTCGAAGCAATCCCGGCACATCAGACCTATCGGCCCGAATACGTTCCTGAAAGGCATTGGCGATGGATCACCGGGATGCTGATCGGTGTGGTCGAGTCCGGCGATGACGGACCGTACGCATGGATGGACGAATATGGCCGCTATCGCGTCAGGCTCCTGTTCACCCGGCACAGCGGCAAGCGTGGCACGAACAGCATGCCGTTGCGCCTGCTGCGCGCGTCCGCGGCGTACCAGGGTGGCTTGCACATCCCCTTATTGCCAAGAACGGAGGTGCGCATTGTCCCGACGCAAGGCAATTGCGATCGGTTGCTGATTGCCGGGGCGGTTCATGACTACGCCCGGCGGGATCTGGTGCATGGCAAGGAGGGCTGGTATAGCCGTGCCGTGTTCCGTTCACCGTTGCTTGGCAACAAGCTGCGCTTCGAAGACCTGAAAGATCACGAGGGTGTTCGGTTGGCGACGGTGTTCGGGAAGTCGTCGCTCAACATGGGCTATCTGGTCGACACGGAGAAGCACAAGCGCGGCGAGGGCTTCGAACTGACCACGCAGCACTGGGGCGCGGTGCGCGCGCCGAAGGGGTTGTTTTTGTCGGCGGACGCGGCAGCCGGCTCCGAGACGCCGCATCTCGATATGCCTGCCGCGATTGCGCAGCTGAAGGCAGCATTGCAGCGCGTAACGGACCTTGCGGCAGCGACGACGCAGGCCAAGGCCGACCCTGCTGACCGTGCGGCGCAGGCGGCGCTGCTCGACGGCCTGAATCAGCTTCGCGACGCGGGGCTGCTTGCGAGTGCACCTGGCGGCATGGCGTTCGTGACAGCGAAATCGACGCAGCACTCGGCGGGCGAGAACGTAATCGTCACCGCAGGCCGGGATATGGACGTGAGCATCGTCAAGCGACTGCGCATGGTGGCGGGGGACCTGATCTCGCTGTGCGCGCACAAGTTTGGACTGAATTTTGTCGCGGCGAAGGGCAAGGTCATGATGGCGGCGCTTACGGACGGGATGGATTTGTTCGCGAAACAGCAGATGCGCGTCGCGAGCCAAAGTGCGGACGTCCAGGTGTCGGCCAAGTCGAAGATCACGCTCAACAGCGGTGGTGCTTCGCTCGTAATCGAAAATGGCAACATGACATTTCACTGTCCCGGCGCCTTCACGATAAAGGCGGCGTCATTTTCGTTTCAGGGGCCGGACAACGTCACAACACCATTGCCATCGCTACCGCAGACGAGCCTGAAGATTTCTGACCGGTACTCGTCGTCCCACTGAAGCCATGATCATCAGCCCTCCCTTCCTGCCCATATCGGGCACGACGTCTACTGATGCGTCGAAGACGGACCCTATGATGGATGTCGTCGATCAGTTCGAGATTGGTCATCATGGAGTCTATCCCGTTGCTTTCGACCGGCGCTTTCACTGCGGCATTCATCTGGATCCGGGCGAGCAGCACGAACCGGTGCGCGCAATTGCCGATGGCGATGTGGTCGCGTATCGCGTTTGCAAAAGCGCTTTGTCTGATGGCGCGAAAGATCCGACTGGACAACCGTTGCTGAACTCGAATGCTGGATTTGTCTTGCTCAGACATAAGACCGATACAGGACATGGGCGAGCGATTACATTTTACTCACTATATATGCATTTGCTGGACATGACGGAACAGGAGCGGCTTGCTCCTCAGCCGACCAATCCGCCAGCAGAGGGATCGATGAATGCCCTGCCTGAATGGTTGCTCGATACGGCAGGCGGCAAAGACGGGATCGTTCAGTTGGGCGGCACAAAGAAGGTGTACCGCAAGGACATGCTCGGTTATGTCGGTCAGCACCAGGGAGTGCGGCATCTGCATTTTGAAGTTTTCATGTCGGACACCGACTTTACAGCCTGGTTTGATCAGGACGGCCACAAGGTTCAACTGGGTGAGAGGAATCCTGTTCAGCCTGCGTCGAGTGACTACTGGGGGCATTCCTATTTTGTCATTAAGGGACCACATGATTTTATCGCGCAGCCCGCGGGTATGGCGGACGACTGGTTTCCGCGTCTGCCAGGCGGTTCAATTGGTGAACAAGACATCCTTTATGTGGAAGCATGGTTCAACAAGGGGCGGCGCTACACATGCGCGTGGATCGACCGTGGTAGCAGCGGCAACGTTATTCTGCTTACAAAGGTTCCGGTTGCTGACCCGTACGACGGAGAAACAGGGCAGTATGAGTACGACCTGTATGATCGAGCGGTAGCACTTTATTCAGAGTGTCCCAGCGATGGCTATGAAATGCTGCGCTTTGGGCGAATTCTTTCACGTACGGTGGTGACGGGGGAGGCCCCTGCTACTTGGGTAGCGGTGCCAATCGACGAGAACGGGACGCAAGGATATGTCAACATCGCTGCCGACAAGATCATCAAATTGTCGGATGCCGACTTTCCGTTCTTCAAGGGTTGGCAAAAAGTTGACGAAAGCAATACGCCGTTTAATCGGGATGGGTTATGCGGATACGATGAGCTTTGTCGTCTGACCGGCGTTACTGATCCACAGGCAACGTTCGGAATGATCCAGCCGCTCGAATACGACGGTAACAACAACGATAGTGCCAATCAGCTGCTCGCTGGCTATGTGCGGAATGCAGAGGGTGTGCGCACAAAGCTCAGGGGGCTGGTGTTCAACGCGCGCAGCGAGTGGGATCCGTCGGACAACGACGATCGCTATCGAGGTCTGAATGAACCAGATGGATTCTTTGGCAAGCAGAAAGATACCAACCCGGATGGCTATGCCTTGTTTATTGAATTTCTCGGAAAATTCCAGTTTCTTGACAGGTTGCCATCCGAGGAATCGCTAGCAAAAGAGAAGCTCTGGTATTTTCATCCGCTCGAATTTATTCGGCATTTCAGGAAATGCGGATGGCTTGGTAAGAGGGAGATGCTCCAGCTTATACCGGATCATGTTATTAGAAAGCCAGGCTCACATAACTCCCCATCTCAAGGAGTATGGGAGTCACCGAATCCAGATCACGCTTCGTCTTTGCTTGATAGGTTTGGGTTGGGTTTGAACGATTCGATGAGGAAGTTCAAGCTTGACACCCCTATTCGACAGGCGTGTTTTATAGCAAATGCCACACAAGAAACAGGGTGGTTCCGCTATCTTGCGGAAGGGAATCGCAATGATAGTGCAACAGACCTGCACAACGGTTGGTTTGGTCGGGGTTTTTTGCAGTTGACAAATCCTAACGGAAATATGGGCGGCGGAAATAATAACTACTATAAATATTTTAAATTTATTGGTCGACACCCGACTCTGCCGCCGGGGGCGCAGGAGTTGCAGTGGCGAAATGAGGTTGCAAGAGATGCTTATCATGCGAGTCATAGTGCAGGTGCTTATTGGGTTTGGTCTGGGAAATCGATGCCTACGGTGAACAATCCGTCTCGACCGCGGGTGGATAGTGCAAATAAATATGCAGATGAGATGGGTGTGAACGAAAGAAGGGTAATTCGAACAAACGCCGGAATTAAGGTGTGGTATTACAACCAATCCTTTGCGAATTGTGCTGCAGCAGTGAACTATCCGGGTGCTACGGGCAAAAACCCACCAAACATGAATGGTCTGGTAGATCGATCGACGTCGCTGACTAATGCGTTAATGGTTTTGACCGATATTGCGATTTTCAAGGGGGCAAATCAGGAAGATCTAACGTGGCCGGAAAACTTCACAAGACGGAAGTTGCCGTGAGAAATATTTTTTGGATGTTGTTGGCTTTTTTGGGGCTCGGTGGGGCCGCGAATAGTGAGTCGGTTTCTACTGGTCATGTCAATTATCGGGATAATGTATCTCTGCTGAAAAATCGGTGCGGATATGTTCTCGGCGAGAGTATATCGTCAAAGGTAGTCGATTCTTCGGTGGGTGTAAATAATGAAATCATATCATTTGATTTTTATCTTGTGATGGCGCTGGATAAGAGGGCTATACGCGGGAAGCTGTCGTTTAGTTGTTTTATGGCTGAATCGGGTGTGTCGGGTTCAAGTGTTGTGAATAACACCACCGCGGTCGACGAAATTGCTTTGGAAGATTCTGGGGGGCGATATGTGCGTAATATCGTGTGGCAAAGGAAATATGAAGGAAGGGGATGGGATGGAACCATTGCCTACGTTGATTCGATATATGGCGATCGAGAGAGATTGACTGTTCCTGATTATTTCTTAATATGCCCTGACGCAATACATTACCCATGTTTCTCGTTTGAAATTGTGGGACAGAGGCTTGACAAGAAGGAAATCGATCGAATTCCGGTGGCGCTTGGCGGAATTGAAGTTGTTGCATTGCGATCGACGGCTCCTGAAAGAGACGACGGGGATCGATAGATTGTCATCCGCGATTAATTTGTCCCTGAGCTTCGGTACGCGGTGTGCTGGAAACTCCAAAAATCCCTATTCAACTAGATAGCCAGTATATGCAATCTCCTATTCGCAAAGGTGACAAGCTCGAACATGGCGGTGAAGTTACCAGCGGCTCGCCGTGGACGACGTTCATGGACAGGCCGCTTGCACGTAAAGGCGACGATGCGACCTGCGACCTGCATGGTCCGACCGTCATCGACGAGGGCGCGGACAAGTATCCCGATCGCGATGAGAAGTTGTTCGCGCTGGACGGCCATCGCTGCACGTGCGGTTGTCGATTGATTTCGTCGCTACCGAACGTCCACTTCGAGTAGTGCCGGTCGATCTCTCTCCCGCCGGACGCCCCAGCGCGTATCCGGCCAGGATGCGTTTCAGGCCGTGGGCATTAACTTGGTTCGTGTGTAATGTGTTCGGCCCGGTGGTCATTTTGCTGGCGTGGCCGAAAAGCGAGCCCGCGAGCGGCCTTAGGTTTTGGGGCTTGATTAGTGGGGTACCCAACGGACTGTTTCTGGTCCTGCTCGGCTTTGGCCGCGCAGGCTACGAGGGGCTATGGTATCGCGCATACTGGCGCAACCATCATCGTGACCGCTGGCTTGCGAAAAAGATCGGGTTTGCGCAGCGACCGCTTTATGTACTCGACGCAGGCTATTGCCTGCCACTTGGTGGGACATCTCTGTCCGATGTTCTGATAGGGAAACGCTCCATCATGAAGGTGCAAGCCCCGCGGCACGGTTCAGGAAAGGTTTTGTGCAATCGCTTTGAGGACAACGACCCGCTACTGGACGCCCCGTCCAATGATCCGCCGCTGGACGCTTCCTCCATGGCGGATGAAGAGGAAAGTCCAACTGCTGCCGTACCGAAGAAGGCCGATCCGGTGGTGCAGATGATTCGCGTTGCGCTTGAGCCTCTCGCTGAAAGCATTCAGGCACTGACTCGATACGAAAGGGCATATTGGCCTCAAGTGCGCGTATTGGCCGAGTCGGACATCGCGGACGTGCGTTTGACCCAGGTTCGTGCCGCGATGCATCTGGTGGCGTTTCCGCCCTTGGAAGTCCAGGCCGTTCCGGCTGCCGACGCGTTGCTTGTGGCCGATGTATGGCTCGACGCGCATGAATCCCGTCCGCTCCTCGTCATCGCTACGACGTGGTACGACGATGACATCGACGAGAGCCTTGCCGAGGGATGTGTGGCCGCGTTGCTTGATGCCGGCTATTTCGGGCTTCCGCAGGAGGTCCGTAGAAAGGCTGCGCTACATAGGCCCGTTGCGGGTGATTCCGCCGAACCGGAATATGGTTTCGCGAATTCCGCGATCTGGGGCAAAGCCGACGCCGCCTCGGTGACGCGCGCGTGGATAACGCGGCCGGTTGAAAACTGTGACCGCGCGTTGAACGCCGCCGGGTTTGTGGTTGCAGCGAAAGACGCTGCGCAGAGTCGGTTGGATCGTATTGTTGGCGACATGCGGGCAGCGAACGGTCTGCTGGCGATCGCCGCGGCGATCGAGTCCGGTGCCAGTGACGGACCGCAACTCGTCGTCGATGGCTCGCAGTCGGCCATCCTCTATGTTTTACCTCGAGATCAAACGGCTTCTCCGCATGTCGATATCCAAAAATAATCTACAAAACACGCAGCCTAGAGCGGCCTTAACCGACGACGCTCAGAGCCGGGTCGCAGTCTGGGGGCTGCCTCTTGCCGTCTTGGTTATTGCCGTTTCAGCGCTCGTGCTGGTTTGGTTCCATGGCGAGCGCCTCGGCGTCCCCGATGGCACGCCTCGTACACTGGCATTGATCGGTATTCCGGTATTGCTGGTTGTCATCGTGATCATTCATCTGATGGCGATATCGACTTGCGCATATGCGGGCGCAGCCAAACTGTTTCGTCTGCAAACCGGTGAGAAGGAAGCTGCTTCAACGACGGGACGGCAGTTCAAACGCGATGCGCGTCTGCAACGTCTGGTCGAGGAACTACGGGTATCGCAGGGCCGGCGCTGGCGATACCGATCACCGTGGCTGATGGTGAGCGGCGCTGACACGCTGGTCGATCAGGTCGCGCCGGGCCTGAAGTGCGCGGGTGCGATGCCCGTCGGCGACGTGATCCTCGTGCACGCGGCGCCGGACGACATCGACGCGGGCGTGTGGCGTCGGCAGATCCGTAAGCTGCGGAGCAGACGGCCTGTCGACGGCGTCGTGCAGGTCACGCATGCGGACGAGCGCGTTAGCGAACTGCCGCGCGCACTCGCCACGCTTGCCGCGGACATCGGCTGGGCCGCGCCTGTCACGTTCCTGCATCCAGTGCCCGCGGCGAACGGCCGCCCGGAAGCATTCGATGCGATCGGCGCATTTCCGGAGCCGGTGGTCGGTGCTAGTCGGCTTCTCGTCTTACGCGATCAACTCGCTGCGATCGAGCGTAGTACGGCGGACACGGGCGTTCGGCTTTGTGCGGCATCGACACGCATCACATATTTAGCCGAAATCTCGCAATACATCGAAAAGCAGCACGAGCAAATCGTCGCCGGCTGGCAGGCGCTCGTTGATTCGCACTGGGCGCGCGCGCCGCTGACGGGCGTCATGTTCGCTCCCGTATTCGCGACGACAGCCACCATGCCGACGCCGGTGCCGATTGCTGCGGGCGCGAGCGCAACGGCGCCGACCCTCCCGACCGATTTCCCGCCGCAACCGGCCGCACTGCTACCCGCGTGGCGCGCAATCGCCAGTCGGCGACGCATTGGCCAGCGGGTGGGCTTCTACTGGCCGGATGCGCTGGCGATAGGCGTGACAGTTGCGGCGATAGCGTGGTGCGCATGGATGACCATATCGTTCGTCGGCAACCGGCAACTCATGCGCGAAGCGGAAGCGGCGGCTCGCGCAGCGGTCGATGCACGGCCGCAAACCGCTATCGCCTTGCGCGCGCAGCTTGCGCTGCAACAGTTGATCGAAAAGCTCGAATACCGGCAACGGCATGGCGCACCGTGGTATCTGCGCGCGGGTCTGTCGCACAATGCCGATGTTCTCGGCAGTCTGTGGCAACCGTACCGAATCGCCGCGACTCGCAACTTGCAGGCGCCTGTTGTGAAAACGATCGGCGAGCTGTTGGTGGCAGCCGATCGGATGCGCGCCGACAGCCTTCAATCACAGGACGCACGCAGCAGTACCTACAATGCGCTCAAGGCTTATCTGATGCTCGGTGATCCATCTCGCGCCGAATCTGCATTTCTGAAGCATCAACTCACAGCTCTGTGGAAGAGGCCGCCGGAAATGCCTTCGGGCGAGCGTGACGATATCGGCCGACGGCTCGCAGCGTTTTACGCCGATCATCTGAAAGCGCATCCGGAATGGCGAATTGCGACGGACGATCGCGTCGTGACAGCGACTCGCAACATGCTGGTGACGCAGATGGGACTCGCGTCAGCCGACGACACGGTCTACCGGCGCATTATTGACGACGTCGAGAACAAGTACGCCGACGCGTCGCTCGAGACGCTGCTGAATGGCGCCGATGCACGTGGGATGTTCACCGCGTCGCAGACGGTGCCGGGGATTTATACGCGCGCAGCGTGGGACGGCATGATCGCCGCGGCAATCGACAAGGCCGCCGGGGAGTACCAAAGCAGTGGCGACTGGGTGTTGGCGAGCACGCAGCCGTCTCGGACGACGGGGCACACGCGCGCGGCCGACATGATCCGGTCTAAAGCGCCCGCCGAGGAACTGAAGCAGCGGCTGACGGCGCGTTATTTTGACGAGTACACGGTTGCGTGGCAGCGCATGCTCAACAGTATGCAATGGCAGCCGGCATCCAATCTCGGCGGTGCGGTGGCACAGCTTTCGCGGCTCGCGGATGCACAGACCTCGCCGTTGATCGCGCTGATGAAATCCGTGCAATATCAGGCCCAGGCGGGCCGCCCGTCGCAGGCGCTGGTTGACACGCTGATGCGCAAGGCGCAAGACCTGATCGGCACGGACGAGCAGGCAGGGGCGGCCGTCGTCAGCCCGCTCGACAAGCCGTTCGGTCCGCTGCTCATGCTGATGAGCGACACGGGCGCGTCGCCGGCCGCTGCAAACGCGAAGAGCGCTCTGCCGGCCGGTATCGCGCTGACCGGTGTGAGCCTGTCGCGCTACCTGACGGCAGTCACGACGATGCGGCTGAAGTTGCAGCAGATTTCCGGCAGTCCGGATGCGCAGGCGATGGCGCGTTCGCTCGCGCAGGCGGTGTTCCAGGGGAAGTTGTCGGAGCTGTCCCAAGCACGCGATGACGCGGCGCTGACGGCCGCAAGTCTGGGCGCGGCATGGGCGGGTTTTGGCGATGCGGTGTTTGCGCAGCCGCTCGAGGCCGCATGGCAGACGATTCTGCAGCCGGCCGCAGCGAGCCTGAACGACGCATGGCGAGCCAGCGTTGCCGCGCCCTTCAACGCGGCGATGAGCGGCCGCTATCCGTTCTTCGATACGCAGGCCGATGCATCCTTCGCTGAGCTTGGCCGCTATGTTCGGCCCGACACCGGATTGATTTCGCGTTTCGTCACTACACAACTGGCCGGCGTGATGAAGCTGGAGGGCGATCACTGGGCGCCGAACGAGTTTGCGCCGCAGGCGCTGCAGTTCGACCCGAAATTCCTGAGCGCCGTCCGGCAGCTGTCGACGGTGGGCGCGCAGCTCTACTTGCAGGGCGACGCGGGACAGAAATTCGAAATGATGGCCCTGCCGACGCCAGAGGTAACACGCTCGGAACTGTCGATCGACGGCAAGCAGATCGTCTATTTCAATCAGCAGGAACGCTGGACGCCGCTGGCGTGGCCAGGCAATGGCCTGAACGGACACGCGGGGCTCACGTGGCAGACGCTCGACGCGGGCCTGCGGCAGGCGTTTGATTCGACCGGCGATTGGGCGTTCCTGCGTCTGCTGAGCAAGGCGGACGTCAAGCAGCTTGATAGCACGCGCTATCGGCTCACGTGGAACACCGGGAGCAGCGAGCCGCTTTCGTATGTGCTGCGCACACAGGTCGGCGCCGGGCCGATTGGCCTGCTGAAACTGCGCGGATTCCGAATGCCCGATCGCATTTTCATCGTCGGCAACGCCGGTGTCGTGTCTACCATGCCGCTCCTGCCGCCGCTGCCACAGGATCTCCAGCCATGAGTGAAGGCAAAAACGAACCGGTGATGCCCGAAGGCGTTGGCTTCGGCGCGGAGGACGATCCGTACCTGCGCTACTTCGATGCCGAGATGCGCTACCTGCGCGAAGCGGCGCGGGAATTTGCGAAGGAACAGCCGCAAGGCGCCCGCCGTGTGGGAATGACGATGATGCCCGGTGCACTCCACGACAGTGTCGAGCAGACTTACGCGGGCTTCGCTTTCCTCACGAGCCGGCTGCGCATGAAGCTCGACGACGCCTATTCGGAAATCACCGATCCGCTGATCGACCACCTTTGGCCGCATGCGGGTCGCACGATTCCGTCGCTGGCGATCCTTGCGTGCATGCCCCGCACCGGCGAGGCGCGGATTCTCGATACGTTGCCGCCGGGGCTACAGGTTCATTCGACACCGGTCGGCCAGGACGGGACGATATGCGTTTATCGGACCACTCAGGCGGTAAGCCTGTTGCCGCTCGGCGTGCGCGAGGCGGGTGCGCGTATGCGCGAGGACGGTCACACGGTGATTCGGCTCGCGTTCGACCTGCTGCACCGCGAGCAGCGGTTGCTGGATGACCTGTCACGTATCCGGCTTTACCTGCATGGCGACCGGCCGACCGCATCCGCGCTGTACGCAGTGTTCACGCGCCAGGTCGAGTCGATCGGCGTGCGCATGCCGCGCCTGCTCGACGGCCAGCTACAGCCGCGTCCGGCGATGAAGTTCGAGGCGGCCGGCTTTGGCGCACAGGAGCGACTGTGGCCGGTCGATCACGACGCACGCGACGCCGCTCTCGATCGCGAGCAGACGATGCTCGAATATTTCGCGTTCCCCGAGAAGTTCCACTTCGTCGACTTGTGCGGTTTCGACGCGGCGAGTGTGCCACCGGGCGAAACGCGTCTTGAATTCGAAATCGTGATCCGGGATCGGATACCCGGTGACGCCACGTTCGGCGCGGACAATATCCGGTTGTTCTGCACGCCGGTGATCAATCTGTTCGAACTGGACGCGCAGGCAATCCGGCCCAACGGACACGATCGCGACTATCCGGTGCTCCCTCCCAGGTCGGCGGGCGAGCACGTCGAGCCCTACGATGCGCTGTCGGTCGTGGCGACCGATCCGCGCACCGCCAATCAATACGCGTATCGGTCGATCAAGGAATTCCGTCACCGCGGCGGGATGATGCGGCACGAATCGCCGGATCGCTACTACCACGCGTCGATTCGGCAAGGCGTGACCGGCCAGCGCGAGATGGTCGTGACGTTGGGCGGGCATCCATGGGATGAGCCGGGCAGCTTGCCGGACGCGCACGTGACGGTCCGGGTATTGGCAAACAATGGCCGATTGCCGCGCATGGCCCTGCGTGAATCGACGATTGCCACGCGTGCTTCGACCTTTAACGGTGTCGAGCGCGTATGCAACCTGACGGCCCCGACGATGCCGCTGTATCCGCCGCGCGGACGCGACTATGACTGGCGGGTGATTTCTCACTTCAACGCGGCAGGCACAACCGAGCTGAACATGATGGACGCGAACGTGCTGCGCGGCGCGCTGTCGTTGTACGACTGGACGCGACAGGACGATAACCGGCGACGTATCGAGGCGATCCATTACGTGTGGCTCGACGAGGAAACGGAACGGGTGGGTATGCGCGTCGATCGCATCGTGAATGTGAACGTAGGTATCGAGCCGTCGGGTTTCGCCGGGCCGGGCGACGTCGCGCTATTCGGCGACGTACTCAGCCGCTTCGTAGGCCGCTACGCGTGTTGCCACTTTGCAGTGCGGCTCGTTCTGTACGAAGGCGTCGGGGGGCCGATTCGGCGCTATCCGTGCGTGAGCAAGAAGGGAGACTGGTTGTGATACCGAGAAACCATCGGAGGATGCGAAGCATTCGACTGGTAGCGGTCGGTGCGCTGATGGTCGCGGCGATGTCCGGCTGCGGCATGTGGCAGTCGGTGATGGATACGGCGGTCGATACGACGCGCGCGGTATTCGTCGCGAAGGTCAAGCAGATGAATCTGGTGATCGAAAGTCGTTCCGCGCTCAACGAAAATGAGCAGGGTCAATCATTACCGGTTGTGGTGCGCGTTTACCAGCTGAAAGACGCGAAGGTCTTCGAAAAAGCGCGTTACGCCCAGTTGCTCGATGACGATAGAGCGTTACTGAGGGCCGATCTGCTCGGCAGTATGGAAACCACGCTCGGGCCTGGCGCCACGGTGAAGCTGTCGGCGCCCATGGCGGATGATGCGCAAGTTGTCGGTGTCGCGGGATTCTTCCGTAACCAAGCCGGTGCCGAATGGCAACTGCTAATCCCGAAATCGCAATGGAAGAAATCCGATCCCGTCAAGCTGGTCGTGACGGGCGATCGGATGGAGCTGGTTCCATGAACGAGGTGCGGTTTCGGGAGCTTGATCGTCGGCGACGGAATCCCTGATGGTGAGAGTTAACTCGGCCATGTCTGGCGCACAACGGGCTCTTCTTCCATTGAAAAGCGCTCCGGACCGGCCGCTGACCATCCCTGACAGTGTGCGGCCGGCGCTCCGCTAGAATGCCGGATTGCCGCCGCTTGACGCAGGCGGCGCTTCGCGCGCTACACTGCGCCATGCCATCCCCGTTCAACTTTCCATCCTGCCGACGATGACGTCTCCTGTCCTGACCGGCCTGCGCATCGGCATCACGATCGGATTGCGTGCCCCCGACGAAAGCCTGTGGATCAACGGCATCAAGCAGAACGCGCTGTTCCTCGCGAAGCTGCTGATGGCGTCGCCGCACGGCTACCGCGTGACGCTGGTCAACACGACCGACGTGCCGCTGACCGACGCCTTGCCGTGGGATCGCGGCATGTACGACACGCGCGCGTTCGCCGACATGAAGGACGCGCTCGACGTGATGATCGAGCTTGGCGGGCAAATCGACGGCGAGCAGACGGCCTACCTGAAAGCGCGCGGCGTGAAGCTCGTCAGCTATTGCTGCGGCGTCGAGTACATCAACGCGATGGAGTCGATGCTGTTCGGCCGCCGGCTGTGGGATTCGCTGTTCATCAACCGCGGCTACGACGAGGTATGGGCAATTCCGCAGATTGCGCCGTCGTCGCTGCCGTTCCTGCAGTCGCTGCGCCGCTGCCCGGGGCGCGTCGTGCCGTTCGTGTGGGATCCGATGTTCCTGACCGAACGCGCGCAGTCGCTGCCCGAGCACGGCGAATACCGGCCGCGCAGCGAGCCCGGCAAGCGGCTCACGGTGATGGAGCCGAACCACAACGTCGTGAAGTTCTGCGTGTATCCGATGCTGATCATCGACGAAGCGTATCGCCGCGACCCGGACGCGATCTGCTTCACGCACGTGACGAACGCCGATCGCCTCGCACACGACAGCCCGGAGTTCGTGATGCTGATGAACTATCTCGACATCGTGCGCGCGGGCAAGGCGAGCTTCGTCGGGCGTTTCGATACGCCGCTGTTCCTGGCCGACCTGACCGATATCGTCGTGTCGCACCAGTGGTCGAACCCGCTCAACTATTTCTATTTCGACGTGTGCTGGCAGGGCTATCCGCTGGTGCACAACGCGAGCCTCGCGCCCGATCTCGGCTACTACTATCCGGACAACGACGTGCAGCAAGGCGCCGATGCGCTGCTGCGCGCGCTGCATACGCACGACCACGACTGGCAGGCGTACACGCGGCGCCAGCGCGAGATCCTCGGCCGTTACACGTCGTCGAATCCGGCGCTCGTCGCCGAGTACGACGCGCTGCTCGCGAACCTGATCGGCGCGACGGCTGCCTGAAGCCGATTTTCCGCGGTACCGGTTCGTTGCGGCCCGCGCGCCGTCTGCCACCGCCGGGTTTGTCCCGCCCTCATGTCTGACGAAATCATGCCGTTAAAAAAGAAACCGCCGAACGCGATCGGTTCGACGGTTTTCGAAGGCACGAAATTGACGGCTCCGAGGGAAGTCCGTCAAAAACAAGTTTATAGGTTAACAAGTTGGAAAGATTGTTAAACATGTTTCAATCCATAATCTTCATATAATTGAGGTTTGTATTATTGATTAAATGAAGATTGATTCCGCATGGAATTTTAATAATATCGTTTGAAACGTGAAAATTGAATGCCGCGATGATCGAATGGCGGGCGGAAACGGGTTTCTCGCGGGGCGGGTCGTGTATGGGGAACGGTGTTTCACCGCGGCCTGTCGCGCGTGATCGGTACTTCACGGCACGGTATTGGTCAGATCAATTGACGGTGCTCTGGTTCTCGAGACGGGGAATTCGCGAAGAGACGATTCAGATAAAACTGTTTCGACGAAAAAGATAAACGACTCAAGCTTCGGGTTCTTTTGATTCGGGTTGTGTAACCTGTCGCACTGTCGGCATCGCGCGTGCGTGATGTATTTCAGGTAACCGAATATCGCAAAAAATATCGAATTTGACGGCGCCGCAGCGAACAGTCCGCTCCCCGGAAAAATCGACATGACAGGATGGGCCGGGTAGGGCGGCGGAGCGCGTCGAGGTCGGCTCGTTCCGCTGATGTGTTGAGGTCGAGCCGCGATCGGCGGCTCGCCATTTGCCGGAGCGCCGGATGAATGCGGTCGAAGCTCGCCAGGAGGCGAATCGGAAAGCGAATCGCGACGAAATCGACCGCGTGTTCGGCGCGCGCGACGATCATCCCGACCTCGCGTCGGTACGCAGTTTCGTCGAAAGCCGGCTCGGATTCGCGCGCGAGCCCGTGTGCCGCGCCGACCTGTCGGGCGGCGTGCTGTACCAGGAATGCCTGGCGCGGCTGCGATGGGGCGAGCGCGACGCGCTGCCGCCGCTCGCCTTCCTGCCGCGCCTCGAAGCGCTCGGGCTGATGCGCTGGTTCGATCGGTTGGTGGTCGGCCGGATGATCGACGCGCTGCGCGCCGATCCCGGTGCCGTGTACGGGTGCAACATCGCGGCGGCCAGTGCGGTCGTGGATGACGCGTGGCTCGCGATCTTCAGGCGGCTCGAGTGCGAGCCGTCGGTGGCGGCGCGGCTGGTGGTCGAAATCACGGAGACGGGGCCGCTGAACCCTGTCGCGGGCCGGTCGTTCGTGGACCGCCTCCGGCGCGCCGGGTGCCGGATCGCGATCGACGATTTCGGTGTCGGTTTCAGTGCATTGAACAATCTGGTGGTCGGCAATCCCGACATCGTGAAGCTCGACCGCTCGATTCTGTCGATGATCAAGCGCAACGCGATCGGGCGATACCGGTTTCGCCGGTTGATCGCGTTTGCGCATGAAGGTGCGCGGCACGTCGTCGTCGAGGGTGTGGAAAGCGAGATGGACCGGCAGATCATCGTGGATGCCGGCGTCGCGTGGGCGCAGGGTATCCGCTTTTCGTGGCGGTCGCCGGCCGCCGCGTGATCGCGGGAACGGGCAGGGCGGTGCGCGGGATGCGCGTCGGGGGCGGGACGAATCGCAAAAAGGGGCGTGGAGATGGCGGAGACGAAAGCCGGAGGCGGAACGGGCACGCAGGCAACCGATGTGCGCGGCCTGATCGCCCTCGCCGAACTGGCCGACATGCTGGGGCAACTGGGCGCCGAGTCGCCCGATGCCCCGATCGATGTCGCGCCCTATCTCGACGGCCTGACGACCGTCGCGCGCCGCATTCAGCGGATGAACCCGCTCGACGCGGGCGGCCGCGAGCTGGCGGCGCGGCACTATTACGCGGGCGTCATTGCCGGCGCGTGCGGTGACGAGTCGGCGATCGCGCGCGGCGTATGCGACAGCCTCGTCAGGCAATCGGGCCGCGCGGGCCGGTCGGCAGCCCGTTGTTTCGCGGTGCTCGCGCGCATCGGACGGCGGCACGGCCGCGCGTTCGCCGCGCAAAGCGGCGATCGGGTACGCGTGTAACGCGACGGGCGCGTGCGATCGCAATCAGCCGAGCGGGCGATCGGCGAACAGGTGTTGGATCTGCGTGGAATAGGCACGCACGTTGTGCTCGGCGAGCGCGTCGACCTGGTGCAGGCAGCGTCGGGCGGCGGCTGCGTAGTCGATGAGCCGTGCGTCGTGCGTCTGCGCGGCGGTCGCGATCGCGCGCGCCGCATCGAAGATCTCGAAGTCCGGATAGTAGTAGCCGACGTCGCGCAGGAACGGCGAGTTGTGCACGAGCGGGTAGTTGCCGTACAGCGCGTCGTACAGCAGGTAGTTCAGGCCGTTTTCCCAGTGGTGCGACACGACGATGTCGGTGTGATGCGCGGCCCACGCGACGAACGGCGCGCGCACGTCGGCGGTGGCCTTGCCGTCGCGCACCATCTCGAGCCCGAGCGCGAGATGCTTGAAGGCGACGTTCTCCTTCTTGTCGAACGTGTTGGTCATGTACACGTGCTCGACGAGCTCCGGATGGTCGACGTAGCACGCGTTCGCGGCGAGCATCGGCACGATCGCGCTCTTCACGACGTTCAGGTTCGGCTCGAAGAACGCGATGCGCTTGGCCGGGCCGTGGTTGCGATAGCCGAAGCGCGCCTTTAGTTCAGGATCGGCGTCGAGGCTGCGTTCGATGAAATACGGCGACCAGATATGCGGCAGCTCGATCACCGGCGCGCGGTACACGGCCTGGAAATACGCGGCGCACGTATGCATGTGCTGCGGATTGGTCCAGATCTCGTCGAACTGCACGCGGTGCGGGTTCGGTCGCCAGTCGTTCTTCTCGAAGTTGATCGTCTCGACCGCGATCACGTAGTCGTTGCCGAAGCGGTACGACACGCACTTGCCGCCGCGCCGGCGCACGACGTCCGTGTGCGACGGGTCGATGAACGCGTTCATCTCGATCAGCAGGTCGGTCTGGTGGACAACGGCCGACAGCGGCCGCAGCGCGTCGCCGAACGCGTCCATCATCAACGCCTGCGGATACTCGGTGACGCCGTCGTCGTGCGCGAGCCAGACCTCGCCGATCAGCGGCGACTGCTTCAGCAGCATGTACAGGTACACGCAGTGCTGGTTCGCGCCGTTGTACCAGATCGACTGCGTCGCGTCGCGCTGGACGTTCATCGTTATCGCGACATTGAGTTTCATCGGATCGGCTCCGTGGGGCGGGGACGGGTCACGCGTCGCGATAGAGCGTGGCGATCGCGTCCGTATAGGCCGCGACGTTGTCGGGGTTGTAGATGCTGACCGAGTCGAGCACGTGCCTCGACTGCTCGCGGTACGCGTCGAGATTCGCGTCGTGCTCGGCGAACGCCTGCAGCAGCGCGCGGCCGCCCGCCTGGCAGTCGAAGTCCGGATAGAAATACCCGGCCTTGCCGAGGAACGGCGAGTTGTGGATCAGCGGATAGTCGCCGTACAGCAGCTCGTAATACAGGTAGTTCTGCGCGTTCTCCCACGTGTGCGACACCACCGCGTCGCCGTACGCGGCCATGAACTCGTACACCGCGTAGCGGCTTTCGAACGTCGTGATGCCGTGGTTCACGATGTCGAGGCTCTTCGCGAAGTGCACGAAAGTCGGGTGTTCCTTCAGGTGCAGCGTGTTGCATACGCGCACGAATTCGAGGAACGCCGGCTTAGCGCGATACGCTTCCTCGGTCACGAGCATCGGGATGATGCTCGTCTTTACCATGCAGATGTTCGGTTCGAACATCGTCACGCGCCACCGGGGCTTGCCGGGCTGATAGCCGAACGACAAACCGGCGCCGAGCGTCGCGCGCGCCTTGTCGAACAGCATCGGATGCCAGATGTGCGGGACGATCGTGACCGGTGCGCGCAGGCCCGTCTGGTAGTAGTGCAGGCACGAGCGCTCGAATTCGGGAATCGTCCACACCGCGTCGTACGGCGCGCCCGAGAACAGGAAGCCCGACGGCTTGTCGAACATCGCGCGCTCGATGTCGATCACGTAGTCGTTGCCCACCCGCATCGTGACGACCTTGCCGCCGCGCTCGCGGAACGCGCGCAGGTAGTCCGCGCCGAATTGCGCGCTCATCTCGATCAGCACGTCGCAGCGCTCGAGCGCTTCGTCCATCGACAGCAGCGGCACGTTCCACTCGCCGAGCATCATCTGCGGATCGGCGACCTGTTCGCCGCCGTTGACCATCACGGCATCCGCGACGAGCGGCGACTGGCGCAGCAGCAGGATCAGCAGCAGGCAGTTCTGGAAAATGCCGTTTTCCCACAGCGACTGGCCGGCGCCGCGCACGAACAGCGACACGCCGACGACGACGCGCTTGCCCTCGCCGGGCGCTTGACGGGCATTGGAGTCCGACATGCGTATGCTCCGGTTCAGGCGACCAGACGCGAGACGAACGCGTCGAGGTTCGCGGGGTTGTCGATCGAGACCGACTGCAGCAGCCGGCCGGCTTTCGCGCGGTAGTCGTCGAGGCGTTCGTCGTGATGCAGCCACGCTTCGAGCAGCGCGCGGCCGCCGGCGGCCGAATCGAAGTCCGGGTAGTAATAGCCGGCGTCGCCAATGAGCGTCGAGTTGTGGATCAGCGGATAGCCGCCGTACAGCACGTCGTAATACAGATAGTTCTGCCCGTTTTCCCAATGGTGCGACACGACCGCATCCGCGTGGCGCGCCATGAAGCCCGGCAGGTCGAGCCGCGGTTCGAACGTCGCCTTGTGCTGGCGCACGAGATCGAGGCTGTTCGCGAAGTGCAGGAAGGTCGGATGTTCCTTCATGTGCATCGAGTTGACGACGAACATGTGTTGCACCGCATCAGGCCGCGCGCGGTAGAAAGCGTCGCACGCGAGCATCGGGTAGTGACAGGACTTCGCGACCGAGATGTTCGGCTCGAGCGTCGCGAGCCTCCACGGCCGCTGGCCGGGCCGATAGCCGAACGTCGCGCCTTCGTCGGCGAGCGTGGCCACGCGGCGCTCGAGGAAGTACGGCGACCAGATGTGCGGCATCAGGTGAACAGGTGCGCGCAGGATCGTTCGCAGCATCGGCGCGGCGGTCTTGTCGTATTGCGGCAGCAGCCATACTTCGTCGAACGGCGCGCCGTTGAACACGTGCCCCGACGGTTTCCCGAAGATCGGCGTCTCGCACAGGCCCGCATACACGTGCCCGCAGAAGAACGCGGTGATCTTCTTGCCGAGCGCCTTCATGTGCCGCAGCCATTCGACCGGCAACTGCGCGCCCATTTCGATCACGACGTCGAGTTCGTGCGTGACGTCGGCGGGTTTCACGAGCGGGATGTCGAGGCCGTCGAGTTCGAGCCCGGCCGGCAGTGCAGTGGCGTCGCCGCCGTTCAGGAAATAGACGGGGCCGACGCGGTCCGAGCGCTTGAGCATCATCGCGAGGAACGCGATGTTCTGGTGGATGCCGTTTTCCCAGATCGCCTGGCCGTCGCGCGCAAACAGCGAGATGCCGACCGCCGGCCGTTGCTTGCGGGTGCCGCCCGCGGCGGCTTCATTGATGTCCGTCACCGGTTGGTTTCCTCTGCGGCGTCGTGCGTCCGGGCATCGCGTCGAGCGTCTGGCCGGCAGCGGCGCGCCGTGGGTTGTCATGGTTGGATTCGCGCCGGTGCGCCGCGGTGTGCGAATCGGGCGACGAGATTCGCGAAGGCGGCAGCCGGATGCCGGCGTGTCGCCGGGCACGCCCGGCACGGCGCGCGTCGGGCAGGCTGCCCCGGCGACTGTCTGCGGCGATTGTGGCATGGAAACCGCCGTTTTTGGCAGGGCGTGACGAACTTTGACATAGCCGATGGCCAACGGGGACGGGCGCCGGCGAAGCGGCGCCCGGTGGTCCGGCGGAATTCCGGCGCGGCGGGTGCGGCCCGCCGGATAGCGCGGCCGCATGGGCGGCCGCAGGCGGCTCAGTGCTGCAGTCGGATTTCGACGCGGCGGTTGCTGGCGCGGCCTTCCGGCGTCGCGTTGGACGCGACCGGATCGGCCTTGCCGCGGCCCGACACCGTCATCGAATCGGTCTTCAGCCCATGCGCCTTCAAATAGGCGGCGACCGATTCGGCGCGGCGCTTCGACAGTGCGAGGTTATAGTCGTCGCTGCCCACCGAATCGGTGAAGCCGGTGACCGTCACCAGCGAGTACGTGCGGTCGGCACGCTCGCTCAGCAGCCGGTCGAGCGATTCGCGCGCGGTCGGTGCGAGCGTCGCGTGGTCGGTCGCGAACAGCGCGTCGCCCGACAGGTTCACGCGCTCGACGACGGCGGCAGCGGGTGCGGGTGTGGCGGCCGAGGCCGCTTCGGCCTGTGCGACGCCGCACTGGAAGACCAGCGTGGCCGGATCGGATTGGTCGCGCAGCGCGCGGGCCGAATCGACGGCGCGCACGGGCTCGTCGCCGCAGATCTTGCGGGCGGCTTTCATGCAGGTCTGCGGGCCCGACAGCAGGCCGTGGCAGTCCACCTGGAAGGTGCGCACGCCGTCGCGCGGCTGCAGTTCGGAGGCGCTGAAGGTCGGGCCGGATGCGGTCGAGCACGCGGCGAGGGCCGTTGTGGAAAGCGCGAGCGCAAGAGCGAGTTTGTTCACGGTTACATCCTCAATGCTTGGGTTGACTGAAGCCCGCCACGGGTTGCGCGGCGGGCTCGTCTGGCCGTCGGGGCCGCCGCGGGCCGCACGGCCGGCGAGCTGGGCGGCCTGGCGGCGCGACGCATTACTTCCACTGGTACAGCACGCCGGCGCCGATCACCTTCTGACCGCCGCTGAAACCGCCGTTGATCGACGCCTTCAGGTTCTCCGTGATGCGCGCCTGCATGTTGACCGCCATCGCCTTCTGGCCGAGGAAGGTCGACGTGCCCACGCCCATCCCGAAGTTGGCGTCGCGATCGAGCTGCGGGATCGAGGCCATCGCGCCGACGGCCGCGATACCCTGCTTCGCCATCTGGTCGGTCTGCTGCAGTTGCGAACCCAGCGAGTTGATCTGCGCCTGCTGGCCCGACAGCGCCGTCGACAGCGTCGTCTGCACCTGCGTCAGCTGGTTCACGTTCACCGCGTCGGTGCCTTGCGTACCCGGCGCGACGTTCGTGATCTGGCGCTGCTGCTGGTCGCTGCCGACCGACACCACGTTCGAGCGGCCGCCGTCCGTCGAATTCGCGCCGATCGCCACCGAGTTCGAGCCGGCGGTGACGGTCGGGTGATCGCTGCCGGTGCCGTTCATGTCGGCGGCGATGCCGTTGTTGTTCACTGCACGCGTCGTGTTGTTGTTGAGCGTCGTCGACAACTGGTTCAACTGGTTGTTGATGTTCGTCACGCCGGTCGACAGCGAGGCCACGTTGCTGTTCGTCGTGCTCAGGCCGGTCGACAGCGAACCGATACCGGTCGACGTCGACGTCGACAGCGAGGTGACGGTGCTGTTCGTCGTGCTCAGGCCCGTTGACAGCGAGCTGATCGCGGTCGAGGTCGACGTGGACAGCGAGGCCACGTTGCTGTTGGTCGTGCTCAGCCCGGTGGACAGCGAGTTGATGCCGGTGGACAGCGACGCGACGTTCGACGCGGTGGACGTCGACAACGTGTTGAGCGCCGTGTTCGTCGCGTTGAGCTGGCTGCCGTTGATCGCATCCGTGCTCGTGGCCGAGATGCGGCCCGCGGCGACGTTCGTGATCTGGCGTTCCTGGCCCGGTGCGCCGACGCTCACCACGCCGACCGGCGAGCCGCCCGCGAACGGGTACGTGACGCCACCGATCGTGGCGCTCGACGTGCCGACGGCTGCCGCCGTGACCGAGTTCGCGCCGAGTGCGATCGAGTTCGCGACGTTCGCTTGCGCGTTCGTGCCGAAGGCGAGTGCGTCGGCGGCCGTGGCCTTGGCGGCCGAGCCGTAGGCCTGGGCGCCGGTGGCGCTGGCCGTGGCCTGGCTGCCCAGCGCGATCGTGTTGTCCGCGGTGGCCTGGTTCGCGCTGCCGAGGGCGAGCGCGCTGGCGCCGGTTGCCGTGTTCTGGTTGCCGAGCGACATCGCGCCGTCGCCGGTCGCCGTGTTGTTCGCGCCCATCGCCACTGCGCCGGTGCCCGTCGCCACGTTCGGATCGCCGATCGCGACCGCGCCATCGCCGGACGCCGTGTTGCCGGAGCCGATCGACACGGCCTTGCCGCCCGTTGCCGAGGCGTTCTGGCCGATCGCAACCGCGCCTGCCGTCTGCGCGTTCGAGCCGTCGCCGACTGCCACGCTGCTGGCGCCCGCCGCGCTGGCGTTCACGCCGGCGGCGAGGGCGTTGGTGCCCGTGGCGCCGTCGTTCGCGTAGTTGGCTTGCTGCGTGCCGTTGTCGTTGACGCTGTAGTAGTGCGTCTTCGCGGCGTTGATCGCGGTCGAAGTGGAGGTCGACAGCGACGATACCGCGCTGTTGGTGCTGCTCAGGCCGGTGGACAACGAGCCGATGCCGGTCGACGTCGAGGTCGACAGCGACGTGATCGTGCTGTCCGTGCTGCTCAGGCCGGTGGACAACGAGCTGATGCCGGTCGAGGTCGAGGTCGAGAGGGACGTGATCGAGCTGGTCGCGGACGACAGGCCGGTCGACGTCGAAGTCGACAGGGAACTGATGGAGCTGTTGGCCGACGACAGGCCCGTCGAAGTCGAGGTCGACAGCGAGGTGATTGAGCTGTTAGCCGACGAGAGGCCCGTCGAGGTCGAGGTCGAGAGCGACGTGATCGAGCTGTTGGCCGAGGACAGGCCGGTCGACGTGGAGGTCGACAGGGACGTGATCGAGCTGTTGGCCGAGGACAGGCCGGTCGACGTGGAGGTCGACAGGGACGTGATCGAGCTGTTCGCGGACGACAGGCCGGTCGACGTGGAGGTCGACAGGGACGTGATCGAGCTGTTCGCGGACGACAAGCCGGTCGACGTGGAGGTCGACAGCGACGACACCGAGCTATCGGTCGAGCTCAGGCCGGTGGACAGCGAGCTGATGCCGGTCGAGGTCGATGTGGACAGCGAGGTGATCGAGCTGGTGGCCGACGAGAGGCCAGTGGACGTGGAAGTCGACAGCGACGTCACCGAGCTATTGGTCGAGCTGAGACCCGTTGACAACGAGTTGATGCCGGTCGAGGTCGAGGTCGACAAGGACGTGATCGAGCTGTTTGCCGACGAGAGGCCCGTCGAGGTCGAAGTCGAGAGCGACGTGATCGAGCTGTTCGCGGACGACAAGCCAGTCGACGTGGAGGTCGACAGCGACGTCACCGAGCTGTTGGTCGAGCTCAGGCCGGTGGACAGCGAGTTGATACCGGTCGAGGTCGAAGTCGACAGGGACGTGATCGAGCTGTTTGCCGACGAGAGGCCAGTCGAGGTCGACGTGGACAGCGAATCGATTGAGCTATTGGCCGAGGACAGGCCAGTCGAAGTCGAAGTCGACAGCGACGTGATCGAGCTGTTGGCCGACGACAGGCCGGTCGACGTCGAAGTCGACAGGGACGTGATGGAGCTATTGGCCGACGACAGGCCCGTCGAAGTCGAGGTCGACAGGGACGTGATGGAGCTATTGGCCGACGACAGACCCGTCGAGGTCGAGGTCGAGAGCGAGGTGATCGAGCTGTTAGCCGACGAGAGACCCGTGGACGTGGAAGTCGACAGCGACATCACCGAACTATCGGTCGAGCTGAGGCCGGTCGACAACGAGTTGATGCCGGTCGAAGTCGAAGTGGACAGCGAGGTGATCGAGCTGTTGGCCGACGAGAGACCGGTGGACGTAGAAGTCGACAGCGACATCACCGAGCTATCGGTCGAGCTGAGGCCGGTCGACAACGAATTGATACCCGTCGAGGTCGAGGTCGACAGCGAGGTGATCGAGCTGTTAGCCGACGAGAGACCGGTGGACGTAGAAGTCGACAGCGACATCACCGAGCTATCGGTCGAGCTGAGGCCGGTCGACAACGAGTTGATGCCGGGCCGACGAGAGACCGGTGGACGTAGAAGTCGACAGCGACATCACCGAGCTATCGGTCGAGCTGAGGCCGGTCGACAACGAGTTGATGCCGGTCGAAGTAGAAGTCGACAGCGACGTGATGGAGCTGTTCGCCGATGACAAACCGGTCGACGTGGAGGTGGACAGCGACGTCACCGAGCTATTGGCCGAGCTGAGTCCCGTCGACAGCGAATTGATACCCGTCGATGTCGAGGTCGACAGCGAGGTGATCGAGCTGTTGGCCGACGACAAGCCGGTCGACGTGGAGGTGGACAGCGACGTCACCGAGCTATTGGTCGAACTGAGGCCCGTCGACAGCGAATTGATACCCGTCGAGGTCGACGTGGACAGCGAAGTGATCGAGCTGTTGGCCGACGAAAGACCTGTCGAAGTCGAAGTCGAGAGCGAGGTGATCGAGCTGTTAGCCGACGAAAGACCCGTCGAAGTCGAGGTCGACAACGAGGTGATTGAGCTGTTAGCCGACGAGAGACCCGTCGAAGTCGAGGTCGAGAGCGAAGTGATCGAGCTGTTCGCGGACGACAGGCCCGTCGAGGTCGAAGTCGAGAGCGACGTGATGGAGCTGTTGGCCGACGAGAGGCCCGTCGAAGTCGAGGTCGAGAGCGACGTGATGGAGCTGTTCGCGGACGACAGACCGGTCGAAGTCGACGTCGACAGCGACGAAATGGCACTGGTCGCGGTACCGACTTGTTGGGCGACGGAATAAAGCTGGCTGCCGTTGATCGCGTCGGTACTGGTCTGGGTCACTTGGCCGGCAGCGACGTTGGTGATCTGCCGTTCCTTGTTGAGGTCGCCGACGCTGACGGTGCCGACCGGCGTGGCGCCGGCGAATCCGCCGAACGTAACGCCGTTGACGGTCGCGCTGCTCGTCGGGGTGGCCGCGGCGGTCGCCGAGTTCGCGCCGAGCGCGACGGAGTTGTTCGTGCCGGCGACGGCGCCGGTGCCGATGGCGACGGCGTCGGTGCCCGTTGCGGTGCTATCGGCGCCGGTCGAGTTCGCGTGGAAGTACTTGATGCCCTGACTGTTGATGTTGTTGATCGCCGAGCCCACGCTATTGGCCGTCGATGTCGTGCCGTTCGCGTTGTACGTGGTGTACGCCGGAGCCGAGACCTTGCCCGTCGTCGGGTCGTACGTCGAACCACCGCCAAGTGCCGACGCGGTGCTGCTACCCAGGTTGTCGGTCTTCGTCGAGACCGTGCTCAGGCCGGTGGACAGCGAGTTGATGCCGGTCGAAGTCGAGGTTGACAGCGAGGTGATCGAGCTGTTGGCCGACGAGAGGCCCGTCGACGTGGAGG
>NZ_JAHLCL010000008.1:929399-2065789 GCF_029268935.1 Burkholderia semiarida | reverse complement strand
CCGGTGGACAGCGAGTTGATGCCGGTCGAAGTCGAGGTTGACAGCGAGGTGATCGAGCTGTTGGCCGACGAGAGGCCCGTCGACGTGGAGGACGAAAGCGACGTAACCGAGCTGTTAGCTGTACTAAGGCCGGTAGACAGCGAATTGATGCCGGTCGAAGTCGAGGTTGACAGCGAGGTGATCGAGCTGTTGGCCGACGAGAGGCCCGTCGACGTGGAGGTCGACAGCGACGTCACAGAGCTGTTAGCCGAGCTGAGGCCAGTGGACAGCGAGTTGATGCCGGTCGAAGTCGAGGTCGACAGGGAACCGATCGAGCTGTTGGCCGACGACAGGCCCGTCGACGTGGAAGTCGAAAGCGACGTAACCGAGCTGTTTGCCGAGCTGAGGCCGGTGGACAGCGAATTGATACCTGTCGAAGTCGACGTCGACAACGAGGTGATCGAGCTGTTGGCCGACGAGAGGCCCGTCGACGTGGAGGTCGACAGCGACGTCACAGAGCTGTTCGCCGAGCTGAGGCCAGTGGACAGCGAGTTGATGCCGGTCGAAGTCGAGGTCGACAGGGAACCGATCGAGCTGTTGGCCGACGACAGGCCCGTCGAAGTCGAGGTCGACAGGGAACCGATCGAGCTGTTGGCCGACGACAGGCCCGTCGACGTGGAAGTCGAAAGCGACGTAACCGAGCTGTTAGCCGAGCTGAGGCCAGTGGACAGCGAATTGATGCTGGTCGAAGTCGAGGTCGACAGCGAGGTGATCGAGCTGTTGGCCGACGAGAGGCCGGTCGACGTGGACGACGAAAGCGACGTAACAGCGCTGTTAGCTGAACTAAGGCCCGTGGACAGCGAGTTGATGCCCGTCGAAGTCGAGGTCGACAGCGAAGTGATCGCGCTATTCGCCGACGAAAGACCGGTCGACGCCGACGTCGACAGGCTGCCGATTGCGCTCGTCGTCGTGCTCATGCCGGTGCTGAGCTGGGCGACGGTGACGGCGTCCTGCGGCGCCGAGCCGTCCGCGACGTTCGTGATGCGGCGCAGGGCCGTCGAGCTGCCGACCGAAACTTCCGACAGAGGCGCGGCGCTGCCCGTCAGATAACCCGTGCCCGTCGGCGCTGCGGCGCCCGTCACGCTTCCGGTGCCGAGCGCGACGCTGGATGCGTATCTGGCCGTGCTGCTTGCGCCGAGCGCCATCGCACCGGTGCCCGAGGCCGTCGCGCCGGTGCCGAATGTCGTGGCGTTCGTGCCGGATGCCGTTGCGCCGACGCCGATTACCTGTGCGCCGGTTCCGGTGGCGAGCGTGCCATTGTTGCCGATGGCGATCGAGTTCGTGCCGTTGGCGGTAGTTTGGGCGCCGATCGCCGTCGAATCCTGACCCGTAGCCGATGCACTCGTGCCGATGGCGAGCGAATCGCCGGAACCCGTCGGAGACGTTGCTACAGCACCGGCCCCGATCGCGATCGTGGAACCCGACGTAGCGTTGCCCGCGTTCGCGCCGCTGCCGATCGCGATGCCGCCGCCCGTGCCAGCGTTCGCACCGGCCGTCGCCGATTGACCCAATGCAACCGCGGAGCCGCTTGCCGTGGCGCCGTCGCCCTGCGCGATGCCATACGCACCGTTGACGGTCGCACCGCGGCCGAGCGCGATACCCGACGTGGCGGTCGATGCGACGGACGACTGCCCGCCGATCGCGATGCCGTCCGCCGCGGCCGACTGCGCGCCCTTCGTTGCGTTGCTGCCGATGGCGACTGCGCCCGCGCCCGAAGCGATGGTCGAGTTCGCCTGCGACAGCGGCGTCGTTCCGTTGCCGCCCGCGCCGCCGATCGCGACGGAGTTCAGTGCGTTCGCAGTCGAGCCGAAGCCGAGTGCGGTCGCGCCGGCACCGCTGGCGGTGGTTTCGAGGCCGGCAGCGACGCCCCACAGACCCGCCGACGACTGTATGCCGGTGGCGACCGCGCCGTTGCCGGTCGCCTGTGCGAATGCGCCATATACCGTGACACCGGTCCAGCCGTTGCCGTTGGAGTTACACCCGGCTACGACCGAATACGTTCCGGAACCGTCGCCGGCCTGGTTTTGCGTGCCGCCGGGGTTGACGCGGCCGACCGCGCCGCTGCTTCCCGTCAGGCAGGTTTGCTGTGTGTTGAGCGTATTGGCTTCGGCCAATTCGGGCAGGCTGATCGCCAGCGCCGCGACTGCTGCCACCACGACGGCCGACTTGTTCGGCTTGCCCCGTGCCGAATCGATTTCCGATGCCGCGACCCAGGCGCCAAGAGCTTCGTTCCAGATCGAGCGGTATGTGCGGTTCATGTCCTACTACCTCCAAATGTGCACGCCACACACCGGTCTCTTTTGTTAGAGGATTGCTCCGTGCGCTCGCGCGAATCTCAAAATTGATGGGCGGAGTTTATTGGAGGTGCATTTTTAAGATTGACAAACAGTGATAAATGAAGTGTTTTTAAAGTTAAAGAATGGTTAATGCGACGTGTTTTGATGCGGGAAGTGCGAATGAATTTGAAAGATTCAAGAATGCTTGAAGTATGGTTTGAATTCTTCCGCGGAGATGGCTATTTTCTCTTAAAAATCAAATAGTTGTTGTTGTTTTGTGCGGTAGATGACACACTGGACGGACTTAAAAGTAAGACAAATGAAATAGCAAACGTTTGCGCGGCACCACATTCTTTCATGTTTGTAATGTTATGGGGATTGCGATGAGATAACGCTTTTGTCGAATTATTAACGTGTTAATAATTTGGCTTATATTGAATTTTTTTGTTTGCGTATGGGGATTATCTGATGGCCCAATTAATCGGATTCGAAGTGTATTTGATTGTGCTGATGTGCGCATTCCGCCCGGCGCTGGGGCCCGTGTGACGGGCGCTCCGGGCCGCCTGGCCGTCGAAGTTGTAAAAAATTGCTACAGAGCGCCCAAATGAAACACTCCGCGTCGATTTATCGGATTTGTCCTATTGACGATCGCATTGATATCGCTGTTAGGGCGGAATCGGCGCATATGCCGGAAGTCGAGCAGGTGGGCTCGTGGCGGGTGTTTGGCGTGGTGTCGACGGGGCGCCAACGCCCACGGGTCGGCGTCGCGTCGGAGGGGGGGCGAAATGTCAGGCTCGAGAGCCGCAATTTGTCCGCCACGCCGCCGCCGCCTCGGCGTGGCGAATAAAAAGAGGGGGGATCGAATGTATCGGGCGCGCCACATTCGGCCCACGAGCGTGGGCCGAATGGGCCAGCCTGCCGCATGACCCGCGGCAAACTTCCGGCTTTACTTCTTCAGAAACCGCAGCGCGAACCGCGCCATCCGAGGCACGAACATCGGGCGCAGCAGGCGCTTGTCGTAACCGGCCATCCGCCGGTCGTTTTCCACGAGACACAGCTCGATCAGCTCGCGTGGGTTCAGCGCATCGCCGATGTCGGCGGTGCCCGTCGCCGGAAAATTCGCGTCACGCGCGGCGCCGTCGGCATCGATGCCGCGCGCGATGCTCATGCGGTCGCGGATCAGCTGCACCCACACGGCTGCGACGCGTGCGAAGAACCACGGCCGGCGCCACCACGGCATCGTGCGCCAGTACCATGCGTACCAGTTGACGAAGAACAGGATGTGGCGGCCTTCTTCCTGGATCACGGGCTCGAAAGTCTCGACCAGTTCGGGCGGGAAATAGCCGGAGCGCTGCGCGGAGCGGAACAGGCCGAACGCGAAAAAGCTGTCGATGCACTCGCTGAAGCCCGTCATCATCCACGACCATTCGGGATCTTTCGGCGCGGGGTAGGCCGGCTCGGGCGCGAGCCGGATGCCGTACGCCTCGACGAGCTTCGACAGCACGACCTTGTGGCGGGCTTCCTCGCCGCCGTCCATCTCGAGCGCGCGGCGCAGCAGCGGATCGTCGACCGTCGCGGCGTAGGTCGCCACGCGGATCGACGCGCGGCCTTCGGTTTGCACCGCGATGTCCCAGATCGGCAGCGACGTGAGCCGCCTGAGCTCGGCCGGCTGGAGCGCCGGCCAGTCGATCACGGCCGGCTTGTACGGGTTGTGTGTGTCGAGCAGCATCCGACAGAACATCTGCTTGTGCGCATCGGAACCGATCCGGACCGGGCCTTGGGCCTCGAAGGTCCAGTTGCGCATTGCGTGATCTGCGGCTGCATGCTCTTCCTGCAGCGTGTCGGTCATGGCTATTGTTATGCGATTACGGATCGAAAGATTCTTGCACAGCTTCCGTCATCGCGTATTTTCGAGCGGCCATGTGCACGCCGGCCCCGCGCACGTCACGCGTTCGTGTCGACCCAGAGGCGGCCCCAGCGCGATGCGTACGCGAGGGCGTGCTCTTCCTCGAAGAAGAAATCGATTGCGTCGAACGACACGGAGCGCGGCGACGGGCCGCCGCTCGCGCGTTCGATCGTCAGGTTGGCGGCGAACAGCCCGTTCGGCAACCGGGCGGCAGCGGGAGCGACTTCGTAGCCCTTGTAGCGGATCGTACGGTTCATGGCATGCGCGGAAAAAGTTCGGACTTTCAGCGTACGCAAACCCGCCGGTCGGGTGAACCAATCTTTCGGCCAATGCAAATGACGCGGCGGGCTGAATCGTTATCGGGGCGGGACGCGGAACGGTGTTGTCGGGAGCCGGGACGACGCGCCCGCATGTCGCACGCGTCGGAAGACGCGCCGCGCGCCCTCGTCGAATCCTGTCGATCGAGGGCGCGCGGCGGAATGCGGGGGGTTACTGGTTGGCGACCTTCAGCACGGGGGCGAGCGCATCGACCGACGCCGCGTGCGAGGCCGCCCGATGCGACGCGAACGCGAGCGCGAATTCGGCCGCTTGCGCGCCGACCGTCTCGAGTTGCGCGACGACCTTCGGATCCGAGCAGCTGTCGGCGCTGTCGAAACGCGTTTCCAGCGTGTTGACGGTGGCGCCGAACGGCGTCGGCCAGCCGCGCAGCGCATGGACGATCGAGCGCAGCGACGTCAGCACGGTGCCGGCCGCCTGCCAGCCGTAGGCGGTGACGATCAGGCCGACCGCGCGGCCGTCGAGATACGGGCGTTCGTCCGCGCGCAGCTCCTCGAGCGTGTCGAGTGCGTTCTTCACGAGGCCGGACACGCCGCCGTGATAGCCGGGCGTCGCGATGATGATCGCGTCGGCCTGGCGCACCGCGTCGATCAGCTCGCGCTGCGCGTCGGTCAGCGTTTTGTGTTCGGGGGCGTAGTGCGGCAGCGTGTGCAGGAACGGGCCGTCGAACAGGCGCGTACGCGCGCCGGCGGCCTGCGCGCCGCGCAGGGCGAATGACAGCGCGCGTTCGGTGGACGACGCGGCCCGGGTGGTACCGCCGATGCCGACGACGAACGGGCGGCGGTGTTGATCGAATGCAGTCAAGGGGCGCTCCTGGGAGTGGCTTGCCCGGCTAAGCACAGGCTTAAAACCAGATGGTAACGACCGCGTCGCCACTCTGAAAACGACTTTTCGTTCTATCGATATGCCGCGCGCCGGGGCAATCGTGTGCGCGGCCGCGCAGATCGATAGCAGAAATGCTTGGTTGGGACGGTGCACCACGGTCGATAAGATGGGTGCGTCTCCTCCATGATGTCTCTACTGACATGGGTTGGCCCCGCCACGCGGATGCGGCGGGGCTTTTTTTCGTCCTCGGCCGGAAAACGGGGCCCGATGCGTGCCGCGGCGTGGCCCGTTACGCGAACACCGGCCGGAAGAAGCTGCGCTCGTAGCTGACGATGCAACGCGTGTCCTCCGCGTAGCGGAACGCGGCCTGGCAGGCCGGATCGTCCTTCGAGCGTTCGCGGTAGCGCTCGTAGTCGGCGAGGCTCGGGAACGAGAACATTGCCAGCGCGATGTTGCTCGCGCCTTCGGATGGCAGGAAATAGCCATGATGCGTGCCGCCGAACCGTTCGACGAGCGGAATCCACATCTTGCCGTAGGTCTCGAATTCGACGAGTTTGTACGGGTCGACGACGTAGCGAAGGAAGCAGGTGATCATGGGCGCTCGCGATGCAGTGGCGGAGCCGCGAGTCTGGAGCGCGGGGCGGCACGTGTCAACGGCGTGCACGCGGGCGTCGGTTTCATTGCTTGATGCGTTGCTTGCGCGAGCAACGATCGGCACTTCGATGTGTTCGCCATGACGTGCGCACAGCGTCGAAATACACCGTACTCGCCACCTCCGCCAGCCGCGCTACCCGTGGATTTTTACGACATTTTTTCTTGCGACGGCGACCGGCGCGCTCCTAGACTTCGGGCATCTTCACCACGGAGCATGGCCATGTCGATACCCTGGAACGCGATCGCCGAACCCACCGCCGCCGCGCCGCTTTCCGCAGGCGCCGATCGGGTGATCGTCCGGCGCTTCGATCCGGCAATCGACAGCTACGCACAACTCACGCCGATGCTGCACCGTGCGTTCGCGCGGCTCGGTGCGATGGGGCTCAACTGCACGTGCGTCGATCAGGACGAAGATGTCACGCGCCGCCGCGCGGAAGCAGGCGAATGCTACGTCGCCGTGTGCGGCGGGCGCGTCGTCGGCACGGCCACGCTGTACGCGACCGATCCGTCGTCGGCCTGTTCGCTATACCGCCGTGAAGGCGTCGCGAGCGTGCGCCAGCTGGCGGTGGACCCGGCTTGCCAGAGCCGCGGGATCGGCGCGTTGCTGCTGTCGTTCGCCGAGCAGTGGGCCGCGTCGCGCGGCTATGCGCTGCTCGCGCTGGATACGCCGCATCCCGCCGCGCACCTGCTGGCGTTCTACGGCGCGCAGGGCTTCGAGTTGGTCGACGTGATGCGCTTCGCCGGCAAGCGCTACGACAGTGCGATCCTGTGCAAGCGGCCCGTTGCATGCCCCGTGCGCCGGGTGTCGTCGGCGTCGCGGCTGGCTGCGCGTGTGGCGGCCGTGCGGCGTGTCCTGCATGCGTGGGCGCCGCGCATTGTCGTGTTGGCCCGGCGCGAGGCGGGTTTGCGTCGCGCCGGACGTTTCGCGGCGCGCCGCGCGGCCGGTGCGGCCAGTTGCTGGTCGTCGCCGTGGCGGCCGCGTCAGCACGGCCGCGTCGTGGCCCGATAGCGGCGGGCGGACTCCGGTTCGTGCCGTTCGCCCGTCGCGTGGGCTTCACGCGAGGACGGGACGCGGGCCGCTCGATCAATCGGCGCAATCACCCGTTCCGATGGCCAGGAGAACGAACCGGCTCGACGAACGGCGCGCCAAGCGGCACGCAACTGCTTGCGTACGTCACTCGTCGCGGCCGCGGGCGTCGCCGCCGCCTTTCGCAAGGCGCCACGCGATCGTGCCGAGCATGCCGACCGCCACCACCAGCGCGCCCCACAGCACGTAGCGGCGCGCGGCGTCCGTGTCGGCGGCGGCCACCGGCGCGACCGCCGACGCCGGCAGCGCCGCGCCGACGCGCGCGGGCCGTACTTCGGGCGCCATGCCGACCAGCAGTGCGTCGCGGCTCACGGCCGACGACCCGAGCGACGCGTCGCCGACGCCGAGCGTAAACGGCGGCGCGCCGCGCGCGACGAAGGTCAGCGCGGCCGGATGCCAGCCGATCGCGACGGCCGGCTGCCCGCCGCCGAGCCCGCCGTTGCGCATGTCGACGACGATTCGCCATGTGCGGTCCGTATTCGCGACGAACTCGAGCGGCGGATTGCGCTGCTCGCCGCCCTTGCCCTGCAGCCGGAACAGCACGGCGCCCGCGACGTCGCGCCACGGCGCCTGTGCGTCGGCACGGCTTTGCAGCGCCGCGCGTGCAACAGTGTTCGGTTGCGGCAGGCCGATGCGCACGCGGTCGACCGGATACGCGCCATCGGTGTCGAACAGATACTCGCCCGGCGCACGGCCGGCGCGTACCCGCACGGCGTCGCGCCACTGACGCGGCGCGGATGCCGTATCGGCGCCGCGAGCGTCGCGCGGATGCGTCTCGACGTCGATCGACGCGATCGCAGGCGCGTCGTCGAGCCAGTCCAGCCGCAGGTAGCGCGGCGCGGCGCCGTCGAGCGCGATGCGCTCCTGCACCAGCATGTCGCTGCCGCGGCCGACCTTCAGCAACTGCGTGCTGCCGAGCGGCCGCCAACTGCGCAGGTCGTCGCTGGCTTCGACGGACACACGCCCCTGGTAGCTGTCGTCGCTCACGTGCACGAGCAGCGCATCGATGCTGCCGTCGGTATGCGACAGGTCGACGAGGTCCGCGCCGTGCGTGGTGCGCGAAGGCGTCGCGACGGCCGCGCGCAGCGCGCCGTCCGGGCCGACCGTCACGCCGAGCGGCGCGTTGCCGTTCCCGGCGCGGGCGGGCGGCAGCGGGAACCAGTGCACCGGCGTGCGGGACGGCGGCACGGCAGGCGCGGCGGCGGGCGCGTCGAGCGAGTACGGCACTGGCTCGCCCGCGCCGTTGAAGATGCGCACGTCGCCGAGATCGTCGCGCCGGCTCGCCGCATACACGGGCTGCGGCACGGTGAGCTGGTAGTACGCGGCGCTGCCGTCGAGGTCGAGCGCGAAGCGCTGCGCGACGCGGGCTGCATTCGGGGCATCGCCGGCCGCCGCGAACGACGCGAACAGGCTCAGCCCGAGCAGGGCGGCGAATCGTTTCATGGCCGGCCGTCCTGTTGCGCGGCTGCCTTCGGCGGCAGCGGCGAGAAATAGCCGATCAACAGCAGCAGCACGCCGATGCCGATGAACGACACGATGCGCTCGATGCCGGTGACATGCGACAGGTCGAACAGGAACAGCTTGACGACCGTGAGCGCGAGCAGCGCGGCGCCGACGAACCACAGCGGCCGCAACCCGCGGCGCGTGGCCCAGATCGCGATCGCGAGCGCGCAGACCGTCCAGTACACGGATACCGACGCCTGCACGAGCGTCGATTCGGCCATCGCGCGGAATTCATACGGCACGCCGGCCCAGTGATGCAGCGTGCGCAGCAGGATCGCGTTCAGCCACAGGAAGCCGGTCGCGCCGGCCGCACCCAGCAGCTCGACGCGGTACCTGCCGAACGACCAGCCGAGCTTGCGCGCGCGCACGAACCACGACGCGGCGAGCGCGTAGACGACCGCGAGCACGAGATCGAGCGGATTGAACAGCGGCACGCGCGCCCAGCTTCCGCCGTCCTGCGTGAAGTTCGCGTAGAACGTCCACGCCCACATCACGACGATCAGCGGCAGCGACGCGAACGCGCAGAGACGGGCGATGCCGTCGCGGCGTGTGAGCCACATCCCGGCGAACGCGAACAGGCTCCAGCCGACCATGAACACCTGCTGGACGCCGAACGACGAGACCACGGTGTCGATGTCGTAGCCCAGGTGGAAGCGGTGATGCAGCGTGCGCAGCATCAGCGCGTTGAACCACAGGAACACGGTCGCGATCGCCGCATAGTCGACGACGCGCGGATGCCACGCGATGCCGAGCGTTTTCAGGCGGCGCAGCCACGCGGCGAAGGCGACGAACACGAGACCCTGCGCGACGTCGAGCGGATTGAGCAGCGGCACCCAGAAGAGCGGCGCTGCGTCGCCGTCGCTGACCGTGCTGGCGAGGCTCCACAGCCACAGCAGCGCGGCGAGCGGCGCGGCCCCCCACACCTGATACGCGCGCGGGAACGCCGCGACGGGCCAGCGCAGGCGCGAGCCGGGGCCCGACACGAGCAGGAGCAGCGCGCCGAATCCGTATGCCCATGCGCTCCAGCTCCACGCGCCTTCGGGGACGAACGCGTGCAGGCGCCAGAAGCCTTCGAGCGAGAGCAGCCCGCACAGGGTCCAGAACGTCAGCGTATGCAGCGGCGCGAGGATGCCTGCTGCAACGGCCGGCGCCGCGTCGTTCGCGGCAGCGGCGCGGCCCGTGTCGCGCGACTGGCGCCACAGCAGCGCGAGCCCCGCACCGGCGGCCACCGGCCACGCGAACGCACCCATGCCCGACAGCGGCGCTTCGTGCGCATCGAACGCGCGCAGCGCGAGCAGCGCCAGCACCGGCGTGAGCGCGAGCGCGGGCCATTCGGCGAGCGGCCATGCGAGCCGGTGGCGCGTGGCGTGCGCGAGCCACGCGGTACCGGCCGCGAACAGTGCGGTCGTATCGACGACGAAGCGATCGGCATGCAGGTCGACGTGGCGGCTTGCATGGACCAGGATCTCGTGCAGCCCGCCGCTGACCCACCACAGCAGCCCCCACGCAGCGGCCGCGACGCCGATCTCGGGCATCCATGCGTGCCATGCGCGCGCTTCGCCGCGCCCGTGCAGCCACCAGCCGGTGAACAGGCCGGCGAGCGCGATCAGCAGCATCGCGATGGTCGGGCCGTTGAGCACCGGCAGCGCGGTCGCGTCGGCCGGCGCGAGCAGGCTCGTGAAGAACGCGCCTGCCGCGGCGAGCTGCATCAGCAGCCCGAAGCCGAATGCGAGCAGGCGCTTCTGGCGCACGCCGAGCCACACGACGGCCGCGCCTTCGATGGCCCACGCGGCGCTGGTCGTCGGCCCCGAGAACGCGAGCGGCACCGCGAGCGTCGCGAAGATGACCGCGAGCGCGAGCATCGATTCGAACAGCAGCCCGAGGCGGTCGCGGCGCCGCGCGAGCCATGCGGCGACCGCGACGTAGAACGCCGACAGCGCGACCGCGCTCCACGCGAGCGCGAACGGCATGCCTTTCACGAGCGACGCCTGCAGCGCGGTCGCGACGATCGGCGTGCCGAACACGAGCGTGCCGTCCACGTAGTGCCGCAGCGCGAGTTCGCGTTTCACCGCATACAGCAGCGCGATACCGACATACATCAGGAAGAACAGGACGAGGAACGGCTCGGTGCTCGCGAACAGCGCGGGGCGATAGGCCGTCACGCCCCACGCGGAACCGATCGTGAACGTGAACACGAAGCCGAGCAGGTTCAGCGGGCGCCAGGCCTTGAACCACGCGATCGCGAAAATGCCCGCGTTCAGCAGTGCGTAGTAGCTGAACAGCGCGACATGGTTGCCCTGGCCGGTCGACAGCAGGATCGGTGCGAGGAAGCCGCCCGCGCTGCCCATGAACGCGAGCGGCAGCGCGTTCTGCCGCACCGCGAGGAACGCGCTCAGCGCGCAGATCGCGACCATCAGCGGGAACGCGGCGCCGACGGGCAGCAGCGCATAAAGCTTGGTCGCGGCGAAGATCGTCAGGTACAGGATGCCGACGCCGCCGCCTTGCAGCACGAGACCGTATGCGGCGCGGCGCGCTCGCACGCGCCAGCCGATCGCGAGCAGCGCGGCCGCGGCGAGCGCCGTGCCCGCGAGGCGGAATTCGATCGGCAGCATGTCGTTGTCGGCCGCGTACTTGAGCAGGAACGCGACGCCGAAGAACAGCACGATGATCCCGACACGCACCACCGTGTTGCCGCCGAGCAGCCAGTCGCGTGCGGCGCCGAACGCGCGTTCGGCGAGGCCGGGTTCGCGCGGCGCAGGCGGTACGGGCGGGGCCGCGCGGCTCGCGGTGGCGGGCGCGCTGGCGGTGGTGTGGGCGTGAGCGGACGCCGTGGCGGTGCGTGCCGTGGTTGCCGGTGCGGGTGCCGCTGCGGGTGCCGGCGTCGAAGCCGATGCCGGTGTGTCGACCGGTGCGGCGGCAGATCGTTGGGCGGGCGTGGCCGGAACGTGGGCCGGTAGCGGCGCGGAGGCGCCGGCCGACGCCGTTTGCGCGAGGCCGCCGGAGGTCGCCGCGCCGGCCTTCGCGCCCGCCAGTTGCGCGCGCAGCGAATCGAGTTCGCGCGTGAGCGTGTCGACGGTGGCTTCGAGGCGCGCGACGCGATCGGCGAGCGGTAACGGGGTGGGAGGCGGCGCCGTGGAGATCGCGAATGAATCGGGCGCGGCGGGCGCGTGACGGAGCTTGCTTTGCCGCAGCGCGTGCCCGACGCAGAACCCGACGGCGGCCCCGAGCAGCGAGCCGCTTCCGGCCGAGAAATCCCCGATCAAGGCGGCGATGCCGCCCACGATGAAGCCGATTACGGCGAATGCCCAGTTCAACGCCTTGCTCCCTCTCACTATCGTTATCGTCCTTCGATCGCGGATCGCACCGGCTCGAGGCGGTTTCAGCACGGCCGGCAGGCGAACCGGCATGCGCGCGTCGTACGGCCGGGCCCTCGTGCGAAAGGCCCGCGACGGCGTCGCGATTGGCGTGTTTGCGGGGAATGTATCACAGCGCGCATGCTGCGATTTGCGGGGTTGACGCGGTATCGCGGCGTGCGCCGTCCGGTGTCGCCATCCGGCTTTCTGCACGGTCATGCTTTTTACTGACGAATGCAGTG
Organism: Burkholderia semiarida; assembly: GCF_029268935.1. Taxonomy (NCBI): domain Bacteria; kingdom Pseudomonadati; phylum Pseudomonadota; class Betaproteobacteria; order Burkholderiales; family Burkholderiaceae; genus Burkholderia; species Burkholderia semiarida. The sequence goes on along the minus strand of NZ_JAHLCL010000008.1, from coordinate 2,053,568 downwards.
CGCGTTTTCGTCTGAGCGAATCGACGCCTGAACGGACGTGAACTTGTCGCAAAACGACGCGTGCCCGATGCGCGCTGGCGCAAAACCTCATGTGATGCGCGCCGCGTTGCTGCGCACAAGTCCGGCGCGGAATGCCCGCCGTTGCGGGCCGTGCGCGTATTGCGCCGCCGCAATCGGCTGCGCGGCCCGCCGGGCGGGGCTGCGGGCCGTGTCGTATTTGCGCAAGCGTTTGTCGTAATTCGTCGGCAGGTCGGGGTTTTTTCTGGCAACTATGTAGGCACGCTATGACAAGCGCGAGTCCCCGCTACACGAGGAGAAGGTTTCGATGGATGCCCCCAAGGTTGTGGTCGAAGGTCTGTGCAAGGTGTTTGGAAGCAATCCCCAGCAGGCGCTCGACATGCTCGCCGCCGGCGCGACGAAGGACGATGTGCTCAAGCGCACCGGTCAGGTCGTCGGCGTGCACAACGTCTCCTTCGATGTGCAGGAAGGCGAAATTTTCGTGCTGATGGGCCTGTCCGGCTCCGGCAAGTCCACGCTGATCCGCCTCGTGAACCGGCTGGTCGATCCAAGCGCCGGCAAGGTGCTGATCGACGGGCTCGACGTCGCGTCGGCGCGCCGCTCGGCGCTGACCGCGCTGCGCCGCAAGGACATGAGCATGGTGTTCCAGTCGTTCGCGCTGATGCCGCATCGCACCGTCGTGTCGAATGCCGCGTTCGGCCTCGAAGTCGCGGGCATGGGCAAGAAGGAGCGCGAGCGCCGTGCGATGGAAGTGCTCGAGCAGGTCGGCCTCGCGCCGTTTTCACACAAGCTGCCGTCCGAGCTGTCGGGCGGCATGCAGCAGCGCGTCGGCCTCGCCCGCGCGCTCGCCGTGAACCCGTCGCTGATGATCATGGACGAGGCGTTCTCCGCACTCGATCCGCTCAAGCGCCGCGAAATGCAGGACGTGCTGCTGCAACTGCAGAAGGAGCAGCGCCGCACGATCATGTTCGTGTCGCACGATCTGGAGGAAGCGCTGCGCATCGGCAACCGCATCGCGATCATGGAAGGCGGCCGCCTCGTGCAGGTCGGCACGCCGCAGGACATCATCGCGAATCCGGCGGACGACTACGTGCGCGCGTTCTTCGACGGCATCGACACGAGCCGCTACCTCACCGCCGGCGACTTGATGCAGACGGGCGCCGTGCCGCTCGTGTCGAAGTGCGATGCCGCGAACGTCGCGGCGTCGCTGAACGGCAGCGCCGAATACGCGTTCGTGCTCGATGCCGCACGCAAGATTCGCGGCTTCGTCACGCGCGAGGCGCTCGGTCAGGACACGCCGTCGGTGCGGCCGATCGAAAGCATCCGGCGCGATGCGTCGCTCGAACATGTCGTCGCGCGCGTCGTCGCGAGCCCGAATGCATTGCCCGTCGTCGACGACGACGGCTGCTACTGCGGCTCGGTCGATCGTGCGCTCATCCTGAAGGCCATCACGCGTTCGCGAGGCTCCCATGTCTGAAATGATTCCGCTCGGTACCTGGGTCGACCAGTCCGTTCACTACCTGCTCGACCACGACGCGAAGACGTTCGACGCGATCGGTCAAGCGATCGAAGGGCTCGCCGCATTCGTCGAGCATGGCCTGCAGGCGATCCCGATGTGGCTGATGATGGCGATCTTCATCGGCGTCGGGCTGTGGCGGGTGGGCTGGCGCTTCGCGCTGTTCACGACCGCGTCGCTGCTGCTGATCTTCGCGACGGGCTTCTGGGACCAGACGGTCATCACGCTCGGCCTCACGCTGTCGTCGACGATCATCAGCCTCGTGCTCGGCATCCCGCTCGGGATCTGGGCCGCGAAGAGCAAGTGGGTGGCCGCGATCGTGCGTCCGATCCTCGACCTGATGCAGACGATGCCGGCCTTCGTCTACCTGATTCCGGCCGCGATGCTGTTCGGTCTCGGCCGCGTGCCGGGGATCCTGTCGACGGTGATCTTCGCGATGCCGCCGGCCGTGCGCCTCACGAGCCTCGGCATCCGCCACGTGAACCGCGAGATCGTCGAAGCCGGTCAGGCATTCGGCTGCACGCCGTGGCAACTGCTGTACAAGGTGCAGTTCCCGAACGCGCTGCCGTCGATCATGCAGGGTGTGAACCAGACGATCATGATGGCGCTGTCGATGGTGATCATCGCGTCGATGGTCGGCGCGGGCGGCCTCGGCAACGACGTGCTCGCGAGTATCCAGCGCCTCGACATCGGTCTCGGCTTCGAAAGCGGTCTGTCGGTCGTGCTGCTCGCGATCATTCTCGACCGCATCACCGAGAGCTTCGGCCGCGCGCCGGGCACTGCGAAGGCGCCGCTGTTCTCGGGCCTCAAGCAGCTCTTTCGGGTGAAGGCTTCGCCCGCGCAGGCCTGATCTCCGGCGGCCGGCAACGCGCCGGCCGCTCACCCTGAATGGATAACGGCTCCCGCGGCTTCGGCCGCGGGGCTGGCTCCCCGCAACCTCCTCGCCAGGAGACCGATGTGACGTCCGCCGTCGCTGTCGCGCCCGCCGCCTGCGTTTCACCGGTTTCGTCCCTCGCCCATTTCGGCTTTCTGACGCTGCCGAACTTCTCGATGATCGCGTTCTCGAGCGCGGTCGAAGTGCTTCGGATGGCGAACTACGTCGGGCGGGCGGATCACTACAAGTGGTCGATCTACTCGCTCGACGGCGCCCCCGCGCATGCCAGCAACGGCATCGCGGTGCGGCCCACGCAGGCGCTCGACTACGACAACCTGCCCGACGTGATGATCGTGTGCGGCGGCATCCGCATCCGCGACGTGGTCGACGACGGCGCGCGAGATACGCTCACGGCACTCGCCGAACGCGGGCTGCCGCTCGGCGGAATCTGCACGGGTGCGTACGCGCTGATGTCGAGCGGGCTGCTCGACGGCTATCGCTGCACCGTGCACTGGGAGAACCTGTCCGCGCTGCATTCCGAATTCCCGCAGGTGGGTTTCGCCGACGAGTTGTTCGTCGTCGATCGCGACCGCCTGACCTGCACCGGCGGCACCGCGCCGCTCGACCTGATGCTGAACCTCGTCGGCATGCGGTTCGGCCAGCAACTGGCCGCGCAGGTCTCCGAGCAGTTCATCCTCGAGCGCATCCGCAGCTCGACCGATACGCAGCCGATTCCCGTCGATGCGCGGGTCGGCTTCTCGCGTGCGGAGCTGATCGAGGTCGTGCGGCTGATGGAGGCGAACATCGAGGAGCCGCTGTCGCTCGAGGAGCTCGCGCGGCTCGTGCGGTTGTCGCAGCGGCATCTGCAGCGCATGTTCAAGGTGTACCTGAACGTGTCGCCGACCCACTATTACCTGACGCTGCGCCTGAAGCGCGCACGCGACCTGCTGCGCACGACCGATGCGTCGATCGCACGCGTGACGGCGGTCTGCGGCTTTCATTCGCCGTGTCATTTCAGCAAGGCATACCGCGCGCAGTTCGGCCATGCGCCGAGCTACGAGCGCCGGCTGCCGGGGCGCTGAGCCGGGGCAATCGGACGGTCCGCGACGTCGCCGGGATCGCGGCGCGCGGCTTCAACAAACGATCCCGCATTCAAGCAAACGACATCACTTTGAGGAGAAGCAAGATGAAGCGCCTATTGATCGCAGCGGTGTGCGGAATCGGGATGACCGCGCCGATGTCGGCCGTTTATGCGGCCGATCCGCCCGTGTGCAAGAACGTGCGCTTCGCGGATGTCGGTTGGTCCGACATCGCGGCGACCACGGGCCTCGCGTCGACGATGCTGCAGGGGCTCGGCTACAACCCGACGAAGACGATCGCGTCGGTGCCGATCACGTTCGCGGGGATCAAGAGCAAGCAGATCGACGTGTTCCTCGGCTACTGGTCGCCGACGATGGACCCGATCATCCAGCCGTTCACGAAGGCCGGCACGATCAAGGTGCTCGCGACGCCGAACCTGACCGGCGCGAAATACACGCTCGCGGTGCCCGACTACGTGTACCACGGCGGCCTGAAGTCGTTCGCGGACATCCAGAAGTACGCGGACAAGCTCAACGGCAAGATCTACGGGATCGAACCGGGCAACGACGGCAATGCGCTGATCAAGAAGATGATCGACGGCAACCAGTTCGGCCTCGGCAAGTTCAAGCTGGTCGAGTCGAGCGAGGCCGGGATGCTGGTCGAGGTGAATCGCGCGATCCGCGACAAGCAGTGGATCGTGTTCCTCGGCTGGGAACCGCATCCGATGAACGTGCAGATGAAGATCGACTACCTGACCGGCGGCGACGACGTGTTCGGCCCGAACTACGGCGAAGCGAAGGTGCTGACGGCGACGCCGCCCGACTACGCGCAGCGCTGCCCGAACGTCGCGAAGTTCGTGTCGAACCTGCAGTTCACGACGGCGATCGAGAACCACGTGATGGTGCCGATCATGAACAAGCAGGACCCGAACAAGGCCGCCGCCGCGTGGCTGAAGGCGAACCCGGAGGCGCTCGACAAGTGGCTGGCCGGCGTGACGACGATCGACGGCAAGCCGGGCCTGCCGGCGGTGAAGGCGTATCTCGGCGCGCATTGACGGTGACGTGTCGGGCTGGGCGGCCGCGGCCCGAAGCCTGACCTGAATGTTGAGCCGGCGTAAGCGGGGTGACCTGCTTGCGCCGGCTTTTTGCTGCCCGCTTCATGCTCCGTCCGACGGTCGCTGGACGATGCGCTAGACTGCTCGATCCCGATCGAGGAGACGGCAATGACCCGCAACCCGCTTGATGCGTCCGGACGGCAACACGCAGCCGGCACGCCGCCGAATGGCGCGACCGTTTCGGCCGACGCAGGCTGCGGCCGGACAATCCGGTACGTCGGCCATTCATTCGCATGAAACGCATCGAGCAAGTCGTGCTCGCGGCCGATCTCGCGGGCACGGCGGTGTTCGCGATCGAGGGCGCCAATGCGGCGATCGGCGCCGGACTCGACCTGTTCGGGGTGATGGTGCTGTCGCTCGTCGTCGCGCTTGGCGGCGGCGTGATTCGCGACCTGCTGATCGGCGCTCGCCCGCCGAGCGCCGTGAGCGACTGGCGTTATCCGGCGCTCGCGTTCGCCGCAGGACTGTTCGCCTTCGTGTTTCATGCGCGGGTCGCGTCGTTTTCGCCGTCGCTGCTGACGATGCTCGATGCGGCCGGCCTCGCGCTGTTCGCGGTCGCGGGCGCCGTGAAGGCGCTCGAATTCCGCGTGCCGCCGTTCATTGCCACGCTGATGGGCGCGGTGACCGGCTGCGGGGGCGGCGTCGTGCGCGATCTGCTGCTCGCACGGATACCGGTCGTGCTGGTCACGGACATCTACGCGAGCGCGGCGCTGCTCGGCGCGGTCGTCGTCGTGCTGTGCCGGCGGCTCGGTTGCCCGCCCGTCGTCGCGGCCTTGCTGGGCGGGCTCGCGTGCTTCGCGCTGCGGATGGCGGCGGTGCGTTTCGGCTGGCAGTTGCCGAAAATCGCCGCGGGGGCGTAGGCCCCGGCTCACGACTCCTTCGTCGCCGCCGGCACGTCGAATACCCGATCGAACGCCCACTGGAACACGAACGCGTAGCAGAAGAAGAACGCGAACAGCCCGATATCGACGACGAACGCGTCGAACCACGAGATGTCGAGCCACCACGACACGACGGGCACGAGGATGAAGATCAGCCCGCCCTCGAATCCGGTCGCGTGCAGGATCCGCCGTCCGAGCGTGCGCGCCGGCTGCCGGCGCGACGCTTCCCAGCGCTCGAACAGCGCGTTGAAGATCATGTTCCACAGCATCGCGATCGCCGACATCGTCGCCGACAGCGCGCCGGAGTAGACGAGGTCCTGCTTGAAGATCGCCGCGATCGCGGGCGAGATGCAGGAAATGGCGATCGCTTCGTAGAGCACCGCCTGCGTGATCCTGCGCGGTAGGCCTTGCACGGGTTCCTCCGGTTCGAGGTCGACCGTCGCGGCACCATGCCGCGACGCCCCGCAAGGCTAGTCGCGTTGCGCAGCCGCTTCAATTCACCTAATCTCACCCCGATTGAATCGAATTCAACCCGGCCGCATCCGGCCCGCGAGGCCCCGTGTTCTCGAAAATTCCCCTGACCGCATTGCGTGTATTCGAATCGTCGGCGCGGCTCGGCACGTTCAAGGCCGCCGCGGACGAGCTGTCCGTGACGCCGGCTGCCGTGTCGCACCAGATCAAGTCGCTCGAGAGCCGCGTCGGCGTGCTGCTGTTCGAGCGCGGCGCAGGCGGCGTGCGGCTGACGGAAGAAGGCGAGCGGCTGTTTCGCGCGAGTCACGATGCGTTGCTGGCATTGAGCCGCGGGCTCGATGCGGTGCGTCCCGATGCGGCCGACGAGCGCCCGCTCGTGCTGACCACCACGCCGGCCTTTGCGGCGATGTGGCTGATTCCGCGTCTCGGCGCGTTTCGCCGCATCGATCCGCATCTGCACATCAAGGTCGAAACCGGAAACGCGCTCGTCGATCTCGAACGCGATGCCCGGATCGATCTCGCGATTCGCGCGACGTCGCGGCGGTTTCCCGCGTTGCACGAGATTGCGCTGATCGACGAATATTTCGGCGCGTATGCGGCCGCCGGGTTCGATGCGCATCGCGCGGACGCGCCGCTCGACCTGATCGAGACCGTGTGGGATACGCCGCTGCCGGTGTCGGTCGACTGGGCGTCGTGGTGTCGTGCGGCGGGGCGAGAAGCGTGGCTCGAACGCGCGGTGTTTCGCCATTACGACGACGAGCATTACGCGTTGCAGGCCGTGCTGCACGGGCAGGGTATCGCGCTGCTCAGCTCGGTGCTGGCCGCCGAGCATGTCGAGCGCGGCGCGTTGATGCCGATCGAGCCCACGGTGCGGCTCGACGGTGCGCGCTTCGTCGCGTTGTGCCGGCCGGGGCGCGAGCGCGAGCCGCAGGTCAGGCGGTTTCTCGACTGGCTCGAAGCCGAAATCGCACGGACGCGCGATGCGGTGGCGCGGATGGCGCCGGACGAGCACCGCGCCGCTACCCGAACCTGACGCAATACACCGGCGGCAAATGCGCCGATACCTGCTGCCAGCGCTCGCCGCCATCATCGGACGTCCATAGCCCGCCGGTCGTCGACGCCATCGCGAGGCGCGTGCCGGAATCGTCCACCGCGAGCCCGTGCCGGTACACGAGGTCGTACGCGGGCGCGGCCGGCAATCCGTTCGACAGGCTCTCGAAACTGCGGCCGCCGTCGCGCGTACGCGTGACGACGAACCGGCCGTTCACCGGAATCCGGCACGCGTCCTTCACGGCCGGCACGAACCACGCGGTATCCGGTTCGTGCGGATGCACGGCCACCGCGAAACCGAAGCTCGACGGCTGCGCCTCGATCCGCCGCCAGTGTTCGCCGCCGTCGGTCGAGCGGAAGATCGCGCAGTGATGCTGCGTCCACAGCACGTCCGGATTGGCCGCGCACTGCACGACGCGGTGCGGGTCCTGCATGTTCGGTTCGCCGCGTCGCTCGGGCGGCATGTAGTCGGCTTCCATGCCTTCCGCGGTCACGCGCCACGTCGCGCCGCCGTCCGCGGTCTGCCACACGCCGCCGCACGAGATGCCGACGGCAACGTGCCGGCTGTCGCGCGGATCGACCATCACCGAATGGATGCCCGGCGCGTCGTACCCGCCGCCGCCCCATTCGGCGCGTTCGGGGCGATCCCACAGCGGGCGGTTGAGTGCCCACGAATCGCCGTGATCGTCGGAACGGAACAGGCCGCCGGGAATCGTGCCGGCCCACAGCACGCCGGGTTCGTCCGTGCCGCCGGTTTCGAGCGACCAGATTTGCTGAAGGGTCCACGGCGGCTGCGGCGACCCGGCAGGCTCGTCGTCGGTGTCGCCGCTGCCTGCGTGCGGATCGGCACGGGTAGGCGACGCGTCGGCGGGCTGCGGCGGATAAACCGGGGCTGCACATTCCTCCCAGTCGGTGGCGCCTGCGCGCAGGCGATGCAGTTTCACGCCGAAATGGCCGAGATTGAGCGCCGCATACAGCGTACCGTCGCGCGGGTCGGCGAGCGCCATGCTGACGGGCTCGCCGATGAAATGCGGTTCGCCGAGCGTCCAGCCGCCGTTGCCGTCGGGTTGCAGGACGAACAGGCCCTTGCGGGTGGCGACGAGCAGTCGATCGTTCATATGCGATGTCTCCGGATGGTCCGCCTTGGCGCGACGGCGCTTGGTATCGGGAATGCGCCCGTGCATCGGTCCCTTTATCCGCCCGTCAGCGCCTGCACGACATACACGCGGCTGGCGTCGCCGAGCGCATCGGACAGATGCTGCCGGTCGCGGATCGGCTGGCCGTCGATGAATACCGACAGGTGCTTTCGCAGCGCGCCCTGGTCGTCGACGATGTAGCCGCGCAGCCGCGGCTGCTCGCTGAAAATGGTGTCGAATGCTTCGCCGACCGTATGCGCGTCGATGTCGCGCTCGGGCGTTTCGACATGCCGCTGGATCGACGCGGCGAAAAAGAGGTGCGCCATGGCGGTAGCTGGCAGGAGCCGCACGAAGGGACGGCTTGTAGTGTAGGCGATCCGGCGGGCGCCGAAAGGTGGAACGGAGCCGCCGTGCGCGGCGCGCGCGGGGTGGCGGCGGCTAAACCGGAATCGACCGCCCCCTGATCCGGATCCCGAGCCGCACGACGCCGATCACCGCATTCGACAGCCACGTGAGCCAGCGCGGCATCCCGCGCCGGCGGATATCGAGCAGCAGCACGATCCGCACGGCGTCGCTGTCGTTCCACACCTCGTGCGTGAACGTGTCGTCCCACAGCAGGAAGCGGCCTTCGTCGAGCCGGTATTCGTGGCCGTCGACCTTCAGCACGGCGGCCGGCGTGCCGTCCGCGCGCCGCGGCATCGACAGCACGAGATAACCGCGCAGGATGCCGCGAAACGGCCCGCGATGCGGCGGGATGTGCTTGCCGGGCGCGAGGAACGACAGCGACGCGGACAGCACGTCCGGTGACGCCGCGACGAGCGACGCGACGGTCGGGCAGCGCGACAGGTTGCGCGCAAACGGCTGGCCGTACGCCTGCATGATGAACATCCGCCAGTCGCGCGCATCGTTGGCCGAGATGTCGTACTGCTCGCGCATGATTTCGTGAAAGCGCGGGATGCGCGGCATGTCGCGTGCGACGTCGAGCGCCTCCGCGCGGATCGCGGGCCATGCGCGCACGAAACGCTCGGCATCCGGGAATGCGGCCGCGTCGAGCACCGCGCCGCTGTCGATATGGCGGTCGTACAGCGTGCGCAGCAGGGCGGCTGCATGGTCGTAAGCGGCGGACATGGTCGATCGACGGGTGGCCCGGATGAAGAGGTGATCAGTCTGCCCGAAGCACGGTGGGCATTGCGTTACGTCAGGTTACGCCGGCTGACGAATGAATGACAGTTCGATGAAGGTCCGGCAGGCGCGAATGGAAAGGCCGGGAATAAACCGCGTTCCTCCGTCGTCATACGCGTGTAGCACGTCGTCTCATTGACTGATGAAGGAGTGGAACATGAACACGCACTGGCTGGTGGCCGCCACGGTGGCGGCGATTTCTCTCGCAGGTGTCGCGACGCAAGCGTCGGCACAGGCGCTCACGCGCGAGCAGGTCCGGCAGGAACTGATCGATGCCGAAAACAACGGACTGCGCTTCGTGACCGATACGTCGTATCCGGACGTGAGCCCGCTGTTCCAGCAGCAGGCCGAACGGATGCCGGAGCGTCAGGCCAGCACGGCCGTCGGCGGCGATCCGGCCACGTCGTCCGAAGCGGGCAAGCCGGCGGCGACGTCGCCGCGTCGAGGCGCCGCCGCATGCGTCGGCCCCGCGAGCTTCTGCACGATCTATTTCGGAAGTTGATCCGCCCGCCTGCATTCGCAGGCCGCGTCTGTCCCGTGGTTGATCGCTACGTTACATTGAAGGAATTCACGATGAAAAACTATATCGCAGTACTGATGACGGTCGGTACGATCGCCGGTCAGTCGGCATTCGCGCAAGCGGCCGTGCCGCTGACGCGTGCGCAGGTTCGGGACGAACTGATGCGTGTCGAAGCGGCCGGGTACGACCCGGCGAAGGGTGACGACGGCGCGTATCCGGCCGATATCCAGGCCGCTCAAGCGAAGCTCGCCGAGCAGGACCGGGCGCGGATGGCGGCGTCCGCCGCACCGGAGGCCGGACCCGGCATGCCGGCGCAGGTCGCCAACTAGGTGCCGACATGTACCCGTATTGCGCGAGACCGTCGGCATTGCGACAGAGCGAGGCACGCGCGTAGCGTGTCGCGCGGAGACGAATCGTGGGGAGCGGTGGTGCGGCGTCGTCGCGCGTCGAAAAAACGCCCGGGCCGCGTCGATGCGGCCCGGCGCGCCGCAAATCAGCGCCGTTCGTCCGCGATATGGCTGCGGATCACGTCCGCGAACGACGTGTCGCCCTTCAGCCCGAGCGCTTCCGCGCGCGACGTATCCCAGCGGCCCGGCCAACTGCCGACGATCTTCTCGACGCGTTCGTCGGGCACGTGGCGGATCAGCTTCACGACCTCGTCGCCCGCGACTTCGCGCAGCGCCGCGATCATCTCGTCGACCGACACCGACAGCCCCGGCAGGTTGATCACGCGCTTGCTGCCGAGCTTCGCTCCGTCGATTTCGCATCCGGCGACGAGCGCGTCGATCGCGCCGCGCGGCGACAGCAGCCACAGCCGCGTCGAGCCGGGCACCGGGCACACGCTTTCCTCGCCGTTCAGCGGCTCGCGGATGATGCCGCTCGCGAACGACGACGCGGCCGCGTTCGGGCGGCCGGGCCGCACGCTGATCGTCGGCAGCCGCAGCACGCGGCCGTCGACGAAGCCGCGCCGCGCGTAGTCGCACAGCAGCAGTTCGGCGATCGCCTTCTCGGCGCCGTACGACGATTGCGGATTCAGCGCGGTGTCGTCCTGCACGACGTCGGGCAGCGCGCCGCCGTATACCGCGACGGAGCTCGTGAACACGACGCGCGGCCGGTGGCCGCGTGCGCGGCACACTTCGAGCAGCGTGCGCGACGCGTCGAGATTGATCCGCATGCCGAGATCGAAGTCGGCTTCGGCCTGCCCGCTGACGATCGCCGCGAGGTGGAAGATCGCGCCCGTCTGCGTGTCGATCGCGCTGTCGAGCACCGCGCGATCGGCGATGTCGCCGACGATCGACGTCACGCGCGCGTCGCCGAAATCGCTGCCCTTGACGACGTCGAGCAGCACCAGTTCGTCGATCTTCTCGATACGGCCGTCGGGGCCCGTGAGTTCGCCGCGCTCGAGCAGCTTGCGCGCGAGACGCTGGCCGAGAAAGCCGGCGCCGCCGGTGATCAGTACTTTCATGTTCGTTGCCCTATGTGGAATACGGGAATCACAGGTACGGCTTGATCCAGCCGAGACCTTCGGACGTGCCGGCCTTCGGCCGATACTCGCAGCCGATCCAGCCGTCGTAGCCGAGCGCGTCGATCAGCGCGAACAGATACGGGTAGTTGAGTTCGCCGACATCCGGCTCGTGGCGTTCCGGCACGCCCGCGATCTGGATATGGCCGATGCCCGCGAAATCGCGCTTGAGCTTCATCGCGAGATCGCCTTCGACGATCTGGCAGTGGTAGCAGTCGAACTGCACCTTCAGGTTCGGCGCGCCGACTTCCGTGCGGATCGCCTGCGCGTCGTCCTGGCGGCTCAGGAAATAGCCCGGCATGTCGCGCTGGTTGATCGGCTCGATCAGGATCGTGATGCCGTGCGCGGCGGCGGCCTGCGCCGCATGGCGCAGGTTCGCCAGATAGGTGTCGCGATGGCGCGCGCGGTCGGCGCCCTGCGGCACCATGCCGGCCATCACGTGCAGCTTCTTGTTGCCGATCACGCGCGCATAGTCGAGCGCCTGGTCGATGCCGCGTCGGAATTCGTCCTCGCGGCCCGGCAGCGAAGCAATGCCGCGTTCGCCCGCGGCCCAGTCGCCCGGCGGCGCGTTGAACAGCGCCTGTTCGAGGCCGTGCGCGTCGAGGCGCGCGCGGATGTCGTCGGCCGCGAAGTCGTACGGAAACAGGTACTCGACGGCCTTGAAGCCGTCGTGGGCGGCAGCGGCGAAGCGTTCGAGGAACGCATGCTCGGTGTACATCATCGAGAGGTTGGCGGCGAAGCGTGGCATGGCAGCGGGTCCCGTATATGAATGGGGCGGGGCGCCGCGCGCCCCGCGTCGAATGACGGCGGCCGGATCAGCGGTTCACGAGTTTGGCGGGCGTGAGCCACACGGCGATCGCGCCGATCACGAGCATCGCCGCGAGCACGTACATGCCGGAGGCGGTGCTGTGCGTGACGTCCTTCAGGTAGCCGATCACGTACGGGCTCGCGAAACCGGCGAGGTTGCCGACCGAGTTGATGATCGCGATCCCGGCCGCGGCCGCGGAGCCCGCGAGGAATGCGGTCGGCAGCGACCAGAACAGCGGCGCGCAGGTCAGCACGCCGCCCGCCGCGAGCGACAGGAACACGATCGACACCGCCGTATTGTGCGAGTACGACGCGGCGACCGCAAACCCGATCGCGCCCATCAGCGCCGGCACGATCAGGTGCCAGCGGCGTTCGCGGCGCTTGTCCGCGCTGTGGCCGAAGACGTTCATCACGACGATCGCGACGACGAATGGAATGGCCGACAGCAGGCCGATCTGCAGCGTATCGGTGATGCCGGTCGATTTCACGAGCGTCGGCATCCAGAACGTGAGCCCGTACTGGCCGGTGACGAACGCGAAGTAGATCAGCGACATCCACCACATGCGCGGGTCCGAGAACACGGCCTTCAGCGAATGGCCGTGCTGCTGCTGTTCCTGCGGCTGCGCGGCGATTTCGTCTTCGAGCAATTGCTTCTCGCGCTCGTCGAGCCACTTCGCGCCGCGGATGCTGTTGTCGAGATACAGGATCGTCGCGATGCCGACGAGCACGGCCGGCACGGCTTCGATCATGAACATCCATTGCCAGCCGTGGAAACCCGAGCCGCCGTGGAAGCGCTCCATGATCCAGCCCGACAGCGGGTTGCCGAAGATGCCCGACACGGGAATCGCGGACATGAACACCGCGATGATCTTCGCGCGGCGATGCGACGGGAACCAGTAGGTGAGATACAGGATCACGCCCGGATAGAAGCCGGCTTCCGCGAGGCCGAGCAGGAAACGCAGCACGTAGAACTGCGTCGGCGTCTTCACGAACGCGAACAGCGCGGACAGCAGGCCCCACGTGATCATGATCCGCGCGATCCAGATGCGCGCGCCGATGCGGTGCATCAGCAGGTTGCTTGGCAGTTCGAATAGAAAGTAGCCAAGAAAGAAAATCCCCGCGCCGAGCCCGAACACGGTTTCGCTGAACGCGAGATCCTGCGACATCTGCAGCTTGGCGAAGCCGACGTTCACGCGGTCGAGATACGCGACCACGTAGCAGAGCATCAGGAACGGCACGATGCGCCAGAACACTTTCTTGTAGGTGCGGTCGAGTTCGCCCGATTGGGCGACCGCGGCGGGCGAGCGGCTTGCGGCCGCGTCGAGAGCAGTCATCGTCGTCTCCTGGACTATTGTGTGCCGGCGGCGCGTACGCCGCCGGATCGTGTGTGTGCTGACGGAAGGGCCCGCGCACACGGCGGGCATGGGAAGCAGTGCGTGATCCGTGCGGCGGCGCGTTACCAGCGCGCGCCGAAGGTCTCGCGCAGTTCGTCGAGCGCGGCGTCGGACAGCGGCTCGGGTTTCGGCTGCGTCATCAGCCACAGCCGCGCCGTTTCCTCCAGCTCCTCGAGCGCATACGACGCGTGCGACACCGATGACCCCCACATCACGGGGCCGAGGCGGTCGAGCAGCACGCCGCGCACCTGGTCGGCCAGCGCCGCGACTTCGGCCGCGACTGCCGGGTTGCCCGGGCGACGGTAACGGATCAGCGGAATGTGGCCGACCTTCATCACGTAGTACGGCGTGATCGGCGGCAGCACGTCGGTGTCGCGCCACACGCCCGCGAGCGTCAACGCGACCAGATGCGTCGAATGCGTGTGGACGACGCCGTTCGCTTCGGCATTGCGCGCGTAGATGCCGCGATGCAGCGCGAGCGTCTTCGACGGCTTGCCGCCCGATACGGGCTGACCGTCGGTCCCGACCTTCGCGATGTCGTTCGGATCGAGCCGCCCGAGGCACGCGTCGGTCGGCGTGATCAGCCAGCCGTCATCCAGACGCGCGCTGATGTTGCCGGCGCTGCCGACCGCATGGCCGCGCGCATACAGGCTCGCGCCGATCACGCAGATCTCTTCGCGCAGTTTTGCTTCGTCGCTCATCATGCGGCTCCGTCGAGCGCGCGCAGCGCCTTGTCGAAAAAGTCCGTGGTGCCGAAATTGCCGGATTTCAGCGCGAGGCCGAGCGGCTGCGCATCGATGGTGGCGGTGGCCGGCACGCCCGGATCGATCTGCGCGCCGATCTGCAGCGACTTCACGTCGAGCGCCTGCACGACCGCGCCGGACGTCTCGCCGCCGGCGACGACGAACTTGCGCACGCCGAGTTCGCGCAGCCCGCGCGCGATCGCCGCGAGCGTGCTTTCGACGAGATGGCCGGCAGCTTCGACGCCGAGCGTTTGCTGCACGGCCTTCACTTCGTCGGGCGCCGCGGTCGCGTAGATCAGCACGGGCTGCGGCAGGTGCGAGCGCGCAAAGGCGAGCGCCTGGTCGACGACGGGCTCGCCGCGCGATGCCGCGAGCGGATCGATGCGGAAGCTCGGCCGCGTCGCGCGCCATGCGGCGACCTGCGCGTTGGTGGCCTTCGATGCGCTGCCGGCGAGTACGGCCGACGGGCCTTCGATGCGCGGCAGCGACGCCGCGTTGTCGCGCTCGGGCAATTGCTCCGCGCGGCGGAAATTCGCCGGCAGGCCGAGCGCGATGCCCGAGCCGCCGGTGACGAGCGGCAGGCCGGCGCACGCTTCGCCGAGCACGTAGAGATCGTGGTCCGACAGCGCGTCGGCGATCGCGAAACGCGCGCCTTCCGCGCGCAACTGGTCGATCCGCGCGCGCACGGCGGCCGCGCCGAGCGCGATCGTGTCGTAGCGGATCAGGCCGACCGCGGACTGCGTCTGCCGTTGCAGCACACGCACGAGGTTCGCGTCCGTCATCGGCGTGAGCGGATGATTTTCCATCCCCGATTCGTTCAGCAGCACGTCGCCGACGAACAGGTGGCCGCGATAGATCGTGCGGCCGTTCTCCGGGAACGCCGGGCACGCGATCGTGAAGTCGCCGCCGGCCGCATCGAGCAGCGCGTCGGCCACCGGCCCGATGTTGCCCGCGTCGGTCGAATCGAACGTCGAGCAGTACTTGAAGAAGAACTGGCGGCACCCTTGCGCGCGCAACCATTCGTACGCGGCGAGCGATTGCGCGACGGCGTCGGCGGCGGGGATCGTGCGCGACTTCAGCGCGACGACGATCGCGTCGGCGTCGACGATCGTGTCGGCGGCGGCGCCGTCGGCGGGCACGCCGATCGTCTGCACGGTGCGCATGCCGCTCTTGACGAGCATGTTCGCGAGATCGGTCGCGCCGGTGAAATCGTCGGCGATGCAGCCGAGCAGGGGACGGGAAGCGGAAGCGGTCATGGCAGGCACGTCGTTCGAATCAGCGGGCGGGCGGTAGCGTGATGCCGGGGAAAGTCTTGATCACGGCGGAATCGTCCTCGCCGCCGTGGCCGGCGCTCGATGCGCTCATGAACATCTGGTGCGCGGTGGCCGACAGCGGCAGCGGGAATTTGCTGCGGCGCGCGGTGTCGAGCACGAGGCCGAGATCCTTCACGAAGATGTCGACGGCCGACAGCGGCGTGTAGTCGCCGTTCAGGATGTGCGGCACCCGGTTCTCGAACATCCACGAATTGCCGGCGCTGTGCGTGATCACGTCGTACAGCGCGTCGGCATCGACGCCTTCGCGCAGGCCCAGCGCCATCGCCTCGGCGGCGGCCGCGATATGCACGCCGGCCAGCAACTGGTTGATGATCTTCACTTTCGAGCCGATGCCGTGCGCATCGCCGAGGCGGTACACCTTGCCGGCGATCGCGGCGAGCACGTCCTCGCAGCCCGCATACGCGGCGGCCGGGCCCGACGTCATCATCGTCATTTCGCCTGAGGCCGCGCGCGCGGCGCCGCCGGACACCGGCGCGTCGAGCATCTGCAGGCCGGCGGCCTCGATGCGTGCGCCGAGCGCGACCGCGAATTCGGGCGCGACGGTCGCGCTCGCGATCACGACGCCGCCCGGCTTCATCGCCGCGACCGCGCCGTGTTCGCCGAACAGCACCGTTTCCGTTTGCGCGGCATTGACGACGAGCGTGACGACGACGTCGCACCGCGCACCCAGTTCGGCCGGCGTCGCGCACGCGATGCCGCCTTCGGCGGCGAACGCCTGCAGCACGGTGTCGCGCACGTCGCATGCGTGCACGCGCAGGCCGGCGCGCAACAGCGAGCGGGCGACGCCGAGGCCCATCGCGCCGAGGCCGATGACTCCAACATTTCGTGACATGGTCAACCTTGATCGATTCGGAAGAGGTTCATGACGGCGCCGCCGCCCCGAAAGGCCGCGGCCGCCGGCTTCAGCAGATGCCGGCTTCCGCGAGACGGCGGGCCGCGTTGTACATGTGCGTGCGCGCCGCGTTACGGGCGGCCATCGGGTCGCGCGCGCGGATCGCGTCGGCGATCGCCGCGTGTTCGTCGCGCACCTGGCGCGAGAAATCCTCGCGCGTCGCTTCGTTGCTGCGCGTGACCTTCACGCCGGCTTCGAGATACTGGTTCAGGAACTGCAGCGTCTTCAGGAAATACGGATTGCCGGTGACGGCCGCGATCGTGCGGTGGAACGCGACGTCTTCCGCGACGCCGTCGCGCCCTTCGGCCACCGCTTCGTCGATCTTGCGCAGCGCGTCGTCGATGTCGGCCATGTCGTCGTCGGTGTGGTGCAGCGCGGCTTCGGCGGCGACTTCGGCCTCGATCGCGCGGCGCACCGCGAGCAGGTGCGGCAGCGAGCTTGCCTCGACGGCTTCCGCGTAGTCGATCCGCAGCGGCCGGATCGCGCCGTGCTGGTTCACGAACACGCCGCTGCCCTGGCGCGGCTCGACCACGCCTTCGTTCTTCAGCCGCGAGATCGCCTCGCGGATCACGGTGCGGCTCACGCCGAATTCCTGCGCGAGCACGGCCTCGGTCGGCAGCTTGCCGGTGGCCGAGAAGCTGCCCACTTCGATCTGCTTGAGCAGTTGCTGCGCGACATGGTCGCTCATCGCGCGGGCCGGAATTTTCTCGAACATGATGCTCTGGTTTGTAAGGTGATGTGGTCATCATACAAATTTGAGCGAACATCAGCATCCGGGATAACCCGCGCTTTGCAGCGAGTAACGTCGGCTAAATTGGTTGGAACCGGTTCCAAACGCACCTAAACCGATGCGAACGTGCGCGGTTCCGCAATCGGTCAGGAAAGGGCGCGCACCCTTGGAGCGGTCAGTCGGCGATGTCCTCGACCGGGTCGGCCGACGCATCGGGCATCGCGGCCACTTCGGCCACGTCGCCGCCGCGCTCGCGATAGGTCGCCGGCGGCACGCCGAACTGCTTGCGGAATTCGCGCCCGAGGTGCGACGCATCGGCGAATCCGCAGCTCGATGCGATATCGGCGACGGTGCGGTCCGAGCTCGTCAGCAGCCACGCGGCCGTGCGCAGCCGTACCTGCTTCGCGAAGGCCTGCGGGCTCTTGCCGGTCTCGGCCTTGAACAGCCGCTCGAGCTGCCGCGTCGACAGGTCGAGCTTGCACGCGAGTTCCTCGAGCGGCAGCGCGCGCCCGACGTGCTGTTCCATCAGAAGAATCGCGCGCTTGACCTTCGGGTGTGTCGCCGGCTCGAGGCCCGGCGGATGCGGTTGCGGCGCATTGCCTTTCTGCATCTCGCCGACGAGCAGGATGCGCAGCGCCTTCTGCACGGTCGCGTGATCGAAATGGCGCAGCAGGATCGCGGCGGCGACGTCGATCGATGCGCGGCCGCCCGAGCACGTGATCCGGCGCCGGTCGATCACGAACAGGCGGTCGGCGATCAGCAGGTCGGGATCGGCGGACGGGAAGCGTTCGATGAAATCCCAGTAATGGAACCAGCTCACGCAGGTGCGGTAGCCGTCGAGCACGCCGGCGCGCATCAGCGCGAACACGCCCGTGCAGATGCCGACGACCGTCGCGCCGCCCGTCGCCGCGCGGCGGATGAAGTCGAGCGTTTCAGGGCCGGCCTGCGGCCCCGAATGCAGCAGCCCGCCGACCACCACCACGTAGTCGAACGGCTCGGCCGCGTCGAACGTCTCCCACGGCGTGATCTGGATCCCGCAGCTCGCGCGCACCGGCGCGAGCGTCTCGCCGATCACGCTCCATGCGCAGCGCACGGGCTTGCTGTAGTCGCCGTCGTCGGCCGACAGCCGCAGCATGTCGACGAAGCCGGAGAAGGCCGTCAGCGTGAAGTTCGGCAGCAGCACGATGCCGAAGCGGATGCGCCGCGGCGCGGGTTCTGCGAGGGGGGAAGCGGGTACGTCGGGGGTCATCGCGGCCAATCTCGTCACGCCTGGCAGGCGGTCTCACTCGTTTCAGTCTGTTTGCGGGTTGCGGCTGCCGGAGGCGGCGCGGATGCAGCCAGCGTCGCCGATCGGCCGCGGCCGGACTTGTGGTTTTCCGTCGCGAACCATCGCCAAAACGCACTTTCCGGGCGGCCGGCGCGGCGCTTGGCGGCGCTATCCCACGCCGATGCCGTTTTTGTTCTATCGGCCGATTTTACGCTTTGATGTACTGGGGCCCAACGACATTTCACGCATGCAACCCAAAGGAAGCCAGATGAACGTCAGCGCGTTCGACTTGTTCAAGATCGGCATCGGCCCGTCCAGTTCGCATACGGTCGGCCCGATGATCGCCGCGTGCCGCTTCGCGTCGCACGTCGAGGACGCGAACCTGCTCGGCTTCGTGCGCCGCGTGCGGGTCGAGCTGTACGGCTCGCTCGGCGCGACCGGCAAGGGCCACGGCACCGACAAGGCCGTGCTGCTCGGCCTCGAGGGCCACCTGCCCGACACGATCGATCCGGACCTGATCGAGCCGCGGCTCGCCGCGATCCGCGCGGAGAAGTCGCTGTCGCTGCTCGGCAAGCAGACGGTGCGCTTCGACGAGAAGGAACACATCGGCTTCTATCGCAAGCTGATGAGCGGCACGAGCATCGTGCATCCGAACGGGATGCGCTTCCAGGCATTCGACGAGCACGGCCAACTGCTCGTCGAGAAGGAGTATTACTCGGTCGGCGGCGGCTTCGTCGTGAACCGCGACGGCGACCGCGTGAACGGCGTGCGCGCGGCCGTCGAAGTGCCGTATCCGTTCCGCACCGGTGACGACCTGATGCGCCAGTGCCGCGAACACGGGCTGTCGATCGCCGAGCTGATGCTGCGCAACGAATGCGCGCTGCGCCCTGCCGACGAAGTGCGCGCCGGGCTGCTCGCGATCTGGCGCACGATGGCCGCTTGTGTCGAACGCGGCTGCAAGGTCGAGGGCGACCTGCCGGGCCCGATGCGCGTGAAGCGCCGCGCGGCCGAACTGTACGGCCGCCTGCGCGCGCGTTCGGAAGAGTCGCTGCGCGACCCGCTGTCGATGCTCGACTGGGTCAACCTGTATGCGATGGCCGTCAACGAAGAGAACGCGGCCGGCGGCCGGGTCGTCACCGCGCCGACCAACGGCGCGGCCGGCGTGATCCCCGCGGTGCTGCACTACTACGTGAAGTTCGTGCCGGGCTCGAACGAAGCCGGCATCGTCGAATTCCTGCTGACGGCCGCGGCGATCGGGATCATCTACAAGGAAACCGCGTCGATCTCCGGCGCGGAAGTCGGCTGCCAGGGCGAAGTGGGCGTCGCGTGCTCGATGGCCGCGGCCGCGCTCGCCGCCGTGATGGGCGGCACGCCGGACCAGGTCGAGAACGCGGCAGAGATCGGCATGGAGCACAACCTCGGGATGACCTGCGACCCCGTGGGCGGGCTCGTGCAGATCCCGTGCATCGAGCGCAACGCGATGGGCGCGATCAAGGCGCTGAACGCGTCGCGCATGGCGCTCAAGGGTAACGGCCAGCACTACGTGTCGCTCGATTCGGTCATCAAGACGATGCGCGAGACGGGTGCCGACATGAAGACGAAATACAAGGAAACGTCGCGCGGCGGTCTTGCCGTGAACGTCATCGAATGCTAACGAAGGATCACTAACATGAGCCGCTACTCGATATTCAGCCTGTTCCGCAACGGCCTCTCGTATCACGAGAACTGGGAAAAGCAGTGGAAGAGCCCGGAGCCGAAGAAGGAATACGACGTCGTGATCGTCGGCGGCGGCGGCCACGGCCTCGCGACCGCCTACTACCTCGCGAAGGAGCACGGCATCACCAACGTCGCGATTCTCGAGAAGGGCTGGATCGGCGGCGGCAACACCGCGCGCAACACGACGATCGTGCGCTCGAACTATCTGTGGGACGAGTCGGCCGCGCTGTACGAGAAGGCGATGAAGCTGTGGGAAGGGCTGTCGCAGGATCTGAACTACAACGTGATGTTCAGCCAGCGCGGCGTGATGAACCTGGCCCACACGCTGCAGGACGTGCGCGACACCGAGCGCCGCGTGAACGCGAACCGGCTGAACGGCGTAGACGCCGAATTCCTGACGCCCGCGCAGATCAAGGAAATCGAGCCGACGATCAACCTGAACAGCCGCTACCCGGTGCTCGGCGCATCGATCCAGCGCCGTGCGGGCGTCGCACGCCACGACGCGGTGGCCTGGGGCTTCGCGCGCGGCGCGGACCGCGCGGGCGTCGACATCATCCAGAACTGCCAGGTGACGGGCATTCGCCGCGAAGGCGGCGCGGTGGTCGGCGTCGATACGGTGAAGGGTTTCATCAAGGCGAAGAAGGTCGCGGTGGTCGCGGCCGGCAACACGACGACGCTCGCCGACATGGCCGGCATCCGCCTGCCGATCGAAAGCCACCCGCTGCAGGCGCTCGTGTCCGAGCCGATCAAGCCGGTGGTCAACTCGGTGATCATGTCGAACGCGGTGCACGCATACATCAGCCAGTCCGACAAGGGCGATCTCGTGATCGGCGCGGGTATCGACCAGTACACGGGCTTCGGCCAGCGCGGCAGCTTCCACATCATCGAAAGCACGCTGCAGGCGATCATCGAGATGTTCCCGGTGTTCTCGCGCGTGCGGATGAACCGCCAGTGGGGCGGCATCGTCGACGTGTCGCCGGACGCGTGCCCGATCATCACCAAGACCGACGTGAAGGGCCTCTATTTCAACTGCGGCTGGGGCACCGGCGGCTTCAAGGCGACGCCGGGCTCGGGCTGGGTGTTCGCGCACACGATCGCCCGCGACGAACCGCATCCGCTGAACGCGCCGTTCGCGCTCGACCGCTTCTATACGGGCCACCTGATCGACGAGCACGGCGCAGCCGCCGTCGCGCACTAACCACCGCACTGAAGGAGAAGGAAACATGTTGCTGATCGAATGTCCGTGGTGCGGGCCGCGCGCCGAATCCGAGTTCACGTGCGGCGGTGAAGCCGACATCGTGCGCCCGGTGGCGAACGAGACCATGACCGACCGCGAATGGGGCGAATACGTGTTCATGCGCGAGAACAAGCGCGGGCTGCACAAGGAGCAATGGCTGCACACGCAGGGCTGCCGCCGCTGGTTCAAGGTCACGCGCGACACGGTCACCTACGATATCAAGGGCTACGAAAAGTTCGGCGGAGCATCTGCCGGCAACGCACACGAAGAGGGCACGAGCAAATGAGCCAGAAAGACCGCCTCGGCACCGGTGGCCGCATCAATCGCGCGATTCCGTTGACGTTCACGTTCAACGGCCGCACGTACCAGGGCTTCCAGGGCGACACGCTCGCGTCCGCGCTGCTCGCGAACGGCGTGCACTTCGTCGCGCGCAGCTTCAAGTACCACCGTCCGCGCGGGATCGTGACGGCCGACGTCGCGGAACCGAATGCCGTCGTGCAGCTCGAAACCGGCCCGTACACGGTGCCGAACGCGCGCGCGACCGAAATCGAGCTGTATCAGGGCCTCGTCGCGACGAGCGTGAACGCGGAGCCGTCGCTCGAGAACGACAAGTACGCGATCAACCAGAAGCTGTCGCGTTTCATGCCGGCCGGGTTCTACTACAAGACGTTCATGTGGCCGCGCAACATGTGGCCGAAGTACGAAGAGAAGATCCGCGAAGCGGCCGGCCTCGGCAAGGCGCCCGAGGTGCTCGACGCCGATCGCTACGACAAGTGCTATGCGCACTGCGACGTGCTCGTGGTCGGCGGTGGCCCGTCGGGCCTCGCCGCCGCGCATGCGGCCGCCACGGCCGGCGCGCGCGTGATCCTCGTCGACGACCAGCGCGAACTCGGCGGCAGCCTGCTGTCGTGCCGCGCGGAGATCGACGCGAAGCCCGCGATGCAATGGGTCGAGAAGATCGAAGCCGAGCTGCGCAAGCTGCCCGACGTGACGATCCTGTCGCGCAGCACCGCGTTCGGTTACCAGGACCACAACCTCGTGACGGTCACGCAGCGCCTGACCGATCACCTGCCGGTATCGATGCGCAAGGGCACGCGCGAACTGCTGTGGAAGGTCCGCGCGAAGCGCGTGATCCTCGCGACCGGCGCGCACGAGCGGCCGATCGTGTTCGGCAACAACGACCTGCCGGGCGTGATGCTGGCGGGTGCGGTCTCCACCTACGTGCACCGCTTCGGCGTGCTGCCGGGCCGCAACGTGGTGGTGTTCACGAACAACGACCGTGCCTACCAGACCGCGCTCGACCTGAAGGCGTGCGGCGCGAAGGTGACGGTCGTCGATTCGCGCGCGTCGTCGAACGGCGCGCTGCCGGCCGCCGCGAAGCGGCAGGGCGTGACGGTGATGAGCGGCGCGGTCGTCACGGCCGCATCGGGCAAGTGGCGCGTATCGTCGGTCGACGTCGCGTCCTACTCGAACGGCCAGACGGGCGGCAAGATGCAGACGCTGCCGTGCGACCTCGTCGCGATGTCGGGCGGCTTCAGCCCGGTGCTGCACCTGTTCGCGCAATCGGGCGGCAAGGCGTGCTGGAACGACGAGAAGGCGTGTTTCCTGCCGGGCAAGCCGGTGCAGGCGGAAACCAGCATCGGCGCAGCGGCCGGCGAATTCGGGCTCGCCCGTGCGCTGCGGCTCGCGGTCGATGCGGGCGTCGAAGCGGCGAAGGCCGCGGGCTTCGCGGCCGCGCAGCGTCCGGCCGCACCGCAGGTCGCCGAAACCGTCGAAGGCGCGCTGCAGCCGTTGTGGCTCGTCGGCAGCCGCGAGGCGGCCGCGCGTGGGCCGAAGCAGTTCGTCGATTTCCAGAACGACGTCGCGGCGGCCGACATCCTGCTCGCCGCGCGCGAAGGCTTCGAGTCGGTCGAGCATGTGAAGCGCTACACGGCGATGGGTTTCGGCACCGACCAGGGCAAGCTCGGCAACATCAACGGGATGGCGATCCTCGCGGGCGCGCTCGGCAAGACGATTCCGGAAACGGGCACGACGACGTTCCGCCCGAACTACACGCCCGTGTCGTTCGGCACGTTCGCGGGCCGCGAGACGGGCGATTTCCTCGACCCGATCCGCAAGACGGCCGTGCATGAATGGCACGTCGAGCACGGCGCGATGTTCGAGGACGTCGGGAACTGGAAGCGGCCGTGGTATTTCCCGAGGAACGGCGAGGATCTCCATGCGGCCGTGAAGCGCGAATGCCTCGCGGTGCGCAACGGCGTCGGCATTCTCGATGCGTCGACGCTCGGCAAGATCGACATCCAGGGCCCGGACGCGGTGAAGCTGCTGAACTGGATGTACACGAACCCGTGGAACAAGCTCGAAATCGGCAAGTGCCGCTACGGGCTGATGCTCGACGAAAACGGGATGGTGTTCGACGACGGCGTGACCGTGCGCCTCGCCGACCAGCATTTCATGATGACGACCACCACCGGCGGCGCCGCGCGCGTGCTGACGTGGCTCGAGCGCTGGCTGCAGACCGAATGGCCCGACATGAAGGTGCGGCTCGCGTCCGTCACCGATCACTGGGCGACGTTCGCGGTGGTCGGCCCGAAGAGCCGCAAGGTCGTGCAGAAGGTGTGCCAGGACATCGACTTCGGCAATGAAGCGTTCCCGTTCATGAGCTACCGCAACGGCACGGTTGCCGGCGCGAAGGCGCGCGTGATGCGAATCAGCTTCTCGGGCGAGCTGGCCTACGAAGTGAACGTGCCGGCGAATGCGGGCCGCGCGGTGTGGGAAGCGCTGATGGCGGCCGGTGCCGAGTTCGACATCACGCCGTACGGCACCGAGACGATGCACGTGCTGCGCGCCGAGAAGGGTTACATCATCGTCGGGCAGGACACCGACGGCTCGATCACGCCGTACGACCTCGGGATGGGCGGGCTCGTCGCGAAGTCGAAGGACTTCCTCGGCAAGCGCTCGCTGACGCGCTCGGATACCGCGAAGGAAGGCCGCAAGCAGTTCGTCGGCCTGCTGACCGAAGACGAACAGTTCGTGCTGCCGGAAGGCGCGCAGATCATCGCGAAGGACACGCAGGTGTCGGCAACCGATCCGACGCCGATGATCGGGCACGTGACGTCGAGCTACTACAGCCCGATCCTGAAGCGCTCGATCGCGCTCGCGGTGGTGAAGGGCGGCCTGAACAAGATGGGCGAGAGCGTCGTGATCCCGCTGGCCAACGGCCGCCGCGTCACCGCGAAGATCTCGAGCCCGGTTTTCTACGATACCGAAGGGGTGCGTCAGCATGTGGAATGAAACGAGAAACCAGGCGCCGGTGGCGGGCGCGGCCGGCGTGACGCTTGAATCGCCGTTCGTCGGCGCGGCCGACGTGCTGAAGGCGCACCAGGCGCGCGCATCGAAGAAGTTCACGCTGCGCGAGCGGCCGTTCCTCGATCTCGTCAACGTGCGCGGCGAGTTGAGCGACCCGGCATTCGTCGCCGCGTTCGAGCGCGTGGTCGGCTGCCGGCCGCCCGCGACGCCGAACACGGTCGCGCGCGGCGCCGAGTACGACGTGCTCTGGCTCGGGCCCGACGAATGGCTCGTGCGGTCGAACGGGCCGGTTCAGGCCGGCGTGCTCGAGGCCACGCTGGCGGAAGCCGTGCAGGGCTTGTACGCGGCGGCCGTCGACGTCGGCAGCGGCTACACGGTGGTCGAGATCAGCGGCGAACGCGTGCGCGACGTGATCGCGCGCGGCTGCCCGCTCGACGTGCATCCGCGCGTGTTCAAGCCGGGTCAGTGCGCGCAGTCGCACTACTTCAAGTCGCCGATCACGCTGATCCCGACCGGCGACGACTCGTTCGAGATCGTCCTGCGTCGCAGCTTCGCTGACTATTTCGTGCGTATCATGCTCGACGCCGCGGCGCCGCTCGCATCATGAAGCCGTTCGACGAACCGTTCGTGGCGATCGACGCGCCGCGCCTGCGCGGGCGCGGCTGGAGCGTGTTCGTCGACGAACTGAAGGTGCCCGCGCGGATCGGCATCCATGCGCACGAGCACGAGGCGCCGCAGCCGATCGTGATCGATGCGCGGCTCGGGTATCGCTGCGAGCCGAGCGAGCAGGGCGAGTGGATTGACTACGACGGCTACTGCGCGCGCGTCGCGTCGTTCCTGTCGCACAAGCCGCATACGCGGCTGCTGGAGACGCTCGTTGCGGATATCGCGGTGCTGTCGTTTCGCGAATGGCCGGCGCTGGAATCGCTGACGCTGTCGGTGTACAAGCCGAAGATCCGGCCGGGGACGAAACGCGTCGGCGTGTCGCTGGACTGGACGCGCGGCGATTACCTGCGGTGGACGGGAGCGGCGGGGCAGCTTTGATCGAAGGGGGCTGGATCAAGGCACGAGGGAGGTGATCCGGTGACTCCATGGGGCGGAGGCGCGAATGCGCCGCCGCACTCGTTTATAGTTCCTGAAATATGAGAACAACGGCCCGCCGCCCGCCTTTGGTGTTTTTGTTCCTGAAATATAGGAACAATTGGCGATCTGGCGGACGATTCACTATAATTCCGATATTCTCGTAACTATGCTGTCGATCGACTTCGATGGCGCTTTGTTCCTGAAATTCCGGAATTATGGCCCGCACCTTACCGCAACCCGTCGCGATACCTGACCCGCTCGCACTGGATCTCACCGCCTTGGGGGCGCTCGTGCGCAACCGGCGCGCGCAGAACCAGATGCGGATCGACGATGCAGCCGACATGCTTGGCGTCTCCAAGGACGTCCTGTCACGCCTCGAAAACGGGCGCGCGGTGAGTCTCGACAAGTTGTTCAAGGTGTTGGACGGCTTTGGCCTGAATTTGCTCGTCGTGCCGAAACGCGACGTCCAGGTGGCGCGCAAGGCAGTGCGCGATCATGCGACGATACGTGCCGCTTCGCCTGGCACGTCCCGTTCGTCCGAGGGGGGGTGATGATCCATCGCCTGCGGATTTCGGCTGACGGCTCGCCGGTCGGACAACTGACCTATGATGCCCGCCGCGACGACTACGGTTTTTCCTACGATCCGGCGTGGCTCGCGCGGGCAGACGCGTTTGCGTTGTCGCCGTGCATTCCGCTCGATGGCGGCAAGCCGCCGGCGGGCGCGATCCAGCGCTTCGTGGGCAATCTGCTTCCCGAGGGCCGCGCACTCGACGTGGCCGCATCGATGTATCAGATATCGAAGGACAACGTCTTCGGTCTGATCCGGATGCTTGGCAAGGAGCCCGTTGGTGCGTTGAGCTTCATTCCGGACGACGATGAGGCCGGGCGGGCGTCCGAACCTCTCGAACCCGTGCGCCGACCGATCTCCGCGGAAGAACTGGCCGACCGTATTCACAAGCGCGATGCGATTCCGTTTCCCGTCTGGGACGATCGGGTGCGCCTGTCGATCGCCGGCCATCAGGACAAGCTGCAGGTGCTGGTCGAAGGCGAGCAGTTGGCCCTAGTGGACGGGGCGCTGAGCAGCTCGCATATTCTGAAGCCCGAGTCGCGCAGCGCGAACGCGCCGTTCATGGTCGCCAACGAGCATTTCTGCATGACGTTGGCGGCCCGCATGGGGTTGCCGGTCGCGCATGTCGAGATTCGACGCATCCCCGAGCCCATTCTGCTGATCGAGCGATTCGACCGGCTCGTGACGACCGATCCGGACGACCCGCAGCGCGCGAGCGCTGTGCAGCGGCTTCATGTCATTGATGGATGCCAGGCCCTCGACTTGCCGGCGACGCTCAAATACGAACGCAATCTCGGCAACAACGCGGACGTGCGCAATATTCGCGAAGGCGTGAGCTTCGAGAAGCTGTTTTCGCTGACATCGTCTCTGGAGACACCGGTCGCCGCGCGCACGGTCATGCTGCGCTGGGCGTTGCTGCAACTGCTGATCGGCAACAGCGACGCGCATGGCAAGAACATTTCGTTTTTTGTCAGCAGCAGCGGGCTCGAGCCGGCGCCGTTTTACGATCTGGTATGCGTGAACGTGTACGGCGACGCTTATGTGCAGGACATGGCGATGGCGTACGGAGATGTATTCCGCACCGAGGAACTGACCGCTTTCGCGCTCGCGGACTTCGCGCATCGCGTGCAGATCCGGCCGGCACTCGTTGCGCGTGAAATGACGCGGATGGCGACGCTGGCGGCGGAACTGGCCCCCGGGCTGGCGGAGTCGGGCGTCTATATGGGTGACGAGCGTGCGTGGGTGCGTCGTATCGCCGAGTACGTGCGAGTGCAGGCGGAACGCGTCATGCGTATTGCGCCCATGGTGCCCAAGGTCGACGTTACGCTACTCTGAGCGTGTGCTTCATCAACCATCGGCACGCCCCGTTTGCGCGCGCGTCGCAAAAACCGGCCTGACTAACGCTATCCGCCGTATTGCTTTCAGGTGCGTGAGAGCCGATGCTGCATCGGCACCGATCGCTGGCGCGCGCGTTGCGTGCAGGAATGACGGGTGACACGGGGCGGGCGGCAGTTCAGTTCGGCTGCGTCAATTGGGCTTCCCACTTCTTCAGGATGCGCACGCGTGCCTGACTGAAACCCACCCAACAATTCAGCCAGGCGTCACTCGGAATCGTCTGCTGCAGATTGGCGGTCTTCACGTAGTCACAAGTATCGCCGGCAAAGTCGGCCCAACTCGTTTGCGATTTCGCCAGCTGGGCGGCAGCGTCGGGGTTGCGTTGGCGGAGCTTGCGAGCAAGCGACCGGTACGCGCTGTCGACTTGCTTCTGCTGCTGATCGAGCACGCAGCGCCTCACGGCTTCCATCGTCGGCCCCGCCTGTTCGCAGTCGACGACAGCGAAAGCCGATACAGGGCTGGCCGACAGCGCGACGATGGCGAGCAGCCGGGCCGCGCGGCGTCGGGCCGGAGCAGTGTGAACGCGGGTGCCCATTGCTTACTTCGCGTTGCGGTTCGCGGCGGGCGCAGGGCCGGACGGATCGCTGACCGGCACCATGTGCGCCTTCCCGTCGTTCACGGTATTGGGACTTTTCGCGTCGTCATCGGGTTCGAGCACGAACCGGAACGAATCGACCCGCTGCATCACCTTCGCCGCATATGCACTGGATCCGCCGCTGTAGCTCTTCAGCCCGGCCAGCACGTTGCCGCCGGCCGCTTTCACGTAGCCCGACAGGATCCGCGAGCCGACCTCGACGTTCGCATTCGGCTCGGTGAGATCCTTCACGTCGCGCAGCATGCCGCGGTGCGCGGACGGCACGACCTGCATCAATCCGGTCGCGCCATGCTGGCCGCGCGCCTTTTCCTGGAAGCGCGATTCGATCGAAATAATCGCGTAAACGAGTGCCGGCGGCAGCGAATATTTCGTCGCAGTCACGCTCACGATATCCGCGAGCTTCGCGGCCTTTTCTCTTGCGACGCCGAATTTCTTCGTCAGGTAGGTGGTGATGCGGCGGTTTGCTTCGTTAGGCTGATCGTTGACGTTCGCGAGCGGCGCGGAGGCGACGGTCGGCGCCGATGCCAGCGCGTCGGGCGCGGACGCAGGCACTGCGGGCGCCTGCTGCGCCGCGGCCTGTTGCGCAATGCCGAGCGAGAGCACGATCAGCCAGAAAAACCGTCGTCGCATGGTGGAGTGCGGGGAAATGGGAGGCGCATAGTATATCGGCCAATTGCCACCGATGTTCGAGCGCCGGTTCGAATGAAAGCACGCTGTAGGCTTGTGTCGATTCGGGCGGGCCGGCAAGCCGATCGTTGCGCGGACACGCATCGCAGTCCGCACGAACGCTAGTTGATGATCTCGCCGATGCCGGTTTCGATGCGGCTTCTGAGCTGCTGAATGAACTCCGGATCGTAGGGTTCCCAGCTATCGAGTTCGCCAACGATCTTCAACGGCGATGTGCTTCGATACGATCGCGTCGGATTGCCGGGGAATTTCTTGTCCGTGACGTTCGGGTCGTTTTCGAATTCGCCGGTAGGCTCGACGATGTAGACCCGCGGCCGGCCTTCGCCTTTGGCCATTTCCGCCGCCAGGCCGGCGCCTTTGCGCAGCGCCGTGAAATAAATGTGATTCATCACGACGTCATCGCGATAATTCGATCTGAAGCCTGCCGTCAGCAAGTCGCCGATCTGCAAATCCGCTTTCGTGCC
Source organism: Burkholderia semiarida (assembly GCF_029268935.1). Classification (NCBI taxonomy): domain Bacteria; kingdom Pseudomonadati; phylum Pseudomonadota; class Betaproteobacteria; order Burkholderiales; family Burkholderiaceae; genus Burkholderia; species Burkholderia semiarida. Next base: position 2,023,983 of record NZ_JAHLCL010000008.1, on the reverse strand, counting down.
ATGAAAAAACGGGCCGGTGTCTAATGCAGTCATCGCTTCTCCTTCGAAACATTCCGCAACGGTTTCTAGGCGCGCCGCGCGCTCGCCGCCCGCGCAATCGCGCCGATCGCATCGCTGACGAGCACCGCGAGCAAGCCGACGATCACGCCGCCTTGCAGCACGAACGCGGTGTTCGACGTCTGCAGGCCCGCGATGATCACGTCGCCGAGCCCGCGCGCGGCGACCGTCGAGCCGATCGTCGCGGTGCCGAGATTGATCACGACCGCGAGCCGGATGCCGTTGACGATCACCGGGAACGCGAGCGGCAGCTCGACGGACACCAGTTGCTGCCACCCGCTCATTCCCATTCCGCGCGCGGCGTCGACGACGTCGCGCGGCACGTCCTCGAGCCCCGCGATCGTGCTTTCGAAAACCGGCAGGAGCCCGTACAGCACGAGCGCGATCAGCACGGGTTTCAAGCCGAAGCCGACGGCCGGCACGGCCAGCGCGAGCACGGCGACCGGCGGGAAGGTCTGGCCGATGTCGACGACGCTGCGCGCGACCGGCAGGAAATCCGCGCCGAACGGCCGCGTGACCGCGATGCCGGCCGCGACCGCGACGATCGTGCCGATCAGGCTCGACAGCGCGACCGTGCCGAGATGCGCGAGCGTGAGATCGAGCAGGCTCGCGCGATCGTAGATCACCGGCGCGCCGTTGTCCGCGAACGGCGCGAACAGACCTTGCAGCCACCCGGGGCGCAACAGCAGCACGAGCAGCAGCGCGAGCGCGGCCGCGCGGGCGACGTACGCGGGAAGCGAAGGCCGCTTGGGCCGCACGCTGCTGCGCGTCGTCATGCGGGCTTCCTCGCGTGCGAGCGGATCGCGTCGAGCGTGATGCGGCGAGGGCCGTGTGCGTGACGGTTGCCGTCGGCCGTATCGTCGACGGGCAGCGCATCGACACCGCGCCACAACAATTCGGATACCGCATCGCGCAGCGTGCGCGTCGCCGCGATCGGTTCGCCGTCGGCGTGGCCGGCTTCGGCCACCGTGTCGATCGGCGTCAGCGCGAGCAGGCGCAGCGGCCGATCGACGCCCGCGACGAGCTGTTCGACGACACCGGCCGCCGGCTTGCCGAGAATCTCGGCCGGCGTCGCGACCTGCAGCAGCCGGCCGCCGTCCATCACCGCGATCGTGTCGCCGAGCTTCAGCGCTTCCTCGATATCGTGCGTGACGATCACGACCGTGATGCCGAGGCGGCGCTGCAGCGCGAACAGGTCGTCCTGCGCCTTGTTGCGGATGATCGGATCGAGCGCGCCGAACGGTTCGTCCATCAGCAGCATCGCGGGCTCGGCGGCGAGTGCGCGCGCCACGCCGACGCGTTGCTGCTGGCCGCCCGACAGTTCATGCGGCAGCTTGCCTGCGAACTCGGCCGGCGCGAGATGGAACAGATCGAGCAGTTCGTTCACGCGCGCGTCGATGCGCTCGGCCGGCCAGCCGAGCAGGCGCGGCACGGTCGCGATGTTGCGCGCGACGCTCCAGTGCGGAAACAGCCCGTGCCCCTGGATCGCGTAGCCGATGCCGCGCCGCAACTGTTCGGGCGCGACGCTTGCCGTATCGACGCCGTCGATGCGGATCGTGCCGCTGGTCGGCGCGATCAGCCGGTTGATCATGCGCAGGAGCGTCGACTTGCCACTGCCCGATGCGCCGACGAGCGCGGTGATCGTGCCGCGCTGCACCGTCAGCGATACGTCGTCGACGGCGACCACGTCGCCGAAGCGTTTGCCGACCCGTTCCATCTCGATCATCCTGCACGTCCCTTCGCGAGCGACGTCGCGGCTTCGAACACGACGGCGGCCGCCAGTGCGAGCGCGATCGTCGGGATCGCGCCGAGCAGCACGAGATCGGCGGCCGATTGCCCGATCCCCTGGAAGATGAAGGTGCCGAATCCGCCGCCGCCGATCAGCGCGGCCACCGCGGTCAGGCCGATGTTCTGCACGAGCACGATCCGCACGCCGCTCAGGATCACCGGCAGCGCGAGCACGAGATCGACGCGCAGCAGCCGCTGCATACGTGTCATGCCCATCGCGCGTGCCGCTTCGGTCACGTGCGGCGGCACCTGTCCGAGCCCGACCACGACGCTCGATGCGATCGGCAGCAGCGAGTAGAGGAACAGCGCGAGCACGGCCGGCGCGACGCCGATGCCGCGGATGCCGAGCGCGGCCGCGAGCGGCACGTGCGCGGCGAGCAGGCCGAGCGGCGCCATCATCAGCCCGTACATCGCGATGCTGGGGATCGTCTGCACGACATTGAGCACGGGCATCGCGATCGTGCGCACCGTCGCGATGCGCGCGCAGGCGATGCCGAGCGGCACGCCCGCGACGAGCGCGGCGGCGACCGAGCCGCCGGCGAGCGACACGTGACGGATCGCTTCGCGCCAGAAATCGTCGCTGCGCACCGCGTATTCGCGCATCACCGAGAGGCCGTCCCACCAGCCGCTCGCGAGCGGCACCGAAACCGCCGCGATCGCGACGGCAAGCGCGGCGAGCCGCCGCCATGGGCCGAACGCGAGGCGCGCGAGCGCATCGGCGATGAGCACCGCCCACGCGAACAGCAGCAGCCAGACGCCGGCGTCGGGCGACACGCGGGCCAGCATGTCGTCGGGCGCGACGACGTGCGCCGCGGCCGCGCCGATCGCGTACGCGAGCGTCGCGAGCCCCGTGCAACCGGCCGCGAGCCGCCACGCGGGACGGCTCGCCGTCATCGCCCACAGCGCGCCGACGGTCCACAGCGCGGCGAGCGCGGCGCCCTGCATCGGCGGCAGCGCGGCGAACACCGACAGCCCGGTGCCGGCCGCGATCCGGTTCGGCCGCAGCACCGCGAACGACAGGCCGAACACCGCGACGAGCGTCAGTACACCGATCAGGACACCGACCTTGTCGAGCGTGATGCGCCGCGCGGACGCCGCCGCGCGGCCCGTCATTTCACGAAACCCTTCGCTTTCAGATAGCTTTTCGCGACGCCGGCGGCCGGCTCGCCGTTGAGCTGGATGCGGGCGTTCAGCGATTGCAGCGTCTTCAGGTCGAGGCTCGCGAACACGGGCTTCAGCAAGTCGGCGATCTGCGGATGCGCTTTCAGCGCGGCTTCCCGGATCACCGGCGCCGGCGCGTAGACGGGCTGCACGTGCTTGTCGTCGTCGAGCACCGCGAGGCCGCTCGACGCGATGCCGCCGTCGGTGCCGTAGACCATCGCGGCGTTCACGCCATCGGTCTGGTTCGCGGCGGCCTTGATCGTCGCGGCCGTGTCGCCGCCGGACAGCACGACGAGCTGCTCCGGCTTCAGCTTGAAGCCGTACGCCTTCTCGAACGACGGCAGCGCCGACGCGCTGTTCACGAACTCGGCCGAGGCCGCGAGCTTCACCTTGCCGCCGCCGGTCACCCACTTGCCGAAATCGGAGAAGGTCTTCAGGTGCTGCGACTGCGCGACGGGCGCGAGCAGCGCGACGCCCCACGTGTTGTTCGCGGGCGCCGGTGCCAGCCACACGAGATGGTTCGCCGCGTAGTCGAGCTTCCTGGCGGTGTCGTAGCCTTGGCTCGCGTTCTTCCATACCGGGTCGTCGGCCTTGTTGAAGAAGAACGCGGCGTTGCCCGTGTATTCGGGGTAGATGTCGATCTCGCCGCTCGTGAGCGCCTTGCGCACGATCGGCGTCGTGCCGAGCGCGATCTTTTCGGTGACGGGAACGCCGTGGGCCTTCAGCACCTGTGAAATGAGGTTGCCGAGCAGGTTGCCTTCGGTGTCGATCTTCGACGACACCACGACGGGCGTGTCGGCATGCGCGCCGGGCGCGACGATCGCGGCGGCGAACGCGAGGCCCAGGATCCGGGCGGGCAGGGCGAGCTTCATCGGGGCCAATCTCCAGGACGGGGGCGTACGCCGAAAGTTACTTGACTGAGCCGGCTTTGGCAAACCGCGTGCGGCCGCGTGTCCACAGACGGCGTGGGGATAACCCGCATCCATCGTGCGGGCTTGTTACACTGAAATTCACTCCCGCCTGCGGACATTTGCTGACATGAAGCCCGAGCTGCTGGTCCTCATCGCGCTGCGCGGCGACGCGCATCGCGAGATCGCCGCGTCGTTCGACGTGCGTTACGCGCCGACTCCCGATGCGCGCGAACGCGCGATCGCCGAGCACGGCAGCACGATCCGAGCGGTGCTGACCAACGGCAGCACGGGGTTGAGCGCCGCCGAGATCGACCGGCTGCCGCGCGTGACGTTCGTCAGCGCGCTCGGCGCGGGCTACGAACACATCGACGTCGTGCATGCGAAGACGCGCGGCATCACGGTGGTGACGGGCGCCGGCACCAACGACGATTGCGTCGCCGATCACGCGTTCGCGCTGCTGCTGGCGGCGGTGCGCAACGTCGTGCAGCTCGATGCGAAAACCCGCGCGGGCGTGTGGCGCGACGAGCTGTCGATGCCGCCGAACGTGTCGGGCAAGAAGCTCGGCATCGTCGGGCTAGGCAAGATCGGCGAGAAGTGCGCGCGTCGCGCGGCCGGCTTCGACATCGAGATCGGTTATCACAACCGCTCGGAGAAGCCGGTGCCGTACCGCTATTTCGACCGGGTCGACGCACTCGCGCAGTGGGCCGATTTCCTGATCGTCGCGACGCCGGGCGGTGCAGGCACGCGACATCTGATCGATCGCGCGGTGCTCGACGCGCTCGGCCCGGGCGGTTTCCTCGTGAACGTGTCGCGCGGCAGCGTTGTCGATACCGCTGCTTTGGCGGACGCGCTGCGCGAACGGCGCATCGCGGGCGCGGGGCTCGACGTGTATGAAGGCGAACCGGCGCCGCCGCGTGCGCTGACCGATCTCGACAGCGTCGTGCTCACGCCGCACATGGGCGGCTGGTCGCCCGAGGCGCTCGATCGTTCGGTGCGGCAGTTTCTCGACAACGCGGCGCGGCATTTCGCAGGGCAGCCGGTATTGACGCCGGTGTAGGCGGCGATCGGTGTTGCCGGTGCGAAACGCGGTCGCGCCGGTCGCGAGACGGGGCGGTTCGGACCGCTTGCACGCCTTGCAGGCCCTCGTGAACCGAACCCGGCACCGTCATCGATCGAATCAGCTTGCGGGGCGGCCGCCCGCGAGATCCGCGGCCGCCACTTCATCGGTGGACGGTAGCGGCCGAATGGTCACCTCGCCCGAAATGAACCGTTTTCCTTTGAAATCCCTGCCGTGGTAACGCGTGCTGATCGCGTGAAATTCGGCATTGCCGGACGCCAGATGCTCGAGTTCGGTCACGTAGGCGCGCACATCCGCGTCGTCTCCGAGCGGGCCGGCGAGGACGCGGTCGCGCGCGGCGATCAGCTTGCGTTCGTTCTCGGCAACCAGCGTGGCCAGCTTGTTCAGCGCGTCCTGGAGCGTCAGGCCGTCGCGGTACATCAGCAGCCAGACGGAATTGACCGAATCGGCGATATGAATCTCTTTCCGGAATGAATACGGGTCGTTGACCAGCGTGATCGAATCGATGGCGGCCGTTCTCATTTCCGCCAGCGACCGGTCGGCAGCCAGGTGATCGGTCATGTCCACGTCGATCGCGTATTCCGTCATGATGGCTGCCCATTCCCCGTAATTGTCGATGCGGCGCATCTCCAGATAGGCGTCGAACGTGAGCTCGTCCATCTTCAAGGCCAACGGATCCGTCTGCCTGACGATCAAGGTACGCAGCGATTCCTCCAGCCGTTGCCAGACGCGGGGCTTCGACGCCAACTGTTCCTTGACGGTCAGCAGCCCCTCGTACAGCAACTGCGCGATCGGGGCGCTGTCCGGCGGGCGCACGCCGGCGATCGCGTCGAAGTAATGCTGCCGCAACGTCGCGCGCCTGTGCGCCTGGTCCAGCATGTCGGGGTTGGTGATCGTGTCGTCGATCAGCGTGGTGATGCTCATCATCCGTTCGAGATCGTAGATCCGGTCGTCTCGCGTGTGCGGGTAGCACAGGCCGCCGAATGACGGCATGCTTTGCGCCAGATAATGTTCGACCGCCTTCTGGCTACCGTAGTACGCGAGGATGTACGGGCTGTCGGTGAGCGCGATTCGGCGCTCCGCCTCGTCGTGGCGCGGATGCCACATGGGCTTCAATTGCAGATGGAAGTCCGGGTGGAAGATTTTTTCCCCCGGCTTCGGCAGGCCGGGGAGATCGCGAACGAAGTTGGGAATCTCTTTCATGGCGGATTCTCGGCTCGAGGTCGGGGGCCGGAAACGGCGGCCTTCAGCGATCGCGCCTGAGCACGAAGCTGTAGATGGAAACCTGGCGCTTCACGATGGCGACGGCCAGGCTCTCGCACATCACGCGGAGTTCTTCCAGCGCGCCGACCGCACCGCGCGGAAAATGACGCTCGATGTTCTCCTGCACGCTCAGCAGCCAGCGCGTCGCGTCCATCCGGTCCGGCAGGATTCTCATGTCGTGGACGACAAAGCCGCTCTGCTCGAACACCTGGCGCAGGTACGCGGGCGTCTTGCGATACTTGCATGCCAGCCTGTCGACGAGATCGGGCGTATCGGACCGGTAGTCCTGCAGGTCGACGTTATACAGATTGTCCGAAACGATGACCGTTCCGTTCGCGGACAGCCGTTGCCGCAATTTGGCCATCACGATTTCGAAAAGATCGTAGGGGAAGTGGGAAATCACCCCGCGCATGATCGCAAGGTCGTAGGGTTGCCCGAAATCCGGCAGCAAATCGATATCGAGCGCATTGCACCGGAACAGGTTGATGCGGTCCGACAAGGCTCGCGCGGCATTGACTTCGGCGCAGTATTCGAGCTGGCGTTCGCTGATGTTGATGCCGTCCAGGCGATGACAGTCGGGAAACCGCTCGGACAGATCCCGCAGCACCGTTCCCCAGCCGCAGCCGATGTCGAGTATCCGCTCGACGGGCTGGCGGCCGGGCCTATCCAGGCCGGCGAGCTCGAGTTGCCGCTCGAAATACCTGAGGCCGGATTCGTCGAGGCCGATCGGCTCCGGCGATCGGGCCGGGTCATAGATACCGAACTGGAACCAGAGGCGATCGCCGATCACGCTGCTCCAGCTTTCCGGGTCGTCCTGGTAAGCCAGTGCGACCCGCGACTCGTAATCGTTTCGTTCCCGGCCCCGTATCGAAGCGAACGGCTTGACGGTCCGGCCATTCAATGGCGATCCCGATCCGACGGCGGTGTCCGTGCCGATATTGCTCATAGCCATTCTCCGAGGCGGGGGTACGACGCCATGCACGGGATAGCCGGACTTCCGTGTCCGGCGAGCGCGGTTGCTGCCGAATCACGGTTGCATGATCGAAGCGGGCGACATCCCCTTTCCTCGACCAGGACAGAAAATCAGCGGCACCCGATTCAAAAAAGACGAGCGATTACCGTGGGCCGCGACTCGGCGGCCGCCGGTCGGGCTGGAAACGGCATACAGGCAAAGGGAATCCCCGAGGGCAACCGGTTACGAATTTCCGGATTATTGATTTCCCAATCTAGTCGATCGGGTTTCGATGTCAAGCGACAGAATGCTGTTTCATTTTCCGATTCAAAGAATCGCTTGATTCACGAAATGCGGAATGATCATTCCGACGGGGCGGCCTTTTTAAAGAAACAGAAAATCGAGCCGGACGATGGGAAACGATCCGGGATGCGGAGGTACCGGCATCCCGGATCGTGTCGAGGGGGTACCGCGGGCTGCCGCGGCTCAGGAAGCCGCGAGCGGCACCGTCACCGACGTGCCGGCCGGATCGAGCGTCAGCCCCGTGCCCGGCGTCGGCCGCAGCGTCGCCTCATAGTCGCTGGAGAGGACCACGAGCCCCAGCCGGTGGCCGGCTTCCAGCTTGTAGTCGCGCGGCATGAACGTCAGCTTCAGGTCGTACGGCATGCCGGGCAGCACGGGCTGCGACACCCACTCGGACAGCCGGTTGCGCGGGTCGGTCCATGCGCGTGTGACGATCGTCGCCGTGCCGTCCGGCGCGCGGTCGACCAGCAGCGCCGTCACGTTCGCCACGCCCGTGAAGGTCAGCCTGACGCGCGCGGTCGCCGTGCCGGACAGGCGTGCCGCGGCCGTCAGCGGGGCCGTCTCGAAGCGGCTGCGGTTTTCGCCGGTCGCCGTGTTCGCCAGCGTCAGCGCGGGAATGCGCGCATCGTCGGTGAAGCGCGCGAGCGGGCCGCCGGTCGGCTGCCGCAGCAGCGTGCCGGTGGTTGCGCCGTCGCCGCCGGCGAAGTACGTGACCGGCGTGGCGCGACGCGCGGCCCAGTCGGCTTCCTTCAGCAGCGAGCCGTCGGCCTGAGCGATCACCGCGCGCGGATCCTGCTCGACGCCGTTGTCGTAGCCGATCAGGTAGCGCGTGAACCAGCGGTTCACCTCGGCGGTCCACGCGTCGGCCATCCCCGGCACGCGGGTCGGATCGGTGTGCTTCAGTCGATGCAGCCACAGCTGGGTCGGCACGCCCTGGCGCCGCATCGCCAGATACCACGACGTCGACTGGTCTACGCGCACGTTGTCGTCGGTCAGCCCTTGCGCGACGAGCGCCGGCGCGACCGCGAACGCGGTCGGAATGTCGCGCGCGGCCCAGAACGGCGAATAGTCGCCGGTCTTGCGGTCTTCCTGCTGCAGCGCTTCGTCGATCAGGTGCGTGCAGCGCTCCAGATGCGCGTTCGTCAGCAGCGCCTTGATGTACACGTCGACATCCTCGCCCTGATAGCCTTCCGGCGCGCGCACGAGGCCGCCCGAGCGGTAGTAGCCGTACATGTTCGACAGCCCGGCGATCGGCACGATCGCGTCGAGCCCGCGCGTGCGCAGGCTCGCGACCATCTTCGGCAGCGTGCCGTCGTACGACACGCCGTACATGCCGACGTGGCCGGTCGACCAGTTCGCGACGACCGTCTTGCCGTTCGCGTCCTTCGCGGTCGCGTCGCGGCCGAGCCAGCGGATCACCGACGCCATCGCGACCGATTCGTCGCGCGTGAGGATCGTCGGGCAGCCGTCCGAGCCGGCGGTGCCGAGCGAATCCGCATAGACGATCGTGAAGCCGCGCGGCACGAAGTAGCTCTCGATCCACGAGCGGCCGGCGGCCGCCGCCTCGACTTGCTGCAGCATCCGGGTTTGCGGTGCGGCGGCCAGGATGCGCGTGGACGCCGATGCCGCGGCGCCGGCGGTCGCGGCCGGATGCGGGGTGCCGTCGAGTTCGACGTCGACGTCGTGGTTGGGGCTGTCGGCGAGCCCCGCGTAATACGGGCTCGCGAGCACGATGACCGGCGTGCGCGCGCCGTTCGCGGTCTCGGCCGGCCGCACGATGCGCACGTGGATGCGGTCGCGCGTGCCGTCGCCGTCGGAATCGACCGGCGTGTCGACCCACGCGTTCTCCTCGATCGTGCCGCCCGACAGCGACGGCTGCACCTGGCCGTTGCTGATCACCGGCTTGTAGCGTCCGCCGCTCGCCGGATTCGCGTACGGGACGCCGGACGGTGAAAAGCGCGACGCGAGCGATTGCGTATTGGACTGATCGGCCGCGGCGGCGGCCCCCTCCTGTTGGCCCTGTGCGAGCGCTGACACGCCCGCCACGCTACCGCCGTCGTCACCGCCGCACGCGGCGAGCGTCGCGGCCGCCACGAGCGCGGGCAGCCACGCGCGCCGGAATCCGGTTCGATGAATGTTCATTGCAGCGACCTCGTCTCTTGTGATTGTGTGGAACCGGTCGGCTCGCGATACGCCCCCTGCGGCCTGGCCGGGTACTGCATCGGATGAAGCGGAACTGCACCATCAAAAACGGCGGGCGAGACGGAAGGGGATCTCGCCCGATGCCGGCGTGCGTCAGGCGGCGCGCATCCGGCTGGCGTCGAGGCGAGCGCATCGCCCCCGAGCGGAATGCGTCAGTGCGGCGGTTCGATACGAAAGCAGGAGTGCGAATCAAACAGAAGCATGCCCGAGCTCCCTTCAGGTTTCGGATGAAACGGAACGGCACGATGCGAAGAGGCGGAAATGTTGCGAACGGCGGTGCTGCAACGGCAGGAAAGCGCGACGCGATCCGGCACGCTGTTGGCCGGGATTGCTTTCCGGAAGCTTGCGCAAAAGTTATCTCAGTGAAATGCGCGTGTCAAACTTTTTTAGCTTAAATCAAACAAAGTTTCTGTATGCGTGTGGCCGGCGACCTCAACTTCCATGGAATCCGTCCGTAAACTGCAAAAAACAGGCTGAAAACGAGAGAGAGGGCAATGACGATTCCAGTCACGGCGGCGGGCGACCTGTCGCTCGCGCAAATGGCGCAGGCGGTGCTCGACGGGCGCCAGGCATCGGACACGACCGCGTCCGGCGCGTCGCCAGACGAGCCGATCGGCGTTCGGGCAGTCGATCCGCAGGCGATGCAGGCGGCGCTGGCGAAACAGTTGTCGATGGTGGGCGACCTGACGATGAAGCTGCGCGGCGTCACCGACGCGCTCGCGACGAGCCTGCAGGACATCGTCGCGAAGCGCCCCGATCTGGCCGACGCGCCATTCGACTTCGTGACCGACGACGGCCGGATCAAGGTCGTATCGAAGACGCTGACCGACAGCGATCGCGCGTGGGTCGAATCGACGCTGAACGCGAACGCCGGCCTCGTGCTCGCGATGCGCGATTTTCACGAGCAGGCGGTCGATATCGCCGCGCAACGCGCGGCCGTGCGCGGCGACACGTTCGCGGACAGCGAGCGCGCGGCGGCGAGCCAGGGCGCCGATGCGCGCTTTCATTTCATGAGCCTGCTCAACCGCTCCGTCGCGGACAATCCGCCACCCGTGCCGCCGGGCGGGCACTTCACCACGCAGGACGGCACGACGCTGACGATCGAGCCATCGGCCGGCACCGCGCGCGGCACGCTCGCGCTGCTGAATACCGCGCGCCAGTTGTCGTCGGGCGCGGCGATCTTCGTCGACTCATCCGGCAAGAAGTCCTACGGGATGCGCGCGGAACTTGTCAACGTCGGCTTCGACGTGCTCGCCGCCTACGCGCCGGACGGCGGCAACAGCGTCGGTTTCCACGAGATCGCGTAACGCCGCGCCAATCGAGCCGCTCGCGGCTACTCGTCGCGCAGCGCGTCGGCCGGCCGCACCCGCGCGGCGCGCCAGCTCGGGTACAGCGTCGCGACGCACGACATCAGGAACGCGGCCGATGCGATCTCGATCACGTCGAGCGCCGACAGCTTCGACGGCAGCGCGCTGAGGAAATAGACGGACGGTGTCAGGAAGCGGATGCCGAGCAACTGCTCGATCGCCGGCAGCACCACCGGGATGCTTACCGCGATCGCGCAGCCGAGCGCGACGCCCGCCAGCGTGCCGGCGAGGCCGATCGTCATCCCCTGGATCGCGAAGATCTTCATGATCGAGCGGGGCGGCGCGCCGAGCGTGCGCAGGATCGCGATGTCGCCCTGCTTCTGCGTGACCGTCATCACGAGCGACGACACGAGGTTGAACGCGGCGACCGCGACGATCAGCATCAGGATCAGCGACAGCATCCGCTTCTGCAGCCGCTCGGCTTCGAACCACGTGCGGTTCTGCCGCGTCCAGTCGCGGATGTACAGGTTGCCCGACAGCGTGCGCGACAGCGCGAGCGCGATCTCCGGCGCGCGCTGCAGATCGTCGATGCACAACCGGATGCCGGTCGGCGCGCTCACGTTGGACAGTTGCTGCGCGTCGCGGATGTGGATGTACGCGAGCGCGCTGTCGTACTGGTAGTGGCCCGACTCGAACGTGCCGACCACGTTGAACTGGCGGAACCGCGGCAGCGCGTCGCCGAGGCGCGCGGTGTTGCCGGGCGCGAAGAACGTGATGCGGTCGCCGATCTTCACCTGCAGCGCGTCGGCGAGCGCGGCGCCGAGCACGATGCCCATCTCGCCGGGCACCAGCGCGTCGAGGCGGCCCGTCTTCAGCTTGCGCGCGATCTCGGACACGCGCGGCTCGAGCACCGGATCGATCCCGCGCAGCGCGACGCCCGTCACGTTGCCTGCGTTCGTCAGCAGCGCCTGTGCGTCGACATAGGGCGCGACGGCGCGCACCGAAGCATTCTGTAACGATTCGTGCGCGGTCAGCCGCCAGTCGGGCATCGCGCCGGCCGGCGAAAAGATTTCCACGTGCGCGAGCACCGACAGCATCCGGTCGCGCACCTCGGTGCGAAAGCCGTTCATCACCGACAGCACGACGATCAGCGCGGCCACGCCGAGCGCGATGCCGGCCATCGCGGCGCCGGCGATGAACGACACGAAGCCGTCGCCGGCCGAGCGCCGGCCGCCGCGCGCGTAGCGCAGCCCGATCTGCCATTCGAACGGGAGTTTCAAGCGGTTTCCTTTCATTTCGGTTCGATCCTGCCGAGCCGCGCATTCTAGCGAACGCGGCGCGACCGCGCGCAGAGGTCGGGTATCGGCCGGCGTTGCGCGCCGGCACACAGCTGTTTCCATCGTTTCGGGTCTGATCGATAATGGCGCCCAGCATCCGGTCGATACCAAGTACTCACGGCGCAACCGGGCCGCGCCGTCACAAGACCCATAACGATTCGGGGAAGGTTGCCGCTTGGGCAGCATGTCCTTGACAAGGAAATAACAAAATGGATTTGCTGCGTTTCCTGCTGCTCCTGCCGATTCGCCTGGCGGGCTTCGTCTGTTGGCTGCTTGGCTGCGCGCTGCGGCCGCTGGTCGGCGACGTGTCGTGGACGGCGCCTGCGTGGATGGGCGTCACCGCCGCGGCCGTGCGCCGCCGCCCGTGGCATGCCGGCGGCATCGTGCTGCTCGCGGCCGCGCTCGGTTATGGCGGCTACTGGTTCAAGCATCGCCCGAAGCCGCCCGAGCCCGAAACCGTCGGCTTCACCGTGAAGGCGCCGGCGATCACGACCTACGAGGTCGACGACTCCGACAAGCCGAAGATCACCGTGCATCCGCTCGAGGTGGCGTTCTCGCGATCGGCCGCGCCGATCGAACAGGTCGGCAAGCCGGCCGGCGACGGCATCGAGATGACGCCCGCGCTGAAGGGCGCGTGGGAGTGGGTCGACGACAAGACGTTGCGCTTCACGCCGGCGGCCGACTGGCCGGTCGGCACGCACGTCGAGGTGCGCTTCGCCGTGCATCGCGTGTTCGCGCCGCAGGTAACGATGCACGACGACCGTTTCGCGTTCGACGTGCCGGCGTTCGCCGCGACGTTCGGCGACAACCAGTTCTACCAGAACCCCGACAATCCGGCGGAGAAGCAGGCGCTGCTGCAGTTGCGTTTCAACTACCCGGTCGATCCGGCCGAGTTCGAGAAGCGCATCGGCCTGGTGCTGGTCGGCCGCGACGGCAAGACCGTGTCGCCGCTGCGTTACACCGTCAACTACGACAAGATGAAGACGAGCGCGTGGGTCTACTCGCAGCCGCTCGAGATTCCGCGCGATCCGCTGACGGCACGGCTCGACGTCGACAAGGGCGTGAAGAGCGCGCGCGGCGGCAACGGCACGCCCGACGTGCTGCACGCATCGGTCGGCGTGCCGGGGCTGTACAGCCTGACGATCGACAACATCGCGCCGACGCTCGTCGACAACGAGCGCTACGAGCCCGAGCAGGTGCTCGTCGCCGAAACCTCCGACGGCGTGCGCGGCGCCGAGCTGGCCGCGCGCGCGAAGGCATGGGTGCTGCCCAAGCGCAAGCCGGGCGTCGAGCAGGCGGACGACGATCCGCCGTACGAATGGAACGTGGCCGACATCAGCGACGCGGTGTTGAAGCAGTCGAAGCCGCTGCCGCTCGAAGCGGTGCCGACCGAGAACGACTACGCGACGCTGCAGAGCTTCAAGTACCGCGCGACGCCGGGCGAGCGCGTCGTCGTGCGGTTCGAGGGCGACCTGAAATCGGCGGGCGGCTACCGGCTCGGCGCGCCGGTGACGAACGCGTTCACGGTGCCCGATTATCCGAAGCTGCTGCGCTTCATGGCCGACGGCTCGCTGCTGTCGATGAGCGGCAGCAAGCGGCTGTCGGTCGTGTCGCGCAACCTGCCGGGCATGAAGGTCGAGATCGGCCGCGTGCTGCCCGACCAGATCCAGCATCTCGTGAGCTTCAACAACGGCACGTACGCGCGGCCCGAGCTGTCGTATTCGTTCAGCGAGGATCACATCGTCGAGCGCTTCGTGCAGACCCGTGCGTTTCCGGCCGGCGACCCCGGCCGTGCCCATTACGAAGGCATCGACCTCGGCCAGTACCTGAAGGGCGACAAGCGCGGCGTGTTCCTGCTGCATCTGTCGAAGTACGATCCTGCGGCCGAGAAGAAGAAAGCCGACGATGCGAAGGACGGCGATTCGGCGTCCGGCGACGGCGGCCAGGATTCATCCGACAACGTCGATTCGGGCGACAGCGGCGGCAACGGCGACGACAGCGACAACGCGCTCGGCGACACGCGCCTGATCGTCGTGACCGATCTCGGGATGCTGGTCAAGAAGGCGCTGGACGGCAGCCAGGACGTGTTCATCCAGTCGATTCGCTCCGGCAAACCGGTTGCTGGCGCAACCGTGTCGGTGCTCGCGGTGAACGGCCAGGCGCTGTTTTCGCAGACGACCGGCGCCGACGGCGTCGTGCATTTCCCCGCGTTCAAGGGGCTCGACCGCGAGAAGCGTCCGCAACTGTATGTCGTGAAGAAGGACACCGATCTGTCGTTCCTGCCGGTGGCCGGCCGTGACCGTCAGCTCGACTTCTCGCGCTTCGACGTCGACGGCGAGCGCAACGCGACGGGCCAGGGGCAACTGTCCGCGTACCTGTTCTCGGATCGCGGGCTGTACCGGCCCGGCGATCCGTTCCATATCGGCCTGATCGTGCGCGCGGCGAGCTGGGCGCGCAGCCCGGCCGGCGTGCCGCTGCAGGCGGAGATCGTCGACCCGCGCGGGATGACCGTCGAGCGCAAGCCCGTGACGGTCGACGCGACGGGCTTCACCGAGCTCGGCTACACGACCGCCGAAACGGCGCCGACCGGTACGTGGACCGTCAACCTGTATATCGTCAAGGACGGCCAGCCGGGCGCCGAGCCGATCGGCAGCACGACGGTGCAGGTGAAGGAATTCCTGCCCGACCGGATGAAGGTCGACGCGAAGCTGTCGCAGCAGGTCGTCGAAGGATGGGTGAAGCCGAAGGGGCTGAAGGGCCTCGTCGATGCGCAGAACCTGTTCGGCACGCCGGCCGAAAAACGCCGCGTCGCGGCGAAGCTGACGCTGCGCCCCGTGTGGCCGTCGTTCCGCAGTTGGCAGGGTTATCACTTCTTCGACGCACGCCGCGCGAAGGAGGGCTACACGACCGCGCTGCAGGACGGCACGACCGACGACAAGGGCCATGCCGAGTTCGACCTCGATCTCGACAAGTACGCGGACGCGACCTACCAGCTCTACTTCCAGGCGAAGGCATACGAAGCGGAAGGCGGGCGCAACGTCGCCGCGAACGCGCAGACGCTCGTGTCGAACAACGACTGGCTCGTCGGCTACAAGTCGGTCGACGATCTCGGGTACGTGAAGCGCGGCAGCCCGCGCACGGTGCGGCTCGTCGCGATCGATCCGGGCGCGAAGGCGATCGACGTGAAGGACCTGCGCGCGCAGCTCGTCGAGCAGCGCTACGTGTCGGTGCTGACCAGGCAGGATTCCGGCGCGTACAAATACGATTCGCGCTTGAAGGAAGTACCGGTCGACGAGAAGCCGCTGTCGATTCCGGCAGCCGGGCTCGACTACGCGCTGCGCACCGACAAGCCGGGCAGCTACGCGCTCGTGATCCGCCGCGCCGATGGCGCCGCGGTGAACCGGATCGAGTATTCGGTCACGGGCGCCGCGAACGTCACGCGTTCGCTCGATCGTAACGCGGAGCTTCAGGTGAGCCTCGCGAAGCACGATTTCAAGCCGGGCGAGCAGGTGGAAATCGCGATCCGTGCGCCTTACGCGGGCAGCGGCCTGATCACGATCGAGCGCGACAAGGTGTATGCGCACGCGTGGTTCCACGCGGACACGACGAGCTCGATCCAGCACATCACGGTGCCGGCCGGCTTCGAGGGCAACGGCTACATCAACGTGCAAACCATCCGCGATCCGTCGTCGGACGAGATCTTCATGAGCCCGCTGAGCTACGGCGTCGTGCCGTTCTCGGTGAACCTCGACGCGCGCCGCAACGCGGTGAGCGTCGATGCGCCAGCGCTCGTGAAGCCGGGCGATACCGTCAATTTCGTCGTGCATTCGGCGAAGCCGGCGAAGGTCGTCGTGTTCGCGGTCGACGAGGGCATCCTGCAGGTCGCGCGCTACAAGCTCGGCGATCCGCTGAAGTTCTTCTTCCGCAAGCGGATGCTCGAAGTCGGCACGTCGCAGATCCTCGACCTGATCCTGCCGGACTTCGAGAAGCTGATGGCGATGGCCGCGCCCGGCGGCGACGCCGACGATGCGATCGGCCGCCAGCTGAACCCGTTCAAGCGCAAGCGCGACAAGCCGGTCGTCTACTGGTCGGGGATCGTCGACGTGAACGGCGACACGCGCCTGAGCTACACGGTGCCCGACTATTTCAACGGGAAGCTGCGCGTGATGGCCGTGTCGGTGTCGCCGGACCTGGTCGGCACGTTCGAAGGCGCGACGACGGTACGCGGCGATTTCGTGCTGTCGCCGAACGTGCCGACGACGCTCGCGCCCGGCGACGAGGCCGACGTCAGCGTCGGCGTCGCGAACAACCTGACGGGCGTCGGCAACCAGCCGGTGCCGGTCGCGGTCACGCTGAAGACGGGCCCGCAGTTGCAGGTGATCGGGCCGGCGACGCAGAACGTCGCGCTCGCGCCGCAGCACGAAGGCGTCGCGCTGTTCCGCGTGAAGGCGACCGACACGCTCGGCTCGGGCGCGCTGTCGTTCGGCGCGCGCTACGGCACGAAGGGCGCGCAGCAGCGGGTCGACGTGTCGGTGCGGCCGGCCGCCGCGTTCCGCACGCAGCTCGACATCGCGCGGCTCGAGCCGGGCAGGAAGGCGAGCGTGCCGAACCTGCGGTCGATGTACGACGCGTATGCGTCGCGCGACGCGAGCATCTCGACCGCGCCGCTGGTGCTGTCCGAAGGGCTGTCGTCGTATCTCGTCAACTTCGAGCACGCGTGCAGCGAGCAGATGGTGAGCGCGGCCGTACCGCGCATGTTCGCGGCGAAGTGGCTGTCGGTGCGCGCGCTGACGAGCGCGATGCATGCGCCCGAAGCCGGCGTCGATGCGACGAATGCGAGCGCGATCGCGCAGTTCCTCGGCGTGCTGCGCAGCCGGCAGAACGCACAGGGCGGCTTCGGCCTGTGGAGTGCGACGCCCGATGCCGATCCGTTCGTGTCCGCGTATGCGATGCACGTGCTGCTCGATGCGCGCGACCGCGGCGTCGCGGTGCCGAAGGACATGCTCGACGCGGGCAACGCGTACTTGCAGCGGCTCGCCGCGAACGATTCGCTCGGCTCGCTCGACCTGTTGCGGCAGCGCGCGTACGCGGTGTACCTGCTCACGCGCCAGGGCAACGTGACGACCAACAACCTCGCGGCCGTGCAGAAGCGGCTGCAGGCGGCCTATCCGAACGACTGGAAGAACGATCTCGCGGCGGCGTGGCTCGCCGCGTCGTATCAGTTGCTGAAGCAGGACAAGGAGGCCGCGGCGCTGATCGCGGGCCCGCAGGCGTTGCTCGAGCGCAAGCGCGCGTCGGACGGCGATGATTCGACCGGCTACTACATCGACCCGCTGACGCGCGACGCGAGCGTGCTGTACCTGCTCGCGAAACACTTCCCGGAGCGCGTGCGCAAGCTGTCGCCGCGTGCGATGGACAACCTCGCCGCGCCGCTCGTCGACAATCGCTACAACACGCTGTCGTCGGCGATGACGATTCTCGCGCTCGACGCTTACGCGGCATCGAACGCAGGGCAGCTCGACCAGCTCGCGATCAATGAAGTGCGCGCGGGCGCCGCGCCGAAGGACGTATCGTCGATCCAGGCGAACCTCGTACGCTCGGGCACGTGGGCGGCCGGCGCGTCGCGGGTCGACTTCGTGAACGGCAGCGCGTTGCCGGCCTGGTGGGTCGCGAGCCAGTCGGGCTACGACCGCGGCACGTCGACGAAGGCGATCAAGAACGGGCTGGAAATCGTGCGCGACTACACGGATACGGACGGCAAGCCGCTCGCCAGGATCACGCTCGGCCAGGAGATCGACGTGCACATGAAGATTCGCGCGACCGGTTCGGCGAACGTCGGCAACGTCGCGATCGTCGACTTGCTGCCGGGCGGCTTCGATCCGGTGATCGCGCCGCCGCCCGTGACCGATACGGAGGACGGCAACGGCGACGGCAGTGCGTCGGCGCCGGTGGCCGATGCGCCGTGGCATTCGCCGATCGGCGTGAAGGGCTCGACGTGGCAGCCGCAGTTCGCCGATATCCGCGAGGATCGCGTGGTGGTCTACGGCACCGCGACGACCGACGTGCGGGAGTTCGTCTACCGGATCAAGGCGAGCAACGCGGGTCGCTTCATTGCGCCGCCGGCCTACGGCGAATCGATGTACGACCGCCGCGTGCAGGCGCAGGCGCCGGGCGGCGCGGCGCTGACGGTGGAGCGCGTGCGATGACGAGGCGGCTGCATCGGCGTGGCAGGCCGCGCAGGTCGCCAGGAGCGGCCGGCCGTGGCTGACGCATCCGTGCTCCGGCGCGCGTTGCACGGCGCCGGCCGCTGGCTGCATCGCTGGCAGAACTGGCTCGTCGGCGCGTTGCTCGTGTTCGGCGCGCTGGCCGCGTGCCGGCTGTGGCCGCATCCGCCGCTGCGCGACTGGAAACCGTCATCGGTCGCGGTGACGGACGCGCGGGGCCGGTTGCTGCGCCTGACGCTCGCGAAGGACGACCGCTACCGACTGTGGGTGCCGCTCGAGCGGATGTCGCCGCAGCTCGTCGAAGCCGTGATGCTGCACGAGGACCGATGGTTCCGGTGGCATCCGGGTTTCAACCCGTACGGTCTGGCGCGCGGCGCATGGATCACGTACGTGCGCGGCGGCAATCCGCAGGGCGGCTCGACGCTGACGATGCAGCTCGCGCGCTCGCTGTGGAAGCTGAACACGCGCACGCCGGCCGGCAAGCTCGAGCAGGTCGCACGCGCGGTGCAGCTCGAACTGTTCTACTCGAAGCGGCAGATTCTCGAAGCGTATCTGAACGACGCGCCATACGGCCGCAACGTCGAAGGCGCGGGCACCGCGAGCGTCGTCTATTTCGACCGGATGCCGGACGCGCTGACGCTGCCCGAAGCGCTCGCGCTCGCGGTGATTCCGCAGGACCCGGCGCGGCGCGTGCGCGGCGGGCAGGACGCGATCAACCGGGCGCTGGCCGCGTCGCGCAACCGGCTGTATGCGCGCTGGCTGACGACGCATCCGGGCGATGCATCGCTCGAGCCGCTGTTCGCGTTGCCGCTGGCGATGCGGCCGTTGTCCGCGCTGCCGTTCGATGCGCCGCACGCGGTCGACCAGGCGCTCGCCGCGCGCGGCGCATGGCACACGACGTCGGGGGGCGCGGCGGCGGATGGCAACCGCGATGGCGACAGCGATGGCGGCACGCGGCTCGCGACGACCGTCGATCTCGACCTGCAACGCACGCTCGAACGGCAGATTTCACGTTATGTCGCGCGCAACGATACGCGCGGCGTGCGCAATGCGGCGGCCATCCTCGTCGATACGCGCGACATGGGCGTGAAGGCGCTGGTCGGCTCCGCGAACTTCTTCGACCGGACGATCGACGGGCAGGTGAACGGCACGCTTGCGCGGCGCTCGCCGGGCTCGACGCTCAAGCCGTTCATCTATGCGCTCGGCTTCGACCAGGGCGTGCTGCATCCGCAGACCGTGCTGCGCGACGTGCCGACCGCGTTCGGACCGTATGCGCCGGAGAATTTCGACGGTCATTTCCTCGGGCCGATCACGGCGACCGATGCGCTGAACCGCAGCCGCAACGTGCCGGCCGTGTGGGTCGCGTCGCAGCTCAAGTCGCCCGACCTGTATCGGTTCCTGCAGGATGCCGGCGTGCGCCGGCTCGCGAGCGCGCGGCACTACGGGCTCGCGCTCGTGCTCGGCGGCGGCGAAGTGACGATGCAGGATCTCGCGGCGCTGTATGCGATGCTCGCGAACCGCGGCGAGTTCCGTCCGCTGCGGCTGCGCGCGGACGAGCCGGCGCTGCCCGGCCGGCGCCTGCTGAGCGCCGAGGCGAGCTACATGACGATGGACATGCTGCGCCAGCACCTGCGTCCCGACGAGACGAGCGGCGCGCAGCCGTCGAGCGTGCCCGTGTACTGGAAGACCGGTACGTCGTGGTCGTTTCGCGATGCGTGGACGGCCGGCGTGTTCGGCCCGTACGTGCTGGTCGTGTGGGTCGGCAATTTCGACAATTCGACCAATACCGCGTTCGTCGGTGTCGATGCGGCCGCGCCGCTGTTCTTCCAGGTCGTCGATGCGATGAACGCGGAACGCACGCTCGTCGAGCCGCCGCGCTCGGTGCCGCCGCGGCTGAAGCGCGTGCGCGTTTGCCTCGCGAGCGGCGATCTGCCGAACGAGTGGTGTCCGCAGCAGGGCTGGACGTGGTTCATTCCGGGCACGTCGCCGATTCGGGTGAGCACCGTGCACCGGCCCGTCGTGATCGACGACGCGACGGGGAAGGCTGCGTGCCCGCCGTACGACGGCAAGCGCACGCATACGGAGATCTTCGAGTTCTGGCCGTCGGATTTGCAGCAGGTGTTCGCGCAAGCCGGCATTCCGCGCCGGCGGCCGCCGCAGAATGCGGATTGTCGCGATGCCGGGCAGGTCGAAGGCGATCCGCCGCGCATCACGTCGCCGCTGCGCGGCAGTACGTATGCGATGCGCGTGAAGACCGCCGACGACACGCGCATCGCGTTCAACGCGACCGCCGATGCGAGCGCGCATGCGCTGTACTGGTTCGTCAACGACGCGTACGTCGGCCGCAGTGTGCCCGGCGATGCGCTGTTCTGGCAGCCGCGCACGGCCGGCAGCTATACGGTGCGGGTGGTCGACGATCACGGACGCAGCGACCAGCGGCCGTTGGGCGTGGGGCTGGAGCAGTAGGCGCGGCCCGCTTGCGCCGGTTCAGACGCTGTAGCCGATCCGCAGGACGCCCCATGGCCGTCCGCCGACGACGATCGGCGCGGACACGTCCTTCACCAGCACGAACTGGCCGTTGCCCATGTCGCGGCGATAGGTCTGCAGCAGGAACGGCTTGTCATGCGCCACGGACATGCGCGCCGTCCGGTCCGTGTAGATCCGGCGGTTCCGTGAGTTCGCCGCGTTCCAGGCGGCGTCCGCGCGCTGCGGCAGCGAAAACTTCCGGTTGTGGGTCGGCAGGTAGCACTGCCGGTCGAAACTCGCGCAGTAGACGATCCGTTCGTCGAGATCGAGCACCGGTTCCTGGATGGCCGGCAGCACGCGATCGGTGAACGCCGTGAAGCGCGTCATGAACTGCTGCGGGTCGGTGCCCGGAATCGGTTCGTAGTGCGTGTCGAAGAGCGCGTCGAGCGCGATATCGCCGCGGCCGACCGCGTCCTCGAATAGCTTGCTGATCGCGGCGGCCGTGCTCCGCGCGGTGTCGATCAGGCGCGTGTCGGGCGATTCGATGCCGGTCGCGGCCGTGAGCTCGATCAGCGTTTCGGAAACGGAGAGCAGGTTGCCGAGCCGGTCCTTGGCCTGCGAGAAATTGTCGGCCGAGTTCTCGACGCCGGACGCCATCTCGCCCACCTGCTCGTCGAGACGGTGGCACTGTGCCTCGATCTCGTCCGTCAGCGATGCGATCTGTTCGGCCTCGCCCGCGAGCTCGGTGATCGCGTGCCCGGTTGCGTGCACGACCTCGCCGATCGTGCGGGTGCCCTCGCGCACGCGGTGCGCGCGGGCGGCGTTGTCGGTGCCTTCCGCGAGCAGGTGCTCGGTCTGCTCGGCGAGCCGCGCGAGCGTCGTCTCGATCTGGGCCGTGGCCTGCCCGGTCTTCGCGGACAGGTTCTTGACCTCGGCCGCGACGACCGCGAAGCTGCGGCCGGATTCGCCGGCGCGCGCGGCCTCGATCGCGGCGTTCAGCGCGAGCAGGTGAGTCTGTCGGGCGATCACCGAGATCTCCTCGGAGACGGCCCGCACGTGATCGAGCGCGTCGCGCAGCGCGCCCATCTGGTCGCTGATCGTGGTGACGCCCTCGACGAGGCCGTGAATGTCGGCGAGCGACGCCTCGATCGTCTGCTGCGACTGCCGGACCGCGTTCGATGCGTTGGCGCTGACGTCGCGCACCTGCTGCGCGGCCTCGGCGATCCGGTGGTTGCCGCGCAGCGTGAGGGCGGCCGATTCGCGCAGCGTGTGGCAGACCTCCGCCTGCCGGGCGACGCGGGCCGCGACTTCCTCGACGTGGCCCGATACGTCGCAGATCTCGATGCCGAGCCGGCCTGCCTGCTCGGCGATGTCGCCGACGAGCGCGCGCGACGAACGGCGGCCGCGGCCGATTCCGAAGAAGTTCACGTTGGTGGGTCTCCTTGAGGACACGCGCGCGGGGTTCCCGGCGGATGTTGGGTATGCGTTCCTGACTTGACGGCCGTACGGCCGCGGACTTGAGGTCGGGTAAACATCGAGATCGGCGTGCCGGATGGCGGGACCGGCGCCGGGAGGGGCGCGTTTGCGCCACGTTCGCGCGACGTTTCCGTGGCCGGACGGACGGCGCGTGGTGGCCGCCCGTCCTCGGGGGCTGTATCAGAACACGTGGTGGATGCCGGCGTTGACGCCGACCGTCGTGCCCGGCAACCCATACAACGCGCCGCCCGTGATGCCGAGGCCCGTGTTCATCGCGCCGTGGTTGTTGACGACGCCGACCTGCGCATACAGGCCCGTTCGTTTCGACAGGCTGTAGTCGGCGCCGACCGCGGCAAGCAGCGAATGGTTGTGCGAATCGTTGCGGTCGGTCGTGTACCACGCGCCGGTGTTCAGGTCGAGGGCCGGCGTGACGCGATAGTCGAGGCCGGCGCTGTACACGTTGTTGCTGAACGAGCCGGCGACCTTGTAGCTCGTGAACGACGCCTTGCCGGTCACCGGTCCGAACGTGTAGGCGGCGCCGATCGTGCGGCCGACGAACGCGACCGTGCTCGGCACCGGCGTCGGGGACGTGCCGCTGTTGCCGTCGTAGAGCGCCGCGTTGAGCATGAAGCCGCCGTTCGTATAGGTAAGGCTGCCGGAATACTGGCGTCCCGCCTGGAAGTCGCCGGCCTTGCCGCCGAAGCCGAACATCGCGCTGGCCGTCAGCCCGGCGATCGTCGGGCTCGTGTACGAAATCGCGTTCGGGTTGAAGAGGCCCGTGACGAGTACGTTGTCGACGTACGGCACCAGCGCGGCGCCGAAGTGCGAGACGTTGCGCGGATCCGATCCGAGTATCGCGAGCACGAATGGCGAGAACTGCAGGCCGACCTTCGTTTCGCCGAAGCCGCCGTCGATCCCGACCCACGCCTGGCGGCCGAAGAAGTTGCCGTTCGAATGGCCGAACGCGCCGTCCGTGATGTTGAAGCCGCTCTCCAGCTTGAATCTCGCGTGCAGCCCGCCGCCGAGATCCTCGGTACCCGTGATGCCGAAGTTGGTCGGGGTCATGCCCGTGTCGGTCAGCGCGAATTGACGTCCGGCGTTGCCGCCGGTTGCCGAATCGAGCGATCGGCTCGTATAGAGCAACGCGGCGTCGAGGTCGCCGTACAGCGTGACGCTGCTCTGCGCGAAACTGCTCGTGCTGGCGGCCGCGCCGAACAGCGCCGCGCAAATCGTCCATGTCCTGCTCTTCATCGTCTGTCTCCGTTTTGTGAGTGTTGTAATACGTACGACTAATTGAAAAGGCGGCGAAAGCGATGCGAGCCGCCTGCATGCCGTGCCGTCGGGGAACGCACGGCGATGCCTGTCGCCGGCGCGAAGGCGGCCGCGAGCCCGGCGTGGGAAACGGGATCGCGGCCGTGCCGCGGCGCCGCGTTGAAGCGATACGCCCGCCGTGGCGGGCGATGTCACATCGAGCGGTTCAACTGCTCGAGGATGGCCGGATTCTCGAGCGTGGACGTATCCTGCGTGATCGCCTCGCCCTTCGCGAGCGAGCGCAAGAGGCGCCGCATGATCTTGCCCGAGCGCGTCTTCGGCAGGTTGTCGCCGAAGCGGATGTCCTTCGGCTTCGCGATCGGCCCGATCTGCTTGCCGACCCAGTCGCGCAGCGCCTTCGCGAGCGCCGCCGCTTCGTCGCCTTCCGGGCGCGAACGCTTCAGCACCACGAATGCCACGACCGCCTCGCCCGTCGTGTCGTCCGGGCGGCCGACCACCGCCGCCTCCGCAACCAGCTCATGCGACACCAGCGCCGATTCGATCTCCATCGTGCCCAGCCGGTGGCCCGACACGTTGAGCACGTCGTCGATCCGGCCCATGATCGTGAAGTAGCCGGTCTCCTTGTCGCGTACCGTGCCGTCGCCGGCCAGATAGAGCGTGCCGCCGAGTTCTTCCGGGTAGTAACTCTTCTTGAAGCGCTCCGGGTCGCCCCAGATCGTGCGGATCATCGCGGGCCACGGACGCTTGACGACCAGAATCCCGCCTTGCCCGTTCGGCACGTCCTGGCCCGTCTCGTCGACCACCGCGGCCATGATGCCCGGCAACGGCAGCGTGCACGAACCCGGTACGGTCGGCGTCGCGCCCGGCAGCGGCGTGATCATGTGGCCGCCGGTTTCGGTCTGCCACCACGTATCGACGATCGGGCAGCGCTCGTGGCCGACGTGCTTGTGGTACCACATCCACGCTTCCGGATTGATCGGCTCGCCAACCGTGCCGATGATGCGCAGGCTCGACAGGTCATAGCTCTTCGGATGAACCTTGTCGTCGGCTTCGGCCGCCTTGATCAGCGAACGGATCGCGGTCGGCGCGGTGTAGAACACGGTCACCTTGTGATCGCCGATCATCTTCCAGAAGCGCCCGGCGTCCGGATACGTCGGCACGCCCTCGAACACGACCTGCGTGCCGCCGCACGCGAGCGGCCCGTACGTGATGTACGTATGGCCGGTGACCCAGCCGATGTCGGCCGTGCACCAGAACACGTCGTCGGGTTTCCAGTCGAAGGTCCACTTCATCGTCTGCGCGGCCCACAGCAGGTAGCCGCCCGTGCTGTGCTGCACGCCCTTCGGCTTGCCGGTCGAGCCCGACGTATACAGGATGAACAGCGGATGCTCGGCGCCGACCCAGGTCGGCTCGCAGCGGTCGGATTCGCCGTCGGTCAGCTCGTGCATCCACAGGTCGCGGTCCGCATGCCAGTCGATCTTGCCGCCGGTGCGACGATAGACGATCACGCTCTTGACCGCTTCGCAGCCGCCCAGCGCGATCGCCTCGTCGGCGATGCTCTTGAGCGGCAGCGTCTTGCCGCCGCGCGCCTGTTCGTCGGCGGTGATCAGCGCGACCGCGCCGACGTCGACGAGCCGCTCATTGAGCGATTTCGCGGAGAAGCCGCCGAACACGACCGAGTGCGTCGCGCCGATACGCGCACACGCCTGCATCGCGACGATGCCTTCGATCGACATCGGGATATAGATGACGACGCGATCGCCCTTGCCGATCCCGCGTTTCTTCAGCGCATTGGCGAAGCGCGACACGCGTGCGAGGAGATCGGCATAGGTGACGCGGGTGACGGTGCCGTCGTCGGCCTCGAAGATCACCGCGACGCGCTCGCCGTGGCCGGCTTCGACGTGACGGTCGAGACAGTTGTACGACGCGTTGAGCTCGCCGTCGTCGAACCATGTGTAGAACGGCGCGTTACGCTCGTCGAGCACCTTGGTGAACGGCTTGTGCCACGTGAGGCCCTCGCGCGCGAGGCGCGCCCAGAAGCCTTCGTAATCCTGCTCGGCCTCGGCGACGAGCGCGCGATAGGCCGGCATGCCGGAAATGGTCGCCGTCTTCTCGAGCGCCGCGGGCGGCGCGCACTGACGGGTTTCGTGAAGAACCGATTCGATCTTGGACAAGCGTGTCTCCATGCGTTCGTGTGATTCCTGCTGCGCTCGTGAAAACGCAACATGCATGCCAGTTGCGCGACCGGGGCGCGACTGCGGCGAAAACCGCGGCAGTCGGGCGGGTGGCGCCCGATCCGATCGGCCCTGCGGTGTTGCGAATGACGGCGCGAGGCGGCGCGGCGTTCAGAAATGCAGCAAGTCGTGTTGCAGTCCTGAGCAGTGGATGGGCGAGCCGGCAGGCGGTCGCCCCGGCATGGCCGTGTCAGGCGAGCAGTGAACGCAGCGCCGGCGCGTGCCGGAATTGCCGGATGCGTTCGAGCGCCGCTACCTCGAGCTGGCGGACGCGCTCGGCCGACAGGTTCAGTTGCCGGCCGATCTCGCGCAGCGAATACTCGTTGTCGACATCGATGCCGTACCTCAGGCGGAGAATCCACGCTTCGCGTGCGGGGAGGCGGTCGATCAGCGCGGCGACCGCCGTGCGCAACTGACCGGCGCTCGCCGCTTCTTCGGGTGTCGGCGCGTCGGGGTCGATCGTGACGTCGCACAGCGTCAGGTCGTGATCGGGCGAAACCGGCAAATCGGCGGAGATCGGCTCGCGCACGATGCTCATCAGCTCGCGCACCTTGTCGACCGGCAGCCGCATCTGCGTGGAGAGCGCCCGCGCGTCGGCGACGTCGCCGGTCCGTTGCCGGTGGATTCGCGCGAGCCGCGACAGCTTGTTGAGCGTATCGACCGTATGCGCGGGTACGCGTATCGTGCGCCCCAGATCGGCGAGCGCATGCGTGATCGCCTGCCGGATCCACCATGTCGCATACGTCGAGAATTTGAAGCCGCGCCGGTGGTCGTAGCGATCGACGGCCTTCATCAGGCCGATATTGCCTTCCTGGATCAGATCGGGGAACGGCAGGCCGCGATCGGCATAGCGCTTGGCGACCGACACGACGAGCCGTAGATTGCTCTGGAACAGCTTCGTTCTCGCGGGTTGCATCGCGCGCTCGACACGCGAGAGCCGCGCATCGAGCGCAATCGCGATGTCGAGCGGCAGCGGAGACTCGGCGGCCAGGCGAGCGAGCGCGGTGCGCGCGTCGATCAACGCCGGCGCGTGGCGGGCGAGGGCGGTCGCGCAATCGGAGTGCGCGGCGCTGTATGCGTGTAGCCACGCGCGTACGTCGTCGCACCGCGTGAATAGGTCGTGGCGCGCGGATTCGACGCGTATGCCCGCGGCGGCCAGCGTGTCGACGAGCCGTTTTTCGAACGTGCGGGCTTGCGTCGCGCGCTCGCGGTTCGTCTGTCCGATGCGTTCGATCGCGCGCGAGGTGAAGCGGATGCTGCCGGTCAACGCGGCAGCGTCGCGCAGCAGCGCGCGGTAAGTCGCCGACTCGAAACCGTCCGCTCGCAATGCGTGCTGCATCGCCGATGCCAACGCACCGGCACGCTCGAGCGCCCCGACGACCGTATCGCGCCACGCCGGGCTGTCGAGGGAAAGACCGGCGTCGTCGTCGCGCGCGGGCGGTGCCATGATCGGCTCGTCGGACGACATCGTCGCCGCATTCGCGGGCGGCTCGGCTTCACCGGCGAACCCCGTCACGTAAGCCGATGCCGCCACCTTGCCGGCGCGGACGTCGTCCGCGATCGCCGCGACGACGGCGAGTGCCGCCGGATCGCGGCTCAATGCGTCGACGCATGCGGCGCGGCCGCTTTCCAGACGAAGCGCGAGCGCGATTTCCTCGTCGCGTTCGAGCAACGGCGTCGCGCTCATTTCCCGCAGATAGAGCCGGACCGGGTCGTTGGTCCGGCCCGCGAGCAGGTCGTCGGCCGCGAGCGGCGTCGACGCGTCGGCCAGCGTCGACGCGACTTCCGTCACCTGCGCAAAATGCCCGTCGAGCGTCCACGCGGTGCGCGCGCCGGCATGCTCGCGTACGTCGATGCCGAACTCGCGCAGCATCGACGCCGCCGCGTCGAAATCCGCGCCGTCGGCCGCATCGTCGGGCAGCGCGTCGGCGATTTCACCGTGCGTCACGTAGCCGCGATCGAAGCCCAGCGCGATCAGCGCATGCAGATGCGCGGCGCGATCGGGGGCCGCGCCGCGACGCGACACGCCGTCGCGCTCGCGAGCGGGCCCGGCGTCAGGCGAGCTTTGCATAGACGTTGCACCAGCCTTCGGCGGCAACCGTCTTGCCCGCGAACATCGGGCACGTACCGAAGGATTCGCCCGCGGCAGCCTTGTAGAAGCGGCAGTTCGAACACGTCTGGCCAGCCTGATACTTCGGGAACTTGCCTGCGTCGACGGCGGCCGCCTTGGCGCGGTAGCCGAGCGTCTTCGCCGTCGCATCGTTTTCGTCGACGGGCGGGGCGGCCGCGAATGCACGGGGGCCGGCCGCGAGCGCGGCGCACAGGCCGGCGGCCTGAACGAAGAAGGTTCTGCGATGACGGGAGATCATGATGGGATCCTGAATGAAATGAAAAGAAAAAGTCCGGTTCGCGCGCCGGGCAAACTGCCCGGCGCGGCGGTCGATCGAAACGAAGGTGGGCAGGCGGATTACTTGCGCGGCCCGGCGATGAGCGGCGCCTTCGATGCGTTGGCGATCTCGGCGGTCAGCTTGCTCTTCGACGCGTCGTAGCCGTTCGAGTAAAGCAGGAACGCCATCAGGTCCTCGTACTCCTGTGCGGTCATCTTGCCGGGGCGATCGGCCGGCATGTTGCTCGACATGTACAGGAAGATGCCGCCGACCGTGATATGCGACTTGCCCTCGGGCGCGAACGATTCTCCGCTCAGCGCGGGCGCGGTATTGCCCTCGAGCTGATCGCCGTGGCATTTCGCGCACGCATCGCCGTAGAGCTTCTTGCCGTGCTGCACCTGCACCTGATCGAACGACGGGACGCCGCCGCCTTCGCTCGTCGACACCTTGATGAAGCCGCTCCTTGCCGGCCGCTGTGCGGACGCGATCGCGCCGTCGAGAAACCGGCCGGGCACGCGCGTGGCGGCTTGCGCGATGTCGTCGGGCAGCGTCCAGCCGCGCGTGAGCGACGCGAGACGACCGTTGCCGCTCATCTGCGACAGCGTGGCGTCGATGCGCTTTTGCAGTGCGTCCTTGCCCGGCCCGAACGCGAACGACAGTTGCCAGTCGGAGTACGGCGACGACGTCGCCGCGACCTGGAACCGTTGTTTCGGATGGGCTCGCTCGTACGCGACGACGCTCGGATACCAGACGATCGCGCGCTGTGCACGGCCCGCGGCGAGCGCGCCGATCGTTTTCTCGCTGGTGTTCTCGAGGTCGAAGCGGGCGTTGGTCTGCTGCGCGGCGATCAGTTGCGACGGGCTGCCGTACGTGGCCGCGATCGTTTCCTTGGCGCCGGTCGGCGCTGGCGCGTCGCGCAGCGACACGCTGACGTAGCCGGAGCGCAGATAGCCCTGCGAGAACGTCATCCTGGATCCCGACGCATCGGCGATCGCCGAACGCGGGAAGCCGGCGATCACGTCGCAGTCGCGTTCGAGCGATTTCGTCAGCTCGCTGGCGGAGATGCCGTCGTCGTCGCCGTTGTCGTCCACGCCGTGTTTGTTGAAGGTCGCGGCGATGCCCGCGGCGCGGAACACTTCGCGCGCAACGGAGCGGTCGAGCGCGGTGGTCGGGCTGCCGGGCAGCGTGCAGACGCGCACGCCGGCCGACGCGGCTGCCGGTGTCAGCGCCACGCCCACGGCGAGCAGACTGGCGACGGTAACGGAAGTGAGGCGAGTATTCATGATCGTATGTCCGGTTGAAGCAGGTGGGACGTCGCGCCCGCATCGGGCGCATGCGGGCGCGACTCGGGCGTGGCGCGTGTTCAGTTCAGCGCGAACACGTACAGCGTGCCGCCGCGCGGAACGTCCTTCGCGATGTCGGCCATCGGGCCGCCCCAGATCGGGTTCGCGCCGCCATAGCCGGCGAGCACGGCGACATATTCCTTGCCGTCGACTTCGTACACCGACGGTTGGGAAATGATGCCGCTCGCCAGTTGCGGGCTTTCCCACAGCACCTTGCCGGTCGCCGTATCGAACGCGTACAGGTGGCCGTCGAGCGAGCCGCTGAACGCGAGGCCGCTCGCCGTGGTCGCGACGCCGCCGTTCCACGGCTTCTTCGACCAGTGGCTCCACAGCTTCTTGCCGGTGTTCACGTCGATGGCCGTCA
The DNA here is from genome assembly GCF_029268935.1 of Burkholderia semiarida. Taxonomy (NCBI): domain Bacteria; kingdom Pseudomonadati; phylum Pseudomonadota; class Betaproteobacteria; order Burkholderiales; family Burkholderiaceae; genus Burkholderia; species Burkholderia semiarida. The sequence continues at coordinate 1,993,858 of NZ_JAHLCL010000008.1, read as the reverse complement.
GTTCGCCGTAGCCTTCGCTGCCCGGTTCGGGCTTGATCTCGAAGCCTTCGCCGAGATACGGCAGGCCTTCCATGTAGCTGACCGACTTGCCGGTCAGGCTCATGCACGCATGCAGCGCGGGCACGACCGCGATGTTGCGTTCCTGGTCGTACGAGATCGACCACCAGTTCTTGCCGCCGAGGAAGCTCGGGCACGTCTCGATCGTCGTGCCGGCCTTCGGGAACTTCGATGCGTCCTGGATCGGCTTGCCGTCGGCCGTGTAGCCGGTGACCGACAGCGCCTTCACGAACGGCGTCGCGTAGATCAGCTTGCCGGTCGTGCGGTCGATCGCATGGAAGAAGCCGTTGCGGTCCGCGTGGATGATCGCGTCGTAGTCCTTGCCCTTGTACTTGATGTCCGCGAGGACGGCCGCGTTCACGCCGTCGTAGTCCCACGTGTCGTTGTTCGTGTACTGGTAGTGCCACTTCAGGTTGCCGCTCTTCGCATCGAGCGCGAGCAGCGAGTCGGAATACAGGTTGTCGCCGGGGCGCAGCGCGGCGAGCCACGGGCCGGGGTTGCCGACGCCCCAGTACAGCGTGCGGGACGCGGCGTCGTACGTGCCGGTGAGCCACGCGGCGCCGCCGCCATGGCTTTGCATGCCGTCGGGCCAGGTTTCCGCGCCCTTTTCGCCGGCGGCGGGGATCGTGTAGCGTTTCCAGACCTGCGAGCCGTCCTCCGGATTCAGCGCGGCGATGTAGCCGCGAATGCCGTATTCGCCGCCGGACGTGCCGACGACGATCGCGCCGTCGATCGCGAGCGGCGCGAGCGAGAACGCGTAGCCGAGGCCCGGCTCGAACATCTGCTTCTTCCACACGAGATTGCCGGTCTGCGCGTCGAGCGCCGCGACTTCGCCGTTCAGCATCGCGATATAGACGTTCTTGCCGTACAGCGCGACGCCGCGGTTCACTACGTCGCAGCACGCGGTCTTGAACGACGCCGCGCCGAGCTTCGGCTCGTATTTCCACAGCTGCTTGCCGGTTTTCGCATCGAACGCGTAGACGTTGTCCTTCGGCGTCGTCACGAACAGATAGTTGCCGTTGACGATCGGCGTGGCCTCGAAGCCCTGCTTCAGGTCGGCGGGGAACTTGTATGCCCACACCTGCTTGAGATCCTTCGCATTCGACGTGTCGATCTGCTTGAGCGGCGAGTGCGAGCGGCCGTCGTAGGTGCGGTAGTAGGTCAGCCAGCCCGGATCGCCGTGCGCATCGGTCAGGCGCTGGTAGGTCACGGCCGGGTAGTCCGCGGCCGCTTCGACGAGGCCGGGGTTCAGCGCGACGGCCGCCGCCGCCGCGATGCCGATCGTCGCCAGCCGGCTCGCTGAAGCCGAGAGTTTCTTCATGGTTGTCTCCTGAGTCATTGTGGTCGCACCGCCGCGAACGATTCGTCGCGCCGGCACGGTTGGGGTTTCCGGGCCGAGTGCACTGTCCGTTACGCAAGTCGCATGCCATCGGTGTCGCATGCCGGTATGACGCGGCATACCGGCGTATCGCAGGGGAAGCACGCACGGGCGGTTCGCGCCATCGCGTCGACGCAGGTGTTGCATTCAGGTACACCGTCGCGCGCGAAGTGTTGCCAAACATGACAGGTGGCGCAGCCCGCGCAACAGCGGCGAGTCGGTCGCCCACATTGGGTACCGACGCGATGTGCGGCGCAGCGCGCGCCACGCGTGCTCGCGGCGCTGGCACGGTTCTCGCACGCCGGCTTCGCGACAACCCGTCGCCGCGCGATGCCTCGCACGCGCCGTCGGAACATGAATGCGGAGACAACGTAGATGATCAGGAGACCAAAGGCCGCCGCGCGCGACGCCGCGATGCGGCGCGGCCGGCGTGCGCGATGCGTCGGCACGGCCCTCGGCGCGCTCGCGCTGGTCGGCTTGCCGGCCGGCAGCGTGTGCGCGCAGCCGCAGGCGGACGGGGCCGCGCTCGAGCCGGACGTCGTGCTGCCCGCGGTGGTCGTCGTCGGCACCACGCCGCTGCTCGGGATCGGCACGCCGCTGTCGAAGGTGCCGGCGAACGTGCAGACGGTGCGTGCGGCGGAACTCGACGCGCAGCACCGCGCGACGCTCGCCGATTTCTTCGCGGCGAACCTGCCGAGCGTAACGATCTCGGATGCGCAGGGCAACCCGTATCAGATGGACGTCAACTATCGCGGCTTCACCGCGTCGCCGCTGCTCGGCACGCCGCAGGGGCTGTCGGTGTTCGTCGACGGCGTGCGCGTGAACGAGCCGTTCGGCGACGTCGTGAACTGGGACATCCTGCCCATGCAGGCGATCGACCGCGTGCAATTGATTCCGGGCTCCAATCCGGTGTACGGGCTCAACACGCTCGGCGGTGCGCTCGCGATCACGACGAAGGACGGCAGGTCGAATCCGGGCGGCGAAGCGGAGGTGTCGGGCGGTGCGTGGGGCCGCAAGAGCGCCAGCGTCGAGCAGGGCGGCACGATCGGCCCGAACCTCGACTACTACGCGACCGCGAACGTCGCGAACGACGGCGGCTGGGCCGACCATAACGCGAGCCGCGTGCGGCAGGCGTTCGGCAAGCTGCGCTACACCGATGCGGACACGACGCTGTCGATCGCGGCGGGCGGCGCGGACAACACGCTGTCCGGCTCCCAGACGATCCCGCGCTCGTTCCTCGACAACCGCAAGCAGGCGTATACGTATCCGGACCGGAACCGCAACAGCGCCGGCTACCTGACGCTGTCGGGCGACCGCTTCTTCGGGGAAAACGTCGAATTGAGCGGCAACGCGTACTACCGGCACCTGCGCAACACGAACACGAGCAGCAACAACAATACGGATTACGGATCGGTGGACGAGGACGGTACGGTCGACACGGTGCAGGGCAGCAACGCGCAATCGACGATCGTCACCGACAGCTACGGCGGCAGCGTGCAGCTCACGCTGCTCGGCAAGCTCGGCGGGATGGCGAACCGGCTGGTCGCGGGCGTCTCGGCCGATATCGCGAACTCGAGCTACGTCGCGTCGTCGCAGGACGCGTCTTTCACCGATGCGCGCGCGGCGCTCGGCATCGGCGATTTCGTGCAGCAGACCCGCGCCAAGACGCGCAACACGAATTTCGGCGTGTACCTGAGCGACGCGCTGTCGCTGACGCCGCACTGGACGCTCACGCTGTCGGGCCGCTACGACTGGTCGAAAGCGCAGATCGGCGACGAGAGCGGCGTGCAGCCGCTGCTCGACGGCAACCATGTGTTCTCGCGCTTCAACCCGGCGGTCGGGCTCAACTGGAACCCGGTTCCGGGTTTTACCGCGTATGCGACGTACAACGAAGGCATGCGTTCGCCGACCGCCATCGAGCTCGCGTGCGCGGACCCGGCGGCGCCGTGTTCGCTGCCGAACGACTTCATCGCCGACCCGGCGCTCAAACCCGTGATCTCGAGGACGTTCGAGGCCGGCGTGCGCGGGCGCATCGGCGCCGCGACGACCTGGAGCGCCGCGGCCTATCGCACGACATTGACCGATGACATCCAGTTCATCAGCAGCCCGGCCAGCGCGCAGGGCTATTTCCGCAACGTCGGTGATACGCGGCGGCAGGGTATCGAGCTCGCCGGCCGCACGCGGCTCGGCTCGCTCGGTGTCGGGCTGTCGTACAGCCATGTCGATGCGACCTACCGTTCGTCGTGGACGGAACACAGCCCGGCGAATTCGGCGGCCGACGCGAACGGCAACGTGACGGTCAAGCCGGGCGACCGCATCCCCGGCATTCCCGCGCATACGGTGAAGTTGCGGCTCGACTATGCGGCAACGCCTGCATGGGACATCGGCACGAACGTCACGTGGCGCAGCGGCGTGTACGCGCGCGGCGACGAGAACAACGGCGACGTGAACGGCAGGATCGCGGGCTACGTGCTCGTCGATCTCGACATGCGTTACCGGGTCACGAAGCGGTTCGAGGTGTTCGCGAGCGTGACGAACCTGCTCGACAAGCGCTACGCGAGCTTCGGCGTACTCGGCCAGAATTTCTTCAACGGACCGAACCACACGTTTGACGGCGCCAACCCGGTGAACGAACCGTTCGTCGGGCCGGGCGCACCGCGCGGCGCGTGGGTCGGCGCGCGTTATGCGTGGGATTGAGCGTGTCCCCGCGTCATGGCACCAACGCGCGCGGGCCGTCACGTGAACGGCGCTGTCGCGAACAGTGCGTTCACCGCGCGTGCGATGCTGCGCGCCAGCGCCGGGTCGCTTGCCAGATGCCCGGCCTTCACGCATTCGATTCGCGCTTCGGGCACGGCTCGCGCGAGGCGCTCGACGTTGCCGACCGGGCAAACGGGATCGTGTATCCCGTGCGCGGCGAACAGCGGCACGTGGGCCCGTGCGGCCCGTCGCGCGAGCGCGAGCACGCGGCGCTCGCCGAGCCAGCAATCGTGTTGCAGGTAGTGCGCCTGGATCCGGTATTTGTCGATCAGCCGGCGGACGGTCTCGTTCGAACGGATCGCGCGCATGGGCGAGCGGCGCGTGCGTGCCGATGCGAGGATCGCGCTTTCGTATGCGTGCCACGCGAGCGCCACCGCGCGCTGCCGGGCCGCGCTCGCGCCGTGGCGCAATCGCTGCGCGCAGCGCGACAGCAGGCGATCCGGCCGGCCACCCCCGGCCGCTGCATTGAGGCGCCGCCATTCGCGCGGGGCACGCGTGCGGGACGTCATGAAGAGCCTGCGGACTTCGCGGCGCGACGTCAGGAACAGGCCGCGCAGCACGACGCCCGTCACCCGTTCCGGATGCGTGCCCGCATACGCGAGTGCGAGCGCGGCGCCCCACGATCCGCCGACGACGCCCCAGCGTGTCACGCCGAGCTGTTCGCGCACCGCCTCGAGATCCGCGATCAGCCGCGCGGTGTCGTTGTGACGCGTGCCGCCGCGCGGTGTCGACGCGCCCGCGCCGCGCTGGTCGACGAGCACGACGCGCACGCGGGTGAGGTCGAACAGCCGCAGGATGCCGGCCTGGCTGCCGCTGCCGGGGCCGCCGTGCAGCACGACGACCGGATGGCCGCGCGCGGCGCCGGCCACGGTGAAGGCGATCGATTGCGCATCGCGGCGCAGGCGTCGGCGAACGGGCGTGGGCGGCGGCGCCGGCGTGTCGGGCAAGACCCGCATGGCGGGCGGCGGCGTGGATTGAATCGGGCGACGCGTCATGTCGATAGGGTTCGGGCGGAATCGGGAGGCGTAATCGTCGGCGGCCGGACGGTCGCCCGGCCCGCCCTGCGACAAAGCGAGAAGCGCGCCAGCCGCGAAGATCCGGATTCGCACGGGTAGTCACGCGCCGGGAAATCGCGGTATCACGCAGACAGGCCGTCGCGCGACGCGATGCGCGCCACCGCGCCCGGGCGATTCATTACATCCTCCTTTCGATCGGGTTGCGCGGCGCCAGCGTGGCCCGATGCTTGCTTGCAATGACGGCAAAGAGTCCGGCAGTTGACCGGAAGGATCCCCCGGAGGAGACAATGCGCGATGACGTAGAGCAGGCGGCCGGGACACGGGCCGCGCATCCCGCTGGCTGGCCCGCACCGTCGATCCAGAAGGCCCATGAGCGCTCGGAGACGTTCGGCCTGCAGGTATCGGCACGCCCCGATTACGACGTGCTGTCGAACGCGGCGCTGGTGCTCAAGCGCGAGCAGAGCCGGGTGCTGTGCGTGCACGCGATGCCGGTGATGGAAACGCTGCACGAGCAGATCGTCAACACGCAGAGCATGATCGTGCTGACCGACGCGGAAGGGCTGATCCTGCATTCGATCGGCGACGACGATTTCCTGCGCCGCGCGGAGAAGGTCGCGCTGCGCCCGGGCGCGAACTGGGCGGAGAACCGGCAGGGCACCAACGCGATCGGCACGGCGCTGGCCGAGCTGTGCCCGATGGTCGTCCACGGCGACCAGCACTTCCTGGCCGCGAACCGCTTCCTGACCTGTTCGAGCGTGCCGATCCTCGATCCGTACGGCGACGCGATCGGCGTGCTCGACGTGACGGGCGACCACCGCAGCTATCACCAGCACACGATGGCGCTCGCGAAGATGTCGGTGCAGATGATCGAGAATCACCTGTTTACGACGACCTTTCAGGAAACGCTGCAGGTGTCGTTCCATGGCCGCCCCGAATTTCTCGGCACGCTGATGGAGGGGATCGTCGCGTTCACCGCCGACGGCCGCTTCCTGTCGGCCAATCGCAGCGCGCAGTTCCAGCTCGGCATGCCGCTCGCCGCGCTGCGCGCGCACACGCTGTCGTCGCTGTTCGACATCACCAGTGCGCAACTGATCGACCGCATGCGCGCGAGCACCGACCGGCACCTGATGCTCAATCTCGGCAACGGCGCGGTGGTGTGCGCGCGCGTGCACTTTCGCCGCGCGACGCTCGCCGAAGGCAGCCGGCCGACGGACGTCCACGATGCGGGGGCGCCGGCCGCGCGCGCGAACGCGGCGCCCGCGCCGGCGGCGAGCACGTCGGCCGGCCTGTCGCGGCTCAACTATCTCGACACCGGCGACGCGCAGGTCGCCAGCGTGATCGCGAAGGTACGCAAGGTGATCGGCAAGGACATCCCGATCCTGATCACCGGCGAGACCGGCACCGGCAAGGAACTGCTCGCGCAGGCGATCCACAACGACTCGCCGCGCCGCGACGCGCCGTTCGTCGCGGTCAACTGCGCGTCGATTCCGGAGACGCTGATCGAGTCCGAACTGTTCGGCTACGAGGAGGGCGCGTTTACCGGCGCGCGCCGCAAGGGGGCGATCGGCAAGCTGCTGCAGGCGAACGGCGGCACGCTGTTCCTCGACGAGATCGGCGACATGCCGTATCCGCTGCAGGTGCGGCTGCTGCGCGTGCTGCAGGAGCGCCTCGTCAACCCGCTCGGCTCGACGAAGACGATCCCCGTGGATATCGCGATCATCTGCGCGACGCACCGCGATTTGCGCGACATGATCGCGCAGAACCGTTTCCGCGAGGATCTCTACTACCGGCTGAACGGCCTCGTGGTGCGCCTGCCGCCGCTGCGCGACCGCACGGATCTCGCGGTCGTCGTGCAGAAGATGCTGCAGCGCGAAGCGTTCGCGGGCCCGGGCCGGCCGCCGCTGTCGGTCGCGCCGGACGTGATGGAACTGTTCGTGCGCTGCACGTGGCCGGGCAACTTCCGGCAGCTCGGCAACCTGCTGCGCACGGCGGCCGCGATGGTCGACGACGACGGCGAAATCCGCCGCGAGCACCTGCCGGACGACTTCTTCGACGACCTGCGGCGCGGCGATGCGCAGGTCGTGCAGGCCGTCTCCGAGGCGTGCGCGTCGTCAGCCGCGCCCGCCCGGTCTGCCGTGGCGGGCGCGGGACCCTGCGGCGCGGACGCCTTCCCGCCCGCCGACACGCGTCTGCAGGATGTCGCGGCATCCGCGATCGCGGCCGCGCTGGCCCGTCACGGCGGCAATGTGTCCGCCGCCGCGCGCGCGCTCGGCGTGTCGCGCAACACGATCTACCGGAAGATGCCCGCGGCCGACGCGGCGCGCCACCCGTCTGAAGAAAGCTGATACGCGAGCCACGGCGCACCGGCCGGTGCGCCGGGTGCGCAACGTGTCACAGCCGGTGTGTCAAGTTGCAACACCGGTGTTCAACGATTCAACACCTGTCACCGCCCGGGCGCCTCGCGCCGTCCGGCCGGCCGGGTGCATTCGCGCGAATCGTGTCGGCCATTCGTAAGGATTGGGTCCCGATGCCCGGATGACGGCCGTATGCCGCTGCCTGGCGGTGAAGGCAACGCATCGGCACGCTCCTTGCTGAAGAGGAAGCGACCGCTCGATCACCGCGGTTGTTCGACTCACGCAGCAACACATCGACTCATCGATTCATCAACTCAACAGGAGACACACCATGCAGTGGACGACACCGTCATACACCGACCTGCGCTTCGGCTTCGAAATCACGATGTACATCGCCAACCGCTGATCGCCGCGCGTGCCGCCCGTTTCGCCGTGGTCGGCGCGGGCGGCCTCGGGAGCTGACGCCCATGAAGATCAAGATACTCGGCTCGGGAGCCGGCGGCGGCCTGCCGCAATGGAACTGCAATTGCGCGAACTGCCGCCGCGCGCGCAGCGGAAGCGGCCACGTGGTGCCGCGCACGCAGTCGTCGATCGCGGTCAGCGAAGACGGCATCGACTGGGTTCTCGTCAATGCGTCGCCCGACATTCTTTCGCAGTTGCGCGCGGATCCGGACCTGCAACCGGCGCGCGCGATCCGCGACAGCGGCATCGCCGCCGTCGTGCTGTGCGACGCGCAGATCGATCACGTGACGGGCCTGCTGATGCTGCGCGAGCGCTCGACGCCGCTGCCGCTGTACGCGAGCGCGCCGGTGCTCGACGACCTGTCGACCGGCTTGCCCCTCGTGCCGCTGCTCGGCCATTACTGCGGCGTCGCCGCGCACACGATCGTGCCCGGCGAGCCATTCGAAGTGCCCGCGGCGCGCGGGATCCGTTTCACCGCGATCGCCGTCGACAGCAAGCCGCCGCCTTATTCGCCGCGGCGTGCGTCGGCCGCGCCCGGCGACAACATCGCGCTGTCGATCGAGGACGTCGCGAGCGGGCGGCGCGCGTTCTATGCGCCGGGGCTCGCGTCGGTCACCGACGACGTGCGCGCGGCCATGGACGGCGCCGATCTGGTGCTGGTGGACGGCACGTTCTGGACCGGGACCGAGATGATCGATCTCGGCCTGTCGGGCAAGCACGCGGCCGACATGGGGCATCTCGCGCAGTGCGCGGAACACGGGCGGCCCGGCATGATCGACTGGCTCGACCGGCTGCCCGCGCGCACGCGCAAGGTGCTCACGCACATCAACAACACGAACCCGATTCTCGATCCGCATTCCGTCGAGCATGCGCACCTGCGCGCGCACGGCATCGACGTCGCGCACGACGGCATGCAATTCCAGGTCTGACGATGAACGCACCGATCCCCGCTACGGCGTTGCACGCGACGCCCTGGACCGCGACCGAATTCGAGGCGCGCCTGCGTGCGCTCGAATCGCGCTATCACATCCATCACCCGTTCAACCGGCGGCTCAACAGCGGCGCCTGTTCGCCCACGCAGATCCGCGGCTGGGTCGCGAACCGCTTCTATTACCAGATCTGCATTCCGCTCAAGGATGCGGCGATCCTGTCGAACTGTCCCGACCGCGAGACGCGGCGCCGCTGGATCCAGCGGCTGATCGACCACGACGGGCAGGGCGACAACGAAGGCGGCATCGAGGCGTGGGTGCGGCTCGGCGAGGCATGCGGTCTGACGCGCGACGAGCTATGGTCGCTCGAACACGTGCTGCCCGGCGTGCGTTTCGCGGTGGATGCGTACGTGAACTTCGCGCGGCGCGCGCCGTGGCAGGAAGCCGTGTGCTCGTCGCTGACCGAGATGTTCGCGCCGCAGATCCATCTCGACCGGCTCGCGGGCTGGCCGTCGCATTACCCGTGGATCGAGCCGGCCGGACTGCATTATTTCCGCAGCCGCGTGCCGCTCGCGCAACGCGACGTCGAGCACGGGCTCGCGGTCACGTTGGAGCATTTCACGACACCGGACGCGCAGCAGCGCGCGCTCGGCATCCTGCAATTCAAGCTCGACATCCTGTGGTCGATGCTCGACGCCGTCGAAAAGGCCTATCCGCTATGAACGCGATCGAAGCCGCCAGCGGCGTGCCGCTGCGCCCCTGCCTCAGGGGCATGTACCGCCTCCAATGGGAGGCGGCCCAGGATGCGTACGTGCTCCTCTATCCGGAGGGCATGGTCAAGCTCAATCCGAGCGCGGGGGAGATACTCGCGCGCTGCGACGGCACGCGCGAACTGGACGACATCATCGGCGAGCTCGAGCGCCTGTTCATGCAATCCGATCTCGCGACCGACGTCTACCGCTTCCTCGATCATGCGCGACTGCGCGGCTGGCTCGACTGACATGGCGCCCGACACTTCCCGTCCGTCCGCGCCGCTGTGGCTGCTCGCGGAACTCACGTACCGCTGCCCGCTGCATTGCGCGTTCTGCTACAACCCGGTCGATTTCGCGACGCACGGCGCGGAACTGGACACCGACGCGTGGCGCACGGTCATCAGCGACGCGCGCGCGCTCGGCGCCGCGCAAATCGGCTTCTCGGGCGGCGAGCCGCTGCAGCGCGGCGACCTCGAGACGCTCGTCGCGCATGCGCGCGGGCTCGGCTTCTATACGAACCTGATCACGTCGGGCATCGGGCTGAACGTCGCGCGCATCGAGCGGCTCAAGGCCGCCGGGCTCGATCATATTCAGTTGTCGCTGCAGGATTCGACGCGCGAGCTGAACGATTTCCTGACCAGCACGCGTACGTTCGAACTGAAACGCGACGTGGCGCGGCTGATCAAGGCGCACGGCTACCCGATGGTGCTCAACTGCGTGCTGCATCGCTACAACCTGCCGCACGTGGGGCAGATCATCGAGATGGCGCTCGATCTCGGCGCCGATTACCTGGAGCTCGCGAACACGCAGTATTACGGCTGGGCGATGCTCAATCGCGATCAACTGATGCCGACCGTCGAGCAGGTGCGCGAGGCCGAGGACACGGTCAACCGCTATCGCAAGCTGATCGGCGAGCGCTGCAAGATCCTGTTCGTCGTGCCCGACTATTTCGAGCGCCGCCCGAAAGCGTGCATGAACGGCTGGGGCTCGGTGTTTCTCGGTGTCGCGCCGGACGGCACCGCGCTGCCGTGCCATGCCGCGCGGTCGCTGCCGGGGCTCGCGTTGCCGAACGTGCGCGACCGGCCGCTGCGGGAAATCTGGTACGACAGCGACGCGTTCAACGCGTTTCGCGGCGACGACTGGATGCGCGAGCCGTGCCGCACGTGCGACGAGCGGCATACGGATCACGGCGGCTGCCGGTGTCAGGCCTACCTGCTGGCCGGCGACCCGAAGGAGGCCGATCCGGTGTGCGCGAAGTCCGCCCATCACGGCCAGGTCGAACAGGCCGTGCAGTTCGCGCGACGTCGCGCGCCGATCGCCGAACAGCCGTTGGTGTTTCGTAGCAAGGAGAATTCGCTCGCGCAATGCGACGCGGCGTGCGAGCGCTGAGGCGCGCGGTCAGGACGAAGGCGGCGGCGCGCGACGCGGTGCTCGCGCGCCGCCGCGCCGCGCAGGGAGAAAACGGCGCACCGCCGCCGCCGATGCGGGCGCGCGTACCCACCGCATTCAATCTCGATGAATGGCCGCGCACGCGCGCGCCATCACCCGTCATCCGCCTTCGCCTGCAAATCCTTCAGCCCCTGAATCACGACCAGCAGCGCGCGCCCGTGCTCGTCCGACCCGTCCCACGCGTCGACGATCGCGTCGCGCAGCAGGTCGTTGTACCGACGGCGCGACGGCTCCGTATCGACACCATAGAAACTGCATAGCTTATTGAATGGCGCGCTGCGGCGCAGCCGGCGCCCGTTCGACAACCGAAGGCGCGACACGGTAGGCTGGCTGACCCCGGAAAGCCGCGCGATTTCGCTGGACGAGCGTGTATCCGCCATCAGGCGGCGCAACAGGTCTTGAACGGGAAAATCTTGGTCCGGGGCTTCCATGCGATGCATTATACCTATACAGTTACGGCTGTTGAATGGGCTTGCTGTCAGCAGCGAGGCTGTATCCCGAGAAAGTTGATGACACTGAAACACCTCCCTCCCACGTTCTGCTGGACCAAGATCGGCACCGAGTCCGGCGAGGAGCTGCCGACCGTCGTACTCCGCAAGGAATGGGAGCGCCGGCTCGGAGGCGGGCGTTTTCTGTGGGGCATCAACCAGCCGCTCGGCAACAGCGCGCAAGTCGCCGCGCATCGCACCGGTTCGCTGCTCGCGCTGTTCTCGCCGGTCGCGTCGCGTCCGCGCGCGGGCGAGCGCAAGGACGCATTGCTGTGGAATGCGTGGGTCGACGCAGGCGGGCAGGTGCGGCCGTTGCCGCCGCATACGTTCATCGCCAGCCGCTCGACGCTGCCGTCCGGCCGGCGTCGCGAGCAGCACTACGCGCTCGTGTGCGCGTCGTCCACCGCGCTGACGGTCGGCACGCAGTTGCGCGTGTTTCCCGATCACCTGCGCAGCGTGAGCACCGGCAAGCCGCTGGGCGCCGCACAGGGTGCGGCCGTGGTCGACTGCGTCGGGCGTGCGAAGGAGCAGACGGGCAAGAGCTATCCGCTCGCGCTGTCGGTCGAGCTCGAAGCGCCGTATTTCGTGCGGCTGGCGCAGCCGTGCGTGCTGAAGGCGCGCGATCTCGCTGAAGTGAACAAGGCCACGCGCGCGGGCGATTTCGATCGCTTCGTCGAGCTGGTCGCGCGCTTGCGCGGCCGTTCGCCGACGGACGCCGTGCGCGGCGTCACGCGCGATCTGTTCGACGTGCCGCCGCTCGAAACGGCGGCCGCGTATGTGGCGCCCACGCATGTCGCGCGCATGCGCCACCGGCCGGCGGTCGAGCATCCGCGCGATCTCACCGGCGATCTGTTCGACCTGTCGCCGGGCGAGGCGGCCGCGTTCGCGGGGCTGGCGCATCCGCGCATCGGGCGCGCGTGACGACCCACGCGAAGCCGTTCGCGCAAGAATTTGTTGCAATCTCGCCGTAGCGGATCGGCGAGCGCGGCGCGACAATCGGCACGAAGCGCGCGGCGCGGCGGCCGATGCGTCGACATGCGACGGGTCGTGGTTCACGCCGCCGACATGCGTACCACGCACACTGGGCGTCGGCGTGCTTCACACTGCAATCCTGAGGGAGGAGTGTCGATGTCGACCCATATCCGTTCGCGGGAAGCGCGGGCCGCACAACGCTTCGTCGAAGCGACGCGCAACGTCGATCAGGCGTTTCGCGCCGTGCGCGGCGAAAGCGACGACGACGGCTCGTCGGCCCACTACGCACGCGCGATGTCGCGTCTCGATCGCGCGCTCGACGAGCTGGCGCGTGCACAGGAATTCTTCGATCGCGTCGTCGGCGCGGATACCGCGCACGGCAACTGACGGCTTCGTCGTTTCTCTTTTTCGCGCGTCGTGCGACGCGCGTTCATCTTCCTGCCGGGCGCGTTGCGCGGCATGCCGGTTCGTCACCCCGTTTCGATTCTCGATGTCAGGCCTTGCGGCCTTCGGCCGGATAGCCGCCTTGAGCGGTTGCCGTGCGTCGGCCCGCACGGGTCATGTCCGGTGCGGACGGCGCGGACGGCGCGGCGCGCGACGCGTAGCCGCGATGCTGGAACGAGGTCGCGAAGAACCGCATCTGGTAGCGGATCGCATTCGCCCAGTAATCCCACGTATGACCGCCCGGGCGCTCCGCATAGTCGTGCGGCACGCCGAGCGCGACGAGCCGTTCGTGCAGCGTGCGGTTCGAGTCGACGAAGGCATCGTCGCGGCCGCAATCGATCGTCAGGTCGAGATGCGCGCGCACGAATGCCCGCGCGTTTTCGACGATCACGTTGCGGTTCCAGAACGACGGATGGCGGCCGGGATCGCCGAACACGTGGTCGATGCCCGGCTCGTTCGCGCAGCAGCGCGGGTCGACCGCGCCGCTGATGCTGCCGACCGCGCCGAACGTGTCGGGCCGGTCGAGCGCGATGCGCAGCGCGCCGAAGCCGCCCATGCTGAGCCCGGTGATCGCGCGTGCGTGCTGGGCCGCGATCGTGCGGAAATGCAGGTCGACATAGGACACGACTTCATCGCCGACGAAGGTTTCGTAGCGGCTGCCCGAATCGAACGGGCTGTCGATGTACCAGCTTTCGTGTCCGCCGTCGGGCATCACGAGGATCACGCGGTAGCGGTCGGCGAGCGCGGCGATGTGCGTGTTCGACGTCCAGTCGGTATGGTCGCCGCCCGAGCCGTGCAGCAGATAGACGACGGGATAGCGTTCGCCGTGGTGGTCGCGCGCGTAATCGTCGGGCAGCACGATGGTGGCCTTCAGCGTTTCGCTCATCGCGGCGCTCGGAATCGCGACGACCCGCGCATGAAATGCGAAGGCAGGGCTCGTGACGGCGAGCAGCAGGAGCAGCCAGAAGGTACGTGCCAGGTTCATCGATCCTCGCATGTGTCGATCCAGTCCGGCCGGATGCCGGGAAAACCCTGTTCCGGCGACTCTAGCAACCGTGCCTTTCAACCATATTTCGGCGAATCCTACGGGTTGTCAGGCGGACGGCTCGCATACGTCCGCGACGATGGCCGCTTACGGCTTCCGCAGCCCGGGAGTGAATGCGGGGCTGAAATCCTCGGCCTCGAACAGCGGGCGGATCTCGATGTCGGAGTCGCCGGGCATCGGGTTCGGGCAGCGCTTCACCCACTCGACGGCCTCTTCCATCGATTTCACGCGCCAGAGCCAGTAGCCGGCGACGAGCTCCTTCGTTTCGGCGAACGGGCCGTCGATGACCGTGCGGTTCTTGCCGGAAAAGTGCACGCGCTTGCCGTGGCTGCTCGGGCGCAAGCCGTCGGCGGCGAGCAGGATGCCGGCTTTTACCAGCTCCTCGTTGAACTGGCCCATCGCGGCCAGCATGTCGGTATCGGGCATTTGGCCGGATTCGGAATCGGCGGTGGCTTTGACGATGACCATGACGCGCATTGTCGTATCTCCTTGAAAGGGAACGAGGGTGTCTGCCGGCCGGAGGCGGCAAACGCAGGGTTACGACAACACGACGCGCGGCGGCGACGCGAATCGACATCGCGGGAAAAAGTTTTCATCCGCGATGGAAACGGCGATGCCGGCCGCCGCTCTTGCCGCGGGCGGCACGCGCACCAGGCACGCTGTGGATCCGATCGGCAAGCTCGCTGCGCGCCGTCACGTCGAACCGCAACGGCTTGCCGTTGATACCGGTCTCCGGGACGGCACGTCCCGTCACGCCCGACATCGTTAATCAACTTCGCGACGATTCACTTGGATGACCTACCTGCTCGACGTCAACGTCCTCATCGCCTTGCTGAATCCTGCGCATGTTCAGCATGAGCCTGCACATGCATGGTTTGGACGGGTAGGTCATTCGGCATGGTCTACCTGCCCGCTCACCGAGAACGGCGTTATTCGGATCATCTGCAATCCGAAATACACGAATACGATGGGCTCGTATATGTCCGTAGCTCCGCTCGTCGCGCAACTGCGGTCGCATGCCGGCCACACTTTCTGGCCGGACGACGTGAGCTTGCTGGACGAACAGCACGTCGACGCCACCCGTTTGCTGTCGTCCGCGCAATTGACCGATACGTACCTGCTGGCGCTGGCTCGCGCGCACAAAGGCAAACTGGCGAATTTTGATCGGCGTCTGGTCGTCGACGCCGTGCCGAATGGCGCCAAGCACCTTGAACTGATTGCTTGACGCTCGATCGGAAAGGGCGCCGTGGCAGCGACGCTTGAACGGGTTGCTGTCGGTTTCTCGCGGTGCCTTCCAGCGGGACGGTCTTGTCCTCGGCGTCCTGAACAGCGCGCCTTTCGCCCGTGCCCTTGTTTGGAAAGTTCGGTAGTGAGGCCGGTGCAGGCCCGTTGCGAGCATGCGCGGGCACGAGCGCGCGCGGCGGCGCATACCACGGTCGCGGAGCGCCTCGGCAAAGCTGGTATGCTGATCTACACCACGTTCACGCGGAGGGCGCCATGGCTGTCAAGGAAGTCTCGAAGAAGAAGTACCTGAAAATCCTGAACAAACGCCTGCGCGCGGAGCCGGCGGCCCCGGCCGGCGCATCGTTCGTGTTTTTCCCGCTCGGTGCGAAGGCGAAGCATGCGACGGGCGTCGTGTCCGGCGACGCACGCAGCAAGCGCGAGCTGGCCGTGATGGCCGCGGTCCAGCGCAAGGCGGCCGAAGAGTTCGTCGTCTCGGGCGCCTGACCGGCCCGGCCGGGCACGGCGCCGAACACCCGCCCGGCCCGAAACGGGCCGAGAGCCCGCGCGACGATCAGGACGCCTTGTCCGCCGCCGCCGCCGGATACCGGTTGCCGCCGCCGGCTTCGTCGCCTGCCGCCAGTTGTTCCAATGCGAGGCCCTTCGTCTCGATCCCGAGCGTCCACACGGCGATTGCCGCCGCGACGAACGACAGCGCGCCGAGCGTGAACACGCCGCCCTGGCCGAACACCGGCAGCACGACACCGACCACGTAAGGTCCGATCAGCGAGCCGATGCGGCCGATCGCCGACGCGAAGCCCGACCCCGTCGCGCGTGCGCCGGTGCCGTACAGCTCGGGCGTGTACGTGTACAGCGCCGCCCACATCCCGAACAGGAAGAACTGCATCGCGAGGCCCGTGCCGATCAGCAGCGTCGTGCTGCCGCCGTACAGCGCGCTCTGGCCGTACGCATACGCCATCGCGCCGCCGCCGATCAACGACGCGATGCAGGTCGGCTTGCGTCCCCAGCGTTCGACGAGCCACGCGGCGCACAGGAAGCCCGGCACGCCGCCGAGCGAGATCAGCACCGTGTAGAACACCGATTTCGTGACTTCGAAGCCGGCCTGCTGCAGCAGCGCGCCGAGCCATGACGTGAGGCCGTAGAAGCCGAGCAGCGCGAAGAACCACAGCAGCCACACCATCACCGTGCGGCGACGGTACACGCCGCTCCAGATCTCGCGCAGCGCGCCGCGCCCGCGTGCGGCGGCGGGCTCGGCGAGCCGCGACGGCGGCGGCAGCGTCGTGACGCCGGCCGAGCGCATCACCTTCGCCTCGATCGTCTGCATCACCGCGTCGGCTTGCGCGTGCCGGCCCGCATGCTCGAGCCAGCGCGGCGATTCCGGCACGATGCGGCGCACGACCAGCACGAACACGGCCGGAATCGCGAGCAGCGCGAACACGGTGCGCCAGCCGAACTGCGGCAGCACGAAATACGCGACGATGCCGGCCGTGATGAAGCCGAGCGGCCAGAAGCCGTCCATCAGCGCGATCAGGCGGCCGCGCTTCTCGGTCGGCACGAATTCGGACAGCAGCGTCTGCGCGACCGGAAACTCCATTCCCATCCCGATGCCGAGCAGCACGCGATAGACGATCAGCGCGTCGACGCTCTGCGCGGTCGAGCACAGGTACGACGCGGCGCCCCACAGCACCATGCTCCACTGGAACACGGGCCGGCGGCCGAACCGGTCGGCGAGCAGGCCGGCCACGGCCGCGCCGAGCACCATCCCGAAGAAGCTCGCGCTCGCGACGAGGCCGGCGGCGGCCGTCGACAGCCCGAACTCCTTGCGGATCGAGCCGAGCACGAACGTCATCGTGCCGAGGTCGACCGAGTCGAAGAAGAACGCGATCGCGATGATGAAGAAGATGCGCTTGTGATAGCCGGAGAACGGCAGGCGTTCGAGCCGGGCGGCGGCGGAGGCGGGAGCGGTGGCGGCGGGCATGGCGTCCTCTGAAATGAAAAAGGGGCCGCGCAGCGCATGCTCGAGGCCCCGATGCTTCACGTTCAGTAGACGCGACCACAAACTGCCGCATCAGAGGAAAAGCGCCGCCCGCTTGCCGAAATGCGTCATCGGCGGGCGGCGCGCGCGACGCACGCGTGCGTCAGTTCTTCAGCTTGTACCCGGTGCGGAACATCCACGCGACGACCGCGAGGAGGATCACGAGGAACAGCGCGGTCGCGGCGAGGCTGATCCACACGTGCACGTCGGCGATCCCGTAGAACGACCAGCGGAAACCGCTGATCAGGTAGACGATCGGGTTGAACAGCGTGACGACGCGCCACGCGGGCGGCAGCATGTCGACCGAGTAGAAGCTGCCGCCGAGGAACGTGAGCGGCGTGATGATCAGGAGCGGCACGAGCTGCAGCTTCTCGAAGCTGTCGGCCCAGATGCCGATCACGAAGCCGAACAGGCTGAACGTGACGGCCGTCAGCACGAGGAACAGCACCATCCAGACCGGATGCAGGATGTGCAGCGGCACGAACAGGCCGGCCGTGGCGAGGATGATCACGCCGAGCAGGATCGACTTCGACGCGGCCGCGCCGACGTACGCGATCACGATCTCCCAGTACGAAACGGGCGCGGACAGGATCTCGTAGATCGTGCCGGTGAAGCGCGGGAAGTAGATGCCGAACGACGCGTTCGAGATGCTCTGCGACAGCAGCGACAGCATCACGAGGCCCGGCACGATGAACGACCCGTAGCCGATGCCGTTGACGTCGCTGATGCGCGAGCCGATCGCGGAGCCGAACACGACGAAATACAGCGACGTCGAGATCACCGGCGCGATGATGCTCTGCATCAGCGTGCGGCGCGTGCGGGCCATTTCTGCGCGGAAGATCGCGCGGATTCCATGCCAGTTCATGCGTCAGGCTCCTTGCACGCCGTTGCGGCGGTTGTCGATCAGGCTGACAAAAATGTCCTCGAGCGAGCTCTGCGTCGTATGCAGGTCGCGAAAGCCGATGCCGGCCGAGCCGAGCGCGTTGATGAGCTTCGCGATGCTCGCGTCGTCACGCTGCGAATCGTACGTATAGACGAGCGCGGCGCCGTCTTCCGCGCGCTCGAGCCCGAACGGCGCGAGCGCGGGCGGCACCTCCGCGAGCGGGTGCTCGAGTTGCACGGTCAGCTGCTTCTTGCCGAGCTTGCGCATCAGCTCGCGCTTTTCCTCGACGAGCACGAGCTCGCCGCCGAGGATGATGCCGATCCGGTCGGCCATCTCCTCGGCTTCCTCGATGTAGTGCGTGGTCAGCAGGATCGTCACGCCGCTTTCGCGCAGCGAATCGACGAGCTTCCACATGTCGCGGCGCAGCTCGACGTCGACGCCGGCCGTCGGTTCGTCGAGGAACAGGATGCGCGGCTCGTGCGACAGCGCCTTCGCGATCATCACGCGGCGCTTCATGCCGCCCGACAGCGTCATCAGCTTGTTGTCGCGCTTGTCCCACAGCGACAGCGCCTTCAGCGTCTTCTCGATGTACGCGGGATCGGGCGCCTTGCCGAACAGGCCGCGGCTGAACGACACGGTGGCCCAGACGCTTTCGAACGCGTCGGTGGTCAGCTCCTGCGGCACGAGGCCGATCATTTCGCGGGCCGCGCGGTATTGATCGCGGATGTCGTGGCCGCCGACCGTCACGCGGCCTTCGGTCGGCGTGACGATGCCGCAGATCGAGCCGATCAGCGTCGTCTTGCCGGCGCCGTTCGGCCCGAGCAGCGCGAAGATCTCGCCGGGGCGGATGTCGAGGGTCACGTGCTTCAGCGCCTGGAAGCCGGACGCGTAAGTCTTGGAGAGGTCGGAGACGGAAAGGATCGGTTGCATGCTCACGGATGGCACGGCCGCCCGGTGCGACGGCGGGCGCCGCGCGTGCCCGGCGCCGCCGCCGCTGCGCAGCGGCCGGGACCGGGAACGGCATGGCGAACGGGCGTCATGTCGAACGGCAGGGTGGTGCGGGATCGCGGGACCGCCATATTAGCAATCGGCACATCGAAATGCATTCTGATGGAAAAGTCGGGCAGCGTCGGTGCCGGATTTGCGTGGATTACGTGCGGATTTTCCAATGATTCGATGTTTTAGTTGAAAGATGCGAACAATCGGGGTTCTTTTCCGTGTATCGGGCCGCGCCCGGCGTGGCTGCCCGACATGCCGACCGACTGTGCTGCCTGCCGGCCGTCGCGCCGTACCGGGACGGCACATGCGGCGCTCGCGATAATGCGTTCCTTTCATCGTGATAGGGAGCGGCGCGCATGTCCTTGGTCGATTTCAAATCCGTGGCGGACGCACAGGCCGCCGCATGGAAATCCACGATCGTCGGCGAAGTGGGGCCGGCCCGGATCAAGGTATTGCGCATGGATGCGCAGCCTTACCAAGCGGAAGTGCACGACTACAACGAGGGGCTGCTGGTGCTCGACGGCACGCTGATGCTCGAGGTCGACGGAGAAACGGTCGTGGTCGGGGCCGGACAGATGTACCTCGCGCACGCCGGCACGCGCCACGCGGTGCTGCCCGGCAGCCACGGCACGCTCGCGATCATCGACGTGTGAGGTTGCGCCGCAGCATGCGTGCGTGCCGCCCAGGGCCGGCCGGCTTGGCTCGGCGAGGATTGGCGGCTGCCGTTCAAACGCGCGTTCCACGGGCCGGGTATTTGTCTGAGCAAATAAAATGAAGGCCGTTTGAAAATCTGTTAAATACCGTACAAACGCTAGGATTGCGCGGGTTCATTCGTTTGGAACTCTGCATCCATTTACTTGTGGGAATGGTCCGATCATAGTCTCGACGAACGACGCATCACGATAACGAATCAAGCGTACGTATGGAGACCACATCATGAGACGCCTATCCGCCGGGCCAGCCGGACTGCCGTTTCCCGATTTTTCGCCGAATGCAGGCGCGCCGCGGATCGCGTGCCTGCATCGTCGCCTCGCCGTGTAGCGGCAAAGCCGCAGCGGCCAAGCCACTTTCCGTTTCGATCGTTCCGACGGCGCCGTGCCGCATGACGGCGCCGCGGGAGCGCGCTTGTCCGCCGCCGCGGCGTGTGCCGCATGTGCGTGAACGGCATCGCGGCGGCGATGCGCGCACCATCATGCGCCGCGCGTCCGTGCGGCGGCGCGATACCAACCGGCGGGCCATGCAGCCCGGCCGGACGAGACTTGTCGTACCTGAAAAGGAGGGGTTGATGATTTGCATTCCTGAATGGCGGAAGGCGATCCTGTCGTGTGCGGTGCTGGCGCTGCCGTTCGTCGCCGGTTGCGGCGGCGGCGACGATCCGGGGCCGATCACCGTGCCGCAGTGCTCGGGCAGCGCATGCGGGCCGAGCGGCGCCGACACGACGCCGCCCGTCGTGACGAAGCTGTGTCCGGACGCGCTCGACTACACGACGACGTACACGGGCGGCGCCGGCAGCGGCGAGTACGTGAAGGTGAAGTTCGACACGACGAAGCTCACCTATCAGATGCAGTTCATCGAATCGTCGGTGCCGACCTCGGCAGGGCAAGTCAACGACACGCGCGCGGGCCTGACGATCAGCGGCGCGTTCCACCATCCGACCAATCTTCCGACGGCCGAGCAGAACCGCTGCGCGTTCGTGCTCGACAGCGGCGCGACGAGCGACGGCGCGTATGCGGTGACGATCAACCGTGCGGATCCGCCGATGCTGTTCGTGGGCAACGGCGTGGTGGGCGGCGGGATTCCGGGGGCGACGATCGCGTTCCCGGGCATCGAGATCGTACCGGGTCTGTTCCTCGGCACCGTGCCGTCGCGCACGTTCGACTTCTATCCGTTCATCGGCTTCGCCGAAACGGAAACCGACTTCTCGAAGGTCGCGGGGAACTACAACGAGGTCGGCATTCATCTGTCGCCGCTCGGCGGCAATGGCCAGAGCTCGAGCGGGCCGGTCGGCTGGGAGCCGGACGTCGTCAACTGGAACCAGACGCTCAATGCGGACGGCTCATGCACGATTACCCAGGGCAGCGACTACTCGTGCCAGACGACCGGGTCGCCGTGGGTGCTGCGCAAGAACGCGGACGGGTCGGCCGACAACGTGTTCGTGAGCAGCGCGGTCCCGGACCAGTTCGGCACGCTCGTGTATCCGGTCGCGGGGCAGGGCGCATCGCTCGTGATTGCGCCGAGTCAGGCGAAGGGCATCATGATCGTCGGCAAGCTGAACGGCGTACGCGTGCCGATCGTGATTCGTGTCGGCTACACGCACGTCGATCCGACCAACCTGCTCGCGTCGGTCGCGGATGCCGAAGTCGGGATCTCGATGCTGTCGTCGGCCAGCGCGATCGCGGCGAATTCGCTGAAGGGCGGCTACATCGGCGCGACCAGCGCATCGGCATGCGGCATCGTGACCTCCAACGGGCAGCCGAACGCGATCGCGCTGGCGCGGCCGAGCTTCGATCCGTCCGTCCCGCACCCGGACCTTCCTGGTGCGTTCGTCAACGGCGTGTTCATGTCGGAAGCCGGAAGCTGCAACGACGGTACCGCCGTGTCGACGCTGGCCGCGAACTATACGTCCACGCTGTTCCAGGGCAATACCGCGGCGTTCATCGATCCGCAGACGTCGTCGGTCACCTCGCAGTTCGCGCTGGACTATGCGCAGGCCACGCCCGGCAAGATCAAGGTGACCGCTACGCAGGACTTCAACGCGAAGGGCGCGAACGGCAACGTGGCGATCTTCAGCAAGGGCGACACGGGCTGGCTCGTGACGGCCGGAAACGTCTACGCGATGGTCGTCAACAACAACAAGGTCAATCCGTTCTTCACGGTGGGCGCGTTCGTCCAGTAACCCCGCATTGAACACGTAGCACCGGCGGCGCACGCGTCGCCGCCGGCGAATCGAATTTCAAGAGGATTCCTATGAATGTGAAACAGTGGATGGCCGCGGCGTCGCTCGCGCCCGTGCTGGCCGCATGCGGCGGAGACGGCGACCCGCCGCCCGCGCCGGTGGTCCGGCTGTGCCCGCAGACGATCGATTACAACACGGTGTTCGTCGGCGGCTCCGGGTCAGGCGAGCTCGTGAAAGTACAGCTCGACACGACGAAGATGACGTACCGGATGACCTACCTCGCATCGCCGGTGCCGACCACCACGGGTACCGTGCAGCCGACGCGGGACACCGCACCGGCGAACGTGGTCGACGGCACGCTGGCCGACGAGACGGGGCTGCCGACGGTGAAGCTGAACCAGTGCACGTTCCGGATGCAGAACGCGAGCCTCGACCCGAGCCGGCCCGCGCGGCTGTTCCTCGGCGAAGGCGTGCTGGGCGGCGCGATCCCCGGCGCGACGATCCAGTTCGACGGCGTGATCGGCGTCGGCAAGATTCCGAAGACGACGTTTCCGTACTACCCGTTCATCAGCTTCTCGTCGCTGGAAACCGATCTGACGAAGATCGCCGGCACGTACAACCAGCTCGGCTATCACCAGGTGCCGTCGCAGAACTTCCAACCGGTGGCGCTCGACCAGACGGTGACGATCAACGCGGACGGCAGCTATACGGAAACCGACAACTTCGGCAAGAAGAACGGCGGGCAGCCGCTTGCGTCGAGCGCGACCGTGAACCAGCCGTTCACGCTGCGCCCCGATGCGCCGGCGTTCCAGTCGTTGAACTACCAGCCGCAGATTCCGCCGACGCTCGCCGCGCTCGATCCGGCGAAGGCCGGCAAGGGGATCCTGATCGTCGGCAAGCTGCGCAACCAGCTCGTGCCGATCTTCATCCGCACCGGCGCCGCGAACGCGGACCTCACGCAGGGCCCGCCGAGCGCGGACGACGAATCGGGCATCTCGTTCCTGAGCCCGCGGACGGCGATCGCGCAGGGTTCGCAGGACGGCGAGTACACGGGCGTGGACAGCGCGTTCAACTACCGCGCGACCGCGCTCGTCGGTGCGCAGGCGACGCTGCTCGATCCGTTCAACGCGTCGCAGGCCGCGCTCACGCGCGCGCTGAACCTCGACTACACGCAGAAGGTGCCGGGCGTCGTGACGACCGTGCATGCGGACGCGGCGTCGGGGCCGGCGACCGGCAAGTTCGTGTTCACCGGCGGCGTGTTCGGGTTCCTCGACATGGCCGATACGCGCAACCCGTACTTCACGGTCGGCGCGTTCGTGCAGTGACCGCGTGTGGATGGAGACATGGCGGCGCCGCGCGCGACTACGCGGCGCCCCGACGGAACGAGGGGGAGACTTCATGAAGAAGCTGATTGTCGCGGGTGTCGTCGCAGGCGCGTCGACGCTCGCATCGGCCCAGCAGGCGGGCGACAACGTCGCGACGCTGGGCTGGCTGCACATCATGCCGCAGGATTCGACCAACGGGCTCACGACGAATCTCGCGAACATGCCGATCAACGGGCCGCTGCGTCTGCCCGGTTCGTTCACGTCGCCGGGCACGAGCCTGACGGTCAACAACGCCGATACGGTCGGCCTCACGCTCACGCACTTCTTCACCGACCACATCGCGGTGACGTCGGTGCTCGGCGTGCCGCCCGAGTTCACGCTGACGGGCCACGGCGTGATCAAGCCGCCGGGCCCGGCCGGCGCGCTCGGCAACGTCGACATGGACAAGTCGGCGAACCAGCCGGCCGTGAAGAACGCGCGGCAGTGGAGCCCGACGATCATCCTGCAGTACTACTTCAATTCGCCGACGGCGAGGTTTCGCCCGTTCGTCGGGATCGGCGTGGCCTACAGCTGGTTCAGCAACATCGAACTGAACGGCAACTTCGCGAAGGACATCAACGAGAACCTCGGCAGCGTGCTCGCGGCCGGCGCCGGCAAGCCGGGCGCGACGTCGGTGGAGGGCAAGGCGTCGTCGTCGTTCACGCCGGTCTACAACGTCGGCGCGAGCTACGCGATCGACAAGCACTGGGGACTCACGGCGACGCTGACGTACATGCCGCTGAAGACCTACTCGTCGCTCGTGATCAAGGCGGCCGACGGATCGACGCTCGCGACCACGCGCACGCGGTTGAAGGCCGACCCGTTGATCACCTTCGTCGGGATTTCCTACAAGTTCTGAGCCGACCGGCGCGCATGACGCGTGCCGGCGGCTTCCTGTGACCAACCGGCCGGATCATTCCGGCCGGAAGGTCGCGTTCCTGGCGGCGTGCCGCCATTTGTGAAGAGAGGGGGCAGTTCAAATGAGCATTCGCAAAATCGTATCGCTTGTTGCTGCAGTGGCTTTCACCGCGGTTTCGGCCGCGCCTGCTTTCGCCGTCACCGTGTCGCGCGCCGACGGCCAACCGATGAATCCGAACGGCGAGCCGTTCTCGGCGACGGGGCTCACGAACCTCAGCAAGGGATCGATTACCGCATCCTGCAATGCGACGTTCAACGGCACCATCACGTCGACCGGTATCGTCAACATCACCTCGACGACGTTCACGGGCGGCGCGACGTGCGGCCTGATCAGCGGCAGCGCGAGCAGCACGTCGCCGTGGACGGGGCAGGCCGACAGCACGACGCAACTGTCGATCAACAACGTGAAGGTGAACGTCACGCTGCTCGGCACGTGCGGGCCGAGCAAGGTCGTGATGGCGTGGAGCGACGCGAACTCGTCGCTGACGTTCAACAACGCCACGCTGACGCCGGACTGCACGGTGGGCGGCACGATCCTGACGTCGCCGAAGTTCCACGTGCAGTAAGCGGCGCGCGACCGAAGCGGGGACCCGCCGCGCGGGAGGGCCGTGCGTGAGGATCGGGCGGTTCGCACGCGGGTTGTCGCTTTCGCTTCCTCGATGTATTCGCGTCGTCGCGCTTATCCGCGTGACGACCGGTTGGCCGCCCGTGTCGAGATCCGGCACGGGCGGACCTGCAGGGCAGGCGTGACGCACCGCGCCTCCCGATTCGATTGAAACGAGACTATTCCAATTGGCCGGAACCATGCTTACCGATCCAGCAAAGTATGGCGATGCCCACGGCGCGACGCCCGACCGGCTGCGCACGGCCGCGTGGCTGCAGTACCTGATCGACCATCTCGACACGGCGGCCTGCGCGATGACCGCGAGCGACGCCGGCGACCCGCCCGTCGTCGCGTCGCACGCGCGACGTGCGGGAACTGGCGCGAGCCTCTCCCGCGAAGCGACCGCGGCCCTGCACCGGCTCGTCCCGTGGATCGCGACCGATGGCGGCGGCTGCGCATGCGACCCGGCCGATCCGCTCGGCGCGTGCTCGCACGTGCCTTCCGTCCGGCAACTCGCCGAAGCCGAACGTCGCTGCCCGGGCTCGCGTGCCGTATTCGACACCGCGCACGGCCTGATCGATGCCTGCGCATTCGACGATCCGGACGTCGGCTGGGCCGCGCTCGAACGGATTGCCGATGGCGTCGAATGCAGCGGCGAAGACGCGGGCGCACGCCTCGCGAGCGAACCCGACGGGCAGCGCGAGACACCCAATGCGAAGAACCTGAGAGACAGGCTCGCCGCGGTCGTGGCAACGAGCACGGAAGCGCCGACTCGTCCCGGCGCCGTCATCGACGCGATGGTGCTGCGCGCATGCGGCCCGCGCGACGACGCGGCGCGCATCGACGAGATGGCCGCATTCGTGATGTTTTCGGCAGAACTAGCCGCAGGCAACGGCGTTTCGGTTCAGGCGTACGGCGGCCGGCACAACCTCGTCGCGCGGGCGATCCGCACGCACCGCGCCGATCTTGCGTCGGTGGACGGGCTGTTCGCCGCGCTATCCGTGTGCCGGCTCGATCGACTGACAGGCGCCGGCAGTTTCTGGGCCTACTACCTGCTGGCGGGCGTCATGATCGCCGCGCCGGATACGGTGCGGGAAATCGGCCGCGGCTTCCATGGCGACACCTGGCAGGAATGGCTTGATCACGTGCTCGCGTGGCCGGCGGTCAGCCGCTTCGGGCCGAAGGACGATACGGCATTCGAGCGCCTGCGCGACGCGATGAGCCTGACGTCGCGCAGGAACCCGATCGTGCGTGCGAAACGGATGCGAGGCGTTTCCGTAGCCCGGGCAGGCGGCGCAAGCGGGAAGACGCAATGAAACGCGGCTCGGGGCGAGAACGCCGCGAGCCGCGGGGGAGGGTATCGCGGCGCCCGGTGCGGGCGCTGGATCGATCAGACGGTCTCGGGTTGCCGCACGGCCTTCGCGACATTGCGCGCCGGTGCGCCGTTCGCGACGAAGTACGGCACGTCGACCCGCGCGAGCGGCGTGCGGCCGCGGATCTTGTCGGCGATCTTCTCGGCGATCATGATCGTCGGGGCGTTCAGGTTGCCGGTCGTGATGATCGGCATGATCGACGCATCGACGACGCGCAGCCCGTCGAGCCCGTGCACGCGGCCTTCTTCATCGACCACCGCCATGTCGTCGTAACCCATCTTGCACGAGCACGACGGATGGAACGCGGTTTCCGCGCGGGCGCGCACGAATGCGTCGAGTTCCTTGTCGCTCTTGCAGTCGGCGCCCGGGTTCAGCTCGCGGCCGCGATAGCGGTCGAGCGCGGGCTGCCGCATGATCTCGCGCGTCGCGCGGATCGCATCGCGGAACTCGCGCCAGTCGAGCGCTTCGGCCATGTAGTTGAACAGGATGCTCGGGTGATCGTTCGGGTCGCGCGAGCGCAGCTTCACGCGGCCGCGGCTCGGCGAGCGCATCGAGCCGACGTGCGCCTGGAAGCCGTGCATCTCGATCGCGTTCGAGCCGTTGTAGTTGATCGCCACCGGCAGGAAGTGATACTGGATGTTCGGCCACGGGTCGTCGTCGCGCGTGCGGATGAAGCCGCCCGCCTCGAAGTGGTTGCTCGCGCCGAGGCCCGTGCCGTTCAGCATCCATTCGAGGCCGATCTTCGGCTGGTTCCACCATTTGAGCGCCGGGTACAGCGAGACCGGCTCCTTGCACTCGTACTGGATGTACATCTCCAGGTGGTCCTGCAGATTCTGGCCGACGCCGGGCAGATCGAGCACGACGGGAATGTCGAGTTCCTTCAGCCATGCGCCGGGGCCGACGCCCGAGCGCTGCAGCAGTTGCGGCGACGCGATCGCGCCGCTGCACACGAGCACTTCGCGGCGCGCATGCACGGTCGCGCGCTCGGTGCCGCGCAGGTACGTGACGCCCGATGCGCGCTTGCCGTCGAACAGGATGCGGTCGGCGAGCGCATGCGTGACGATCTCGAGGTTCGGCCGCATCTTCGCCTGGTCGAGGTAGCCGCGTGCGGTGCTCGCGCGGCGGCCCTTCGGCGTGACGGTGCGGTCCATCGGCCCGAAGCCTTCCTGCTGATAGCCGTTCAGGTCGTCGGTGCGCGGATAGCCGGCCTGAACGCCCGCGTCGACCATCGCTTCGAACAGCGGGTTCACGCCCGGCTTGCTGGTCGTGACCGACACGGGGCCGCTGCCGCCGTGATAGTCGTTCGGGCCGACGTCGCGCGTCTCGGCTTTCTTGAAGTACGGCAGGCAGTCGAGATACGTCCAGTTCTCGAGGCCCTTGTGTGTCGACCAGTTGTCGTAGTCGAGCGCGTTGCCGCGGATGTAGCACATCCCGTTGATCAGCGACGAGCCGCCGAGCCCCTTGCCGCGGCCGCATTCCATCCGGCGGTTGTCCATGTGCGGCTCGGGATCGGTCTCGTATGCCCAGTTGTAGCGGCGGCCCTGCAGCGGGTAGGCGAGGGCGGCCGGCATCTGCGTGCGGAAGTCGAAGCGGTAGTCGGGGCCGCCCGCTTCGAGCAGCAGCACCGTGACGTTCGGATCTTCCGTCAGGCGCGTCGCGAGCACGTTGCCCGCGGAACCTGCGCCGCAGATGATGTAGTCGTATTCGCGTGTCGTCATGACGGCTCTCCTTGTATTAGAACACCGGGTTGTAGCGGCCGAGCTCGACCTGCACCGACTTGATTCGAGTGTAGTGCTCGAGCGTCGTGATGCCGTTCTCGCGTCCGACACCCGATTGCTTGTATCCGCCAACCGGCATCTCGGCCGGCGATTCGCCCCACGTGTTGATCCAGCAGATGCCCGCTTCGAGGCGATGGATCGTGCGGTGCGCGCGCGACAGGTTCTCGGTCACGACACCGGCCGCGAGGCCATAGTGCGTGTCGTTGGCACGGGCGATCACTTCGTCCTCCGATTCGAAATCGAGGATGCTCATCACCGGCCCGAAAATCTCTTCGCGCACGATCTTCATGTCGTCGCGGCAGTCGCCGAACACGGTCGGCGCGACGTACTGGCCGTTCGCGAAGTGGCCATCGGTCAGACGCGTGCCGCCCGCGAGCAGCTTCGCGCCCTCGGCCTTGCCGCTTTCGATGAAGCCGAGCACCTTGTCGAGCTGCGCGGCCGACACGAGCGGGCCGAAGTTGGTGTCGGCATCAGTCGGCTTGCCGACGCGGATGCGCTTCACGCGTTCGAGCACCTTCTGCGTGAACGCGTCCTTGATCGAGCGGTGCACGAACACGCGCGTGCCGTTCGTGCAGACCTGGCCCGAGCTGAAGAAGTTGGCGGTTACCGCGATGTCGGCCGCGCGGTCGAGGTCCGCATCGTCGAACACGATCAGCGGCGACTTGCCGCCGAGCTCCATCGTCACTTCCTTCAGCGACGATGCGCCGGCGAGCGACATCACCTTCTTGCCGGTTTCGACGCCGCCGGTGAACGACACCTTCGCGATGTCCGGGTGGCCGGTGAGCAGCGCGCCGACCGAGCCGTCGCCCTGCACGACGTTGAACACGCCGGCCGGCACGCCGGCTTCCGTATAGATTTCCGCGAGCTTCAGCGCGGTCAGCGGCGTGACTTCGCTGGGCTTGAACACCATCGCGTTGCCGGCCGCGAGCGCGGGCGCCGTCTTCCAGCACGCGATCTGGATCGGGTAGTTCCATGCGCCGATGCCCGCGCACACGCCGAGCGGTTCGCGGCGCGTGTACACGAACGACTCGGCGCGCAGCGGCACCTGCAGCCCTTCGATCGCGGTCGCGAGGCCCGCGTAGTACTCGATCACGTCGGCGCCGGTGACGATGTCGACCGCGAGCGTCTCGCCGATCGGCTTGCCGGTGTCGCGCGTTTCGATCGCCGCGAGCTCGTCGTTGCGCTCGCGCAGCAGGTCGACCGCGCGGCGCAGGATGCGCGAGCGCTGCATCGCGGTCATCGCCGCCCATTCGCGCTGGCCTTCCCGCGCGGACGCAACGGCGCGGTCGACGTCGGCCGCGCTCGCCTGCTGCACCTGCGCGAGCAGCTCGCCGGTGGCCGGGTCGAAGGTGTCGAAAGTCTTGCCGCTGGTGGCGTCGACGTAACCGCCGCCGATGTAGAGGCGCTGCAAACCGTATACGGACATGAGGATCTCCTGGTAGGCGACTGCGTGGCGCGTCAGTCGGACGCGAGCAGCAGGTCGATGTAATCGTGGGCGAGCTTCAACGTGGCTCGGGTGTCGATCGGGCCGCCGGCAAGCGCGCCGCGCAGCCACAGGCCGTCGATCAGCGCGGCGAGGCCGCTGGCGGCTTCGCGCGCTTTCGTGCGCGGCAATGCCTTGGCGAATTCGGCGCACAGGTTCGAATGGAGGCGCCGCGTGTTGACGTGCTGCAGCCGCTTGAGCATCGGGTCGTGCATGCTCTGCGACCAGAACGCGAGCCATGTCTTCATCACCGGCGCGCTGACCTGCGTGTCGTCGAAGTTCGCGGCGACGACGGCACGCAACCGGGAACGCGGGTCCTTGCGTGCGGCGGCGCGGCGGCGCGTGGTGGCCGACCACAGGTCGCGCAGCACGTGCCGCATCGTCGCTTCGAGCAGGCCGTCCTTGTCGCCGAAGTAATGGCTGACGATGCCCGTCGAGATGTTCGCGCGTTGCGCGACCGATGCGAGCGTCGTGCCGGGCAGGCCCGCTTCGTCGATCGAGCGCAGCGTGGCATCGATCAACTGGGCGCGGCGTATCTCCCGCATTCCGACTTTCGGCATCGCGACTCCCCTTCGCCCGGACGGGCCGTTGATGGAAGTCGAGAGCTTAGCGGTTTTTTATTGATTGTTCAATCAACAAAAAATCGGGGCTGAACGGCGGGCCCTGTTCCAAACGGAACGACTCGTCACGCCCGGAGCCATGTGCGGATGCGGAAAAACGCATTGAAAGAAGGTTAATTAAATTTGAATCTGTTTAAAACGCGCTGTGAAAAAATGATGCAATGCGGAGGACCGTTTCTGCGCTCGATTTCATTACAAGGCGAAAGAATGTCGAGGTCTGTAATATTATTCACGATGTGAAATTGCCAAATCGGATTGTGAATGCGTGCGGTTTTGTGAAAGCCGTTTGAATTCGGCGATTTAAACTCAATAAGTAGTTGAAAAATAAGTACAAATGTCAATTTTTCGACGCCAGGAAGCGTTGCGCGCAAACGATTGCGATCGTCCTCGGATGGATTCCGCATACCATAGAAATCGATAAATCAATTTGAATTCGGCGTATTTCATGGCCGAGTAGAGGGATTTTTGGAATGACTTGAGTGGGCAATGTCGACCGTATTAGTATGGCGCCGCACCACGAGGAATGAATGGCGCCGCGCGCGATTGCCGCGGTGCGTCGGCAATCGCGCGCGTCGATCGATCGCGCACGGACCCGGCGCCGGCCATTGTGCACCTGCAGCATGCCGCGACGTCGAGACGCCGCACTCACCGGAGAACGACGATGCCGACCGAAAAACACGTGGTCCCGCTGCCGAACGGTCTGAAGGTCTACGTCGAACGGAACGTGTTCGACCCGGCCTTCGACACGGCGATGCTCGTCAACGGCGCGCTCGCGACGACCGCGTCGTTCGGCCAGACCGTCCAGTATCTCGGCGAGCGGATGAACACAATCTGCTTCGATTTGCCGTATGCGGGGCAGTCGCGGCAGCACAACCCCGGCTGCTCCATCCTGACCAAGGACGACGAAGCCGCGATCCTCCAGTACCTGGTCGAGCGCTTCGCGCCGGCGTTCCTCGTGTCGGTGTCGTGGGGCGGCGTCGCGTCGCTGTTCGCGCTCGCGCGCGGCTGCCCGAGCGTGCGGCGCGCGGCGATCTGTTCGTTCTCGCCATTCCTGAACGACGCGATGGTGGACTACGTGACGCGCGCCCGCGACCACATCGCGGCCGGCGAGAACCTGAAGGCCGCGCAGTTGCTGAACGACACCGTCGGCCGCTATCTGCCGCGCATCATGAAGCTGTACAACTACCGGTATCTCACGCGCTTGCCGCGCGACGAGCAGGACCAGGTCGCGTTCCACGTCGACCAGATCCTGTCGCTGCAGCCCGAGCGCTATTTCAGCGAGTTCGCGAACATCGGCTGCGAGCTGCTGTTCCTGAACGGCGAGCGCGACGAATACACGACGCCGGCCGACGTGCGGCAACTCGGCGCGCACGTGGCGCGCGCGCGGTTCGCGACGGTGCCGGACGCGGGCCACTTCCTCGACATCGAAGGCCGGGCGCAGCGCGAATCCACCCGTACCGCGCTGCTCGAGTTCTTCTGCGGCGAGCCATCTGCCGCGGCCGGGGTCGCACGTGCCGCCGCGCACGCGTGCGTGCCCGCGCCGATGCATGCGCTTTCGTCGTGACGCCATCCGTCGTGCAGCGGGCGCGTCCCGCGCATCCGAATTCCCATCCCAACGAGGCAGGCCAGCCGTGAATATCGTTCAGACCATCGCCATCGTCGTTCCGTGGGCCGCGTGGCTCGCGTACTGGATCGCCACGTCGCAGGGCGTCAAGACGACCGTGCGCAAGGAGGCGTCGCGCTCGCGCACGCTGCAGTCGATTCCGCTGATCGTCGGCGGCGCGTTGATCATCCTGCCCGATCCGTCGTGGCAGGCGCTCGCGCCCGACTGGCAGCGCTTCGGGCTGCAGGCGCAGTGCGGGCTCGCGGTGCTGGTGGCCGGCCTGCTGTTTTCGGTATGGGCGCGGCTGCACCTCGGCACGAACTGGAGCGTGTCGGTCACGCTGAAGGAAAACCACGAACTCGTCCGTACGGGGCCGTATGCGCTCGTGCGTCACCCGATCTATACCGGCTGCCTGATCGCGCTGGTCGGCGCCGCGTTGATCGGCGGCGAATGGCGCGGCGCGATCGGCGTGCTGCTGGTGTTCGCGTCGCTCGCGTACAAGGTGCGCGTCGAGGAGAGCTGGCTGACCGGGCATTTCGGGCCGGCCTATACGCAGTACCGCCGCGAGGTCGCGGCGCTGATCCCCGGCTTCTACTGACCCCGCGAGGCGCGCGATGGCGAAGATGATCGTGACCGCGATCGGTTCGGCGGGCGACGTGCATCCGCTGCTCGGCATCGCGCGCACGCTCGCCGCGCGCGGCCACGAGGTCGTGTTCTGCACGCATGCGCCGTTCGAGGCGGCCGTGCGCCGCTGCGGCTTCGCGTTCGTGCCGGTCGGCACCGCGGCCGACTATGACGCGGCGATGGCGAACCCGGCGCTGTGGGATCCGCGGACGTCGTTCCGCACGCTGTGGCAGGTGATCGCGCCGACGCTGCGCCCGCATTACGACACGCTGCGCGCGCTGACCGATGCCGACACGGTGCTGGTCGGCACGCTGTGGGCGTTCTCCGCGCGCTTCATGCAGGAGCTGCACGGCACGCCGTACGTGTCGGTGCAGGTGTCGCCGTCGACGCTGCTGTCCGCGCATGCACCGCCGACCCACCCGCGCCTGACGATACCCGCGCGCTGGCCGTTGCCGGTGAAGTCGGCGCTGATGACGCTGATCGAGCGCCAGGTGCTGGACCGCGTGTGCGGCCCGGCGCTCGACGCGGTGCGCCGCGGGCTCGGGCTGGCGCCCGCGCGCCGCGTGCTCGGCCGCTGGCTGCATTCGACCGACGGCGTGCTGTGTCTGTTTCCCGGCTGGTTCGCGCCGCCGCAGCCCGACTGGCCGTCGAATCATCTGCAAAGCGGTTTTCCGCTGTTCAACGATATCGCGACACCCGACGACGATGTGGCACTCGATGCGTTTCTCGCGGCCGGCGAAGCCCCGGTCGTGTTCACGGCCGGTTCGACGCTCGTCGATCATGCGGCCTATGCGCGCGCGGTGGCGCACGCGCTGCGCGCGACCGGCGCGCGCGGCATCCTGCTGACGCCGCACGATGCGGCGCAGGACGGCGACCGGCTGCTCGTGCGCCGCTTCGTGCCGATGCGCACGCTGCTGCCGCGTTGCCGCGCGCTCGTGCATCACGGCGGGATCGGCACGGCGGCGCTCGCGTGCGAAGCCGGCATCGTGCAGGTCGTCACGCCGTTCGCGCACGATCAGTTCGACAACGCGCAACGCGTCGTCGCGAACGGCTGCGGCGTGCGTGTCGACGGCCCGCTCGACGGCGCGCGGCTCGGCGCGGCGCTCGCGCGCGTGCTCGACGAACCCGCGTTCGCGGTGCATGCGGAGCGCACGCGTGCGCTGCTCGCGGCCGCGCCGGACGGCTGCGGCGCGGCCGCCGATTTCATCGAACGGTTCGTGCCGAAGCGCGGACGAGCGGCCGCGCGGGCCGATGTCGCGGTGGCCGGCGCATGAGCGCCGCGTCGCCGCTTCACGACGGGGCCGCCGCGCCGCCGGCGTTCGACGTGCCGCCCGCGCCGGCCGCGCAGCCGGTGCGCGGCATCCGGCTCGCGCTGCTGACGTTCGCGCTGTCGCTCGCGACGTTCATCGAAGTGCTCGACTCGACCGTGACGAACGTCGCGGTGCCGGCGATCTCCGGCAGTCTCGGCGTATCGAACAGCCAGGGCACGTGGGTGATCAGCTCGTATTCGGTCGCGGCCGCGATCGCCGTGCCGCTCACCGGCTGGCTCGCACGCCGCGTTGGCGAACTGCGGCTGTTCGTCGGCGCGGTGCTGCTGTTCACGCTGACGTCGCTGATGTGCGGGCTCGCGCGCGACCTGCACGTGCTCGTGATCTGCCGCGCGCTGCAGGGGCTGTGTTCGGGGCCGATGGTGCCGCTGTCGCAGACGATCCTGCTGCGCACCTTTCCTCCGGCCAAACGTACGATCGCGCTCGCACTATGGGCGATGACGGTGCTGCTCGCGCCGATCTTCGGGCCGGTGGTCGGCGGCTGGATCGTCGACAACTTTTCGTGGCCGTGGATCTTCCTGATCAACTTGCCGATCGGGCTGTTCTCGTTCGCGGTGTGCACCGCGATGCTGCGCCCCGACGCGCAGCGCGGCGCGGCCGGCCCGATCGACGTGCCGGGCATCGTGCTGCTCGTGATCGGCGTCGGCTCGCTGCAGGCGATGCTCGATCTCGGCCACGACCGCGGCTGGTTCGATTCGCCGCTGATCGTCACGCTCGCGGTGGTCGCGGCGCTTGCGATCGTGTCGCTGCTGATCTGGGAAGCGGGCGAAGCGCATCCGGTGGTCGACCTGAGCCTGTTTCGCGACCGCACGTTCTCGTTTTGCGTGCTGATCATCTCGCTCGGCATGATGAGCTTCTCCGTGGTCGGCGTGGTGTTTCCGCTGTGGATGCAGGCCGTGATGGGCTACAACGCGTTTCATGCGGGGCTCGCGACCGCGTCGCTCGGCGTGCTCGCGCTCGTATTCTCGATCCTCGTCGGGCTGCGTGCGCACCGTTTCGACGCACGCGTGCTCGCGACGTTCGGCTTTCTCGTGTTCGCGGCCGTGCTCGCGTGGGACGCGCATTTCACGCTGAAGATGACGTTCGCGCAGATCGCAGCACCCGGGCTGATCCAGGGGATCGGGCTGCCGTGCTTCTTCATTCCGCTGACCGCCGCGACGCTGTCGCGCATTCCGGACGACCGGCTCGCCGCCGCGTCGAGCCTGTCGAATTTCCTGCGCACGCTGTCGGCCGCGTTCGGCACCGCGATGAGCGTGACGCTGTGGGACAACCGCGCGACCTATCACTACGACGTCGTGTCCCAATCGGTCACGCATGCGTCGGCGAACACGCAACGCTTCGTGCATGCGCTGAACGCGATGGGCGTGGACGGCGTGCGCGAGCTGACGACGCTGCATCACGTCGTGATGCAGCAGGCCTACATGATGGCGACCAACGACATGTTCTGGATGGCGAGCATGACGTGTCTCGCGCTCGCCGCGATGATGTGGCTGACGCGGCCGAAACGCGGCGCGGCCGCATCGTTCGGACATTGAGAAGAGACCATGACGACACTCGGTGCACTCGTGATCCTGTATCACCCCAGCGACGCACAGCTCGACGCGCTGCGCGCGTGGCGGCACGCGTGCGATGCGCTGCTCGTCGTCGACAACACGCCGCAGGCCGATGCACGGGTGCGCGACCTGTGCGCGCGTGAAGGCATCGCGCTGCTGCATCACGGCAATCGCGGCGGCATCGCGGGCGCGTACAACGCGGGGCTCGCGGCGCTGTTTCGCGACCGCGTCGATGCGGTCGCGCTGTTCGACCAGGATTCGTCGGTGCCGGCCGCGTATTTCCCGACGATGCGCGAGGTTTGCGCGGGGCTTGGCGGGCGCGCGTTCCTCGCCGGCCCGCGCATCTTCGACGAGAACGCGCGCAGCTTCCTGCCGGAACTCGCGACGAACGGCATCGGCCTGCGCCGCCTGCGCATCGAACCGGGCGCGCCGATGCAGCGCTGCGCGTTTCTGATTTCATCGGGCTGCGTCGTGTCGCGCGATGCGTTCGACGTGCTCGGCCGCTTCGACGAGACGCTGTTCATCGATCACGTCGATACCGAATACAGCTTCCGCGCGCTGTCGCGCAACGTGCCGCTCTATGTCGTGCCGTCGCTGGTGCTGTCGCACCGGATCGGCGAGAAACGGCGGCACGCGATCGGTCCTTTCGAAATGACGTCGATGAACCATTCGTGGCAACGGCGCTACTACAGCGCGCGCAATGCGGTGCAGCTCGGGATGCAGTACGGGCTGCGTTTTCCGGTGGCGCTCGTGCCGAACCTGCTGACCGTGTGGCAGGTGGTGCAGATCGCGCTCGTCGAGCGCGACAAGCGCGCGAAGCTGGCCGGCATCCTGTTCGGCGTCGCGGACGGCCTGTTCGGCCGGCTCGGCCCGCTCGAGCGCACGCGGCCGCGTCTGGCCGCGCGGGCGCAGCGCGTTCGGCAGGGGTGACGATGCGTCGGATGAAGCAAGCGGCGGGTTCGCCGCGTGGCATGAAGGGCGGCGCGATGATCGCGGCCGCCGCGGCAACGCTCGCGTTGGCCGGATGCGTGCCGTCGGGCTTCCTGCCGTCGCTGTCGCTGCGCGCGCCGGCCGACGATGCGCTCGTGCATACCGCCGGCTCCGGCGCGAACGGCGCGTGGCCGGCGCCCGACTGGGTGAAGCAGCTACAGGATCCGCAGCTCGACGACCTGGTGGCCGAGGCGTCGCGGAACAGTCCCGATGTGCAGGTTGCACAGGGGCGGTTGCGTATCGCGCAGGCGCAGCTTCAGCAGTTCGATTCGCTGACCGGGCTGACGGGCACGGCCGGCGCGACGATCAGCCGCGCGCGGATGCCGAAGCCCGGCGACATCGCCGACGTGACGGCCGGCGGCTATCGCGTGCCGGTACAGATTTTCGGCGATCCGAACGTGTCGCCGTCGTCGATCTTCGTCGGACTGAACTACCAGCTCGACCTGTGGGGCAAGAACCGCGCGGCGACGAAGAGCCTGATGTCGTTGCGCGACGCCGCCGGCGTCGAGGCCGAACAGGTGCGGCTCACGCTCGCCGTCGCGATCGTCACCGTGTATTGCCAGCTCGATCAGGCGTATGCGGTGCGCGACCTGTTGCAGCAGAAGCTGAAGATCAGCCAGCGCGTGACGGCCGTGCTGCGCGAGCGCACCGCGCGTGGCCTCGACAATGCGTACGACGCGAGCGACGCGGCGATCAAGCGCAGCCGCCTGCTCGAACAGATCGCGCTGAACGACGAGCAGATCAAGCTCGCGCAACTGCAACTCGGCGTGCTGTCGGGCCGCGGCCCGGAGCGCGGGCTCGCGCTGCAGCGGCCGCGCGTGGGCGCGTTCGCGGGCGGCGCGCTGCCCGCCCGGCTGCCGGCCGATCTGCTCGGCCGCCGGCCCGACATCGTCGCCGCGCGGCTGCGGGTCGAGGCCGCGTTCGCGAACGCCGACTCGACGCGCGCGCAGTTCTATCCGGATGTGAACCTCGTCGCGCTCGGCGGCGTGTTCGCGCTGACGCCCGCGTCGCTGTTCTCGCGCGATTCGCTCGCCGGCTCCGTCGGCCCCGCGATCTCGCTGCCGATCTTCGATCGCGGCCGGCTGAAGGCCAAGCTCGGCGCGGACGTCGCGCAGGCGGACGTCGCGATCGGGCTGTACAACAAGACCGTCGACGACGCGCTCGGGCAGGTCGCGCAACTCGTCACGTCGCTGCAGACGTCGCAGACGCTCGTCGCGCAGCAGCAGGATGCGGTCGCGGCCGCGCAGAAGATCGTGCAGATCGCGGCGGACCGGCATCGGCGCGGCGTGCTGATGCAGAAGGACGTCGATGTCGCGGATCTCACGCTGATCGACGAGCGCGCGCAGATGATCGCGTTGCTCGGCAAGCAGCGGACGCTGCGCGTTGGGCTGATCGGCGCGCTGGGCGGCGGGTTCGATGCGGGCGCAACGGTCGCGCAGGCGCAAGCGCCGGCCGTGCAGCGGGCGCGCAGCGGGGCGGCGGCCAGACGCGGAGCGCCGGCCGCCGTGGCCGCGAACCGGGTAGCGGTAGCCGGCCCGTCGAACGACTCGCCCGCGCGGAGCGCCACGGTTGCACCAGCCGCCGCCACGACGAGGGCCGTGTCCACGCCTGAATCCGCACGACGCGACGACACCACGCGCCCGTCCACGGTCGGTGCGACCCACTCCGATGCGACGCCGCGTGGCACCCCCGTTCTCGCACGTACGGCCTCGGCGAGCCCGATGCCGGGCCCGGCGCCGATGCCCGCGATTCCCGTGTTCCAGCACGATCGTCTGATCGTCACGCAAAGCGACTGATGAACTGATGCACCACGACAACCTTCATTCCGCCGCGCCGCCGGCCGCGCTGAACGCCCCGGCCCTCGATGCACGCCGCGCGACGCGCCGCAAGCGCTTCACCGTGTTCCTCGCGATCGTGCTGCTGGCCGCGATCGCGTGGGTCGCGTACTGGCTGTCGAGCGCCCGCTATGACGAAGACACCGACGACGCGTACGTCGCGGGCAGCATCGTGCAGGTCGCCGCGCAGATTCCGGGCACCGTGACCGACGTGCAGGTCGCCGATACGCAGGCCGTGCGCGCGGGGCAGACGCTCGTGAAGCTCGATGACACCGAGGCGTCCGTCGCGTTCGCGCAGGCGAAGGCGCAGCTCGCACAGGCGGTGCGGCAGGTCGCGAACGCGAAGATCTCGAACACGATGTACGTCGAGGCCGTGAATGCGCGCCGCGCCGACCTGTCGCTGGCGCAGCGCGCGCTGGCCGCGCGTTCGGGCGCCTCGGTCGAAATCGTCGCGCCCGAAGAACTGGCGCGGGCCCGCGCGGCGGTGGCCGGCGCGCAGGCGAACCTCGCGGCCGCGCAGGCGCAGCTCGACGCGGCGCGCGCGCTCGGCAGCAAGCTTCCCGTCGACGAAAGCCCGGCCGTCGTGCAGGCGGCCGCGCAATTCAAGCTTGCGTACCGGAACCTGAAGCGCACGACGATCGTCGCGCCCGTCGACGGCACGATCGGGCAGCGCTCGGTGCAGGTCGGCCAGCAGGTCGGGCCCGGTGTGCCGCTGATGTCGATCGTGCAGCTCGACCGGCTGTGGGTCGAGGCGAATTTCAAGGAAGGGCAGATTCGCCACATGCGCGTCGGGCAGCCGGTCGAGGTCGTGTCGGATCTCTACGGCTCGCGCGTCGCCTATCGCGGCCGCGTGCAGGGCTTCTCGGCGGGCACGGGCAGCGCGTTCTCGATGCTGCCGTCGCAGAACGCGGCCGGCAACTGGATCAAGGTCGTGCAGCGCGTGCCGGTCGTGATCGCGCTCGATCCGCGCGACCTCGCCGCGCATCCGCTGCGCGTCGGGCTGTCGATGCGCGCGACGGTCGACACGCACGACCGCAACGGCCACGCGCTCGACAGCGAGCCGCCGACGCCGGCCGTCAGCACGCGCGTGCACGACGGCGTCGCGAGCGACGCGGAGGCCGCCGCCGCCGCGATCATCCGCGAGAATCAGCGCGGGTAGCGCCCGCCGTCGCGGCGGCGGCAGGCCGCGACGGCTGGTCCGACCCCGGTGCGTTTCTCACCTGGGGCGTCCCCGTCGTTTCCCGCCCGACTTTCGTATTTCCGCCATCGATGTCGGCGCCGATCAAACGCATGTCGCGTTTGAGACATCGGCGCCCCTGCCTCCCGGACTACTCTCGAACAGCACGTTGCGTGTGCGCCGCATGAGCCGGCGCGCCGCCGCGCCATCCAACGAGACATGGAGACAATACGATGAGCAGCAATCGAGGTGTCGTCTATCTTGGGCCGGGCAAGGTCGAAGTCCAGAAAATCGATTATCCGAAGATGGTCGACCCGACCGGCCGCGCGATCGGCCACGGCGTGATCCTGAAGGTGGTCAGCACGAACATCTGCGGCTCCGACCAGCACATGGTGCGCGGCCGCACGACCGCGCCGATCGGCCTCGTGCTCGGTCACGAGATCACCGGTGAAGTGGTCGAAGTGGGCCGCGACGTCGAGACGCTGAAGATCGGCGATCTCGTGTCGGTGCCGTTCAACGTCGCGTGCGGCCGCTGCGCGATGTGCAAGGACACGCATACGGGCGTGTGCCTGAACGTGAACCCGTCGCGTGCGGGCGGCGCGTACGGCTACGTCGACATGGGCGGCTGGATCGGCGGCCAGGCCGAATACGTGCTCGTGCCGTATGCCGATTTCAACCTGCTGAAATTCCCGGATCGCGATCAGGCGATGGCGAAGATCCGCGACCTGACCTGCCTGTCCGACATTCTGCCGACCGGTTATCACGGTGCGGTGAGCGCGGGCGTGAAGCCCGGTTCGACGGTCTATATCGCGGGCGCGGGCCCGGTCGGCATGGCGGCGGCCGCATCGGCGCGCCTGCTCGGCGCGGCCGTGACGATCGTCGGCGACATGAATGCGGAACGCCTCGCGCACGCACGGGCGATGGGGTTCGAGACGGTCGACCTGTCGAAGGACGCGTCGCTCGGCGAGCAGATCGAGCAGATCCTCGGCGTGCCCGAGATCGACTGCGCGGTCGATTGCGTCGGCTTCGAGGCGCACGGCCACGGTTCATCGGGCCATTCGGAGGAAGCGCCCGCGACGGTGCTGAACTCGCTGATGGAGATCACGCGCCCGGCCGGCGCGATCGGCATCCCGGGCCTGTACGTGACGGACGATCCGGGCGCGAAGGACAAGGCCGCGCAGCACGGCAGCCTGAGCATCCGCTTCGGCCTCGGCTGGGCGAAGTCGCATTCGTTCTTCACGGGCCAGACGCCGGTGCTCAAGTACAACCGCAACCTGATGCAGGCGATCCTGTTCGACCGGCTGCCGATCGCGAAGATCGTCAACGTCGAAGTGATTTCGCTCGACCAGGCGCCGGAAGGCTACAAGAAGTTCGACGGCGGCGCGCCGCGCAAATTCGTGATCGATCCGCACGGGTTGCTGGCGGCGTGATGCGCTGGCGTTCGACACGCGACGCGTGACGCGAGAACGGGCGGCTCCGGAAACGGGCCGCCCGTTTTTCGTTGCGGGAGCGAAGGGCAGCGCAACGCGGCGACCGGCGACCCCCGATCGTGCGGCGTCGCGGCGATCGTCGTCGCGCGCTGACGAACCGTTCATTACCGTGCGGCCGGATTCGCGCGCACACGCACAGGTCACGAACGCCGTTGTATGAAGAGCGGCCGGGAAAAGCGAATCGTCGCGCGCGGGCCCGGGCCACGCTCAGTGGCCGCGATAGAGCTTCGCGATTTCGGCGTGGCTGGCCGCGACGCGACGTGCACGCCCGGTGTGCGCGCTGACGCGGCGGATCGCGCGCGTGCGATGGGCGGTGTCGCGGTTGCCTTTCCAGTCGGCTCCGCGGATTGCGCCGGCGCGCGTCCGGTCAGGTACGCGCAACGATGGCGCGGCCTGCGCAACCGCCATCGGGCGAGCGGGTTTGACGGCGACCGGGGCACCCTGTTGCGGATCGGCCGCCACTTGCGTTGCATCAGGCGAATGGAACGGGTAGACGGGTGCGGGCAAGACCGGCAGGAACGGATCGTTCGACGCGGGCAACCCGGTTTCGGTCGCGACGGCGGCCGGCGTACCGGACCCGCGACAAACGAGATCGGCCTTGCAGGTCTGGTCGACCGTCACGTAGCCGCCGACGAGCAGTACGACCGTGAGGATGCTCAGGATCGGCGCGCTCGACGCGCGCGGCCGCTGGAAAGCCGCGTTGCGCAGCGCGCGGGCGACGCGCGACGACCACGTGTGGAACGACCGCGGCGCGTGCGCGGCGTGTGCGTCGGCCGGTCGGCGATCGATCGGCTCGAACGGCCCGTTCCATTGACCGCAGACGGGGCAGTGCTCGAGTGCGCGGAACGCGACGAAGCCGCATTCGCGGCAGCGGCAGCACGTCGCGTGCCGCGATTCGGCGCGCGCATTCAGCACGGCACGCCACGCATCGCGCGCGCGGACGCTTCGATTGGGCAGGACGCGCATCGTCAGCAACCGATGAACGCTATCGTCGGGCTGCACATCGACGGTCGTTCGCATGCGGCGTTCATGAGATTCTCCATAACATCGGACGCTTGGAACCCGTTCGTCCGCGGCTGCCTTCCGCTTCATTGTTTGTCGCTCGCGCGCGAAACGCAAGGCGCTTCTCGCGCGTCGCGTGCCGCTCGTTTCGTGCTAACTGCCGTGCCGCTGTCGCGCCGCGAGCGTGCCGAGCGTCTCCAGTGCGCGCTCGACGGCCGGCGTCCACGGCCGCCCGTAGTTGAGTCGCACATAGCGGCGAAAGCCGCCGGTCGCGGAGAAGAGCGGCCCGGGCGCGATGCTGACGCCGCTTTCCATCGCATCGCCGAACAGGTGCATCGCATCCACGTGCGGCGGCAACTCGATCCACAGGAAATACCCGCCGCGCGGCGCGAACACTTCGGTGTCCGCCGGAAAATACGCGCGCACGGCCGACAACATTTGCGCCTGGTGCGCGGCGAGATTGCGCCGCAGCTTGCGCAGGAACCGGTCGTATGCGCCGTCGCGCAGGTAGCTCGAAATCGCCATCTGCGCGGGGACGTCGGCGGCCGGCGCGCTCGCGCCTTTGGCCTGCCGGATCTGCCCCACGAAGCGACCGGCCGCGACCCAGCCGATCCGGAAGCCGGGCGCGAGGCACTTCGAGAACGACCCGCAATGCAGGACGAGCCCGTTATCGTCGTACAGTTTCGCGGGGCGTGTGGGCGCCGTGCCGAACTGCAGTTCGCCATACACGTCGTCCTCGATCAGCGGCACGCCGCGCGACGCGAGCAGGTCGATCAGAGCGCGCTTGCGCTCGTCGGTCAGCGTCGCGCCGGTGGGATTGTGGAGCGACGTCATGAACCAGCACGCGCGCACCGGATGCGTATCGAGCGCCTCGGCGAGCGCGTCGAGGTCGAGGCCCGTGCGCGGGTCGACCGGAATCTCGACGGCCTTCAGGTGCAGGCACTGGACGGCCTGCAACACCGCGTGGAATGCCGGCCGCTCGATCGCGACGATGTCGCCCGGACGTGTCAGCGCCTGCAGACTGAGCGTCAGCGCTTCGATCGCCCCCGTCGTGATGACGATTTCCTCCAGCGGCAGCGACGCACCCGCGTTCAGGTAGCGCAACGCGATCTGGCGGCGCAGCGGGTCGTAGCCGGGCGGCAGGCCCTCCAGCAGTTTCGTGCGATCCATGTGGCGGGCGGCCGACGCCACGTGACGCCACAGGCTGCTCATCGGAAACAGCGAATAGCTCGCGAATGCCGAGCCGAGCGGCACGATGTCGTCGCACTTGAGCGAATCGAGCAGGCGGGGCAGCGCGTCATCGTCGTCGGCTTGCACGGCGGCCGGCTTGCGCGGCGGATCGCGGCCGAACCGTACGTGCTTGTCCGCGAGATTCGCGACGAAATAGCCGGAGCGCGCCCGCGCGACGATCAGGCCCTCGCTTTCCAGCGCGTAGTACGCACGAAACACCGTGGACGGGCTCACGCGATACGCGCGGCATGCCGCGCGCACGGTAGGGATGCGCGCGCCGGCCGCCAGGTCGCCGCGCCGGATGGCGTCGGCGATCGTCTTTGCCAGCACCGCATAGCGCTTCATGCGTGCCCTCCGGCCGTTGGACCTCGATGACAAAGAGTAGTACGGCAGCCGTCACGTGCAAGCGCGCCCCATATCGCTGATCCGCATGTTTTGTGAGCGCTCTGATCCTGTTCTTTCGTCTGACAAGCGGGCATCCTCTCGCAAGCTTTGTTCCCGCTGTCCGACCGATACGGAATTCACGCTGCCCGACCGCGAATCCGTGACGCCCGCGCGTGTCGCGCGAGTCCTTTTCTGCGGCGTCCTTACCTTACCCGAAAGCATCCAGCGTGAAACTGAAGACCCTCGTCGCCGGCCTCGTGGCCGGCATCGCCCTCAACCTGTTCGGCGGCGTCGCAGCCGCAGCCTGCGTCAACAATCCCGCCGCCCAGCCGAACGCGACGTTCCCCGCCGCGCTCACCGGAAAGCTCGTCTATCACAGCTACGTCAAGTACGGCGACGGCACGAGCCAGCTTTTCCTCTACGACTTCTCGGCCCATACGCTGACGCAGCTCAGCAAAAGCGCGTGGGGCATCACCGATCCGATGAACGGCGTGTTCAGCCCTGACGGCAAGTGGCTCGCGTTCATGGGCATCAGCAACGGCGCATGGAACGTGTTCATGCTGCAGCTCGGCACGGGCACGCCGCCCGTCAACATGACGCACAGCACGGGCGCCACGCGCAACGAGGATCCGAAGTTCAGCACGGACGGCAAGACGCTCGTGTTCAAGCAGAACGGCGACGTCAAGCAGGCGACGCTGTCGTACACGAGCGCGGGCCCGGTGTTCACGTCGGTGGTGAGCCTGACGAACGCACCGGCCGGCGCCGAGTACTCGATGCCGTTCCTCGCGCCGGACGCGAGCGCCGTGTACTACGCGACCGGCACCGGCGCGAACATGGGGCTGATGAAGCGCACGCTCGCGACCGGCGCGACCGCCGTGTTCGATCGTCCGGCCGGGCTGCAGACGTACTACCCGACCGTGCGTGCGGACGGCATGGTGTACTACGCACGCTGGAAGGACAGCGGCGGGGCCGACCAGATCTATGCGAAGACGGCCGACCCGGCCTCGACGCCGAGCGCGCTCGCGCTCAACGACTGCATGAGCAACAACTCGGATCCGGCGCCGGTCAGCGGTACGAACTACCTGTTCTTCTCGTCGACGACGGCGGGCGGCTATCAGCTGT
Organism: Burkholderia semiarida; assembly: GCF_029268935.1. Taxonomy (NCBI): domain Bacteria; kingdom Pseudomonadati; phylum Pseudomonadota; class Betaproteobacteria; order Burkholderiales; family Burkholderiaceae; genus Burkholderia; species Burkholderia semiarida. Next base: position 1,949,222 of record NZ_JAHLCL010000008.1, on the reverse strand, counting down.
ACGTCGGCGACGTGACGACCGGGCAGCGCTGGAGCCTGTCGCAGTTCGGCGTGAATGCCGACGCGACGAAGGCGAAGCTCGGCGCGAACTACTACGGCGGCCCGGCCGTTACACGCACGCTGCTGTCGCAAGGGCGGCCGGCCGCGGCGTCGGCGAGCTACAACGCGTCGCTCACGCCGGACAAGGCCTTCGACGGCAACACGACGAGCACGCGCTGGGATTCACCCGAAGGCGCCGGCGTCGATCCGCAATGGATCTCGGTCGATCTCGGCGCGACGAAGGCGATCAGCAGCATCGATCTGTACTGGGATGCGGGTGCGCTCGTCTACCAGATCCAGACGTCGAACGACAACGCGAACTGGACGACGATCTACTCGACGAGCAACGGCGTGTCGTACGGGCATGTGACGCTGCCGAACCTGAAGGCGCAGGGCCGCTACGTGCGGATGCTCGGCACGAAGCGGGCGACGCAGTGGGGGTATTCGCTCGATGAAATGCAGGTGTGGGGATCGTAAGCGCAAACGGAAAGCGGCCTTCGAGGCCGCTTTTTTCTTCAGGTACTGCCTGCTTCACGCATGCAGCACATGCGCCGGAAACGCAGGCCCCGCACTCGCCGCACCCTGCGCGAGCGGCGCCACCTGCTTGCGGCGCTCACGCGTCGGCGCGACGCCGAACGCGTCACGGTAGCTCTTGCTGAAGTGGCATGCCGACTGGAAGCCGCACGCCATCGTGATGTGCATGATCGACATGTCGGTCTGCAGCAGCAACTCGCGCGCCCGGCGCAGCCGCAGCGTCAGGTAGTAGTGCGTCGGCGTCATCCCGAGGTGCTCGCGGAAGAGGCGCTGCAACTGCCGCTGCGACATGTTCGCGAGCCGCGCGAGCTCCTCGCGCGACAGCGGCTCCTCGATGTTGTTCTCCATCAGCGAGATCACTTCGAACAGCGACTTGTTCGCCGAGCCCAGGCGCGCGACGAGCGGCATGCGCTGTTGTGCGCTCGTATCGCGCACGTGTTCGACGATGAACTGCTCGGCGATCTGCGTGACGCGTGCGGTGCCCACGCGCGCGGCGATCAGGTTCAGCATCATGTCGAGCGGCGCGACACCGCCCGTGCACGTGATGCGGTCGCGGTCGATCACGAACAGTTCCTTCAGGAAGCGCGTGTCCGGAAACTCTTCCTTCAGCGCCGACATGTTCTCCCAGTGGATCGCGCACGCGTAGCCAGCGAGCAGCCCCGATTTCGCGAGCGCATAGGTGCCCGTGCACAGGCTGCCGAGCGGGATGCCGGAGCGCGCGAAGCGGCGCAGTGTCGACAGATGGGCGGGCGTGGTCGCGCGCTGCACGTCGACGCCGCCGCACACGAACACGATGTCGGGTTGTCCCGCGCACTCGGCCGGGCCCGTGTCGACCGTCAGGCCGTTGCTCGCCGTGACCGGTCCGCCGTCCGGGCTGATCACCGACCAGCGATAGAGCGGCTGGCCGCTCAGGTAGTTCGCCATCCGAAGCACCTCGATCGCATTGGTGAACGCGATCATCGTGAAGTTCGGTAAAGGCATGAACGCGAAGTGGGACAGCGACGCTGTGCGGTCGGGCGACATGGGGAGCGTTCCTTGAATCTCTAATAGCTTTTGGCCCGGGGCACGAATCGGGCTGCGGTATTGTGTGAGCGAGTGCAACAAGCGTGCCATACGGCTAAACCCTAGCTCCATACGTTGTCTGGGCATCGGCGCGTTGCTGCACTGCACCGTATCCGGGAGACGGCGCACTCGAACGTGCGGCAAACGCACTGCCGGTGTGCGTGTCGATAGGTGAACGTCCAATGCCGTTTCGAGCGGCCGTACCGAAAAGCACGACCGGTCACTTGTATAAAACGGACGCGCATGGCGGAAAAGGCAAAGAACGCGTCTAAATTCATCAATCCGCCGAAAATCCGAACGACAAGAATAGAGCCGTCGGCAGCCTTGCACTGGACGAGCGGCAAACCCAGGCACGGCGGGCCCTGAGCTTCGGTTGCAGCCCTTTATTCTTCGTCACGGACGCACTATGTCGAACACCCAGCCTTTCTTCTCGCAGCCCCTTGCCGAGCGCGACGCGCCGGTGCGCAGCGCCATCCTGAAGGAACTCGAGCGTCAGCAGTCGCAGGTCGAGCTGATCGCGTCGGAAAACATCGTGTCGCGCGCCGTGCTCGAGGCGCAGGGCTCGGTACTGACCAACAAGTACGCGGAAGGCTATCCCGGCAAGCGCTACTACGGCGGCTGCGAATTCGCCGATGAGGTCGAGGCGCTCGCGATCGAACGCGTGAAGCAGATCTTCAACGCCGGCTACGCGAACGTGCAGCCGCACTCGGGCGCGCAGGCGAACGGCTCGGTGATGCTCGCGCTGGCCAAGCCGGGCGACACGGTGCTCGGCATGTCGCTGGATGCCGGCGGCCACCTGACGCACGGCGCGAAGCCGGCACTGTCGGGCAAGTGGTTCAACGCGGTCCAGTACGGCGTGAACCGCGACACGCTGCGCATCGACTACGATCAGGTCGAGGCGCTTGCCCACGAGCACAAGCCGAACCTCATCATCGCCGGCTTCTCGGCGTACCCGCGCGCGCTCGACTTCGCACGCTTTCGCGCGATCGCCGACAGCGTCGGCGCGAAGCTGATGGTCGACATGGCGCACATCGCGGGCGTGATCGCCGCGGGTCGCCACGCGAACCCGGTCGAGCACGCGCACGTCGTCACGTCGACCACCCACAAGACGCTGCGCGGCCCGCGCGGCGGCTTCGTGCTGACCAACGACGAGGAGATCGCGAAGAAGATCAACTCGGCCGTGTTCCCCGGTCTGCAGGGCGGCCCGCTGATGCACGTGATCGCCGGCAAGGCCGTCGCGTTCGGCGAAGTGCTGCATGCGGATTTCAAGACCTACATCGACAACGTGCTCGCGAACGCGCAGGCGCTCGGCGAAGTGCTGAAGGCCGGCGGCGTCGATCTCGTCACGGGCGGCACCGACAACCATCTGCTGCTGGTGGACCTGCGCCCGAAGGGCCTGAAGGGTGCGCCGGTCGAGCAGGCGCTGGAACGCGCGGGTATCACCTGCAACAAGAACGGCATCCCGTTCGACACCGAGAAGCCGACCGTCACGTCGGGCATTCGCCTCGGCACGCCGGCCGGCACGACGCGCGGTTTCGGCCTCGCGGAGTTCCGCGAGATCGGCCGCCTGATCCTCGAAGTGTTCGACGCGCTGCGGGCGAACCCCGAGGGCGACCCGGCAACCGAGCAGCGCGTGCGCCGCGAGATCTTCGCGCTCTGCGAGCGCTTCCCGATCTACTGATCGACCCCACAAGAACAGTCACACGAGCGAGAGCAGATATGAGCACGCTGCATCAGGACAGCATCATCATCGACGGACTGAACATCTCGAAGTTCGAGAAGCCGGTGTTCGAGGACATGCGCAAGGGTGGTATCACGGCCGCGAACTGCACGGTGTCGGTGTGGGAGAACTTCACCAAGACCGTCGACAACATCGGCGTGATGAAGAAGAAGATCCGCGACAACGGCGAGCTGCTGACGCTCGTGCGCACGACGGACGACATCTTCCGCGCGAAGAAGGAAGGCAAGACGGGGATCATCCTCGGCTTCCAGAACGCGCATGCGTTCGAGGACAACCTCGGCTACATCGAGGCGTTCGCCGACATGGGCGTGCGCGTCGTGCAGCTTTGCTACAACACGCAGAACCTCGTCGGCACCGGCTGCTACGAGCGCGACGGCGGGCTGTCGGATTTCGGCCGCGAAGTGATCACCGAGATGAACCGCGTCGGCATCATGGTCGACCTGTCGCATGTGGGCGGCAACACGTCGTCGGAAGCGATCGCGTTCTCGAAGAAGCCGGTGTGCTACTCGCACTGCCTGCCGTCGGGCCTGAAGGAGCATCCGCGCAACAAGAGCGACGCGCAACTGAAGGAGATCGCCGATGCGGGCGGCTTCGTCGGCGTGACGATGTTCGCGCCGTTCCTGAAGCGCGGCATCGAAGCGAACATCGACGACTACATCGAGGCGATCGACTACGTCGTGAACCTGATCGGCGAGGACGCGGTTGGCATCGGCACGGACTTCACGCAGGATTTCGCGAAGGAATTCTTCGACATGCTCACGCATGACAAGGGCCGCTATCGCCAGCTGACGAACTTCGGCAAGGTGATCAACCCGGACGGCATCCGCACGATCGGCGAATTCCCGAACCTGACCGCCGCGATGGAACGTCACGGCTGGAAGGAATCGCGCATCCGCAAGATCATGGGCGAGAACTGGGTACGCGTGTTCAAGGACGTGTGGGGCGCGTAAGCGCCCGCCGAGCCGAACCGCTCCCTTCGTTTCAACATAAAAAAATCGGGACGTGCCAGCGCTTGCCGCGCGGGCACGCGGACGATGTCGCGCCTGCGCGCCGAGCCGCGCGGCCACTTTCCTCACGGAGTCACCACGATGCAACCGCAACTGCCGATCAACGTCGATCCCGATACCGGCGTCTGGACCACCGACGCGCTGCCGATGCTGTACGTGCCGCGCCACTTCTTCACGAACAACCACGTCGCCGTCGAGGAAGCGCTCGGCGTCGAAGCGTATGCCGAGATCCTCTACAAGGCCGGCTACAAGTCGGCTTACCACTGGTGCGACAAGGAAGCCAAGCAGCACGGCATCACCGGCATGGCCGTGTTCGAGCATTACCTGAAGCGCCTGTCGCAACGCGGCTGGGGGCTGTTCTCGATCATCGAGGCAGATCCGGCGAGCGCACGCGCGAAGATCGAGCTGCGCCACTCGTCGTTCGTGCTCCAGCAGCCGGGCAAGGAAGGCAAGCTCTGCTACATGTTCGCGGGCTGGTTCGCGGGCGCGATGGACTGGGTCAACGACACGACGCCGGAAGGCAAGCATGCGCCGCGCGCGCAATCGAAGGAAGTGCAGTGCGCGGCCGAGCATCACGACCACTGCGTCTTCGAAGTGTCGCCGATCGCGCACTGATGCATTGATTCACTGAAGCAGAACAACACCCGCAACACGAGACATTCGAACGCCAGAGGTCGCCAGCGATGCGTTATCCCCACCTGTTCAAACCCATGCAGCTGAACCAGCTGACGCTGCGCAACCGGATCGTCAGCACCGCGCACGCGGAGGTGTATGCCGAGCCGGGCGGCCTGCCGGGCGACCGCTATATCCGCTATTACGAAGAAAAGGCGAAGGGTGGCGTCGGCCTGGCCATCTGCGGCGGCTCGAGCCCGGTGTCGATCGACAGCCCGCAAGGCTGGTGGAAATCGGTGAACCTGTCGACCGACAAGATCATCGATCCGCTCACGCGCCTGGCCGACACGATGCACAAGCACGGCGCGAAGATCATGATCCAGGCGACGCACATGGGCCGCCGCTCGTCGTTTCACGGCGAGCACTGGCCGCACCTGATGTCGCCGTCGGGCGTGCGCGAACCCGTGCACCGCGGCAACGCGAAGATCATCGAGATCGAGGAAATCCGCCGCATCATCGGCGATTTCGCGGCGGCCGCGAAGCGCGTGAAGGCGGCCGGCATGGACGGCATCGAAATCTCCGCCGCGCACCAGCACCTGATCGACCAGTTCTGGAGCAAGCGTTCGAACCATCGCACCGACGAATGGGGCGGCAGCCTCGAAAACCGCCTGCGCTTCGGTATCGAAGTGCTGACGGCCGTGCGCGAGGCGGTCGGCAAGGATTTCTGCGTCGGCCTGCGCATGTGCGGCGACGAATTCCACGAGGACGGCCTCGATCACGAAGCGCTGAAGGAAATCGCGCAGGCAATGTCCGAGACGGGCCTGATCGACTACCTGAGCGTGGTGGGCTCGGGCGGCGACACGCACAACACGATTGCCAACTGCATGCCGCCGATGGCGCTGCCGCCGGAGCCGTTCGTGCACCTCGCGGCCGGCATCAAGTCGGTCGTGAAGATTCCGGTGATGCACGCGCAGAGCATTCGCGACGCGGGGCAGGCCGAGCGCCTGCTCGCGAACGGGATGATCGACCTGGTCGGCATGACGCGCGCGCAGATCGCCGATCCGCACATGGTGATCAAGATCCGCGACGGCCGCGAGGACGAAATCAAGCAGTGCGTCGGCGCGAACTATTGCATCGACCGCCAGTACAACGGGCTCGACGTGCTGTGCATCCAGAACGCGGCGACGTCGCGCGAAGCGACGATGCCGCACATCATCGAGAAGTCGCGCGGCCCGAAGCGCAAGGTCGTGGTGGTCGGCGCCGGCCCGGCGGGCCTCGAGGCCGCGCGCGTCGCGAAGCTGCGCGGCCACGACGTCGTGCTGTTCGAGAAGAACGCGGAAGTGGGCGGCCAGGTGATGATCGCCGCGAAGGCGCCGCAGCGCGAGCAGATGTCGGGGATCATCCGCTGGTTCGACATGGAAACGAAGCGCCTGGGCGTCGACCGGCGTCTCGGCGTGGCCGCCGACGAGAAGATGATCATGGCCGAGAAGCCGGACATCGTCGTGCTTGCCACCGGCGGTTCGAGCTTCACGTGGCAGGTGCCGGCGTGGGGCGTGGCCGAAGGCCTCGCCGTGAGCTCGTGGGACATCCTGACCGGCAAGGTCGAGCCGAAGCAGAACGTGCTGCTGTTCGACGGCGTGAGCACGCATGCGGGCGCCGGCGTGGCCGACTTCATGGCGAGCCGCGGCTCGAAGGTCGAGGTGGTGACGCCGGACGTGAAGGTCGCCGACGATTGCGGCGGCACGACGTTCCCGATCTTCTATCGCCGCCTGTACGCGTTCGGCGTGATCCCGACGCCGAACACGATGCTCGATCGCGTCTATGAAGAGAACGGCAAGATGATCGCCGTGCTGCGCAACGAGTACACGGAAGAACTGGAAGAGCGCGCGGTCGACCAGGTGGTGATCGAGAACGGCTCGTCGCCGAACGACGAGCTGTACTGGAAGCTCAAGCTGGAATCGGTGAACCGCGGCCAGATCGATCCGCACACGCTGTTCGCGGCCGAGCCGCAGCCGTGCCTGTCGGAAGAACTCGGCAACGGCCGTTTCCTGCTGTTCCGTGTCGGCGACTGCATCTCGATGCACAACGTCCACGGTGCGATCTACGACTCGCTGCGTCTCGTGAAGGATTTCTAAAAGATGAATCCGTCCTTCCTCATTACCGCCTTGTTGTGGCTGTCGGTGGCGGGGCTCGCGTTCGCGGTCGCGAAGCGCTCGTCCTACTGGCGTCTGGGCCGCGCCACCGCGCCCGGCGCGTTTGGCGTCGCGAACCTGTTCGCGATTCCGAAGCGTTATTTCGTCGACCTGCACCACGTGGTCGCCCGCGATCCGTACATCGCGAAGACCCACGTCGCGACCGCCGGCGGCGCGATCGGCGCGCTCGCGCTGGTGTTCGTCAACTACGGCCTCGCGATCTACTCGCCGTGGCTCGACAAGCTGATCTTCCTCGCGGCGCTCGCGATGCTGGTCGGCGCGGTGTTCGTGTGGCGTCGCCGCGCGGCGAAGAACGTGCCGGCGCGCCTGTCGCGCGGCCCGTGGAATACGCTGCCCTGGCTGCTCGGTTCGTTCGCGCTCGGCCTCGTGCTGTTCATGCTGGTGCCCACCGGCGCGATGTCGGGTGCGTTCGCGGTGCTCTGCGCGCTGCTGATCGGCATCGGCGCGTTCACGATGACGGTCGGCGCGGCGAAAGGCGGCCCGATGAAGCATGCGATCGCCGGCCTGCTGCACCTCGCGTTTCACCCGCGCCAGGAGCGTTTCGCGGCCACCCGCGAATCGTTCACCGGCAACGGCACGGCCACGCCGCCGACCGCGCTGAAGCTGCCGGACATCGACCATCAGGAGTACGGCGTCGCGAAGCCGGTCGAATTCCGCTGGAACCAGTTGCTGAGCTTCGACGCATGCGTGCAGTGCGGCAAGTGCGAAGCCGCGTGCCCCGCGTTCGCGTCGGGTCAGCCGCTGAACCCGAAGAAGCTGATCCAGGATCTCGTCGTCGGGATGGCCGGCGGCACCGATGCGGCGTACGCGGGCAGCCCGACGCCGGGCCTGCCTGTCGGCCAGCATCGCGGCGAGCCGAACGGCCCGATCGTGTCGGGCCTGATCGAGGAACAGACGCTGTGGTCGTGCACCACCTGCCGCGCGTGCGTGCAGGAATGCCCGATGCTGATCGAACACGTCGACGCGATCGTCGACATGCGCCGCAACCGCACGCTCGTGCACGGCACGGTGCCGGGCAAGGGCCAGGAAGTACTCGCGAACCTGCGCGAGACGGGCACGATGGGCGGCTACGACACGGCCGCGCGCTACGACTGGTCGGTCGACCTGAGCGCACCCGTCGCGCAGCCCGGCAAGCCGGTCGACGTGCTGTTCGTCGCGGGCGAAGGCGCGTTCGACATGCGCTACCAGCGCACGCTGCGTGCGTTCGTGAAGGTGCTGAACAAGGCGGGCGTCGACTACGCGGTGCTCGGCCCGACCGAGACCGACACGGGCGACGTCGCGCGCCGGCTCGGCGACGAAGCGACGTTCCAGCAGATGGCGAAGCGCCTGATCGGCACGCTCGGCACGCTGTCGTACAAGCAGATCGTGACGGCCGACCCGCACGTGATGCACAGCCTGCGCAACGAATACCGTGCGCTCGGGCTGCGCGTGACGGTCAAGCATCACACGACGTATCTGGCCGAACTGGCCGACAGCGGCAAGATCGCGCCGAAGGCGGTCGAGGCGCTGCAGGAGAAGCGCACCACGTATCACGACCCGTGCTACCTCGGCCGCTACAACGGCGAGACGGAAGCACCGCGCAAGCTGCTGAAGACGATCGGCATCCAGGTCGTCGAGATGGAGCGCAACGGCATGCGCGGCCGCTGCTGCGGCGGTGGCGGCGGCGCGCCGCTCACCGACATCCCCGGCAAGCAGCGCATCCCGGACATCCGCATCGCCGACGCACGCACGATCGGCGCGGACGTGGTCGCGGTTGCGTGCCCGAACTGCACGGCCATGCTCGAAGGCGTCGTGGGCCCGCGCCCCGACGTGCTCGACGTCGCCGAACTCGTCGCCGCCTCGCTGGAGTGAATCGATGAATACGATCAAACGAATCGATCCGCGCCGGCCGTTCATCATCACGGCCGCCGGCCTGAAGCGCATCACGCTCGGCGAGGAAGGCAGCGCCGATGCGAACGCCGCGCAGTGGTCCGCGCACGGTCATGGCGCCGCGGCGGCGAAGCCGCGCCGCGCGCTGCAGGATCCGAAGCACGTGATGCTGGTGGTCGCCCATGGCGAACGCGGCGCGCTCGACGACCATTCGCGGCAGGCGATCGCCGCCGCGGCCGTGCTCGCCGATGCGCAGACCGAAGTCGCGCTGCTCGCGTTCGGCGAACTCAAGGACGACGTGGCCGAACTGGGTGTCGACAAGCTGCTCGAGCTGACCGGCTTCGATCGCCGCGCGTTCGATCCCGAAAGCGAACTGCAAGCATTGCAGGCCTGTGTGGCCGCGCTCGCCCCGAAGCATGTGTTCGTGCCCGACAACGCGACCGGCGACGGCGATCTCGGCCGCCGTTACGCGGCGGCGGCCGGCGCGAGCGTCGCGACCCACGTCGTCGAGATCGACGCGAAGCACGTGGGCGCGTACGCGCAGGCCGGGCGCGCGTTCGCGACCCGTGCGCTGCCCGACGTGATCCTGCTCGCGCAGAACGCGGTGGAGGCGAAGCTGCCGTTCGTCGGCGCCGGCGAACGCGTGGCTGCCGATTTCATCCGCCCGGCGCATGACGCCGCGCAGCCGTACCGCGATCTCGGCCTCGACGAAATCGATGCGGCCCAGGTCGCGCTCGAGGAAGCCGATTTCATCGTGTCGGCCGGCAACGGCGTGTCCGACATCGCTGCGTTCGAGCGGCTGGCCGGCGTGTTCGGCGCGGCGATCGGCGCGAGCCGCGTCGCGGTCGACAACGGCCACTTCACGCGCGACAAGCAGGTCGGTGCGACCGGCAAGACGGTCGAGGCGAGCGTGTACATCGCGTTCGGCATCTCGGGCGCGGTGCAGCATTTGCAGGGGATCAAGGATTGCCGCCACGTGATCGCGGTGAACCTCGACGGCAGCGCGCCGATCGCCAAGCGCGCGAACCTGACGGTGGTCGGCGACGCGCAGGCGACGATCGCCGCGCTGATCGAACAGGTCCAGGCCGCGCGGGCCGCGCGCGGCGAATCGCCGGCCGCGGTCGGTACCCGTGAACCCGAAGGAGTCGCGGCATGAATGCCCCTCGCCCCTTGCAACGCATCGCGGTGCTCGTGTCCGTCGGCCGGCATCCGGTCAGCGGCGTCGCGCGCTACAGCCGCAACGATGCGGCCGCACTCGAAACCGGCCGCCAGCTCGCGGAAAAACATCGCGCGACGCTCGACGTGATCCACGCGGGCGACCCCGCCAACGCGGCGCTCGCCGAGTATCTGGCGCTCGGCGCGCGGGAGGTTGAAGTGCTGGCCTGCCGAGACGGCGACGATGCCGTGCACGCGCTCGCCGCGCGCATCGAAGGCTACGACCTCGTGCTGACCGGCACGCGCGCCGAGGGCGCGTACGACACCGGGATGCTGCCGTACCGCGTCGCCGCGGCGCTCGGCTATCCGCTCGTCGGCTCGGCCGTCGACGTGACGGTCGATGGCGGTCGCGTGGCAGTCCGGCAATTTTTGCCGAAAGGGCTGCGGCGGCGTGTCGACGCGGCGCTGCCGGCCGTCGTGGCCGTCCATCCGCTCGCCGGTGTCGAGCCGCGCTATGCCTATGCGCGGCTGCGCGCCGGCGCGATCCGGCCGGCGCTCGCGGCGAGCGGCGCGGACGCCGACGCGACCGCGTGGACGGTCGGCCCGGTCGAGCGTAAACCCGTAAAACTGGTCGCCGCCGAGAAGCGCTCCGGGCATGCCCGGATGCTGTCCGCGACGACGACCGAAAGCCGTGGCGGCAACGTCGTAAATGAAGGGAGTTCGGTCGAAAAAGCACAAGTGATCCTTGCGTATTTGCGCGAGCATCAGCTCATCGACTACTGATTTTGATGCCTGTCGGCAAGAACCCAGGGATGCAAGGAATCCGGAGCAAACGATGAAAGTATCGGCAGACATTCGTGCATTGATCGAACGCCGCAAGGCAGGCTACAGCCTCGAAGCGCCGTTCTACACGAGCGAGGACATTTTCGCGCTCGACATGGAGGCGATTTTCCGCCAGCACTGGATCCAGGTGGCGATCGAACCGGACATTCCCGAGCCGGGCGATTACGTGACCGTGCAGTTGGGCAACGATTCGATCCTGATCGTGCGCGACGACGACATGGCGATCCGCGCGTTCCACAACGTGTGCCGTCACCGCGGCGCACGCCTGTGCAACGAAGATAAAGGCTCGGTCGGCAACATCGTGTGCCCGTACCACAGCTGGACCTACAACCTGACGGGCCAACTGATGTTCGCCGAGCACATGGGCGAGAAGTTCGACCGTTGCAAGCACAGCCTGAAGTCGGTGCACGTCGAGAACCTCGCGGGCCTGATCTTCATCTGCCTCGCCGACGAGCCGCCCGTCGATTTCGCGCAGATGCGCGCCGAGATGGAACCGTACCTGCTGCCGCACGATCTGCCGAACACGAAGATCGCCGCGCAGATCGACATCATCGAGGAAGGCAACTGGAAGCTCACGATGGAGAACAACCGCGAGTGCTATCACTGCGTCGCGAACCATCCGGAGCTCACGATCTCGCTGTACGAATACGGCTTCGGCTACCAGCGTTCCGACGCGAACGCCGAAGGCATGGACGCTTTCGCCGAGACCTGCGTGCGCCGCGGCAAGGAGTGGGCGGAGATGGGCCTGCCGTCCGCCGAAATCGAAAAGCTGCTCGACGTGACGGGTTTCCGCACGCAGCGCCTGCCGCTCGACCGCCACGGCGAATCGCAGACGCTCGACGCGAAGGTCGCGTCGAAGAAGCTGCTCGGCGGCTTCGACAAGGCCGACCTCGGCGGGCTGTCGTTCTGGACGCAGCCGAACTCGTGGCACCACTTCATGAGCGATCACATCGTGACGTTCTCGGTGATCCCGCTGTCGGCCGGCAAGACGCTCGTGCGCACGAAGTGGCTCGTGCACAAGGACGCGAAGGAAGGCATCGACTACGACGTGAAGAACCTCACGGCCGTGTGGAACGCGACCAACGACCAGGATCGCGCGCTCGTCGAATTCTCGCAGCGCGGCGCGACCAGCAGCGCGTACGAGCCGGGCCCGTATTCGCCGTACACGGAAGGTCTCGTCGAAAAATTCTCGGCCTGGTACATCGGCCGGCTCGCCGAACAAACCGGCGCGTAGTCGTCAGCGGAACAGCAAGCGGAGCAACTGATGAAACGACCCTCACGTTCACTTCGTTCACTGCCCCCCGCGGGGGCGGTCAGCCTCCTTGGGGCGGCCCTGCGGAGGCTGACATGATGCGAGATGCGGCCAATTTCGAGCCGGCGGACAGCCGGGTGACGCGCCCGGCGTTCTGGAACGCGCTGCCCGAGCGCTGGACGAGCGACGTCGAGGAAACGCTGGTGTGCTGCCACGTGCGGCAGGAAACGCACGACGTGAAGAGTTTCTTCTTCCGTTCGCCGCAGGGCCGCACGTTTTCGTTCGAGCCCGGGCAGTTCCTCACGCTCGAGCTCGACATCGACGGCGAAACGATCAACCGCTGCTACACGATCTCGTCGTCGCCGGCGCGGCCGCACACGGTGTCGATCACGGTGAAGCGCGTGCCGGGCGGCAAGGTGTCGAACTGGCTGCACGACAACCTGCAGCCGGGCGCGTCGGTGCGCGTGCTCGGCCCGGCCGGCGAATTCACGTGTGCAAGGCATCCGGCACGCAAGTACCTGTTCCTGTCGGCCGGCTCGGGCATCACGCCGCTGATGTCGATGAGCCGTGCACACCATGATCTCGCGGAAGATCGCGACATCCTGTTCGTGCACAGCGCACGCACGCCGGACGACATCATCTTCGCGCGCGAGCTCGACCTGATCGCGTCGAACCACACGAATTTCCGCACGTCGTTCGTCGTCGAGCGCGTCGGCGCACGCACCAACTGGCCGGGCGTCACCGGCTTCCTGACGCTGCCGCTGCTGAAGCTGATCGCGCCGGATTTCATGGAACGCGAAATCTTCACGTGCGGCCCCGCACCGTACATGAAGGCGGTGCGCGACCTGCTCGACGAAGCCGGCTTCGATCGCAAGCAGTATCACGAGGAAAGCTTCTCGTTCGAGACGCTCGCGCAGACCGCGAGCGACGAGCTGTTGGCCGATCTCGCGCCGCCGGCCGAAGGCGGCGACGCCGGCACGAAGCAGTACACGGTCAGCTTCGCGAAGAGCAATCGCGAGATTTCGTGCGGCTCGGAGCAGCACGTGCTCGACGCGGCGCGCCAGTCGGGCGTGCGGCTGCCGGCATCGTGCACGCAGGGCATGTGCGGCACGTGCAAGGTGAAGCTCGTGTCGGGGCAGGTCGAGATGAAACACAACGGCGGCATCCGCCAGCGCGAGATCGATCAGGGGATGGTGCTGCTGTGCTGCAGCAAGCCGCTGTCGGATCTCGTGATCGACAAGTAGTCGAAGGCGCCCATCGGCTGTCCGGGCGCGTCGCGTCCGGACAAGCATCTGTCGGAAAACAACGATACCGCGGATTTGTGGTTGAAGAACCTAGAGAGACAACGCGCACGGTGCGCAGACCAAGGAGATCGACCATGAAATTGTTCGGAAAACTGTTTTGGGCCGGCGCGCTGTCGGCGATGGCGGCACTGAGCGCATCGGCGCTCGCCGATACGAAGCCGACGCTGAAAATCGGTTACGTCGAAGGCTGGGACGACAGCGTCGCGACGTCGAACGTCGCCGCGCGCGTGATCGAGAAGAAGCTCGGCTACGAGGTGAAGCTCGTGCCGGTCGCCGCCGGGATCATGTGGCAGGGCGTCGCGCGCGGCGATCTCGATGCGACGTTGTCCGCATGGCTGCCGGTCACGCACGGCTCCTACTGGAGCGAATACAAGAGCAAGGTCGTCGACCTCGGCGCGAACTTTCCCGACGCGAAGATCGGCCTGATCGTCCCGGATTACGTGAAGGCGAAGAGCATCGACGATCTGAACGCCGAGAAGAGCAGCTTCGGCGGCCGCATCGTCGGCATCGATGCCGGTGCTGGCGTGATGCGCAAGACCGACGAGGCGATCAAGAACTACGGGCTGAGCTACACGCTGATGCCGAGCTCGGGCAGCGCGATGACGGCCGAATTGTCGCGCTCGGTCGGCGCGAACAAGCCGGTGATCGTGACCGGCTGGGCGCCGCACTGGATGTTCGCGAAGTGGAAGCTGCGCTTCCTCGAGGATCCGAAGAAGGTGTTCGGCGGCGCCGAGCACGTCGACAGCGTCGTGAATCCGGGCCTTGAAACCAAGGCGAAGCCGGTCGTCGCGTTCCTGAAGAAATTCCAGTGGAAGCCGGGTGAAATCGACAGCGTGATGCTGGCGATCCAGAACGGCTCGAAGCCGGAAGCGGCCGCGGATGCGTGGATCGCGGCGCATGCCGACCGCGTGAATGCGTGGACGGAAGGCGCGCAGTAAGTCTCCCGACATACGTCGTACGAATCATCATAAAAACACGCCGGGAATGGCATGCAGGAATCCGAAACAATAAGGATGAAATGCAGCCATATCCCGGAATTCTTTTTCGGATTCTGCAAGAAAGCGCGTAAGTTGTTACACTAGCGCCCTTGTGCGGAGTCATCCCGCTTTGTATCGGAGCAGCGTAAACGTTGAAGCGCTTACGCTGATCGAGAGGAGGAATTGGATGAGTCAAGCAGGACTGCGTGCTAATCGCACCAGTGATGTCGAGGCAACCATCTCACATGATTCGACGGGCCACACGCTGCATCGTGGCCTGACCTGGAAAGACGCTTTTTGGGTAACGAGCGGCGTGCCGGCAGGCGTGCTGTTCACGATCGGCGGCGTATGCGCGACGATCGGCCAGCCCGCGTGGGCGATCTGGATCGCCGCGATCACGATGGGGCTGGTTCAAAGCGCGACTTATGCGGAAATATCCGGGCTATTTCCGCATAAATCGGGCGGCGCGTCGGTGTATGGCGCGATCGGCTGGGTCCGTTACAGCAAGCTGATTGCCCCGGTGTCCGTGTGGTGCAACTGGCTCGCGTGGTCGCCGATGCTCGCGCTCGGCTGCGGCCTCGCGGCAAGCTATGCGCTCACGAGTCTCTTTCCCGCCAATGCGGCGGTGCTGCACTGGCAGCTCAAGGTTGCGGATCTCGGGTTCATCAAGCCCGGTCTGTCTTTGCGGATCAACGCGACGTTCATCATCGCGACGATTCTGCTTCTCATCACGTTCAAACTTCAGCACAGCGGTGCGTCGAAGGCCGCGCGTACGCAGCGCATTCTCGGCATCGCGTCGCTCACGCCGCTCTTGATCGTCGGCATCGTGCCGTTCGTCACCGGCGACGTGCCGATGTCGAACCTGCTCCCGCTGCTGCCGCTCGGTCACGACGCGCAGGGCAACCTCACGGCCGCGACCTTCGGCGCGTGGAACGGGCAGGGCGTGACGATGGCGCTCGGCGCGATGTTCATGGCCGGCTGGGCGTCGTACGGTTTCGAGACGGCCGTCTGCTACACGCGTGAATTCCGCGATCCGCGGCGCGATACCGCGAAGGCGATCTTCTGGTCGGGCGCGCTGTGTCTCGTCGTGATGACGCTCGTTCCGATGGCGTTCCAGGGCGCGCTCGGCACGCAGGCGATGCTCGATCCGGCGATCGGCGACGGCACCGGCGTCGCGGCCGCGATGGCGAAGATCGTCGGCGGCGGCGCGTGGGTCGCGAATGCGGTCGTCGTGATGCTGATGCTGTCGATCCTGCTGATCGTGATGACGTCGATGATGGGCTCGTCGCGCACGCTGTACCAGGCATCGGTCGACGGCTGGTTGCCGAAGTACCTGTCGCACGTGAACGAGCACGGCTCGCCCACGCGCGCGATGTGGACCGACCTCGGCTTCAACCTCGTGTTGCTGATGATGTCGGACTACATGACGGTGCTGTCGATCTCGAACGTCTGCTACATGCTGTTCGTATTCCTGAATCTTCAGTCGGGCTGGATCCACCGGATGGATCGCGGCAACTGGGATCGGCCGTTCCGCTGCCCGACGTGGCTGCTCGTCGCGGGCTCGATCTGCGGCTATGCGAACCTCGTCTATGTTGGCGCGGGCGCGAACCTGCAGGGCGAGGGCACGTTGCGCAACGGGCTGATCGCGATGTTGCTGATCGTGCCGGTGTTCCTGTATCGCCATTACTGGCAGGACCGCGGCCGATTCCCGGCGCAGATGCAGCGCGACATGGAGCTCGAAGTGCCGAAGCGCGCGCCTTGGCTGAGCCTGATGCCGTATGCGGCGTTGATCGGCGCGGCGCTCACGATCTGGTTGTCGTACTACTTTGCTTGGGTGAAGTGAGCGCCTGAGACTCGCTCGCCCGGAGCGCACGCACACGGTTTCGGCGCGGCGTCGCGATGTCGCGCGACCTGAATGAAGAACGCCCGGCTGGCCGCAAGGCCGGTCGGGCGTTTTTTTTCATGCCGCGTGCGCGTGGTCAGCCGGCCGGCTCTTCGTCGCTCGCGCGCATGTCGTCGTCGAGCGTGCGCATGAAACGCGTCGGCACCATCACGACCGGATGTGGCGCGCTGCTCTCGGCGTCATTGGTATCGAGCAGTGCGAATGCTTCGGCAATCAGCCGCTGCACGTCCTGCCGCAGCATCGTGACGTCGAACGGCAGGCGCGCGGCGAACGGATCCCAGTCGAAGCAGCCGACGGCCGTGCGCTGCCAGATATCCCACGGCAACTCCGACGCGAAACGGACGAGCCCTTCGAACGACGTGATCGAGTTCGTCAGCATGCCGGCAGGCAGCCGGCCGAGCGTCTCGTAGCGTCGCGCGAGCGCCTCGCGCGCGGCGGCGGGCGCGTAGCCGCAACGCTCGATCGCGTCGTGCGGCGGCGGCGGCAGGCCGCGCGCGGCGAACGCGTCGTGAAAGCCCGCGATGCGCATCTCCGTCGCGTATTCGCCGGCGATGCCGCCGAGCAGCATCAGTTCGTTTGCCGAATTGCCGCGCGCGATCATCTTGTCGATCAGCACGTCGGTCAGCGCCCGCGCGCCCGCGCGGTTGTCCGACACGACCGACGGCGCGCCTTCTCCCGGCAGGTCGACGTTGATCGACGGTATGCCGGCCGCGTCGCACAGCGCGTTGAGCGGAGCCGGATTGCGTACGCCAGCGATGAACAGCAACTCGACGCGCTGCGCGAGCAGCGTCTGTGTAACGTTCAGTTCGACGTCCCGGTCGCGCTGCGTGCCGACGACGATCGGGCACAGGCCGCGCCGGCGCGCCTCGTCCTCGAAGGTTTCCGCGAGCCCCGCGAAGAATCGGTTGCGGTAGTGCGGGATGACCATACCCGCCAGCCCCGAACGCGACAGGCGCAGGCCGCGCGCGCTCAGGTTGACGTTGTAGCCGAGCGTCTTGGCGCTGTCGAGAACGCGGGCGGCCGTCTCCTCGCTGATCCGGTAGCGCGCCCAGTTACCGTTCAGCACCATGCTGACCGTGGACGTGGATGCGCCGGTCGCCTTCGCGATGTCGTAGATCGTGGACTTGCGTCCGGTAGTCGTGCGGGCCATCTGCGTCGTTGCTCCCCTCGAGTGCGTTCTGGTCCTGATGATGCCGACGGTATGCGTTTCGGGACGCGATTCCCTATCAGGGTTTTCCCATGCTTCCCGTCGGAGCTAAATGGATTCAGCATACATGAAACAGTTTGCTGAATGGATTTAGCAACTGACCGCCATGTCGCGGCTCGAGAGCCCGGCGACGGTCGCCTTCGGATGGAGGAGACATGTCTGTGAACTTCTTGCGCACGGTATGCGCGGGCGTGGCTGCGTTCGCGCTCGCAACCGGTATCGCGTCGGCGTCGCCCGACAAGCCGGTGATCGGCGTCGTCGTGAAGATCGGCGGCATTCCATGGTTCAACGCGATGGATGCGGGCATCCGGAAGCGCGCCGAGCAACTCGGCGTGAAGGCGTTCATGGTCGGGCCGACCAGCGCGGATCCGGCGCTGCAGGTGCGCGCGATCGAGGACCTGATCGCGCAGAAGGTCGACGTGATCGGCGTGGTGCCGAACGATGCCGAGGTGCTCGATCCGGTGCTGCAACGCGCGCGGGCCGCTGGCATCAAGGTCATCACGCACGAATCGCCGAAGCAAAAGAATACGGACTGGAATTTCGAGCTGGCGTCCGCGAAGGGGTTCGGCGAAGCGTATGCGAAGAATCTCGCCGCCGCGGTAGGCGGCAAGGGCGAATACGCGGTATTCGTCGGCTCGTTGACGGTACCGCTGCACAACGCATGGGCCGATGCCGCGATCGCTTACCTGAAGGCCAACTATCCGGGCATGAAGCTCGTGGGCGACCGCTACGGCGTGGCCGAGGATGTGGACGCTTCGCGCAAGACCGCGCTCGACCTGATGCGCGCGCATCCGGACCTGAAGGCGATCCTCGCGTTCGGCAGTCAGGGGCCGATCGGCGCCGCGCGCGCGGTTGCCGAGCGGCAGGCGAAGGGCAAGGTGATCGTGCTCGGGCCGTTTTCCCCGGGGCAAGGCAGGCGCCTCGTGCACGACGGCGTGCTGAGCGGCGGCTACATGTGGAATCCGGCGCAGGCCGGCGAGGTGTTCGTCACGCTCGGCACGATGCTCGCGAAGGGGCAGCCGGTCAAGGACGGCACGACGATTCCGGGGCTCGGCGTCGTGCATCCGGACGGCCACAACCTGATCGTGAACCAGCTCGTCGAGCTGAACGCGAAGACCGTCGACGATCTCGCGAAGCAGGGGCTGTGAGCGACGCACCCCGGCGCGACGCGTCATGTGACGCGGTCGTTCCACTCGCCCGATGTTCGATTGCAGGCCGTAACGGAGCATAGCGATGATGTCTGCCCATTCCCGCGAAGCCGCGGCGTCCGGCCGGTCGGTCAGGCCATCGGCCGCGTGCGCGGCCGGCGCGCCGCTGCTCGAGCTCGACAACGTGTCGAAGACGTTCGGCGGCGTGCAGGCGCTGCAGCAGGTGCGTTTCGACGTGATGCCGGGCGAAGTGCTGTGCCTGGCCGGCGAGAACGGCTGTGGCAAGAGCACGCTGATCAAGATCGTGAGTGGTGTCCATCGTCCGGAACCCGGCGCGGTGATCCGCTTCGACGGCAAACCGGCGGTCGATCTCGATCCCATGCGGGCGCGCGCGCTCGGCATCCAGGTGATCTGGCAGGACCTCGCGCTGTTTCCCGAGATGACGGTCGCCGAGAACATCGCGTTCGAGCAGAACCTCGGCGCGCGTCCGCGGCTGGTTCACTACGGGCGGATGAAGACGGCCGCGCGGCAGATTCTCGCGCGGCTCGGCGTCGAGCTCAATCTCGACAGGCCGGTGCGCACGCTCACGATCGCGCAGCGGCAGGTCGTCGCGATCGCACGCGCGCTCGTGGCGCAGGCGCGCCTCGTGTTCATGGACGAACCTACCGCGTCGCTCAGTCACGCCGAGACGCAGGCGCTGCTTGCGATCGTGCGCCGCCTGTCGGCCGACGGCATCGCGGTGGTGTTCGTCAGTCATCGGCTCGCGGAAGTGCTCGACGTCTGCGCGCGCGTGACGGTGATACGCGACGGTCGTCATGTCGGCACGTTTCCGACGGCCGGGATGACGCAGACGCGGCTCACCGAACTGATGACGGGACGCACCTTCGACTACGCGGTGCGCACGACCGACCTGTCGACCGCACCGGCCATGCTGCGTGTCGACGGACTGTCGCGGCGCGGCGAATACGATGCGGTGTCGTTCGAGGTGAGGCGCGGCGAAATCCTCGGCCTGACGGGGCGGCTCGGCGCCGGGCGCACCGAGTTGGCGCTGTCGCTGTTCGGAATGACGCGACCGGATGCCGGCACGATCACGCTCGACGGTCGGCCGCTGTCGCTGCGCTCCAACCGCGACGCGATTCGCGCCGGCATCGCCTATGTGTCGGAGGACCGCCTGCAACTGGGGCTGGTGCAGCCGCAATCGATCGGCGACAACACCGCGATCGCGGTACTCGACAGCTTGCTTGGCGCGGCGGGTCTGATTTCGCCGCGGCGGCGCGACGCGCTGATTCGCGACTGGGTCGCGCGGCTCGCGGTGAAGATCGGCGGTCCCGACGACGCGGTATCGACGCTGTCGGGCGGCAACCAGCAGCGCATCGTGCTCGCGAAATGGCTCGCGACGAAGCCGAAGCTGCTGATCCTCGATTCGCCGACGGTCGGCGTCGACGTCGGCGCGCGCGCCGGCATCTTCGCGATCGTTCACCGGCTCGCGTCGGAAGGGATGGCGATCGTGCTGATTTCCGACGAGATTCCCGAGGTTTACTTCAACGCGGACCGTATCCTGCACATGCGCGACGGCCGGATCGTCGCCGAGTACGTGCCGGGCCGCGAGCCGATCGACCACATCGAGCGAGACGTTCATGCGTAACCTGCAACCCTTCGGCATCGGCGCGACCGAAGCGTGGCTGCTCGCCGTGATCGTCGCGATGGCGGTCGGCCTCGGCTTCGCGACGCCGACCTTCCTGACGCTGTCCAACCTGTTCGACCTGCTCAACCAGAGCGCGGTCAACATCATCTTCGCGGTCGGGCTGCTGATCGTGCTGATCGCGGGCGGCATCGACATCTCGTTCGCGGTCGGCGCGTCGGTGGTGCAATACCTCGCCGCGCTGTCGCTGATGCGGCTCGGCGGCGGCAACTGGGCGCTCGGCTTCGCGTTCGCTGCCGGCTTCGGCATCCTGCTCGGCGCGGTGAATGCGACGATCATTTACCGGTTCCGCGTCGTGTCGATCGTCGCGACGATCGCGACCTTCAATATCTTCTTCGGCGGGCTGATGTTCGTGACGGGCGGCGTGTCGATCTACGACCTGCCGGACTGGTGGATGAATCGCATCGCGATCGTGCAGGTCGAAACGACGGGAGGCGTCGCGTCGCTCGGGCTGCCGGTCGCGGTGATGGCCATCGCCGTCGTCGCGACGTGGTTCCTGTTGCGCCGCACGACGCTCGGTCGCCAGCTCTACGCAACGGGCGACAACCCGGAAGCCGCACGGCGCGTCGGCATCGATGTCGCGACGATGCATTACGTCGCATACGGCTGGCTCGGGATGATGGCGGGCGTCGCCGGGCTGATGCAGGCGCACTACGTGCAGGAGGTCGTGCCGAATGCGCTGCACGGCCGCGAACTGGACGTGCTCGCGGCCGTCGTGCTGGGCGGCGCGCGGCTCGGCGGCGGGCGTGGCTCCGTGCTCGGCGCAATCCTCGGCATCCTGCTCGTATCGATTACCGCGAACGGGCTCAACCTGCTCGGCGTGTCGCCGTATGCGTTCAAGATGATCGTCGGCGCCGTCATCCTGATTGCGATCACCGTGTCGAGCGACGGCGTCGCCCGGCTGGCCGGCTCGCGCTTCCTGTCGCCGCGTGCGAGGGCATGATCATGAAACATGGACAATCCCGGCGCCTGGCAGTGCTGTCCGTGCCGGCCGACGTGGCCGGCCTGCTCGGCTTCCTTGCCTGCGTCGTCGTGGCGATGAGCCTGGCATCGGATCGCTTCCTCACGGACGGAACCTTCGTGTCGATCGCGTTCCAGCTTCCCGAGCTCGGGCTGTTCACGCTCGCGATGCTGATGCCGCTGGTGTCCGGCGGCTTCAATCTCGCCGTTACGTTCACCGCGAACATCGCGGGGCTCGCGATGGCGTGGGTGATCCAGTCGCACGGCGGCCCGGAGGCCGGCATCGCAGCGGTCGCGCTCGGCATCGCGGCGGCGCTCGCGACGGGCGCCGCGGCTGGCTGGCTGACCGGCGCGGTGATCGCCTGGACGGGCGCGAGCCCGATCCTCGTGTCGCTGTCGGCGATGATCTTCCTGCGCGGCCTTGGCGAATTCCTGACGCGCGGCGGCGACATTTCCGGGTTCCCGCCGGTCGTGCGTGCGATGGGCAACGGGCTGTGGCTCGGCGTGCCGGTGCCGCTGTGGATCTTCGCGGGCTGCGCGCTGCTGTGGCACGTCGTGATGACGTATTCGCGGCTCGGCTTCGTCACGCGGATGATCGGCTCGAACGCGGAGGCGACGCGCTACTCGGGCATCTCGACCACGCGCGCGATCACGCGCATCTACATGCTGTCGGGGCTGATGTGCGGCGTGGCCGGCGTCGTGATGCTGTCGCGCTTCAACTCGGTGCGTGTCGGCCACGGCGAGGCGTTCCTGTTGATCTCGGTGCTTGCCTGCTTTCTCGGGCGTGTCGATCCGTTCGGCGGCTTCGGTCGCGTCGCGCCGGTCGTGATCGCGCTCGTGATCCTGCAGGTGATCGCATCGGGCCTCAACCTGCTCGGTGCGAGCCAGCATCTCGCGACCGCGCTGTGGGGCGCGTTCCTGCTCGCAGTGATGCTGGTGCGCTGGGCATGGGCCCGGCATGCGTCGCGGCCGCGCAGGCCCAGTTCAAGTGCGGCGCCTGCGCTCGGCGCCCTCGAACCCCCTCAACGGAAGGAGACGAAATGAACAAGCTTGGCGTACATGCGCTGGTGTGGGAAGCCGGCTGGAGCCGCGACGCGTGCGTGCGCGCGATCGCGAACACGGCCGAGACGGGCTTCGATTTCATTGAGGTGCCCGCGCTCGATCCCGATTCGATCGATGCCGAGTTCACGCGGCGCGAACTCGAACGATCCGGCCTCGGCATCACGTTCTCGCTCGGGCTAGACGCGGAATCCGACATTTCGAGCGGCGACGTGCAGAAGGCCGCGCGCGGCAAGCAAAAACTCGAGGCCGCGCTGCGTGTCGCGCGCGATTGCGGCGCGACGCACGTATGCGGGATCCTGTATTCGGCGTTCCAGAAGAATGTCACGCCGACGACGGCTGCCGGCGTCGCGATGTCCGCGGACATCCTCGCGCAGGTGGCCGACATGGCCGCGCAAAGCGGCATCACGCTCGGGCTCGAGGTCGTCAATCGCTACGAGTCGAACGTGCTCAACACCGCGTCGCAGGGTGTCGAGCTGTGCCGACGCATCGCGCGGCCGAACGTGAAGGTGCATCTCGATACGTATCACATGCATATCGAGGAGTCGGACGTGACGTCGGCGATCCGCGATACGGGCGAGCATCTCGGCTACGTGCATGTCGGCGATTCGCATCGCGGGTATCTCGGATCGGGCAACGTCGATTTCACCGCGGTGTTCCGCGCGCTGGTGTTCAGCGGCTACACGGGGCCGATCACGTTCGAGAGTTTTTCGTCGCGCGTCGTCGGCCAGCCGCTCGAAGGCATCCTCGCGATCTGGCGCAACCTGTGGGAAGACAGCCACGATCTCGCCGCGCACGCGCTGGCCTTCACGCGCGTGCAGCTCAAGTCCGCGCGCGAGGCACTGAAGCAGGCCGAGCGGAGCCGTCTGCCATGAGCGGCGCGTCGACGGGCGCGCGACACATCGACCGCGAGGCGTTGGCCGCACACCTGCTGCGCGCGAAGCTGGACGGCAACGATCTGATCAATGTCGACAGGGTGCTGGCGCACAGCCTTCCCGCCGATTTCCTGGCGGGCAACGCCTGATAGAGGCCGGCGCGGCGCCCGGTTTACGAAAACACCACCGTCCGGTCGCCGTTCAGAAACACCCGCCGCTCGATGAACGCCTTCACCGCACGCGCGAGCGTCAGCGATTCGACATCGCGTCCCACCGCAAGCAGTTGCTCCGGCCGCAGCGCATGATCGACACGCTCGACGACCTGCTCGATGATCGGGCCTTCGTCGAGATCGTCGGTCACGAAGTGCGCGGTCGCGCCGATCAGCTTCACGCCGCGCGCATGCGCCTGGTGATACGGCTTCGCGCCCTTGAAGCCGGGCAGGAACGAGTGATGGATGTTGATCGCGCGGTTCGCGAGTTTCGCGCTCGTTTCCTGCGACAGCACCTGCATGTAGCGCGCGAGGATCACGAGTTCGGCGCCGCTCGATTCGAAGAAGTCGAGCCATTGCGCTTCCTGCTGCGCCTTGGTCTCCGCCGTGATCGGGAAGTGCCGGAACGGCAACCCATGCTGCGCGGCAAGCGGCTCGAAGTCGGGGTGGTTCGACACGATGCCGACGATGTCCATTTTCAGCTCGCCCATGCGCCAGCGGAACAGCAGATCCGCGAGGCAGTGCTCGAGCTTCGACACCATGATCAGCACCTTCGGCCGCGCGTTGACATCGTGGATCGCCCACTGGATGCCGCCATCGTGGCCGGCGAGTCCGGCCGCGATCGGCGCGAATTCCTGGCGCAGCGCGTCGATCTGCAACGTCTCATCCGTCGGATGAAAGACGCAGCGCACGAAGAAGCGGTTGCTGAGATCGTCGTCGAACACGTTCAGCGCATCGACATAGCAGCGATGGCGATCGAGAAAGCCGACGACGGCGGCGACCTGACCGGCCGCGCTCGGGCACGACAGTGTCAGGACGAATTGATCGGGGCGGTGCTCGGCGGTCATGAGACTCCTCGGATGGCAGGGGGCGTACGGCCGCGCGGCGGCGCACGACAGCGCCGCGCCGCGCGGGTAGCGGGAGGCTCAAGTAAATCAGGACGATTTCGCGGCGGATAGAACCAACGCGCCGTGTGGCTGGTATCGGTGCGCCAGCGGGCGGGCGAGGGCCGCAGGGTGCGAGCCGTGTCAGGCCCCCGCGCACGCGTCGAGCAGCCAGCGCCGGAACACGTGGGTCGCGTCCGGCTCCGGCCGCTGCGGCGGCCGCACCAGGAAGTAGCCGCGCGACGTGACGACGGGCGCATCGACGAGCTTCACGAGCTGGCCGCTCGCGACGAGTTCGTCGACGAGCGGCGACCAGCCGAGCGCGACGCCTTCGCCGAGCAGCGCCGCGTGGATCACGAGCGCATAGCTGTTGAAGGTCACGCCGCGGGCGGCGGCCGGCGATTCGAGCCCGTGCGCGTCGAACCAGCCCGCCCACGACAGCCAGCGCTCGGGGTGCGTCGGCTGCACGTGCAGCAGCGGCAGCGCGAGCAGGTGGTCGGCCCGCGCGACGCCCCGGTGCGCGTCGCGAAACGCGGGCGAGCACACGGGCGTGACGGATTCCGGAAACAGCCGCGCGGCCGTGCATGACGGCCAGTGGCCGTCGCCGAACAGGATCGCGATGTCGCCGTGGTCGCGTTGCGCGTCGTAATCCTGTGACGTGACGACGCGCACGTCGACGTCCGGCATCACGCGCTTGAGCCCGGCCAGGCGCGGCATCAGCCAGTAGGTCGCGAAGCCGAAGTCGGTGACGATCGTGAGCGCGCCGTGCTCGCGGCGTGCGCGCAGCGTCGCGGTCGCGCCGCGCAGCGTGTCGAGGCTCAGCCGCACGGCTTCGTACAGGCACTCGCCGTCGGCCGTCAGCGTGACGCCGCGCGGGCTGCGTTCGAACAGCGGCACGCCGAGTTCGGCTTCGAGCTGGAACACCTGCTGGCTCACGGCCGGCTGCGTCGAGCCGAGCTCGCGCGCGGCGGCCGTGAAGCTCGCGAGCCGGGCGGCCGATTCGAACGCGCGCAGCGCCTGCATCGACGGTAACGGTTCGGGTTTCGACATAAGTCCCTCTAATGGCCCCATAAGGGCCGGACGCCTACCCGCACGAATTCGGGCGGGCGATAGTGCCGGCAGACGGTACGGCACGTGCGCTTCACGCGCCGGCGGCAACGGATTCCGCGATTCTAGCCAGCGCGGCCCCGGCGCGCGGCAGTTTCCGCGGGCCGCCTCCGTCATGCCGGACGTCCCGCTGCCCGAGCGGCGAGCCGTTCCATTCGAACACCGCTTTTCCCACGATCGCCGATGACGAACCCGACACCCAACATCCTGATCCTGATGGCCGACCAGCTCACGCCGTTCGCGCTGCCCGCGTACGGCAACCGCGTCGCCCGCACGCCGACGCTCGACCGGCTTGCGGCCGAAGGCGTGGTGTTCGACGCCGCGTACTGCGCGAGCCCGCTGTGCGCGCCGTCGCGCTTCTCGCTGCTGACCGGCAAGCTGCCGTCGGGCATCGGCGCCTACGATAACGCCGCCGAATTGCCCGCGCAAACGCTGACGTTCGCGCACTACCTGCGCGCGGGCGGCTACCGGACGATGCTGTCCGGCAAGATGCACTTCTGCGGGCCCGACCAGTTGCACGGCTTCGAGGAGCGCCTCACGACCGACATCTATCCTGCCGATTTCGGCTGGGTGCCCGACTGGGACAGCCCGACCGAGCGGCCGAGCTGGTATCACAACATGAGCTCGGTGCTCGACGCCGGCCCGTGCGTGCGCACGAACCAGCTCGACTTCGACGACGAAGTGACGTTCGCCGCGAAGCAGAAGCTATACGACGTCGCGCGCGAGCGTGCGGCCGGACACGATGCGCGGCCGTTCTGCATGGTCGTGTCGCTCACCCATCCGCACGACCCGTATGCGATCACGCGCGAATACTGGGATCGCTACGACGATGACGAGATCGACATGCCGGCCGTGCGGCTCGATGCGGCCGAAAGCGATCCGCATTCGCAGCGGCTGCGCTTCGTCTGCGAGAACGACCGCACGCCGCCGACGGACGCGCAGATCCGCGCCGCACGCCGCGCGTATTACGGCGCGACGTCCTATGTCGACACGCAGTTCGGCAGCGTGCTGGCCGCGCTCGAGCAATGCGGGTTCGCCGACGACACGATCGTGATCGTCACGTCCGACCACGGCGACATGCTCGGCGAGCGCGGGCTCTGGTACAAGATGACGTTCTTCGAGGGCGGCTGCCGCGTGCCGCTGATCGTGCATGCGCCGGGCCGCTTCGGCGCCGCGCGCGTGCGCGGGCCCGTGTCGCACGTCGATTTGCTGCCGACGCTCGTCGATCTGGCCGGCGCGGCGCCCGCCGGCGGCTGGCCGGACCCGGTCGACGGCGCGAGCCTCGTGCCGCATCTGCACGGCACGCCCGCGCACGACGTCGCGTTCGGCGAATACCTCGCGGAAGGGGCGCTCGCGCCGATCGTGATGATCCGCCGCGGCGACTGGAAATACGTGCATTGCCCGGCCGATCCGGACCAGCTCTACAACCTGTCGGACGACCCGCGCGAGCTCACGAATCTGGCCGGTCGGCCGGAAGCCGCCGACGTGCTCGCCGCGTTCCGTGCGGAGGCCGGGCAGCGCTGGAACCTGCCCGAGCTGGACCGGCAGGTGCGCGCGAGCCAGCGGCGCCGGCGCTTCCATTACGCGGCGACGACGCAGGGCCGCATCCACGCGTGGGACTGGCAGCCGTTTACCGACGCGAGCCAGCGCTACATGCGCAATCACATCGAACTCGACACGCTCGAGGCGATGGCGCGTTTTCCGCGCGTCGGGCGCTGAACGTCCGGCAGTGCGAACATTGACGAACGACGGAGGAAGCGGACGATGAAACGGCAATGCAATGCAGCAATCCGAAGGATCGGCGCGGCGCTCGCCGCCGCCGCGTGCGTGGCGGCGACGCAGCCTGCGACTGCCGCCGATCCGGGCACGTGCGGCGACGTGAAGATGGCGGCGCCCGGCTGGACCGACATCGATGCGACGAACGCGATGGCGGGCGTCGTGCTGAAGGCGCTCGGCTACCGGCAGGCGGTGGCGAACCTGTCGGTGCCGATTACGTACCAGGGTTTGAAGAAAGGCCAGGTCGACGTGTTCCTCGGCAACTGGATGCCCGCGCAGGCGCCGCTCGTGAAGCCGTTCGTCGACGAGAAATCGATCGACGTGCTGCATGCGAACCTGAGCGGCGCGAAATTCACGCTCGCGGTGCCCGACTATGTGGCCGCCGCCGGCGTGCGTACGTTCGCCGATCTCGCGCGCTACGCGGACCGCTTCGACGGCAAGATCTACGGGATCGAGCCCGGTGCGCCCGCGAACCAGAACATCAAGCGGATGCTGTCCGACCACGCGGTCGGGTCCGCGAACTGGTCGCTCGTCGAATCGAGCGAGACGGGCATGCTCACGCAGGTCGAGCGCGCGGTGCGCGACAAGCGCTGGATCGTGTTTCTCGCGTGGGAGCCGCATCTGATGAACACGAAGTTTCATCTGACGTATCTGTCGGGCGGCGACGCGTATTTCGGCCCGAACTACGGCGGTGCGACGGTCAACACGGTCGCGCGTGCCGGGTTCGCCGGCCAGTGCGCGAACCTCGCGCGGCTGTTCCGGCAGATGACGTTCTCCGTCGACGTCGAGAACCGGATGATCGCCGACATGCTCGACAACAAGACGCCGCCCGCGCTCGCGGCGCAGCATGCGCTGAAAGCCGAGCCCGCGCTGGTCGCCGGCTGGCTCGACGGCGTGACGACCGCGGCCGGCGCGCCGGGCCTGCCGGCGGTGCGCGCGGCCCTTGACGGCCGCTGATCGCCTCCCTCCGGGCGGCCGGTTTTCGCCGTGCCGCCTGTCTACGTGTTTTCCCGACCCGTCGCATCGTGACCATTTAGTGTCGCCTTCAGACGGGTGACCCGAAATATGGGTTTGTATTTTTCGCCAATGGCTGCGTTATTGCGGAAAACGAAATACCGAAGCCAGCGGGGCGGTCTGAATTCGAATCCACCGGCGCATCGCGGCACGCGCCGGGACGAGATTCTATCCATCGAATGGTTCAGGGAGGGTGGTCGACAATGAAGCACACGAAAGTTGCCGTAGCCGCCGCGCTTGCATGCGCGGCCTGTATTCCCGCCATCGGACACGCGCAAAGCAGCGTGACGCTGTACGGGATTCTCGACGCCGGTATCACGTACGTGAACAACACGGGCGGCTCGCACGTGGTCAAGTTCGACGACGGCGTCGCGTACGGAAACCGCTTCGGCCTCAAGGGCACCGAAGACCTGGGCGGCGGCCTGAAGGCGGTGTTCGTGCTCGAGAGCGGCTTCCGTCTCGGCAACGGGCAACTCGGCTTCGGCGGCGCGGAATTCGGCCGGCAGGCGTATGTGGGCCTGCAGAACGACTGGGGCACGTTGTCGTTCGGCAACCAGCTCGACATCACGAACGAACTCGTGTCGATCTACAACATCTCGGCCTGGGGCAGCGGTTACGCCATCCACCAGGGCGACTTCGACCGCTTCAACGGCGACCGCCTGCCGAATTCGGTGAAGTTCCTGTCGAACGACATGAGCGGCTTCAAGTTCGGCGCGATGTACTCGTTCGGCAACGTCGCGGGCAACTTCCACCGCAACAGCGCATGGAGCGCGGGCGCGAGCTTCACGAAGGGCGACTTCTCGATCGGCGCCGCGTACACGCGCCTGAACAACCCGAACGGCATCTACGCGTTCGACCCGTACGCGATGATCGGCACGCACACGTTCCTCGGCCAGCAGACCGTCACCGTCGATCCGGCGACCGGCGCACGTACCGACCTGTTCGCGAACACGCCGATGGGTGTCGACAGCCAGGGCACGTTCGGCATCGGCACGAGCTACACGATCGGCAAGCTGACGCTCGATGCCAACTACTCGTACACGACGATCAAGGGCTTCGGCCAGTCGTCGCACATGCAGGTGTACGAAGGCGGCGGCCTGTACCAGTTCACGCCGGCGCTGAGCTTCATCGCCGGCTACCAGCACACGCGCTTCGAAGGCCATCACTGGAACCAGGGCACGGCGGGCCTGCATTACCTGCTGTCGAAGCGCACGGACGTGTACATCTCCGGCGACTACCTGCGCGCGTCGCAGGGCGTCGATGCGGTGATCGGCTACAGCTTCACGCCGTCGACGACGCAGACGCAGGCCGACGTGCGGATCGGGATGCGGCATTCGTTCTGAGCGAGTGGGTGCCGTGTAGTGATGTGACGTCTTCAGCGAGGTCTCTCTTTGGCGCGAACCGTGGTTCGCGCTTTTTTTTGTGCGATGCCGCGGCTCGACGGGGCGCGTGGCCGGCGGCCGGCCGGTTTTCGGCGGTTGGCATATCATCGCGGTTTGGCCGCGCCTGCACCGTTGCCGCGCGCACGCATTCGCGCGTGTCGTCGTTTCCCGAACGGCTGCGGTGCGCACCGCCAACCGCCGAGACCCCGATGACCACCCCCGTGCCCGATTCCAGTCCTTTATCCCCGTTACCCGCCAACCTGTTCCGCCACGCACCGTTCCAGCGCTTCTGGGGCACGCGCGTGATGTCGTCGCTGGCTTTCCAGATCCTGTCGGTCGCGATCGGCTGGTACGTGTACGCGCTCACGCACAGCGCGTTCGCGCTCGGCCTCGTCGGCCTCGCGCAGTTCGTGCCGATGTTCGCGCTGACGCTCGTCGTCGGACAGGTGGCCGACCGCTACGACCGCCGGCGCATCGCGACGATCTGCCAGAGCGTCGAAGCACTGGCCGCCGGCGTGTTCCTGCTCGGCGCGCTGCAAGGGTGGCTGGCCGCGCCGGCCGTGTACGCGCTCGCGGCGGTCGTCGGCACGGCCCGCGCGTTCGAGTCGCCGTCGGTGTCGTCGCTGCTGCCGGCCGTCGTGCCGCGCACCGACCTGCCGCGCGCGACCGCGCTGTCGACGTCCGCGAACCAGGCCGCGCAGATCCTCGGGCCCGCGTGCGGCGGGTTGCTCTACGGTGTCGGCGCGCCCGTCGCGTTCGGCACGAGCGTCGCGGCCTTCGCGGTCGCGGCGGTGCTGAGCGGCACGATTCCGCTGCGCGGCGCGCCGCCCGCGCGCGAGCCGGTCACGCTGCGCTCGGTGTTTTCGGGCATCGCGTTCATCCGGCGCGAACCGGCGATTCTCGGCGCGCTGTCGCTCGACCTGTTCGCCGTGCTGTTCGGCGGCGCAACCGCGCTGCTGCCGATCTATGCGCGCGACATCCTGCAGGTCGGCCCGTGGGGGCTCGGCGCATTGCGCGCGGCGCCGGCGGTCGGCGCGCTCGCGGGCACGCTGTGGCTCACGCGCTTCCCGTTGAAGGGGCGGCCGGGCCGTGCGATGTTCGGCGGCGTGATCGCGTTCGGCGTCGCGACGATCGTGTTCGGGCTGTCGAGGCATTTCGTGCTGTCGCTCGTCGCGCTGGCGGCACTTGGCGCATCGGATGTCGTGAGCGTCGTCGTGCGGCTGTCGCTCGTGCAACTGCGCACGCCCGACGACATGCTCGGTCGCGTGAGCGCGGTCAATTCGCTGTTCATCGGCACGTCGAACCAGCTCGGCGAATTCGAATCGGGCGTGACGGCGGCATGGTGGGGCGCGCCGGCCGCGATCGTCGTCGGCGGCGTGGCGACGATCGCCGTCGCGCTGGCGTGGATGCGGTTGTTTCCGCAGCTCACGAACATGAAGTCGCTCGAACGCGATGCGTGACGCGTGATGCGCGATCCCGTCACGCGTCCTGCGTCACGCGCACGGCCGTGCCGTAGCAGATGACTTCCGTGACGCCCGACCCGATCTCGGTCGAGTCGTAGCGCATCGCGACGATCGCATTCGCACCGAGCTTGCGCGCATCGGCGAGCATCTTGTCGAACGCCTGTTCGCGCGCCTTCTCGCACAGCGACGTATAGAGCGTGATGTTGCCGCCGAAGATCGTCTGCAGCGACGCGCCGAACGAGCCGACGATCGAGCGCGAGCGCACGACGATACCCTGCGCGACGCCGAGCGAGCGGACGGTCGTATGGCCGGGCAGGTCGAACGCAGTCGTGACGCGATCGGGCGACAGGTCGTCGATGGAGCGGGTGGATTCGGTCATGGTGGGCGAGCGTGTAGCGAGTGGTCGAACGACGATTCTAGCCGGACGGAGCAAAGGCATGCGAACGGGCGCACTCGCGCGGGTGAACGCCCGTTTCGTTGCCGAACGAGAAAGCCGCTCGACGACGAACGCTCAGCGCTTGGCCGTCGCGCCCGCCATGCCGCCGAGATCGACCGCATAGGCCAGCGCCAGCTTGCCGAATTTCAGCGCATGGTTCGCCTGTCGATCCGAGTTTTCCAGCGTGTCGTTCACCGTGTGAATGTACGGGCTGTCGTTCTGGTCGGCCTCGAACGGGAACGATGCCGGATACCCCTGCGCGTTCCACGACGCGTGATCCGAGCACGCATAGCCGCATTGCGACGTGCCGATCGCGAGCTCGGGCAGGTAGGTCGCCGCCAGGTTCTTCACGTAGGTGTTCTGCGCCGCGTTCGTGTAGTCGGTGATCAGGTAGATATCCTTCGGATCGCCCTTGTAGTTCGTCATGTCGAGCTGCAGCACGCCGACCACGTTCGCATTCTGCGTGCGGAACTGCTTCGCGATCGCCTTCGAGCCGAGCAGGCCGGCTTCCTCGGCCGCGTACCCGACGAACTTGATCGTCCGTTTCGGCCGGTAGTTGTTCGCGAGCAGCACGCGCAGCGCCTCGGTCAGGCTGGCGATGCCCGACGCATCGTCGTCGGCGCCGGGCGAGCGCGTGTTCTCCGTCGTGCGGCCGACGGTCGAATCGAGGTGGCCGCCGAGCACGACGGTGCCCGCGGCCGGATCGCTGCCGCGGATCGTCAGGATCACGGATTTCTGCGGAAAACCGGTATGCGCGAACTGTTCGACGGTGATGTCGGCGCGCGAGCCGGCCAGCTGCTTCCACTGCAGCGCGAGCCAGTCGGACGCCGCGACGCCGTGCGACGTCGTGTAGTAGCGGTTCGTGAAGCCGGACAGCGACGTGATCGTGCCGACGATGTTGCTCGCCTGCAGTTGCTGGATCCACGTGCCGATCTGCGGCACGTTCGACACAGTGTACGCGGGGGCGGCGGCCTGTTTCGCGAGCGTCGCCGGCAACGGCTGCAGCGCCTGCCGCGCGTCGTCGAACGAATCGTGGACGACGTAGCCGGGCCCGTGGCCGCGCGTGTGGTGGACGGCGTGGGCCAGTTCGCCGAGCCGAGAATCGTCGATCTCGACGACGTGAACGGTTTCGCGGCGCGCGGCGCCGTCGGCCGCCTTGCCGGCGTCGACGCTCGCGCTGTATTGCGCGGTTGCGGACGCATCGACGCGTTGAAGCTGGCGGAACGCGGTGTCGCCGAGCGTGATCCAGACGGGCGTCGCGTGCGCGACGGCGGTCAGCAGCATGCCGCCCAGCGCGGCGCTCAGGCGGGTCGGTGTCAGAGTAGGCATGTTCGATCTCGTGAGGATGGCGATGTCGATGAAGGGAGCGCGCCGCAGGTCGTGCGATGCGCTCCCGCCTGCTGCGGGATTACGACTTCTGCGGGACGGTCACGCCGTACGTGCAGCTCTTGTTGTACGCGTTCCCGATCGCGGTGAGCTGCGCGTTGCTGTAGCCGAGCGCGGATGCGGCGGTCAGCACGGCCTGCGCGGCGGCCTTCTGGTTGGTCGAGCTGTTGGTCATCGACAGCCCCTTCAGGAACGCCTTGTCCATCGCCTGCGCGCCGATCGCGTCGCGCGCGACGAGGTTGCACGACGCCCAGTACTGGCCGGCCGTGTGGATCTCCGCGCCGCGCGCCTGCGCATAGGTGCGCCCGACGTTCCAGTTGGTGACGCGGCCGGCCCAGAACTCGTTGTGGCCGTCCCAGTTGTAGACCCAGTGATACTGCGCGTCCGACGGGCTCCACTGGTTGAAGTCGCGGCTGTACGCGGCGGCGAGATAGTCGCCGGTGCCTTCGGACAAGCCTTCCTGTTGCGACAGGCCGCCGTTGGTGACCCAGTCGTGGATGCCGTGGCCGAGCTCGTGGATCACGACGTCCGCGTCTTCCGCGTCGTCGACGCCGCCCTGCCCGAAGGTCAGCCGGCCGCTGCTCGACGAGTACGACGAGTTGTCGTCGCCCGATTCGCCGTGCGGGTCGTACTGCACGCCGCCCGTGTACTGGTACGGCAGCGCCTTGACGCCGAGCGTCTGGTTCACGTAACGCAGGAACGTGTCGATGTGGTAGTACACGTTCACCGCCTCGAAATACAGGTTGCCGCGCGTGAATTCGAACGCGGGCGTGGACTGCGACGGGCAGGCCTTGTCGAGCGGCGCGTCGAAATCGACGCATGCCGCGTAGGGGCCCGTCAGCGTGTAGCGCGTGCCCGACTGCGCGACATCCTTCAGCGTCACGCGCACGCGCGCGGCCGTGAGCTGCGTCGAATCGGTGTCGTTGCCGTCCTTGTAGCCCGTGCTGCCGTAGCTGCTCTTCGTCGGTGACAGCGGATCGGGGCGGAACACGAAGCCGGTGCCGTCGGTCGCGTAGAACGCCTTGTCCTCGGCGCGCAGCACTTCGCCGCTGCCCGCGTCGATCAGCAGCTCCCAGTCGCCTTTCGGGCCGTCCTGCGGGCGGCCGCGCACCTTCCATGCCGTATGCGTGCCGGCCTTGTCGACGAACGCGACGAGTTGCGCGTCGAGATGCGTGAAGCCACTCACGCCGAGATACGCGCGGGCGCGCTCGAGCGCCTGCTGCTGGTCGACGGCCTGCGACTTGCGCGTCGTCGCGACCACGCCGTTGATCGTGTTGCTCGCGACGTACAGGATGCGGCCGTCCTTCGCGACGGTCACCGCGATGTCGCTGCCGTACACGGGCAATCCGGCGGCCTGCTGCTGCAGGCGCACGACGGTGAAGTCGGCGTCGTCGCGTTCCGACGTGACGACGAGGCTCGCGAGCGCGGTGGCGTCGAGCCCGAGTTGCGCCGCCTGCGACGCGATGAAGTCGCGCGCGGTGGCGGCGGGCGTCGCGGCGGCCTTCCTGGCGCGATAGGCCGGGTTGTACAGCGTGACGGCGACGCCGTCCGCGCGGAATTGCCCGGTGGCCGTATCGGCCTTCGCGGGCGGCGGCGCGACGCCGCGCGTCAGGCTTTCGCGCAGGCTCGCGGCCTGCGGATTCGACACTTTCGTATCGGCCAGGGTGCCGCCGACGATGCCGAAACCGAGCGCGAGACCCAGGGCGAGCGGCAATGCTTTGCGTGATGTCTGCATACGTGATCCTCATCTCAACGGTTGGACACGCCCGCGCGCTCGTGGCGAGCAGGCACGACACGGCCCGCGCGCCGGTTCGATGGAACCGGTGCGGCGAAGCGGTGCTGGGAGTCTCGACTGACTAAGGAAGCCTAACTGTCAGGTCGAAAATAAGCGGGCAGGCGAAGCGGAGGAGAAGCGAACGGCAGGCAGGTGCGGCGACGGCGAATCGAGCATCGTCATGTCATACCCCTCGGATCGATATCGGATATCGGTTGGCAGCCTGCACGACCCGACGCGCGTGGAGATGACGCACGCGTGTCGTTAGGCTCCCTATCTAACTTTGTTTGGTATGTTACAGAATATTTTCAACGACATTCCAGATTATTTTCGACGACCGCTTCGGTTGGCCGTTCAATCGCCGGCATTGTTGAGCGAACGGCGGGAAACGCTGTCGGAACCCGCAATACCGCGCCGGATTGTAGTCAAAAGCCGCGACGATCAGCGCGTTGCCCGCCGGTCGCTGCGCGGGCTCATCCCGAATCGCGCGCGATAGGTGCGCGAGAAATGCGACGGCGATTCGAAGCCGCACGCGACGCAGACCGAGGTGATGCTCATGTCGGTCTGTTGCAGCAGCTCGCGCGCGCGATCGAGGCGCAGGTTCAGGTAGAAGCGCGTCGGCGTGTCGTTCAGCGTCGCGCTGAACAGCCGTTCGAGCTGACGCCGCGTGATCGACACCTCCCGCGCGAGCGCGTCGGAGCCGAGCGGATTCTCCATGTGCCGCTGCATCGTGCCGATCACCTGGATCAGCTTGCGGTTGTGCACGCCGTAGCGCGCGGCGATCTCGAGCCGCTGGCTGTCCGAGCGCTGCCGGATGCGGCTGACGACGAACTGCTCGGAGATCGCCGCCGCGAGGTCGGCGCCGTGCCGGCGTCCGATCAGGTCGAGCATCATGTCGATCGATGCGGTGCCGCCCGCGCAGGTGATGCGCCGGTCGTCGATCTCGAACAGCTCCTGCGTCGCGTTCAGGCCCGGGTAGCGCTCGCGGAACGCGGCGAGCGCTTCCCAGTGCAGCGTGAGCGATTGCGACGCGTCGAACAGCCCGGCTTCCGCGAGCACGAAGCTGCCCGTATCGATGCCGCCGAGCGTGGCGCCATGCCGGTGCTGGCGGCGCAGCCAGTCGCCGAGCGTACGCGTGTAGCAGACGAGCGGATCGAAGCCGGCGACGACGAACACCGTATCGACCTGCGGGACGTCCGCGCACGCGGCTTCCGCGGCGACCGGAATGCCGTTGCTCGCGGCGACGGGCGCGCCGTCCGCGCTGATCACGTGCCAGCGATAGAGCTCGGTGCGAAAGCGGTTCGCGACGCGCAGCGGCTCGACCGCGGACATGAAGCCGAGCGCGGAGAAGCCGGGCAGCAGCAGGAAGTGGAAGTCCTCGGGCATCGGAGCGTGGGTGGAAGCGGGTGGTCGTCGCGCACCGCGCGACGCGGCGAGCGGGCCGCGCCCGGCGCGCTCGCCGGACGTTCAAGCCCGATTATCGCGGGTTTTGCCGGCGCTCAGCGCGTTTTCGCACGATGCACCGTCCGGCGCACGGTCGTCGACGGCAATTCGCCGAACTGGGCTTTGTACGCGTTCGCGAAATGCCCGAGATGCATGAAGCCCCAGCGCGCGGCCGCCTCGCTGATCGGCAGGTCGGATTGCCGCGGGTCGAGCAGCAGGCGCCGGACCTGCGCGAGGCGCAGCGAGCGCGTGTAGTTGAGCGGGCTCGTCTGGACGACCGACTGAAAGCTGTTCTGCATCGTGCGCCGGCTCACGCGCAATTGCGTGCAGAGGCTCAGGATGTCGACCGGCGCTTCCGGGTGCTCGATCACGTAGTCGTGCACGCGGCGCACGATGTCGGCGTGGCAGGCGTGCGTGAGCCGGTTCGACGGCTCGGGCATCCGGTACGTGAGGAGATCGACGAGCACGTTGCCGACGTCGGCGCGCATCGAGCACTGCGCGCGGGCCGAATCGAACGTGTCGGGCGCCGACAGCACGCGTTCGAGCAGCGTCGCGAGCTGCACGCTCGCGCGTTCGCGTGCGGCGACCGGCACCTCGACGACGCCGCGCCGCAGCGCGCGTGCATCCAGCCGGACGTCGGCGGCATCTTCGATCTGCTGCATCAATTCGGGTTCGATGACCACGCCGATCAGCGACATGTCGTCGGGTGAATGGAGTTCGAACGGTATGCCGCCGCGCGCCATCACGATCGTGCCGCGTTCGAGGCGCGCGTCGCCGAACGCGAAGGTGCCCGAGCCGGTCAGAGGCATGCCGAACACCGTATGGCCGTGCGGCAAACATCCGCGCTGGATGATGCGCACGTTCGCCGCTTCCTGGAACAGCTGGACGCCATCGAGCACCGCGTATTTGACCGCGCTGCGATACGCGCCGGAGCCGATCTGGTCGTAACGCTGATTCCAGCCGCGCAGCGCCTCCGCATGCCGATCTGCGTCGTCGAACCTCTGATGAAACGCGAGCACGGCACCTCCGGCGATCGTTCGGACCGCGCAAGATTAAACCGACCGGGCGGTCGACGCAATACGGGCCAGCGCTATTCCGTGCGCGTGCTTCAGAGGGGCGCAACGCATGCCGCCGCGAGGCTTTCACGCACATTTCCGATATCCCGAATCGGCACGTACGCGTTGCCGGTCCGGGTGCTGGACGCATTTATTGTCGAACTACAGTCGCCTCACACAACGTGAATTCCCCACTGGAGGCGGCATGAGGACAAGGCGACGAACCGCGGCGCTCGCGGCGACGCTGGCATTGGCGGCGGCATGGGCCGGCAGCGCGAACGCGACGGAAAAACCCGAAGAGCTGGCCGTGCGGAAGATGCCGCCGTGGCATCCGCACGAGGTCTATGTCGTCGACATCTCGATGCCGTCGATGACCGACGGGCGCATCCACGTGTACGACGCCGATGCGAAGAAGCTGCTCGGCCAGATCGACGGCGGCTTCGCCCCCGGTTTCGCGATCTCGCCGGACCGCAAGACGAGCTTCGTCGCGACGACTTACTTCTCGCGCGGCTCGCACGGCACGCGCACCGACGTCGTCGAGATGATCGACAACACGACGCTCGATCACGCGGGCGAGATCGTGATTCCGGCGAAGCACGCGCAACACGTGCCGTCGCCGTACAACACCGCGTTCAGCGCGGACGGCAAGCGGCTGTACGTCGCGAACATCACGCCGGCCGCGTCCGTGACGGTGATCGACGCCGTCTCGAAGCAGGTGCTGTCGGAGATCGACATGGCCGCGTGCGTGCTCGCCTATCCGTCGGGTAACGACCGCTTCACCGCGCTGTGCGAAAGCGGCAAGGCGCTGACCGTCACGCTCGACGCGAACGGCAAGGAGGCGAAGCGCACGATGTCGGACGCGTTCATCGACGTCGACAGGGATCCGGCGTTCGTGAACGCGTCGCGGTACGACGGCGGCTATCTGTTCACCACCTACGGCGGCAACGTGCGTAGCGCCGATTTCAGCGGCGACAAGCCGGCGTTCGGCAAGCCGTGGCCGCTGCTGACGGACGCCGAGCGCGCCGCGGGCTGGCGCCCGGGCGGCCTGCAGCAGACGGCCGTGCACGCGAAGCAGCACCGTTACTACGTGCTGATGCACAAGGGCGCCGACGGTTCGCACAAGGATCCCGGCACGCAGGTGTGGGTATACGACCTGAAGACCAAACAGCGCGTCGCGCGCTGGGATCTCGCGCAGATGAAGGTCGAGCCGCTCGTGTCGATTCAGGTCAGCGAAGACGACAAGCCGCTCTTCTACGGGCTGACGGCGACCTCCGACCTCGTCGTGATGGACGCGCGCACCGGCGCGCTGCGGCACGTCGAGAAGCAGGTCGGCAATACGTCGTCGCTGCTCGTCAACCCGTGAGGCCGCGATGACACTCGATCCCGTACTCGCCACCGGCGCGCAGGCCGGCGCGGCCGCCGTCGTGCTGCTCGGCGCCTTCGCGAAGATGCGCCGGCCCGCCGCGTTCCGCCAGGCGCTTGCCGGCTACCGGCTGCTGCCCGATGCGCTGACCGCGCCCGTCGCATTCGCGATTCCGCTCGCGGAAGTGGTCGCCGCCGTGGCGCTGCTGTTTCCCGACACACGCGCGGCCGGCGCGAGCGGCCTGATCGCGCTGCTCGCGGCGTTTGCCGCCGGGCTCGCGATCAATCTGCTGCGCGGCCGCACCGACATCGACTGCGGCTGTTCCGGCTTCACGGCCGCGCGTGCGGACGCACCGCGCGGCATCGGCTGGCTGCATGTCGGCCGCGTGCTGCTGCTCGTCGCGCTGGCGGCGACCGCCTTCGTCGAGCCGGGCGTGCGCGCCATCGTGTGGCTCGACTACCTGACGCTGTTCTTCTCCGTGCTGCTGATCGTCTGCGCGCTGCTCACCGTCGACGTGCTGCTCGCCAACGTCCCGCGCCTTTCTCATCTGAGGAATTCATGATGCAAACCGCTCTCACCGTTTCCACCGCCCTGTTGTGGGTGGCCGTCCTCGCGCTCGGCGCGATCTGCCTCGCGCTGGTGCGCCAGATCGGCATCCTGTACGAACGCATCATGCCGGCCGGCGCGCTGATGATCGACAAGGGGCCGGCGGTCGGCACGATCGCGCCGACGTTCGAACTGGCCGACATCCGCGGGTCGCACGTGAAGGTCGGCGGCATCGATGCAGCGGGCAAGGCCACGCTGCTGTTCTTCCTGTCGCCGACGTGCCCGGTCTGCAAGAAGCTGCTGCCGCTGCTGCCGTCGCTGCAGGCCAGCGAGGCGACGCCGGTGAACATCGTGCTCGCGAGCGACGGCGATGCCGACGAACACACGCGCTTCGCGGGAAAGCACGACCTCGGGCGCTTCCCGTACGTGCTGTCGCGGGAGCTCGGCCTCGCTTATCAGATCGGCAAGCTGCCGTATGCGGTACTGCTCGACGAAACGGGCACCGTGCGCGCGAAGGGGCTCGTCAACACGCGCGAGCATCTCGAGAGCCTGTTCGAGGCGAAGGAGCGCGGCGTCGCGTCGTTGCAGCAGTTCGTGCACGGCGATCGCGGCCACGATGCCCACGACGCGCACGCGCGGCACGCATGACCGGCCGAACCTTTTTCAACGTCACTGGAGAACGACGACATGGGCGTGTTTGATTCATGGTTCGAGCGGTCGGCGCGCGGCGTCGCGCAGCACAGCTCGCGGCGCGGCGCGATGGCGAAGCTCGGCAAGGTGCTGGTGGGGTCGGCGCTTTTGCCGCTGCTGCCCGTCGACCGTACCGCGTATGCGGCCGAGGCGGTGTCGGGGGCGTCAGGCGCATCCGGTGCCGCCGCGGCGGGCGCGAGCGACGACCCGACGAGCTGCGACTACTGGAAATACTGCGCGATCGACGGCTGGCTCTGCAGCTGCTGCGGCGGCACGTCGAGCAGTTGTCCACCGGGCACGACGCCTTCGCCGATCACGTGGATCGGCACCTGCCGCAATCCGCACGACGGTTCGGACTACATCGTGTCGTACAACGACTGCTGCGGCAAGACCTCGTGCGGCAAATGCTTCTGCAACCGCAACGAGCGCGAGAAGCCGCTGTACAAGCTGTCGCTGAACAACGACATCAACTGGTGCATGGCGAACGGTAATTCGAATTACCACTGTTCGGTTTCGGTTCTGCTGGGAGCGGCAAAACAATGAAAATGACGCAGGCAGGAAAGATCGTCGTGGCGTGCATGGCAGCCGTGGCGGCCTTCGCGTGGCCCGCCGCGGCGGGCGCACAGGCAACCGTCCATTACCCGGCCGGGAAAAGCCTGTTCGACGCACAGTGCGTGGTGTGTCACCAGGCGGGCGGGAAAGGGCAGGACGGCCTCGCGCCGCCGCTGACCGAGTATCCGGGCAAATACGCGGCGGCGGAAGCGGGGCGAGCGCAACTGATCGCGACGCTGCTGCACGGGATGTTTGGCGAGATCGACGTGCATGGCAAGCGCTACAACTTCAAGATGCCGTCGTTCGCGAGCGCGAGCGACGACGACATCGCGCACGTGCTCAACTACGTCGTGTTCGACCTCAACGCGCAGCACGGCGACGCGAAACCGTTCACGGCCGCCGATATCCGCGCGGCGCGCGCGAAGCCGATGGACGGCGCGGCCGTGCATGCGCAGCGCGCGGCGGTGATCAAGGGGCTCGGCCTGTGAACGGCGTTCGCGCGCCGGCACGCGGCAGGCGGTGCGCGTTGGCGTCGCGGCTCGGCGGCATGTCGCATCGCCTGTCGTCCTGGCTGCTGCTGGCGGGCGCGGCGGCTTGCGCGTTCGCGACGCCCGCACGGGCCGACGGCGCGGCCGATGCCGCGCTCGCGCGGCAGCACTGGGTGCTCAACTGCATGGGTTGCCACACGGCCACGGGTGGCGGCATTCCCGGCAAGGTGCCGCCGCTCGCGAATTCGCTCGGCTATTTCACGCACCTGCCGGCCGGGCGCGAGTACGTGATGCGCGTGCCCGGCGCGTCGAACTCGGCGCTGTCGGATCGGGAACTGGCCGACGTGCTCAACTGGGTGCTGACGACGATGAACCGCGATGCGCTGCCGCGCGACTTCAAGCCGTATACGGCCGCCGAAGTCGCCGCGCACCGCCGTCCCGCATTGTCCGACGTCGCGACCGTGCGCGCCGGCCTCGTTCGCGCGTTGCAGGCGCGCGGGATCGACGGCGTCACGGATCGCTATTGACCGACTCATTCAACGATTCAAGGAAACGTGAACATGGAGACGAACCAAACCTTTGCGCTGCTCGACGCAACGCGCGCGTTTCTCGCGAAGCCGAAGAAGATGCTGATCGGCGCCGAATGGTGCGATGCCATGTCGGGCCGCGAACTCGATGTGGTGAATCCGGCCGACGGCACCGTGATCGCACGGGTGCCCGAAGCCGACGAGCGCGACGTGCAGCAGGCGGTCGCTGCCGCGCGCCGCGCCTTCGATGCGGGCCCGTGGCGCAGCGCGAAGACCACCGACCGCGAGCGCCTGATGCTCGCGCTCGCCGACCTGATCGAAACCCACGCGCGCGAGCTTGCCGAGATCGAATCGCTCGACAACGGCAAGCCGGTGATGGTCGCGCAGGGGCTCGACGTCGCGATGGCCGCGCAATGCTTCCGCTACATGGCCGGCTGGGCGACGAAGATCGAAGGCAGCGTGATCGATGCCGGCATGCCGTACCTGCCGGACAGCGAGATCTTCGCCTATACGCGCAAGGAGCCCGTCGGCGTGGTCGGCGCGATCATTCCGTGGAATTTCCCGCTGCTGATGGCCGCATGGAAAATCGCGCCGGCGC
Source organism: Burkholderia semiarida (assembly GCF_029268935.1). Taxonomy (NCBI): domain Bacteria; kingdom Pseudomonadati; phylum Pseudomonadota; class Betaproteobacteria; order Burkholderiales; family Burkholderiaceae; genus Burkholderia; species Burkholderia semiarida. The sequence goes on along the minus strand of NZ_JAHLCL010000008.1, from coordinate 1,907,068 downwards.
TGGCGACCGGCTGCACCGTCGTGCTGAAGCCCGCCGAGGACACGCCGCTGAGCGCATTGCGGCTGGGCGAGCTGATCCAGGCGGCCGGAGTCCCGGACGGCGTCGTCAATATCGTCACCGGCTACGGTCACACGGCCGGCGCGGCGCTGTCGCGCGATCCGCGCATCGACAAGATCGCGTTCACCGGATCGACGCAGACGGGCAAGACGATCGGCCACGCGGCGCTCGACAACATGACGCGGATGTCGCTGGAACTCGGCGGCAAGTCGCCGGTGATCGTGCTGCCCGACGTCGATCTCGACAAGGCCGCGCTGGGCGTCGCGAACGCGATCTTCTTCAATCAGGGGCAGGTGTGCACGGCCGGGTCGCGCGCGTACATCCACGCGAAGGTGTTCGACGGCGTGATCGAGCGCGTCGCGAAGATCGCCGCGAGCCTGAAGATCGGCCCGGGGATGGACCCGGCCACGCAGGTCGGCCCGCTCGTGTCGGCGAAGCAGCGTGAGCGCGTATGCGGTTACATCGACTCGGGGTTTGGCGACGGTGCGCGCGCGGCGGCGGGCGGCCGCGCGATCGACGGCCCCGGCTTCTTCGTCGAACCGACGGTGCTGGTCGATACGACGCATGCGATGCGCGTGGTGCGCGAGGAGATTTTCGGGCCGGTGCTCGTCGCGATGCCGTTCGACGACGTCGACACGGCCGTACGGCTCGCGAACGACACCCCGTATGGCCTCGGCGCGAGCATCTGGTCGAACGATCTTGCAGCGATCCACAAGCTGATTCCGCGTATTGCGGCCGGCACCGTGTGGGTCAACTGCCACTCGCTGCTCGACAACGCGTTGCCGTTCGGCGGGATGAAGCAGTCGGGCTTCGGCCGCGAGCTCGGCCGCGCGGTGATCGATCAGTACACGGAAAGCAAGTCGGTGATGATGAACTACGCGTGAGCGTCGCGGCGAATGCGTGCGTTTCCGGCGTATCGGGAACGCAAGCGCGGCCGTCACGCGCGGATCAGCCCCCCCCCGACGATGACGCACGCCGCGCCGGCGACGCGGATCGCGCTCGCCGAATGCCGCGCGATGCCAGGTATGCCGATCAGACGTTGTATCCCGCGTCGCGCATCAACTGGCGTGCCGCATCGCCGCGCGGGGCCTCCTCATCGAATCGCGCGCGAAGTTTCGCATCCGCGCCGCGCATCACGCCGCGGTACATGGGCGCGATGAGGGCGACAAGGGCGACGACGAAGAAAGCGGCAAGCATCATGGTGTTCCTTGGCGGAAAGATCGAAGACTGACGTCGCGACGGGCGGCCGTGTCCGTCTGCATTCGTTCCGGCGACGCGCGACGTCCGGGCCCGGTGCGGCACGGCAACGGGGCGAGCCGCGCGCGAACGCCCGGCGACTGCCAGCATAGGGCCGGCCCACGGCATCCGGCAACGCGTCGGAAATCCGTCAGCAACACCGTGACGGAATCGAAAGGTGTGCGCCGCATCCGGGCAATCCGGCGGATCTCCATAAAAACCCCAAACCCCCGTCTGTCAAGCCTCGGACGAAACCTAGTGGTTTCCACTCATAGTCGCAAACAGGCAAGAACAGGTCGCCGCCGGTCTTCTCGCGGCGAATATGGCTCGTTACTTTTACTCCCACGATGCAGGCCGGCGCACACTTCGCGCACCGGCTGCCGCGAGACCAACCGGGAGGAATCGAACCATGAAGTCGACGAAGATCGCCGCGCTTGCCGCGGCCGTGCTGGCGACGGGCGCGTTCACGCAGGCCGCGCTGGCCGAGACGGAGGCCGCCACCTGCCGCACCGTGCGTTTCGCGGATATCGGCTGGACCGACATCACGTCGACCACCGCGCTCGCGTCGACCGTGTTCGAGGCGCTCGGCTACAAGCCGACCACGACGATCGCATCGGTGCCGATCTCGTTCGCCGGCCTCAAGAGCAAGCAGCTCGACGTGTCGCTCGGCTATTGGTGGCCCGTGCAACAGAAGCAGTTGCAACCGTTCCTCGACAGCAAATCGATCAACGTCGTCGAGCCGCCGAACCTGTCCGGCGCGAAGGCGACGCTCGCGGTGCCGAGCTACGTGTACCAGGCCGGCCTGAAGACCTTCGACGACATCGCGAAACACCGCGCGGAACTCGACGGCAAGATCTACGGGATCGAGCCGGGCAGCAGCGCGAACGCGACGATCCAGAAGATGATCGACACGAACCAGTACGGGCTCGGCGGCTTCAAGCTCGTCGAATCGAGCGAGGCCGGGATGCTCGTGACGGTCGAGCGCGCGATTCGCGAGAAGAAGTGGGTCGTGTTCCTCGGCTGGGAGCCGCACCCGATGAACATCCAGCTCAGCATGAACTACCTGTCGGGCGGCGACGCGGCGTTCGGGCCGAACTACGGCGAGGCGCGCGTGTACACGCTCACCGCGCCCGACTTCATCGCGCGCTGCCCGAACGCGGGCAAGCTCGTGATGAACCTGCGCTTCTCGACGCAGCTCGAGAACCAGCTGATGCAGTCGGTGATGAACAAGACCAAGCCGGCCGAGGCCGCGAAGGCGTACCTGAAGAAGAACCCGCAGGTGCTCGATCCGTGGCTCGCGGGCGTCAAGACGTTCGACGGCAAGGACGGCCTGCCAGCCGTGAAGGCGTATCTCGGCCTGTGATGGCCGGCGCCCGCGCGCTACCCGCAATGCGACACAACCCGAATCAAGCGAGGCATCCAGCATGAATCACGAAGTCATCATCACCTGCGCCGTCACCGGCGCGGGCGATACGGTCGGCAAGCATCCGGCCATTCCCGTCACGCCGAAGGAGATCGCGGCCGCCGCGATCGAAGCCGCGAAGGCCGGCGCGACGGTCGCCCACTGCCACGTGCGCGATCCGCTAACGGGGCGCGGCAGCCGCGACCCGAACCTGTATCGCGAGGTGGTCGACCGCATCCGCTCGGCCGACGTCGACGTGATCATCAACCTGACAGCTGGCATGGGCGGCGATCTCGAGATCGGCCCCGGCGAGGACCCGATGCGCTTCGGCAAGGGCACCGATCTCGTCGGCGGCCTCACGCGTCTCGCGCACGTCGAGGAACTGTTGCCCGAGATCTGCACGCTCGACTGCGGCACGCTGAATTTCGGCGACGGCGATTACATCTACGTATCGACGCCCGCGCAGTTGCGCGCCGGCGCGAAGCGCATCCAGGAGCTCGGCGTGAAGCCGGAGCTGGAAATCTTCGATACGGGCCATCTGTGGTTCGCGAAGCAGTTGCTGAAGGAAGGGCTGCTCGACGATCCGCCGCTGTTCCAGTTGTGCCTCGGCATTCCGTGGGGCGCGCCGGCCGACACCGGCACGATGAAGGCGATGGTCGACAACCTGCCGCCGGGCGCGCACTGGGCCGGCTTCGGAATCGGCCGCATGCAGATGCCGATGGTCGCGCAGGCGATGCTGCTCGGCGGTCACGTACGCGTGGGACTCGAAGACAACATCTGGCTCGACCGCGGCGTGCATGCGACCAACGGCACGCTCGTCGAGCGCGCGCGCGAAATCATCGAACGGCTCGGCGGCCGCGTGCTGACGCCGGCCGAAGGCCGCCGCAAGCTCGGCTTGCCGGCGCGCGGCGAGCGTCCGCTCGAACGCCGCGCGATCGCCGAATTCGCGTGAGCTTTTTCACCCACTGACCGGCATGACACGGCGGCGTGCGTCCACGCGCGGCCGCCATCGATTTCCCCTGATTCGAAGGATGCGTTGACATGGCTGTGAAGACCGACATCAAGACGTTCGCCGCGATCGGCACCGGCGTCATCGGCAGCGGATGGATTTGCCGTGCGCTCGCGCACGGTCTCGACGTGGTCGTGTGGGACCCGGCGCCCGGCGCCGAAGCACGGCTGCGCGCGAACGTCGCGAACGCGTGGCCCGCGCTCGAGCGCGTCGGCCTCGCGCCGGGCGCCGATCCGGCGCGGCTGCGGTTCGTGTCGACGATCGAAGCGTGCGTCGCCGATGCCGATTTCATCCAGGAAAGCGCGCCCGAGCGCGAGGCGCTGAAGCTCGAACTGCACGAGCAGATCAGCCGCGCGGCGAAGCCGGACGCGATCATCGCGTCGTCGACGTCGGGGCTGCTGCCGACCGACTTCTATGCGCGTGCGACGCATCCGGAGCGCTGCGTGGTCGGCCACCCGTTCAATCCGGTCTACCTGCTGCCGCTCGTCGAGGTGCTCGGCGGCGCGCGCACGTCGCCGGAAGCGGTCGAAGCCGCGATGGAGATCTACCGCAAGCTCGGCATGCGGCCGCTGCACGTGCGCAAGGAAGTGCCGGGCTTCATCGCGGATCGTTTGCTCGAAGCGTTGTGGCGCGAGGCGCTGCATCTCGTCAACGAAGGCGTCGCGACGACCGGCGAGATCGACGACGCGATCCGTTTCGGCGCGGGCATCCGCTGGTCGTTCATGGGCACGTTCCTGACCTATACGCTCGCCGGCGGCGACGCGGGCATGCGACACTTCATGCAGCAGTTCGGCCCCGCGCTCGAACTGCCATGGACGAAGCTGGTCGCGCCCAAGCTCACCGACGCGCTGATCGACAGCGTCGTCGAAGGCACGACCGAGCAGCAGGGCACGCGCAGCATCAAGGAACTCGAACGCTATCGCGACGAGTGCATCACCGAGGTGCTGAAGGCGATCGCCGCGGTGAAGGCGCGGCACGGGATGCGATTCGAGGAATAAAGGACTGGCGATGACGGGCGATACCCCGCTGACGATTTACCGCGACGTGGTGCGGCCCGAATGGGTCGACTACAACGGCCACCTGCGCGATGCGTTCTACCTGCTGATCTTCAGCTTCGCGACCGATGCGTTGCTGGATCGCATCGGCCTCGACGACGCCGCGCGTCGCACGCGGGGCCGCTCGGTCTACACGCTCGAAGCGCACGTGAACTACCTGCACGAGATCAAGGAAGGCACGCCGGTGCGCGTCGATGCGCGCGTGCTCGCGCACGACGCGAAGCGGCTGCACCTGTATCTCGAACTGTTCGCGCAAGGGCATGACGACGCGGTATCGGCGAGCGAGCAGATGCTGCTGCACGTCGATACGCGCGACGGCGCGAAGTCCGCGCCGTTCGACGACGACGTGGCCGCGCGCGTGGCTGAACTGCATGCATTGCAGCGCGATCGCGCGGCGCCCGCTTACGCCGGCCGTGTGATTGCGCTGCCGCCGCGCCGCTAGCGGCGTGCTTCACCGTTCGATCTTCGACCTTCCACTTCCACCGCGGAGCGCACACGATGCTCGAACCGGAAATCGCGGCGTTCGTCGCGGCCGTCGACGCGTGGTATCCGGCCGATGCGGCGGCGCGCCCGCCCGGCGAGCAGCGCCGCCTCTACGACCGCTTCGCGGCCGAATGGACGCCGGCCGCGCTGCCCGCCGGCATCGTGCAGCAGAACGCCGAGTGGCACGCGCCGGACGGCCGCACGATCGCGCTGCGGCGCTATACGTGCGTGCACGGCGCGCCGCGCGGCACGGTGCTGTTTTTTCATGGCGGCGGTTTCGTCGTCGGCTCGCTCGACAGCCATGCGTTGATCACCGCGCAACTGGCGGCCGATACCGGCCTCGACGTGATCGCGGTCGACTATCGGCTGGCGCCCGAACACCGTGCGCCGGCCGCGCTTGAAGATTGCCTGGCCGTCACGCGTGCCGCACGCGATGCACGCTGGCCGTTCGGGCGCTGCGTGCATCCGCTGACGCTCGCGGGCGACAGCGCGGGCGGGATGCTCGCGGCGGCGGTGGCGACCGCGCTGCGCGATGCGGGCGAAAGCGGCGTGGACGGCATCGCGCTCGTCTATCCGATGCTCGGCTTCGAACCGCAATCGCCCGCGCGCGAAGCCGAAGCGCACGCGCCGATGCTGACGCTCGACGACGTGCACCGCTATCGTGAGCTGTACTGGAGCGGCAGCCTTCGCGACGTGCTGCGCGACGGCGATCCGCTGCTGCGTGCGTCGGTGCCGCTCGAAGCCACTCGCTTCGACGGGCTGCCGCCGGTGCTGGCGATCGGCGCGGAGCATGATCCGCTGCGCGACGATGCGCGCGTGTACGTCGAGCGGATTCGCGCGGCCGGCGGCGTCGCGCACTACTGGATGGGAGAGGGGCTGGTGCACGGCTGCTGGCGCGCGCTCGGGACGAGCCCGCAGGCCGCACGGATGCACCGGACGGTCGGCGGGTTCTTGCTCGCACCATACGCGTAGCGGGCGTTTTCCGGGAGGCAACGATGCAGGCAGCAGCGCAACACCGTATCGAGGACTGGCGGACGTTTTCGGCCGACGCGGCCATCGCGTCGGCGACGATCGGCGATGGCGCGGTGCACGTCGAGTGGAGCGACGCGCGACGATCGCCATTTCATTTCGACTGGCTGCGCGACAACTGCGCGTGTTCGGCGTGCGTGCATGCGATCACGCGCGAACAGGTGTTCGAGATCGCCGATGCGCGCGACGATCTGTCCGCGCTCACCGTGCACGTCGAAACCGACGGCGCGCTGCATGTGGAATGGAACGACGGGCACCGCAGCGCGTGGTCGCCGGGATGGTTGCGTGCGCATGCGTACGACGATGCGTCGCGCGCGGAGCGCGTGGCCGCGCACGGGCGGCACGTATGGACCGGCGACGATGCAACGGCGATCGGTGTGTTCGCGTGGCGCGACGTGATGGATGACGACCGCGCGTTGTTCGCATGGCTCGGCGCATTGCAGCGCACGGGGCTCACGCTCGTCGAGGGCGTGCCGGCCGAGCGCGGCCGCGTGGACGAGATCGCGCGCCGCGTCGGCCTGATCCGCGAAAGCAATTTCGGCGTGCTGTTCGACGTCGAATCGAAGCCGCGCCCGGACAGCAATGCGTATACGTCGCTGAATCTGCCGCCGCACACCGACCTGCCGACGCGCGAATTGCAGCCGGGCGTGCAGTTCCTGCATTGCCTTGCGAACGATGCGACGGGCGGCGACAGCATCTTCCTCGACGGCTTCGCGCTCGCGGATGCGCTGCGGCGCGAACATCCGGACGATTTCGAGCGGCTCGCGTCGACGCCGTTCGAGTTCTGGAACAAGAGCGAGAACAGCGACTACCGCTGTTCGGCGCCGGTGATCGGGCGCGATGCGCGCGGCAACGTGACGGAAGTGCGTGTCGCGAACTTCCTGCGCGGGCCGCTCGATGCGCCGGCCGGCTCGGTGGCGGCCGTCTATCGCGCGTACCGGCGGTTCCTCGCGCTGGCGCGCGAACCGCGCTTTCGCGTGCAGCGCCGACTGCGGGCGGGCGACATGTGGGCGTTCGACAACCGGCGCGTGCTGCATGCGCGCACGGCGTTCGAGCCGTCGACGGGCCGCCGGCACTTGCAGGGCTGCTACGTCGATCGCGACGAGTTGCTGTCGCGGTGGCGGGTGCTGTCGCGGTCGGTGCCGGCCGCGGTGCGCTGACCCGCGCACACGGCGCATTCACGCACGCCTTTTCGGGGAAAAAGCACCCGGACGCGAGGCGTCCGGGCGAAGCCACCCGCTGCCGGGCGGCGGAGGTATGCGTTTCACAAAGAACACGAGCCCCGCGAACGGGGCTCGTCAGGACTGCGTGACTTCATCGCGCGACGCGCGGCGCCCGCCGGGGCGCCTCGGCTTACTGGCCGAAGAAGATCGAGTCGCGTGCGTTCGACGAAGCGGCAGCCGGTGCGCCCGAGTGGACGAGCGGCGCCGGTTGCGCGCCGTAGCCGCTGGTGTCGGCGCCATGCACGCGCGCTTCGGCGCTCTGGATGTCGTTCGGGTAGTACGGGCTCGACACGCCCGGCTTGTAGCCGGCTTGTTCGAGCTGGACGAGTTCGTTGCGCACTTGAGCGCGCGTCACGGTGCTTTGGGCAAACGCGCCGAACGAAGCGGACAGGGCGGCAGCGGCAACGACTGCGGAAACGAGCGATTTCATGGTGACCTCCGGTGTTTTATTGAGTTCGCTCCCGACACCATGTCTTGAGCGATTGATCAAATCTTAGTCACCGGCGTGTTCAGGGTAAACGCTGATTTTGACGATAAATTGTTTCCTGGCTGGTAACAGTGCGGCGTCGAATCAGTCTTTCAACGGGCTTTCTTTTCGGTGGGCGTAATAAGTATGAAGAATGTTGCGGCGGGCGGTGCGCGGTTCAGCGTGCCTCGGCCGCCGTGTCGAACGGCCGGCGCTGCGAGCGTCCGGCGGGCGCGTCGGCGCTGAGAAAGCGCACACCCGTCGCGGCTTCCGATGCTTCCCACAGCAACGCCGCGGAGGCCGCATTGCGCGCCGCGCGCGGCACGCTCGCCGGCGCCGGCAGCCCGCGCGATTCGAACCAGCCGGACGGACCGATGTACGCGCCGCCGGCCAGAACGGGCGACGTCGCCGCATGAATCGCCGGCAGCGCGCCCTGGTCGGCCGGCTGGGCGAGATAACGGTTCGCGGCACGCATCAGCGCGGCGCGGGCGGGCGAGCGGTCCATCGCCGGGCCCGCGAACTGCAGGTTGGTCGCCGCGTAGCCGGGGTGCGCGGCCACGCTGATGCCGGCGAACGCCGCGCGTTCGAAGCGGCGCTGCAACTCGAGCGCGAACACGAGGTTCGCGAGCTTGCTGTCGCAGTAAGCGAGATAACGGTTGTAGCGCTGCGCGGCGCGCAGGTCGTCCACGCGAATCCGACCGCCGCGGTTGAAGCCGCTCGACATCGTGACGACGCGCGGCCGGCGCGCGGCGCCCAGCGCCGGCAGAAGATGGCCGGTCAGCGCGAAATGGCCAAGGTGGTTGGTGCCGAACTGCATCTCGAAGCCGTCGCGCGTATGCCGCAGCGGCAGGAACATCACGCCGGCGTTGTTGCACAGGATGTCGACGCGGCCGTGGCGTTCGCCGACGTCGGCCGCGAAGCGCGCGATCGACGCGAGATCGGCGAGGTCGAGCGGATCGACTTCGACGCGTGCATGAGGATGAAGCCGGCGGATCGCGTCGGCCGCCTGCGCGCCGCGTGCGGCGTCGCGGCAGCCCATCACGACCGTCGCGCCTTTCGCGGCCAGCGTTTCCGCGAGCTGCCAGCCGAGGCCGCTGTTGGCGCCCGTCACGACCGCGACCTTGCCGCCTTGCGCCGGCACGTGGCGCGCGCTCCATGCATGCATGTCTGCCTCCATCGGCGCGACCGGTCGGCCGCGACACGTAATCGTTACATCGAGTGATGTAACGATAGTGCGGACGGACGTCGCAGACAAGCAGGAGAATTAGACCGGCGCTTCTAGGGCTGGCATATGGCGTGGCACCGCCAGCCCGGCGCACGGCCGGCAGGCGTTACCTGCTGCCGGCCAGCGCGAGCACCTCGGCGGCGGAGATCATGGCGGCGGCGTTCGCGGGGGCCGGGCGCTCGGCCGGGCGGAACACTTCGTCGCCGCGGTGGATGACCTGGCGCGACAGCGCGCAGGTACCGGTGCGCTGCGCGAAGCGGCGGCGCCAGCGTTGTTCGCCGTAGTGACAGCGGCCGGGTTCGACCCAGCGCACGACGAGCAGCGTATCGGAACGTTCCAGAATTTCGACGTGGACGTCGGCGGGATCGAGCGCAGGCAGGGATTTGGAGGCCTTCATTTTGCCGTTTCCTAAAGCTCGTGCGGTTTCGGCCGTGGCAGTGGATGTCACTACCCGATGGCGAATCCGTAGCGGTTTCCATGAGTGGTGCGCTAAATGTAAGCGTCTGTGACCGGAAAAAACATCCTGCCCGGCTCGAATTACCTTTTGCCGATTTAGAAACAATCCACGCTTATTTTCTTGAAAAACCATGAACAAAAAGCCCCGGACGGAAAGTCCGGGGCGGAAAATCGGGCCGCGCGCCGTGTCTGCTCGCCCAGTCACGGGATACATCGCCGGGGGACGGAGGTGCCCGCAGGGATCCGGCGCGGGCAGGGGGGCGATGTACCGGAAGCGCGGTCCGGCAGCACCATGATGACGTGCGCCACCCGTTGACACCCTGACGCGAACATGACTTTTTTGTCAGTTTACGTTGTCCGCCGCTCCGGGCGTTGCCCGGTGTTCGGCTGGAAGGCCCGCTGGTATTGGGTTTGAGCGGACCGCGGGGTGGTGCTTCAACGCCGCTCGCCCGCCGAATTCTTGCGCCCGACGGATTGAGCAGCCCTGGGTAAATACTGAATCCCAAGTTCGTGACAAACACGCCGTCCCTTCCTATGATTGGTTGGACCTTTAGTCCTTTGTGCCAATCGGCCGACTGGCGGCCGGCTTTTTCGGAGACATGCTCATGAGATTGCGGGGCAAACGCGCGCTGGTGACGGCGGCCGGGCAGGGCATCGGCCGCGCGACCGCGCTGCGGTTCGCGAGCGAGGGCGCCGACGTGCTGGCGACGGACGTCAACGAAGCCGCGCTGGTGCGGCTCGAGGCCGACGCCGAGCGTGCGGGCGGCCGGCTGGTCACGCGGCGGCTCGACGTCACCGACGCGAGCGACATCACCGCGCTCGCCGCGAGCGAACGCGCGTTCGACGTGCTGTTCAACTGCGCGGGCTACGTGCACCACGGCTCGATCCTCGAGTGCGACGAAGACGCGTGGGCGTTCTCGCTGAACCTGAACGTCACGTCGATGTACCGGCTGATCCGCGCGCTGTTGCCCGCGATGCTCGAAGCCGGCGGCGCGTCGATCGTCAACATGGCGTCGGCCGCGTCGAGCGTGAAGGGCGTGCCGAACCGCTTCGTGTACGGCACCACCAAGGCGGCCGTGATCGGGCTGACCAAGGCGGTGGCCGCCGATTTCGTCGAGCGCGGCATCCGCTGCAACGCGATCTGCCCGGGCACGATCGAATCGCCGTCGCTCGAGCAGCGCATCGCCGACCAGGCGCGCACGCGCCACGTGTCCGCCGACGAGGTACGCCAGGCATTCGTTGCGCGCCAGCCGATCGGCCGCATCGGCACCGCGGACGAAGTGGCCGCGCTCGCGCTGTATCTGGCGTCCGACGAAGCGTCGTTCACCACCGGCACGATTCACCTGATCGACGGCGGCTGGTCGAACTGACCGCGTCTGGCCGACCGCGTCTGGCCGACCGCGTCTAGCCGACCGCGTCTAGCCGACCGCGTCTGCCCGACCACGCCTTCCCATTCACTTTCCGTTCAGACAACGACATGAAACTGCTGAGATTTGGCGACAAACACCACGAAAAGCCGGGCCTGCTGGATGCGCAGGGCCACATTCGCGACCTGTCCGGCGTGATCGACGATATCGCCGGCGACGCGCTGACCCCCGCGTCGCTCGCGCGGCTGCGCGATCTCGACCCGTCGTCGCTGCCGCGCGTCGACGGCACGCCGCGGCTCGGCGCGTGCGTCGGCCGCGTCGGCAAGTTCATCTGCATCGGGCTCAACTACTCGGATCACGCGGCCGAATCGGGGATGGAGGTGCCGAAGGAGCCCGTCGTGTTCGGCAAGTGGACGAGCGCGATCTCGGGCCCGAACGACGACGTCGAGATCCCGCGCGGCTCGGAGAAAACCGACTGGGAAGTCGAGCTCGGCGTGGTGATCGGCCAGGGCGGCCGCTATATCGACGAAGCCGATGCGCTGTCGCACGTCGCCGGCTACTGCGTCGTCAACGACGTGTCGGAGCGCGAATACCAGCTCGAGCGCGGCGGCACGTGGGACAAGGGCAAGGGCAACGACACGTTCGGCCCCATCGGCCCGTGGCTCGTGACGGCCGACGAAGTGCCCGATCCGCACGCGTTGCGGCTGTGGCTCGAGGTGGACGGCCACCGCTACCAGAACGGCACGACCGCGACGATGGTGTTCCGCGTGCCGTACCTGATCAGCTACCTGAGCCGCTTCATGAGCCTGCAGCCGGGCGACGTGATCTCGACCGGCACGCCGCCGGGCGTCGGCCTCGGGCAGAAGCCGCCCGTCTACCTGCGTGCCGGACAAGTGATCACGCTCGGCATCGACGGGCTCGGCGAGCAACGCCAGCGCACCGTGCAGGCCTGATTCCCTTTAACGGACGGTTCGTCATGCCTATCATTCGATCGATGCGCGTCCTCGACGTGCGCTTTCCGACCTCGCGCCAGCTCGACGGGTCCGACGCGATGAATCCGGACCCCGATTATTCGGCGGCCTACGTCGTGCTCGAAACCGACCGCGACGGGCTGGAGGGTCACGGGCTCACGTTCACCATCGGCCGCGGCAACGAAATCTGCTGCGCGGCGATCGACGCGATGCGTCACCTCGTCGTCGGCCTCGACCTCGACTGGATTCGCGAGGACATGGGCCGCTTCTGGCGGCACGTCACGTCGGATAGCCAGTTGCGCTGGATCGGCCCCGACAAGGGTGCGATCCATCTGGCGACGGGCGCCGTCGTCAATGCGGTATGGGATTTGTGGGCGAAGGCCGCCGGCAAGCCGCTGTGGCGGCTCGTCGCCGACATGAGCCCCGAGGAGCTGGTACGGGCGATCGACTTCCGCTACCTGACCGATTGCCTGCGCCCGGACGAAGCGCTCGACCTGCTGCGCCGGCAGGCGCCCGGCAAGGCCGCGCGGATCGCCGCGCTGGAGCGCGACGGCTACCCGTGCTACACGACGTCGGCCGGCTGGCTCGGCTACAGCGACGACAAGCTGCGCCGGCTGTGCCGCGAGGCGGTGGACGAGGGTTTCGACTACGTGAAGCTGAAAGTCGGCGCGAACCTCGAGGACGACATTCGCCGCGTGACGATCGCGCGCGAGGTGATCGGCCCCGAGCGCAAGCTGATGATCGACGCGAACCAGGTGTGGGAAGTGGACGCGGCGATCGACTGGGTGCGCGAGCTCGCGTTCGCGCGGCCGTGGTTCATCGAGGAGCCGACGAGCCCCGACGACGTCGAAGGGCATCGCAAGATCCGCGACGCGATCGCGCCGGTGCAGGTCGCGACCGGCGAGATGTGCCAGAACCGCGTGCTGTTCAAGCAGTTCATCGCGCGCGGCGCGATCGACGTCGTGCAGATCGATGCGTGCCGGCTCGGCGGCGTGAACGAGATTCTCGCGGTGATGCTGATGGCCGCGAAATACGGGCTGCCGGTGTGCCCGCATGCGGGCGGCGTCGGGCTGTGCGAATACGTGCAGCATCTGTCGATGATCGATTACGTGTGCATCTCCGGCACGAAGGAAGGGCGCGTGACCGAGTACGTCGATCACCTGCACGAGCATTTCGTCGAGCCGTGCGTGGTGCGCAACGCGGCGTACATGCCGCCGACCGCGCCCGGTTTCTCGATCGAGATGAAGCCCGAATCGCTGGAGCAGTACCGGTTCCGCGGCTGACGCGGGCGACGCACGACGGCGCGCGCTGTGCGCGTCGGGCGCACCCCGCGCGCCGTGCGCGGCGACAACATGAACGACGGAGACGCGAAGTGGATTTGAATCTGCAAGACAAGGTCGTGATCGTGACCGGCGGCGCGTCGGGCATCGGCGCCGCGATCTCGATGCGGTTGGTCGGCGAAGGCGCGATACCGGTGGTGTTCGCGCGCCACGCACCGGACGACGGCTTCTGGCGCGAACTCACGCGGAAACAGCCGCGCGCCGCGTGCGTCACGGTCGAACTGCAGGGCGACGCGCAGTGCCGCGACGGCGTCGCGCAAACCATCGCGCGCTTCGGCCGCATCGACGGGCTCGTCAACAACGCGGGCATCAACGACAGCATCGGTCTCGACGCCGGGCGCGATGCGTTCGTCGCATCGCTCGAACGCAACCTGATCCACTACTACGTGATGGCGCATTACTGCGTGCCGCACCTGAAGGCGGCGCGCGGCGCGATCGTCAACATCTCGTCGAAGACGGCCGTGACCGGGCAGGGCAACACGAGCGGCTATTGCGCGTCGAAGGGCGCGCAGCTCGCGCTGACGCGCGAATGGGCGGTCGCGTTGCGCGACGACGGCGTGCGCGTGAACGCGGTGATCCCGGCCGAAGTGATGACGCCGCTTTACCAGAACTGGATCGCCGGCTTCGACGACCCGCAAGCGAAGGTCGCGGAGATTGCCGGCAAGGTGCCGCTCGGCCGGCGCTTCACGACGGCCGACGAAATTGCCGACACGGCCGTGTTCCTGCTGTCGGAGCGCGCATCGCACACGACGGGCCAGTGGCTGTTCGTCGATGGCGGCTATACGCATCTCGATCGTGCGATCAGCTGAGGGCCGCGCGCGATGCAACCCGACCTGAACCCGAACACCGCCCCGCCGCTGATCGCGCTGACCGGCATCGGCAAGCGCTTTCCGGGCGTGCAGGCGCTCGACGATTGCCGTTTCGACCTGCGCGCGGGCGAAGTGCATGCGCTGATGGGCGAGAACGGCGCCGGCAAGTCGACGCTGATGAAGATTCTCGCGGGCGTGTACCAGAAGGACGAAGGCGAGATCCGGATGGACGGCCGCCCGGTGGAGATCGCCGATCCGCGCACCGCCCAGGCGCTCGGCATCGGCATCATCCATCAGGAGCTGAACCTGATGAATCACCTGAGCGTCGCGCAGAACATCTTCATCGGTCGCGAGCCGCGCGGCCGCTTCGGCGTGTTCGTCGACGAAGAGAAACTCAACCGCGACGCGGCCGCGATCTTCCGGCGGATGCGGCTCGATCTCGACCCGCGCACGCCGGTCGGCCGGCTGACGGTCGCGAAGCAGCAGATGGTCGAGATCGCGAAGGCGCTGTCGTTCGACTCGCGCGCGCTGATCATGGACGAGCCGACCGCCGCGCTGAACAACGCGGAGATCGCCGAACTGTTCCGCATCATCCGCGACCTGCGCGCGAACGGGGTCGGCATCGTGTACATCTCGCACAAGATGGACGAGCTGCGCCAGATCGCCGATCGCGTGACCGTGATGCGCGACGGCAAGTATGTCGCGACCGTGCCGATGGCGGGCACGTCGATGGAATCGATCATCTCGATGATGGTCGGCCGCCAGCTCGATACGGAAAGCCGCACGCCGCCCGATACGTCCGCGAACGAGATTGCGCTCGAGGTGCGCGGGCTGTCGCGCGGCCGCGCGATCCGCGACGTCGGCTTCACGCTGCGGCGCGGCGAGATCCTCGGCTTCGCCGGGCTGATGGGCGCGGGCCGCACCGAGGTCGCGCGTGCGGTATTCGGCGCGGATCCGGTGGACGCGGGCGAGATCCGCGTGCACGGCCGGGCCGTGACGATCCGCACGCCCGCCGATGCGGTGAAATATGGCATCGGCTACCTGTCCGAGGATCGCAAGCACTTCGGGCTCGCGGTCGGGATGGACGTGCAGAACAACATCGCGCTGTCGAGCATGCGCCGCTTCGTGCGCCGCGGCCTGTTCCTCGATGCGCGCGCGATGCGCGACGCCGCGCAGTCGTACGTACGGCGGCTCGCGATCCGCACGCCGTCGGTCGCGCAGCCCGCGCGACTGCTGTCGGGCGGCAACCAGCAGAAGATCGTGATCGCGAAGTGGCTGCTGCGCGACTGCGACATCCTGTTCTTCGACGAGCCGACGCGCGGCATCGACGTCGGCGCGAAAAGCGAGATCTACAAGCTGCTCGACGCGCTGGCCGCCGACGGCAAGGCGATCGTGATGATCTCGTCGGAGTTGCCGGAGGTGCTGCGCATGAGCCACCGGATTCTCGTGATGTGCGAAGGCCGCGTGACCGGCGAATTGCGCGCGGCCGACGCCACGCAGGAAAAGATCATGCAGCTCGCGACGCAGCGCGAGTCGACCGTGTTGTCCTGAATCAGACGCTCAGACGCCCAACGATCATGTCCAACGATACGCATCCCGTTCCGCCCCTGGCCACCGGCGACACGCCGGCCGCCGCATCGAGCCTGAAGTCGCGCTTCTTCAACCCGGCCGCGCGGCAGAAGCTGCTCGCGTTCGCGAGCCTCGTGCTGCTGATCGCGTTCTTCAGCTTCGCGTCGTCGAACTTCCTCGAAGTCGACAACCTCGTGTCGATCCTGCAGGCCACCGCCGTGAACGGCGTGCTGGCCGTCGCCTGTACGTACGTGATCATCACGTCCGGCATCGACCTGTCGGTCGGCACGCTGATGACGTTCTGCGCGGTGATGGCCGGCGTCGTGTTGACGAAGTGGGGGATGCCGCTGCCGCTCGGGATCCTGGCCGCGCTGTGCTTCGGCGCGCTGTCGGGCTGCGTGTCGGGCTTCGTGATCGCGAAGATGAAGGTGCCGCCGTTCATCGCGACGCTCGGCATGATGATGCTGCTCAAGGGGCTGTCGCTCGTGATCTCGGGCACGCGGCCGATCTACTTCAACGATACGCCGGGCTTCACGTCGATCGCGCAGGATTCGCTGATCGGCAACCTGATCCCCGCGCTGCCGATCCCGAACGCGGTGCTGATCCTGTTCCTCGTCGCGATCGGCGCATCGATCGTGCTGAATCGCACGATCTTCGGCCGCTACACGTTCGCGCTCGGCAGCAACGAGGAAGCGCTGCGGTTGTCCGGCGTGAACGTCGACGCGTGGAAGATCGCCGTGTACACGTTCAGCGGCGCGGTGTGCGGGATCGCCGGCCTGCTGATCGCGTCGCGGCTCAATTCCGCGCAGCCGGCGCTCGGGCAGGGCTACGAGCTCGATGCGATCGCGGCCGTCGTGATCGGCGGCACGTCGCTGTCGGGCGGCGCGGGCAGCATCGTCGGCACCATCATCGGCGCGTTCATCATGAGCGTGCTGACCAACGGGTTGCGCATCATGTCGGTCGCGCAGGAATGGCAGACGGTCGTGACGGGCGTGATCATCATCCTCGCCGTCTATGTGGACATCCTGCGCCGGCGCCGCCGCTGATGCACGCGCGCAGGAAGAAACGAACACGGGCACCCAGGCGCTGCACCGCCGGCCGGGCCGGCATTTCAGTCGATACCAACCAAGGAGACGCGAAGTGATCAGGAGCAAGGTGTTGAACGCGATCGTCGGGCTGACGTTCGCCGTCGGCGTCACGGCCGGCGCGCAGGCGCAGGAGACGTACATCCCGCTGATCTCGAAAGGCTTCCAGCATCAGTTCTGGCAGGCCGTGAAATCGGGCGCGACGCAGGCCGCGAAGGACTACAAGGTGAAGGTGACGTTCGAAGGGCCGGAAACCGAGGCGATGGTCGACAAGCAGATCGACATGCTGTCGGCCGCGATCGCGAAGAAGCCGGCCGCGCTCGGCTTCGCGGCGCTCGACAGCAAAGCCGCGCTGCCGTTGCTGAAGAAGGCGCAGGCCGAGAAGATCCCGGTGATCGCGTTCGATTCGGGCGTGGACAGCGACATTCCGGTGACGACGGCCGCGACCAACAACAAGGCGGCCGCCGCGCTCGCCGCCGACAAGCTCGCCGCGCTGATCGGCGACGAAGGGCAGGTGGCCGTGGTCGCGCACGACCAGACGAGCCGCACCGGCATCGACCGCCGCGACGGCTTCCTCGAACGGATGAAATCCGCGCACCCGAAGGTGCAGGTCGTGACCGTGCAGTATGGCGAAGGCGACCAGCTGAAATCGACCGAGGTGACGAAGTCGATCCTGCAGGCGTATCCGAAGCTCAAGGGGCTGTTCGGCACCAACGAGGGCTCGGCGATCGGCGTGGTCAACGGCGTACGCGAGATGAAGCGCAAGGTCGTGATCGTCGGCTACGACTCCGGCAAGCAGCAGAAGGATGCGATCCGCAGCGGGCTGATGGCCGGCGCGATCACGCAGAACCCGATCGGGATCGGCTACAAGACGGTCGAGGCGGCCGTGAAGGCGATCAAGGGCGAGAAGCTGCCGAAGGTCATCGATACCGGCTTCTACTGGTACGACAAGACCAATATCGACGATCCGAAGATCGCGGCGGTGTTGTACGACTGATCGTGGCGTGCCGGCGGCGATCGCGACGATGCGCGCCGCCGCTGCCGGGGCGATTGAACACGAGGGGATCATGGGCGCAGTGCGTATCGATTCGCATCAGCACTTCTGGCGTTATCGCGCGGCCGACTATCCGTGGATCGGCCCGGGCATGGGCGTGCTCGCGCGCGACTACCTGCCCGATATGCTCTGGCCGCAACTGCATGCGCAGGCGCTTGGCGCGTCGATCGCGGTGCAGGCGCGCGCCGGGCGCGACGAGACGGCGTTCCTGCTCGACCTCGCGCGCGACGACGCGCGCATCGCGGCGGTGGTCGGCTGGGAGGATCTCGGTGCGCCGGCGCTGGCCGACCGCGTCGCCGAGTGGCGCAGCCCGAAGCTGCGCGGCTTTCGTCATCAAGTGCAGGACGAAGCCGACGTCGGCGCGTTCGTCGCCGATCCCGGCTTCAACCGCGGTGTGGCGTGGCTGCAGGCGAACGGCTACGTGTACGACGTGCTCGTGTTCGAACGCCAGTTGCCGGAGGTCCGTGCGTTCTGCGCGCGGCACGATGCGCACTGGCTCGTGCTCGATCATTGCGGCAAGCCGGCGCTCGCCGAGTTCGGGCGCGACGACACGGCGTTCGCACGCTGGCGCGCGTCGCTGCGCGAGCTCGGCGCGCTGCCGCACGTCGCATGCAAGCTGTCGGGGCTCGTGACCGAGGCCGACTGGCGGCGCGGCCTGCGCGCGCAGGACATCCGGCATATCGAGCAGTGCCTTGACGCGGCGCTCGACGCGTTCGGCCCGCAGCGGCTGATGTTCGGATCGGACTGGCCCGTGTGCCTGCTCGCGGCGTCGTATGACGAGGTCGCGTCGCTGGTCGAGCGCTGGGCCGAATCGCGGCTGTCGGCGGCCGAGCGCGGCGCGTTGTGGGGCGGCACGGCCG
Source organism: Burkholderia semiarida (assembly GCF_029268935.1). Taxonomy (NCBI): domain Bacteria; kingdom Pseudomonadati; phylum Pseudomonadota; class Betaproteobacteria; order Burkholderiales; family Burkholderiaceae; genus Burkholderia; species Burkholderia semiarida. The sequence goes on along the minus strand of NZ_JAHLCL010000008.1, from coordinate 1,888,372 downwards.
CGCGTTGCTACGCGGTGCCGGGCGATGTGAAGCGCGGCATATAGAATAGGCGCGAGCGGTCTGTGCGATGCGTCGGGCCGTCCGCAACGAAACCGATTACCAGCGTCAACGTATGTCCATCCAGCCGATTCAGAACCGCCGCCTCTACCAGCAGATCGCCGACAAGCTCAGCGCGATGATCGAGTCGGGCGATTTCCCGCCGGGCAGCTATCTGCCGCCCGAGCGCGAGCTCGCCGAACAGTTCGGCGTGTCGCGCACGTCGGTGCGCGAGGCGCTGATCGCGCTCGAGGTGAGCGGGCTCGTCAGCGTGCGCGTCGGCGACGGCGTGAAGGTGCGCCTTCCTGAAACGGCGGCCGCGCCCGAACCCGCGCCGGCACCGGTCGGGACGGTCGCGCCGTTCTCGATCGTCGAGATCGATCCGGAGCTCGGCATCGCACTCGATCTCGATACCGAAATCCCGCCGTTCGCGCTGCTGCAGGCGCGCCGGCTGATCGAGCCGGAAGCCGCTTCGCTGGCCGCGCGGCACGGCTCGGACGCGCAGATCGAAGGTATCCACGAAGCGTTCCTGCGCAACCAGGACGACAACCGCAGCGGCTCGCTCACGCACCCGGGCGACCGGCTGTTCCATATCCGCATCGCGGAAGCGAGCGACAACGCCGCGTATGCGCTGATGATCAAGCAACTGCTGGCGCACAAGTACGACCCGATGTTCCAGCGGCTGCAGTCGCTGTACATGCCGAACGACATGCCGCACCGCTCGGAGCTGGAACACCGCGCGATCCTCGACGCGATCCGCGCGCGCGACCCCGACGGCGCGCGTCGCGCGATGGCCGAGCATCTCGATGAAGTGATCCGCATCTTTGGCCGTGCGCTCGACTGAGCGCGAGCCGATTCGCCGCATGGTCGGCCGCGGCCGACGCGATGCGGATTTTCGCGTGCCGATGCGGCGTGCGCATCGCACGAGGGTATCGGCCGCCGGGACAGAACGAACGCTGCGATGCGAGCGATGCGCGCCGGTCGATCGGCATGCCGCTCGCGCGCCGAATGGAGTGTGACGAATGCGCGTGAACGATTGCCACAATTTCCACGACTTCCGCGAGCTGGCCAGACGACGGTTGCCGGGGCCGATCTTCAATTACATCGACGGCGCGGCCGACGATGAAACCACGTATCGACGCAACACGAGCGCGTTCGAAAGCTGCGATCTCGTGCCGAACGTGTTGCGCGGCGTGGGCGACGTCGATCTGTCGGTGACGGTCATGGGGCAAAAGCTCGGCATGCCGGTGTACTGTTCGCCGACCGCGCTGCAACGCCTGTTTCACCATGACGGCGAGCGCGCGGTCGCCGCCGCCGCCGCGAAATTCGACACGATGTTCGGCGTGTCGTCGCTCGGCACCGTGAGCCTGGAAGAAGCCCGTGCGATCAGCCCGGGCCCGCAGGTCTACCAGTTCTATTTTCACAAGGACCGCGGCCTCAACCGCGAGATGATGAACCGCTCGAGGGAGGCCGGCGTGAACGTGATGATGCTGACGGTGGACAGCATCACCGGCGGCAATCGCGAGCGCGACAAGCGCACCGGCTTCTCGATTCCGTTCCGGCTGACGCTCGCGGGGCTCACCGAATTCGCGTTGAAGCCGGCCTGGGCGATCAACTACCTGACCCACGAGCGGTTCCGTTTGCCGCAACTCGACCAGCATGTCGACATGGGCGGCGGCGCGATGTCGATCAGCCGCTACTTCACGGACATGCTCGATCCGTCGATGTCGTGGGACGACGTCGCCGCGATGGTGCGGGAGTGGAACGGGCAGTTTTGCCTGAAAGGCGTGATGTCGGTCGACGACGCGCGCAGGGCGGCGGACATCGGCTGTACCGGCATCGTGTTGTCGAACCACGGCGGACGGCAACTGGACGGCTCGCGCGCCGCGTTCGACCAGCTTGCCGAGGTGGTGGACGCGGTGGGCGACCGGATCGACGTGATGATGGACGGCGGCGTGCAACGGGGTTCGCACGTGCTCAAGGCGCTGGCGCTGGGTGCGAAGGCCGTCGGGCTGGGGCGCTATTACCTGTTCCCGCTCGCCGCCGCCGGGCAGCCCGGCGTCGAGCGCGCGTTGCAACTGATGCGCACGGAGATCGAGCGGGACATGCGGCTGATGGGCTGCGCGTCCGTTTCTCAGCTCGGGCGGGGCCAGCTTCGTTTTCGCTGACGGCGGCGGGCACGACGCCGTCAGGCCTGCGTGCCGGCCGGCATCGCCCGCTCAGAAGCGATCCGCGCGATACGGCGCCGGATCGGTGAACGGCGCTTCCCCGGTCATCATCTCGGCGAGCAGGCGGCCGGTGACGGGGCCGAGCGTCAGCCCGTGATGGTTGTGCCCGAACGCGAACCAGAGCCCGCGATGCGCGGGCGCGGGGCCGATCACCGGGCGCATGTCGGGCGTGCACGGCCGGAAGCCGAGCCACGGATGCGGGTCGAGCCGCTCGCCGAAACCGAACACCGGCCGCGCGACGCGTTCCGCGCGTTCGAGCTGCACGCCGGTGGGCGGCACGCGGCGCCGCGCGATCTCGACGCCGGTCGTCAGCCGCAGCCCGCGCCGCATCGGCGCGATCACGTAGCCGTATTCGCGATCGACGATCGGCGCCGACGGCACGCCGCGCGCGGACGGCGCATAGTGCATGTGATAGCCGCGCTTCTCGCGCAGCGGGATCTTGTAGCCGAACTTGCCGAACACCGTGTCGGACCACGGGCCGAGCGCGACGACGACGGCCGGCGCGGCCGCGGGGCCGTCGTCGGTCCGGACCTGCCAGCCGGGCGACAGCGCGTCGAGGCTCGCGGCGTCGCCGGTCAGCAGCGTGCCGCCGCCCTGCACGAACAGTTGCGCATACGCTTTGACGAGCGCGGCCGGATCGACGACGCTTTTCGGGTCGAGCCAGTGCAGCGCGCCGCAGAAGCCCGGTGCGAGGCTCGGTTCGTGCGCGCGCAGCGCGGCCGCGTCGAGCGGCGTGATGCCGAGCCCGTGGCGGCGCGCGGTGAGGCCGGCGTCGGCCACGCCGCGCTCGAATGCGGCCGGCGTGCGGAACGCTTCCAGCCAGCCGCTGGCGCGGACCAGTTCACCGGCGCCGGCCCGCGCGATCAGCGCGTCGTGTTCGACGATGCAGCGCTCGATCAGCGGCAGCATGTCGCGCGAGGCCGCCGCGTGACGCAGCGGCGCCGATTCCCACCAGAACCGCGCGAGCCACGGTGCGAACGCGGGCAGCGACGCGCTGTGCCAGTAGAGGTCGGTCGAGCGGTTCAGCGCATAGCGCATCAGCGTGAACGGGCTGCGCGGGAACGGGTACGGTTCGACCGACGAGCGCTCGATCAGCCCGGCATTGCCGAAGCTCGTGCCTTCGCCGGGCGCGCCGCGATCGACGAGGGCGACCTTGCGGCCGCGATCCTGCAGGTGCAGCGCGGCGCAGACGCCGACGATGCCGGCGCCGAGAACGATGACGTCGAAATCCATCGGTATGAATGAACAACGGTCGAGACAGGTTGGAAACCGACGTTGCAGTCGGGGCGAATTCCGGAGGAGGGCTGCCGACGGACAGCTTGCCGTCAGGATACCCGCGATGTCATGCGATTCGCAAAAACCGATTCGGCTTGCCGGATGCGTACTTACGATTCGCGATGTTCCGGATTCTAACCGGGCGCCAGGCGCGGGCGGGACTGACGTTCGTCGATGGCGACGGCATGCGCGCGCCGGCGCCCGCGATTCTCGATGCGTTGCACACCACGTGTCGACACCCTGTCATAAGCCGCCGATCGTGTTGATCATTTGATCCGGGGCATCGGTAAATCGTACGATGCTGCATCGCGGAATTGCCAAATTTACCCGTTGCGTCATTCCGGAAGATCCAGGTCCCGCTGCACCGCCGGCTTACCGGCGTAATTCGCGGGACTGCTTAATTGAAAGGTATGGACTCGCCCGAGGCGGGCCGTTATGATGGCGCCGCTTGCCCTGAGAGACAGCCGACCGCGCCAAGAAAAAGACATAAACGTGGGAGAAGATGGCGATTTTCTCGAATGTCCGTCTGCTGGCGAATGCGATTGCGTTGATGGCCTGAAAGCCGCGAATCGCGTTTCGTCGGAGACGCATTCCGAAATTAATATTTCGGACACCGACATGTAGTAATGCCGCGTCGCATGCGCCGCGGCAATCGAAAAAGAAAGCGAGAGGGCCCATGAAAGAGTTGCCAGGAATCGCCGGATTGGCCGAGTCCGCGGGATCGTCCCCGCTTGCCGGCGCGCTGCAGTCGGGCGCGATGCAATTGGCCGCGGCGGCGAATCCCGCCGTCGGCAAGATCGCACCGACGGTCCAGAACAATCATGTGACGGTCGTGAACGGCCCGAACCAGACGAACATCGTCACGCAGGGCCAGCACGCGAGCATCGTGCGCAAGGCGATTTCGGTGCAGTCGCAGGACGAACACATCCAGCACACGGCGAAGACGGCGGTGTGAGTGGCAATGATCGAGCTTTCCGCAACGACTTACACGACCGAACTGAAGCGCTTCAAGCTGCGCGGCCAGGTCTGGCTTGCAGCGAACGAGATTCCCGCCGACGTGCAGGTGCCGACCGCGTGGCGCGTGCTGCTGGATACGCCCGACGCCGCGCTCGGCAACTGGCTCGCGAAGATGTGGGCGGGCGTCGCCGGCCGCCTGCCGGCGGTCGAGCAGTTCTTCGCGGAGAAGCTGCGGCGCCCCGCCGTGTTCCAGAAGGAGAGCGGCGATCTGTGCCTGCTGTATCCGTACACGGTCGAACAGGACGACCTGAACTTCTTCATCGGCCATCCGCCGCTCGGCGAGCTCGTATCGGACGACATGCCGCTGTGGCGCGCGTTACCCGACGATCTGCGCAGCTTCTACCAGTTCACGCACAACGGCTGGACGTTCTTCCCGGCCAACTCGATGGGCCCGTTGCCGATTGGCGACCAGACCGCGTTGACCGACAAGCTCGACCTGACGCCCGACGAGACGCGCCAGCTCGGCGTGAATCCCGATCTCGTGTGGACGGTGTTCCAGAATGGCGGCGGCGACTATCTGTGCCTCGACCTGCGCAACAGCGCCGGCAACGGGAGCGACGCAGGGCGGATCTGGTGGCACGAGAACCCGACCGAACTCGAACCGGTGGATTTCTGGGCCGTGATGAACGCGTGGTTCGAGATTTTCGTCGAGGAAGCCGACAAGCGATGACGACCTGGTGCGTCGTTTCGGGCCGGTGCGCATACAACCGTAGGTCCATGCCGCGTGCCGCACGCGCGACTTCTCCGGTTGCGAATGCAGTGTTCCGGCCGACCCGAAAGCCGTTGCGAGATGTCATTCGATTTGCCGGCGCTCACCTGACGCGTGGGAACGTATGAGGTTTTCCGCGCACGGGCGTCCAATCCACTGATCAATCTGCACGCGTCGACACCCGATCGGCTTCGGTCGACGCGATTGCCAGCCTCGTCGTGCCGCGGCACCGGATCCATACCATTCAGGGTGTTTTTCGCGGGTGTTTCCCACTGCTTGGTGGTCCGAATTTTTACCTAAGATGAAGAAATCGTGCGCGTCGTTCGGTGCTTGCGCGCATGGAGGGAGGCAGGAGGCAGCGCCAGAGCGATGCCGGCGGATGTTGCGATCATGGAAGCGAAAGTGTGTGCGGCTGCTGCCTGTCTTGCGACGGCAGCGACGCCGACGGGCGCGGCGCAGGGCGCCGCACGGACGACGCGCCGGCCCGGCCGGATCACTTCGCTGCGCCACGCGTTGTTCGCAATCGTTTGCGTGTTGGGCGCCGCGCCTGCCGTGCTCGCCGGAGCGTTCGCCGATACGGACGGCCCGGCCGACAATGGGCTCATCGCCGCCGCCGCCGCGAGCCCGGCCGATCCCGCCATTTCGTCACATGACGCGGCCGTGCGCCACGTCGTACTCGGCATCATCAGCTTCACGCGCTGGCCGACGACGCCCGTGCGCCTGCATCTGTGCATCACCGGGCGCCCCGACTACGCGCGCGGCCTGACCGACACGCTGCAGGCCGGCTCGACGCTGCTCGACGTGCAACGCGTCCGCTTCGACGATCCGTCGCTCGGCATCGCATGCGACGTCGTCTATCTCGGCGCCTTGAACAACGACGAGCGCGCGCGGGTGAGAGCCGCATTGGCCGGCCATCCGGTGCTGACGATCGCGGAACGCGATCCGTCCTGCACCGCGGGCGGCATGTTCTGCCTCGACGTCGACGGCGATCGCGTGTCGTTCGACATCAACCTCGATGCCGTCGCGCGCAGCGGCGTGCGCGTGCATCCGAACGTCCTCAATCTCGCACGACGGCCGGTGACGCCATGACACGGCCCTCGCTTCCCGTTCCCGCTTCGCCCGTGCCGCGTCCGACGTTGCAAAGCGTGCTGCGTCGCGCACACTTGCGGCTCGCGTTCGTCGCCGTGACGATGGCCGCCGTGTCGTTGATCGTCGTCGCCGTGATCGCGTTGCGCGCGTATGCCGGCAACAACCTGAACCTGCTCGCGCGCTCGCTCGGTTACACGGTCGAGGCGGCGCTCGTGTTCGGCGATCGCGTCGCGGCGAACGAGGCGATCGGCATGATCGCCGGCGACGAGGACGTCGCGCAGGTGGTCGTCACCGACAGCAACGGGCAACTGTTCGCCACGTGGCAGCTGCCGGCCGGAAGCGGGATCGCGCGGCTCGAGCGCGCGGTCGCCGACGTGGCGCTGCCCGGGCCGGTGACCGTCCCGGTGATGCACGACGGCATCATCGTCGGCCACGTCGTCGTGCGCGGCCGCGGGCACCAGTTCTTCGGCTTCCTGCTCGGCGGCGTCGGCGGCATTCTCGGCTGCCTGGCCGTCAGCGTGTTCGGTGCGTACGTCAGTTCGAAGCGCCTGCTGCGCAACATCGTTTCGCCGCTGCGCGCGCTGGCGGGCGTCGCGCACGCGGTGCGGCGCGAGCGTGCGTTCGCGCGGCGCGTCGAGCCGGCGGCGATCGCCGAACTGAACCAGCTCGGCGACGACTTCAACGCATTGCTCGACGAATTCGAAGACTGGCAGAACACGCTGCGCGACGAGAACGCGTCGCTCGAACACAAGGCGACGCACGATGCGCTCACCGGGTTGCCCAACCGCGTGCAGTTCGAATCGCGTCTCGCGCTGGCGCTGTGCGACGCCACGTTGACGGGGCAGCGGGTCGCGGTTCTCTATCTCGACTGCGACCGCTTCAAGGAGATCAACGATGGTCTCGGTCACGATGCGGGCGACGCGGTGCTGATCGGCATCGCGTCGCGGCTGCGCACGCGGGTGCGCGAGGCCGATCTCGTCGCGCGCCTGGGCGGCGACGAATTTGCGGTGATGCTGGCGGCGGTGCCTGAAGCGGGCAGCGTGTGCCGGATCGCCGACGAGATTCTGTCCGGCATGGCGCCGTCGATCGAGCTGTCCGACGGCCGCGTGGTGGCCACCATGATGAGTGCCGGCGTTGCGCTGTTTCCCGATCACGCATCCGACGCGAGCGGCCTGCTGCGCGCGGCGGATATCGCGATGTACCGCGCCAAGCGCGCGCGGCCGGGATCGTGGCAACTGGCGGAGAGCGTGGCAGGGCCGGTGTGATGTCGATCGACTCGCGCCGCGGGCGAGGCCGCGGCGGCGGTTAAAAGAAGCGCTTGCAGAGCGGGCGCGATGGAAGGGGATGCGAAATGAACCACTCGTTTCCTGTGAGCACGGGGCGGATGTGCGTCGGGAGTGCGCTGCTGCTGTGCATGCTGCTGGGGGGCTGCAACACGCCGCCGCCGCTTCATCGGGGGCTGACGCAGACGCAGGTGACGGCGCTGAAGTCGGCCGGGTTCCAGGAGACCGGGCAGGGGTTCGAGTTCGGTTCGACCGGGCCGATTCTGTTCGATTTCGATCGATACAACCTCAAGCCGGATGTCAGACGGATCGTCGAACGGATCGGGCGAACGTTGCGGTCGGCGGGCATCAACGGCGTGCGGGTTTATGGGTATTCGGATAACGAGGGCACGGAGAAGTACGACATCGAATTGTCGAGGCGGCGGGCGGAGGCGGTGGCGATCGAACTGGTCGACGTCGGGCTCGACGCGAAGCAGATCGCGATTGCCGGCAAAGGGAAGCGCGATCCGGTGGGCGATAACAGGACGCCCGCAGGGCGCGCGCAGAATCGGCGGGCGGCGATTGTGGTCTCGCCGCGGTGAGGTGGCACGCCGCGCATGGGTGGTGTGTGTAGACGCGCCGACACGCACGCCGTGCCGTCCGCTGTAACGGTTCGCCACCATTGACGCGAAAGTGCCCGAGCGGCCGTTTGCAAGCGGCGAGCCTTGATGTTCGCGGCATTCAGGCGCGGCATCGGCAGTATTCGTCATCGCAGAAATGACGCCCGGTCGATGCGTCGCGAATGAAACAATAGGTGGTCCCAATAAAATCGTTCCGCCTTTTTGAACGCCGCATCGTCATACGCACATGCGGCGACGGACGGAACGAGGATGGCCATCGAACCCAAGGATCTGCTGCCGCACTTCGAGCGTGAACTGACGCTGCTGCGCCGTTCAGTGCAGACGTTTGCCCAGCGCTTCCCCAAAATTGCCGCCCGGCTGGCGATCAACGGCGAGCATTCGGACGATCCGCACGTCGAACGCCTGTTGCAGTCGTTCGCATTGATGGCGGCGAGCCACGACATGCGCATCGAAGATGACGTGCCGGCGTTTACGCACGGTTTTCTCGACACGCTGCACGGTGTTTTCCTGCGCCCGTTTCCTTCATGCGCGATTGCGCAATTTCTGGGCGACCGCAGCAGCGACCTGACTGCGCCGCGCGTCGTGTCGCGCGGCGACAAGCTGATCGCGCCCATCGGCAAGGAAGTATTCCGCGTCGCGGACGACGTCGCGGTCGTGCCGCTCACGGTGTCGTCGGTGCGTTACACGACATCGTCGATCGCGCCACGCGACGTCGCGTGGCCTGCGGAAGCTACCGGCTTGCTGACTTTCACGTTCGAGCTCACCACGCCGAACGCCACCTTCGCCATCGTGCCGGACACCGTGCGCGTGCATTTCACCGGCGCGCGCGAAATCGTCGCGGCGCTCACCGACGCCGCGTTGCTCCTTGCTGGCCGAAGCTTTGCCGAAGCAGGCGATTCGACGCGCTGGAAGCGTCTGCCGGAGGCAACGTTCACGGCCGCCGGCTTCGATCCTGCCGATGCGCTGCTCGACGTGCGGCCGGACGAGGCGCTTTGGCCGCTCCATTTGCTGATGGCGTATTGCGCGATGCCGGAGCGTTTCGACTTTGTCGACGTGGACATGCGGAAGATCAAGCGAATCGCCGGCGGCAGCCGTCGCGTCGCGCTTCACCTCGCGATCGCGGGCGTGCATCCGGATTCGCACCGCGCCCGGCGCCTGGCCGCCGCCACGGCCGACCACGTCCGGTTGTTTTGTACGCCGATCGTCAACCTGTTTCAGGACGAGGCCCAGCCGATCGAGACGCGCGCGGGTTGCGCGCACTATGCGGTGAGGGCGCTCGCGCAGGCGGGCGCGCCGCGCACCGCTATCTGGTCGATCGATGCCGTGCGTCATGTTTGCGACTCGGGAACGTCGACGCTGGCGCCGTTTCGGTCGCTAAGCCATGGCACGGACAGGCGTGCCGGGTTGTTCTGGACGGTGTTGCACGACGAGGCAAGGCGGGCACCGAAGGAACCCGCCGATCCGCGCGCCAAGGAGACGGACGCGCGCCCGGCGCCGTCCCCGGCCGACGCTGCCGAATCGCTCCGCGGTGTCGAACTGGAACTCGTTGACCAGGACGGGCGACCTGCCGACCCCGGCCATCGCAAGCTGGAGATCCGGCTGTCCTGCACGCAGGGCGATCTGTCCGCGATGCGCGAGCGCGAACTGGCGTTGCCCGCGGGCGATCCGGCGGGAACGGTCATGTTGCTGAACCGGCCGACCGCGAGCCGGCCGACCGCTTTCCGCCATGGGGAGCTGTGGGATCTGCTGTCGCTTCTCGTGCCGCAGGCGGTCCGGCTGGACAAGGGCGGCCTGACCCAGCTCAGGCGGCTTTGCGCGCGCTGGGCGGAGAACTCGATGGACGCCGGCCGGCGCTTCGATGCGATCGTGTCGTTGTCGACCGTGCGCGTGCGGGGCTGGCTGCCCGGCAAGCCGGCATCGGCGTTCGTGCACGGGCTGGAGGTGCGGCTGGTCGTGGACGAGCAGCGTTTCGCCGCGTTCAGCCTGAGCGGATTCGCGCACGTGATGGACCGGTTTTTCGCGCCCTACGTGCCGGTCACGAGCTTCGTGCAGGTCGTGCTGTTTTCGGCCGCTACCGGTGCGGTGCTTCGGCGTGGGGCGCCGCGTCCGGGCACCCAGCCACTGGTCTAGTTTCCCGATTTTCAGGGCCCGAACGAAAACGTTTGCGGACGTCTTTCAAGCCGCCGGGTTTTACCCTACATTATCGAGGCTTCGGGCCGGCGAGCCGGCTAACGGAACCTGAGATCACACGCAAGGAACAACAATGAGTTTCGCTCCGAACGGGGGTATTCCCAATGGATTGGGCGGTGGTGCGCTCGGCTCGTTGAGCGCGCTCGGGGGCCTCGCCGGCCCGGTCGCGTCGAGTGTGGCCGGCAGTCTCGGGCCGCTCGCAGGGCTGGCCGGGCACGTCGACACCGTCCAGCGCGCGCTGCAACTCGCACAGACCGGCTTCTCGCTGATGGAGAAGACGCCCGGCGCGATTGCCGAGGCGATCAACGGCGCCGCCAACCCCGCGCGCCTGACCCAGCTCAACCGCTACGTGACGCTCGATACGCCGCTCGGCCCGGATGTGCTGCTCGTCAGCGCGGCTGTCATCGACGAGCATGTGAACCGGTTGCCGGAGATCCACCTCGACCTGCTGTCGCATCGCCACGACCTGCGCCCGGACGATCTGATCGGCCAGCAGGTCAAGATCCGCTTCGACCAGCAGGCGCGCCTGTCGACCCTCGAACGCGTCGTGGCGTCGGGCACCGGCGACAACGACCGCTACTTCGACGGCTACGTCGCGTCGTTCGACCGCGCCGGCAACCCCGGGAACGTCACGCAATACCACCTGACGGCCGTGCCGTGGTTCTGGTTCCTCACGCGTTCCACCGACTGCCGGATCTTCCAGAACAAGACCGCGCAGGACATCCTCACCGAAATCTTCCAGGAACACGGTTTTTCCGATTTCGTGTTCGACATCCGGACGAGCCAGAAGCCGCTCGAATACGTCGTGATGTACCAGGAGAGCTACTACAACTTCTGCGCGCGGCTGATGGAGCAAGAGGGGCTCGTGTGGACGCACCGCTACGAGAAGGACAAGCATTTTCTCGTGATCGGCGACACGAACCTGCTGTTCCGCCCGATCGACGGGCTCGCCACCGTGCCGTTCGCGGCGACCGAGGCGAGCGAGGACAGCGGCATCGATCAATTGCACGAAGGCCGGCGTTTCGGCGTCGGCAAGATCACGTTCCGCGACTTCAATCACCAGAATCCGTCGTCGCCGCTGATGCTGGTGGAGGCGGGCCCGCAGAACCTCAAGCACGCACGGCTCGACGCGACCGAGCGGTTCGAGCACCAGTCGCTGTACGACCACGGCGACGACGGTAACCGCTACGCGCGTTTCGCGATGGAGGCCGAGGAGGCGCAGGCGCATCGCTATACGGGCAGCGGCTATGCGTGGCGCATGACCACGGCGGGCACCGTCGCCGTCGCGAACCACCCGGTGCTCGAAAACAACCAGGAGTACGTGATCCTGCACGTGCGTCACGAGGCCGTGAACGACTACACGCAGCACAGCGCGAAGCTACCGTACCGCAACAGCTTCTCGCTGCTGCCGAAGAAGATCCCGTACCGTGCGCCGCGCGCGACGCCGAAGCCGGTGATTCACGGCACGCATTCGGCGATCGTCGTCGGGCCGAAGGGCGAGGAAATCTATACGAACGGCAGCGCGGTGAAGGTGCATTTCCCGTGGGACCGGCGCGGCAAGAAGGACGGCTCCGATTCGATGTGGGTGCGCGTGTCGCAGCCGTGGGCGGGCGACGGCTGGGGCGCGGCCGCGATTCCGCGGATCAAGCAGGAAGTGCTGGTGGCGTTCAATCAGGGCGATCCGGATAACCCGGTGATCGTCGGCCGCGTGTTCAACGGCGAGCAGGGCAACCCGTATCACGGCGCGGCCGGCCAGACGATGGGGATCAAGAGCCAGACGCATAAGGGTGCGGGGTCGAACGAGTTGCTGATGAGCGACGTCAATGGTGCGCAGATGCTCTACATGCATGCGCAGAAAGACATGCATACCGTTGTCGAGGACGCGCAGTGGACTCAAGTTCTCAAAGGCGACCGGACCGTCGAGGTTGGCAAGGGCAACCATACGACGGCTGTCGCAGTCGGCAACCTGTCGGACGTCGTAGTGCAGGGCAATACGCTGCATCAGACTCCGCAGGGCGTGCACACACTGGAAGCGAAAGAACTCTGGATCAAGATCGGCGGCGATGGCGGCACGCGGATCCACATGACTGCCGATTCTATTGATATCTATAAAGGCGAGTCGGTGATCCACCTGGATGACAGCAACATCAATATCCAGGCTGCTCGAACCGACATCAATCCGAAGAACGGCTAACACCGATAAGGATAACAAAGCATGTACCAGATGCAGGAAGGCACGTTGGCGCTGCCCGTGGAGTGGCAGGACAAAACAATGAACGTATTTGTGTCGGCAGCGACTGGCACGGAGGGCGTGAGTTTCGTGATCACGCGCGAGCGACTTCCGTGGGGCATGAAGTTCGCCGAATATGTAACGAGCGAAATCCGGAAGGTGGCGAAGCAGGTTCCAGATTACGCCGAGGTTGCAAATGAAGATGCCACGGTATCCGGACGCGCTGCGCACGTGCATGAGTTTACCTGGGCGAACAACCAGGCACGCATTCACCAGCGGCTGACGATGGTGGAATACGGGCAGGTTGTGCTGATGCTTACCTTCACTGCGCCCGGTACGCTCAGCGACACACAGCGCGAACAAATCCGGGCGGTGATTCAGAGCCTTCAGTTGCGCGATCCGGTCTGAGGATGCAATGTCGGACACGCCGAATTACAACGAGCCGAGCGGAAGCGCACAGGAACGTCTCGATCAGATCGCCAAGCTGGAGGACGGCGAAGCCGCGAAAGCGGCCGAGCAGCCGTTTTACGAGCACCTCAATTATGGGATGCTTGGCGCCGACGCGGGCCTGACCGCCATCGAGGGGACGGCCGCCGGGCTGGGTGCGGCCGGTACAGCGCTGGCGGGTGGTGCGACCGGCGGGGCGGCACTGGGGGCGGGCGCGGTTGCGGCGGGTACCGTGATGCTCCCGCTGGCGATTGCAGTCGGTGGAGCTTGGGCGCTCGACAAGGTTGGCGTGACCGGATGGCTGTCAAAGGAGTTCACGCAGGTTGGCGACGCACTGGGCCTCACCATCGGCCGAGGCGATCCACACCCTGCATGCGTTGGCGATCGAATCGCACACTCGTCAGGTTTTATGGGGATTCTCGCCGGCATTGCCGTCGGGGTCGCGATTGGCGTGGCAGTGGCGGCGACCGTGGCAACAGGCGGGCTCGCCGGGGCGCTCATCGTCGGGGCGTGCATGGCGGGCGGCCTGACGTTGGGTGGTGCGCTTGCGTCGGCCAGCCAAAGTATGGGCACCAACTGTGGCGAGATCGTCACCGGTTCGAGCAACGTGTACTTTGAAGGTAAGAAAGTGGCGCGCGTCACGGACCTGGTGAAATGCGATCACCATTCCGGCGTGCCGCAGGCACTCGTCGACGGCAGCAAAACCGTGTTCGTCAACGGCCTGCCGCTGGTGCGGATCGGCCACGAGACTCACTGTAGCGGCAAAGTCAATTCGGGGCGCAACAGCATCTGGATCGACAAGACGACCGGAAATTATGGTCCGAAGAATCCGGAGCTGTCTGCGACTGAGGAATTTCTGGCGGGTTTGCTCGGGGGGCTAGTAGGCGGTGGGGCGGGAAAGTTTGCCGGCAAGGGGCTGCGCGAAAAATTCAGACCTGAGCCTACCCGATCTGCGGAACAAAGGGGTATCAAGGACGAGAATCGACCGAAGTGCAAGGATCCGGTCGATCCGGTATCCGGAGAAATGCTGGAAATCCGTACGGATCTTGCCATTCCCGGAATCTTGCCACTTGAGTTCAAACGACGCTATCGGACTCGATCGGATGATCATGGATTGCTCGGTCACCGCTGGTCGGACAACTGGTCGCAGCAATTGACGTTCGATGGTGGCCGCTTCGTGAGATTCCACGACGGCGCCGGCCTTGCGATCGGCTTCGACGCGCCGGATATGGCGCTCAACGGCATCAACTTGCGCGAGCCGCGTTATCGGCTGGTCGGAAGTCGGCTCGAACCGCGCATTTTCGATCGCGATACGCGGCAACTGCGTATTTTCGCTCCACTCGCCGAGGGGCGTTCGTCCCGCCTTGAACGGATTGAAGACCTCGACGGCAACAAGATCGTTCTTTCCTACGATATTGCTGACCGTTTGAGTGGCATCGCCCATAGCGATGGCTATCGGCTCGAGATCGCCTATCCCGGGCGCGACCGTCGGCTGCAACGGATCGTTCTCCATGATGCGAGCGGTGGTTCCAGAACGCTTGTGGACTACGGCTACCAGAACGGCATGCTTACCCACGTGGCGAGCTTCCAGTTTGGCCAGTTCTATTACGCGTACGCCGAACACGGCTGGATGACCCAATGGCGGGATACGGATCAGACCGATGTTCGATATCGGTACGACACCGCTGGTCGTGTAGTCGAGACTGGCACGCAGCAGGGTTATCACACAGGTCGGTTCATCTACGAAGCCGGTCGTACGCGCGTGATCGATGTCGATGGAGAGTGGACCTACGACTATAACGACGAAGGTCTCGTAACGGCCGAAACCGATCCGCTCGGCCATTGCACTTGCTCCGAATGGGAACTTGGTCGTTTGATGGCTCGGATCGATCCGCTTGGGCGACGGACGGACTATCGATACGACGAGCGCGGTCAACTGACTTCGGTCGTGGAAAGCTCGGGGAGGACGGTTGGCTTTGACTATGACGACGAGCAGCGCCTCACCGGGGTGCGCTTGCCGAACGGGGGCCGGCTCCGGCTCGAATATGATCATCTACACCGGTTGATCGCACGCACCGAGCCGGACGGCACCAAGACGACCTATCGCTACGGCCCCCGAGGCGAACTACTGCGGGTGGTTCAGGGCGATCGCGAGACGCGCTTGGACTACGATGATCGGTTGCGGCTGACTGACATTGTATTGCCAGGTGGAGCACACTTCGGGCGCAAGGCCGACATATTCGGACGCGTGTTGGAGGAAACGTCGCCCGACGGGCACGTGACTCACTTCGACTATGCTGACGGCCCGGTAAATCCGCGCGGCCTGTTAAGCATGGTTACGCGCCCAGACGGCTCGGTGTCGAGGGTGCGATACAACAGCGAGAGCCTGCCCGTCGAGTGGATCGATCCGCTCGGACGTACAGCTCGGCGAACCTATGGCCCGTTCGATCTGGTCACGGCTTCGATCGATGCTGCTGGACATGCAACTCGTTTCGAGTACGACCATGCGACCCGGCTGACGAAGGTCATCAACGCGCTGGGCGAGTCCTACACGTACCGCTACGACGTGGCCGGGCGTCTCGCGGCCGAGATCGACTGGGGAGGTCGCACGACCGAATACGAGCGCGATGCCGTCGGTCGTCTGCTGACGAAGACGCTGCCCGACGGTGGTCGGTGGCGCTATACGTATGACGCGTATGACCGGCTCATCGAGATCGATGCCGGCGACGTGAAGTTGGTCTACCGCTACGATGCGAGCGGACGACTGGCATCGGCGGAGGTCCAGGGCGAGTACTTGCATGTCACGCGCTTTGCTTACGACAGGAATGGTCGCTTGATCGGAGAAGATCAGCATGGCGAACTATTGCGTCACGTCTATGACGCTGACGGGCAGCGGCGCCATCGGGTGACGCCACGGCGGGAGACGGCCTATGCCTATGATGCACTGGGCGCGCTCACGCAGGTAGCAGGGCTGACGATCCAGCGCGATGGCCTAGGGCGCGAGATCGGGCGGCAGGCGGGAGATTTTGTCGCACAGCAACAGTACGATGCACTCGGCCGTATCCGCCGCCAGATTGCGGGGCCTGCCGCCGCTTTCGATGCCTTGCAAACCGATCCGGCCCGTGCGCTCGAGCAATTGACGCGGCAGGTCTATCACTACGACGCAGCCGGACAACTGGAGCGAGTCGACGCCGACATAGATACGCTCACGTATCGGCGCGATGCACGTGGCCAGATCGTCACCGCAGAAAGTCTGCTGCAGCCGACCGAGCACTTCCGCTACGACGCGGCGATGAACATTGCGGCGCACGGGCAGCAGGCGCCCGTAGATGCCCACCACTATGGCCGCGGCGGTCTGCCTGAACGGATTGGCTACGCCCGCTATCAGTACGACGCACGCGGCCGTACGATCGAGAAGACGGTTGAACAGCCCGGGTTCAGGCCGAAAACGTGGCGATACACGTGGGATGGCCTGAATCGGCTCGTAAGAGTTGTGACGCCCGAGCGCGGTGTTTGGGCATATCGATACGACGCTTTCAATCGCCGGATTGAGAAGCAGCAAGTCGGCGGCCGCGAGACGGTGAGGTTCATGTGGGACGGCTCGACGCTTGCCGAACGCTGGGTCGAGCAGCGGGATGGTACGACCGGTCAGGTGGTGACGTGGCATATCGAGCCAGGGACCTTCTCGCCACTGGCGCAGGAGACTGATGATGGTCTGTACCCTATCGTGACTGATCAGATTGGCCAGCCGAAGGCGGTGTTCGACGTACGTGGCAAGAGGATCTTCAAGGCCTCCCATACACTGTGGGGGAAAGTGTTGCCGGTACGAGGCGCAGCTAATGATGGCGATGTCGTGCCCATCGATGCGACGTTGCGGTTCCCGGGACAATGGTTTGACGAAGAATTGGGCCTGCACTACAACCTGCATCGCTATTACGACCCGGACTCAGCCCAGTATCTGAGCATTGATCCGCTCGGGCTTGCGGGTGGATTCCGGACTCAGGGCTACGTTCATGAACCCAGCGAGTGGGTTGATCCATTCGGGTTACAGCAATGCCCAGAACGGGAAGTCAATGGAACGAAGATATACGGCAAGGGGCAGAAGGACGGAACACCGGGACACGATCAGTTCTCGGAGGTGATTGCCAACAAGCTTGCGATGAGTGGGAAATTCAAGGAAATTTATCTGAATCGATCCTACAATTTTGCTACTGATAATGCCGTTTCAGCGCGACGCCCCGACATTATGGCGGTAGATGTTAATGGTAGGGTGCATGCGATCGAAATGGCTTCCCGGACCGACATGGGGACAAAATTGCGAACGCTAACAACGCGTAACTACGATGCAATGCAAAATCTTCCCCAAAATACGCGCGGAGATATTCTTGTGTTTGAGCATCCGTATGATGCGCGGATGATAAAGGCGGATTTGGATAATTTGATATCAGGGATTTGAAGGAATATGAGCACTGGAATCGTAGTTTATGGGACTAGTCCGACTCAGGTCGTCTCCACTCTAGAGGTGGCTGAAGATCTATTTCGTCAATTAGGTTCGGCGGCAACGAGGGCGGTGTTTTTGAAATTCGTCGTTCGCGGTGCGGAGAGAACTATTGACGATCAAGAAACGTCTCTTCCCGATCTGAGGTCAAAAATATCGACCGGGGAGGTTTCCGCATTTCAGGTATTCAGTGACGAAAAAACGGTTGACGTTCCGACTATCTCGTTTGGTTGTAATGTCCCGGAATTTGGGGGGTTGTCATTTATCGATGTGCAGATCGAGAGGGCGGTGTGCGAGATAAATAAAGAAATAGAGAAATTTCTTGAGAACGTTGTGGCGAGATTGAGTTGCAAATACGCCATCGCGTACGATGCGGAAAAATCGTCGATTGCTTATAAATACTCGACTGGGGTGAATTTGGTCAGGATTTTCCCGTTTGAGAATACGTCGCTTTTCACGCGAGAACTCCCCGGTCGGGTGCCTGGCTCGGCGAGTTATGAGCGGGAAAGACTCAGGATGATTTATCCGTTGAATGTGCTTAACGAGAATCACTTGAAAATTTGCGTAGACGGTATTTCATTGAGGGAGTGGATTGTATCTGACTCATCTCGAGGTTCTTTGAGAAGTATTCCAAACAATATGTGGCTCTGGACGGTCGATGATGCAGACTTGACCGAAGTAAACAACGCTTGTGGAGAAGCAGGAATATTGCTCGCTTGGCAAAAACCACCTGCGAGTAAGCCGGTGCGGAGATTGCCCTGAGGGCATTTTCGAAACGGTGCGAATCGTAACCACTCGTCTGGTTCACATTCGTGCCGCGGAATGCGGCGAATGACTAGCCGCATGCCACGATCGAACTGACGCGCGGTGTCGACGGAGAGCAACCCGACACGCTGGTGCGTTATGCGTACGACGATGCCGGCCAACTCGTGGCCGTGACCGATCGCAGCGGCCACACCGGGCGACGGTTTGCCTACGAGCATGGGTTGATGGTCCAGCACACGTTGCCCGGCGGCTTGAACTGCTTTTATGCGTGGCAGGGTGTGGGCTGCGACGCACGTGTCGTGCGCCATTGGACCGACGACGGCGAAGCGTACACGTTCGATGCAGACCTTGCGCAGCGTTCGGTGACGATCACCGATCAGATCGGGCGCGTGACGGTCTGGACGTGGAACGAGGATCAGCAGCCGACGAGTTATACGGATGCCGAAGGCAACGTGTGGCGGCTCGAATGGAACGCGATGCGGCAGCTGGTCAGCACGACTGATCCGGCCGGCCATGTCACTCGCTTCGAATATGACGAGCGCGGCCGGCAGACGCAGCGCATCGACGCGCTCGGCCATGTCGAGCGGACCGAATGGAATGGGCACTACGATCTGCCTGTTGCGGAAATCGATCCGACCAACGCGCGATGGATCTATCGTTACGACGCGCGCGGCAATCTGGTGATGGTGCGCGATCCGGCGGATTTCGCGACCGAGTACTACAGGGACGAGCGCGGGCTCGTGCATACGATTCGCGATGCGCGTGGCGGGTACAAATTCCTCGAATGGAATGGCCGGGCGCAGTTGACCGCGTATACCGACTGTTCCGGCAAGGTCACGCGGTTTGCGTATGACGCACGCGGTGCGCTCGCTCGGGTGACCGATGCGGCCGGCAATGCCACGGTGTACGAAACGGATGCGATGGGGCGAGTCACGGGGATCGGGACGACCGATGGTGCGCGTCAGATGTTCCGTTACGACGCGGCCGGAAGGCTGATTGAGGTCGTCGATCCAAACCAGCGCAGCACGCGCTACGAAGTCAATCCGCGTGGATTGTTGCTTGCACGCACGGATGCGGCGGGTCGGGTCGTGCAGTTCGGCTATGACCAGGCGTTCCGGTTGGCGAGCCTGACCAACGAGAATCGTGAGACGTATCGCTTTCAGTACGACCGTCGCGATCTCGTTTCCGCACAGATCGGGCTCGATGGCCACAAGCGGACATACGAGTACGACGTGTGCGGTCAAGGCACGATCGTACGCGATGGGCAGATCGAAACGCGATACGAGCGCGATGCGATCGGGCAGCTGACGGCGAAACAAGCCGCGCACGAGCGTTGCGAATACCTGTATGACGAGGCCGGCCGGATCACGTCGGCCGAGTTGTACACGCTTGCCGCGCGTGGACCATCGCTGAAGAATCGCGTCAGCCTGAAGTACGACAAGCGTGGAGAAGTCGTCGAGGAATACACGCCGACCGGCTGGCTCGCACACACCTACGACGAGCTCGGCAATCGTGTCAGCACGACGATTTCCGGCGAGCGCACGATCGACTGGCTGCATTACGGGTCGGGGCATGTGCACCAGATTCGTTTCGACGGTGCCACGGTTGCGGACATCGAACGGGACGACCTGCATCGCGAGGTGCTGCGGACGCAGGGCAAGCTGACGAGTCACTTCGGGTATGACGCGGTGGGGCGCCGTGCTCGGCAAACTGCGCAGTGCGGCGCGGCGGGCGGCGAGTTGCTTGCGAAGCAGTGGCAATACGATGCCGCTGGCGACGTGATCCAGAAGCGCGACCAGCGTTACGGCACGACGAGCTATCGGTATGACCCGACGGGGCGCATCGAACAGGCGGTGGGGCCGGGATTGCCGTCGGAAGTGTTTCGGTGGGATGCCGCGGCGAACCTGGTGTCGAGCGATCACCCGGGCGGGTATGTCGAGCACAACCGGCTCAAGATGTTCGAGGACAAGCGCTTTGAGTACGACGCGTATGGGCGGCTCGTTCGTAAGGTGAGCGGGCATGGGCCGGCTAAAGAGCTCACGCTTGAATACGACGACTGGAACCAGTTGAAGACCGTCGTGACGAAGGACCGGCTCGGGGTTGCAACGACGCATTTCGAATACGACGCGTTCGGTCGACGGATCAGGAAGCTCAATGGCAGTTATGCGAGTACGGATTTCCTGTGGGACGGCATGCGGTTGGTGCAGGAGACGTATCACGATCGTCAGGGCGAGGAAGCGCTGACGTACTTGTACGAGTCCAATAGTTATGTGCCGCTTGCCCGGATCGATCAAGGGAGGGCAGCGGCTAATGATGCGGATGGACGGGATGCGGTTTACTACTTCCACAATGATGTATCGGGGTTGCCGGAGGAACTGACTGACGCTGGTGGCGAGTTGGTCTGGCAGGCGCGCTATAAGGTTTGGGGCAATGCGGTACAGGAGGAGTGGATCGCGCGGGCGCCGCAGACGTCGGCCGCCGCCTGGGGTGAAGTGTCGGTAGCCGCGCCGACGTCGACATATGCACCACGACCACAGAACTTGCGCTTCCAAGGACAGTATTTGGACCGCGAGACCGGGTTGCACTACAACACTTTCCGGTTCTACGATCCAGACATCGGGAGATTCATCAATCCGGATCCGATTGGATTGCTGGGAGGAGCGAACCTCTATCGGTACGCGCCTAACCCGGTATCGTGGATTGACCCATGGGGACTGACTGGCGACGACATAACAACGCTTTACCACTACACGACTCAAGATGGTATGGAGGGCATTACGAGTAGTGGACTTTTGAATGCGTCGCATGGGCCCGTACATGCAAGGTTTGGAGATGGTCAGTATTTCACTGATATATCTCCCGATATGATTGGCGGTAGAACTATGGCCGATGCTGCTGGAACTGGAAAGATGTCACTAGGACAGCTTGCGGCAAATATTTACGGCGATGCGCGAAAACTTAATAGCATCACGCATTTTGTTGAAATTGACGTTACGGGTTTGGATGTCAAGGAGCCCCGTCCAGGAACTTTCTTGGTTGAAGGGAGTGAACCACTTGATATTTCGAATCGCGTGAAAAGAAGTGGATCGAGTTGCTCATGAAAAGAGAATATTTCCATTCAAAAACAGAGTTTCCGTGTGGTGTAGGGGAGGTTTATACGGAATTTCTCGACGGCGTCGCGACGCGCCAGATTAGCCATCCTGATGGTGGAGTTATCTATGCATCTTCATCGGTACGTGATTGGAATCCTGAGATAGGATTTTTGCTCTTTGATGGAATTAAGGACGAGCTTGAAATTTCTCAAAAAGACGAAATCAAACGAGAAGATTTCGAGCATGTCTGGAAGGCGGTCATAGGCAATCCTCCCAAAGGACTGTCGATTGTCTATGAAGTTGGGGATGCGGCTGTGCCACGGGAAAATTCAACCTTGATTGCTCATGTGGTGAACAATCGGGGGAAATGGGGGCGCGGGTTTGTTGTTTCTCTCGGCAAGAAATACCCTGTCGCACGAGATGGTTATCTCGAATTGTTCCGAGATGAACAGCGGCCTCCGCTCGGAATGGTTCAATTTTTGTCTGTGGATGACGAGAAGCGGATATTTGTCGCGAACATGGTTTCTCAGGACGGGATTCGCAAGAGTAGTCGCGACGTTGCTCAATACGTTTCGTATTCTGACCTCAAGATATGCCTTAGTAAAATTTGCGAATTTGCGTTAGCTAATCGACTTTCGGTGCAAATGCCAATGATTGGCGCGGGACTTGGTGGCGGGGATTGGGAAGTCATTTCGGCGGAAATCGACGAAGTGTTTTCGTACTATAAACAGACTTGTAAAATAATTACACTTTCTTGATAACGCTGGCGGCGAGCTGGTTTGGCAGGCGCGCTACAAGGTGTGGGACGATGCGGTGCAGGAGGAGTGGGTTACGCGGGTGCCGCAGCGGTCGACGGCCGCCTGGGGTGAAGTGTCGGTGGCCGCGCCGGCCTCGACGCGCGTGGCTGATCAACGATGCGTGTTTTGTTCCGGGCCGCAAGGCGAGGATCGACATTGAGCCGGGCAGGCTGATCATCACGCAGATGTAAAAGGCAACGCCGCGAGATGCGGCCGCGCTGCGCGACGTCGCGCAGCGCGCCGGACGGGGTAGAGCAGCCGTAACCGGCGGCAGCCACCCCAAACCACGCATCACCAAGCGATATCGCAAGACGACCGCGACGTCCCCGCACCGCCGGTAGCCGTGCATTTCGCCCCTGAGCCGTTGTCATAGAACGTCCGCGTCTCTGGTTGCGGCACCGACGGATCGAACGGATTCGGCGCGCCGTGCGGACCGCGCGGCGCATCGTACGGCCGCTGCGGCGCATACGAGCCGCCACTCACAGCCGGCCGCGATCCATTAGCGCGCAGGTATTCATTCCAGTTCCGCTCGCGCTGCTCATACCCCGGCACAGCGCGCCCCAAACTGTCGCTCCCGCCCGCGCCGAGCGCGACACGATTCGGCGGCAAGATGACATCGGGTTCACGTTCAGAAGAAGCGGGCGGCGATGCCACAAGCGCATCGCTCGTCACCCGCAACGGCCGCGTATCCGGCGTATCGAACGGGCTGCGTTCGGCAGGCGTGGCGAACTGCACCCGCCTGCGGCTCAACCGCGCCGCATGCCCATCATCCCGGGCGGCCGCACGTCGCTCCGAGCGAAACACATTGGCACTGGCCGACCGGTCGGTCAGCGTATCGCGTCCGGAAGCATGGGCAGCACAAACAGAAAGCGCACACGCAATCGCGGCGGCGGAAGAGAGGCGGATTGGGCAATTCATCGATGATTCGAAGCAGGTGATGTGCATTGAACAAAAACGGCAAATCACTGGCTGGCGGCTGAGCGACAAGGGGGACGTCGAAGCGTCCCTGAAGCGACTGCGAGGCGCGGCGGGCGCGACTTGCAGGGAGGCTGGCTGGATTGCTGAAGCGAGGCCACATTATTTCATGGAAATCTCAAAAAGCTTTCAAAATGTTTAGCTTCAAAAGTAAACAGTAAGATTTGCCGCGATGTCGAGCGCCCGTTCTGGTGCGCACTCACACAATCATCAGTCGATTGGTTTCCCGCGATCGACTCCTGGGCCGCCCACAAAACGCACCATCGCGGACCACGCCCTCGCCGGACGCCATGCCCAGCAAGGAACCCACCCCGGTCTCCCCGCCCAATAGCAACCCAATTGCACCCAAGGCAATCGTCCCACCCCGAAAAGGTTGCGCCCCCGTCGCCACCCGCCCGCCTCAAAAACATACGTGTTTTCCCTCAATCGACAGGCATTTTTGACAGACGATTGAAAAACGCCCATATAATTTCGGCTGCCTTGCCAATGGCTGTCGGACCATCCCTCCGAACGAGCGATTTGGCAAGCGGGGCAGGCGAAACGCTTGCGCAATGCAAGACGCATCACGATGTCTTTCCGAACCAGACGTCCCCTTCGGGGACTGCAAGAGCCGGGCCCCGCTACGCAACATTCCGCTGGAGTTCCGTCTTCTATGTGTCTCGGGCGTGTCCCCTGTCCTCGCCCCGGGTGCTGTTCGATTGCGCAAGTCATGCCGCCTTTGCCCGTATGACTAAACAACATCGAGGAGCTCCCAGATGACGCTGTCCCGTCTTACGTCCATTTCCGCCGCCGCCGTGCTGTTCGCCGCCGGCGCCGCCGCCGCGCAAGCGGAAACCGTGAAGATCGCCATCGCTGGTCCGATGAGCGGCTCGGTCGCCCAATACGGCGACATGGTGAAGGCCGGCGCGCTGACCGCGATCGAACAGATCAACGCGGCAGGCGGTGCGGGCGGCAACAAGTTCGAAGTCGTGATGATGGACGACGCGTGCGAACCGAAGCAGGCCGTCGCCGTCGCCAACAAGATCGTCAGCCAGAAGATCAAGTACGTGATCGGCCACGTGTGCTCGGGTTCGACGATTCCCGCGTCGGACATCTACGAGAACGAAGGCATCGTGATGGTCACGCCGTCGGCCACCGCGCCGCAGCTGACGGAAGGCAAGAAGCGCCACTTCATCTTCCGCACGATCGGCCGCGACGACCAGCAAGGTCCGGCCGCCGCGCACTACATCATCAACAACGTGAAGCCGAAGAAGGTCGCGGTCCTGCACGACAAGCAGTCGTACGGCCAGGGCATCGCGTCGTCGGTGAAGAAGGATCTCGAAGCCGCGAAGATCCCGGTCGTGCTGTTCGAAGGCATCAACGCCGGCGATTCGGACTACTCGGCGATCATCACGAAGCTGAAGTCGCAAGGCGTCGATTTCGTCTACTTCGGCGGCTACCACCCGGAAATGGGCCTGCTGATGCGCCAGGCGCGCGAGCAGGGCGTGAAGGCGACGTTCATGGGGCCCGAAGGCGTGGGCAACAAGGACGTGACGGCGATCGCCGGCCCGGCTTCGGAAGGCATGCTGGTCACGCTGCCGGCCGACTTCTCGGCCGATCCGGCCAACGCGGCGCTCGTGAAGGCGTTCGCGGACAAGAAGCGCGACCCGAACGGCCCGTTCCAGATGCCGTCGTACGCAGCGGTGAAGATCATCGCCGACTCGATCGCGGGCGCGAAGACGACGGACCCGACGAAGGTCGCCGCGTACATGCACAAGACGACGTTCGACACGCCGATCGGCAAGGTCGCGTATGACGCGCAGGGCGACCTGAAGGCGTTCAAGTTCGTCGTGTACACGTGGCACAAGGACGCGACGAAGACCGCCGCCAAGTAACAACGAAGTATCCGCTCGCGCACCCGCCCCGCCCGAAACCCGGACGGGGCGGGTGCGTATTGGCCGCGCATCTGCCCCATGCGCGCCAAAGGGCGGCCCGAGACGACACCGTGCGCTGCGCGCGGCCGGCCGCCGTGATCCGGCGACGGCACGCGGCCCAGCGCCAACGGGAGCTTCCCGCATATGACTGACTTCTTTCCCCAATTCGCCCAGCAGCTGGTCAACGGCCTGACGCTGGGTGCGATCTATGCGTTGATCGCCATCGGCTATTCGATGGTCTACGGCATCATCGGCATGATCAACTTCGCCCACGGCGAGATCTACATGATCGGTGCGTACGTGGGCCTCGTGACCCTGACGGCCATCGGTATCTCCGCCGGCTATCCGCTGCCGCTCGTGCTCGGCGCCGCGCTGATCGTGTCGGTGATCGTCACCGGCCTGTACGGCTTCGCGGTGGAGCGCGTCGCGTATCGCCCGCTGCGCGGCGGCCCGCGCCTCGTGCCGCTGATTTCCGCGATTGGCATGTCGATCTTCCTGCAAAACTACGTGCAGATCGGCCAGGGCGCGCGCGACGTGTCGGTGCCGGTGCTGATCTCCGGCGCGTTCGAGATCCATCTCGGCGGCGACTACGACGTGACGGTTCCGTATGCGCGCCTGCTGATCGTCTGCGTGACGATCGTGCTGATGATCGCGCTCACGCTGTTCATCTCGCATTCGCGGATGGGCCGTGCGTGCCGCGCGTGCGCCGAGGACATGAAGATGGCGAACCTGCTCGGCATCGACACGAACCGCGTGATCTCGTTCACGTTCGTGCTCGGCGCGATGCTGGCGGCCGTCGGCGGCGTGCTGATCGGGCTGACGATCGGCAAGCTGAATCCGTATATCGGCTTCGTCGCGGGCATCAAGGCGTTCACCGCCGCGGTGCTCGGCGGGATCGGCAGCATTCCGGGCGCGATGCTCGGCGGCGTGCTGCTGGGCCTCGCCGAAACCTTCGCCGCGGGATACATGCCGGCCGAGTACAAGGACGTGGTCGCGTTCGGCCTGCTCGTGCTGATCCTGCTCTTCCGCCCGACCGGCCTGCTCGGCAAGTCGGACATCGAAAAGGTTTGACGGAGACGCAGATGAGTCAAGTCATTTCCGTTCGCCGCCCGGCCGCCGACGCATCGATCGGCCAGGCGCTGAAAAATGCCGTGGCCGCCGCGCTCCTGACGGCGATCCTCACGATTCCTGTGCTCGGGCTGCAACTGAAGCTCGACGGCTATCAGGTGGTGCTGACGCCGCACTGGCGCCCGGTGTGGATCGCGGTCGCGGCCGTGTTCCTGTTCCAGTTGTTCAAGCCGTGGCTCGTGCGCGCGAAATCCGCGGTGAAGCTGCCGGCGATGCCCGCGATGGGCGCGCGGCAGCAGCGCGTGATCATCTGGGTGCTGCTCGCGGTCGGGCTCGTGTGGCCGTTCTTCGGCTCGCGCGGTGCAGTGGACGTCGCGACGCTCGCGCTGATCTACGTGATCCTCGGTCTCGGGCTGAACATCGTGGTCGGTTTCGCGGGGCTGCTCGATCTCGGCTATGTCGGGTTCTACGCGGTCGGCGGCTATACGTACGCGATGCTGAACCAGTATTTCGGGCTGTCGTTCTGGGAATGCCTGCCGATCGCGGCGATTGCCGCGGCGACGTTCGGCTTCCTGCTCGGCTTCCCGGTGCTGCGTTTGCGTGGTGACTATCTCGCGATCGTCACGCTCGGCTTCGGCGAAATCATCCGCCTGCTCGCAAACAACCTGACGAGCCTCACCGGCGGCCCGGACGGCATCTCGAGCATTCCGAAGCCGACGGTGTTCGGCTTCGAGATGGCGCGCTCGGCGAGCGTCGAAGGCGCGAAGACTTTCCATGAACTGATCGGGCTCGAATACAGCGGCGAGCACATGGTGATCTTCCTGTACCTGATCGCGCTGGTGCTGGTCGGCTTCACGCTGTTCGTGACGAGCCGCCTGATCCGCATGCCGATGGGCCGCGCATGGGAAGCGCTGCGCGACGACGAGATCGCGTGCCGTTCGCTCGGCCTGAACCCGACGCGCATCAAGCTGTCGGCGTTCACGCTCGGCGCGGCGTTCGCGGGTATCGGCGGCGCGTTCTTCGCCGCGCGTCAGGGCCTCGTGAATCCTGAATCGTTCACCTTCATCGAATCGGCGCTGATCCTCGCGATCGTCGTGCTCGGCGGGATGGGCTCGCAGCTCGGCGTGATTCTCGCGGCGATCCTGCTGACCGTGCTGCCGGAAGTCGCGCGCGGGTTCGCCGAGTACCGGATGCTGATCTTCGGTCTGGTGATGGTGTTGATGATGATGTGGCGTCCGCAGGGCCTCTTGCCCGCGAGCCGTCCTCACGTGGAGCTGCCGCAATGAGCGCGAATGCAGAACTGTTGAAGGTTGCCGGGCTGCAGATGCGCTTCGGCGGGTTGCTCGCGGTGGACGGCATCGATTTCGACGTGCGCCGCAACGAGGTGTTCGCGATCATCGGGCCGAACGGCGCGGGCAAGACCACCGTGTTCAACTGCGTCGGCGGCTTCTACAAGCCGACCGGCGGCGACGTCGTGCTCGACGGCCACGCGATTGGCGGGCTGCCGAGCCACCAGATCGCGTTGAAGGGCCTGGTGCGCACGTTCCAGAACATCCGCCTGTTCAAGTCGCTGACCGTCGTCGAGAACCTGCTCGTCGCGCAGCATCGGAAGGTGAAGGCCGGGCTGCTGCACGGCCTGTTCGCGACGCCCGCGTACCGCCATGCCGAGAAGGAAGCGCTCGAACGCGCGGCCGTGTGGCTCGACCGGATGGGGCTGACCGCGGTCGCCAACCGGCCGGCCGGCACGCTGTCGTACGGGCACCAGCGGCGTCTGGAGATCGCGCGCTGCATGATCACCGAGCCGCGTCTCTTGATGCTCGACGAGCCGGCGGCCGGCCTCAACCCGCAGGAAAAGATCGAGCTGCAGCACCTGATCGACAAGCTGCGCCGTGAATTCGGCGTATCGGTGCTGCTGATCGAACACGACATGAGCCTCGTGATGGGCGTGTCCGACCGCATCCTCGTGATGGAGCATGGCCGGCCGATCGTGATCGGCACGCCGGAAGCGGTCCGCAACGACCCGCGCGTGATCAAGGCGTATCTGGGGGAAGAGTGATGCTGAAGCTGGAACAGGTCCATACGCACTACGGCGCGGTCGAGGCGCTCGCGGGCGTGTCGATCGAGGTGAACAAGGGCGAGATCGTCACGCTGATCGGCAGCAACGGCGCCGGCAAGACGACGCTGATGATGACGGTATGCGGCACGCCGCGCGCGTCGTCGGGCCGCGTGCTGTTCGAGGGCAACGACATCACCGCGATGTCGACGCACCAGATCATGCGGCAGGGGATGGCGATCTCGCCGGAAGGGCGGCGCGTGTTCCCGAGTCTGACGGTGCTCGAGAACCTGAAGATGGGCGGCTTTTTCGCGAGCCGTCACGAGATCGACGACGGCATCGAGCACGTGTTCAAGCTGTTTCCGCGCCTGAAGGAACGCGCGGCGCAGCGCGCCGGCACGATGTCGGGCGGCGAGCAGCAGATGCTGGCGATCGGCCGTGCGCTGATGAGCAAGCCGCGTTTGCTGCTGCTCGACGAGCCGACGCTCGGCCTCGCGCCGCTCGTGATCGCGCAGATCTTCGACATCATCCGGACGATCCGCGACGAAGGCGTCACGGTGTTCCTGGTCGAGCAGAACGCGAACAAGGCGCTCGGCGTGGCCGATCGCGGCTACGTGCTCGAAACCGGGCGCGTGGTGCTGGCCGACACGGGCGCGAACCTGCTCGCGAACGACCGGATCAAGCAAGCGTATCTCGGCGGTTGATCGGCGGGAAGCCGCTGGCCTGCAACGGGCCGGCGGCTTTTTAGCGTTGTTTCCGGATGTGTCGGTACGATGGGGGCCATGCCCGTTTGTGTAGCGAATCCGCAGCCGATTCGGCTTCGATCGTAGTCGAATCGGCGACTTCCTCGCTTCCCGGAGCAAACCGATGAAGGTCAAACGAATCGTCGCCAATATCGACACACGCTCGATCGACGACGCAAAGCGCTTCTATCGGCACATCTTCGGCCTCGACCTGCTGATGGACCACGGCTGGATCGCGACCTACGGCAACGCCGAGCAGATGGCCGTGCAGATCAGCTTCGCGTCGCAGGGCGGATCGGGCACGCCGACGCCCGATCTGTCGATCGAGGTCGACGATCTCGACGAAGCGCTTGCGCGTGTTCATGCGGCCGGCGTGCCCGTCGAATACGGCCCGGCCGACGAGCCGTGGGGCGTGCGGCGCTTTTACGTGCGCGACCCGTTCGGCAAGCTCGTCAACGTGCTCGCGCATCGCTGACCGGCGACGGCGAGCCGGGCACGCCGCCGGCGTTCACGCATGCAACGCGAGCCCCTTCACCGCCTTGTCCACGGCCTTCTTCGGCCCGCGCAACGCCAACCCGACCAGATCGGGATTCTCCGCATCCTCGGCGCGAAACGCTTCGCGGTTGGCCGCATCGTGCCCGGTCGAGAACATCGCGCGCACGTAGGGCACGATCGTCAACTCGCGCGA
Organism: Burkholderia semiarida; assembly: GCF_029268935.1. NCBI lineage: Bacteria > Pseudomonadati > Pseudomonadota > Betaproteobacteria > Burkholderiales > Burkholderiaceae > Burkholderia > Burkholderia semiarida. Next base: position 1,858,656 of record NZ_JAHLCL010000008.1, on the reverse strand, counting down.
CAGCGCCTGCCGGTGCGCGGCCTGCAATCCGTTCAGATCGGCCGCGAACACCAGCATCGGCTGGCCCAGCATCCTGCCGTAGCGGCGCCCGGCCGCGTCCTCGTAAGGTTCGCCGAGCGCCTCGGGCGCGCCGGCGGCGACGCCCGTCGCGAGAAATGCGACGACATTGAGTTTCTGCCACGCGGCGAGATCGTCGCGCACGATCAGCGCTACTTTGGTATCGAACATGCTTGCTCCTGGTTGGAGCGCCCATGATCCGACGCCGCGCGCGATCAGTCTGGAACGTTTGTGCAGAGTTGCCGGTACGCGGCCGGCGTGATCCGGTACGCGCGGCGGAACCAGCGGCCGAGGTGGCTCTGGTCCGCGAAGCCGACGTCGGCGGCCGCCTGCGCGGGCGTGCGGCCGGCGGCCAGCAGCCGGCGCGCGGCACGCAGCCGCAAACGCACGAGGTACGCGTGCGGCGACGTGCCGAACGCGCGCTGGAACATGCGCGTCAGCCGGAACCGGTCGATGCCGGCGACGCTCGCGAGTTCGTCGAGGCCGATGTTGTCGCCCATGTGTTCGTGCAGCAGGTCGCGCACGCGTGCGATCGCGGGCGGCACGACGCTGCTCTCCAGCACAAGCGGGCCGCCCAGATGGCTGCCGAGCCGCATCAGCAGGCGGTCGAGCGTCTGGTCGCGCGCGAGCCGGCCTTCGTTGTCGTGGAGCGCGAAGAACGCATTCCGGATCGCATCGACGAGGCCGCGATCGTCGACGAGCGTGTGGCCGAACGTGGCTTCGACGCTGCCGAGGCCCGGCAGGTCGAGCCGGCGCGCGGCGCGCTCGACCCAGGCCTGCGGCAGGTACAGCATCCCGTACGTGAAGCCGCCGGCTTCGGGCGCGTGGCCGTCGTGCATCGCGCCCGGCTCGATCAGGATCGCGCGGCCCGGCACGCTCGTATGCAGCGAGCGGTGGCACTGGAAGCGCTGCACGCCCTGTTCGGTGAAGCCGACCAGCATGTCGTCGTGGTCGTGCGCGTCGTATGCATGGCCGTTGAAATGCGCGTGCAGGCTTTCGATGCCGGTTTCCGCGTCGCGGCGCGCGACGAGCCAGTGGTCGGGTTCGCCGGTGGCTTTCGCATCTGTCGTCATCGGCTACCTCTCACGTCGTCGTTGTGTGACGGACCCTCTAAGCAGGCGGCGGAACAGCGGAGGCGCGTGCGGTTCATGCTCCGTTCACCGCCGCCTGTTCGTCGCGCGCATATTGCGCGGGCGGCCGGCCGACATGACGCGCGAACGCGACGCTGAACGTGCTCGCCGAGCTGTAGCCGACGCGCGCCGCGATTTCCGCGATGCGGCCTTCGTTGCGGCGAAGCAGATCCTTCGCGAGCGCCATGCGCCACGTCAGCAGGTATTCCATCGGCGCGACGCCGACCGCGCGGCTGAAGCGTTCGAAGAACGTCGAGCGCGACAGCGCGGCTTCCTTCGCGAGTTCGACGATCGTCCACGGGTGCGCGGGGCGTTCGTGCATCCGGCGCAGCGCGGCCGCGAGGCGGCTGTCGGCGAGCCCGCGCACGAGCCCGGGCGACGCGTGCGTGCCGGTCGTGAACCGCAGCGCCTCGATCAGCAGCACTTCCAGCAGACGCGCCAGCACGATCTCGCGGGCAGGCCGCTGTGCGCGAGATTCGTCGCGCACCAGTTGCACGAGGGTAGTCAGCCGCGGTTCGCCGCGCACGTGCACGAAGCGGGGCAGCAGCGACACCAGCAGCGATGCATCGGGCGAACCGAAACTGCAGTTGCCGGCCATCATCCGCGTATCGACCGGGTTGGCCGGATCGCCGATCCGGTATTCGCCGTGCTCGAGCATGACGGGCGGGGCGGTGTCGACGCCCGGCGGCGGCGGTTCGAGGCTCGACATCGCGACGCCGTAGGCCGCCGGAATCAGCATGAAGTCGCCGGGCAGCAGTTCGATCGGCGCATGCCCGTCGATCGCGATCCGGCAGCCGCCGTCGAGGACCGCGCAATAGAACGGCTCGCCGGCGACCGTGCGGTTGATCGCCCACGGGCTCGCGCCGCGCACGTACTTCGAGTACCGCGCGCCCGGTTGCAGCAGCGTCACGACTTCGGTCAGCGGGTCGATCATCGCCGGACTCTCGCAACAGAAAAGCGGATTGTCGATTGTAGCGAATACGGCTCCCGCCATCTATCGTACGAACACATGCTCAACACACCCCAGGAGTTCGCATGAAGACCGTACTGATTACCGGCTGTTCTTCCGGCTTCGGCCTCGAAATCGCGCGGCATTTTCTGGCGCGCGACTGGCAGGTCGTCGCGACGATGCGCAAGCCGGCCGACGACGTGCTGCCGCCGTCGGAGCGCTTGCGGGTGCTGCCGCTCGACGTGACGAATGAGGACAGCATTCGCGCCGCGATCGACGCCGCCGGCCCGATCGACGTGCTCGTGAACAACGCGGGCTTCGGCGCGGCCGCACCGGCCGAACTCACGCCGCTCGACACGGTGCGCGCGCTGTTCGACACCAACACGATCGGCACGATCGCGGTGACGCAGGCCGTGCTGCCGCAGTTTCGCGCGCGCGGCGCCGGCGTGGTCGTGAACGTCACGTCGAGCGTCACGCTGAAGGCGCTGCCGCTGGTCGGCGCGTATCGGGCGAGCAAGGCGGCGGTGAATGCGTTCACCGAATCGATGGCGGTCGAACTCGCGCCGTTCGGCGTGCGCGCGCATCTGGTGCTGCCGGGCCGCGCGCCCGACACGCGTTTCGCCGACAACGCACGGGCCAACATGCACGGCTTCGAGCACGAAGCGTATGCGGACTTCGTCGGCAAGGCCGTGGCGCGGATGCTCGATGCGTCGGGGCCGATCACGCATGCGCAGGACGTCGCCGAAGCCGTGTGGCGCGCGGCGACCGATCCGTCGAGCCCGATGCGTATTCCGGCCGGCGCCGATGCGCAGGCGTGGGCGGCGGAAGCGGGTTGAACGATCGGGCGTCCGTCGCGCCGGCTGGTTGAACCGGTGCGACGGACCGGGCGAGGCGGCGACGGGCGCTAAAGCGCGCGGGTAATCGCCTGCTCCAGCAGCGACAGGCCGAGATCGATCTCGTCGTCGCTGACGGTCAGCGGCGGCGCGATGCGGAACACGCCGCCCATGCCGGGCAACTGCACGATGTTCATGCTGAGCCCGAGCTTCATGCACTCGCGCGTGATCTTCGCGCCGAGCCCGTCCGCCGGCTCCTTGGTGCGGCGATCCTTGACGATCTCGACGCCCAGCAGCAGCCCGCGCCCACGCACGTCGCCGATGCAGTCGAAGCGCTCCATCAGGTCGAGCAGGCCGCGCCGCAGCCGCTCGCCCATCGTGTTCGCGCGCGCGACGAGGCCGTCGCGCTGCACGACGTCGAGCACGCGCAGGCCGACGGCGGCCGGCAGCGGATCGGACACGTGCGTCGTGTAGAACAGGTAGCCGAGCGCGTGCGCGCGTTCCTCGATCGCCGCGGACGTGACCATCGCCGCGAGCGGCAGCCCGGCGCCGAGCGTCTTCGACAGCGTCAGGATGTCGGGCGTCACGCCGTCGCGCTGGCACGCGAACATCGTGCCGGTGCGGCCGACGCCCGTCTGCGCCTCGTCGAGGATCAGCAGCATCCCGCGTGCCTCGCACTTGCGCTTGAGCGCGGCCATGTAGCCTTCCGGCAGCTCGATGATCCCGCCCGAGCTGAGAATCGGCTCCGCGATGAACGCGGCGAGGTTGCCGCTCGACTGCCGGTCGATCAGGTCGAACGCGTAGTCGAGTTCGGCGAGCGGGTCGTACGCACCGTTGCGCTCGAAGCGCGGCCGGTACGCGAACGGCGCCGGAATCGCGAACGAGCCGACCGACGCGGGGCCCACGCCCTTGCGGCCCGCGCTGTAGGTGGCCGATGCGGCGGCGCCCGTCATCCCGTGCCACGACTGCGCGAAGCCGACGATCTCGTACTTGCCGGTGACGAGCTTCGCCATCCGGATCGCCGCCTCGTTCGATTCCGCGCCGGTGCTGAGCAGCAGCGCGCGGTCGAGCCCGGCGGGTGTGATGTCGGCGAGGCGCGTCGCGAGATCGACGACCGGCCGCGACAGCAACCCGCTGAACAGGTGATCGAGCTTGCCCGCATATTCGCCGATGACGGACACGATTTCCGGATGGCTGTGGCCGAGCACCGCGCTCATCTGGCCCGACGTGAAATCGAGGATCGCGCGGCCGTCGGCGTCGTAGACGAAGCTGCCTTTCGCGCGCTCGACGATCATCGGCTCGAACGTGCCGCCGTAGCGGACCAGGTGCTGCGTGGCGTTGCGCCAGAAGATTGCGTCGTCGTTCAGGGACATCGGGCGGCTCCGGGCAAAGGGCAGGGATCGCTTGCAGTCTAGGCGCGCGTCTGGTTTGATGGAAACGAATAGTTCTAATGCAAGCTAGAAGAGGGGCTAATACCTTGGCGCTTTCGCTCGAAATCGACCTGCTGCGCTCGTTCGTCGTGATCGCCGAGGTGCGCGCGTTGAGCCGCGCGGCCGCGCGGGTCGGCCGCACGCAATCCGCGCTCAGCCAGCAGATGAAGCGGCTCGAAGAGGCCGTCGACCAGCCGCTGTTCCAGCGCACCGGCCGGGGCGTGGTGCTCACGCATCCGGGCGAGCGGCTGCTCGTGCATGCGCAGCGCATCCTGCGGCTGCACGACGAGGCGATGGCCGACCTGTGCGGCACGGGGCTGTCGGGGACGATCCGGTTCGGGTGCCCGGACGATTACGCGCAAGTGTGGCTGCCGTCGCTGCTGCGGCAGTTTTCGAGCCAGCATCCGCAGGCGATCGTCGAAGTCGTGTGTGGGCCGACGCCGCGGCTGATCGAACACCTGGAGAAGCGTGCGGTCGATCTGGCGATGATTTCCGTGCCGGACGACGGCGCGACCGACGACATCATTCGCCGCGAGCAACTGGTGTGGATCGGCTATCCGGGGCTCGAGCCCGCGCATTTCGATCCGCTGCCGCTCGCGCTGTCCGATCGCGATACGCTCGATCACCTCGCGGCCTGCGACGCGTTGAACCGCGCCGGCCGTGACTACCGTGTCGCGTATGCGAGCAGCAGCCTCGCCGGGCTGATCGCGCTGGTGCGCTCGGGGCAGGCGTTCGCGGTGATGACGCAGACGGCCGTGCCGGCCGACCTCGCGATCGTCAACGGCGACCCGCACTTGCCGCCGTTGCCGGCCGTGGGCATTACGCTGCGGTTCGACCGGAAGCGGCCGTCGCACCTGACGGCCGCTTTCGCCGACCATATCCGGCAAACGCTGCCGTTGCTTTGACGGCCGGCGCGAATCAGTCGACCGTCGACGAGGCCGACGCGGGCGTGCGGCCACGCACCGCCGCCGCCGTATCGCGCACGCGGATCGCCGCCCGCATGCCCGACAGCTTCAGTTCGGTTTCCTGATATTCGTTGGCCGGCTCGGAATCGGCGACAATGCCGCAGCCCGCGAACAGCCGGCACGCGCCGCCCGCGACCAGTGCCGAGCGCAGCGCGACGATGAAATCGCCGTTGCCGTGCGCATCGATCCAGCCGATCGGCGCCGCATACCAGCCGCGATCGAAGCCTTCGTGCGCACGGAGGTGGTCGAGCGCCGGTGCGCGCGGATAGCCGGCGACCGCGGGCGTCGGGTGCAGCGCGGCGACGACCTGCAACAGTGACGCATCCGGATTCAGCGTCGCGCGGATCGGCGTGCTCAGGTGCTGCAGCTTCGGCAGCCGGTGCAGCGACGGTCGATCGGGCACGTCGAGCGCGCGCGACAGCGGCCCGAGCGCGGCGCGGATGGCGTCGACGACGAGCGCGTGTTCGAGCCGCTCCTTCGCCGAAGCCATCAGTGCGGCGCCGAGCGCACGATCGTCGTCGGGCGTCGCGCCGCGCCGGATCGTGCCGGCCAGCGCATGCGTGCGCACGTCGCCGGCCGCGACACGCGCGAGCCGTTCCGGCGTGGCGCCGACGAAGCACGCCCCTTCGCGACGGACCGCGAACAGATGCGCATGCGGGTCGCGCCGCCGCAGACGGCGCAGCAGCGGCGCGATCGCGACCGGCCGCGCGTACTGCTCGAGCACGTCGCGCGCGAGCACGACCTTGCCGAATGCGCCGTCGTGGATCGCGTCCACCGCGCGACGGACTTCGTGCTGCCATTCGCTCGCCTGCAGCGCCTGCGTGTGCAGCAGTTGCGGCGCCTCGTCTTCCGCGGCCGGCGCAAGGGCGCCGAGCGAGTCGATCCGTGCAAGACACGCATGCGCGAGCGCGGCCGGATCGTCGTGGGCGGAGACGACCTGCTGGCAGACGGCCCAGTGCGCATCGCCTTCGCGCACGATCAGCAGCTTCGCGAGCGTCATGCTCGCATCGGCAAACGGCGACCAGTGCGCGCTGCGCGGGCCCCGCGAATCGAACCGGAAGCCGCCGACGAGCCGCGGCGGCTGCGGGCCGGCCGTGACCGCGTCGCGCACGAGCGTGCGCCAGCGCGCGTCGATCTGCGCGAAGCGCGTGTCGCCGGCGGCGCTCAGTTCGACTGCGCAGTCCCAGCCGAACAGCGTGACGGACGCATCGCCGGCTTCGTGGAAGCACCACGGCGTGACGCCGTCGTCCCACGCGGCGATCAGGTCGAAGAAGTCGAGCGCGCGCAGCGGCACCGAGACCGACGCCAGCGTCGGCGTGCCGGTGGCGGCGGCGCGGCGGGCCGCCCGCGCGAACGTGTCGTGCAGCAGCGGAAGGCCGGCGGTCATGCGAGCCCCCGCTGTTGTCGCCAGTATCGGGTTTGCTGCGCGATGTACCACGCGATGAGCTGGGCGAACAGCTTCTCGACGTAGTCGGCGTCGAGGCCGGCCTGTTCGGCCCAGCGGCGCCGGTCGGGCAGCATCGCGGCCACCCGCTCCGGCGCGGCGATGCTCGCCTCGTCCGGCTTGAAGCGCGACGCGGCTTTTACGTACTGCATGCGCCGGCCGAGCGCGTCGATGATGTCGGCGTCCAGGCGATCGATCGCTTCGCGAATGTCGGGCAGCCCCGTGCAGGCGTCCGGTGTTTTCATGTGTACTCCTTTCCGTAACGAAGGGACTGGTCGATCCGTTCGACCAGATGGGCGATCACCGCCGGGTATTGGTGCCGCAGGTAGAAGTGGTCGCCGTCGAACGTCGCGACGCGGATCGGGCGCGTCGCGACGTCCTGCCACGCATGCGCCTCGTCGCTGTCGAGCTCGGTATCGGCGAGCGGCAGCATCACGCCGAGCGGCGCATCGATGCGCGGCGGACGCTCGCGCCGATACGTTTCGATCGCGCGGTAGTCGTCGCGGATCATCGGCAGGTAGATCGCGCGCATTTCCGGGTCGGCGAGCAGCGCGGCGTGCTCGCCGGACAGCCGGGCGACGTCGCCGATGAGCGCGTCGTCGGATTGCAGGTGCAGATCCGACGGGCGCTGGCGATGCGGCGGCGGCAGCGCGGAAACAGCCACGTAAAGCGGCGCGGCGCCGCGCGCCTCGAGCCGCACCGCGACCTCGTACGCGAGCGCGGCGCCGAGGCTGTGCCCGAACAGCACGAGCGGCGCGTGTGCATGGCGTTGCAGCGCGTCGGCGGCGGGGCCGGCGAGCGCGTCGATCGAGTGCAGGCACGGCTCGCCGAAGCGTTCCTCGCGGCCCGGATACTGCAGCGCGAGCAGATCGACGTCCCACGGCAGCGCCCGGCTCCAGCCGCGAAAGAAATTCGCGGTGCCGCCCGCGTGCGGAAAGCAGACGAGCTGCGCGCGCGGGCACGGCGACAGCCGCAACTCGCGAATCCAGTTCGACTCGGTCGGGCGCGCGCTCATGCGGCCGCCGCCTGCAACTGGCGGCGCAACAGGTCGCGCAGCGATTTCTTGCTGGTCTTGCCGATGCCGGTTTCCGGAAAGCGCGGCATGAATTCGATGCGATCGGGGATCTTGAAGGCCGCGAGCCCACAGTCGCGCAGGTAGCGTTTCAGCATCAGTCTGGACGGAGCAGGCGCGCGTGCGACGACGAACGCGCAGGTCCGCTCGCCGAGCATCGGGTCGGGCATCGCGACGACCGCCGCGTCGTGCACCTGCGGATGCGCGAGCAGCAGGTTCTCCACTTCCTCGGCCGAGACCTTCTCGCCGCCGCGGTTGATCTGATCCTTGTCGCGGCCTTCGACGACGAGGTCGCCGTCCGCGGTGCGCCGCACGCGGTCGCCGCTGCGGTAGAAGCCGTCGGCCGTGAACGCCGTCGCGTCGTGCTCCGCGAGCCGATAGTAGCCGCGGATCGTGTACGGGCCGCGTACCTGCAGTTCGCCGATTTCGCCGGGCGCGACCGGTGCGCCGGCTTCGTCGACGATGCGCACTTCGTCGCCTTCGGAGACGGGGCGGCCCTGGGTGCGCGCGATGCGCTCGGGCGTATCGTCGAGCCGCGTGCAGCAGATGAGCCCTTCGGCCATGCCCAACACCTGCTGCAATCGACAGCCGAGCACGGGCGTCACGCGTGCGGCCGCGTGGTCCATCAGCCGGGCGCCGCCGACCTGCAGCACGCGCAGGCTCGACAGGTCGGCCTGCCGTTGCGGCTGCTCGTCGAGCCACAGCAGCGCGAGCGGCGGCACGAGCGCGGTATGCGTGACGCGTTCCTGCGCGATCAGCGCGAAGCTCTGGTCGGGCTCGGGCCGGGAGGTCGTCACGACCCGGCCGCCCGCGAGCAGCGCGCCGATCGTGCCGGGGCAGCACAGCGTGAAGTTGTGCGCCATCGGCAGCGCGGCGAGGTAGACGGTGTCGGCATCGACACCGCTCGCGGCGCTGCACGCGCGCACGTTGTACAGGTACTCGCGATGGCGGCGCGGAATCAGCTTCGGCGTGCCGGTCGTGCCGCCCGACAACTGGAAGCACGCGATGTCGTCGGCGCGCGCCGCGCAGGCGTGCACGGGTGGCGCGTCGTACAGCGCGTCGAACGACGTGAATGCGTGATCGTCGCCGGCCATCACGACGTGCTCGAGCGTCGGGCAGTCGGCCTGCAAGGCGGCCGCCAGCGGCTGGCAGTCGAAATCGCCGAGTCGCGACGCGCCGAGGTAAGCACGCGCACTGGCGAAGCGGCAGAACGCGCCGATCTCGTAGTGACGGTGGGCCGGCAGCGCGAGCACCGGCCGCACGCCGAGCTGGAACAGCGCGAAGCAGGTCTCGATGAAGCGCGCGCCGTTCGGCAACTGGACGACGACCGCGTCGCCGCGCGTGAGGCCGAGCCGTGCGAGGCCGCCCGCGAGGCGGCGGATGCGCGCCAGCAGATCGCGATAGCGCAGGCGGCGCGCGCCGTCGACGATGGCGAGCGCGTCGGGATGGCGCCGCGCGCACGCGTCGAGCGCGTCGAAGAACGTCGTGTCCTGCCAGTAGCCGGCGTCGCGATAGCGGCGCGCGAAGTCGTCGGGCCAGTCGGGCGCGTCGGCCGGCACGGCCGCCGCCAGGGAGGAAGGGGAGGGTTGCATGCGCTGACCTTGGGTTCCGGCAAGTTGTCAGAAAATGTAAATGAGAGGTATTATCATTTGGAACGGGTGCTGCGATAGCGCCGTTTCTTTCGATATCGCGGCAATTTCGTTCGATCAGGCGCCGGTCGCGCGGCGCCCGGCCAATCCGGCCGGACAATCGGCCGGCTGCCGGTGCGTGCCGGTCCGCGCGTGCCGCCTAACCAACGGACCTCCGATGAGATCGACCTCCTTCGCTTCGTCACGACGTCACCCGCCGGTGCTCGTGCCCGGCAATCACCCGGGCGTGGTGCACATCGACGCGGGCATGAAACTCATGAGCGGCACGCTGTGCTCGGATAGCCGCGACTGGTACGAGGAGCCGCTCGAAAAAGGGCTGAAGCTCGTCCTCGTGCAGAGCGGGCAGTTGCGCTGCCGCGTGCCGGGCCAGCCCGAGCAATGCATCAAGGGGCCGGGCCTGTGCGTGATCGCCAACGACGGCGAATTCACGACGCACCAGATCTACGACCGCGACGTGCCGCTGCGCTACACGATCGTGCAGCTCGGCCTCGATGCGCTCGACCGCAACCTGAGCCTGCTGCCGGAGAAGCTGCTCGCGCCGACGGGCGGCGATCCGCGCATCGTCAGTTGCCCGGCGTCGAAGGCGCTGCAGGCGCTCGCCGTGCAGATCGCCACCTGTCCGTTCGAGGGGGCCGTGCGCGAGTACTACCTGAAGGCGAAGGCGTTCGAGCTGACCGCGCTGAGCGCGCAGTTGCTGGCCACGCAGCGGCAGTCCGCACCGGCCGACGTGCGCGTCACGTCGTCGGATGTCGAGCGCGTGTACGCGGCGAGCGACATCCTGACGCGCGAGCTCCAGCATCCGCCGACGCTCGACGCGCTCGCGGCGCGCGTCGGGATGAATTCGCGCAAGCTGACGGCCGGTTTCCGCAAGGTGTTCGGCACGAGCGTGTACGCGTATCTGCAGGAATACCGGCTGCGGACCGCGCACGCGATGCTGTGTGCGGAGGATGCGAACGTATCGACCGTCGCGTACCGCGTCGGCTACAGCCCCGCGCATTTCTCGATCGCGTTCCGCAAGCGCTACGGCATTTCGCCGAGCGATATTCGCGTGTCGTCGAACGCGATCGACCACGAGGAACTGGCGGGCGCGGCGATCTAAAACAACTGACCGGCAGCCTAAAGGAATCGACCGGGCGCATGGGTGTTAATGAGATAGATTCTCATTCACAGGTGGCCGCCGCCGCGCGGAGCCGCCGCCGAACGACCCATACAAGGCGTGCCCATGAGCCAGACCGTTGTCGATTCCACGACCGACCATTCCGATCCTTCCTGTTGTTCTCCTACTGATTTTCGCGCGCGGCTCGTCGAGCTGATCGCCGAGCTGCTCGACGAATCCGTCGATGAAATCGCGTCGCTCGACGACGACGAGGACCTGCTGAGCTGCGGCCTCGATTCGATCCGGCTGATGTATCTGCAGACGCGCTTGAACCGGCTCGGCCATGCGCTGACGTTCGATGCGCTCGCGCGCACGCCGACGCTCGGCGCGTGGGCCGCGTTGCTCACGAGTGCGCCGCCTGTCGCTCGGGCCGCTCGGGCCGCTCGAGCCGCTCGGGCGGAGGCCGTCGTCGCTGCCGAAGCGGTCGACGTGCACGCGCCGTTCGAGTTGTCCGCGGTGCAGCAGGCGTACTGGCTCGGCCGCGGCGACGGCGAAGTGCTCGGCAACGTGAGCTGTCACGCGTTTCTCGAATTCCGCAGCCGCGCGATCGATCCCGTTCGTCTCGACATCGCATGCCGGCGCGTGCGCGAGCGTCATCCGATGCTGCGCGCGCGTTTCGACGGCGGCCGCCAGCAGATCCTCGCCGAGTCGAATGCGCCGGTGTTCGCGCATGCGGACTGGCGCGACCGGACGGCGGCCGATGCGCAGGCCGAATGGGTGTCGCTGCGTGCGTTCCGGTCGCACGAATGCCTCGACGTCGAGCACGCGCAAGTGTTCATGATGGGACTCGTGCAGATGCCCGGCGGCGAGGATCGCGTGTGGCTCAGTGTCGATCTGCTCGCGGCCGACGTCGACAGCGTGCGGCTGCTGATGCAGGAGATCGGCGTCGCGTATGCCGAGCCGTCGGCGCTGCCCGCCGCGCCGTCGACGTGGTTCCCGGCCTGGCTCGCGCGTCGCGCGGCCGAAACGCGCGATGCACGCGCCGCGGCGCGCGACGCGTGGCAGGCGCGGCTCGCGACGTTGCCGGAAGGGCCCGCGCTGCCGCTCGCCCGTGCGCCGGAAACGATCCGCGCGCCGCGTTTCAGCCGCGTCGCGCATACGCTGAGCAGGGACGAGCTCGCGCGCCTGCAGGCGCGCGCCGCGCAGCACGGCGTCACGCTGTCGTCGGTGTTCGGCGCGGCGTTCGCGGCCGTGCTCGCGCGCTGGAGCGGCCGGCAGGCATTCCTGCTGAACGTGCCGCTGTTCGACCGGCACGGCGATGCGCCCGACCTGGGCCGCGTGATCGCCGATTTCACGACGCTGTTGCTCGTCGAATGCGACGTGCGCGCCGATGCGAGCGCGGCCGATACGGTGCGCGCGTTCCAGCAGCGGCTGCACGGAGCGATCGCGCATGCCGCGTATCCGGCGCTCGACGTGCTGCGCGATGCGCGTCGGCAGGGCATGCCGCGCGCGGCGCCCGTGGTGTTCTCGTGCAACCTCGGCGACGAATCGTTCGTGCCCGACGCGTTCGCGCAGGTATTCGGCGATCTGCACGACATGATTTCGCAGACGCCGCAGGTATGGCTCGACCATCAGCTCTATCGCGTGCGGGGCGGCGCGCTGCTCGCGTGGGACAGCGTCGACGGCCTGTTCCCGGACGGGATGATCGACGCGATGTTCGGCGCGTATGTCGCGTTCGTGCAGGCGCTGTGCGATCGCGACTGGCGGTGGCCGATCGCGGTCGAGCTGCCGTCCGCGCAGCGGCGCGTGCGCGATACGCTCAACGCGTTGCCGGCCTGCGGCCGCGCGCGCACGCTGCATCACGATTTCTTCGCGCTGGCCGCGCGCGAGCCGGCCGCCGTGGCCCTGCGTTGCGGCGACCGCGCGGTGACGCGCGGCGAACTGGCCGCGCAGGCGCTCGCGGTCGCGGGCGGGTTGCGGGCGGCCGGAATCGGGCACGGCGATGCCGTCGAGATCAGCCTGCCGCGCGGGCCCGCGCAGGTCGCGGCCGTGTTCGGCGTGCTGGCGGCCGGCGCGTGCTACGTGCCGCTCGACGTCGCGCAGCCGGTCGCGCGCAAGGCGCTGATCGAGCGCGCGGCAGGCGTGAAAATGGCGATCGGCGACATCGCATGCGCGGACGGGCCGCTGCCGCATGTCGGCATCGCCGCGTTGCTGCGGCATGCGCCGCTGGCCGCGCCGCTCGCGGTCGCGCCGCAGGCGACGGCCTACGTGATCTACACGTCCGGTTCGACCGGCGTGCCGAAGGGCGTCGAGATGACGCACGCGGCGGCGATCAACACGATCGATGCGATCGACGCGCTGCTCGGCGTGAGCGCGGACGACCGGCTGCTCGCGGTATCGGCGCTCGATTTCGATCTGTCGGTGTACGATCTGTTCGGCGCGCTCGGGGTGGGCGCCGAACTCGTGCTGCCGACGCAGGACGAAGCGCGCGATGCGGCGCGCTGGATCGAGCTGATCGCGCAGCACCGCGTGACGCTGTGGAACTCGGCGCCCGCGCTGCTGGAAATGGCGCTGGCCGTGCCGGCGGCGAGCGACGCGTGCCGCAGCGTGCGCGCGGCGCTGCTGTCCGGCGACTGGATCGCGCTCGACCTGCCGGCGCGGCTGCGCGAGCGCTGCGGCGATGCCTGTGCGTTCCACGCGCTCGGCGGCGCGACCGAGGCCGGCATCTGGTCCAACGTGCAGACGGTGCACGACGTGCCGCCGCACTGGCGTTCGATTCCGTACGGCCGGCCATTGCCGGGGCAGGCGTATCGCGTCGTCGATGGCGACGGGCGCGATGCGCCCGATTACGTGCCGGGCGAATTGCTGATCGGCGGCGACAGTCTCGCGCGCGGCTACCGGAACGATCCCGAGCTGACCGCGCAGCGTTTCGTGCAACACGCGTCGGGCCGCTGGTATCGCACCGGCGATCGCGGCCGCTACTGGCCGGACGGGACGCTCGAATTTCTCGGGCGCGAGGATCGGCAGGTGAAGGTGCGCGGGCACCGGATCGAACTCGGCGAGATCGAGGCGGCGTTGGCCGTGCATCCGCTGATCGACGGCGCGTGCGCGAGCGTCGTCCACGGCGAGGCCGCGCGCATCGTCGCGGCGTTCGTGCCGGCCGATCGCGCGGCAGCGGACACGGCGCCGTCATCGCTCGTCGAGGCCGGCATGGCCGACACGATGCCGGCGGAAGCGGCCGTCGCGCGTGCCGTCGCCGGCCGGCTGCTCGATGAGGGCGCGGGCCTGCCGTCGTCGCTGCGTGCGCACTGGCACGCAAACGGCGACGCATCGATGGCCATCGACGCGGCGCTCGATCGGCTCGACTGGCAGGCAACCGATCTCGACGAGCTGACGGCCGCGCTGCGCGCGCTCGCCGCCGATCCGGATACCGCCGCGCAGCGCGTGCCGCTGGACCCGTGCGTGGCGCCGCTCGCGTTCGCGACGCGTTTGCCGGACGGCGCCCGCGCGTTGCGCGCGTTCGCCGCCGCGCTGGACGCGCAGGCCGCGGCACACGCCGGGGCATTGCGCGTCGCGGTGCTCGATGCGCGCGCGGGCCAGGCGCTCGATGCGGGGCTCGGCGTGCTCGACGATCCGCGTTTCGACGTGACGCTGTTCGACGTGTCGCCCGGCCTGCTGCACGACGCCCGGGCGCGCTTCACGCGAACGCTGCCCGCGTTGCAGACGATGCAGGACGGCTTGCTGCCCGCCCGTCATCTCGGCGCATTCGATTGCGTGATCAGTTTCGCGGCGGCGCACCTGCGCGACGATCCGCGCGACACGTTCCGGATCGCGGCCGCGCTGCTCGCGCGGGACGGCCGCCTGCTGCTCGCCGACGTGCTGCGCGATTCGCCGCTGCGCGAACTCGTCGCGGGCGTCGTGGGCGATGCGTCGCCGCCGCGGCCGTTCGCCCACGACGCGCTCGCGGCGGCCGCGCACGCATGCGGCTTTGCGGTCGATGCGCGGAGCTGGCGCTCGGCGGCGTTCGCGTGCATCGATGCGCGCCGGACCGGCGAGCCGACCGCGCAGGCGGCGCTGGCCGACTGGCTGCGCGACCGGTTGCCCGACGCGATGCGCCCCGATGCGCTGTGGTGGGCGTCGCGCTGGCCGCTGAACGCGAACGGCAAGATCGATCGCCGGGCGGTGGGGGACGCGCTCGCGCGCGCGCTCGGCGACGCGCCGGCCGCGCACGACGCGTTCGTGCCGGCCGACGAACGGCACGCGACATTGCTCGCCTGCTGGGAGCAGGCGCTCGGCCGCGCGGCGAACGCGCGTGACGCGACGTTCTTCTCGCTCGGCGGCGACAGCCTGCTCGCGACACGGCTGCTCGCGCAACTGCGCGAGCGGCTCGGCGTGCGGATCGGGATGGCCGCGTTCTACCGGCAGCCGACGCTCGCCGGTCTCGCGGCGCAGCTCGACGCACTGACGCCTGCGGCGCCTGCCGATGGCGACGCATCGTTCGCGACGATCGAGGAGGGCGTGCTGTGAGCTTCGACGACGTGCTCGATCTCTGCCGCGAACGGCAGATCGAACTGTGGTGCGACGACGGCGGCCAGTTGCGCTATCGCGCGCCGGCCGGCGCGCTCGACGCGGATCTCGCCGCGCGCATCAAGGCCGAACGCGATGCGTTCGTCCGTTTCCTTCAGGGCGGCGCGTGGCGCAGCGATCCGGCGCGCCAGTACGAACGGTTCGCGCTGACGCCGGTACAGGCCGCGTACGTGCTCGGCCGGCACGAATCGTTCGACTTCGGCGGCAGCGCCTGCCATCTGTACGTCGAATACGACGAACCGAAGGATCTCGACTGCGTGCGTTTCGAAGCCGCGTGGAATGCGTGCGTCGCCCACCATCCGATGCTGCGCGCGATCGTCGAGGACAACGCATGGCAGCGCGTGCTGCCCGACGTGCCGTGGCAGCCGCTCACCGTGCACGACCTGCGCGACGCCGACGCGAACGCATTCGACGCCCACCTGAACCGCGTGCGCGAGCGCCTCGACCATGCGGTGCACGCGCTCGACCGCTGGCCGGTGCTGCAGCCGGAAGTGAGCGTCGGGCCGGACGGCGCGGTGCTGCACCTGTCCGTGGATTTCACGCTGATCGACTACGCGAGCCTGCAATTGCTGCTCGCCGAATGGCGGCGTCGTTACGACGATCCGCAATGGCAACCGGCGCCGCTCGACGCGACGTTCCGCGACTATGTGATGCATGAAGCGCAGGCCGCGACGCGTGCCGACCATGCACGCGACAAGGCGTGGTGGCTTGCCCGGCTCGACGATCTGCCCGCACGTCCCGATCTGCCGATCGTGCCCGCGCTGCGCGCCGACGGGCGGCCGCGCTTCACGCATCGGCATGCGCGGCTCGATCGCGCGCAATGGGCCGCGCTGAGCGGCCATGCGAGCCGTTTCGGGCTGAGCGCGGCGAGCGTCGCGCTGGCCGCGTTCGCCGAGGTCGTCGGCCGCTGGAGCCAGGCGCCGGCGTTCTGCCTGAACCTGACGGTGCTGAACCGTCCGCCCGTGCATCCGCGCATCGATGCGGTGCTCGGCGATTTCACCGCATTGAGCCTGCTCGCCGTCGATGCGACGCACGGGCGCGATTTCGTCGAGCGTGCCCGCGCGATCGGCGCGCGGATGTTCGACGATCTCGACCATCGCGCGTTCACCGGCGTCGACGTGATGCGCGAACTCGCGCGGCGGCGCGGCAAGGATGCGGCGCTGATGCCGGTGGTGTTCACGAGCGGAATCGGCAGCGTCGGGCGCCTGCTCGGCGAGCACGCGGCGCGCGCCGAACCGCCGCGCTACATGATCAGCCAGACGCCGCAGGTGTGGCTCGACTGCCAGGTGACCGACCAGTTCGGCGGGCTGGAAATCGGCTGGGACGTGCGTGACGACCTGTTTCCGCACGGCATGCCGTCCGCGATGTTCGATGCGTATGTCGCGCTGCTGGGCCGGCTGGCCGACGATGCCGAATGGTGGTCGCGCGCGGGCGACATCGTATTGCCGTCCGCCGCGCCCGTCGCCGACGTGCATCCGGACGCCGATACGCATCTCGCGGCCGGGTTCGCCGCGCAGGCGCTGCGCACGCCGGATGCGCCGGTCGTGATCGATGCGCGGGGCGCACGCACGTACCGCGAGGTCGCGCAACATGCGGCGGCGCTGCGCGGCGCGCTCGAACGGGCCGGCGTCGGCGTGGGCGATACCGTCGCGGTGCTGATGCCGAAGTGCGCGCACCAGCTCGCGGCCGTGCTCGCGATCGTCCAGGCGGGCGCCGCGTACGTCCCGGTCGACAGCCGCCAGCCGGCGCTGCGGCAGCAGGCGATCCTGCGCAATGCGCGGGTGCGCGCGGTCGTCAGCGTGCAGGCGCTCGCGTTCGAACACGATGGTTGCGTGCGCATCGATATCGATGCGTTGCCGATCGATCCGCAATGGCCGCCGCGCGCCGTGCGCGACGTCGCCCCCGATGCGTTGGCCTACGTGATCTACACGTCGGGCTCCACCGGCGAGCCGAAGGGCGTGATGCTGAGCCACGCGGCGGTGTGCAACACGCTCGCCGACATCAACGCGCGGCATGCGGTCGGCGCGGGCGACGTGGTGCTGGGCCTGGCCGAACTGAGCTTCGACTTGTCCGTGTACGACTTTTTCGGCGCGACCGCGCGCGGGGCGTGCGTCGTGCTGCCCGACCCGGCGCGCGGCAACGATCCGTCGCACTGGGCCGAGTTGATGGCGCGCCACCGCGTGACGCTGTGGAACTCGGTGCCCGCCCAGGGACAGATGCTGATCGACTACCTCGAAGGCGAGCCGGCGCTCGACGTGCCGGGCCCGCGCCGCGTGCTGTGGTCGGGCGACTGGATTCCGGTGACGCTGCCGGCCCGCTGGTGGCGCCGCTGGCCCGACAGCGCGCTGTTCAGCCTCGGCGGCGCGACCGAGGCGTCGATCTGGTCGATCGAGCATCCGATCCGTCCGGAGGATACGCAGCTCGCGAGCATTCCGTACGGCCGCGCGCTGACCGGGCAGACGATGGAAGTGCTCGACGCACTTGGCCGGCTGTGCCCGCCCGGCGTGCGCGGGGAGATCCACATTGGCGGCGTCGGGCTCGCGACGGGCTATGCGAACGATCCCGTGCGCACGGCCGAACGGTTCATCCGTCATCCGGACGGGCGCCGGCTTTACCGCACCGGCGACCTCGGGCGCGTGCGGGCCGACGGCGCGCTCGAATTCCTCGGCCGGCAGGACGATCAGGTGAAGATCCGCGGCTACCGGATCGAGCTGGCCGAGATCGACGCGGCGCTGACCGCGCATCCGCTCGTCGGCGCGGCCGCGACGATCGTGCTCGGCGACGGCGCGGAGCGCCGGCTCGCGAGCTTCGTGTCGCTGCACGGCGCGGAAGCGCCACCGTCGGCGCAGGACGACGCGCTGCACGAGATCGCGACGCATGTGCGTGCGGCATTCGACACGGCGCGCTGGCCCGCGCAAGCGGACGTGTCGCGCTCGGTCGCGCAACTCGAAACGGCGTGCGTGGCGTCGCTCGCCGCGTGGATCGTGCCGGCCGGCGGCCTGACGGCCGACGGCTCGACCGGCTTCGCGACGCTGTGCGAGCGGCTGCGTGTGCCGGCGGCGCGACGGCATCTGCTGCGGCACTGGCTCGCGATGCTGGTCGCGCACGGCGTGCTGGACGCGGACGGCGAAGACGGCTGGCGCATGCGGCCCGATGCCGGCGTCGTCGACGCGCTCGCATGCTGGGATGCATTCGCGCAGCACGCATCGCCCGATCTGTGGCCGGCCGTTCTCGTCGATTATTTCCGCACCAGCGCGGGATGCCTCGATGCGCAGATCGACGGCAGCGTATCGCCGGCCGGCCTGATGTTCCCGGAAGGCGCCGCGCATATCGCCGAAGCGATGTACAGCGACGGCGAGCACGCCCGCGCGCTGCATCGCGGGATGGCGCAGGCCGTGCGGGCGGTCGTCGCGCGCGAGCCTCGGCGCGCGTGGCGCATCCTCGAAATCGGCGCGGGCACGGCCGCCGCGACGCGGGCGATCGTCGATGCGCTCGCGCCGCTCGTCGAAGCCGGCACGCGCATCGATTACCTGTTCAGCGACGTGTCGAGCTACTTCCTCGCGGCCGCGCGCGAGCGTTTCGCCGCGTATCCGTGGATGCGCTTCGTGCGCTTCGACATGAACGCGCGATGCGATGCGCAGGGCATCGCGCCGCATTCGGTCGACCTGACGATCAGCTCCGGCGCGCTGAACAATGCGCGCGACACGGTCGCGCTGATCGCCGGCTTGCGCGCGCTGTCGGCGCCTGACGCGTGGTGGGTGATCCAGGAGCTGACGGCCGAGCATCCGGAAATCAGCATCAGCCAGGCGCTGATGATGGAGACGCCGGACGACGCGCGGGCCGCATCGGCGCGGTTGTTCGTGCCGCACGCGCAGTGGCTCGAATGGCTGCAGGCCGAAGCGGGCGATCGCGCGCTCGGTTGCGTCGCGCCCGGCACGCCGCTCGCCGCGCTCGGCTACGACATCCTGCTGGCGCATGTGAAGCGCGGCGCGGCGCGCCTCGCGCCGGATACGCTGCTGGCGTTCGTGGCCGAGCGCGTGCCGGGCTACATGGTGCCGTCGCAACTGCGCGTGCTCGAACGTTTGCCGGTGACCGCGAACGGCAAGATCGACCGCCGCACGCTGGCCGGCATCGCCGACATCCGAGAACCGGCGCCGGCCGTGGCCCGACCGGCGCCCACACAGGCGGCCGATCCGCTGTTGGCGCGGCTGATCGGCCTGTGGGAAACCGTGCTCGATACGTGCAACGTCTCGCCGGATCAGGACTTCTTCGCCGCGGGCGGCGATTCGCTGCTGATCGCGCAGCTCGTGTCGCGGCTGCGCGGCGAGGAACCGCTCGCGCATGCGCATCCGTTCGACCGGCTGCTGCGCTGGGTGCTCGTGCAGCCGACGCCGGCCGCGTTCGCGCAATGCCTGCGCGATGCGAGCGCGCAGCCGGCGAGCGCGATGCCGCCGGCCGCGCCTGCAACCCCGCGCACGCCGCCTGCATCGGTGGTCGTCCATGCGCCGGCGCCGCGCGTGCGCGCGGCGGTGCGCCCGATTCCGCTCGCGCCCGGCGACGGCGTGCCGCGCGTGATCGTGCACGAAGGGCTCGGCACCGTGCATGCGTATCGTCCGGTGCTTCCCGCGCTCGCGCGGCTCGGCCCGGTGCTCGGCTTCGCGGTGCGCGACGCGCAGGACTACCTCGACCTGCCGGTGCGCCACCTGAACGCGACGCTGGGCCGGCGCTACGCGGAGGCGCTGTGGCGCAGCGGCGTGCGCGAGGTCGACGTGCTCGGCTATTGCTCGGGCGGGCTGGTCGCGCTCGAAATGGCGAAGTCGCTGGTGCAGCTCGGCGTCGCGGTGCGCACGCTCGACATCGTGTCGAGCTACCGGATTCCGTATCTGGTCGAGGACGAACGGCTCGTGCTGTTCAACTTCGCGGCGACGCTCGGGCTGCCGCTCGATGCGCTCGGCTTCCCGGAAACGTACGTGCTGGCCGACGCGCTCGCCGACGCGTTGAAGGCCGACCCCGCGCGGCTCGCGCCCGGCAGCCTGCAGGCGCAGCTCGAGATCTTCGGCGATTGCTGCGAGCCGGTCGATGCGCTGCGTCGCCGCGTGCTGCGCGCGGCGGCCGGCCTGTCGATGCAGGACGAACTCGCGCATCCGCTGCTCGACGAGCGCGAACGGCTTTACCGGCTCTTCATGCATTCGGTGCAGGCGTGCCACTGGGCCGGCGACGCGCCGTATGCGGGCGCGCTGCGGCTGTTCGTGCCGGAGCGCTGCAACCCGCTGATCCCGCAGCAGCGCGCGGCGCTCACCGATTACTGGACGGCGCAGGCGCTCGGCGGCATCACCGCCGTCGATATTCCCGGCGGTCATTTCGACTGCCTGAACGCCGCGTTCGTCGACACGCACCTGAAGGAGGCACGATGAAGGTCCATCCGCTGCCGGTCGTCGTGGCCGGCTCCCGTTTCGGCCAGTTCTATGCGGCGGGCCTCGCGGCGTCCGGTTCGTATCGCGTCGCCGGCATTCTCGGGCGGGGCAGCGCGCGCACCGCGGCGTTGGCCGCGCGCGTCGGCGCGCCGGTGTTCGACCGCGTCGAAGCGTTGCCCGACGACGTGCGCGTCGCCTGCGTCGCCGTCGGCGGCGCGGCGCGCGGCGAGCAAGGCGCCGCGCTCGCGTGCCGGCTGCTCGAACGCGGGATCGACGTCGTGATCGAGCATCCGCTGCTGCCCGACGAATGGGACGGCGTGCTGCGCACCGCGTCGCGCCAGGGCCGCCGCTGCCTGCTCAACAGCTTCTATCCGAACCTGCCGGTCGTCGCGCGCTTCATCGCGGTCGCGCGACGGCTGCGCGAGACGAGCGCGCCCGTGCATGCGGATGTGGCGTGCTCGGTGCAGGCGAGCTACGCGGCGCTCGACGTGCTCGCGGCCGCGTTGCAGGGTGTCGGGCCGTGGTCGGTCGAACCGATCGGGCCGGCGCTGTCGTCGATGCGCGAATGCGCGATGGTGCTCGCCGAAACGCCGGTGTCGCTGCGCGTGCACAACGAAATGGCAGCGGCCGACGACGGCCGGATGAGCCTGTTGTTCAGCATCACGCTGACGACCGACGCCGGCACCTGGACGCTCGCGTCGCCGCACGGCCCGCTGTGGTGGGCGCCCGCGCTGCGCGAGCCGGCGACCGACGAGGACGGCCTCTTTCCGATCTTCGGCGAGCTGGCCGGCGACACCATGCCCAGCATCCAGATCTGCGACGACGCGCAGGATACGTGGGGCGAGATTCACGCGCGAAGCTGGCCGCAGGCCGCCGTGCGTGCGGTCGATCGGCTCGTGTCCGGCGACGGGCTGCATGCGTGCAACCAGCGCGGCATCGACGTGGCGCGCGTCTGGCAGCAGTTGACCGCGCAACTCGGTTTTCCGGAGCAGCCGCCGGGCGATGCGCGCGCCGCGACGCTCGGCATGCTGCTGGAGCGGGCCGCATGAACGGGCCGCTGCTTTCGATGTTGCGGCCGTTCGCGGCGCCGCTCGTCGCCGCGGTGGCGTTGCAGGCGCTGGCCGGCATCGCGTCGCTCGTGCCGTGGCTCGCGCTCGCGCAGCTCGCCGACGCATGGCGCGTCGCACCGCAGCTCGATGTGGCCGCGCGCGGCTGGCTCGTCGCCGCCGTGGCGGCCGGCGCGTGCTGGCTGGGCGGCCAGACGGTCGCGCTGCACCTGACGCACCGCGTCGACGCCGATCTCGGCGACCGCCTGCGCAAGCGCCTCGCCGATCATCTGCAACGTTTGCCGCTGGGCTGGTTCGCGCGCGCGGGCAGCGACCGCGTCGCGCGCCACGTCGATCAGGACGTGCGCGCGCTGCATCAGCTCGTCGCGCATGCGCCGGCCGATCTCACGCAGCTCGTCGTCGTGCCGTGCGCGGCGCTCGCGTGCCTGCTTTACCTGAATCCCGTGCTGCTCGCGTTCGCGCTCGCGCCGCTCGCCGCCGGTGCGGCGCTGTTCCGCTGGATGCGCTCGGCGCGATTCGCGCCGGCCTTCGCGGCGCGCAACGCGGCGCTCGAACGATTGATGGGCGACTACGCGCAGCTCGCGCAGAATCCGGCGCTCGTGCGGCAGTATCCGGGCGCCGGCATCGAGGCGGCCGCGCTGGCGTCGGCCGGGCATTTCTCGCACGCGTTCTCGGCGTGGGTCGGCCGCATCGGCGGGCTCGGCGCCTGCACGCAGGTGCTGCTCGGCACGCCGTTCCTGCTTGCGTGGGTCGTGTTCGGCGCGACGTGGCTGACGGCCGGGCAGTTGCCGGTCGGCACGCTGTGCGCGTTCGCGCTGCTGGTCTGGGCCATCGCGGCGCCGGTGCGCGCGCTCGGTCATGGCGCCGATGCGTTGCGCGAGGCGCGCGCGGCCGCCGCGCGGCTCGACGCGTTGCTCGCGCAGCCGGGCCTGCAGGAACCCGCCGACAGCGCGGCGCAGGTGCCGCGCGATGCGTCGATCGAACTGCGCGGCGTGCAGGTCGACATCGACGGCGAGCCGATCCTGCGCGACATCGATGCGACGATCGCGGCCGGCACGACCACGGCGATCGTCGGGCCGTCGGGCGCGGGCAAGAGCACGCTGCTGATGCTGCTCGCGCGCTTCATGGATCCGGATCGCGGCACGGTGCGGCTCGGCGGCGCCGATCTGCGGCGGCTCACATCGCAGACGCGTCGCGAACAGGTTGCGATGGTGTTCCAGCAAGCGACGGCGCTCGACGATGTGTCGATTGCCGCGAACATCGCGCTGTACCGGCCCGATGCCGATCGCGACGCGATTCGCGCCGCCGCGCGCGCGGCCTGTCTCGACGCGCGCATCGACGCATTGCCGGGCGGCTACGACTGCGTGTGCGGGCGCGACGTGCGCCTGTCCGGCGGCGAACTGCAGCGGCTGTCGATCGCGCGTGCGCTGCTGTCGCGCGCGCCGTTGCTGCTGCTCGACGAACCGGCGTCGGCGCTCGATCCGCAAACCGGGCGCGCGTTGCGCAACGCGCTGCGCGCCGACACGCGCACGCGCGTGATCGTCAGCCACGATCTCGATGCGATCCGGCACGCGGACCAGATTCTCGTGATGGAACGCGGCCGCATCGTCGAACGCGGTACGCATGCGGCGCTGCTCGCCGCGCACGGGCTGTATGCGCGGCTCTGGCGCGAACGCGGCGCCGCAGGCGGGGAGGCCGCACGATGATGCAGTCGCTCGAACGTTTGCAGTGCCTGCCGCGCGACACGCGCCGCGCGCTGTGGCGCGGCGTGGGCTGGGCGCTGGCCGCCGCGTTGCTCGACGGCGCGTGCGGGCTGCTGCTCGTGCCGCTGATCCGCGCGTGGTTTGCCGGCGCGCAGGCGGCCGCGCTGCACTGGACGGCCGTGCTCGGCGCGCTGACGCTGTGCCATGCGCTCGTGCTGTACGTCGCGCAGCTTCGCGGCTATCGCGCGGGCGGCGCGCTGGCCGTCGGCCTCGTCGAACGCCTCGTGCAGCACCTGCCGCGCGTCGCGTCGTGGCAGACCGTGCGCGACAGTCATCCGGCCGGGTTATTGCGTGGGCCGGTGATGCAGGCGATGGCGATTCCCGCGCATCTGCTCGGGCCGTTGATCGGCGCGGTCGTCACGCCGCTCGCGGTGGTCGCGGGGCTCGCGTGGATCGACTGGCGCATCGCGCTGTGCCTCGGGGCGGCGGCCGGGCTGCTGTTCGCGCTGCTGGAGCGTGGCGGCGCCCGCACGCTCGCGTTCGAACAGGCGCGCGCCGCCGGCGATCGCGACATGGCCGTGCAGCTTCAGATCTTCGCCGCGCATCAGGGATTGCTGCGCTTCGCGGGCCGGGACGGCGACGCGCGCGCGGCGCTGCAGCGCGCGCTCGACGAACGGCATCGCCGCACGCGCGCGCTGATGCGGCGCTCGCTGCCGATCGAACTCGGCTTCGCGGGCGCGGTGCAGGGCGTGTTCGTCGCGATGCTGGTCGGCGGCGCGTGGGCCGTCGCGGCCGGCCGGCTCGACGCGGCGACGGCCGTGGCGGTGCTCGTGCTGCTCGTGCGCTTCATCGAGCCGCTCGCGCAGCTCACGCAGCTCGACCAGGCATTGCGCGGCGGCTGGCGCGCGCTCGACACCGTGCTCGCGGTGCTGCATGCACCGCGTTTCGACAGCCCCGAGCGCGGCACGCCGGTACACGATGCGAGCGTCGATGCGGTGCGTGTCGGCTATCGGTCGGTCGGCGGCGCGACGCTGCTCGACGGGATCGACCTGCATTGTCCGGCGGGCGGCTTCGTTGCGATTGTCGGCCCCACGGGCGCGGGCAAGAGCACGCTGCTCGGCCTGCTCGCGCGGCTCGACGATCCGTGCGCCGGGCGCGTGCTGCTCGGCCGTTCGGACGTGCGGCACCTGAGCGAGGCGACGCTCGCCGCGACGCGCAACCTCGTATTCCAGGACAACGGGCTGTTTCGCGGCAGCCTCGCGTGGAACGTGCGGATGGGGCGGCCGGATGCGACCGATGCTCAGCTGCGCGCCGCGCTGGACGCGGTCGGCCTGCTGCGCGACGCCGAGCGCCTGCCGGACGGCCTCGACACCGACGTGGGGCCGGGCGGCCAGTTGCTGTCGGGCGGGCAGCGCCAGCGGGCGTGCCTCGCGCGGGCGCTGCTCGCGCGGGCGCCGGTGCTGATGTTCGACGAGCCGACCGCGAGCCTCGACGAACTGAGCGCGCGGCGCGTGCGCGACAGTCTCGTCGCGCTGCGCGGGCAGCGCACGCGCATCGTCGTCACGCACCAGCCGGCGCTCGCGGCGGCCGCCGACACGATCGTCGTGCTCGACGCGGGCCGCATCCGGGCGACCGGCACGCATGCGCAACTGATCGAGACCGATGCGTGGTACGCGACGTTCGCCCGCGCCGGCCAGCCGCCCGACGGGGCGCCGCCCGCCGGCCGGGGCGAGGAAACCCGTCCGGCCGAATCCGAACAGTGACGTGAACAATGCGGGCCGCCGTGCCCGGAATCGATAGGAAAAGCCCCTCGATCGAAAAATCGCCTGCCGGTTCTAATTGATAATGAGAATGATTATCAAATACGGGGGCGTGAATGCGGTACGAGGTACGGGAACCTGGGAGATCGATGATGAAGGGCGCGCGTGTCGCCCGTTTCGGGCGCTGGCGTCCGTCGCTGTATCTCGGCCTGCTGATCGCCGCGCACCCGGCGGCCGCGTTCGCCGATGCGGCGCCGGCGGGCGGCGCGGAAGTTCGCAAGGAGGAGGCGGGCGCCGCGCCGCCCGCTGCGGGCGAGCTGAAGGCGATTGCGGTGAACGCGTCGCGGGGCGTGGCCGACGATCCGTCGGTGGCGACAGTCGGCAAGATGCCGCTCGCGCTGCGCGAGATTCCGCAGTCGGTCAGTGTGACCACGCGCGAGCGGATCGACCAGCAGAACCTGTTCTCGCTCGACGAGGTGATGCAGCAGTCGGCCGGCGTGACCGTTCAGCCTTACGTGCTGCTCACCACCGCGTACTTCGTTCGCGGCTTCAAGGTCGATTCGTTCGAATTCGACGGCGTGCCGGTCGTGATCGGCGACATGGCGAGCGCGCCGCAGGACATCTCGGTGTACGAGCGCGTGGAAATCCTGCGCGGCGCGAACGGGCTGCTGCACGGCTCGGGCAATCCGGCCGCGACCGTCAACCTCGTGCGCAAGCGTCCGCAATACCAGTTCTCCGCGCATGCGACCGCGAGCGTCGGCAGTTGGGACCGCTATCGCGCGGAAGCCGACATCGGCGGCCCGCTCAATGCGGCCGGCACCGTGCGCAGCCGGCTCGTCGCCGCGTACGAGGATCGCCACTTCTTCTACGACCACGCGAAGCAGGACACGCGTTCGATCTACGGCGTCACCGAAGTCGACGTGACGCGCGACACGCTGCTCACGTTCGGCGCGCAGTACCAGACGACGTCGTCGGTGCCCGACATGTCCGGCGTGCCGATGGCGCGCGACGGGTCGAGCCTCGGCCTGTCGCGCTCGACGTTCCTCGACACCGCGTGGGGCCGCTTCAACTGGGACACGACGCGCGCGTTCGCGTCGGTCGAACAGAAGCTCGGCGCCGGCTGGAAGGCGAAGGTCAGCGGCGAATACCAGAGCGTGCGCTCGGACCTGAAGTACGCGGGTTCGTTCGGGGCGATCGATCCGGCGACGGGCGCCGGCGGCCGGCTGACCGGCGCCGCGTACCGGTTCAGCAGCTACAGCCGCAGCGTCGATGCGAACGTGCAGGGCCCCGTGCATGCGTTCGGGCTCACGCACGACCTGCTGTTCGGCATCACGTATGCGAACAGCAGCAGCGGGCAGATGACGGCGCCGCTGCTCGGCAACGTGGCCGGCACGCCGGTGAACGTGTACCGCTGGAACCCGAGCAGCGTGCCCGAGCCCGGCATCGGGCCGTACCAGCAGTCGCAGCAGAACGACATTTCGCAGAAGGGCGTCTACGGGCTCGGCCGCATCAAGCTCGCGGAACCGGTGACGCTCGTGCTCGGCGGCCGGATGAGCTGGTGGAACCAGGACAGTCTCGGCGCGCACTACAACACCGGCCACCAGTTCACGCCGTACGGCGGGCTGATCTGGGATTTCGCGCGCGACTGGTCGTGGTACGCGAGCTATGCGGAGGTGTTTCAGCCGCAGACCAAGTCGATGTGGGGCGGCGGCATCCTGACGCCGGTGAAGGGGCGCACCTATGAAACCGGCGTGAAGGGCGAACTGGCGGGCGGCAAGCTCGACGTGTCGCTCGCGGCGTTCCGCATCGATCTCGACAACAACCCGCAGGTCGATCTCGCGCATCCGTGCGCGGGGCCGAGCTGCTATTACGTGAACGGCGGCAGCGTGCGCAGCCAGGGCTTCGAATTCGAGGCGAACGGCCGCATCACGCCGTGGTGGAGCGTATGGGCGAGCTACACGTACGACACGATGCGTTATGCGGACAACCTCGCGAACGCGGGCACGTTCGCGCCGCTGCTGAACCCGCGCCACCTGTTCCGGCTGTGGACCAACTACGACCTGCCTTGGCAGGAGCGGCGCTGGAGCATCGGCGGCGGCGTGCAGGTGCAGAGCAGTTATTCGGCGCAGGCGAACGGCGTCACGATGCGCCAGGGCGGCTACGCGCTCGCGAGCGTGCGGCTCGGCTACCGCTACGACAAGCACTGGAGCGCCGCGCTCAACGTCAACAACCTGTTCGACCGGAACTACTACCTGAGCCTGAGCCAGCCGGGCTGGAACAACCGTTACGGGGAACCGCGCAACGTGATGCTGACCGTGCGCGGCCAATTCTGATGGCGTCCGGCTGGGGCGCGCGGGCGGCGATCGCGATCGGCGGCGTGCTGCCGGGTGCGGCCGCGCTCGCGGTGACGCTGGCCCGTCATTACCCCGGCGACGGCCTGAACCGGCTCTATGCGGCCGTGTTGATGACGCTCGTGGCGAGCGTCGCCGCGCTGCTGTGGGTGCTCGTCGCTCCCGGCTGGCGGCAGGCCGCGTGGCGTGCGGGTGCGTGGCTCGCGGTGCTCGTGCCGTGCGCGGTGATCTGGGGAGGGCGCTGACATGGACGCGTCGTCGCGTTCGCGCTGGCGCGCGCTGCATCGCGGCGCCGGCGCGCTGTTCGGCGTGGTGCTGTTCGTCGTGCTGTTCAGCGGCACCTGGAGTCTCGCGTTCGATTCGATGCAGGGCTGGTGGCGGCCGCCATCGGTCGCCGTCGCACGGCCGACGCTGCCGCTCGATGCGCTCGTCGCGCGCGCGGCGGCGCTCGGCGTGGCGTTGCGCGACGCGCGCATCGTGCTGCCGCGGCCGGACGATCCGGCCATCCGCTTCTGCGACGCGCGCCAGACATGCACGCTCGCGCTCGATCCGGCGACCGGCGCGCCGCTGCCCGATACGGGGCGGGCGACCGTGATCGTCACGCTGCACAAGACGTTGTTCGCCGGTTTCCCCGGGCGCATCTTCGTCAGCCTGTGGGGCATCGTGCTGCTCGTGCTCATCGTCGCGGGCGTCGTCGTGCATCGCAAGCGCTGGCCCGACGCGGCGCGCATCCGGCGCGGCAACGGCTTGCGCGTCGCGCTGTTCGACCTGCACGCGTGGATCGGCCTGTGGGGAATGCCGTGGCTCGTGCTGTTCGCGTTCACCGGCGCGTTGTCGGGGCTCGGCGCGCTCGGCACGGTGTCGCTCGCGGGCATCGCGTATCCGGGGCAGCCGCAGCGTGCGTTCGCGGAACTGCTCGGCGGCCCGCCGCCCGTCGAGGCCGGCGGCCCGTGGCGGCATGCGCCCGATCTCGATGCGCTGTTGCGGCGCGACGCGGCGCGCCGGCCGGATTTCCGGCCCGAAGCCGTCGTGCTGCATCGCTGGGGCGATGCGAATGCGCGCGTCGAGATCGCCGGCACGCGCGCGGGCCTGCCGAGCACGGCCGTGTTCGAGCGCCACCTGTACCGCGCGACGGACGGGCAATGGCTCGCCGATGCGACGTCGCGCGGCCGCGGCTTCTGGCTGCGCGCGTTCATCGCGGTACAGCCGCTGCATTTCGCGCAATACGGCTGGGTCGGTGCGGCCGGTGGAGTGCTGCGCGTGCTGCATTTCCTGATGGGGCTCGCCGCGTGCGCGCTGTGCGCGACGGGGCTGCATCTGTGGATCGAGCGGCGGCGCGCGCAGCGCGATCGCTCGGCGCACGTGCTGGCTGCCGCCGCGGTCGGTGTGTGCGGCGGGCTCGTGCTCGCCGGCGGCGCGCTGCTGTTCGCCGGCCGTGCGTTGCCCGACGGCGTGCACGTCGATCATGCGCTCGCGCTGCTGTTCTGGGCCGTGTGGGGCGGCGCGATTGCGCTCGCCGCGTGTGTCGCCGATCGCGCGGCATGGCTGCGTGTGCTGATGCGTGCGGCCGGCGCCGCCTACGCGCTCGCCGGCGCGACCCATTGCGCGCTCGCGCTGCTGGGCGTGGGCAGACTCGTGTACTGGCCGATCGACCTGGCGCTCGTCGCATTCGGCGCGTTGCTGCTGCGGGCGGCGCGCCGTCCGCGGCGCGACGCGATGCAGCCGGCGCGCATGCCGGCCGGCGCCGAACCTTTTTAACCTCATGCAACTGGAGACTCCGATGCGCGATATGCTCGAACATCGCCGCCTGGTCATCACGATCACGCTGCTGTACCTGTCACAGGGCATCCCGATCGGCATCGCGATGGACGCGATGCCGACGCTGCTGCGCCACGACGGCGCGCCGCTTCACGCACTCGCGTTCCTGCCGCTCGTCGGCCTGCCGTGGGTCGTGAAATTCCTGTGGGCGCCGGTCGTCGACAACCGCTGGTCGCCCCGCATCGGCCGCCGGCGCAGCTGGATGCTGCCGATGCAGACGATCGTCGTGCTGTGTCTCGTCAGCCTCGCGCAGATCGGGATGACGGTCGCGACGGCGGGCTGGGCGGTCGGGCTGCTGGCCGTCGCGTCGTTCGCGAGCGCGACGCAGGACATCGCGAACGACGGCATGGCCGCCGAGCATTTCAGCGGCGACGCGCTCGCGAGGATCAACGCGATCCAGATCGCGGGCGTGATGATCGGCTTCTTCGGCGGCGGCGCGGGCACGTTGACGCTGATCGGCCTGTTCGGCCAGTCAACCGCGTTTCTCGCGCTGGCGGCCGTCCCGCTCGCGAGCCTCGTCTGCGTGCTGTGGCTCTTGCCGCGCGACGCGGATCGTGCCCGCGCCCGGCCCGAACACGCGGCGAGCCTCGTGCGCTTCGCGAAGCGGCCGCGCTCGTGGTCGCTGCTGTCGCTCGCGCTGCTGTCGGCGATGACGGCCGTATCGGGCTTCGGCCTGTCGAAGCTGTTCCTCAACGACGCGGGCTGGTCGCTCGACGCGATCGGCAAACTCGGGATGGCCGGCGGTGTCGTGACGGTCGTGCTCGGATGCGGCGGCGGCGCGTGGCTCGTCAGGGCGCTCGGCCTGTGGCGCGCGTTTACGGCCGGCGTGAGCTGCGCGGGCGCGGCGGCGCTGCTGTGGTTCGCGCAGGCGAGCGGGTGGCTGCCGGTGTCGCCGTCGTGGGCATGGCTCTGCACGGTGCTCGGCTCGCTGGCGACGGGCATCACGTCCGTGTCGATCATGACGGCCGGCATGCGCTTCGCGGGCGGCAGCGATCAGGCCGGCACCGACGTGACGGCCGTGCAGAGCACGCGCGATCTCGGCGAGCTGATCGCGTCGTCGACGATCCTGTCGCTGACCGCGAAGGTCGGTTATACGGGCGGGTTTCTCACCGGCGTCGCGCTGGCGGTGCTGGCGGCGCTGATCGCGATGAAGCTGCGGCGGCGCGAGGCCGCGTATGCGATGAAGGGGGACGATGCGCTGGTGTCGTGACGGCTGCGCGGCCGGCGCACGGTGCGGGGTGCGGGGTGCGCACCGTGCCGTAGTGCGCCACATCGCGTGTGGCTCAAGCGCGGCTCAAGCGCCGCGCCGCCAGCAATGCGATGACGAGCAGCACCGCGACATACGCGGCGACACCCGCCCACGCGCCGTGTTGCCAGAACGCGCCGCCGACCGAGCCGAGCACGCTCGACCCGACATAGTAGGCGAGCAGATACAGCGAAGCCGCATGCCCCTTCGCGGCGCCCGCGAGCGCGCCGACCCAGCCGCTCGCCACCGAATGGGCGACGAAGAAGCCGATCGTCACGAGCACGATGCCGACGACGATCGCGACGAGCGAATGCGACAGCGTCAGCGCGAGGCCCGCCGCGAACACGACGATGCCGCTCACCAGCACCGGCGCGCGCCCGAGGCGATCGGCGAGCGCGCCGGCGCTCGATGACGACACCATGCCGAACAGGTACGCGCCGAAGATCAGCCCGCACGCGGTCGGGCTCAGGTTGAACGGCGCGGCCATGAGCCGGAATCCGGCGTAGTTGTAGATCGTCACGAACGCGCCCATCACGAGGAAGCCGATCGAGAACACGAACGGCAGGCGTGCGTGGCGCAATTGCGCGTGCCACAGCCGCAGGTGGTGACGCAGCGTCAGGTCGGTGCGCTTCACGAAGCGTCGCGACGCCGGCAGCAGCATCACGAATGCGAGCGCCGCGAGCAGATCGACGACGCCGATCGACAGCATCGCCGTACGCCACGAGAAGTGCTCCTCGAGCGCGCTCATCCCGATCCGTCCGATCATGCCGCCGAACGCGGTGCCGCCGACATAGAGCCCCATCGACAGGCCGAGCCCGTCGGCGGCGATTTCTTCCGCGAGATAGGCCATCGCCACCGCCGGCACGCCGCCGAGCGCGAAGCCTTCGAGCGCACGACAGAGCAGCAGCAGGTGCCAGCTCGGCGACCACGCGGCGAGCAGGTTGAACAGCGCGGCCAGCGTCATCGACGCGAACATCAGCCCGCGCCGCCCGACCCGTTCGGACAGCGCGCCCGCGCACAGGATCGACACCGCGAGCATTCCGGTCGACAGCGATAGCGACAGCGAACTCGACGCCGCGCCGACGTTGAACTCGCGTGCAAAGGCGGGAAGCAGCGGCTGCACGCAGTACAGCAGCGAGAAAGTGGCAAAGCCGGCGAGGAACAGCGCGAACGCGATGCGCTTGTACGCGGCCGAGCGCGGGGATACGCCGGCCGGCAGCGCATCGGGCGTGGTGTTCTGCGTGCCGGGCATGGAGCGGGAAATCGAAGCGGAGGACATGAGGGCACTCGATGTGCGACGGAATACACGAATTCTTGCGCACGGTCATATATATGTCCAATATATGAAACGAACCGCAGCAATATGTTTTAACACTGGCTGGCAGGCCAGCCCGACTCATCGCGAGGTCACGTCACGCATGGAACTCCGGCATCTGCGCTACTTTCTGGCCGTCGCGGCCGCGTCGAATTTCACGAAGGCCGCCGAAGCGCTCGGCATCGGCCAGCCGCCGTTGAGCCAGCAGATCAAGGCGCTCGAAAACGAGCTCGGCGTGGAACTGTTCAAACGCACCGCGCGCGGCGCCGAGCTGACGCTGGCGGGCGAAGTTTTCGCGGAAGAGGCGCGGCGCGTGCTCGACGATGCCGAGCGCGCGGCACGGGCGGCCCGGCGC
Source organism: Burkholderia semiarida (assembly GCF_029268935.1). Classification (NCBI taxonomy): domain Bacteria; kingdom Pseudomonadati; phylum Pseudomonadota; class Betaproteobacteria; order Burkholderiales; family Burkholderiaceae; genus Burkholderia; species Burkholderia semiarida. The sequence continues at coordinate 1,826,415 of NZ_JAHLCL010000008.1, read as the reverse complement.
GCCGCGCGCGGGGAAACCGGCCATCTGCGCGTCGGCTTCACCGGGACGGCCGCGTTCAATCCGAAAGTGTCGGGTCTGATTCGCCGCTTTCGCGAGGCGTTTCCGGATGCGGAACTGACGTTGCAGGAAGCGACGTCCGGTGTGCTGCTGGAGGCGCTGGAGGCCGGGCGCCTCGACGTCGCGATCGTGCGGCCGGAGCGCCGTGTCGCCGCGACGCTGCGGGTATCCGATTGGGACGAGGAGCCGATGTTCGTCGCGCTGCCCGTCGCGCACCGGCTGGCGCAGCGGCGGCGCGTCGAACTGGCGGAACTCGCCGACGAGTCGTTCGTGCAGGTGCCGCGCGCGGCCGGCGCCGCGCTGTTCGACGATATCGTCGCGGCGTGCAAGGCTGCCGGGTTCGAGCCGCGCATGGGGCAACCGGCGCCGCAGATCGCGTCCGCGGTGACGCTGGTGGCGGCTGGCCTCGGCGTGTCGGTCGTGCCGAAGGCGATTACGCAGGTGCAGGTGCCCGGGGTCGTATACCGGCCGTTCGCGGGCAACCGGTTTCGCGCGAGGCTCGCCATTGCGTCGCGGTGCGACGAGCCGTCCGCGGTGGTGCGGAATTTTCTGCTGCTCGCGTAGCGGGCAACAAAAAACCCGCGAAGCCGTGTGCTGTCGCGGGTTTCGGAAATGCGGGAATGCGAGGAAAACGCATCTGGTGCCGACGGCGAGACTCGAACTCGCACAGCTTTCGCCACTACCCCCTCAAGATAGCGTGTCTACCAATTTCACCACGTCGGCACTGCAAGGGGCGCAATTCTAACGTCACATCGCGCGTTTGTGAAGGGGGTATGGCAAGGTCGTGTACGGGCGCCCGATCGATCCCGGTAGAATTCATCCGATCGACCCGACGGGTCCCCGCAACCGCCACCCGTTTTTCTCCCCGTGACCCACACCCTCGAACAACTGCAGGCCGGACAACTGTCGGGCGCGCGGCAACTGAAGCTCGCGTGCGGACTGACCGAATTTCCGCGCGAGATCTTCGATCTGGCCGATACGCTCGAAGTGCTCGACCTGACCGGCAATGCGCTGTCCGCGCTGCCGGACGACCTGCCGCGGCTGCATCGGCTGCGCATCCTGTTCGCGTCGGGCAACCGCTTCACCGCGTTCCCCGACGTGCTCGGCGCGTGCGATCGGCTCGACATGATCGGCTTCAAGGCGAACCGGATCCGCACCGTGCCGCGCGGCGCGCTGCCGCGTGCGCTGCGCTGGCTGATCCTGACCGACAACGCGATCGACGAACTGCCGGCCGATATCGGCGACTGTGCGCGCTTGCAGAAGCTCATGCTGGCCGGCAACCAGTTGCGTGCGCTACCCGTGGAAATGGCCGCCTGCCGCGCGCTGGAACTGGTGCGCCTGTCGGCGAACCGGCTCGACGCGTTGCCCGAGTGGCTGCCGCGCCTGCCGCGTCTCGCATGGCTTGCGGTGGCCGGCAATCCGTTCGGCGCGGCGCCGGAGGCCGCGGCGTCCGCCGGGCCGGACGTCGCGGAGATCGACTGGGCCGCGCTGTCGTGCGAACAGGAACTGGGCGAGGGCGCGTCGGGTGTCATTTATCGCGCGCAATGGCGTGCGGACGGCCATCCGCCACGGACGGTCGCGGTGAAGCTGTTCAAGGGTGCGGTGACGAGCGACGGCCTGCCCGATTGCGAAATGGCCGCGTGCCTGCATGCCGGCCGCCACCCGAACCTGATTCCGGTGATCGGCAAGGTGCGCGGGCATCCGGACGGCACGCACGGCCTCGTGATGGAGCGGGTCGATCCTGCGCTGACGAACCTCGCCGGGCCGCCGAGCTTCGCGTCGTGCACGCGTGACGTCTATGCCGCCGATGCGACATTCGATCCGGCGCAAGCGCTGCGGATCGCGCACGGCATCGCGTCGGCGGCCGGCCATCTGCACGCGCGCGGCATCATGCATGGCGACCTGTATGCGCACAACATCCTGCACGACGGCTCGGGCGGCGCGCTGCTCGGGGATTTCGGGGCGGCTTCGCTGTACGACGTGAACGAGCGCACGCGCGGCGCAAGGTTCGAGCGGCTCGAAGTGCGCGCGTTCGGCTATCTGCTCGGCGAATTGCTCGAACGCTGCGAATCGCGCACCGGCGCGCTCGACGCGCTGGCGGCGGCGTGCGTGAACGAGGACGTCGATGCGCGGCCGTCGTTCGACGAGATCACGGCCGCGCTGGCCGCTCGGATGCGCTGACGGAGGGCGCCGGCTTACGCGTGCCGCGCGGTCAGCAGCTTGATGCCGAGCCCGACGAACAGCAGCCCGCTCGCGCGCTTGAGCGCGCGCACCGCGCGGCTCATGCCGACACCGCGATGCAGGCGGCGCACGCCGGCCGAATAGACGCTGTGAACGACCACGACCATGCAGGCGATCGTCGCGTACATCACGACGAACTGCAGCGCGAGCGGGCGGTCGTGCACGATGAACTGCGGCATGAACGCGGACAGGAAGATCATCGTCTTCGGATTGCTGCCCGACACGAGCAGCGCTTCGCGGAACAGCTTCCGGCGATCGGGCACGGCGATCTCCGCGGCGTTGCTCGATGTGCTGGCGCGGCGGTCGCCGCGCAACTGCCGGACACCCAGGAAGATCAGGTACGCGGCGCCGATCACCTTCATCGCGACGAATAGCGGCGGCATCGCGGCCAGCACCGCGCCGACGCCGAGCGCGACGAGCAGCACGACCACGCCCTGCGCGACGAGGTTGCCGGCGATCGTCGCGGCGGTGCCGTGCGCGCCGTAGCGCACCGTGTTGCGGATCACGAGCAGCACGTTGGGCCCCGGCGACAGCGTCGTGGCGAGATAGGCGGCGGCAAACAACATCCAGGTCTGAATGGACATGCGGCGCTCCGAGAGGCGGTTCCGGCGGTTGGGGTGAAGCGATGGTGCCACGCCAATAATGGCGCGCGCCGCCGCCGGAACCGTGCGGTCGCCGCGCGTCAGCGCGCGTCGCGCATGCAGTACGCGGGAATCGACGGCGGCGTGTCGATCGCGGCCGGCCGCGTCATCCACGCGATCCACGCGGCCCATGACCCACAGGCGATCAGTACCGCGACATTCAGCGGCGTGCGGTAGCGGACGATCAGGTCGGCCAGCGGCAAGCGGTTTTTCATCAGCATCTCCTTCTGTCGTGAGCCGGCGGCGTTACTGGCCGGCGTAGGTCGGCGCCTTCGCGTCGCAGGTCACGGACACGGTCGAGCCGTCCGCGAAATGCAGCCGGACCGGCACCTTCGCGCCAGGCGCCACGGCCTGGCGCGGCTCCTCCAGCATCACGTGATAGCTCTTCGGCTTGAACGTCAGCGTGCCATGCGCGGGTACGACCACCGAGTCGACGTGAACCATCTTCGCGGTGCTGCCGCTCGTCCGCGTTTCATGCACCATCGCCATCCCGTATGCGGGCGTGTCGATACCGGTCAGCGTCGCGGGTGCGTCGCCGTCGTTCTTCAGCGTGAAGTAGCCGGAGGACGGCACCGTCGCCGGCATCGTGCGGATCCAGCAGGCGTCGGCCTGGATGGCCGGCGCGGCGAACGTGGCGGACGCGTGCAGCGCCAGCGCCGCGAGCAGGCCGGTCGGAATCGAGTGTTTCATCGTGTGTTCTCCTTGTCGGGTGCGATGCCGAGGGCATCGATGCGAATGCGCCCGGCATCGAGCGCCGACGCGCATCGCGTGGGTGACATGCGTTACTTCAGCGTGAATGCGTAGCGGCCGTGCGTGCGATGGCCGTCGCTGGCCACCGCGATCCACGCGACGGTGTAGGTGCCGGGCTTCAGGCTCGTCAGCGCGACGCGCATCCGCTTCCGGTTGCCGCCATCGACGGCCGACTTCCCGTCGACGACCGACTGCCCGTGGCTGTCGGTCACGGCGATCGAGCTGAACGCCGGCTCGAGCGTCTCGCCAAAATCGATCGTGACCGCGTGCGGCGCGCTCGACAGCGTGGCGTTGGGGGCCGGGTCCTGCGTTTTCGGAAGCGCATGCGCATGGGCGGCGTGGATGATGACGAAGCCGAGCGCGGCGAGTGCGCCGCGAGCGAAAGTGGCGGTTTTCATGGGTGGATGAGCGAGTGACGAATCGGATGGAACAGACGGATTCGACGGACGGCTGCGCGCGCGGCATCGCGGCCGGTGGCGGTCGGTACGGACGTGCGCGGCCGGACATTCGCATGCGCGCGAATGCAGGCGCGGCCATCCGGGCCACAGACGGCCAACCATGCGCCCGGCACGACGCCGCGCGCAGCAGGGTGACACATGATGATCGTCCTTCGAAACGTGACATGTCGCGCACGCAGGCGGCGTGCGCGGGCTGCGCGATGCGCTGCGGCATCACGCGCAATGACGACGGATCAGGACGGGAACGGCGGAGCGCGCGGTTGCGCGGCCGTGAGCGGCAGCGCGCGGCGCAGGCTTTCGAAGCGGGTTGCCGCGCGATGCGCGATCGCGTGCACGTGGGCCGCGAACGTCAACTCGGGCGCGGGCAGCGCGGGCGTATGGGCAAGCAGGCTGCAGTAGCCGCATGCCTGGAGATGGGCCTGCAGATTTTTCGTCGACGCGTCGGCGGAGCGGTCACCAGCGGCCGGCGCGGCCGAACAGTAGCCGGCCAGCAGTGCGTCGACGCGCCCTTGCGTGGTCAGCGCCTGCGAGATCGTCGGCGCGAGCGCCGTCATCAGGATGGCGAGCATCCCGATCAGACTGCCGATCTTCCGGAGACGACGACTCAGCATGCGATGCGCGGCGGCGGGTGGACGACGATGGAGCCGATTATGCCACGCACGTCGATTCGCGAGTCGGTCGGCGCGTGCGGCATCGCGGCGCGCTACGCGTGCTTCGCCAGATACTTCGCGATCAGCGTCATCTGCGCGGCCCAGCCCTGGTCGTTCATGTCGCGCGCCGTCGCGCGACGCGCTTCGATCAACTGGTCGAAGCCTGTTTCGGTGACCGTGAGCAGCGTACCGCCGGCTTGCGCCGCGAGCGTGAACGTGACGAGCGTCATCGGCTCGGACGCGTAATCGACATTCGGATCGATCGCGAACGGATGCCAGCGAAACGAGAACAGTCGTTTTGGCTCGATACGATCGACGACGATTTCGAACACGGTGCCAGCGTAGGGCTCCTGCGCCTTGGCGACGTCGTCGTCGACGCGGGTCGGCGTGATGCGGCCGAACAGCGGCTGGCCGGCCTCGAACGGGCCGTCGAACGCGACACCGAACCACTGGCCGAATTCGTCGGAATCGCTGACGGCCGCCCAGACGCGGTCGGGCGGTGCGGCGAGCAGCGTCTGTTTTTCGATGCGATCGGTTGGCTGGGCCATCACGTTCTCCATGCAGGATCGAGCGTTGCAGGACGACGTGCGCGGGCGCACGCCGCGTCTAGTCGAGCATGACCGCGTCGGGCACGTCGAGCACGAGATCCGACGTCGCGACGGCCACGCACGGCAGCGTATAGCCGTCGGCCTTTTCCTCGCGGGAGAGCCCCGGCCATTCGATCGTATAGCGTACGCTGCCGCTGACGATCCGGCAAAGGCAGCTTCGGCACGTGCCGTTGCGGCACGAGCGCGGCAGCGACACGCGCGCGAACGCGGCGGCTTCGAGCACGGTCAGCGAATCGGGCGCGTCGAAGGTTGCGCCGAGCGGGTCGACGCGCACGAGGGGCGGGTGATCTGGATCGGTCATGAATGAAGCGGGCGGTTCGGCGGCATCGCGCCAAGCATACCCGAACCCGCCGGCGGCCGACGGCCGCCCGCCGCGGGTGTCAGTGGCGCCGCAGATACCGGTACACGGTATTGCGCGCGAGGCCGAGCTCGCGCGCGGCCGCCGATACGTTGCCGCCATGCCGCGCGAGCACTGCATCGATCATCGCGGCCTGATGGCTTTGCAGCGTCGTGCCTTCGCGCCTGCCGGCCGACGGGATCGATGTGGCTGCTTCCGGCGTAGCCGGCGCATCGTCGCAGTCGAGCCAGAAGTCGTCGGGCAAATGCGCGAGCGTGATCTCGGCTTCGTCTTCGGCGAGCATGCCGGCCGTGCGCAGCACGTTGGTCATCTGCCGCAGGTTGCCGGGCCAGCGGTGGCGCGCGAACGCGTCGAGCACGTCGGCCGCGAGGCGGCGTGGCATCGGCTCGCTGCGCGCGAGCCGCGCGAGGATCCGTTCGACGAGCGCGGGCAGGTCGGTGCGCGTCGCGAGCGCCGGCAGCGTGACCGCGAGCCCGTTGATCCGGTAGAACAGATCCTCGCGGAACGTGCCCTCCGCGATCATCGCGCGCAGGTCGCGGTGGGTCGCGCACACCACGCGCACGTCGACCGGCACCGCGCGTGCGCCGCCGAGCGGCATCACCGCGCGCTCCTGCAGCACGCGCATCAGCCGCACCTGCTGCGCGAGCGGCATGTCGCCGATCTCGTCGAGAAACAGCGTGCCGCCGTCGGCCTGTGCGATCTTGCCGGGGCTGCCGCGCTTGCGTGCGCCGGTGAACGCGCCGTCTTCATAGCCGAACAGCTCGGCCTCGATCAGCGAATCGGGCAGCGCCGCGCAGTTGACCGCGACGAACGGGCCGTCCGCGCGCGGCGACGCCTGATGCAGCGCGCGGGCGAGCCATTCCTTGCCGGTGCCGGTCTGGCCGAGGATCAGCAGCGGGAGGTCGCGCCCGCGGATCTTCGCGACGCGTTCGAGCACGGCGGCCATGCGCGCGTCGCCGGTGTCGAGCGTCGCGAACGTGATCGCATCGGGGTCCGGTGCGCGCATGCGTGCGGCCGGCGCGGGCGGCGTGACGGCGACGGTCGTTTTCTGCGCTTCCGGGAATTCGCAGCGTGCGAGCACGCGCACGCCGGTCGACAGCGTGAGGCGGAACGTGGCGCCCGGCGCGCGGGCGGCCTGCCGCGCGAGCTCGCCGAAGCGCATGCTGAACAGTGCGTCGCTGGCCTGGTGCTGCAGGGTGTCGAACGACGCGCCGAGCTGAAACTGGGCGCTGCGGTTCGCGGCGATCAGCCTGCCGTCGGCGCCGAATGCGACGAGCCCGGCGAACAGCGAATCGACGCAATCCTCGTGTGCGTGAAAGCGCAGCCGCAGCGCTTCGCCGCACTGGTTCGCGAACAGGTGGTTCTCGATCAGTTGCGCCGACATCCGCACGAGCGCGAGCGTATGCGGGCTGGAGCCGCGCGGGTCGCCGCTCACGTCGAGCGTGCCGAGCGTGCGGCCGAACGGATCGACGATCGGCGCACAGGCGCAGGTGAGGATATGGTTCGCGCGCAGGAAATGTTCGGAACCGTGCACGACGACGGCCTGGCCGGACGCGAGCGCGGTGCCGATCGCGTTCGTGCCGCGCGCGCCTTCGGCCCACGACACGCCGTCGCAGAGCGCGACGCGGTTTGCCTTCTCGATGAAGTCCGCATCGCCGATGCTGTGCAGGATCACGCCGTCGGCGTCGGTCAGCAGCACGAGGCTTTGCGTATCGGCGATCTGCGCGTGGAGGTCCTCCATCACCGGTCGCGCGTGCGAGAACAGCGTGTGATTCGTGTCGAGCAGTTCGCGCAGCGCGACGCGCGACAGCGGCGAGAAATCGGGGCGTTCGTGCGCGCGCAGGCCGACCGCGGTCGAACGCGCATGCGCCTGCGCGAGCAGGTCGGTACGCCCGGCGGTGGCGGGCAGCACGAAGGGTTGCGGCATGGTTTGTCTCCTGTTCCCGGGGCCGCCGGGGCAACCGGATCGGCATCGGCGGCGCAGTGCGGCTCCGCTCGCGGCGCACCATTCGGCGCGCCAGCCGTCCGTCCGGGTACGCATCATCATACAAGCGCCACGTGCGATGCGCGACTGCCAACAAAATCCCCTTGCTTTTAAGCGCCCGCCTGCAATGATGGAAATGGAGCACGCGCGCGCCGTGTTCCGCGGTGCAACATGCATGCGACGCGACATGCATCCGTTCGGGAGACGCATCATGGTTCGGGCGGAACTGAGAGTCGTGCTGGCGGCCATCGCCACTTTCATCATGCTGGGCGGCATTGCCGTGGCGATCCACGGGTTGCTGTTCGATCTGACCGATGCGGTGAGATACGGGGCGGCCGCGATTGCGGTGGGCGTCACGACCGCCGCGATCGCGCTCAACGTCTGGCCGACCGATCCGCACTGACGTCCGTTGGCGAAACAGTGCCGGATGCCGCGCAGATCAGACGAAATGCGCGTCGGAACGACGCACACCGAATTTTTTGTCTCCCGCGCGAAACCGTCTAAAGTGGAATTCAACCGGCATGCATCGACCGCGCCACACTCCGCGGCCGGGGCCTCCGCCGGCGAGCCCGCGTGCATTTCGTCCGGCCGGTAGCGGACGACGGACGCGGTCATTCGTTTTCTACCGGTCGAGGCAGCGCCCATGCAGATCCATTTCACGAACGAGAAGCCCGAGTATTCGGGGCGTGACCTGATGCTGGGGTTCACGGCACTGGTCAATGGCGAGCGCGTCCAGTGCCAGATCACCGCCGAGGCGCTGGAAGACCACTTCGGCGCCGCATCGCCGCGCTTCGAGGACATGGTCGGCGCATTCGACCAGCATCGTGAGCGCATCGAGGCGGCCGCACGGCGCCTGCTGTCGGAGACACGTGCGCAATGCGTGACGCTGCGCAGCGGCTACGTGCGCTTCTACGAGGCCAACTGGCGCTGACGACACGACGTCCGTCCGGCGGCGCATGCGCTCGAGCGCGGCGCACGCGAGGACATTGCCTTCACGCAATGCCGTTCGGCGGGGCCGCGCGGCATTTTCGTATGCGGGCCGTGCGGGATTGCCCGAGCGTCGGCGCGCTCGTGCACGTCGATTCATGAGGATCGCAGAGCAATCGTGCGAAAACGAAAACGCCACCCGAAGGTGGCGTTTTCATCGTGCGTCGCGCCGGTGTGCGTTCCGCGCTTACTCGCTGCCGAGATAGAAGAAGCGGAACAGGAACACGGCCGCGATGATCCACACGATCGGCTTGACCGTGCGCGCCTGGCCCGTCAGCAGCTTGAGGCCGCCGTACGCGATGAAGCCGAACGCGACGCCGTTCGCGATCGAGTACGTGAACGGCATCAGCAGCGCGGTCAGCGCGGCCGGCACGGCTTCCGTCGCATCGTCCCACGGCACCTCGACCATCTCGCGCAGCATCAGGCACGACACGTAGAGCAGTGCCGGTGCGGTTGCGTAGCCCGGCACGACGCCGGCGAGCGGCGCGATGAACAGGCACGCGAGGAACAGCACCGCGACGGTGATGGCCGTCACGCCGGTGCGGCCGCCGGCCTGCACGCCCGATGCGCTTTCGATGTACGCGGTGGTCGACGACGTGCCGAGCACCGAGCCCGCGACGATCGCCGTGCTGTCGGCGAGCAGCGCCTTGTTCAGGCGGTTCATCTTGCCTTCGACGAGCAGGCCCGCGCGATTCGCGACGCCCATCAGCGTGCCCGTCGCGTCGAACAGCTCGACGAGGAAGAACACGAGGATCACGTTGATGATGCCGGTCGACAGCGCGGCGCCGATGTCGAGCTTGAACAGCGTCGCGTCGATCGACGGCGGCGCCGAGAACACGCCGTGGAACTGGTTGCCGGCGAAGAAGAACGACAGGATCGTCACGCCGATGATGCCGATCAGGATCGCGCCGCGCACGCGCAGATGGTCGAGCGTGACGATCGCGAAGAAGCCGACGATCGCGAGGATCGTCTCGTGCTTGTGCAGATCGCCGAGCGTGACGAGCGTGGCCGGGTTGCCGACGATCACGCCCGACGTCTTCAGCGAGATGATGCCGAGGAACAGGCCGATGCCGGCGGTAATGGAAATCCGCAGCGATTTCGGAATGCCGTTGACGATCGCCTCGCGCACGCGGAACAGCGTGACGAGCAGGAACAGGCAGCCGGAGATGAACACCGCGCCGAGAGCGGCCTGCCACGTGAAGCCCATTCCCTTGACGACCGTGTACGCGAAATATGCGTTCAGGCCCATGCCGGGCGCGCAGGCGATCGGGTAGTTCGCGTACAGCCCCATGATGATCGACGCCAGCGCCGCGACGAGGCAGGTCGCGACGAACACGGATTCCTTCGGCATGCCGGCGTCGCCGAGGATCGCGGGGTTGACGAAGATGATGTAGGCCATCGTCAGGAACGTGGTGACGCCCGCGAGTATTTCGGTGCGGAAATCGGTGCCGGCTTCAGCGAAGCCGAAATACCGCTTGATGGATTCCATGAAGGCGTTTCTCCGGTCGGGTTGTCGTGTTGATTGTTGTGCCGAATTGTTGTACAGGCAGCGCGGCCGGCTAACTGTAACCAGCCACTATTGTCCGGCTATCGGCGGATTGTAATAGCGTGGATAGCTCGGACGATATAGTTGGAGGGCACGATCGGTTGCCTGCGCGCAAACGGTCCGGCAGCCCGCCCGCGCGACGAAGGCGCGCATTTTACCGGTTCGTGCGGCACCGGCCGGCGGAAATGGCCGAAACGGCGGGAACGAAGGAAACGAGCGGAAGGGGCGCCCGGCAGGCGGGCGAAACCAGCCGATGCGTGCGCAACGGCATGCCGGCTGCGTCGCGCGCACCCGGTGCGCGACGACATGCGACTGAAACGGAGCGCCCGCATGCTGCACGAATGCGGTGCAGGCGGCGCGTTCGTGCGAACGCACGTGTGCCGCCGGTGCGGACACACGACCCGGCAACCGCGTGCGGCGGCCATTCGTCTGTCCAGGCGGCGGCAGGGACCGGATTATCGTGCGCCGAAGCCGTCCCGTCCGCAACTGTCATTTCGCGATGCGGGGGCGACTGTGGTTTCTGTGTAAAAGAATGCAAGACCCCATCGCGTAAACCGGCAAGTCTTTCTAGGATAGATACACCGCACATGCACACGCCGGCCGATCATTGCCGACGCGGGGAAGTCGCAGTCCGTGCAGGCCAGGCGGTGAATGGCGGTCAAGGCCGTTGCGCGTTTGGGCAGGCGCGGCCAGTCACGCACGGCCGGTCAGGCACGGCCGATTGCGATTGCCCGATGCGGGTTCGTCCGTAATCACGGAGGTCAGCATGTTGAACTGGATCAGCCGTTGGGCGATGCGACACGCCCCCACGCCGGAAAAAACCGCCGCGTCGATGCTCGTGACGGCGCGCATGGAACTGTTCGCAGCCGAACAGCGCGTCATCGATGCGAAATTACAGGCGGATTACTGGCGCACACGTGTGTCATTCCTCGAAGAGGTGCAGAAGCAGGGCATCGATCCGTGGGTGACCTCGCAGGCTGCGCAACGCCCCGACCTCGATTCCACTCCACGAAGCACGGGCCCGCGTCTCGCCGCCAGCACCTGATGCACCTGCAGCATCCTCTCGCTGCGCATGGCGCGCGATCGCTCGCGGCACGCATCGGCGTGCCGCGTTCTTCGATGCGCACCCGCGGCGCATTGCGCCGCGGGTGCGCCCGTTTCCGGTCGCGGCCGTTCCGCGTATCGTGCGTGTAACGGCGCGCCGCTCATCCGCTCCTTCTCCCTACCTTCACGAGCAAACGTTGCACTTGCGCGAGCGTGCGCCTGACGCGTTCGCCGTGCCGTACGTACGCGGTCGTGATCGATGCCTGCGCCGGTTGGTCGCCGTCGGTGCCGATCCACACGCGTTCGCCGCGTTGCACGCGCAGCACGTCGCCGGAGCGGATCCAGTAATCGTCGACGCTGCCGAGCCGCGTGATCCACAGCGTCGCATCATGCACGCGGATCTCGGCGTCGTGCTGCGCGCGCCACGTCAGCGTCTTGCGCGGCGCGACCGTGAAATGCAACTCGACTCTCGGCAACGAGATCGTATCGGTGCGGCACCGATCGGGGCAAACAACCAGCCGGCTTGCTTGGTCCATCGTCATCTCCATCGTTGAGCCGGGCGGGATGACGCGCAACAAAACAAAAAGGCCTCATCCGGTTCCGGCGAGGCCTCGTGACATGCATGACTGAAATCTCGATGCTAATGCACAAGCGCCCCCGGCGATCGCCACGTATGGGCGTTCACTCGTTTTTGATGCGCGATGGCGATGGGCTTGAGCATAGGCATGCGAACGAGTGTGTCGTGGCCGCAGGGCCCTGTCAACGGAAATTTCGAGATACGTGGCAATTACGCGTCGCGTTGCGCGAGGCCGTTCACGAGCAGCTCGGACAGCAGGCCCGTCATCCCTTCCGGGTGCGTGGCCGCGCGTGCCTTCAGTTGTTCGACCAGCTCCGCGTTGAGCTTGCACGCGAACGGCACGAGGCCCTGTTCCTGGTCGAGCTTGCGCTGCGCGCGGCGGTCCAGCTTGGCCGCTTCTTCGGCGCCCTTGCCGAAACGCGCGGAGCTCGACTGTTTCATCGCGTGCGTCAGCTTGAGCGCCTTGTTCTTTTCGAGATCGGTTTTCTTCATGGCCATCGCGGCACCTCCGGGAAATTGAAGCCGCGATTGTACGCATTTCGGCGGGCGCCGCCCGCCGAACCGGCCGGCAACCCGGTCACGCGCCTTTCGTCGTGCCCCAGTTGCCGCCGTGCGCGGCCGCCTGGGCGGCCGGCGAGCGGGCGAGGTAGGCGAGCGCCTGCTCGGTCGAACCTTCGTGGTGCGGCGTATAGCCTGGCTTGAAATAGCGCAGCGCCGCGCCGATCACCTTCCAGAACGACGGCAGGTGCCCGCGCCGCGAACCCCGCCACCACGCGAGCACGAAGCCCGGGTAGCGGCCGGCGTCCGGATCGCGCCGGTACATGAACTTCGCGCCGGTCGTGATGTAGTGGAGCAGCAGCAGGATCACCAACGCCATGTGCACGCAGCGCTCCGGATAGGTGCCGCCCAAGTGCCGGTAGATGTCGAACGCGACGGTGCGGTGCTCGACTTCCTCGGCGCCATGCCAGCGCAGCAGGTCGACCATCGTCGGGTCCGCATGGCCTTCGTCGAGGCCGTGCGCGTTGAGCACCCAGTTGCCGAGATAGCCGAAGAAATGCTCGAGCGAAGCGATCACGGCCAGTTGCTGCCGCAGCCAGAAGCGCGTATGGCCGATCTTCAGCCCGAGCGGCCGTTCGCCGAGCACGCGTGTGAACAACCGGTTGAGCTTTTGCGTGAACGGCTTCGTGTCGATGCCGTGACGGTCGTAGTAGTGCTTCAGCACGCCGCCGTGCGAGCGCGAGTGCACGGCTTCCTGGCGCAGGAAGCCTTCGGCTTCGTCGCGCAGTCGCGCATCGGCGATCAACGGCAGCGCCTTGTTGTAGACGCGGCAGAACCACAGCTCGCCCTCCGGGAACAGCAGGTTCAGCGTGTTGATGATGTGCGTGCTGCCCGGATCGTTCGGCACCCAGGTGACCGGCGTGTCGCTGAAGTCGAACTTCACGTGTCGGGCCCTGATCTTGTGGTAGTCGGCGGTATCGTTCATGTCGTCTCCCTGTGCGGCGTCGTGCGCCGTCAATGCGATGCCATGCTGACGCGGGCGATCATCCGGCCCAGCCACGGCATGAAGCGGCCGACGAAGCGCATCGCGTGCGCTTCGCCGCCGACCGCGACGACGGGGCGGTTGCGCAGCACGCCGTCGATCATCGCCTGCGCGACGGTTTCGGGTTTCAGGCCGCGCATCTGGTATAGCCTGGTCGCGCGCTTGCGCAGCCGCGCTTCGTCCTGGGCGCTCGCACCCGCGTAGTGCGTCGACGCCATGATTCCCGTTTCCGCGAACCCGGGGCACACGGCCGTCACGCCGATGCCTTTCCCGGCGAGTTCCGCGCGCATGCATTCGCTGAGCATCAGCACCGCGGCCTTCGTCGTCGCATACGCGGGCAGGTCGCGCGACGGCCCGAACGCGGCGGCCGACGCGGTGTTGACGATGTGCCCGCCGGCGCCGCGCGCGGCCATCTGCTGCGCGAACAGCCGCGAGCCGTGGATCACGCCCCACAGGTTCACGTGCAGGATGCGCTCCCAGTGCCGCGTGCTCGTGTCGAGGATGCCGCCGGCCATCCCGATGCCCGCGTTGTTGATCACGACGTCCGCGCCGCCGAGTTCGCTGCCGACCCAGGTCGCGAGCGCTTCCATTTCGTCGGCGGACCCGACGTCGACGCGTTTCGCATGCGCGTGCGCGCCGGTCAGCCCGACGAGCAGCGCGGTGCGCTCGGCGCTCGCGAGATCGATGTCGCATGCGACGACCGTCGCGCCTTCGCGTGCGAAGGCCAGCGCCGCGCAGCGGCCGATGCCGCTGCCCGCGCCGGTGACGACCGCGACCTTGCCGCTGAAGCGCCCGCTGGTCGCGCGGCGGCGCGCGTTCGCGAGCGCGGGCGGTTCGTCGCCGGATTCGACCGAATCGATCAATTGACCGGCGAGATCCGCGAAGCGCGCGGGATCGGCGAGCGGCAGCCAGTGGCCGGCCGCGACTTCGCGGCGGTAGTACCGCGGCACCCAGCGCGACAGGTTCTCGGACAGCGCGGGGCTCACGTACTTGTCGCCGAGCGGCACGATCGTCTGCACCGGCGCATGCGCATAGCGTTCGCGCGGCGCGAACAGGCAGCGGATGAAGTTCGCACGGTAGAGGCGCACGCCGCGCGCGCCGTCGTCGGCCTGCGTCGGGCGCGGCGTGGCGGGCGTTTTCTCGATCCGGCGCAGCAGGCCCGGCCACGCGCGGCCGAGCCACAGCCGCCAGCCGAGTTCGGGGAGGAGCGGCAGGTGGAACAGGTAGACGTACCACGAGCGCACGAGCTGGCCGCCGAGCCTGGCCAGCGACGCGGGCGTCGGGTGCAGCACGCGTTCGCGCAGCCAGAAGCCGACGTGGTCGAGGCACGGGCCCGAGCACGACGTATATGACGCGATGCGGCCGGCCAGGCGCGGATCGGTGACGAATTCCCAGCCCTGGATCGCCCCCCAGTCGTGCGCGACGAGGTGCACCGCGCGGCCGGGGCAGAGCGCGTCGATCACCGCGACGAAATCGTCGGTCAGCTTCGCGAGATGGTAGTCGGCCGTGCGCGTCGGCACGCCGGACAGGCCCGCGCCGCGCACGTCGTACGCGATCACGTAGTGTTTGCGCGCAAGCAGCGGCGCGACGTGCCGCCAGACGCTGCTGTCGTCGGGATAGCCGTGCACCAGCACGACCGGCGAGCGGGCCGGGTCGCCCCAGGTGCGCACCGCGAGCGTCAGGTCGCCGGAGGCGACCGCCGTTTCGCTGTGAACCGATTCGAACAGGGCCAGCGGCGCTTCGTCGGAAAGAGGCTGCATCGTGAGTCCGTCGTTCAGGGAGTCGGGAGGAGGGCGCGTGACGTGCGTGTCAAGCGGCGGCCGGCACGTTCGCCGCCGCCTGCGCGCGCTCGGCCTGGCGGCGCTGCCAGCGGCGCACGTGCGGCAGGTCGTCGTCGAGCCAGTACGCGTCGTCGTCGGTGATCACGAGCAGTTCCTCGAATTTCGCGCCGACGCCCGCGAAGCCGAGATGCGGCTCGACGGCCCACAGGCCCGGCACCGGCGCATGCTCGGAGCGGCGGTCGATCGACCACAGCGGTGACCAGCCCTGCTGCTTCGCCGCGCGGCCCTGGTCGAGCAGCAGGTTGCGCGTCGCGTTCAGCCCGAAGCGCGCGACGAAGCGCGGCTTCGACAGCTTGTGGATCTTCGCGACACGATGCGCGAGCACCTTGAACGGATAGGCCTTGTGGCGCGGGTCGACGCCCTGGCGGCGGCACAGCGCGTCGACTTCCTGCGCGACCTCCGCCATCGACCGGCGCGCCTTCACGAGCCGCACGATCATGTCGCGGTGGTCCATCAGGTCGTCCTGCAACTGCTCGAGGATCGGGTTGCGGCCGACGCAGTGCGCATAGCCGACATCGGCGACGATGCCGTCGAGCACGGGCGCGACGTCGAGGATCACCGGCATGTCGGTTTCGAGCTGACGGTTGCTCGGGAAGAACGCGAGATTGAAGCCGCCCATGTGCTTGAGGCCCGAGAAGCCGTCGAATGCGGTGCGGTCGCCGAACCACGCGAACGGCTTGTGCAGCCAGTCGTGCACGCCGTGATCCTGCAGCCATTCGGTCAGCAGGCGCGCGGCTTCCTTCTCGGTGATGCCGGGGTAGAGCATCGCGCCGACGGTCTCGACGCAGCGGTAGGCCAGTTGCTGGACCGCGCGGAATTGCGGCAGCTCGTCGAGGTGGACTTCCGGCAGCGGATGGTGGGCGGTCATGATGCGTCTCCATGTGTCGGCCCGCGTTTGCGTGTCGGCGCGATGCGGGTCCTTGTGCAAGGCTGGGCGCTGATCCGGAACGCTTCCGCCGGTGATTCGGAGGCGGATTATTCAGTCAGCATTTAATGTGCCATTGTGTGATGTAACGATAATAGCCGATTCGACGTCGCGCGCCAGCGCCCGGAGATGAGGGCTTCTCCTAATGAAGGGTCGAAATGGAGGGGTTGCTCTAGGTTTCCGGCGGTGGGGGCCGGATGTCCATCGCTGCGCACGCGTCTCGAGCGGCGGGGGCCGGCCGGGGAGCGCCGCACGGGCCCGGGATGTCGCGCCGGATCAACTCTCCGTCGTGTCGTGGCGCGACGCTGTCAAATTGCCGAAATAATTTCGTCACATCATGCGCCCGGATTCGAAGCCTTTGCGGCTTCGCGGGGCCGGTGTGTCGCGCGTCGCGCGGGGCGACCGAAGCCGATTCGACATTTCCACGGAGAGAGACCATGCAGCGCCGCCGGTTCATGAACACCCTTGCCGCGGCGACCGCCGCGACGCCGCTGATGCTCAAGGCCGGCACGTCCGGCGCGAAGAGCGTAGCCGCGCCGGACGCGCTGGACCCGGGCCGCTGGTCGCCGTTCAACGCCGCGCGCCTGCAGGCGGTGCTCGACCGGCATGGTGTCGCGAGCGCGCACTACGACGGAAAGCGCCGCCCGTATGCGGTGTTCGACTGGGACAACACGTGCATCATGAACGACTGTGAAGAGGCGTTGCTGATGTACCAGATCAACCATCTGCAGTACAAGCTGACGCCGGATGAATTCGTCGGCGTGATGTGGAAGGACGTGCCGAAGGGCGCGTTCATGAAGGACTACACGACGCTCGACGGCAAGCCGGTGACGATGGAGGACCTCGCCGCCGACGTCGAGTCCGATTACCGCTGGCTCCATGCGAACTACAAGGGCCTCGGCGGCGACAAGAGCCTCGACGAGATCCGCGAGACCGACCAGTTCAAGGATTTTCGCGCGAAGCTGTACTTCATGTACGACGCGATCTGCGACACGCATCCGCTCGAAGTCGGCTACAAGTGGATCATCTACTTCTACAAGAACATGACGACCGCCGAGCTGCAGGCGATGGCGGAAGCGTCGAACAACTACGGTATCGGCGACGCGCTGCGCAAGGTCCGCTACGAAAGCCCGAAGACGCTGCCGGGCAAGGCCGGCGTGGTCGCGGACACGCATTTCCACGGCATCCGCATTCACGAGGAAATCCGCGCGGTGATGCATACGCTGCGCGCGAACGGCATCGACGTGTACGTGAGCACCGCGTCGCTCGACGACGTCGTGCGCGTATTTGCCGGCAATCCGAACTACGGCTACGGCGTGCCGCCCGAGAACGTGATCGGCCTGCGTCTCGACATGCAGGACGGCAAGTACACGAGCACCTATCCGGCCGGCTGGCATTTCAACTGGGGGCCCGGCAAGACGGTGGGCATTCGCAACGTCCTCGCGTCGAAGAAGGGCTACGGCCCGCTGCTGGTGTTCGGCGACAGCGACGGCGACGCGTGGATGCTGCGCGATTTCAAGGACACCGCGGCCGGCGTGATCGTCAACCGGATGAAGAAGGGCGAGATCGGCGCGGACAGCAAGCTCGCGGCCGAACAGATCGGCAACCCGGACGCACGCTTCCTGCTGCAGGGCCGCGACGAGCACACGGGCCTGATGATTCCGGACGAGAAGTCGATCAAGTACGGCAAGGCCGAGCGCAAGCTGCTGGCCTGACGCGGGCGGGGCGCCGGGGGGCGGGGCGTCGGCCCCCGCGCCCATCGGCACCGGCCGCGGCGTCATGTGGCCCGGCACGCGCGCGTCTCAACGCTCGCGCGCGGGGCCCAACCGATCCAGCAACGCCCCCAGCAGATCGACCGGCAACGGAAACACGATCGTGGAGTTCTTGTCCGCCGCGATCGTCGTCAGCGTCTGCAGGTAGCGCAACTGCATCGCCTGCGGCTGCAGCGCAAGCCGCTGCGCGGCCTGCAGCAGCTTTTCCGACGCCTGCAATTCGCCTTCCGCGTGAATCACCTTCGCGCGCCGCTCGCGCTCGGCTTCGGCCTGCCGCGCGATCGCGCGGATCATCGTCTCGTTCAGGTCGACGTGCTTGATCTCGACCGTCGACACCTTGATCCCCCACGCATCCGTCTGCGCATCGAGCGTCTTCTGGATGTCCGCGTTCAGTTGCTCGCGCTCGGCGAGCAGCGCGTCGAGTTCGTGCTTGCCGAGTACCGCGCGCAGCGTCGTCTGCGCGAGCTGGCTCGTCGCCTCGAAGAAGCGCGCGACCTGGATCACGGCCTTCTCAGGATCGACGACGCGGAAATACACGACCGCATTGACCTTCACCGACACGTTGTCGCGCGTGATCACGTCCTGCGCGGGCACGTCGAACACGACGGTGCGCAGGTCGATCCGCACGACCTGCTGGACGATCGGGATGATCAGCACGAGCCCCGGCCCCTTCACTTTCCAGAACCGGCCGAGCATGAACACGACCCCGCGTTCGTACTCGCGAAAGATGCGGATCGACGATGCGACGAGCACCACGACGAAGACGATGAGGACGCTGCTGAAGCCGAACGTGTAACCGATCATGAAGGTTCTCCCTGGGGATGGACCGGCGCGGGCACGTCGTAGAGCGGCGCGACCGTCAGCGTCAGCCCGTGGCGGCCGGTCACGCGCACGCGGCAGCCGGCGGCCAGCGGCGTGCTGCTCGCCACGCGCCAGCGCTCGCCGTGCACGCGCGCCCAGCCGGCGGCCGACGGCACGGCGCCGGCCGCGCCTGGCGGCTGGTCCGGCTGCAGGCCGTCGTCGAGCACTTCGCCGATGCTGCCGAGCAGCGCCTCGGCACCCGTCACGACCGGGCGGCGCCGCGCGCGCAGCGCGACGCCCGACACACCCGCGACGAGCAGCCCGCCGCCGAGCGCGAGGCTCGCGATCACGGGCCATGGAATCCCGTAGCCGGGCACGTCGGTGTCGATCAGCATCAGCGCGCCGATCGTGAACGCGATGATTCCGCCGAACCCGAGCACGCCGAAGGTCGGCAGGAACGCCTCCGCGACGAGGCAGCCGAGCCCGAGCAGCACGAGGCCGAGGCCCGCATAGCTGACCGGCAGCAACTGCATCGCGAACAGTCCGACCAGCAGGCAGATCGTGCCGGCGACGCCCGGCAGCACGAAACCGGGGTTCGCGAATTCGAAGAAGAGGCCGTAGATGCCGATCGTCAGCAGGATCAGCGCGACGTTCGGATCGGCGATGATCGCGAGGAAGCGGCTGCGCCAGTCGGGCGCGAGCGCGACGAGCGGCGCGTGCGCGGTCGCCAGACGCAGCGTGCCGGCGGTGGTCGTCACCGCGCGGCCGTCGAGCTGGCGCGCGAGATCGGCCGCGTCCTGCGCGATCAGGTCGACGACGTGCTGCGCGCGCGCCTCATTCGCCGACAGGCTCACGGCCTCGCGCACCGCGCGCTCGGCCCATTCGGCATTGCGTCCGCGCAACTGCGCGAGGCCGCGGATGTACGCGGAAGCGTCCTGCATCGCCTTGCGGATCTCGGTCGATTGCGTATCGGTCGGCAGCGCGGCCGGCGTGGCGGACGCACCCGATGCACCGGGCGCACCGGTGGGATGTGGCGCGGCGGGGTTCGCGCCCGGCGGCGCGGCGCCGCCGATGCCCAACTGCACGGGCGACGCCGCGCCGAGATTGGTGCCGGGCGCCATCGCCGCGAAGTGGCTCGCATAGACGATGTAGGTGCCCGCGCTCGCCGCGCGCGCGCCGCCCGGCGCGACGAATGCGGCGACCGGCACCGGCGAGCCGAGGATGGCCTTGATGATCTGCCGCATCGACGTATCGAGGCCGCCGGGCGTGTCGAGCTGGAGGATCGCGAGCGGCGCGTGCTCGCGAGCGGCGCGCGCGAGCGAACGCACGATGAAATCGGCGCTGGCCGGGCCGATCGCGCCGTTGACGGGAATCACGACGACCGGATGCGCGGCGGGCGCGTCGGCCGATGGCGGCGCGGCGACCGCGGCACACACGACGAGCAGCGCCGCGAACAGCGCGGCGCGCGCGACCCGCGCGGACAGCGGGTGACGGAGGCGGCCGTCGGCCGCGGCAGGCGCCGGCGGCGGCCCATGACGGTGAAAGCGCATCGGGACGTCCGGGCGGCGCACGGCCGCGTGCCGTCCGGCTCGCGAAAAGGGCGTGGGCCCGATGCTTGAAGATTAGGCGGTTTCGGCCGAAAGCGCGAAGTTGCGGCCGCACCGGCCGGCGTCAGCTTGCGCCGCCGCCGCGCGCGAGCACTTCGTCGCGATAGTCGGCCGGGCTGCGCCCGCTCCATTTGCGAAACGCGCGGTAGAACGCGCTCGGCTCCGCGAACCCGGTCGCGGCCGCGACGTCCGCGATCGTGCGGGCGGGGTCGGCCAGCGCCTCGAACGCGAGATCGCGCCGCAGCGTGTCCTTGATCGACTGGTACGCGTGACCTTCCTGATGCAGCTTGCGGCGCAGCGTGGCCTCGGCCACGTGCAGCCGCGCGGCCATCCCGCCCGCGCCCGGCCATGCGGCCGGCGGCATTCCGCGCAGCACCGCGCGCACGCGCTGCGCGAGCGCGTTCGGGTTACGGTACTTGACGATGAAACTGGCCGGCGCGTTGCGCAGAAACGTTTTCAGCGTCTTCGCGTTCTGCACGACCGGCAGCGTCGCGAATTCGGGATCGAAATCGACATACGAATCGGGCTCGTTGAAACGCATGTCGTCGCAGAACATCGACGGGTATTCGTGGTCGGCGGGCGGCGTGTCGCAGCGGAAGCTCGCATGCAGCAGCGGAATGCGCCGGCCGATCAGCCAGCAGGTGAGCCCGTACACGATGATGAAATAGGTCGCGTACGTGAACATCGCGGGTGTCGCGCCGTTGTTGCGGTGCACGAAGCGCAGCCGCACGCGCTGCGGGTTCGCGTCGAGCTCCGCGTGCAGGTCGTCGAGCACGCAGTGCATGAAGTTCACCGCGCGCGCCATCGCGTGCAGCCCGTCACGCGCGGATAGCGCCGCCTGGCTCATCGCGATGAAGCTGCCGCTGCGCATCGGGTGGCTGTCCTGCCCGAAGAACTCGTCGTCGAGCGTGCGGGCGATCGCGTTCCACAGCGCGCCGTATTGCTGCGCGGACACGCGTGCGCGCGGCTGACCGAGCAGCGCCGGGGCGATGCCGGCCTGCGCGAGCAGCGGCTCGGCCGCGACGCCGCGCCGTGTGGCCAGCGCGACGCTGTACGCGACGAGGCTGATCGCGACGGTTCCCTTGTCTTCCTGCTTCATCGGTGTCGCCGGTATGGCAAAAACGCTCAGTGTAAATGAGCGGCGCGAGCATCGAACAGTCGCGCGTGCTTGCCTACACTTGTTGCATCGAAACGCAAGGACGGTCGCGCCCGGCGGCCGCGGGAGACAGCAGCACCATGGACGAGCTTTACACCGAAGACCAGCGGATGATCCGCGACGCCGCGCGCGCGTTCGCCACCGAGAGGCTGGCGCCGAACGCGGCGCAGTGGGACCACGACGCGCACCTGCCCGACGCGATCGTCGCGCAGCTCGGCGAGCTCGGGCTGCTCGGGATGATCGTGCCGCAGGAACTGGGCGGCTCGTATACGGACTACGTCGCCTATGCGCTGGCGATGGAGGAAGTCGCGGCCGGCGACGCCGCGTGCGCGACGATGATGAGCGTGCACAACTCGGTCGGCTGCGGGCCGATCCTCGGCTTCGGCACGCCCGCGCAGAAGGATCGCTGGCTGGCCGACATGGCGGCCGGCCGCGTGATCGGCGCATTCTGCCTGACCGAGCCGCAGGCGGGCTCCGAGGCGAACAACCTGCGCACGCGGGCCGAATTGCGTGACGGCAAATGGGTGCTGAACGGCGCGAAGCAGTTCGTCACCAACGGCCAGCGCGCGGGCGTGGCGATCGTTTTTGCCATGACCGATCCGGAAGCGGGCAAGCGCGGCATTTCCGCGTTCCTGGTGCCGACCGACACGCCGGGCTTCATCGTCGGCAAGCCCGAGAAGAAGATGGGCATCCGCGCGTCGGATACGTGCCCGATCACGTTCGAGAACTGCGCGATTCCCGAAGAGAACCTGCTCGGCAATCGCGGCGAAGGGCTGAAGATCGCGTTGTCGAACCTCGAAGGCGGCCGCATCGGCATCGCCGCGCAGGCGCTCGGCATCGCGCGCGCCGCGTTCGACAAGGCGCGCCGCTATGCGGGCGAGCGCGTGCAGTTCGGCAAGCCGATCGCCGAGCACCAGGCGATCCAGCAGAAGCTCGCCGACATGGCCGTGCAGATCAACGCCGCGCGCCTGCTCGTGCATCACGCGGCGAAGCTGCGCACGGCCGGGCTGCCGTGCCTGTCCGAAGCGTCGCAGGCGAAGCTGTTCGCGTCCGAGATGGCCGAGCGCGTGTGCTCGGATGCGATCCAGATCCACGGCGGCTACGGTTATCTCGCCGATTACGAAGTCGAGCGCCACTATCGCGACGCGCGCATCACGCAGATTTACGAAGGCACCAGCGAAGTGCAGCGGATGGTGATCGCGCGGCAGCTGTGAGTCGCGGCGCGCGCCCATCCGGCATCACGCAGTCGAACAAACGGTCGAACGAGCAGGCATACAACGCAGGCACGAGGGCAGCGCGGCAAACGCGGCACGCAGCGACGTGACCGTGCGCCGGGCGACACGGAACCGGGCAGGTGCTGCAGCACCTGCGCCGGTTGACCGCTGGGCATGGAGACTGGACGGAGACGACACATGACGGTACAGGCATTCCTCGACGCACGCGACTTTCTGCTGCGCCATCGCACCGACTACGACACCGCGTATCGCGATTTCGCATGGCCGGTGCTCGACGCGTTCAACTGGGCGCTCGACTATTTCGACCCGATGGCGCGCGGCAACGACCAGCCCGCGCTGTGGATCGTCGATGCGGCAACCGGCACGGGCGACCCGTATTCGTTCGCGCAGATGTCCGAGCGTTCGTCGCGGATCGCGAACTGGCTGCGCTCGATCGGCGTCGGGCGCGGCGACCGCATTCTGCTGATGCTGCCGAACCGTGTCGAGCTGTGGGACGCGATGCTCGCGGCGATGAAGCTCGGCGCGATCGTGCTGCCCGCCACCACGCAACTGTCGCCCGACGACGTGCGCGACCGCGTGCAGATCGGCGGCGCGACCTACGCGATCGTCGACGAGAACGAAACCGCGAAGTTCGAGCAGGCCGGCCTCGGCCTCGAGCAGAAGATCGTCGCCGGCGCGCCGCGCGAAGGCTGGCTCGCGATGAACGACGGCTATGCGGCGAGCGCCGCGTTCGAGCCGGACGCCGTCACGCACGCGAACGATCCGATGCTGCTGTACTTCACGTCGGGTACGACGTCGAAGCCGAAGCTCGTCGAGCATACGCACCGCACCTATCCGGTCGGGCACCTGTCGACGATGTACTGGGTCGGCCTGCAGCCCGGCGACATCCACTGGAACATCAGCTCGCCGGGCTGGGCGAAGCACGCGTGGAGCTGCTTTTTCGCGCCGTGGAATGCGCAGGCGTGCGTGTTCGTATTCAACTACGCGCGCTTCGAGCCGAAGGCCGTGCTCGATGCGCTCGTCAAATACCGCGTGACCACGCTGTGCGCGCCGCCGACCGTGTGGCGCATGCTCGTGCAGCAGCCGCTCGCGTCGTTCGACGTGAAGCTGCGCGAGATCGTCGGCGCGGGCGAGCCGCTGAATCCCGAGATCATCGAGCGCGTGAAGAACGCGTGGGGCATCACGATTCGCGACGGCTACGGCCAGACCGAGACGACCTGCCTGATCGGCAACTCGCCGGGCCAGCCGGTCGTCGCGGGCTCGATGGGCCGGCCGCTGCCCGGCTACCGGATCGCGTTGCTCGACCCGGACGGCGCGCCGGTGACCGAAGGCGAGGTCGCGCTGCCGATCGGCGATGGCGTCGCGCGCCCGGTCGGGCTGATGAAGGGCTACGCGAACAATCCCGACGCGACGGCCCATGCGATGCGCGACGGCCACTACCGCACGTCGGACATCGCGATGCGTCGCGACGACGGCTACTACGTGTACATCGGCCGCGCGGACGACGTGTTCAAGTCGTCCGACTACCGGCTGAGCCCGTTCGAGCTGGAGAGCGTGCTGATCGAGCACCCGGCGATCGCGGAAGCGGCCGTCGTGCCGAGCCCGGACCCGGTGCGGCTGTCGGTGCCGAAGACGTTCGTCACGCTGCGCGAGGGCTATGAAGAAAGCCCGGCGCTCGCGCTGGAGATCTTTCGCTTCTCGCGCGAGAAGCTCGCGCCGTACAAGCGCATTCGCCGCCTGCAGTTCGCGGAGCTGCCGAAGACGATCTCGGGGAAGATCCGCCGCGTCGAGCTGCGCCGCCGCGAGATCGAGCGCGGCGACGACGCGAGCGCGCGCATGCCCGGCGAATACTGGGAAGAAGATTTCGCCGCCGAACTGAAATGACCGGCCGCGGGCCGTGCGCGCCGCATGCCGCGGCGGCCGCCCGCAGCCGAATTGAAACGGTCGCGCGGCGGCATGCCGTTACGTCGCGGCCCACTGCAAGGAGATTGCACTGATGAACGCGAATCCGACGCCCCGTACGGGGCAAGACGTGCCGACGGTCAAGCTGCTGATCGACGGCGCCTTCGTCGAGTCCGCCACGAGCGAGTGGCGCGACATCGTCAACCCGGCGACGCAACAGGTGCTCGCGCGCGTGCCGTTCGCGACCGTCGCGGAAGTCGACGCGGCCGTGCAGTCCGCGCACGCCGCGTTTGCGACGTGGAAGAGCACGCCGATTTCCGCGCGCATGCGCATCATGCTGAAGTTCCAGGATCTGGTGCGCGCGAACCAGCAGCGCATCGCCAGGACGCTGACGGCCGAGCAGGGCAAGACGATTCCCGACGCCGAAGGCGACATCTTCCGCGGCCTCGAAGTGGTCGAGCACGCGTGCTCGATCGGCACGCTGCAGCTCGGCGAATTCGCGGAGAACGTCGCGGGCGGCGTCGACACCTACACGCTGCGCCAGCCGCTCGGCGTGTGCGCGGGCATCACGCCGTTCAATTTCCCCGCGATGATTCCGCTGTGGATGTTCCCGATGGCGATCGTGTGCGGCAACACGTTCGTGCTGAAGCCGTCGGAGCAGGACCCGATGTCGACGATGGAGCTCGTCGAGCTCGCGCTCCAAGCCGGCATACCGAAAGGCGTGCTGAACGTCGTGCACGGCGGCAAGGACGTCGTCGACGCGATCTGCACGCATCCACTCGTGAAGGCGATCTCGTTCGTCGGTTCGACCACGGTCGGCACGCACGTGTACAACCTCGGCAGCGCGCAGGGCAAGCGCGTGCAGTCGATGATGGGCGCGAAGAACCACGCGGTCGTGCTGCCCGACGCGAACCGCGAACAGGCGATCAACGCGCTCGTCGGCGCGGGTTTCGGCGCGGCCGGCCAGCGCTGCATGGCGACGTCCGTCGCGGTGCTGGTGGGCAAGGCGCGCGAATGGCTGCCGGACATCGTCGCGAAGGCGAAGACGCTGAAGGTCAACGCGGGATCGGAAGCGGGCACCGACGTCGGGCCGGTCGTGTCGCGCGGCGCGAAGGCGCGCATCCTGTCGCTGATCGACATGGGCATCAAGGAAGGCGCGAAGCTCGAACTCGACGGCCGCGACGTGAAGGTGCCCGGTTTCGAGGAAGGCAACTTCATCGGGCCGACGATCTTCTCCGGCGTGACGACCGACATGACGATCTACACGCATGAAATCTTCGGGCCGGTGCTGGTCGTGATGGAAGTCGACACGCTCGACGAGGCGATCGCGCTCGTCAACGCGAATCCGATGGGCAACGGCGTGGGCATCTTCACGCAGAGCGGCGCGGCCGCGCGCCGGTTCCAGAGCGAGATCGACGTCGGCCAGGTCGGCATCAACATTCCGATCCCGGTGCCGGTGCCGTTCTTCAGCTTCACCGGTTCGCGCGGCTCGAAGCTCGGCGATCTCGGCCCGTACGGCAAGCAGGTCGTGCAGTTCTATACGCAGACCAAGACGGTCACCGCGCGCTGGTTCGACGACGATACGACGGCCGGCCCGGTGAACACGACGATCCGGCTGCATTGAGCGGCGGAGGACACCACCATGAAAATCGGATTTATCGGCCTCGGCCACATGGGCGCGCCGATGGCGCTGAACCTGCTGAAAGCCGGCCACGAAGTGCACGCGTTCGACCTGAGCGCCGACGCATTGCGCGCACTGCAGGACGCCGGCGCGCAGGTGGCCGCGTCGCCGCGCGATGCGGCGTCGGGCGCGACGTTCGTGATCACGATGCTGCCGGCCGCGCCGCACGTGCGCTCGGTGCTCACCGGCGAGAACGGCGCGCTGGCCGGCCTCGGCGCGGGCGCGACGGTGATCGATTCGAGCACGATCGACCCGGCGAGCGCGCAGGCGTTCGGCGCGCTGGTGCGCGAGCACGGCGGCGCGTTCGTCGACGCGCCGGTGTCGGGCGGCACCGGCGGCGCGGCGGCAGGCACGTTGACCTTCATGGTCGGCGGCAGCGACGCGGATTTCGAGCGCGTGAAACCGGTGCTCGCCGGGATGGGCAAGAACATCGTCCACTGCGGCGCGACGGGCATGGGGCAGGTCGCGAAGGTCTGCAACAACCTCGTGCTCGGCATCTCGATGGCGGCGGTGTCGGAGGCGATGTCGCTCGGCGTCGCGCTCGGCATCGACCCGAAGGTGCTGGCCGGCATCGTCAACACGTCGACGGGCCGCTGCTGGAGCTCGGACACGTACAACCCGTATCCGGGCGTGATCGAGACCGCGCCGTCGTCGCGCGGCTACTCGGGCGGCTTCGGCACCGACCTGATGCTGAAGGATCTCGGCCTCGCGAACGACGCGGCGAAGCAGGCGCGCCAGCCCGTCTATCTCGGTGCGCTCGCGCAGCAGCTGTATCAGACGATGAGCAGCCGCGGCGACGGCCAGCTCGATTTCTCGGCGGTGATCCGCCTGTACCAACCGGCCACGAAGAAGGACGCGTGATGATCGAACTCGACTACGTCGACGACGGCGCGATCGCGTGCGCGACGCTCAAGCGTCCGCCCGCGAACGCCTTTACCGCCGACGGGCTGCGGCAACTGCAGCAAACCGTCGCCGAACTGAATGCGGACCCGCGCGTGCGCGCGCTGGTGATCACCGGCGACGGCCCGAAGTTCTTCAGCGCGGGCGCCGACCTCAACACGTTCGCCGACGGCGATCGCGCGGTCGCGCGTGCGATGGCGTCGCGCTTCGGCGCGGCGTTCGAGGCGCTGCACGACGCACGCGTCGTGACGATCGCGGCGATCAACGGCTATGCAATGGGCGGCGGCCTCGAATGCGCGCTCGCGTGCGACCTGCGGATCGCGGAGACGCATGCGCAGATGGCGCTGCCCGAGCCTTCGGTCGGGCTGCTGCCGTGCGGGCTCGGCACGCAGACGCTGCCCTGGCTCGTCGGCGAGGGCTGGGCGAAGAAGATCATCCTGACCGGTGCGCGCGTCGATGCGGCCACCGCACTGCGGATCGGCCTCGTCGAGGACGTGGTCGAAAGCGGCGCCGCGCGCGAGGCGGCACTCGTGCTGGCTCGCAACGTCGCGCGGCAAAGCCCGCATGCCGTGGCCTACAGCAAGGAACTGATCGGCCTCGCGCGCCGCGGCGTGCCGCGGGGCGCGGCGCTCGCGGTCGAGCGCGAACGCTTCGTCGATCTGTTCGACACGGCCGATCCGCGCGAAGGCGTGGCGGCGTTCCTGGGCAAGCGCGCGCCGCAGTGGCGCACCGATGGAGAGCCGCAACGATGAGCACGCCGGTGACGAATCACGATGCATTCGCGGAGCATGCGCCCGAGGTGCTGTTTCGCGTGGTGAACCGCGTGGCGCTGATCACGCTGAACCGGCCGGCCGCGCTCAATGCGCTGTCGTACGCGATGATCGGCGAGCTCGCCGCACTGTTCGAGCGTTGCCGCCGCGACGACCGGATCGTCGCGGTCGTGCTGCGCGGCGCGGGCGAGAAGGGCTTCTGCGCGGGCGGCGACGTGCGCGCGTTGTACAAGATGGTCGCGCAGCGCGAAACCTGGCTGCCGTTCTTCGTCGACGAATACCGGCTCGACTACGCGATCCACACGTTCCCGAAGCCGGTCGTCGCGCTGATGGACGGCATCACGATGGGCGGCGGCATGGGGCTCGCGCAGGGCGCGGCGCTGCGCGTCGCGACCGAGCGCAGCAAGATCGCGATGCCGGAAACGCGCATCGGCCTCGTACCCGACGTGGGCGCGACGCATTTCCTGTCGCGCATGCCGGCCGAACTCGAACTGTACGTGGGGCTGACCGGCGCGATGCTGTCGGGCGCCGACGCGCTCGCCGCGAAGCTCGCGGACCTCTGCGTGCCGTCCGCGTGGCTCGACACGTTCGAGACGCGCATCGAAAGCGTCAAGTGGGACGGCGATGTGCTGCCGCTGCTGCGCAAGGTGTTCGAGCCGCCGTGCAACGTCGTGCCGCATGCGGCGCTCGACAGCCAGATGCCGTGGATCGTCCGCCACTTCGACAAGCGCTCGACCGTCGAGCGGATCGTCGCGACGCTCACGCAGGATCTGGCGCGCGACGAACTCGCGCGCGAGCACCGCCAATGGCTGCAGGCGACACTCGACGCGCTCGCGAGCCATTCGCCGACGATGCTCGCGGTGACGCGCGAGGCGCTGCTGCGCGGCCGGCAGATGACGCTCGCGGAATCGTTCCGGATGGAGCTCGGCATCGTCGCGCGTGCGATCGAGGAAGGCGATTTCTGCGAAGGCGTGCGCGCGCATCTCGTCGACAAGGATCGCAAGCCGCGCTGGGCGCCCGCGTCGCTCGTCGAGCTGCGCGCCGAACGCGTGCGGCATTTCCTGACGTCGCCGTGGAAGCTGTTCGCGCATCCGCTCGCCGATCTCGGCGCGGCGTGATCCTTGCGTGATGGCCCGGCGCGCCCGTGCGGCGCGTCGGTTTCCATTCATCTCATCGCGGTTCGTCCGCGCGCTCGATCATCGGCGGAATCGCCTGCGCGAGCGCGTCGATCACGCAGCGCGTCTTGCGCGGCAGGTAGCGCGTCTTCGGCCAGATCGCGTGAATGTCGCCTTCGCAGACGAAGCAGCGATCGAGCACGACCACCATCTCCCCGCGCTTCACGTATTGATCGAGCAGCCAGCTCGGCACCCACGCGATCCCGAACCCGGCCGCGCCGGCCGCGGCGATCGCCTGCACGTCGTCGAAACTCAGTTGATGCGGCATGTCGACCCGCACTGTCGAGCCGTCCGGCGCGCGCAAATCCCACGGCTGCACCACGCCCGAACGCGAATACGCGATCGTGCGGTGGTGCTTCAGATCGTCGAGCGTCTTCGGCACCCCATGGCGCGCGAGATACGACGGCGCCGCGCCGAGGCTGCCGTACTGTGTGCCGAGCCGCCGTACCGCGAGGCTCGTGCTGTCCGCGAGCGTGCCGATCCGCACCGCGAGGTCGATCCCTTCCTCGACGAGATCGACGAATCGGTCGGTGATCGACACGTCGATGCGCAGGTGCGGATAGCTGCGCGCGAGATCGAGCACGATCGGCGTCACGCAGTGGTGCCCGAATGCGAGCGGCACGCTCAGCCGCAGCTTGCCGCGTGCCTCGTGGCGGCCGCAGTCGAGATCGGCTTCCGCCGCTTCCAGTTCCGCGAGCGCGCGCACGCAGCGGTCGTAGTACGCCTGGCCGTCGTCGGTCAGGCTCTGGCTGCGCGTCGTGCGCTGCAGCAGCCGCGCGCCGAGCCGCTTCTCGAGCCGCGCGATCGCCTTGCCGACCGCCGAGCGCGTCATGTCGAGCCGCTCCGCGGCCAGCGCGAAGCTGCCTGATTCCACCACCTGGACGAAGGTCGTTACGCCGTCGAGTCTGTCGGTCATCGCGTTGCGTCGATTGGGTCCGTAAATTCCCCAGTGCGTGGAAATGCGTGCGTCAATGGGGAGGCGAATTCTCACTATAGTACCGATTCCCGCCCAGCGTGCGTCGCCGGCCGCGCGCGGCGAATCCTACTGACCTGGAGGCGCGCGGCCCGTTGCCGGGCCGCCGCGCAAATACGCATGACGCTATCCGACTCCCGCAGGAATGCGGTCGCGCTCGCGGCCGTCTGTCTCACGTCGCTGATGTTCGGCCTCGAGATCTCGAGCGTGCCGGTGATCCTGCCGACGCTCGAACACGTGCTGCATGGCGAATTCAACGGCATGCAGTGGATCATGAACGCGTACACGATCGCCTGTACGACGGTGCTGATGGCGGCCGGCACGCTCGCGGACCGGTTCGGCCGCAAACGCGTGTACGTGATCGGCACCGTGCTGTTCGGCGCGACGTCGCTGCTGTGCGGGCTCGCGCCGAACGTGCCGGTGCTCGTCGCGGGCCGGCTACTGCAGGGCGCGAGCGGCGGCGCGATGCTGATCTGCCAGATCGCCGTGCTGTCGCACCAGTTCCGCGAAGGGCGCGAGCGCGGCCGCGCATTCGGGATCTGGGGGATCGTGTTCGGCATCGGGCTCGGTTTCGGGCCGATCGTCGGCGGCGCGATCGTCGCGCTCGCGAGCTGGCCGTGGGTGTTTCTCGTCCATGCGCCGCTCGCGGCCGTCGCGCTCGTGCTGATCGGCGGCGCGGTGCGGGAATCGCGCGATCCGCATGCGGGCACGCTCGACGTCGCGGGCATCGTCACGCTGTCGCTCGCGGTGCTCGGCCTTGCCTTCTACATCACCCAGAGCGCCGAACTCGGGCTCGCGAGCGCGGCCGGCCTCGGCGTGCTCGGCGCGACCGTGCTCGCGCTGATCGGTTTCTTCATCGCGGAGCGCGCCAGCGCGCGGCCGATGTTCGACTTTTCGGTGTTCCGGATCCGCGCGTTCACCGGCGCGATCTTCGGCTCGATGGGGATGAATTTCAGCTTCTGGCCGTTCATGATCTACCTGCCGATCTGGTTCCAGATCGCGCTCGGCTACGACAGCGTGACGGCCGGCCTCGCGTTGCTCGCGTACACGTTGCCGACGCTGATCGCGCCGCCGTTCGGCGAACGGCTTGCGCTGCGCTACGGGCCCGGCGTCGTGATTCCGGGCGGCCTGTTCACGATCGCGGCCGGCTTCGTGCTGATGCGGCTCGGCAGCGCGGCCGTTCACGCAAGCTGGCTGACGATGCTGCCGGGCTGCATGATCGCCGGCATCGGGCTCGGGCTGACCAACACGCCCGTCACCAACACGACGACGGGCGCGGTGCCGAGTGCGCGCGCCGGCATGGCGTCGGGCATCGACATGAGCGCGCGGATGATCTCGCTCGCGCTGAACATCGCGACGATGGGCTTCGTGCTGGTGGCGGGGATCGTCGCGAGCCTGAAGGGCGGGCCGGCCGGCGCGATCGGCGACGCGGCGCTGCGCCGGCTCGCGCAGGAAATCGCAGCGGGCCGCACCGACGGGCTGCAGGCGATCGCGCCGGCGCTCGCACAGGCCGATCCGAGCGGCGCGGCGCTGCATGCGGCGCTCGTGCACGGCTTCGGCTGGGTGATGCTGTACGGCGCGGCGGGCGTGGCCGTGCTCGCGACCGCGAGCGCGGTGGCGTTCGCGCCGGTGCGGCGCGGGGCGGCCGTGTGCGAATGACGCGGGCGGCGCGCGACGTATGACGCGTGACGGCCGGTCAGGAGGTTCCGCCGCCGAGCGCGCGGTAGAGCTTCATCTGGTTGTTGAGCCGGTTCAGGCGCGTCAGTTCGTCGGCGCTCTGCGCGCTCCTCAGCACCTGCTGCTGGTCGAGCCACGGCTGCACGGCGGTCGCGCCGGCCGCGAAGCGCGCGGCGGCCAGCCGTTCGGCGCGCTGCGCCTGGGCCAGCGACAGCGCGCGCTGTTCGGCTTCGCGTTCGAGCTGCACGCGTGCCGACAGCGCGTTCTCGACTTCCGCGAGCGCCGTGTAGAGCCGCTGGCGGAAC
This sequence comes from Burkholderia semiarida, assembly GCF_029268935.1. Classification (NCBI taxonomy): domain Bacteria; kingdom Pseudomonadati; phylum Pseudomonadota; class Betaproteobacteria; order Burkholderiales; family Burkholderiaceae; genus Burkholderia; species Burkholderia semiarida. Next base: position 1,794,254 of record NZ_JAHLCL010000008.1, on the reverse strand, counting down.
CCGACCACCGCTTCCTCGTACTGCGACTTCGACACCCGGATCTGCAGCTGCATCGTGTTCCACTGGATGAACGGCAGCGCGAGGCCGAGCCCGAGCGTGCCGACCGGATTCGTCAGCACGCGCTCGAGGCTCGTGCTCGTCGTGCCGGCGTTGCCGGTCAGCGTGAAGGTCGGGTAGAAGCTCGTACGCGTCGCATCGACCTGCGCGAGCGACTCGCGCAGCCGGAATTCCGCCGCACGCAGGTCGGGGCGCCGGCCGAGCAGGCTCGCGGGCAGGCCGGCCGCGACCTCGGGCGGCGCCGCGTCGGGTAGCGCCGACGGTTCGGCCACGCGCTGCTGCGGCGGCCGGTCGAACAGGATCGCGAGCGCGTGGCGGTTCTCGGTGCGCTGCTGGATCAATTGCGTCTGCGCCGCGCGTTGCGCGGCGAGGCTTTGTTCGGCCTGCGCGAGGTCGAGCCCCGACACGGCGCCGGCCGCGTGCCGCGACCGGACGAGCGCGAGCGTGCGCTGCGCATACGCGATGTTCGCGTCGCCGAGCGCGATCTGCCGGTTCAGATAGCCGATCTGCCAGTACAGCGCCGCGGTCGTGCCGATCAGCGACAGCCGCGCGGCTTCCAGATCGGCGGCCGTCGCGTCGGCTTCCCAGCGCGCGGCATCGCGCAGCGCGGCGAGCCGGCCCCACAGGTCGATTTCGTAGCTGAGCGAACCGTTGAGGCCGCTCGAGCGGCTCATCCGGTGCGTATCGAGCGTGCGCGACACGGCGCCGTTCGCGCCGAGCGTCACGCTGGGCGTCAGGTTCGTATCGACGAGCCCGGCCTGCAACTGCGCGCGATACACGCGGATCGCCGCGATCGCGAGGTCGTTGTTGGCGCGCAGCGCGTCGTCGATCAACGCATCGAGTTGCGGATCGCCGAAGCTGCGCCACCAGTCGCGCGTGGCGGCCGGCGCGTCGGCCGCGACCGGCGCGGCCCAGTTCGCGGGCATCGCGACGGCCGGCGGCGGTGCGTGGCGCGCACCCGCGCAGCCGGCGAGCAGCGCGGCCGCGCACGCGAATGCGCCGAGACGGTGAAGCGGGGAGGCGTGCGTGATGATGGCCATGTTTCGTCAGTCGCGCGCGAGCGCATCGATCGGGTCGAGCCGCGACGCGTTGCGCGCGGGCATGAACCCGAAAATCACACCGGTGAGCGTCGAGCACGCGAACGCGGTCACGATCGCGCCGGCCGAGAACACCATCTTCCACTGCGTGACGAACATCGAGAACAGCGCGCCGAGCCCGAACGACAGCGCGATGCCGATCGTGCCGCCGAGCAGGCACACGAGCACGGCCTCGACGAGGAACTGCTGCAGGATGTCGGACTGGCGCGCGCCGACCGCCATCCGGATGCCGATCTCGCGCGTGCGCTCGGTGACCGACACCAGCATGATGTTCATCACGCCGATCCCGCCGACGACGAGCGAGATCACCGCGATCAGCGACAGCAGCAGCGTCAGCGACTGGCCGGTCTTCTCGACGGTCTTGACCACGCTGTCCATGTTGTACGTGAAGAAGTCCTTGCGGCCGTGGCGCTGGATCATCAGCTTCTCGAGGCTTTTCTCGGCCGCGGCGCTCGGCTGCCCGTCGCGCACGCGCACGGTGATGCTGTCGAGATAGCGCTGGCCGAACAGGCGCCCGCTCGCGGTGGTGTACGGCACCCACACGTTCAGGCTCTTCACGCTGCCGAACGCGCTCTTCTTGTCGGCGGTCACGCCGATCACGACGCACGGCACGTTGTCGACCAGGATCACTTCGCCGACCGGATTGCGCGTCGCGCCGAACAGCTTGCGGCGCGTGTTCTGATCGATCACGGCCACCTGCGCCTGGCGGCGCACGGCATCGTCGTCGAACGCGACGCCGAGCGCGAAGCGCATCCCGCGCGCCTGGAAGTAGCGATCGCCGACGCCGCTCACGAGCGCGTTGACGTCGATGTTGCGGTAGCGCAGCAGCAGCGTGCGCGACGTTTCGGGCGTCGCGCTGTCGACGTACGGCTGCTCCGCGAGCGCGGCGACGTCGGCGGGCACGAGCGTCTGGATCGTGTCCGCGCGGCTGTCGCCCCAGTCGGTGCCCGGATAGACGTTGATCGTGTTGGTGCCGATGCTGCCGATCTCTTCGAGCATGTAGCGCTTCGCGCCTTCGCCGACCGCGACGATCGATACCACCGACGTGATGCCGATGATGATGCCGAGCATCGTCAGCAGCGTGCGCAGCCGATGCGACACGAGCGCGATCCACGCCATCCGGCACGCCTCGGCGAAGCGGCCGGTGCCTGCCGCGAAGCGGCGGCCGGGTGGCGCGGGATCGGCATTGGCGACGGGATCGGCGCCGACGGGCGGCCGTGCATCGTCAGCGGCGGGCGCGGACGGCGTACTCGCGGCCGCGTCGGCGCCCACTTCCGCGAGCGCTTCGGCAGGCGCTTCCGCGAGCGCTTCGGCAAGCGCTTCGGCAAGCGCCTCCGCGTAGTGGCGGTTCGGCCGGTCGGCGATGATCTCGCCGTCGCTGATCTCGATGATGCGCCGCGCATGGCGCGCCACGGCCTTGTCGTGCGTGACGATCACGATGGTATGGCCGAGCGCGTTCAGTTCGTGCAGGATCCGGATCACGTCCTGGCCGCTTTTCGTGTCGAGCGCGCCGGTCGGTTCGTCCGCGAGGATCACCTGGCCGCCGTTCATCAGCGCGCGCGCGATGCTCACGCGCTGCTGCTGGCCGCCGGACAGTTGCCCGGGCCGGTGATGCGCGCGATCCGCGAGCCCGAGGCGCGCGAGCAACGCGCGGGCGCGGGCGTGCCGCTCGGCGCGCGGGGTGCCCGCGTAGATCGCCGGCATTTCGAGGTTCGCCACCGCGTCGACGTGCGGCAGCAGGTGATAGCGCTGGAACACGAAGCCGAAGTGCTCGCGGCGCAGTTGCGCGAGCTCGTCGCTGTCGAGCATGTGCGTGTCGCGCCCGCCGACCGTGTACGTGCCTTCGCTCGGATGATCGAGGCAGCCGAGGATGTTCATCAGCGTCGACTTGCCGGAGCCCGACGCGCCGACGATCGCGACGATCTCGCCCGCGTCGATCGACAGGTTCACGTTGTTCAGGACGACGACGTCCTTGTCGCCGGCCGGAAAGCGTCGCGTGACGGCGGCAAGTTTCAGCAGGGGCTGGCTTCTCATCGTCATACCGCGTCCGCCAGCGGCGCGCGCTCGTCCGGCGACGCCTCGCCGATCACGACGCGTTCGCCGTCCTTCAGGCCGGCCAGCACTTCGACGCGCACGTTGTTGTTGATGCCGATGCGCACGTGGCGCGTTTCTGTGCCGCCGTCGGCGCGCAGCACGCGCACCGCGTAGGTGCCGTCCTTGCGTTTGTCGCCGAGCGCGGCGGCCGGAATGCTGAGCGCGTTGCGCGCGTTGCCGAGCACGATGTTGACCTGCGCGGTCATCGCGATGCGCAGCCGATGCCCGGGATTCGGCACGTCGAACAGCGCGTTGTAGAACACCGCGCTGTTCGGCTTCGTGCTGCCGCCGCTACCTCCGCCGCCGAGCGCGCTCTGTGCCTCCGCGTAGTTCTGCGGCGCCGGTTCGATCGCGCGCAGCTTGCCGTAGTGGCGCTTGTCCGGTTCGCCGAGGATCGTGAAATACGCGGTCTGGCCGGCGCTCACGCGGATCACGTCGGCTTCCGACACCTGCGCCTTCACCGTCATCGTGTCGAGATTCGCGAGCTTCAGGATCACCGGCGCCTGCTGCTGCGCGATCACGGTCTGGCCTTCCTGCGTGACGATCGCGACGACTTCCCCGTCGATCGGCGCGACGATGCGCGTGTAGCCGAGGTTGGCTTGCGCGGTCTCGATCTGGATGCGGGCCGAACGGATCTGCGCGGCGAGCGACGCGAGCGTCGCGCGCTGCACGTCCAGCGTTGCGCGCGCGGCCTCGAACGATTCGCGCGACGTCGCGTCGTCGGGCAGCATCGCCTGCTGGCGGCGAAACGCGAGTTCGGCCTGCGTGAGCTGCGCGGCGGTCGACTGCTGCTGCGCGCGCAGGCTTTCCTCGCTGGCGCGCGCCTGGCGCAGCGCATTTTCCGAAATCACCGGGTCGATCTCGGCGAGCCACTGGCCCTTCGTGACCTTGTCGCCGAGCTTGACCTTCAGCGTCTTCAACTGCCCCGACACCTGTGCACCGACGTCGACCTGCCTGAACGCCTGCAGCGCGCCGGTCGCGAGCACTGCGTTCTCGAGGTTGCCGCGCGTGACCGGCGCGGACAGGTACTGCGGATGCTTGTCGGGCGCGCAGGCCTTCAGCGTGACGCCGGCGGCGATCGCGACGACGGCGAGAGTGGCCAGCACGATGCGCCGGCGGCGATGGGTCTTCTGGGTCATGAGCATGCAGCGAGGATGAAGCGGGCGCCGGCGATGCGTGCGGCCGGGCGGAACGATCCGGTAGGCGTCGCGTGCCGGGCGTGTTGCCCGCGACGGGTTCCGCGTACGCATCGCGCGGGCGTGCCGAATCGAATCAGGCGCTCATGGTAAGCGAGGAATTCGCGCCAAATCGTGTGGAAATTGTGCTGAATTGTGTGGACGCCGCACCATCGGGCGGGCGAAACGGCGAGTTTGTCGCGATCCGCGGAACGGGCCCGCCGCGCGTGCGGCGCCCGGTGCTAGCGCTGCGCGGCGACGATCGCCATCATCGGCCGGTCGCGTTCCTCGTCGAGCGCTGGCCGCTCGCGTCGATCCGGCGTTGCGTATCGGCGTCGACGATCGCGCGGATCGCGCTGAACAGCGGTTGCGCGTCGGTGTAGCGTCGCCCGTAGCCGAGGTTGAACGCGTAGTCGAAATCGGGCGGATTGCGGCCCTGGTTGTGTTGCAGGATCGTTTCGAGCTTGTCGAGCGCCTTCGCCGCGCGGGCTTCCGGCGACGCGGCTGCCTCGTATTCGTCCCACAGTGCGACGATCTCGTCGCGCATCGTGCGGTCGAGCGACGCGGTCAGCGTCAGCAGGTCGTCGCGTTCGTGCGTGCTCTTGTCGGGGTGCGCGGCCTGCTCGATCGCCGGGATGTCGCCATGCAGCGCCTCGCCGAGGTCGTGGACGACGCACAGTTTCAGCAGCCTCAGCGCGTCGACGCCGGGCAGCGCGTCGGCGAACACGAGCGCCATCAGGCACAGCCGCCAGCTGTGCTCGGCCGTGCTTTCCGCACGGCCGGCCGACGTATGGCCGCTGCGCAGCACGTCCTTCAGGCGCTCGGCTTCGCGCAGGAAAGCGAGCCGCGCGTGGATCGTATCGGGATTCATGATCGGCGTCCTTGCGATGAACCGCCAAGCGTACGCCGGCCGGACGCGCGTCGTCCACGCATGAAATATGCGCGTGCGTCAGCGCGCGCCGAGCGTTTCCACGAGCCGCACGGCCGAGCCGTCCGACAGCGTCATCCGCGTCCACCGGCACCGGCTGCCGCGAATCGGCACGACGCGCGACGCATTCGCGCCGGTGTCGAACTCGACGCTCGGCGGCCCCGCGCGGTCGTGCCAGCCGAGCGGATCGAGCGCGGCTTCCATGCGGACGATTTCCGGCGTCGCGTAGCGCCACAGCGACGTGCCGAGCAGTGCCGAAAGCGGCTGCGAGAATTCGGCCGCACGCGCCGGCGAGCTGGCCAGCAGCCGGTGCGTGAGGTCGCACACGAGATGCATGCGGCCCGCGCTGCCGGCGATGAGCCGCGCGAGCGCGTGGTCGCCCGCGGAGTCGAGGCGCGCGGCGAGCAGCCGTTCGGCCGTTGCGCGCTCGTCGGGCGACATCTGCTGAAGGCCGGCCTCCCAGCGCGAGATCGTCGATTGCGCGACGCCGAACAGTTCGGCTGCGTGGCTTTGCTTCACGCGGTGCAGCGCGCGCCAGCGCCTGAGTTGCGGGCCGAGCGGCGGGGGATGGAGCGGGGAGGCGGGCATGGTGGTGCTCCGGTCGATGCTGCCGTCGCGCGGCGCACGCGGCGCGACGGCTACGCCGTCCGTGCGGTTCGCTTCAGTTCAGTGGCTTTCGCCCTCGGAAGCCGGATTCTCGCGTATCCGCCGCACGTTGTCGAACCGGAAGTCTGCCGCGGCAGCGGGCGGCCTGGCGCGTTCGCGCCGGTCGAAAACGTTTTCGCGGCGCTTTCACCCGGCTCCGTCATATCTTATTATTCGGCCAGAGCGGCGCGTGCCGGCCGCTATCGGTCATGTCGACGGCATGACGCGCCGGCAACGATGACCGCCATCCGGCAGGCGCGTCGCACCATGCGCGGCCGAAACGACCGGGAACGCGAGGCCGCGCGTATCCCGAAAAAACGAGGGCGCAATGGTACGACTGGTGTTGCTGCTGCTGGGCATCGAATATCTGCGAACCCGCTGGCGCGGGCTGACCGTGCTCGGCTGGCTGTGGGTGGCCGCGGGCGTCGGCATTTTCCTCGACGCGCTCGACGGCGCGCTGCATTTCCCGATCGAGCTGTTCGCGTGGCTGTTCCTGATCGAAGGGCTCGCGACGCTCGCGGTGGCCGGCAGCGGGGTCGGCGGGCAGCGCATCCTGCGCTACGTGAAGGGCGTCGCCGTCGTGGTGGCCGCGGGGCTCGTGTTCGCTGGCCATCATCACGGCCACTTCCTGCTGTCGATGATCTTCGGCACGCTGTTTCTCGTCGACGGGCTGCTGCAGTGCACGTCCGCGTGGATGGTGCGCTATCGCCGCTGGCACGTCGCGTTCGCGTGGGGCGTCGTCGAGATCCTGCTGGCGATCTTCTTCTTCCAGCCGTACCCGACGCACTACGCGGGCACCGTGCCGTACTGCCTCGGCCTGCTGCTGATGTTCGGCGGAATGCACATGCTGAGCCTCGCCGCACGCGTGCGCCGGCTGACGCGCAACCCGGCGTTCGCGACGTCGCCCGCGCCGGCGCTCGCGCCGGATCTCGACGATGCGCAGGGCCTGCCGCAGTTCGCGCAATCCGAATGGGACGGCCCGCCGGCCGACGGCGAGCGGGCGCTCACCGTGCATGTATGGACGCCGACCGGCACGTCGAAGGCCGAAGCGCAGCGCTATCCGGTGATCGACCGCTACATCGCGGCGGTGGACGTCAACGGCGTGATCTCGACCGGCCATGCGGCGCTGGAATCGCCGGAGGGCATCTACATCAGCCTGTATCCGGGCGTCGAAATCGATCGTTCTCCGGACGAATTCACGCGCATCCTGCGTGCGACGCGCGAGAACGACGTGCCCGGCCTGTTCCAGCCCGACTATGCGACCGAGTCGAAAGCGTGGTGCCCGTCGACCGTGCGCGTGCGCATCCGCAACTACGATCCGGCCAAGCTCGACGCGTTCTGGTCGTCGTACCGGCAGAACACGACGTACAACCTCACGCACCGCAACTGCTCGAGTACCGTGTCGAATGCGCTCGAGGCCGCGCTCGACGGTGCGGTGTGGCGGCTGAAGGGCGAGCGGGCCGGGTGGGGCGCGTTCGTGCGGCTGCTGCTCACGCCCGAGCTGTGGGTGGCCGCGCAGATCCGCAAGCGCGCGGTGACGATGGCGTGGACGCCAGGCCTCACGCTCGACTATGCGCGCGCGCTCAGCATGCTCGCCGATCCGCGCCCGTTCGCATGGTGGAAGGTCGCGCGCTCGGCGGTGAGCGCGATCATGGCGTCGCGCCGCGCGTGGCGCGAGCAGGACAGCGCGGCGTTGTCGCCTGGCGGATCGGAGGCGGCGTCGATGAAGTGAAACGCGTGGCGCCGGCCGCGGGCCCGGCATCACAAGGGGCGCTTGCGCACGGCCCGGCGAGATTGTCCGCCATCAGCACCCACGGATGACACAACCATGAACGAGACGAGGGCGTTCCGCATCCTGATTCCGGCCGCGCTGGCGCTGGCGAGCGCGGGCCTCGCGCAGGCGGACACGGACGAAGTGCTGCGCATGAGCGACGACGTGTACCGGACGTCGGTGTCGTTCTGCTCGAACGTCGCGGCCGCCGAGAAGATCGCATGCCAGGGCGACATGATCGCCGCGGGCAGCCGGATCGTCGCGGCGATGGGCGGCCTGCCGCCGGCTTCCGCCGCGGCGATCGACGAAGGCGCGCGCAACAGGCTGCCGCTGGAAGAACGCAACGGGCTCGCGCCTGTCGAGCCGGGTGCGATCGACAAGGACGACGATCTGGCCGGCCTCGCCGGCATGGTGCGCCTGTGCGATGTGTACGAGCCCGAACCGGCGTCGCGCGCGCGGCACCATGCGGCGCTGAAGCAGAAGGCGCCCGATGCCGCGCCGCGCGTCGAGGCGTTGCTGGCCGACGCATCGACGGCGGCGCGCCGGCGCGTCAGCATCGGCGTGTGGCAGATTCTCGCGCTCGAAGGCCCGCAAGCATCGGCGCGGGCGTGCACGCAGCTCGGCGCCTGAGCGATCCCGCCTTCTTTCGTGCACCTTCACATTCGTGCCACGTTGCGGCAGCAACAATCGCGAGCAGACATTCGACAACCTTGCGGCGCATCCCGCGCCCGCAAGCCTTTTCCGAGGAAACACGCCATGCTGAAGACGCTCGCCCGCGCCGCTGCCGCACTCGCCGTCGCTTCCGTTTCACTGCACGCCGCCGCGCAGACCAGCTACGACTACCTGTTGCTCGCCGCATCGTGGGAGCCGGGCTTCTGCGCGTCGCACGACACGCCGGAATGCACGAACCTCGCCGGCTCGTATGCGGCGACGAGCCTGTCGCTGCACGGGCTGTGGCCGAACCGCTACGACGGCAACCAGCCGTTCTACTGCGGCGTGCCGCAGAACGACGTCGATCTCGACAACGCGCACCAGTGGTGCAGCATGGACGCGTACCCGATCAGCAGCGCGACCCGCGACACGCTGTCGACGTACATGCCGGGCGTTGCGTCGTGTCTCGACAAGCACGAATGGTTCAAGCACGGCACCTGTTCGAATTCGGCGACGCCCGATGCTTACTGGAACCAGGCGTCGGGCATGATCAGCCGGTTGGGCAACACGTCGTTCAACGCGTTCCTGCAGGCGAACGCGGGCAAGACGGTCACGCGCAACCAGCTGCTGTCGGCGTTCGAAGGCGCGTTCGGCAGCAACACGCGCAGCGCGGTGTCGCTGAAATGCACGAAGACGAACGGCGTGAGCTACTTCACCGAAGCGTGGATTGCGGTGAAGACGAATGCGACCGCGCAGTTTCCGAGCGCGGCGTCGCTCGTGACGGATGGCAATACGCAGGGCACGTGCCCGACGTCGGGGGTGTTTATCGCGAAGTGAGGCGGACGCGGCCGATGTGCGCGATGTCGCGCACGTCGCGGGTGGTCCGGGCTGCGGCAGGGCGGATCGCGTGGGCGTTCGAGAATGTCGGGCGTGCCGTTGATGGCGCGCATGGAGATTTGTCGGTCGGCAGCTTCCTGCGTCGGGCGGCGGCGCTCAATTTGCCGCGCACGGCGCGCCGAACCATCGTGTGAGCGCATGCGTGGCGGCGTCGATGTCCGCGTCCGCGTGTACATCGTCATCGCATGCCCAGGCGACGAAACCATCGGGGCGCACGAGCACCGCACGCAATCCGAGCCGGTCTTTCGCGTCGCTCGCGATATAGGCGATGCGGTCGCGCCAGCGGTTTGCCGTCGCGTGAAGTGGCCGGCCGACATCGAAGTCCAGCAGCACACCCTTGCCAAGCCTCGCGCGTTCGCCGAGCCGCGTGCCATCAGTCAGTTCGAAGTCCGGAACGCTGCGGCCCACGAGCGGATGGCCGCCGCCGAGATCGTACGCGAGCGACACGGCCCACAGGCGTTCGGCGAAGTACGTCGCGCCGTCGCGCGTATCGACGAGATCGCGCATGATCGCCGCGAGCGCGCGCGAACCCGAGGACGGCCGCATCAGCGCGACCTGCGCACGCGACCAGTCGAGCACGCGCGCGCCCACCGGATGCCGTTCGTCCGTGTAGCTGTCGAGCAGGCCCGCCGGCGCGTCGCCGCGGATCGTCGCGGCAAGTTTCCAGCCGAGATTCATCGCGTCGCCGAGCCCGAGATTGAGCCCCTGGCCGCCGAGCGGCGAGTGGATGTGCGCGGCATCGCCTGCGAGCAGCACGCGTCCGTTGCGATACGTCGCAGCCTGATACGCGCGGTCGGTCCACGTGGCGGCGAGCCGAAGCGTGTTCAACGTGACGCTGGCGCCGGACACGCGACGCAGCACGGCCTGCGCATGCTCGCGCGTCACCGGTCCGCTGCGATGGAACGCACCGCCGTCGAACTCCACCAGCGCGACGGTACCGGGCGGCGTGTACGTGTACATGCCCGCCGGCGTGTAGTGACGGCCCGGCGGCAGCGCGCCCGGATCGGCGAACCCGGCTTCGATCGAATAACCGGTGAACTCGGCGTCGGTGCCGGTGAACGCGAAGCCGCCGGCCTTGCGGACCGCGCTGCGGCCGCCGTCGCAACCGACGAGCCAACGTGCGCGGAAAGTCTCGCCGCGTGCGTACAGCGTGACGCCATCGTCCGACTGATCGAAGCGCTCGACGGCAAGACCGCGCCGAATCTGGACGCCCGTTGCGCCCGCACGGGCGGTCAGCACGGATTCGACGCGCGCCATGTCGGTCGCCATGTGCGTGCCGGCCGGGCCGGGCAGGTGGTACGGCCACTGCGACGCATCGATGTCGTCGTGGAAGAACTGGATGCCGGCGAAATGGCCGGCCGGACGACGTGCTTGCTGCATCCAGTGCGCGGTGTCCTTTGCGTGGGCCGGCAAAGCGATGCCGTCGAGCAGGCCGCGACGGTAGAGCGCGTCGATGGTCGGCGCGGACAGGCCGCGCATGCCGAACGGGAGACGCTTCAGCGGAGATTCGGGATCGTCCGTCTGCTCGACCACCAGCACGGACACACCGGCGAGGCGCAGCTCGCATGCGAGAAACAGGCCGACAGGGCCGGCTCCGGCAATCACGACATCATGGGTCACGGGCGGATTCATCGGTGGCTCGGTTTCAGGCCAGGGCGGCCCGGTGTGATCGAGAAGGCGGTACCCCCCGGCATCGTGCGCGCTTCGGAAAAGTAATGGAACGATGTTCCATTGGGGCGATATTGGAACGATGTTCCAGATGTGTCAAGCTGACGCGCATGAAAACCAGCAACCGGACCGAGCGGCGCGCGGATGCGTTGTCGAAAGAGCGGATCGTCGAGGCCGCGATCGGGATACTCGACCATGCAGGCGAGGGCGCGCTGACGTTTCGCTCGCTCGCGGCACACCTGGCGACCGGAAGCGGCGCGATCTACTGGCACGTCGCCGACAAGGACGACTTGCTCGCGGCGGCCGCGGATCAAGTGATCGCGGCTGCGCTGACGGACGTGCCGACGGAGCATGACGGCGATGCGGCGCACGCGCTCCGGCGCATCGCGCTGCGTCTGTTCGACGCGTTCAGCGCGCATCCGTGGGTGGGGGCGCAGTTGTTCCGCGAACCGTGGCAGCACGCGGTGCTGCGGATCCTGGAGCACGTCGGCGGGCAGCTTCAGGCGCTGGGCGTGCCGGAATCCGCGCAATTCGACGCCGCGTCCGCGCTGATGCATTACATCTTCGGGCTGGCCGGCCAGTACGCGGCCGGCGCGCGGCTGCATCCGCGCGAAACGGGGCAGCCGGAGATCGTCGCGGCCGTTGCCCAGCGGTGGGCGCAGCTCGATCCGGCGCAGTACCCGTTCGTGCGCAAGGTGGCGGCGCAATTGGCCGCGCACGACGAGCGCGCGCAGTTCCTGGCTGGCATCGATCTCATTCTGGCGGGAATGGGCGCGGCGGCTCGGTAAGCGGCGTCCGGCGGACGATTCCGAACGGCGGTGCCACGAGTCCGTCGTTACGCAGCAGCCGCAGCGCATCCGCGAGCGACAGCACCGTCGTGCGCGATTCGAACGCGGTGGCGAACAGATGCTCGTGGACGATCGGGTCCGGGTCGTAGCAGCAATCCTTGACCGTGTAGAGGCGGAAATCGGCGTCGCTCGCGTGAGCGATCGACGACAGCATCACGCCGGTCGACGCGATGCCGACCATGATCAGCGTATCGACGCCTCGTGCGATCAGCCGCGCTTGCAGATCGGTGCCGAAGAAGACGCTCGCGCGGTGGGCGATGATCAGCGGTTCGTCGGGTTGCCGGGCCAGTTCGGGACACGGGCCGTCGTCGATGAACAGGCCGAGTTGCTTGATGCCCTGGCCGTTCTTGTTCAACGGGCTGACTTCCGGATAGCCGGGGCTGAAGCGGAGGTTCGCGAACCAGATGCCGACGCCGGCCGCTCGTGCGGCGTCGCATAGCTTGCGCGTATTGGAGAGCAACTCGGCCGCGACCGACGGGAAGAGGCCGAGGATGTCGGTCTGGTAATGCATGACGAGTAGAGCGGTTCTGGATGGCGCGACGGCCGGGATCGACGCGGATGCGCCGCTGTGCGCGTGTACGGGGGAAGAAGCGACGAGTTCCGATGCGTTGTCTTGATCCATGCGTGGCGTTCTCCGGTAATCGCTGCGGAAGGTCGGACACCCAAAACCGATTCGGCCCGCTCAGCCTTGAACAGTACATCGGCGGAGCGGCCGCAGCTGGCCGTGTTCGGGAAAGTGATATGTGTCTCAAAAATTCTACATTCCGGAGCCAAACAGGGCGTGTGGCAAAAATCGTGTTGCAAATTGGAGACGTTTAGTATCGCACCGACGTCTACTGTCACTTGTCGATGATCAGTGGATTAACGGAGGTGAGGAATGTCAATCGTCCAGATTTTGATATTTCCTATCTCAGTATTAAGGGTGGTTTTTGGGATCTTCGTGAGAACGATGAAGTCTCGCAGGGCGACTCCACGGAGATGTGCCTGGTACTCCTTGTTGATTTGCGAGTGGTCTAAATAAATCAATGATTTATTGAGCTGATGTGAGGGTAATGGCGCCTCCTTGCCTCACGGTCTCCCTACGGGAACTGCTTCGTTTTTGATACGTGATTTTTTATTGGATAATCTTTTCGAAGTGTCAAATTTTTTGCTTTTTAGAGGGATTGACTTGTGCATATTTGATTGGAGTATGCCGCGATCGCCGACCATGCAGCCGCGGCGGGTGAGCATTCACGGCTGAGAATATTGGTACGGCATTGCAATTCCTGACACTGTGCTTTCGAGTGTTTTGATAAATTGCGGCGCGAGAGACCAATCATTACGCGGCTAACAAGTGAAGAAACGAGAAACTTCGGCAGCGTTGATTTCGGCGTTGGCGAGCGTTTCTGCGTTCGCGCAAGGCATTCCGCCGTCCGAGATCACGTCTGGCCCGCAAATCCAGCGTTTGCAACAACAGCAACTGGACGCGACGAAGGAATTGAATCCTCGTCCGACCGTCCTGACGCCGACGGGCGAGAAGGCATCGACAACCGGCGTCGACAACTTGCCGCTCGATAATCCGTGCTTTCCGATCAAGGCAATCGCACTGGAAGACAATGCGTTCGCATGGCTTGCGCGTTTTCTGCAACCGGTCGTCGGCCAGTGCGTCGGCAAGGCCGCGCTCAAGCAGATTCAGGACGCGGCCAATAACGCACTGATCGACCGTGGCTACGTGACGTCACGCGTGCTCGTGCCAGGGCAATCGCTGCAAGCCGGAACGCTGACGCTTCGTGTGGTTCCCGGGCGGATCAGCGACATCCGCGCCGGCAAACCGACGATCGGCTGGACGCACGCGGCATTGCCGGCATCGGCCGGTGCGTTGCTGAATCAGCGCGACATCGATCAGGGGCTCGAGAACGTGCGTCGTCTCCAGTCACAGTCCGATGCGACGTTCGACATCGCACCCGGCATGAATCCGGGCGACTCGGAGCTGGTGTTCCATCCGGGCACCGGCAAGCGCTGGCATGCCGTCATCGGCGCGGACAACGCAGGTCTCGATTCGACCGGCAAGTACGAGCTGTCGGGCTCGTTCACGTTCGATTCCCCGTTTCACTTGTACGATCAACTGCAGATCGCAGGCACGACGAACGCAAACATTGGCGCATCCGGGAAGGGGAATCAGTCCGTCTCCGCGAACTACAGCGTGCCGATCGGTTACGCGATGCTGACGCTGAACGCGAGCCGCTCGCGGTACAAGCAGACGGTCGCGGGTTTTGACGAGCCGATCGAATACAGCGGTGTTCAGTCTCAACTTCAGGCCGGGTTGTCCGGCGTGATCTATCGGAACGCGCACGCGCGCACCGAAATTCACGGCAACCTGTTCCACAAGATCAGCCGCAACGCGATCGACGGTGTCGACATTCCGGTGCAGCATCGCGACATCATCGGTTACGAACTGGGTATCGCGCATCGCCAGTACATCGGTAATGTCGTGCTCGACGGCTCATTCGCGTGGCGCGCATCGTTGCCGGGCCTCTCCAGCCATTCGGGCACGGTGGTCGGCACTCCCGACTTCGACGGCAAGACGCAGGTCGAACTGGCAAGCCTCGGCGCTCAAGTTCCTTTCAGGATCGGCAGTCAGGCGTTCTCGTACCAGTTCGGCTGGAACATGCAGAACGCACGTACGCCGCTGACCCCTTCCGACTATTTCACGATTGGCACGCGTTACGCGGTGCGCGGCTTCGATCAGCAACTGACGCTCGCCGCCGAGAGCGGCTGGGTGGTTTCCAACGAACTCGATTGGTACGTGCCGACGTCTGTCGGTACGCAGGCGCTCTATGCCGGCATCGATGCCGGGCGCGTGCGAGGACCGGCCGCGCAATACCTGTTCGGCGAAACGCTGGTCGGCGCCGTCGTCGGCATGCGCGGCAATCTCGCACCGAAGAACGTGCTCGGCGCCGCGCTGAACTACGACGTATCGCTCGGCTTCCCGTTGTCGAAGCCGGACGGATTCAAGACGGGGTCGCCGACGTTGCTGTTCCAGGTCAGCACGTTGTTCTAAGCGTAGCGGGGCGGGCCGAGTGGGGTGTCGATCTCGACTCGGTGTCCTGTTGATCGTCAATCAGATCGTCAATCAGAAGAAGGAGTAACCATGCAGCACCGGTACGAGAAGCATCGGCTTTTGCAAGCCGCGACGGCAACGTTTGCGGTGGTGGCGGCGCTTGGCCTGAGCGCATGTGGCGGTGGCGACGACGGTGGTGGCGGTGGCAGCGCGGCAGCGAATGGCGCGTCGTCGAACGGAGCGCCGTCGGGTAGTGCGTCGTCTTCGACGGGGATTCGCGTGGAAGGGCAATCCCAATCGATCTCGAGCCAGATTTCGACGGTCCGCATTCTGATGCCGCCCGCATCGTGGAACGGTGGACAGATGCCGAACGGGAATTACACGCTCAGAGCCCTGTCCCAGCCGACCGCGTCGCTCAAGGAGCAGGCGCCAGGCGCCTATGTCGCGATTCCCTACGACTCGTCGGGCACGATCAAGACCCTGACCAAAGGCACCGTGACGGATCTCGCCGGCAATGGCGACATCGCCATCGGCCGCTGGACGGACGGCGCCGATTCGGCAGGTGCGACGTACAACGCCAATCAGGGGCAAGTATGGGCAATCGGTGTGCCGGTTGCGATCGATACGACGTCGCCCGTGCAAATGCAATGCTCGCTGGCCTTCGCAACGCGCCCGACGTCGACGGACGGCAATACGGCGCCGGGTTCGCTGAATGGCGCCACGGCGACGCTCACGAGCGGTACCGACACCTTTGGTCATCCGGCCATCAACTACACGCTGAATCTGCAGTACTCGATCGGCAGCGACCAGAACCAGTCGTTCGTTGGAACCTCCGCGATTGGTCTGGCGGAGCTCAGCTCGAAAACCAGATCGGCGCTGATGAGCACGGTCATGGGCACGGACGCGAAGCAACCGTATCTGGTGGTGTCGTACGGCATCCCGGCCGCGACGACGGGCAACATCAACGGTCTGGCGGCACTGAGCTGCAAGTAACGTGAGTAGCGGCCGGTCATTCTCGCGATGCGTGGACGGCCGGCTCGACATGCATTCAAGAATAAGACGATCATGAATTCCGGAATCTTTCGCTTGGTCTTCAGTGCCGTGCGCGGCATGCTGGTAGCGGTTGACGAATACGCATCGGCGCACGGGGGCGGTGAGCGCGCTCGCGTGCGGCCAGCCACTCGACCCGTGTCGGTGGATTCCGGAATCTCGATCTGGTTTGCGGCACGCGCAACCGCGTTCGCCGCACTGTGTACGTTCGGCATGCAGCCGCTCGTTGCCGAAGCGCAGGCAACGCTGCCGATCACGCCCGATCGAAGCGGTCCGACCCATCCGGTCGTCGGGGTGTCGGCATCGGGCGTACCGCTCGTCAACATTACTGCACCGAAGAACGGCGTCTCGCTGAACAACTTTACGCAGTACAACGTCGGCACGAAGGGGGCCGTGCTGGTCAACAGCGGCCGGGATTCGCGGACGCAACTCGCCGGCTGGGTGCAAGGCAATCCATTCCTCGGCAACAACGCCGCGCGCGTGATCGTCAATCAGGTCACGTCGGGCAACCCCAGTCAACTGCTCGGGCCCACCGAGATCGCCGGCAATCGCGCGAATCTCGTGATCGCGAATCCGGCAGGCATCACCTGTGCGGGTTGCGGCTTTCTGAATGTTCCGCGTGTCACGCTGACGACCGGCGTGCCGACTTTCAATCCGGATGGCACGTTGGCAGGTTTCAACGTGACGCAGGGGCAGATTGGCATCGCCGGTGCGGGGCTCGACGCGCATGGCAGCGCGATCGACCTGATCGCACGCGCGATGACGATCAACGGCCAGGTGTGGGCGGATTCGATCACCGCGGTGGCGGGGACGAACCGGGTCGACTATGCGAGCAACACCGCGCAGGCGCGGAACGGTACCGATGCCGCGCCGGGCGTCGCGATCGACGTGCAGGCGTTGGGAAGCATGTTCGCCAATAGCGTCCGGATGATCGGGACCGAGGCCGGCGTGGGTGTGCGAGATGCCGGTTCCATCACGTCACTGACTGGCGATATTCAAGTCTCGAACAACGGCGATGTGACGATTGCGCCGACGGCGCGTCTTCAGTCGGCCGCGAATACCCGGATCGATGGCGCCAACATCGCCCAGCAAGGCACGATTGTCAGTACGCAGGCCACCGATCTGAACGCGTCTCGGGCGCTGTCGAACGCCGGAACGATTTCGTCGGCCGGCAACACGAACCTGACAGCCGCCACGTCGTTCAACAATAGCGGGCAGGCATACGCGGGCGCGGATTCCGCACGCAATCTCGTCGGCGGTGGCTCCGTCACGGCGCGCGCCGCGAACGTGACGAGCAGCGGCACACTGGCCGCGGGCGACAACGTCAATCTGTTCGCAAACGACGTCACGCTCGACCACGGAACCGTGAACGCGGCCAGCGCGGTCAACGTCACGACGAATGGTACGTTGTCGAATGTCGCCGGCACGATGAGCGGGCAGAACGTGACGCTGAGTGCGGGGCAACTGGTCAACGACTCCGGCACCATCAGTTCGCACAGCCTCGCGAACGTAACCGCGCAATCGGTTTCGAACCGGTCGGGGACGGTGGCGGCGGACACACTGTCCCTGAACTCGGCCGGCGCGCTAGACAATACGCAGGGGCACATGACTGCGCGCACGGCGCAGATCGCCGCAACCGACCTCACGAACGTGGCCGGCGAGATCGGCACCTCGACGGGCGCGTTGACATTGACGGCGACCGGGAACGTGTCGAACGACAACGGGAAGATCGCGGGCGGCAATGGTCTCACGCTGACGGCGAATGCGGTTTCCAACGCACAGGGCCAGATCGGCTCCGTCGCGGGCGATACCTCGCTCGACGTCACGCAATCGCTGAACAACGCAAACGGCAAGGTCGCGTCCGGAAACGATCTGTCGATTCACACGGCCCATCTCGACAACTCGGCTGGATCGGTGAGCGCGCACGCCGCACGGATCACCGCGACCGATGTCGTCAATACGGGCGGCAAGATCGGCACCACCGATATGCTGACCGTGACGGCGACGGGCGCGGTCTCGAATCAGTCCGGCGCGATAGTCGGCGGCAATGGTCTGTCGGTGACGGCAAACAGCGTTGGCAATGCGGCGGGCACGATCGGATCGGCCGCCGGCGACACGGCGCTGCGTGCGACGAAGTCTCTGACGAACGTTGGCGGTACGGTAAGTTCGGCCAATGCGCTCGTCGTTGCAAGCGACACGATCGACAACTCGAACGGCAGTATGACGGCCGTGCGCGGCGTACAGGTCCAGGCGGGGGATCTCGTCAATGCGGGCGGTCAGATCGGGTCATCGTCTGATGCGTTGTCGTTGACCGCAACCCGCACGGTGTCGAACGACAGCGGCAAGCTGGTTGGGGCGAGCGGGCTGTCCGCGACAGCCGGCATCCTCAGTAACCGTGCAGGCCAGATCGGCGCGTCCAACGGCGACATGACGCTGATCGTCTCGCAGGTACTCGACAATACCCAAGGCAAGATTACCGCTGCCGGTGCGCTGAACACGCAGGCCGGCACGTTCGACAATTCGCAAGGCGCGGTTTCGGCGGACGCGGCGAAGCTCAATGTTGCAGGCGCATTGACGAATGCAGGCGGCACGATCGCGACGACACACGACACGACCGTGGCGGCGCACACCGTGACGAACCGCGGCGGCACCATCGGCTCCGTGTCGGGCGCATTGTCGGTGGCGACATCCGGTACGACGGACAATGCCGGGGGCAAGCTGCTGGCCTCGGGGGACACGACGCTGACCAATTCCGGCCTGCTGAACTCGGGCGGTACGATCACGGGGGCGAACGTCACGCTCGCGTCCGGACAAGGTGCGATCGATAACACGCTCGGCAACGTGGCGGCGAGCCAATCGCTGACGAGCCGTTCGGGGGCGTTCGATAACCGGTCGGGATTGGTGCAGGCGACGGGATCGGTCGATCTCGATACGCACGGCCAGACGTTCGACAACGGCATACTGGCAGGGCAATCCACAGGGGGGCAGGTTCTCGGCAATGGCGTCACGCTGACAACGGGAGCACTGAGCAACGCAGGTGGTGCGATTTCGTCGAGCGGTGCGGCAACCGTCAACGCTGCTTCCGTGACGAACGATGCGGGATCGCTCGTGGCGGACGGCGTACTGACGGTGCGAAGCGCCGGTACGGTGTCGAACGTGGCCGGCCAGATCGGCGGCAACAGCGATGTCACGGTGTCCGGTACGACGGTCGATAACACGCGCGGCGCCATGCATGCGCGCGGCGCGCTGTGGGTGACGGGCGATACGATCCGCAATGCGCAGACTGCCAATTCAACGCTGCCGACCACCGCAGGCGTGCCGGGATTGACTGCCGGGATGGAAGGCGCAAGCGTCACCCTTGATGCGAATCAGGCGATCGACAATACGTCCGGCTCGATTCGAGCGGACAGGAATGCGAAGCTGACCGCACCGATCATCGACAACACGTCGGGCAGCATCCAGTCGAAAGGCTCTGCAACGTTGACGGCAGCGAATACGGTGGTCAACAGCCAGGGCGACATCAATGGTGGTCAGCAACTGACGGTCTCGACCGGGACTTTGAGCAACGACGGCAAGCTCCAATCATCGGGCGACGTCGACGTAACGGCGCAAGGCGATCTGACCAACACCGGCCAGATCGTGGCCGGTCATGATCTGACGACCACGGCCGGCGGCACGCTCGACAACAGCGGCACGCTGTCGGCGGGCAATGTCGCCAATGTGAGCGCCAATGCGATCCGGAACCGTGCGACCGGTGAGATTATCGGTGGCAACGCGACCAACATTCACGCGAACCAGTCGATCACGAACGAAGGTCTGATCGATGGCGGCACAACGACGGTGACGGCCGGGGACACGATCACGAATGCCGGTGGCCGGATTTACGGCGACACGGTCGCAGTGGGCGCGAACATGGTTGTCAACGACCGGAATGCCCAGGGTGTCGGTGGCGTGATTGCTTCTCGCGGTGACCTCGACATCGGGGCGCAGACGCTCATGAACCAGAACAACGCGCTGATGTACGCGAGCAACGACATTCGTGTCGGCGGCGCGCTGGACGCGAACCATCAGGCAACCGGTGCTGCGCAGACCGTGACGAACAACGGCGCGCAGATCGACGCCGGTCGCGACATCACGATCGGCGCAAACCGGTTCGCGAACCTGAATTCGAACTTCCAGACCACGACCGTCACGACCGACAGCGGGAATCAGCTTTGGTATCAGGTGCCGGGCTCGACGGAGAAGATCGACCCGTCGACGGTCTACCTGTACCAGAAGAACAGCCAGGAAATCCATCCGGGCACGGATTACCAGTGGGCGCTGGACGACGATCAGAAATTCATCCTGCTGCCGTCGACGAAATATCCGTTTGCCGAGTATGCGAAGTACACGATGAACGGGGTGGCGGGCAAGATCGATAACACGGCGTATGCCGCAATCAACTTTGGTGGGGGCGGCGCAGCTACACAAACTGGTGCGTATCGGACGGTCCCGGCTGACATCTGGGCGACGTTCGGCGTAGCGCCGCCGCCGGACGCGAATCCGGCATGGATGACGTCGGGGCCATTCGCCATGACTGCGGGTGCTGGACTGGTTACTGGCAGACGCGGCGTTGGCAGCGATTGGTTCGCGATCAAGCCCCCTACTGAAGCTGATGTGACGGGCGCAAAACCGCCTCCCTTCAGCCCACCGAGTCCTTCATGTCTGACCTCGACAAACGCGGCATGCGCACCGTTCCAACAGTGGTACAAGGCCACCGTCGCGGCCTACCAAAATCTGAATCAGGCGCTCGTTGGGTATAACGGGGATGTCGCGAGCCGGCTCGTCCAGACCTATACCGTCTACACGGTAGACGTGAAATCGACCAAGGACGTTGTAACGGCTTCGCAACCCGGCACGGTTACCGCTGGCCGTCATATCACGATCAACACGCCGTCCGGCGTCAACGACAAGAGCCAGATCGTGGCCGGCGACGGCAACCATCCGAGGAACGTGCAGAACATCGGCGCGACCGGTACTGAAACGTTCACGGGCTCGGGCAAGGCGATCTATACCTGGGTGCAGTCCGGCGGGGCCTTCAGCGGTGACGAGCGCGCGACCTCGACGACCAACTACTCGCCGGCTATTCCGTCACAAACGATCGATCTGCCGGTGGTGCTGGCCGATCCGGGCAAACCGTCCGATCCGATCAAGAGCGTGGCGGCGGCGACATCCGCTGCGCAGGGTGCAAGCGGTACGGGCGTGACGCCAGTAGCGGGCAAGGAAGTTGGCGGGCAAGTGTTGGTCGGCTCGGGTGTGTCGGGCGTCGGCGTCGGGACCGTATCGGCCGTGAAGGCCAACGTCGGCGATGTAGTCGTGCGCACGGTCACGCCGAATACACGCCTGCCGAACAACGCGCTGTATCGGGTGACGAGCGACCCGGGCAGCCACTTCCTGATCGAGACGGACCCGCGCTTTACCGATTACAGGAAGTGGTTGTCCAGCGACACGATGCTGGATGCGCTCAAGGTCGATCCCAATACGGTCCTCAAGCGCATCGGCGATGGCTTCTACGAGCAGCAGCTCGTTCAGCAGCAGATCATCCAGACCACCGGCCAGCGGTTCATCGGTGACTATACGGACAATCAGAAAGAATACGAAGTATTGATGGCGAACGGCGTGAAGGCGTCGCAGCAGTTCGGGCTGAATGTCGGCACGGCGCTGACCGATGCGCAGATGGCTGCGCTGACGAGCGACATCGTGTGGCTCGTGAATCAGACGGTGACATTGGCGAACGGCAGTCAGCAGACGGTGCTGGTGCCGCAGGTATATCTGCGCGCGAACGCGGCGGACGTGACTGGCGAAGGCACGATCATCTCCGGCAAGAACGTCACGGTCGATGCCAATGGCGCGTACAAGAACTCCGGCACGATCGCCAGCCGCAACGTCACGATCATTCATGCCGATTCGATCGACAACAGCGGCACGATGTCGGGTGGAACCGTGCTCGCGAGCGCGAGCCAGGACCTCAATAATCTCGGCGGGTTGATTCAAGGAAACACTGTAGCGCTGTCGGCTGGCCGCGAGCTCAATCTGACGAGCACGACCAGCTCGGCGAAGGCTGCGAATGGCAGCGCGACCGGCATCGACCGTGTATCGACGGTCAATGCAGGTACGCTTCAAGCTGTCGCCGGCCGGGATCTGAACGCTAATGCGGCGGTGATTGCGACGACCGGCGATGCCGTGCTCGCAGCGAACAACGACGTCAATTTGAATGCGGTTCGCCAGAGCAGCCAGGATGCGGTGAAGTGGGATGCGCGCAATCATGCCGAGCATTCGGCGTCGATCGACACGGGCACGCAGATCGCGACGGGCGGCAATCTGGCGATCGTGGCGGGCCATGACGTGAATGCGACGGCCGCGTATGCGAATGCGCAGGGTGCGATTGGCATCAGCGCCGGGCATGATGTCAATCTGAATGCCGGTGAACAAAGCGCGAGCGCGAACGACGAGCACTATCACAAGGAAAACGGCTTCCTGTCGTCGAAATCAACGCACACGATCGATTCGAGCGGTTACACCAATGCGGTGGGCACGACGTTGTCGGGCAATACCGTCGCGGTGCAGGCAGGCAATGACCTGACGGCGAAGGCCGCGACGATTGCGGCAACCAACGATGTGAGTCTTTCCGCGGGTCACGACCTGACGGTTACGACAGGGGACACGGCCTCGAGCGAATATCACTACAAGGACGTGAAGAAGTCGGGCCTCGGCAGTGCGGGCGCGGGGATTTCGTACGGCACGAACCAGACCATCGATACCAGCCGCGACACGGTGAAGGGTTCGCAGGGCAGCCTGATCGGCAGCACTGACGGCAGCGTGTCGATGGTAGCGGGCAACAAACTCCACGTGACGGGCTCCGACATTGTTGCGGGCAAGGACGTGACGGGCATCGCGAAGGAAGTGACGATCGATGCGTCGCAGACGGATCGCCATCACGAAGAAACGCACGAGGTGAAGAGTTCGGGTTTCACGCTGGCCGTGAAGTCGCCCGTCATCGATGCAATTCAGAACGTGAACCAGCAGGCGCAGGGTGCGGGCGGCAGCCAGGACGGACGTGCCGCCGCGCTCCATGCGATTGCGGCGGCCGGCGGCATGGCCGATCTGGTCGGCGCGACGGGCAATATGACCAAGGCGCTGAGCGATCCGAACGGCAAGCCGGAGGCGAAGATCGAGTTGAGTTTCGGCTCGTCGCACAGCAAGACGACATTCACCGAGGACAGCAGGCAGAACAACGGCAGCAGCGTGAAGGCCGGCGGCACGGCGGCGTTCGTCGCGACGGGCGACAAGAACGCGGGCCAAGGAAACGTGACGATCCAGGGATCGGACGTGAACGCGAAGGACGTGCTGCTGCAGGCGACGAACAAGGTCAATCTGGTCAACAGCACGGATACCGACAGCACGCGCAGCACGAACGAATCGAAGAGCGCGAGCGTGGGGGTGTCGTATGGCACCGGCGGATTTGGTGTCTCGGCGTCGATGTCGCGTGCGCACGGCGATGCGAATTCGGATGCGGCGACGCAGAACAATACACACGTCAGCGCGAGCAATACGGCGACGATCATCAGCGGCGGCGATACCAATATCGTTGGGGCCAACGTCAACGCCAACAAGGTGATTGCGGATGTGGGCGGCAACCTGAATCTCGCGTCGGTGCAGGATACGAGCCGCAGCGAGGCCCACCAGAGTAGTTCGGGCGGCGGGTTCAGTGTCAGCCAGGGTGGTGCGAGCGCCAGCGTCAGCATGCAGAACGGCCATGCGAGCGGTAACTATGCGGGTGTGAACGAGCAGGCGGGGATTCAGGCCGGGGACGGTGGTTTCGACATCAACGTGAAGGGCAATACGGACCTGAAGGGGGCGTATATCGCGAGCACGGCGACGCCGGACAAGAACCAGCTGACGACCGGGACGTTGTCGTTCTCGGATATTCAGAACAGTTCGAGCTACAACGCGAGCAGCTTCGGGATCAGTGCTGGTGGTGGTGTGGGGAATGGGGGCAACAACTACGCGACGCACGGGCCGACGTCGGGCAAGAACACGGGCGGTGCGTTGCCGCTGTATGTGAGCGAGAGCGACAGCAGCAGCGCGAGTACGAAGAGCGCGATCAGTGCCGGTACCATCACGATTGCGGATCAGGCGAACCAGAAACAGGACGTGGCGACGCTCAACCGTGATACGTCGAATCTGAATGGCACGGTCAGCAAGACGCCGGATCTGCAGCAGGTTCTGAGCAATCAGTCGGATTTGATCAACGCGGCGCAGGCGGCGGCGGAGACGATTGCGAAGCAGATTGGGAGCTATGCCGATAAGAAGCGGGAGGAGGCACAGACGAACGCGAACAACGCGACCGATCCGACGCTCCAGGCACAGTACCAGCGGGAGGCCAACAGTTGGGCCGAGGGTGGTGACAATCGTGTTGCGCTACACATTGCCGGCGGTGCGCTGACGGGTGGGTTGACCGGCGGTGGCTTGGGTGCGGTTGGTGGGGCTGCCGGTGCTGGTGTATCGGCGAAGCTCGCTCCGCAACTGAATGAGATTGCGCAGTCGATCAAGGATGCGGGGCCGACTGGGAACGCTAATGTCGACGAACTGCTGGGAAATCTGACATCGAATGTGCTGGCTGGTGGAGTTGGGGCGTTGGTCGGTGGCGGGACTGGGGCGTTGACCGGGGCGAGTGCTGATCGGTTTAATCGGCAGTTACACGAGGACAGCAAAGCGAAGGAACAGACGCTAGCGAAGAAACTGGCGGCGGAGAGCGGCGGGAAATATACGGAGCAGCAGATTCAAGAGCAGATGGCGCAAATGGATCTGGTGATGAGCGATGGTGGTGTGCTGCCGGGCAATGTACGCGTTGCATCGGGCGACCAGCCGCAAGACGGGACGGAGTGGACACGGTACGGCGTGAACAAGGCCGGTCAGACGGTGTGGACGCAATCGCTGGGGCCGGGTGATCCGGATTTGCAGGCGTATATTGTGAAGGGAGCGCAGGGTAGCGGGTTCGCGTATCACGCGACGACGACGGGCAAGAATCCGGGCTTGGCTCGTGCTCCGGACTTCGTGAACTTCCAGATTGATTATTTCGTGGGTAGTGTGTGGGGGACGTTCTCGCGAGATGGGAACTCGTACTTTGGTTACGGCGTGAACAAGGCACTGCCAAATTCTGTGAATGCCGCTGCAAGCGTGCAATTCGGTTGGCTTAACCAAAGCTCGGTGCGGCCGGGACAGACAAACAACTTTTTGTCTGGGTACGCTGGTAATGGGACGGGTGCCTTATCGGTCATCGGTGGTGGTATCGTGTATTCGCCGGGTAATGGAACTGCGACAGTCATTGGTATTGGTGCTGGCGCAAACCTTGGTAAAACTAGTAACCCGGCATCGGCCGGGATGGGTTATACAGTCGACCAAGGTAAAACAGGAGTTAGGTGGTAATTATGATGAGCTTCCCTGGGCAAACGCCGAAGACGCGAAAGCAGAAGATCATCTGGTGGTGCTGTTTCACTGCGATGATGAGTTTCATTGTGTACGTGGTGTTGAAGAACATCTTCTTTAGCTGAATGCTGCTGGTCGGAACCTGAACGCCAACGCGGCGGTTATTGCGACGACCGGCGATGTCGTGCTCGCAGCGAACAACGACGTTAATTTGAAGGCGGTTCGCCAGAGTAGTCAGGATGCGGCGGAGGGGGACTCTCGCAACCACGCGGAGCATTCGGTGTCGAGCGACACGGGAACGCAGATCGCGACGGGTGGCAATCTCGCGATCGTGGCGGGCCGTGACGTAAATACGACGGTCGCGTACCGACAGCACGTGCAGCACGAACGAATCGAAGAGCGCGAGCGTGGGCGTGTCATATGGCACCGGCGGATTCGGTGTCTCGGTGTCGATGTCGCTTGCGCGCGGCGACGCGAATTCGGATGCGGCGACGCAGAACAATACACACGTCGACGCGAGCAATACGGCGACGATCGTCAGCGGCGGCAATACCAACATCGTTGGGGCAAACGTCAACGCCAACAGGGTGATGGCGGAGGTGGGTGGCAACCTGAATCTCACGTCGGTGCAGGATACGAGCCGTAGCGAGGCCCGGCGTTGATGCAGGAGGCGTAACGAAAATACCAAGCATGGGTGGCGCTCTTGGGGTTGGGAACGGAGCAAGAATAGGAAAGGTTCAATAATGATGGATGATTTTTGATGAGACTGCTAAAGACTTTGATTGCTAGTGTATTGCTGTCGGCGGTGGCTTATGTTTTTTTTGCGAGGGTGCTGATTAATATTCCTATGGATACTGTTGAAAAATATCGGCAGATGAAGTCTGATATCAATGGAATCCTTGGGCAAGGTGGGCTGGTTGTATTTTATAAAGAAAGCGAACGAGGTAGTGCTGCGCTGATTATGGTGAGTATGGACTCCCGGTCGGTGGATGAAAAATTGCTGGCCGCTTATCGAGATACTTTTGCTTATCAAGGATGGCGTGTCATTGACTCAAGTTCACAAAAAATTTCGTATTGCAAAGAAGAGGTGCTGGCGAAGCTGAATCTCGTTCCGGAGTGGTTTCCGGGAAAGCGGATGAACGTTTATGGTTTGACCATGGAGTACAACTCGGGAACGACGGCGGAATGTAAGCAGTGAATCTCGAATACGGTATTGCGGCAGATCGGGGACTATACAGGATGGGTGACTAAGAACGCCGCAGCCAATGGTGACCAGGCGGCCTCAAGAATCAGGTGCAACGGTTATCCAATCCGGCGACAGCCGATTCCATCGCCATAGCCTCTTCAGGGGGGCCGTTCGAGGGTTTGGCGAGGGCGGCCGTTCATCAAATTGGTAATGTCGTTCAATTGCGTCTGGGTGACGCCTGACAGGTCCGCACCCTTGGGCAGAAACTGGCGCAGCAGGCCGTTGGTGTTTTCGTTGTTGTCCCGTTGCCGAGGGGCGTAGGGATCTGCGAACCAGATGTCCAGATTCAGAGACCGATCCGTGAGGGCCTGTCAGGAATTTCGTGTTTAAGGCATAACATGCTCTCAAGGAGAGTGCATGCCTCGCAAACCGAAAGCCCAGCCGGTGGAGCTGCCGGCGGTTCCGGCCGAACTGCTTGAGCAGTTTGGCAACGGTCCGATGACAGCAGAAGCCATCAATGCCGCGACGCTGGCGCTCAAGAAGGCGCTGATCGAGCGAGCGCTGAGCGGCGAGATGAATCATCATCTTGGCTACCCCTCCGGTGCGGCCAAGCCGGCCAACGCCACGAATCAGCGCAACGGACGGGGCGCCAAGACGGTCCTGACCGAAGACGGCCCGATTCGCATCGAGGTGCCTCGCGACCGCGACGGCAGCTTCGAACCCATCCTGATACCCAAGCACGAACGGCGCTTCGCCGGCTTCGACGCCCTTCGAGTCAAGATTCGCGAAGACGCCGTCGTGCGCAACAAGGCGGTGTACCTGGCGCTGGGCGTGCTGCCCGACGGCACCCGTGACATTCTGGGCCGCTGGATCGAGAACACAGAGGGTGCCAAGTTCTGGATGAAGGTGTTCAATGACCTGAAGACGCGCGGCGTTCGCTGCCGATGGCCGAATTCCCCGTTAAACGCTCTAGCTCGCGCCGATATGAATCTGCCGCCGTCGCGCCACATGAGGCACGCTTGACTTCGACGCTTCAAAAAATCGACCGCCCCGAATACGTAGTCAACCATTCCAAAGCCCTGGTCCCCGCCAACGAATTCCCGTTCGCATCCAACCCCGGCGCCCACACGCACACCGCCATCTCCCCGGGCAGCACCGCGACGATCCCGCCGCCGACGCCGCTTTTCGCCGGCAGCCCGACGCGATACACGAAATCGCCGGCCGCATCATAGGTGCCGCAAGTCAGCATCAGCGCCGACAGCCGCTTCGCGGAACTCGAATCGACGATCCGCTCGCCCGTCGCCGGCGCGACGCCGCCGTTCGCAAGAAACAGCGCGGCGCTGGCGAGCTCGACGCAGTTCATCTCGATCGCACACTGCCGGCAATACGCGTCGATCACCGTATCGGGCGGCATCTGCATGTTGCCGAAGCTCGCCATGAAGTGCGCCATCGCGCGATTGCGCTCCGCGTGCTGCAACTCCGACGTCGCGACGCGCGAGTCGTAGTCGATGTCGTTCGCGCCGATCAGCCGCCGCACGAATTCGACGAGCGCCGTCTCGGCTTTCACGAAGCGGCGGCACAGCACGTCGGTGACGACCAGCGCGCCCGCATTGATGAACGGATTGCGCGGCTTGCCGCGTTCGCTTTCGAGCTGAACCAGCGAATTGAACGCGGTGCCGGACGGCTCGCGGCCGACCCGTTCCCACAGCGCGTCGCCCAGCAACTGGAACGCGAGCGTGCACGCGAACAGCTTCGAGATGCTCTGGATCGAGAAGCGCTCGTGCGCATCGCCGACCGTGTAAACGTTTCCGTCGAGCGTCACGACCGCCATCCCGAACTTGTCGGCAGGTACTTTCGCGAGTTCGGGGATGTAGTCGGCCACCCGTCCCTGGCCGATCCAGGGGGCGAGTTCGGTGTGGATGCGTTCAAGAATCGTCTGGTAATTCATCGCGTCAGGCAGGATGGAAGCAGGGCCGGGATTCCGGCGAGCCCGTATGGAACCGTCCCGGCGCCGATTCGTCAAGCGCGGCCCGAGTCGCGCCCTTATTTTCGAGACAGCCAAACAGGCAAGCGGCGGGCGCAGTATCATGCGGTACGTTTCGGCCGATGGCCGGCGTCCGGCACCGGCCGGCGCCGCCGCGGCTTCCCCGATGACCCGACCGCTGCCCATGTCTTTTCGCATCCTGCTCGTCGAAGACGACACCCGTCTGTCCACGCTGATCGCCGGCTACCTGCGCAAGAACGACTATGAAGTCGACACTGTGCTGCATGGTGACGCCGCGGTGCCGGCGATCCTGTCCATTCGTCCCGATCTCGTCATCCTCGACGTGAATCTGCCCGGCAAGGACGGCTTCGAAATCTGCCGCGAGGCCCGCAAGCAGTACGACGGCGTGATCATCATGGTGACGGCGCGCGACGAGCCGTTCGACGAGCTGCTCGGCCTCGAATTCGGCGCGGACGACTACGTGCACAAGCCGGTCGAGCCGCGCATCCTGCTCGCGCGGATCAAGGCGCAACTGCGCCGCGCGCCCGCGCGCGTGGCCGAAGGCACCGCGCCGCAGCCGGAGCGCTACGCGTTCGGGAAGTTCTCGATCGACCGCACCGACCGCACCGTCGTGCTGCCCGACGGCAGCACGCCCGATCTGACGTCGGCCGAATTCGACCTGCTGTGGGCGCTCGTGTGTCACGCGGGCGAAGTCGTCAGCCGCGACGATCTGATGCTGCAGCTGCGCGGTGTCGAATTCGACGGCCTCGACCGCACGATCGACGGGCGTATCTCGAAGCTGCGCCGCAAGCTGCGCGACGACGCGAGCAACCCGCAGCGGATCAAGACGATCCGCAGCAAGGGTTATCAATTCAGCAAGCACGCGTGGGAATGAGGCCGCCTTCGCGCGACGCCGCCACGTTCCGCGCGGGCATGCCGCCCGCCGGCCGGGAGCCGCGATGATCCGACGAACCCGTTCGCACCCCGATGCACCGCCGCTGCCGACGCTGCGCTACGTCAAATGGCGCTGGCTGCACTTCCGCCGCGCGTGGACCGACACGCGCGCCGACCGCATTCCGAGCTGGTCGCGCCTGTACCTGCGCACCTACCTGCATCTGCTCGGCCTCGTCCTGCTGACCGCGCTGGTGCCCGCGCTCGCGCTGTGCGTCGAATTGTCGCCGCAGGTCGTGTGGCATGCGTTCGATTCGCTGCCGGGCGATATCTGGATCGTGCTCGCGTTCGTGTTCACCGCGCCGGCGCTCGCCGCGTATCGGTGGATGCGGCCGGTCTGGTCGGATCTCGTGATGGTGCGCGAGCGGGCGATCGACTTCACCGGCGGGCGCTTCAACACGCGTGCGCGCGAATCGCACAGCGTGATCATCGGCCCGCTCGCGCGCACGCTCAATGCGCTCGCGATGCGCATGGAGCGGCTGATCGCCGCGCAGCGCGACCTGACGAACGGGATCTCGCACGAACTGCGCACGCCGCTCGCGCGCGTGCGCTTCGCGCTCGAAATGCTGCGCGAACCGGGTTCGGCGGCCGAATACCAGGGCGCGCTCGAGAGCATCGCGCAGGACGTGACCGAGCTCGAGGAGCTGATCGACATGAGCCTCACGTATGCACGGCTCGAATACAGCTCGCTGCAGTCGAACCTCGAGATGACCGCGCCGGTCGCGTGGTTCGAGCATCAGGTGAGCGACGCGCAACTGCTGTATCCGGACCGTGCGATCGAGTCGCGCATCGCGATCGGGTCGGATCTGCGCGTGAAGATGGACCGGCGGCTGATGTCGTATGCGATGCGCAACCTGCTGCGCAACGCGAGCAAGTACGCGCAATCGCGGATCGTCGTCGGGATCTCGCTCGTGCACGGCAACATCGGGATCTTCGTCGAGGACGACGGCCCCGGCGTGCCCGAGAGCGAGCGCGAACGGATCTTCGACGCATTCGTGCGCCTGGACCGCCGTACCGGCGGCTACGGGCTCGGCCTGTCGATCACGCGACAGGTGCTCCACGCCCACAACGGCCGCATCGCGGTCGTCGATCCGGTCGAACTCGGCGGCGCGCGGTTCGAGATCAGCTGGCCGGTCTAGCGCCACGCCGCAAGGCCGATCCGCGGCAACCGTGAAGTCGATGGCCGCCGTCGAGACGGCGCCGCGGATACCGCCGCAGCGGCATCCGCGCATGCTC
This sequence comes from Burkholderia semiarida, assembly GCF_029268935.1. Classification (NCBI taxonomy): domain Bacteria; kingdom Pseudomonadati; phylum Pseudomonadota; class Betaproteobacteria; order Burkholderiales; family Burkholderiaceae; genus Burkholderia; species Burkholderia semiarida. Next base: position 1,763,508 of record NZ_JAHLCL010000008.1, on the reverse strand, counting down.
AATAAGTGCGGCCAAGCTGCAGGTAGAAGTTGCGTCGGCCGCCGGGGGCGAGCGCGACGCCGATATAGACGGGCCCGAACGCGGTCGACAGGCTCGTGAAGAACGTATAGCTCTGCTTGAGCGCGCCGCCGCCGATCTGCTGGCCGCTCGACCACACGTTGCCTACTTCCGCGCTGGCGCCCACCGACAGCGCCTTGACCGGCGACGCGTTGAACGTCATCAACTGGTTCATGTACGTGACCTGCCCGTACGCGAGCTCGTTGCCGTTCAGTTGGTCGGCCGCGTACGCGGACAGATGCTGGAAGCCGCCGAGCGTGAAGTTGAACGCGTTGATCAGGTTGGTGCCGCCGATGCTCTTGCCGCCCTCGATCGTCGCGCTGACGCTGTGCCGGCCGAACTGTTGCGCGATCATCGCCTTGCCGTAGATCTCGGTATAGGGTGCGTTGTTGATCCCGTCGGAGAATTCCTGCGCCGAGCCGCCGTTGCGCGACACCAGCGAGCGTTCGACGCGCAGCTCGGTGAAATAGCCCTTGCGCGGGAACAGCGGATCGTCGAGCTGGTCGATCACGAGCCGGGCGCGCGCGATCAGCGCCTGCGACGTGAAGCTCGGCCACAGCAGCGCCTGGCCGCTGCCGTCGTCGAACGGCAGGTTGTAGGTCGGCGAGCCGTGCCCGGTCACGTAACCGACGCCCATCCGGAAATCGCCGAGCCGCCCGATCGGCAAACCGAGATCGAGCCCGGCGCGCGCCGTCTGCATCAGGTACTGCGTGATCTTCACGTCGCCGGTGTCGTCGTACAGGTTCGCGTAGCGGCGCTGGTATTCCGCGTACGGCGACAGATAGACGCCGTATGCCATCGACAGCGGTTGACGGAACTCGATGCGCGCGGATTGCAGGTCGCTGCCGATCGTCGTGTCCGCGCGGAATTCGAGCCCCGATTCCGTGAGCCACGGCCGCCGGTAGCCGACGTGCAGGCGGAAGCCGCCTTCGTCGGTCGAACTGCTCGACATGCCGAGCCCGAACAGCAGGAAGTTGGGCCCCCAGTACTTCTCGCGCGCGTCGATCTCGAGCACGTTGTCGTCGCCGCGGCTCACGATCTGCTGCGTGACGCTCTCGAAGTTGCCGCCCGTCGTGAGCCCGAGCAGATCCTGGCTGACGGTCTTCGGATCGTAGATGTCGCCGGGTTTCACGTGCAGCGCGTTGCTGACGACGCGCTTGGGCACGCCGCCGCTGGTCTTGATGTCGATGCGCGTGATCCGGATCGGCGGCGGCAGCGGCTGCGCATGCGCGGACCGGTAGGCCGCGTACTGTTCCGGCGTGAGCGCGAAACGCCGCAGCTTCGGCAGCGCCGCGGTCGCGGCGATCTCGCCGGCGGCGATCGCCTGCTTCGCGTTCTGGAAATCGGTGAACGCGAGCGAGCCGAGGTCCGGCGTGAGCAGCACGTCGTGCGTGTCGAGCTGCTTGCGCTGCGCGGTCACGTTCTGGCGGATCAGGATGCCGACCATCTGCTGCATCACGTCGGCGGGCGACGCGAGCGCATCGAGCGGGCGCAGCGGCGAGCCGATGTCGACGGCGATCACGATGTTCGCGCCCATCTGCCGCGCGGTGTCGACGGGCAGGTTGCTGACGAGCCCGCCGTCCACGAGCGCGCGCCCGTTGATCTCGGCCGGCGCGAACAGGCCCGGCATCGCCATGCTCGCGCGAATCGCGAGCGGCAGCGAGCCGTGGTCGAGCACGACCATCTGGCCGGTCTGCAGGTCGGTCGCGACCGCGCGATACGGAATGGGCAGGTGGTCGAACGGCTGGTTGGTCGGCACGGCGGCCGTCCAGTTCGCGAGCAGCGCCTGCAGCCGGTTGCCCTGAACGAGGCCGACCGGCGCCTTGACGCCTTTCTTGCCGAAGCCGAGCGTCAGCCCGTTGATGTACAGGCGTTCGTCTTCCCGGCTGGTTTGCGGCAGGTCCGCGCGGTCCGTCACGTCGAACGCGATATCGGCCAGGTTGACCTCCGACAGCCGCTTCTGCATCTCGTCGGCCGCCATCCCGCTCGCGTACAGGCCGCCGACCACGGCGCCCATGCTGGTGCCCGCGATGCAGTCGATCGGGATCCGGTTGTCCTCCAGGACTTTCAGGACCCCAAGGTGTGCGTAGCCGCGCGCGCCGCCGCCGGACAGCACGAGGCCGATCGACGGGCGGCCGGCCGGGCCGCCGTCGGCCGCGCAGGTGTGCGCCGCGGCGGCGGGTGCGGCGGCAGCCGCGGCGTTGGCTGCGGCCGCAACGGTCGGGGCGGCGGCGGATTCGGCGGCCGGCAGCGGTTGCGCGGCAACCGCGCAGCACCAGAAGGCAACGAGCGTCGTGCAGAGCGGGCGCAGCGGCGCCCAGCGGAAGGAAACGGTCGCTGTCATGGTGAACATACCTGGCGTGATCGTGCGTCGGAGGCCTGCCGGGAACAGGCAAGACCGAGAGATTACCGTGTTTTACAGGCCCGATGCGAGCGGCTGTTGCGTAGCCGGACGTGCGCGGGACGCCGTTTTCGGCAATTTCGTCGCGAAAAAATCATTGGAATTGGCTAAAGTATCGGAACGATTTGCCGCTAAGCTCGTGATGGGGCGGCATGCACGCGCGGCGAAAAGTGCGGCGCGGCTGTCCCGGCCCGCTCCTTCACAAAGGTTTGATATGTCGACACCGCTGTTCGGAAAGTTGTTTGCGCAACCCGTTGCGATCGACCCGGGAACGGCGAGTACGCGAATCTATACGCACGAACGCGGCGTGGTGCTGAACCAGCCGTCGGTCGTCTGCTTCCGCAAGGGCGGCGCGAGCGACGCGCGGCCCACCCTCGAGGCCGTCGGCGAACTCGCGAAGGCGTTGCTCGGCCGCGAACCCGGGCATCTCGAAGCCGTGCGGCCCATGCGGCACGGCGTGATCGCGGACGCGCACGCGGCCGAGCAGATGATCCGCAGCTTCATCGACATGTCGCGCACCCGCTCGCGCTTCGGCCGCCGCGTCGAGGTCACGCTGTGCGTGCCGTCCGACGCGACGGCCGTCGAGCGCCGCGCGATCCGCGAGGCCGCGTTCGCGGCCGGCGTATCGGAGGTCGAACTGATCGAGGAACCGCTGGCGGCCGGGCTCGGCGCCGGTTTGCCGGTGACCGAGCCGGTCGGCTCGATGGTCATCGACATCGGCGGCGGGACGACCGAAGTCGCGGTCATCGCGCTCGGCGGCATCGTGTACCGCGAGGCGATCCGCGTCGGCGGCAGCCAGTTCGACGCGGCGATCGTCAACCATGTCCGCAACCTGTACGGCGTGCTGCTCGGCGAACAGACGGCGGAGCACGTGAAGAAGACGATCGGCTCGGCCACGAGCGCGGTGCCGCGCACGTCGACCCGCGCCGTCGGCCGCGGCATCGGCGACGGCCTGCCGCGCTCGGTCGAGCTGTCCAACCACGACGTCGCGGACGCGCTGGCCGCGCCGCTCAAGCAGGTGATCGGCGCGGTGAAGTCGGTACTGGAAAACGCGCCGGCCGAACTCGTGACCGACATCGCGAATCGCGGCGCGGTGCTCACGGGCGGCGGCGCGCTGCTCGCCGATCTCGAACGCCTGCTGTACGACGAGACCGGGCTGGTCGCGCGGATCGCCGACGAGCCGTCCACCTGCGCGGTGCGCGGCGCCGGCGAGGCGATGGGGCGGCTCGCGATGTGCCCGGCGGATTGAGCCGGGCGGTGCTGTCGGCCGCGGCCGGGCGCACGCCCTCACATTCTTTCGATCTTCCAGTGGCCGGCCCACTCGGCCGGCATCGGTCCATCGCATGGACAGGCGCGGGCGCGCCGTGCTAGCGTGACGCGCCTGTTCGGGGCCGGGCCGGCCGACGCCCCCGGTGACACCTGAGAGACCGAATACCTTGAAATATCGAACCAAACGGGGCTTCGCGGCCCGGGCCGTCCGCGTGCTGGCCGTCGTCGCGTGCGTCTGGGGCGCGGCGGCGGCCGCGATCGTCGTCCATGGCATGCGGATGCCGGGCGACCCGGCGGACGTCGCCGTGATCTTCGGCAACGCGCTCGACGAAACCGGCGCGCCGAAGCCGGTGCTCGCGGCCCGGCTCGATGTCGGCGTGCGTTGTTACCGCGCGGGGCAGTGCCCGGCGTTTCTGGTCAGCGGCGCGATCGACGGGCCCGGGCTGAACGAGGCGACGGCCATGCGCGACTACCTTGTCGCGCGCGGCGTGCCGGCGGACCGGATCGCCGTCGACGATCAGGGCGACAACACGCTCGCGACCGCGCAGCACACGCTTGCCTACCTGCGCGCGCATCGCCTGTCGCGCGTGCTGATCGTCAGCCAGTATTACCACCTCGCGCGGGCGCGCCTCGCGTTCGAGCGCGTCGGCATTGCGCGGTCGAACATCTCCGCCGCGTATCCGCGCCGCTTCCAGTGGCGCGATCTCTATTCGAGCTGGCGCGAGGTGCCGGCCTACGCGGTGTATGCGGTGCGGTTGTGGGTGAATCCCGATGCGCGGCCGGTTTCGTTTCGGCCGATGCTTTATCCGATGCGCCTGTTTTCGTGACGGGGCGGCCCGGAAGCGCGCGCTTCCGGTGCGGGTGGTTTCGTTGTTTTTTCCGGTTTTCTGTCGTCCGCGCCGGCCGCGCGGGTGTCATGGGCACTGAATAAATAATAGCGATTCTCGTTTCAGATGTCTTGAGGGGACAAAAATCAAAACAGTTTCGCCGACAGTTCCATAATCGAGGTCCGATCGATTTATTAAGCGGATGTTGATTATCTGCATGGATCATTCGTCGCGGTAAGAATATTGCACTGCAAAATCAGCGTGTATTGAATCGGGGCGATATATCGGTGTTTCCACCGATGCGGAACAATCGTTGTCTTTGCGAAAAATCAAGAAGGCCGGCGAAGAGTGTGTTGCATGTTATCGCTGCGCATCTGTCAGAAAGTAAAAAAACTACATAACCGTCGGCCGTTGATCCGACAGGAAAATATCGACTGGAAAACGGTTTGAGTTTGATATAGCCTAGTCTGACGAAAGCGGGCAGTAATCAAATCAACCAGAAAGTCGCTGCAAAAAAACAGGGGCCGTCACCATGTCATTCGACTAGTTCCGCAGCTGCATTTCCGGGCCGATCAAAACAATCATCACGAATAAACCGACAGCGCATCGCGATTGCCGGGGAGGACGCTTTTATCCGCGATTTTCTGCTGCGTGCCGTCCAGTGCGGCCGCAATACCCATACCAAAAACCGAAATCAATAAAGAGGGAAAGCATGAATCCTGCCCGTTCGAGAAAAACGAGTGAGCCGTTTCCGAGACTATTGCTGCCCACGGGCGTGTTTCTGGCGCTGTCGGGCGCGGGCATCGTTCCCGCCCAGGCGACCTGCAGCACCGCGGGCACGACGGTGACCTGCTCCGGCGCCGCGAACCCGCTGGCGCCCAGTTATTCGAACAGCGCCAACAACCTGAATGCGACGGTCAACCCCGGTGCAAGCGTCGGTGTGCTGCTCGGGGTCGGCGGCACGGCGATGTCGTTGACCGGCAGTAACGTCACGCTGACCAACAACGGCACGATCGACCCGTCCGTGCTCGGCTCGGGGCTCGGCGTGCTGTCGAGCGGCGCGGTGGTCGGCAACGCGGCGGCGAGCACCACGACCGTGACCAACAACGGCACGATGAACGGCTCGACCGGCGTCGCGATCAGCGGCGTGACCGGCATGGCGCTGTCGGTCCAGAACGGCACGGGCGGCACGTCGACGATCAACAACACCGGTACGATCGGCTCGTCCCCACTGCCCGGCGCGACCCTCGTCGGCGCCGATGCGCCGGTGGTCGCCGCGTACGGCGGCGGCACGGTCAACATGACGAACAGCGGGACGATCACCGGCCGCGTGTCGCTCGGTTCGAACGGCACGCCGGGGCAGGGCAATACGTTCACCAACTCGGGCACGATCAACGGCGGCGTGTCGATGGGGGCGAACAGCACGAACACGTTCAATGCCGTGACGGGTTCGTCGGTCAACACGGCCGGCGGCACCGGCGGCGCGTTCAACATCACGATCGGCCCGGTCACGCTCGGCGTGGCCGCAACCGGCGTCGTCGACGGCGGCGCGGGCGGCAACAATACGCTCAACCTGCAGCAGGGCGCCGCGGCGAACGGCACGATCGCGGTCAACAACTACATCAACTTCAATCACCTCGACGTCACGAGCGGCAACTGGACCATCAACGGCGCGTCCACCGCGCAGGACGCGACGCTGACGGGCGGCGTGGCGATCATCAACGACAACGCGTCGCTCGGCACCGGGACCGTCACGGGCAACGGCGGTGCGTTGCAGGTGGGCACGGCGGGGCTCGACGTGTCCAACAACGTGTCGCTCGGCGCGGGCGGCCTGACGGTGCAGGGCGCGACCGGGCTGACGCTGTCCGGCACGGTGTCGGGCGGCGGCGCGCTGACGAAGAACGATGGCGGTACGCTGACGCTGTCCGGCGCGAACGGCTACACGGGCGGCACGAACCTGAATGCCGGCGGCCTGGTGGTTGGCAACAATTCGTCGCTCGGCACCGGCGCGCTGAACGTCAACGCGTCGGCATCGCTCGACACGAGCGCGAACGTGACGCTCGGCAACACGGTCAATCTCGCGACCGGCTCGACGCTGACGCTCGGCGGCAGCAACGATCTCGGGCTGACCGGCGCGATCGGCGGAAGCGGCGGCCTCGTGAAGAACGGCGCGGCGACCACGACGCTGACCGGCACGAACACGTACACGGGCGGCACGACGATCAACGCGGGCACACTTGCGCTCGGCGCGGGCGGCAGCCTCGCGTCGACGGGCACGATGAACCTTGCCGGCGCCGGCGCGACGCTGGATCTGGGCAGTGCGACGGGCGGGCAGACGCTCGGCGCGCTGTCGGGTGTCGCGGGAACGAGCGTGAACCTCGGCGCCAATTCGCTGACGCTCGGCGGCAGCATCAATGCCACCTATGCCGGCACGATCGGCGGTTCGGGCAGCGTGACGCTGTCGGGTACCGGCACGCAATCGCTGACGGGCGCGAACACGTACACGGGCGGCACCAACCTGAACGGCGGCAACCTCGTCGTCGGCAGCAATACGTCGCTCGGCCTCGGTGCGGTGAATGTCAACGGTTCGTCGACGCTCGATGCGACTGCCAACGTGTCGCTCGCGAACGGCGTCAACATCGCGACGGGCACGACGCTGACGGTCGGCGGCAGCACCGATCTCGGCCTCGGCGGCGCGATTTCCGGCGGCGGCGGTCTCGTGAAGAACGGCGCGGCGGCGCTCACGCTGTCGGGCGCGAACAACTATGCGGGCGGCACGACGCTGAACGCCGGCGGACTGGTACTCGGCAACGCGTCGGCGCTCGGCACCGGCGCGCTGACCGTCGGCGGCGCGGCGACGCTCGATACGACCACGAACCTGTCGGTCGGCAATGCGATCAATCTCGACGCGAGCGCCGCACTCACACTGGGCGGCAGCAACAGCCTTACGCTGGGGGGCACGATTGCCGGCGCGGGCAGCCTCGTGAAGGACGGCGCCGCGACGACGACGCTGACCGGCACGAACACGTACACGGGCGGCACGACGATCAACGCGGGCACGTTGGCGCTCGGCGCGGGCGGCAGCCTTGCATCGACCGGCGCGATGAATCTGGCGGGCGCCGGCGCGACGCTGGATCTGAGCGGTGCGACGGGCGGGCAGACGCTCGGCGCGCTGTCGGGCGTCGCGGGAACGAACGTGAACCTCGGCGCCAACGCGCTGACGCTCGGCGGCACGGCGAGCGGCACGTTCGGCGGGGTGATCGGCGGTACCGGCAGTCTCACGTTGTCGGGTACGGGCACGCAGACGCTGAACGGCGCCAATACCTACAGCGGCGGCACGAACCTCAATAGCGGCGGTCTCGTGCTCGGCAACGGCGGGGCGCTGGGCGCCGGCGCGCTGAACGTCGGCGGCGCGGCCACGCTCGATACGAATGCAGCCTTGTCGGTCGGCAATGCGGTCAATCTGGGCACGGGCGCCGCGCTGACGCTCGGCGGCAGCAACAGCCTTACGCTCGGTGGCGCGATTGCCGGCACGGGCAGCCTCGTGAAGGACGGCGCGGCGACCACGACGCTGACCGGCACGAACACGTACACGGGCGGCACGACGATCAACGCGGGCACGTTGGCGATCGGCGCGGGCGGCAGCCTTGCATCGACCGGCGCGATGAATCTGGCGGGCGCCGGCACGACGCTGGATCTGAGCAGTGCGACAGGCGGGCAGACGCTGGGCGCGCTGTCGGGTGTCTCGGGAGCGAACGTCAACCTCGGCGCCAATGCACTGACGCTCGGGGGCACGGCGAGCGGCACGTTTAGCGGGGTGATCGGCGGCACGGGCAGCCTCACGTTGTCGGGCACCGGCACGCAGACGCTGAACGGCGTCAATACCTACAGCGGCGGCACGAACCTCAATAGCGGCAGCCTCGTGCTCGGCAACAGCGGGGCGCTGGGTTCCGGCGCGCTGACCGTCGGCGGCGCGGCCACGCTCGATACGAATGCGGCCTTGTCGGTCGGCAATGCGGTCAATCTCGCGACCGGCTCGACGCTGACGCTCGGCGGCAGCAACGATCTCGGGCTGACCGGCGCGATCAACGGAAGCGGTGGCCTCGTGAAGAACGGCGCGGCGACCACGACGCTGACCGGCGCGAACACCTATACGGGCGGCACGACGGTCAATGCGGGGACGCTGGCACTCGGCGCGGGCGGCAGCCTCGCGCCGACGGGCACGATGAATCTCGCCGGTGCCGGCGCGGCGCTGGATCTGAGCGGTGCGACAGGCGGGCAGACGCTCGGCGCGCTGTCGGGCGTCGCGGGAACGAACGTGAACCTCGGCGCCAACGCACTGACGCTCGGCGGCACGGCGAGCGGCACGTTCGGTGGGGTGATCGGCGGCACGGGCAGCCTCACGTTGTCGGGTACCGGCACGCAGACGCTGTCCGGCGCGAACACCTACACGGGCGGCACGACGATCGCTGGCGGCAGCACGCTGGCGCTCGGCGCGGGCGGCAGCCTTGCGTCCGGCAGTGCGCTGAACATGGCGGGCGCGGGGGCGACGTTCGACTTGAGCGGCGCGACCGCCTCGCAAACGCTCGGCACGCTGACCGGCGCGGCCGGCACGAGCGTGAACCTCGGCGGCAACGGGCTGACGCTGAGCGGCAACGGCAGCAACACGTTCGGCGGCGCGATCGGCGGCACCGGCGGCCTGACGCTGGCCGGCAGCGGCACACAGACGCTGACCGGCGCGAACACATACACCGGCGGCACGACGATCAGCGGCGGCGGCACGCTGGCGATCGGCGCGGGCGGCAGCCTCGCCTCGACCGGCGCGGTGAACCTCGCCAGCGCCGGTGCGACGTTCGACGTGAGCGGCGCGACGGGCGCGCAGACGATCGGCACGCTGACCGGCGCGGCCGGCACGAACGTCAACCTCGGCACGAATGCGCTGACGCTGAACGGCACCACCAACGGTACGTTCGGAGGAACGATCGGCGGCGCCGGCGGCCTGACGGTCGCCGGCACGGGCACCCAAACGCTGACGGGGGCGAACACCTACACGGGCGGCACGACGATCGCCGGCGGCAGCACACTCGCACTCGGCGCGGGCGGCAGCCTCGTGTCGGGGAGCGCCGTGAACCTCGCGGGCACGGGGGCGACGTTCGACGTGAGCGGCGCGACGGGCGCGCAGACGTTCGGTACGCTGACCGGCGCGGCCGGCACGAACGTGAATCTCGGCGCGAATGCGCTGACGCTGAACGGCAGCGGCAACGGTACGTTCGGTGGTGCGATCGGCGGGACGGGCGGCGTGACGTTCGCCGGCACGGGCACGCAAACGCTGACGGGGGCCAACACGTATACGGGCGGCACGACGATCGCCGGCGGCAGCACACTCGCCCTCGGTGCGGGCGGCAGCCTCGCGTCGGGGAGCGCCGTGAACCTCGCGGGCACTGGGGCGACGTTCGACGTGAGCGGGGCGACGGCCGCGCAGACGATCGGCACGCTGGCCGGCGCGGCCGGCACGAACGTGAATCTCGGCGCGAATGCGCTGACGCTGAACGGCAGCGGCAACGGTACGTTCGGCGGCGCGATCGGCGGGACGGGTGGCGTGACGTTCGCCGGCACGGGCACGCAAACGCTGACGGGTGCGAATACGTACACGGGCGGCACGACGATCGCCGGCGGCAGCACGCTCGCGCTCGGCGCGGGCGGCAGCCTCGCATCGACGGGCGCGGTGAATCTCGCGGGCACGGGTGCGACGTTCGACGTGAGCGGCGCGACCGGCACGCAAACGATCGGTGCGCTGTCGGGTGCGGCCGGCACGAACGTGAATCTCGGTGCGAACGCGCTGGCGCTGAACGGCAGCGGCAGCAATACCTTCGGCGGCACGATCGGCGGCTCGGGCGGCGTGACGGTGGCGAGCGGCACGCAGGTGCTGACCGGCGCCAACACGTACACGGGCGGCACCACGATCGCAGCCGGCGGCACGCTGCAACTCGGCAACGGCGGCACGTCGGGCAGCGTGGCCGGCGACGTCGTCGACAACGGTGCGTTGATCGTCAATCAATCGGGCAACGTGACGATCGCGAGCGTGCTGTCCGGCACCGGTTCGCTGACCCAGGCCGGCAGCGGGCAGCTCACGCTGACCGGCACGAACACGCTGAGCGGCCCGACCACGGTCGCCGCGGGCACGCTCGCCGTCAACGGTTCGCTCGGCCAGTCGACCGTCACCGTGCAGAACGGCGCGACGCTGACGGGCACCGGCACGATCGGCGGCCTCGTGGTGCAAGGCGGCGCGACGGCGGCCGCCACGCAGCCGGGCGCCGCGCTGAACGTAGGCGGCAACGTCACGTTCCAGCCGGGTTCGACGTTCCAGGTCGCCGCGACGCCGCAGCAAAGCGGCAGCCTCGCGGCGAGCGGCACGGCGACGCTGAATGGCGGCACCGTGCAGGTGCTCGCGAACCAGAGCACCTATCAGCCGGGCACGACGTACACGATCCTCAGCGCGTCGTCGGGCGTGCAGGGCGCGTTCACCCAGGTGAGCGCGAACTATGCGTTCCTCACGCCGACCCTCAGCTACGATCCGGGTCACGTCTATCTGCAACTGGCTCAGAACGGCACGTCGCTGCCCGACGTCGCCACCACGCCGAACCAGCGCTCGGTCGCGACCGCGGTGGCCGCGCTCGGCACCGGCAATCCGCTGTACGACACGGTGCTGACGGCCGACGCGCCGACCGCGCGCCGCGCGTACGGGCTGCTCGGCGGCGAACTGCAGGCGAGCCTGAAGAGCATGCTGCTGCTCGACAGCCGCTATGTGCGCGACGCGGTGACCGATCGCGTCCGTCAGGGTCTCGCGCCCGGATCGGGCCCGCTCGCGGCGCTGTCGTCGGGCGGCGCCGCGCTGTGCGGCGACAACACGGCCGGCGTGGCCGACCCGACGCTGCCGCCGGAGCGCCGGATCGGTTCGCGCGACGGGTGCTACGGCGGGACGCCTTATCAGCCGGTCGTCTGGGGGCAGGCGTTCGGCGGCCGCAGCCGGCTCGCCGGCGACGGCAACGCGTCGTCGATCAACCGCAGCATGACGGGCTTCATCGCCGGCGCCGACATGGCGTTCAACGACAAGTGGCGTGCGGGTCTGGCCGCGGGCGTCACGCACAGCTCGCTCGACAACGACCAGAGTTCGTCGGCGGCGGTGAACAGCTACTACCTGTCGCTGTACGGCGGCGCGCAGTACGGCGCGCTCGGCGTGCGCGGCGGCGCGTCGTACACGTGGTATCGCATCAACAGCGACCGCTATCCGGGCTTCGCGGGCTTCTCGGATCACGACTCGGCCGGCTACAACGCGCATTCGGCGCAGGTGTTCGGCGAAGTCGGCTACGCGCTGCCGGTCGGCCCGGTCGCGATCGAACCGTTCGCGGGCCTCGCGTACGTGAACCTGCATACCGACGGCTATACGGAAACCGGCGGCGCGGCCGCGCTGCGCGCCGGCGGCGAGACGACCCACGTCGGCTTCTCGACGCTCGGCCTGCGTGCGGCGTCGCAGCTCGGCTCGATCGCGAGCGGCACGTTCACCGCGCGCGGGACGGTCGGCTGGCGGCATGCGTTCGGCAACGTGCGGCCGTCGTCGGCGTTCACGTTCGCGAACGGCGGCACGTCGTTCCAGGTATCGGGCGTGCCGATTGCTCGCGACAGCGCGGTGCTCGAAGCCGGCATCGACGCGAACATCACGAAGCGCCTGACGCTCGGCCTCACGTACAGCGGCCAATACGGCAGCGGCGTGCGCGACAACGCGATCCTCGGCAACATCCTGTGGAAATTCTGACCGGCGACTGACGTGCCCGTCCGCGGCGCCATGCGACGAAGCAACGTCGTCTGGCGCCGCGGCCGTTTCGTCGCTGCGCACGTTCGCCGTTCTGGCCTATCCTGTGCGAAACACGCGACGCGCGCCGCGCGTTGCGCCTCGACACAGGAGCATCGATGCCGAATCACGCCGAAGCCACGACGACGCAGGCGCCGCAAGTCGCGCCGATTCCCCCGGCCACCGCGTCGGGTCCCGCTTTCATCGCGCCCGAAGCCGATCCGCAGGTCCTCGCGCGCAACAACCAGTACGTGCTGAAATCCGGCGACGCGTTCGTGGTCAGCGACGCGCTCGGCGATATCGCCGGCCATGACGACGGCCTGTTCGTCGACGACATGCGCGTGCTGTCGACGTGGCGCCTGACGTTCGGCGGCCGCGCGCCGTCGCTGCTGTCGGGCGCGACGAGCGCCGACAACGCGTCGTTCACCGCGCACCTGACGAACCGCCCGCTGCCGCCGCTCGGCGGCCACGAGACGCCCGAGGGCGTGATCCATATCGAGCGCATGCGCGTGCTCGCGGGCGACGTGCTGCACGAAGCGCTGACGCTGACGAACTACGGCGCGAGCGAAGCCGAGGTGCCGCTGTCGCTGTCGTTCGCGGCGGATTTCAAGGACATGTTCGAAGTGCGCGGCACGCGGCGGCCCAAGCGCGGCACGGTGGGCGCGCCGCGCGTCGACGCGGGCGCGGTGCGGCTGCGGTACGACGGCCTCGACGGCGTGGAGCGCAACGTGACCGTGCATTTTTCGCCGGCGCCCGACGCGCTGTCGGTCGATCGTGCCGACTACACGCTGACGATCGCCGCGCAGGCGTGCGTGTCGATCTACCTGACCGTCGATGCGACGCTCGGGCCCGCGCAGGGCGAAGGGCCCGGGTGCGGCCGCGTCGCGCTGCGCACGGCGCTCGTCGGCGTGCATCGCGAGATGCGGGCACGGCGCGAGTCGATGGCGCGCGTGAACACCGGCAATCCGCTGTTCGACGCGTGGCTCGATCGTTCGCTCGCGGATCTCGGGCTGCTCACGACGCAGCTCGACACGGGGCCGTACCCGTATGCGGGCATTCCGTGGTTCTCGACGCCGTTCGGCCGCGACGCGATCATCACGTCGCTGCAGATGCTGTGGCTGCAGCCGTCGCTCGCGCGCGGCGTGCTGCGCTTTCTCGCCGAGCATCAGGCGCGCGAGACCTCCGCGTTCCGCGACGCGGAGCCCGGCAAGATCATGCACGAGTTCCGCCGCAGCGAGATGGCCGCGACGGGCGAGGTGCCGTTTGCGCTGTACTACGGCGGCGTCGATACGACACCGCTGTTCATCGTGCTCGCGGGCGCCTATGCCGAGCGCACCGGCGACGATGCGCTGATCGACGAGCTGTGGCCCGCGCTCGAGCGGGCCGTGCAATGGGTGATCGACAAGTGCGACCGCAATCCGTACGGACTGCTCGACTACCAGCGCACGTCGGAGCGCGGCCTCGCGAACCAGGGCTGGAAGGACAGCCACGATTCGGTGTTCCACGCGGACGGCCGTTTCCCGGACGGGCCGATCGCGCTCGTCGAGGTGCAGGCCTACGCGTGCGCGGCGCTCGACGCGATGTCGGCGTGCGCGCACCGGCGCGGCCATGCGGCCGACGCGACGCGCTACGCGTTGCGCGCGAAGACGCTGCGCGACCAGGTCGACGCGCTGTTCTGGATGCCGGAAGGCGATTTCTACGGGATCGCGCTCGACGGGCATGGCGAGCTGTGCCGCGTGTTCGCATCGAACGCGGGCCATCTGCTTGCGTTCGGGCTGCCGGACGCCGAGCGCGGCGCGGCGGTCGCCGGCGTGCTCGGCTCGGCGCTGTTCCAGACGGGCTGGGGCATCCGCACGCTCGCGGCCGGCCAGCCGCGCTTCAACCCGATGGCCTATCACAACGGTTCGGTGTGGCCGCACGACAACGCGCTCATCGCGCGCGGCCTGGCGCGCTACGGCGACAAGACGGCCGCGGTGAACCTGCTGCGTGCGCTGTTCGAGGCGGCGGTGAGCTTCGAGATGCGCCTGCCGGAACTGTTCTGCGGGTTCCCGCGCCGGCGCGGCGAACCGCCGACCGCGTATCCGGTGGCCTGCCTGCCGCAGGCGTGGGCGGCCGGCGCGCCGTTCATGATGCTGCAGGCGTGCCTCGGCGTGAGCATCGACGCGTCGCGCCACGAGGTGCGCGTCGAACGCCCGGCATTGCCGGAAGGCGTCGACTGGCTGCGGATCGATGCGCTGCGCGTCGGCGACGAAACCGTGTCGCTGACGTTCCGCCGGGTCGACGGGCAGGTCGTCGCGGCGGCGGAGCGGCCGGGCCGCGTCAAGGTGGTCGCGGTGCTGTAGCGGGGCGCCGCGCGAACGTTGCGCGATGTCGCGCCACGTTCGCGCGCGGCGGCATAGAATCGTGACATGACCCTTGAACGATGGCGGAGGTAGACGATGACGACCGACAACCGGCCCGACGACGGCGAGCACAAGCTCGAGAATCTGGAAGCGGCGGTCGACCACCTGCACAAGTCGATCGAATCGCAGAGCATCGCGGTCGGCGCGGCGAAGGGCATTCTGTTCAGCCTGATCGAAACGCTCGGCGCGTTGATCGGCGATCCCGACCTGCCCGAGCATGCGCGTTCGGGCTACGAAGCGCTGCGCGACAAGGCGAGCGAATTGCGCGGCGGGCTCGACCGCCATTGACGTACGGGTGGCGCAGGCGCTGCCCGATTCTGCGCACGCGGCACAAAACCCCGTGCGCTCAATCAGTTAGGTGCCCGATACGCAGGATATCCACACGCTTGCCAACACAATCTGTGGAGAACCGCCCCGGCCATCGGCCGGGCGCGCCACGCATGCGCGGCGCGCGGTTCCACAATCATTCCGGTGCCACGCCATTGACCGGTCAAGGTCCGCGGATCGAATCCCCTTGTGTATCAAGATGTTACGCGTCCGATCCGGCGGATATCCACAGGCTTGCCAACAAAATCTGTGGACAACTCGCAATCGATTGCGTCGCACGGGTTGAGGATCCGGCCCGAATGCGAGCGGGGCGCGAAGCCCGCGTGCAAAGGCTGCCCGCGCCGTGCGTCGGCGCGCGAATGCGTGCGCGATCAAGGGGTTAGGCGCCGCGTACCCAGGATATCCACATCCTTGCCAACAAAATCTGTGGACAAGCGCGGCCGTGTTAGGCGCCCGGCGCCGTACCGGCCGCTTCCGCCACGATCCAGTCGCGAAAGAGCGTCATCGCCGGCGTCAGCGGCTTCGACTTCAGCGACGTGAGCCAGTAGCCGCCCGCGCGCACGTCGATGTCGAACGGCCGCGCGAGCTGGCCGAGCTGCAGTTCGCGCGAGAACATGCACGCGGGCGCGAGCGCGACGCCCGCACCCTGCATCGCGGCCTCGACCATCAGCCGGGACGAATCGAACACGGGCCCATTGACGGCCCACGGTTCGAGCCGCGCGGCGTCGAACCAGCCGTGCCATTCGTCGGTGCGATACGAGCGCAGCAGCGTTTCGTTCGCGAGATCGGCCGGCCGCGCGACGCGCCGCGCGATGTCCGGCGTGCATAGCGCGGTGAGCGGCGCATCGAGCAGCCGCTCGTTGCGCGTGGCCGGCCAGTTGCCTTCACCGAAGCGGATCGCGAAATCGAGGCCCTCGGCGGCGAGGTCGACGACGTTGTTGTTGGTCCGCAGTCGCAGCTCGACGAACGGGTGCGTGTCGCCGAACTGCTTCAGCCTCGGCATTAGCCAGCCTAGGGCAAAGGTGCCGACGACGCCGAGCGTCAGCACCTCGTGGAAACGCCCGCCGTCGAACTGCTTGAGCACTGTCTCGATGCGGCTGAACGCGTCGCTCAGCACCGGCAGCAGCGCGCGCCCCTCGTCGGTCAGCCCGAGGCCGCGCGGCAGCCGCGTAAACAGCGTGCAGCCGAGCCGCTCCTCGAGCGAGCGCACCTGCTGGCTGACGGCGGCCTGGGTCACGCTCAGCTCGAGGCCGGCGCGCGTGAAGTTCAGGTGGCGCGCCGACGATTCGAACGCGCGCAACGCATTGAGCGGAAGATGAGGGCGGAGCTTAGTCATAAGAATTTCTTTTGTCAGCGCTCAATTATCGTTGCTTGTCGGGCAACCGTAAAGTGCCGATAGTGCTGCCTCGGCGGCCGGCCGTTTTCAACGCGCCAACCACGTTTCGCCGCCATTCCACCACGAGACAACCGACATGACCTACTCATCGAAACGTCGATCCCTGTTGCTGGCCGCCGCGACGGCGCCGCTCGTTCTTACCGTCACCGCATGCGCGTCGCGACAGGCCGCTGCGCCGGACGCCGCCACGGCGGCAGCGGCGGCTGCCGCGGACGCCATTGCGCCTGTTGCTGCTGCGACGACGCTGGCCGATCTCGAACGCGACGCGGGCGGCCGTCTCGGCGTGTGCGCGATCGACACGGCGAGCGGCCGGGTCATCGAGCATCGCGCGGGCGAGCGCTTCCCGTTCTGCAGCACGTTCAAGGCGATGCTGAGCGCGGCGGTGCTCGCGCGGAGCGTCGAGCAACCGGGCTTGCTGCAACAGCGCGTGACCTACACCAAGGCCGATCTCGTCAACTATTCGCCGGTATCGGAGAAGCACGTCGGCGCGGGCATGACGGTCGCCGCGCTGTGCGAGGCTACGATCCAGTACAGCGACAACTCGGCCGCGAACCTGCTGATGAAGCTGATCGGCGGCCCGTCGGCGGTCACGGCCTACGCGCGCTCGATCGGCGACGACACGTTCCGTCTCGATCGATGGGAGACCGAACTGAATACCGCGTTGCCGGGCGACCCGCGCGACACGACGACGCCGGCCGCGATGGCCGCCAGCCTGCGCGTGCTGACGCTCGGCGACGCGTTGCCGGCCGCGCAGCGTGAGCAGCTCGTCGCCTGGCTGCGCTGCAACAAGGTCGGCGACAAGCGGATCCGCGCGGGCGTGCCGGCCGGGTGGACGGTCGGCGACAAGACCGGCACGGGCGACTACGGGACGACGAACGACGCGGGCGTCATCTGGCCGACGTCGCGCGCGCCGATCGTGCTGGCCGTGTACTACACGCAGACGCGAGCCGATGCGCGGGCGAAGGACGACGTGATCGCGTCGGTCGCTCGCATCGTCGCGCGGACGTTCGGCTGAGTGGCGCGGCACGGCACGGCGCGACAGGCATCGCGCACGCTGCGGGCGCATCGTGCCGCAGTCGTGACCTGCGCGATCAAACGTTGTGCGATCAACGACTTAGCTCGCGCATGCTCAGGATATCCACATGCTTGCCAACAAAAAGTGTGAACAAGCCCGCGCGCAGCGGGCGCGCCGCGCGGCGCGCGCCGTCGTGCCGCGTTTGAAGCAGCGCGGACAAAGTCTTTCGGATCAAGCGCTTGGCCGCGGTATGCGCAGGCTATCCACACGCTTGCCAACACAATCTGTGGACAAGCACCGCAGCCGGCGCGGCGGGCGGCGCATCACGTACCGCAGCGGCATGCAACCGGCGCTTGGCCGCCCGTGTGCCGTTTTCTAGGCGGCGCGGACAAAGTCTTTCGGATCAAATGCTTGATCGCGGTATGCGCAGGCTATCCACATGCTTGCCAACAAAATTTGTGGGTAAGTGGGCGATGCAGGTTCGGTCCGCATGCAGTGGTCATGACATGACGGGGATCGGGCGTCCGTTGTCGCGGCGTCGTGACGCGATGTGCGGCGAAGCATGCGCGCGACGGTCATCACGTGCGCC
The DNA here is from genome assembly GCF_029268935.1 of Burkholderia semiarida. Taxonomy (NCBI): domain Bacteria; kingdom Pseudomonadati; phylum Pseudomonadota; class Betaproteobacteria; order Burkholderiales; family Burkholderiaceae; genus Burkholderia; species Burkholderia semiarida. The sequence continues at coordinate 1,745,376 of NZ_JAHLCL010000008.1, read as the reverse complement.
GCGTCTGCATCACGCGTGCCAAAGTCCATCGGATCAAGGGTTTAGCGTCGCGGTGCGCAGGATATCCACAAGCTTGCCAACATTTTCTGTGGAGAAGTCGGCGGTCGCGATTCGGCCGATGTCACGCGCCGCCACACGTCGCACATGCGAACTCCCGCCGTGCAGATATCGGCCACGCCGACCTTCTGGATGAGGCCGCGTCGAGATGAATCCCGGCTGCCGCTTCATGAACGCCACGTCGGCCTTCAGACGACGAGCAAGTCGGCTTCGTCGGCGGCCGCCAGCGTGAAGCGGCCGATGTGAACGCGTACTTGCCGCAGTCCGGCGCGTTTGCTGCGCACCGATGACAAACCCTTTCCGATCAATGGCTTGGTGCCGTTAATGGAGGGGTTGTCCACAAGCTTGCCAACATAATCTGTGGACAAGCCGTCCGCCGCCCGCGCATCAGGCCGGCCGCGGGAAGCGCACCGTGACGGTCAGCCCGCGCCCGCCGCGCGTGGTCGCGAGCGCGACGGTCGCGCGATGCTGTTCGGCGATCCGCTTGACGATCGACAACCCGAGCCCGCTGCCCGACGACGTGACTGCCTGCGCGCCTTCGCCGCGATAGAAGCGCTCCCACACGTCGGTGCGTTCTGCCTCCGGAATGCCGGGGCCGTCGTCGGCCACCTCGAGCACGGGCGTCGCGCCGTCGATGCGCGCGGACACGTCGACGCGCGCGCCTTCGCCTGCATAGCGGATCGCGTTGTCGACGAGATTGTTCAGCAGCACGCGCAGCGTGTCGGCATTGCCCGCGGCCATCACCGGTGCGTCGACGATCGCGCCGAGATCGATGCGGTGCGCGTCGGCGACGCGCGCGCGGTCCGACACCACCGAGCGGCACAGCGCGGCGAGATCGACCGGCGCCGACGCGGCGACGGCCGCCTGCGCATCGGGTTCGAGGCGCGCGAGCGTCAGCAACTGCTCGGCGAGGTGGCCGAGGCGCGTCGTGCCCGCGTGGATCTGCGCGAGGATGCGCTCGCGCTCCTCCGCGGTCGCCGCGCGCCGCAGCAGTTCGGACTGGATCGACAGCCCCATGATCGGCGTGCGCAGCTCGTGCGCGGCATCGGCGATGAAGTGCCGCTGCAACGTGAACGAGCGGTCGAGGCGCGCGAGCAGGTCGTTGATCGCCTCGGCGAGCGGACGGACCTCGTTCGGCATCGATGCGACGTCGACCGGCTCGAGGTTGTTCGCATTCCTGCGTTTCAGGCCTGCCGCGATCGCCCGCAGCGGCTGCAGCCCCGCGCCGATGCCGAACCACAGGCCCAGCGCGAGCAGCGGGAGCATCGAGAACACCGGCCACAGAAGATGAACGGCGATGCCCGCGATCGCTTCCCAGCGCGCATGCCGCGCCTGCGCGAGCCGGATCGTCGTGCCGCCGCGCTCCGTCACATAGGTGCGCCACGGCTGGCCGCCGACGTCGACGCTCGCGATGCCCTGCTGCGCGGGTGGTGGCAGCTTCGAGTCGCGGTCGGTCGAATACACGAGCGTACCGTTGCGCCACACCTGCAGCAGCACCGCATCGGGGTCGCTCGCCTCGAAGCCGTGCTTGCCTCTGGCATGGTTGCTGAACGACAGCTCGCCGTTCGGGCCGACGACGATCTGTTTCGACATGCTGCGCATCTGGTCGTCGAGCAGGTCGTCGAGTTCGCGCAGCGCGCCCCAGTAGGTGCCGGCGCTCGCGACCAGGCCGATCACGCAGGCGGCCGGCATCAGCCACGTCAGCAGGCGCCGCCGCAGCGACGCGTTGCGCCAGCGCGCGAGCGCGCGTTGCACGCGCGTCACGTGCCGTCACCGATCCGGTAGCCGACGCCGCGCACCGTGCGGATCACGTCGTGGCCGAGTTTCTTGCGCAGGTTGTGGATATGCACCTGCACCGCGTTGCTCTCGATTTCCTCGCCCCAGCTGTACAGCCGTTCCTCGAACTGTTCGCGCGAAATCACCGCGCCCGGTTCGCGCATCAGCTCGTGCAGCAGCACGAATTCCTTCGGCGACAGCGGCACTTCGTCGTCGTCGAGCCAGACGAGGTGCTTGACGGGATCGAGCCGCAGCGGGCCGATCGCGAGCGTCGTCTGCGCGCGGCCCGCATGGCGGCGGTTGACCGCGCGGATGCGGGCGAGCAGTTCGTCGAGCTCGAACGGCTTGACGAGATAGTCGTCCGCGCCGCTGTCGAGGCCCGCGATGCGGTCCGGCACGCCGTCGCGCGCGGTGATGATGATCGCGGGCAGGTTTTCGTCGCGGCGGCGCAGCGCGGCGAGCACCGACAGGCCGTCGCGGTTCGGCAGCCCGAGATCGAGCAGCAGCAGCCCGTAGCCGGTCGTGCGCAGCGCGAGCGACGCGGCGTCGCCGTCTTTCACCCAGTCGACCGCGAAGCCTTCCTGTTTGAGGCCCTGTTCGAGCCCGCTGCCGATCAGCGGATCGTCCTCGACGAGCAGTACGCGCATGGATTCGTGTCTCTTCAACGGGGGCGCCGCGGCGCCCGGGGTTCCCATGATAAGCGTGCGCATCTTAGGTCTGGCTTAAATGCGCGCGGTGCGCGGCCTCGTTTCGTACTCGTCCGATGCGGCGCCGTGTCACTTCGGCATGCCCTTCAGGTTTGCTTAATCTTACGGTCCGTAATCTGGCGCCGTCGCGTTCAACGAAGCGCGGCGCCACATCGAAGAAGAGGAACGAGATCATGAAACACCTGGCCAGAATCCTGATGATTGCACTCGCCACGCTGCCTGCCGCCGTCCATGCGCAATACACGGGGCCGTCCGCGCTGACCACGACGACGGTGAAGGAGCTGCTCGCGAATGGCAAGGACGACCAGCACGTGCAGTTGCAGGGGCGCATCGTCAAGCACGTCGGCGGCGAGGATTACGAATTCGTCGATGCCACCGGCACGATCCGCGTCGAGATCGACCACAAGTTGTGGGCAGCCGGCCAGCCCGTCAGCGACAAGAACGAAGTGAAGCTGACCGGCGAATTCGAGCGCAAATGGTCGGGCAGCGTGAAGGTCGACGCCGATCACGTCGAAGTGCTGCGCTGACAGGTGGGCGCGGGGCCGGTGATACCATGGACGACCGGTTCCCGTTCCCACCAAGATGGCCGCCAATTTCGACGAACTCGCGTCCCGGATCCGGGCGCAATTTTCCGAGCTGAGCCCGCAATTCCAGGCGGGCGCCGCCTTCCTGCTCGATCATCCCGACGAAGTCGCCACGTCGTCGATGCGCAAGGTCGCGCAGCGCGCGCAGGTGCAGCCCGCGTCGCTCGTGCGGCTCGCGCAGCAATTCGGCTTTCCAGGCTGGAACGAGCTGCGCGACCTGTGCGTCGCGCGCGTGCGCACGCGGCCCGAGCCGCTCACGCAGCGTGCGCGCTCGCTGGTGCGGCCCGACGCGAAGGCGTCGCTCGCGCACGATCTGCTCGCCGCGCAGCAGCACAACCTGTCGGCGACCGCCGCGCAGAACGCGCACGTGCTCGCGGATGCGGCGAGGCTGATCCGCAAGGCATCGCACGTGCACGTGGCGGGCTTTCGCTCGTGCTATCCGGTCGCGTTCGGTTTCGTCTACGGCTACCGGCTGTTCCGTCCGACCGTGTCGCTGCTCAACGGCGTCGCCGGTTCGCTCGAAATGGAGTTGCGGACGATCGCGAAGCACAGCGTGACCGTGATCGTCAGCTTCGCGCCGTATTCGGCCGAGGCGACGCGCGTCGCGCAGGCCGCGAAGGCGCAGGGCAGCCGGATCGTCGCGATCACCGACAGCGCGGTGTCGCCGATCGCGCTGCACGCGGACGCGCAACTGATCTTCACGCACGACAGCCCGTCGTTCTTTCCGTCGCTGGTGGCCGCGCACGCGATGGCCGAGGCGCTGGTCGCGCAGTTGCTGGCGCTCGAAGGCAGCGATGCGATCGCCGCGCTCGAGCGGACCGAGGCGGAACTGCACGCGAAGGGCGCGTACGTCGTTTGACGGGCGCGGGATGTGCGGTTTCAGCGAACCTTCATTGATGACCCGACGCAATCGATGACGTTGACCTATGCAGTGACCGACGCGGGCGACGCGGACGTGCGCAAGCAGATCGTCGCGCCGCTCATTCGCTTCAACGAAAGCCAGGCCGGCCCGGTCGACTTCCGGCCGCTGGCCGTGATCGCGACCGACGCGGCCGGCGCGGTGGTCGGCGGCCTGTGGGGCGGCACGGCGTTCGGCTGGCTGCATGTCGACCTGCTCGTGGTGCCCGAGGCCGCGCGCGGGCAGGGCGCCGGCACGCGCATCATGGATCTGGCCGAACAGGAGGCCGTCGCGCGCGGCTGTCACAGCGCATGGCTCGACACGTTCGACTTCCAGGCGCGGCCGTTCTACGAGAAGCGCGGCTATGTCCGCTTCGGCGAGCTGCCAGATTATCCGGTCGGGCACACGCGCATCTTCCTGACGAAGAAACTCGCGGGCTGAACGGCGTCGCTGCTGCGCGCATGCGCGATGCCGCGCGATTGACGATGCCGACGGCCGTCGCCTACGATACCGGGCAGCGATGCAGGTCGCTTCCGGGTCCGCGGAAAGGGTTCAACCCACCTGTCGCGGCAAACCCGGTCTTTCCCCATCCTTCGTGCTGGCGGTATTGCGGACCTTCGGCCATCCATGCACAAGGATCCGCATGAAAAAGCTGCCTCCCGACGCCCATCCCGATCATCTGAAAAAGCAGGCCAAGGCGTTGTTGCGCCTGTACCGGCAGGGCGATGCCGATGCCGTCGCACGCTTCGTCGCATTCCTGCCCGCCGCCGCGAACCGCACGCATGACGAAACGCTCGCGCTGGGGCTTCGTCTGCACGACGCGCAGTCGTGCATCGCGCGCGAGTACGGTTTTGCGTCTTGGGCCGATCTCGGCGCGTTCGTCGACACGCATGCGCTCGCGCGGCAAGCGCGGTCGCTGCTGATGCGGCGCTGGCTCGACCACGCGTACGGCGCGGAGGTGACCGGCGGCGTCGACGCGGCCCGGCCGCGCGTGGCCGCGCAATTGCTGCTCGACCATCCCGATCTCGTGTCGGCGGACCCGGCGATCGCATGCGCGGCCGGCGATCTCGCCGCGGTGAAGGCGGCGCTGGCCGCCGATCCCGGCTGGATCGCGCGCGCCGGCGGTGTGCTGAAGCTGCCGCCGCTCGTCGCCGTCACGCATTCGCGGCTCGGGCAGCTTCCCGAATTCGCGGCCAGGTTGCGTGCGTGCGCGAGCCATCTGCTCGACGCGGGCGCCGATCCGAACCAGCGGATCGGCAACCGGTATCCGCCGGCCTCGCTCGCCGAGCCCGACGAGTCGGCGCCGCTGTCGGCGCTGTATGGCGCCGCCGGCGTCAATCGCGATCCCGCGCTCACCGCGATGCTGCTGGAAGCCGGCGCCGATCCGAACGACGGCGAATCGCTGTATCACTCGGTGGAGAACCCGGCATGCACGCGCCTGCTGCTCGAGCACGGCGCCCGGGTGGGCGGGACCAATGCGTTGCGGCGCGCGCTCGACATGCCGGACGCGGCCGCGCTCGAGTTGCTGCTCGCGCATGGCGGCGACCCGAACGAGCCGGCCGGCGAAGGGCCGACGAAGACGTGGGGCGCGCCGTTGCTGCGCGCGATCGCCGTGCGTTGCCCGGCGCGCCACGTCGCCGCGCTGCTGGCGGCCGGCGCCGATCCCGGCGCGCGGACCGCCGCGGGCGTCAGCGCGTATCGGCTCGCGATGCAGACCGGGTTGTCCGAGGTCGCGGCGCTGTTGCGCGCGGCCGGCGCGCAGGAGGCGCTCGATGCGCAAGACGCGTTCATGGCGGCCTGCGCGCGCGCCGATGCCGACGACGCACGGCGTATTCAGGCGAAGCATCCCGAATTGCCCGGCGCGCTGTCCGACGACCGGCTGCGGCTGCTGCCCGACGCCGCCGCATGGGGTTCGCGCGACGCGGTGAAGGCGATGGTCGAACTCGGTTGGCCGATCGCCGCGCGAGGCGGCGACTGGGACGCGAGCGCGCTGAATCACGCGGTGTTCCGCGGCGATGCCGAACTGCTGGCGTTCCTGCTCGCGCACGGCGCAAGCTGGCGCGAGATGCACGGATTCGGCAGCGACGCGCTCGGTACGCTGTCCTGGGCGTCCGTCAACGAACCGGAGGGCGTCGGCGATCCCGACTGGGAAGCGTGCGCGCGCGTGCTGATCGCGCACGGCGTGCCGCAAGCGGTACGCGATCCGTCGAATCCGGAGGGCGTGCTGATCGACGGTCGCGCGATGCGGTTCTCCGAGGCCGTCACCGACGTGTTGCTCGGCATCGGCGGCGGACCGCCCGCATCGACGTGAACCGACGTGGGCGGCCCGGCGTAGTGGCGGGCCGCTTCGACGCCAGCGTCTTTCCTGTTGCGCGACGACATTTCGGCGAAAGCTGAAACGTCGCGTGCACGACCGGCGTAAGCTCATCCGTCAACACCTTCCCGGGAGTTCGCGATGACCCGTTCCGACCTGCAAGCCCGCCACGCCGAAGCTTTCCGTGCGCTGCACACGCGCCCCGGCGCGTTCATCATCCCGAACCCGTGGGATGCCGGCACCGCGCGCCTGCTCGCGATGGCCGGCTTCGAGGCGCTCGCCACGACGAGCGCCGGCTACGCGTTTTCGAAAGGGCGCCCCGACAACGCGATCGAGCGCGACGCGATGCTCGCTCATATCGCCGAGCTCGTCGCCGCGGGCGGCTTGCCGGTGAGCGCCGATCTGGAGAACGGCTTCGGCGACGCGCCCGACACGGTGGCCGAAACGATCCGGCTGGCGGCCGAGGCGGGCGCGGTCGGCGGCTCGATCGAGGACGCGACCGGCCGCGCCGATACGCCGATTTATGCGCGCGACGCGTCGGTCGAGCGCATCGCGGCGGCCGTCGACGCGGCGCGCGCGCTGCCGTTTCCGTTCACGCTGACCGCCCGCTGCGAAAATTACCTGCACGGCCGCCGCGACCTCGACGACACGATCGCACGGCTCGTCGCCTATCGCGACGCCGGCGCGGACGTGCTCTATGCGCCCGGCATCACGGATCCCGACGAAATCGCGGCCGTGACGCGGGCGGTCGGCGCGCCCGTCAATGTCGTCATGGGTCTGCAGGGCGGGTTGCTGAGCCTCGACGCGCTGGCGGCGCTCGGCGTGAAGCGTGTCAGCGTCGGCGGCGCGCTGGCGCGGGCCGCGTTCGGTGCGTTCCTGCGCGCGGCGACGGAGATGCGGCGCGACGGCACGTTCACCTTCAGCCGGGCAGCCGTGCCGGGGCGCGATATCAACCGCTGGTTTGCGGCGCCGGATAATTCGCCGATTTTGTTCGATGAATGAGCCCCAATAAAATCCGGAATCGCTTCCACTTAAGCATTGGTTGACGATAATCAATCGGTTTCGCGTCCGCATTAATCGCCGACGCTGACGCGAAAATCGTCGTTTATTCTCCGCATTCCGCTCCGATCGGCTGCCGCCGGCGCGCAAACCGCGCCGGATATGAGGCTTGGCGGGCCTTCATACGCGACGATACCGCGCATTGTTGCAGGTTCCAGTTCAGAACGTTTCAGTGCGTGGGAGTTGCGGGATGATTTTTTGATTGATAATCTGCGGCACGTTCCAATGATCGGCGAGTGCCTGCCGGAATATCAATATATTGAATATATAAAAAGCTGAGAGAGCGATGACGATCCGAGAAAATCACCGCGTCGGATTTCGCGTGGGCGATGTCGTGACGCTGAAAACGGGCGGGCCGCGCATGACCGTCACGTATGCCGGGCCGGTCGTGTTCGACGACGGCGACTGGCTGATCTGCCAGTGGTTCGACGAAAGCGGCGAGTTCCGGCAGGAAATGTTCCATCACGACACGGTGGTGCCCGAGCCGCGCGCAATTTCGGCCGGACGGGTCCGGCTGCGCATGCAGTCGCTCCGCTCGCGGTCGGCGGCCTGACGCCGGCCGGCCGCCGCGATGCCGCGACGTGTCACGCGTGGCGCGCGGCGCCCGTGCGACGACATTTCACGCCATCCCGAAACATGCGGCGGCGCGCGGCGCCGATACTGAGCGCATGAACCCGACCGATCCTGTTGCCGCGGTCACGCACCGCGATCCCTATCCCTATTACGCAGCGCTCGTCGACGGGCCGCCGCTCGCGTTCGACGCGACGCTCGGCCTGTGGGTCGCGAGCCGCGCGGCCGCCGTGACGGCCGTGCTCGGCCATCCGGCCTGCCGCGTGCGGCCGCTGGACGCGCCGGTGCCGCCCGCGTTGCGCGGCACGACGGCCGGCGCGCTGTTCGGCGAACTGGTGCGCATGAACGACGGCCCGTCGCGACACGACGTACCGAAGCAGGCGTTGCGCGCGGCGTTCGCGCCGATCGATACGGATGCGCTGCGCGATCGCGCCGACGTGCTTGCCGCGCGGCGGTTGCCGGCGCCCGGCGATGTCGATGCGCTGAACGCGTGGTGCATGACGGTGCCCGTGTGCGCGGTTGCCGATCTGCTCGGCTTCGACGAAACGCAGCTCGACGACATTGCTGCTCGGGTCGTCGAGTTCGTCGCCGCGCTGTCGCCGCTGTCGGATGCCGCGGCGCTGGCGCGCGCGAGCGACGCGGCGCGGCACCTGCTCGACCGGATGACGGAACGCGTCGCGCGGTCGCATGCGCACGACCGCACGCTGGTCGCCGCGGTACAGCAGGCGGCCCGTGCGTCGGGCTGGCACGCGAGCGGCGCGCTCGTCGCGAATCTCGTCGGGTTGCTGTCGCAGACGTGCGAGGCGACGGCCGCATGGCTCGGCAATGCACTCGTGGCATGGAACGGCGAAGCGGGCACGGTGCCGGATGCCGCCGCGCTCGACGCATTCGTCGCCGAAGTCGGGCGTTTCGATGCGCCGGTGCAGAACACGCGCCGCTTCGTCGCGGCGCGCACGACGATCGAAGGCGTGCGCGTCGAAGCCGGCGATGCCATCCTCGTCGTGCTTGCCGCGGCGAACCGCGATCCGGCCGTGCATCGCGATCCGCACCGGCTGATGCCGGGCCGCGTGTCGGGTCCGAATTTTGGTTTCGGCACGGGGCCGCATGGGTGTCCGGGCGAGCGGATCGCACGGGCGGTGACGGCGGGGGCGTTCGCGGCGCGGCTGCGCGCGGGCGGCTGGCCGCCGCGCGACGCGCTGAAGTGGGATTACCGCGCGTCGACCAACGTCAGGATGCCGAAGTTCGACGCGATACGGTGAAGCGGGGAAGAGCGGCTTGACGGCAGGGGCTTAACGGCAGCCTTGCTTTTCCGCCCATTGCTCCTGCGCGGCGACGCGGCGCTGCACGCGTTCGACGAGGCCGGTCGAGAAGGTCCGCATGCTGACGCCGCGGCGCTTCGCGAGGATCGTCTGCGCGACGTCGGTGCGCGGGTTCGGCTGGCATGCCCAGTACAGCGTCATCAGCCAGCCGATGCCCGTCCATGCGAACAGTGCGTTGAACATCGCGATCGTCAGCTTGTCGTGCCGGCCGCGCCGGTCGGCAATGACGGCCGGCAGGAAATAGAGCGCGATCGCCGCGACTGAACCGGCCACTTGAATCAGGACTGCATCATGCATGGTGCTGCTCCGTCCGAACTGCAATGAGGCTGATTGTCGCGCTTTTTCCGTTCGTGTGCAGGCAATTGATTGTTGCGCTTTTAGTGACGATCAGGCGGCTTCGGCGTCCGCCGGCTGGACGTCGTTGCTCAGCGTGAAACCTTCGTCGAGCCAGCCCGTCACGCCGCCGATCATCAGCTTGACCGGGCGGCCCAGGCGCGCGAGCCGGACCGCCGCGCGCGCGGCGCCGTTGCAGTGCGGCCCCGCGCAGTAGACGACGAACAGCGTGTCGGCCGGGTAACCGGCGAGCTTGCCTTCGATGATCTTGCGGTGCGGCAGGTTGCGCGCGCCGGGCACGTGGCCGGCGGCGAACAGATCGGGGCCGCGCACGTCGAGCAGCACGAAATCGGGCGTGCCGGACGCGAGGGCATCGTGTACGTCCCAGCAGTCGGTCTCGAAGCGCAGCGATGCCTCGAAATGCGCGAGGGCGGCCGGGCTGTCGGCGGCCGGGATGTCGGTGACGTGGGACATGGTCGGGCTCTCCTTGTTGAGCGGCACGGAACGCGCCGCAATGAAGGGCAGTATCGCGGTTCGGCCGGTTTCGCGGCAGTGGCGCGATCGACAAGTTCCGGTAACATCGCGCCATGCACAATCATCTCGTCGTCGCGCTCGCCTACGATCGCCTCTGCACGTTCGAATTCGGCTGCGTGGTCGAACTGTTCGCGCTCGAGCGCCCGGAACTCGGCGTCGACTGGTATCGCTTCGCGGTGTGCGCGAGCGAGCCGGGGCCCGTGCGCGCGGCAGGCGGCATTACCGTTGCCGCGCCCTACCGGCTCGCGATGCTCGATCGCGCGGACACCATCGTGATTCCCGGCTGGCGCGATCCGGACGAACGCCCGCCCGAGCCGTTGCTGAAGAAGCTGCGGGCCGCGCACCGGCGCGGCGCGCGGCTCTGCTCGATCTGTTCGGGCGTGTTCGTGCTGGCGGCGGCCGGCGTGCTCGACGGCCTGACCGTGACGACTCACTGGCGGTATGCGGAACGTCTGCAGGCGCGTTATCCGGCGCTGCGCGTGAATCCGGATGCGCTGTACGTCGACGAAGGGCGGATCGTCACGTCGGCCGGCTCGGCGGCGGGGCTGGACATGCTGCTGCATCTCGTGCGCCGCGATCATGGCGGCGCGATCGCGAACCGCGTCGCGCAGCGCCTCGTGCTGCCGCCGCATCGCGACGGCGGGCAGGCGCAGTTCGTGCCGCGTCCGGTCGCACCGGGCGGCACCGACCGGCTCGCGAAGCTGATCGACTGGATGCGCGCGCATGCGGCCGAGCCGCACACGCTCGCATCGCTCGCCGCGCAGGCCGCGATGAGCACGCGCACGCTGCAGCGGCAGTTCGCGGATGCGACGGGGATGTCGCCGCTCGCGTGGCTGATCCGCGAACGCGTGAACGTCGCGAAGGACATGCTCGAAGCGCAGCCCGCGTTGTCGCTCGCGCAGATCGCGGCGCGCGCGGGGTTCGGTTCCGAGGAATCGCTGCGCCGGCATTTCCGGCGCGTCGCGGCGACGAGCCCGGCCGCGTACCGGCGCGGGATGGATCGCGGCGGCACGTAGCGCGCGCCGGGCAGGGCCGCGCGTGCGCGACGATGAAAAGCGCGACTCATGTGGCGGCGGCCGCTCATTCCGAACAACGATGCCGTCCCGCACGCGAAGAAGGATGCGGGTGAACCGACGCGGCGCCTGTGGCGCGACGCGCTCGCCTGCGCGGCCGGGCTGCGCGACGCGTTGCCGAACGCGGTCCGAACAGCCGGGAAGGGGGCGCCGGCGGGGGAGCATCGGCGTATGATCTGGGTTTTCGTCAGCCCGATCCAGGCACCCCCACCATGACATCCGTCGACACTACCCGCGTCCTCGACCATGACAAGCTCGTGACCTTCATCGAGCGCAAGTGGAACGATGAAATCCTCCACGCGCTGACCGACTACATCGCGATTCCCGCGAAGAGCCCCGCATTCGACCCCGACTGGGCGAAGCGGGGCTATCTCGAGCGCGTCGTCACCGACGCCGCGCAGTGGGCCGAACGGCAGCCGGTGAAGGGCCTGAAGCTCGAAATCGTCCGTCTGCCGGGCCGCACGCCGGTGATCTTCTTCGAGTCGCCGGCCACGCGCTCGGGCAGCACCGATACGATCCTGCTGTACGGCCACCTCGACAAGCAGCCCGAATTCGACGGCTGGCGCGCGGACCTCGGCCCGTGGACGCCGAAGTTCGAGAACGGCAAGCTGTACGGCCGCGGCGGCGCGGACGACGGCTACGCGATCTACGCGAGCCTCGCGGCGCTCGGCGCGCTCGACGAGCAGGGCATCGAGCGGCCGCGCTGCGTGGGCCTGATCGAGACCTGCGAAGAGTCGGGCAGCTACGACCTGCTGCCGTACGTCGACGCGTTGCGCGACCGGCTCGGCCAGGTATCGCTCGTCGTGTGCCTCGATTCGGGCGCCGGCAACTACGACCAGATGTGGCTCACCACGTCGCTGCGCGGCCTCGTGTCCGGCGACCTGCAGGTCGAGGTACTCGAAGAAGGCATTCATTCGGGCGTCTATGGCGGCATCGCGCCGTCGAGCTTCCGTGTGATGCGCCAGTTGTTCGAACGCCTCGAGGACGCGAAGAACGGCAACCTGCTGCCGGGCGCGTTCCATTGCGAGATTCCGGCCAGCCGCGTGCGCGAAGCCGAGGCCGCCGCCGCGATTCTCGGCGACACGGTGTGGAAGGGGCTGCCGTGGGCGTGCGGCCAGGACGGCAAGCCCGTGCTGCCGACCACGACCGATCCGCGCGAGGCGCTGCTGAATTCGACGTGGCGTCCGTCGCTGTCGGTCACCGGCGCGGCCGGCATGCCGGCGCTCGCCGATGCGGGCAACGTGCTGCGTCCGCGCACCGCGTTCAAGCTGTCGCTGCGGCTGCCGCCGCTCGTCGACGCCGCGCAGGCCGTACAGCAACTGAAGGCGTTGCTCGAACTCGATCCGCCGTACAACGCGAAGGTCACGTTCAAGCCGGACGCGGGCGCCGCGACCGGCTGGAGCGCGCCGGATCTCGCGCCGTGGCTCGCGTCGTCGCTCGACGCCGCGTCGCGCCGCCACTTCGGCGCCGACTGCGCGTACATGGGCCTCGGCGGCACGATTCCGCTGATGAACGTGCTGCAGGAAGGCTTCCCCGCGGCGCAGTTCATGGTGTGCGGCGTGCTCGGGCCGAAGTCGAACGCGCACGGTCCGAATGAGTTCCTGCACGTGCCGTACGCGAAGAAGCTGACGGCGGCGGTGGCCGACGTGATCGCGACCGCACGCTGATCGTCGCAGCGTTCGACGTATCGATTGCCCGAGCCGAACCGACTGGATGGAGTGTTGCCGATGACCGCACTGCCGACGCCCGATACCGAACCGCTGCGCATGCGCGCCGAACCGCTGCATGCATTCGTCGCGGCACTTTGGGAACGGGCCGGCAGCCACCCGCGCGAGGCGACGCTCGTCGCCGATCATCTGGTGGGCGCGAATCTCGCCGGACACGATTCGCACGGGATCGGGATGATCCCGAATTACGTCGCGTCGTGGCGGGAAGGGCAGTTGCAACTGAACGGGCACGCGTCGATCGTCCGCGACGGCGGCGCGGTGCTGACGATCGACGGCGGGCGCGGCTTCGGCCAGGTGATCGCGTTCGAGGCGATGGTCGAAGGGATCGAGCGCGCGCGACGCATGGGCATCTGCGCGATCGGGCTGCGCGACGTTCACCACCTGGGCCGCATCGGGCATTGGGCCGAACAGTGCGCGCGCGCGGGGCTCGTGTCGTTCCATTTCGTCAACGTGCCGGGCGACCTGCTGGTCGCGCCGCTGCACGGCACCGATCCGCGTTTCGGCACGAACCCGTTCTGCGCCGCGTATCCGCGAGCGGGCAAGCCGCCGCTGCTGCTCGATTTCGCGACGAGCGCGATCGCGTACGGCAAGACGCGCGTCGCCTACAACCAGGGCAAGCGCGTGCCGGCCGGGTCGCTGATCGACCATCGCGGCCAGCCGACCGACGATCCGGCCGTGATGCACGAGCAGCCGTTCGGCGCGCTGCTGCCGTTCGGGCTGCACAAGGGCTATGCGCTCGCGGCGATGTGCGAGATCTTCGGCGGTGCGCTGGTGGGCGGGCATACGACGTACGGCGATACGCTGCAGAAGACGAGTGCGATCGTCAACGGGATGCTGTCGGTGCTGATCGATCCGAACGCGTTCGACGCGGCCGATGCCGAACGCGAAGCCGATGCATTCGTTGCATGGGCGAAGGCGTCGCCGCAGGCCGGCGATACGCCGGTGCGGATGCCTGGAGAACCTGAAGAAGCGAGCCGCGCCGCGCGCGGCACGGCCGGCATTCCGGTCGACCGCGCGACGTGGCGGCAGATTCGCGAGAGCGCGGCGGCCGTGGGTGTCGACGCGGCGGAGTTCGATGCGTGGACGCGGCGCTGCGAGGTGTCCGCATGAGCTGGCAGGCGGAGAAGGCGCACGGTGAGGAAATCGCGTATCGGCTTGCGCCGCTCGGCACGGTCACCGTTGCACGGTTCTTCAGCGGTGCGGCGTTGCGGCTCGACGGCGTGATGTTCGGCTTCCTGTCGCGCGGGTCGCTGTTCCTGCGTGTGGACGACGTGAACCGGCCGGCGTTCGTCGCGGCGGGGATGGGGCCGTTCTCGTATGCGCGGCCCACGCGCACCGTCGCACTCGAGGGCTATTACGAAACGCCGGCCGACGTGCTCGAGGATGCGGGCGCGCTGTTCGACTGGTGCCGCGGCGCGTATCGCGCGGCGCTGCTGGCCGGGCCGCCGAAGCGCAAGGCGAGGGCGGCGTCGAAGACGGTAGCCGGGGCGGGGCCGAAGGCCGCGCCGAAAGCTGCTGCGAAGGCTGCGTCGAAACCGGCAACGAAACCGGCAACGAAACCGGCAACGAAACCGGCAACGAAACCGGCAACGAAACCGGCAACGAAACCCGCGTCGGCACAGAAAACGAAGCCGGCGGCGAAATCCGCATCGAAACCGGTGTCGGCGCAGAAAGCGAAACCGGCATCGAAATCATCGCCCGCGCCGGCACCGAAACCTGCGGCGAAGCGCAAGCAGGCGTAGTACCGGTTACGAGAAGCGACGGCGTCGCGATTTTCGCGTTCCTGAATTTCAGGTATGCCCGTCGCGGCCCACCCGCACGCTGCGCGTGCCGACTCGCCCGCACGATCCGGCGCACGAATGCATCGAGCTTGACGCACCGCACGTCCTGCATGCTTCACAACGGCCGCCCCGGCGTTTATGATCGGCGCGGGTTGCGCCCGTGCCTGGCGACCCGCACCGGCCTCGCCGCCGGCCCCGCGAACGGCGCACCGTACGCCGCGCGGAACGCTTCCCCACTCACCATCCCAGACGGAGACAGCCGATGCTCGTCCTGATTCTCGGTTTAGCGATCTTCCTCGGTGTGCACTCGATCCGGATCGTCGCCGACGGCTGGCGGTCCGCGACGATCGAGCGGATCGGCGAGAAGGCCTGGAAGGGCGGTTACGCGATCGCGTCGATCGTCGGTTTCGCGCTGATCATCTGGGGGTACGGGATCGCCCGGGCGGGCGCGACGCTGCTGTGGGTGTCGCCGGTCGGCGTGCGCCACCTGACGGGCATGCTGACCGCGGTCGCGTTCGTGCTGATCGCCGCGTCGTACGTGCCGCGCAACCGGATCAAGACGCTCGTCGGCCATCCGATGCTGGCCGGCGTGATGGTCTGGGCGGTGGCGCACCTGCTGGTGAACGGCACCGTGCACGCAGTCGTGCTGTTCGGCGCGTTCTTCGTGTGGTCGATCGTCGATTTCGTCGTGTCGCGTGCGCGGGATCGCCGCGACGGTGTCCGCTATCCGGCCGGCGGGCTGGCCGGCGACGTCGCGGCCGTTGCGGCCGGACTCGTCGCCTGGGCCGTGTTCGCGCGGTTCCTGCACGGCCCGCTGATCGGCGTGCGGCCGTTCGGCTGAACGGAGTGCGAACGCCGGTCGGCCTTGCGCCGGCCTGCGATGCTTCACGCCGGCGGCCGGCCCGAACGACGGCTGCCTTCGCCGCAAGCAATGCGCCGCGACGTTCGCGCGCGCCGTCAGGACCGCGAACCGACACGGGACGCGCGAATCCGGGTTGAACGCCTACGACTCCGGCACGGCGACAAGCCCTGGCAGCGCGACCCGGTTCGGCACCGGATCGCGAAAGACGTGTTGCGGTTTGCGCGTCGCGTGCCGCGATCGCGGCGGCAACGGGCGTGCGTCAGATCGGTTTGACGAACAACCCGACGGTCAGCAGCGCGCCGATGCAGACGATCGCGATGCGCAGCACGCGTTCGTTCACGCGATGCAGCGCCCACGCGCCGAGCAGGCCGCCGACGATCGCGCCCGCACCGAGCGCGATCGCCGCCCGCCAGTGCAGTTCGGGCGACGTCACGAACAGCACGACGGCCGATGCGTTCATCACGCCCGCGAGCGCATTCTTCGTCGACATCGCGTGGCGCGGCGGCAGGCCGGCCATCGTCAGCGCGGCCATCATCAGGAACCCGATGCCGCCGCCGAAGTAGCCGCCGTAGACCGCGATCAGGAACTGCGAGACCCCGGCCGCGACGGGGCCGAGATGTTGCGCGCCCGCGCCCGGTTTGCGGAAGAAACTGCCCCACGCGAACACGACCGTCGCGAACAGCACGAGCCACGGCACCAGGTGCGAGAAGATCGACGACGGCGTCTTGAGCAGCAGCAGGCCGCCGAGCGCGCCGCCGGCCACGCTGATCGCGAACAGTGCGCGAAACGGCAGCCTGCCGACGCCGCTCACCATGTTCCGGCTCGCCCAGCCCGTCGTGACCTGGCCGGGAAACAGCGCGACCGTCGACGTGATGTTGGCCGCGAGCGGTGACATCCCCGACACGATCAGCGCGGGCAGCGTGATGAACGAGCCGCCGCCCGCGAGGGCGTTCTGGAGGCCGGCCCAGAGGCCGGCGAGGATGATGAGGGCAAGCATCGGTTGCGGGAACGGGGAGGTGGCTGGGCTCGCCAGCCGGAAGCGGGCAGGCGCGGCGGACGCACGATGGTAATGCAGGATCGTGGGCGCGGGAAGGACCGACGCGGCGGGAGAGGCCGGGGCTGCGATACGAAGCGTCCGTCGCGTCGTGGCAGGGGGCGAACGTGCCGACGGGATGCGCCGTCGCGGCGATCCCGGTCAGAAAAAACACCCGATTTAACGCTTCATTACGATGGGCTTAGCGGAAAGGTGCTAGATTCGCGCACCGATATCTCATCAAGCGGAAGGGGCAAAAAAATGCTGAAGAAATTGGCCGGGATGGCAGTGGTGGTCGGTGCGACTGCGGTGGCGTCGCTGCCTGCCGTGGCAGGCGACACGAATAACGCACTGGGCGGCGCGCTGGGTGGCGTCGCCGGCGCGGCGGTCGGCAACGCGGTCGGCGGGAGCACGGGGGCGATCATCGGCGGGGCCGTGGGCGGTGGCGCAGGCGGTGCGGTGACGTCGAACAAGCGGGAACGCACGGGCGCGGTCGTCGGCGGCGCTCTGGGCGGCGGCGCCGGCGCCGCTGCGGGCAACGCGATGGGCGGCACGGCCGGCAGCCTCGTCGGCGCTGCCGTGGGCGGCGGCGCAGGTGCGGCGCTGGGCGGCCACGTGTCGCGCAACAACTCGCGTTCCAGCGATCATTACCACGGCAACAAGCACAAGAACAAAAAGCGCCACAAGCACGACGACTGACCGGCGGTTCGCCCGCGAGCGGCGATGGGTCGAGCGCACATCGTCGCGCCGTCGTTTCGCACGTCCGCCGGCAAGCGCCGATGGCGCCGGGTGGCCCGGCAAGCCTCCGTGATCGCCGAGCATGAATCGCGACGGACGCCGGGTAATCCGGCGTCGACGAATTTCATGAGGATTCCTGTTGTTTGCGGCGCGGGCGAGGCCACAGCGGAATCGTTCACCCTGGGGCGGACGGTTCGCGGGAGAGCGCACGGGCAAGCTGCAGCAGCGAGGTATGGGCGAGTGCAGCGCCGATTGCATGCGCGGCCGGACCGAGCAGATTGAAGCGCGGTTTTGACAACGGTGGACATTCCAGCCGGGCGAGTCGGACGAAACATCACCGAACTCCGGTGAAATGCCGATCGAGTCGCAAAACGGGCGCGGCGGACACTCCAGCCGGTTTTCTCGAATCGCCGGAAGATTTTCGCAAAATCGGTTGATCGGGATTTGTTTCGTGAAACGTATGCGAGCCAAGACGGAATATTGTCGAGAAAGTCAATAGAAGAGTCTAAAAGTTCTGTTATTCGATCGCGATGAGCGGACCGTGCGGTGCTTTGCGCGCACGCCGTGCCGGCCGGCCGCGCAGCGCCTGTCAAGGCTCGCGCGGGCTCCGCCGAGGCAGGCCTTGCTTCACCGGCCTGCTTGCGTGCGCGATGCGCGGCGCGACGCAATCGAATCGGTTTTGTTTTATTGTTCATTCGCGTTCATCGTTTCATTTAAACCTGATACGCATCGTGTCGGGTTGCGATTTATTGCAACGCGGTGCACAATCGTTCACAAGTGCAATAAATCCGCAGCGGATTTTTCTCAGCGGCACGAATACTCCCCGCCATTCACTGCCCGCCATTTCGGCGGACGCACGATCGTGCGTCGGGCTCGGCGGCGCGACTGCCGATTTCCGGTCTATCGCGAATCACGGAGCACATACGCCCGAGGCACGATGCCGCTGGCCCATCGGCCGGCCGGTCCCGACAGTACAGCAAGAGCGCAACATGGCGACTTCCATCGACCTCAATCTTCTCGTCGTTCTGGACGCGTTGTTGTCCGAGAACAGCGTCGTGGGCGCGGCCAACGCGCTCGGCCTCAGTCCGTCCGCACTCAGCCGGTCGCTCGCGCGACTGCGGGTGATGACGGGCGATCCGTTGCTGGTGCGGGCCGGGCGCGATCTCGTGCCGACGCCGCGTGCGCTCGAGTTGCGCGACAGGGTGCATGCGCTCGTCGTGGAGGCGCATTCGGTCATGTGCCCGTGCGAGCGGGTCGACATGCGTACGCTCAAGCGCACGTTCTCGATTCGCGCGAACGAGGCCTTCGTCGAGACCTTCGCGCCGGCGCTGCTCGAACACGCGTCGCGCGTCGCGCCCGACGTGCGGCTGCGCTTCGCGCCGAAACCCAACAAGCATGTCGATGCGCTGCGCAACGGCGACATCGATCTCGAAGTCGGCGTGATCGGCCAGGCCGGCCCGGAACTGCGCGTGCAGGCGCTGTTTCGCGACCGCTTCATCGGCGTGGTCCGCGCGGATCATCCGCTGGCGACCGGCGAAATCACGCCGCAACGCTTCGCGTCGTTCCCGCAAGTGGGCGTGTCGCGCCGCGGGCAGTTCAACGGCCCGATCGATACGCTGCTCGATTCCCTCGGCATCGTGCGCTCGGTGACCACCGTCGTGTCGAGCTTCCCGACCGCGCTGTCGCTCGCGCGCAGCTCGGACTTCGTCGCCAGCGTGCCGGAGCGGCAGACCGAGCGGTCCCGCGCCGGCATGTACAGCTTCACGCTGCCGTTGCCGATCGCGGACCTGACCGTCTCGCAGATCTGGCACCCGCGTTTCGATCGCGACCCCGCGCATCGCTGGCTGCGCGATTGCGTGCGCAGTATCTGCGCGCCGCGCGTGGCCGATGCGATCGCGCCCGCCAGTCGTGCGGCCGTTTCGATATGACGTGTCGTGCAACTCTGGTGGCGTGCGTCAACGTCATTGATACATTGCGTCTCGTGCATCTTCCGAAGCGTAAATCGATTCGGTATGCTCGATTCCATTGTGACAACACCGGAGATAATGGGTGGGAAGATCGTTGCTTTTGAATTCGCCGAATATTCGTGACGCCTTTAAATAATAAACATCCAATCCGAGGGGCATGTGAATCGAGATGAGCGGCGGAAATGAATCTGAAACATTGGCGTCTTATTCTGGATGGAGAAACGAATGATTCAGTGTGCGGCGAATATAGAGGCTCCCGTGGATGTCGCGTTGAGCATGCGCGAATGCGAGGTATTGCGATGGGCGGCGGAGGGGAAGACCGCGTATGAGATCGGCATCATTCTCGGCCTGACCGAGCGGACGATCAATTTCCACATCTCGAGATCGATCGTCAAGCTCAACGCGTCCAACAAGACCAATGCGGTCGTGAAAGCCGTGTTGATGGGCCTGATCGTGTTTGCTTGAACGGCGCCGGGGTGTCCGTCCGTGGACCCCCGGCTGCGGCATCAGATCGCGCCCTGGAACGACAGCACGCGCGTCCTGAACTCTTCCGGCACCGGCACCGTGGTCTTGCTGCCGTAGTCGAACATCACGTGCGTGGATACGGCCCGCGCAACCACTGCATGATCGTCGGCCGAATCGTCGGCGTCCGCCTGCCCGTCGCGCACCATCAGGTATTCCAGTTCGAAGCTCTTCGATCCGAAGCGCGTGACGCTGCTGCGGACCGTGATCGTATCGCCGTACTGCGCGGGCTTCAGATATTCGCACGAGGTCTTGACCATGATGTGCGGCAGCTTTTCCGAATAGGGCAGCTCGAGCAGATCGTGCATGTAGGTCAGGTACGCGTGCTGCAGATAGTCGTAATAGACGGGGCTGCTCACATGGCCCATCGCGTCCGTTTCCCGATACTTCACGTCGATTCGCGTTTCAAAATATTTTCTTGTCATTACGAGGCTCCTTGGCAGAACAGCAGGTGAGAACATGTTTTGTCAGGAGTTAAGTTAGACGTGATCCGCATATCGGAATACTGTCGGAAATCACAGATATCCACCATGTGAAATGCTTCTGAGATAAATGACAGTATCACCGGGGATTTGACCGCGCTCTAATTGCCTCCGTAAATCGGCATCCGATCAGCGAGAGTGGAGCGTTAAATGGAAAAACCCGTTGAGGCAGCGTTGACGCAAGGCGTGGCGGTGATCAGTGCGCAGCGGTTGCGCACCGAGTTGCCGTGCGATCCCGGCCTGGCACGGTCGATCGGCGATGCGCGGCGCGCATTGGCGCGCATCATCGCGGGCGAGGACGACCGGCTTGCGCTGATCGTCGGCCCGTGTTCGATCCACGATGCGGACGCCGCGCTGGCGTTCGCGCGCCGGCTCGCGCCACTGCGCGAGCGGTACGCCGATGTACTCGAGATCGTGATGCGCGTCTATTTCGAAAAGCCGCGCACCACGGTCGGCTGGAAAGGGCTCGTGAACGACCCGTATCTCGACGGCAGCTTCCGGATCGAGGACGGCTTGCGCGTCGCGCGCAAGGTGCTGCTCGGCATCAATGCGCTGGGCTTGCCGGCCGCGACCGAATTTCTCGATCCGATGACCGCGCCGTATCTCGACGACCTCGTGTCCTGGGGCGCGATCGGCGCGCGGACGACCGAATCGCAGATCCATCGCCAGGCGGCCTCGGGGCTCGACCTGCCGATCGGCTTCAAGAACGGCACCGACGGCAACGTGAAGGTCGCGATCGACGCGATCCGCGCGTCGCGCGTGTCGCACAGTTACCTGAGGCCCTCCGTTTCCGGCAGCGTGGAAATCGCGACCACGTCCGGCAATCCCGACACGCATATCGTCCTGCGCGGCGGCAAGACCCCGAACTACGACGCCGCCAGCGTCGCGGCCGCCTGCGCCGCGCTGCGCGACGCGCATCTTCCCCCGTACGTCGTGATCGACGCGAGCCATGGCAACAGCGGCAAGCAGACCCGCGCGCAGATCGACGTCTGCGGCAACCTCGCCGCGCAACTGCATCGCGGCGAACGCGCGATCGTGGGCGTCATGATCGAGTCGTTTCTCGTCGAGGGGCGGCAGGACCTGGTGCCGGGCACGCCGCCGGTGTTCGGCCAAAGCATTACCGACGCATGTCTCGGCTGGGATCACACGGCCGAACTCATCGAGCAGTTGGCTGCCGCGGCGGTTGCGCGGCGGCGTTCGCCAGCCGGCTTCATCGCGCACGGTGCCGCCGTCGCGAGGCAGGCCGTTTCTTACTGAATGAAAGGAGCTCTCTTGAACTCACCCATCGACATCGCCCGCGCGCTCGACTGGAAAGGCGACGGCGCCGGCCGCACGCCATACGAGGCGTATACGAGTGAAGCGCTGTACCAGCGGGAACTCGAGCGCCTGTTCTATGCGAATCACTGGTGCTACATCGGCCTCGAAGCCGAAGTGCCGTCTCCCGGCGATTTCCAGCGCACGGAAGTCGGCGAGCGATCCGTCGTGATGACGCGCACGGAGGATGGCGAGATCGTCGTCTTCGAAAACGCGTGCGCGCACCGCGGCATGCAGTTCTGCCGCGAGCGCTCGGGCAAGGCGAAGGATTTCCACTGCCCGTATCACCAGTGGAACTACGACCTGAAGGGTAACCTGATCGGCGTGCCGTTCCGGCGCGGCGTGCGTCAGGGCGGCACGATCAACGGCGGCATGCCGGCGGATTTCGAGCCGGGCAAGCATGCGCTGCGGCGCCTGCGCGTGTCGACGCGCGGCGGCGCCGTGTTCGCGTCGTTCGACGAGAACGTCGAATCGTTCGAGGATTTCCTCGGCCCGCGCATCCTGCCTTACTACGACCGCCTGTTCCACGGCCCGAAGCTGACCGTGCTCGGCTATACGCGGCAGCGCGTGCCGAGCAACTGGAAGCTGATGGTCGAGAACATCAAGGATCCGTATCACGCGGGGCTGCTGCACACCTGGTTCGTCAACTTCGGCCTGTGGCGCGCGGACAATCCCGCCCGGCTCGTGACCGATGCGCATCACCGGCACGGCGCGATGGTGTCGATCCGCAGCGGCGGCGGCGGCGGAGAAGTGACCCACAACGTGACGAGCTTCAAGGAACGCATGACGCTGCACGACGACCGCTTCCTCGACGTCGTGCACGAACCGTGGTGGGGCGATCCGACCGTCGTGATGCTCACGCTGATGCCGAGCGTCATCATCCAGCAGCAGGTCAATGCGCTGTCGACGCGGCGCATCCGGCCGATCGGCCCGGGCGTGTTCGACTACGTGTGGACGCATTTCGGTTTCGAGACCGACACCGAGGAGATGACGCGGCGCCGCCTGCGCCAGGCCAATCTGTTCGGGCCGGCCGGCTTCGTGTCGGCGGACGACGGCGAGGTCATCGAATGCGTGCAGCAGAGCTTCGAGCAGATCCAGCACGGCAACGTTTACAACGAGCTCGGCGGCCGGCAGATCGACGAGCAGACCGAACACATGGTCAGCGAAACGCTGGTGCGCGGCATGTACCAGTACTGGCGCCAAGTGATGGAGGCCTGAATGAGCACGATCACGACAAGAACGGCCCGGCCGGCCGCCGAGCCGCACGCGGGCGGCGCGACCTTCGAGGATTTCTATTCGCTCGTCCAGCTCAACGCGAGATATGCGGCCGTGCTCGACGGCGGCGACTGGGACGCGTGGCCGGAATTCTTCATCGAGCAATGCCGGTACACGGTGGTGCCGCGCGAGAACCACGAGCGCAACCTGCCGCTGGCGGTGATGGATTTCGAAAGCAAGGGCATGCTGAAGGATCGCGTCTACGGGATCAAGGAGACGCTGTTCTTCGATCCGTACTATCAGCGCCACGTGATCGGGCTGCCGCTCGTCACGTATCTCGACGACACGGTGATCGAGGCGGAGACGAACTACGCGGTGCTGCGCACGAAGACCGAGCAGATGAGCGACGTGTACAACACCGGGCGCTACCTGGACCGCATCCTGCGTACGCCGCACGGGCTGCGTTTCGAGTCGCGCATCTGCGTCTACGACAGCGAGATGATTCCGAACTCGCTGATTTACCCGATCTGAACGAGGTGCCGAACGTGACTACGGAATGGATCGATGCAGTCGCGCCGGAAACGGTGCGCGCCGACGGAATACTCGGCGTCTGGGTGGGCGGCCGCGACATCGCGCTGTATGCGGTCGGCGACGAGATCTTCGCGACCGAGAACCAGTGCACGCATGGCGACGCGCGATTGAGCGACGGCTTCCTGCTCGACGACGAGATCGAATGCCCGCTGCACCAGGGGCGCTTCAGCGTGCGGACCGGCATGGCGCTGTGCGCGCCGCTGACGACGTGCGTGCACACCTACCCGGTGAAGATCGAGAACGGCCGCGTGTTCGTGCAGCTCGCGCCGGCCGACGCGGCGGCGCCGGCGCCCGCGGAGGCGCGATCATGAGCGCGTACGTGATATTCGACATCGACGTGCACGACGTCGACGCTTACCAGGCGTACCGCCGGCTCGGCGCGCCGACGGTGGCCGAGTACGGCGGGCGCTTCCTCGTGCGCGGCGCCGAAGTCGAGACGCTGGAAGGAGACTGGGCGCCCAAGCGCGTCGTCGTGCTCGAATTCGAGTCGGCGGAGCGCGCCCGCGAGTGGTATCGGTCGGAGGGTTATCAGGCAGCCAAGCGCCTGCGCGAGCCGGCCGCGCGGACGATCGGCATCCTCGCCGACGGCTACGTGCCGGCGCCCAGCGACCCGCGTTGATCCGCGTTAAGCGGCGCAGTTGAAGGGGCTGCGCGCCGTGTCGATCGGCGCGCAGCCCCTTTTTTCATTCGCGGTGCCGTCGAGCGCGGCCCGCCAGGCCGATTCACCGATGACGGCGATGCGGTCCGGCAGGGGCTTGCGCCGCCCGCCGCCCGGTTAGCCGGTCAGTCGCTCCTGCCGGGCGAGACGGCTTCCGGATGTTTTCCGTCGCGCGTCACGCGTGGCGGGAGCGGATCGACCAGACCGCCAGCAGCGTCGCGCCGAACAGCAGCAGGCAGCCGAACGAGAAATCGTTCAGCGCGAGCATGTGCGCTTCGACGTCGATCGCATGCGAGACCGACGCGAGTGCGCCGGACGGCGACAGCCCCGCGTGATCGAGCCGCGCGAACCAGTCGGCGGACGCGAAATCGTACGGCGTGATGTGGTCGACGAGATAGGTGTTGTGCACGCGGGAACGACGCTCGAAGTAGGTCGGCGCGACCGAGGTCGCGACGCTCGTGCCGATCCGGCGCAGCGCGTTCTGCAGCCCGGATGCCGCGGGCAGCCGCTCGCGGGGCAGCCCGGCGAGCGAAAGCGACACGAGCGGCGTGATGAAGAACGCGGTGGCGGCGCCCATCAGCAGCGAATTGGCGGCGATGTCGCCGAGGGTCACGTCGCTGTTGAAATGCATGCGCCAGAACGACGCGGCGCCCCAGCCGACGAGCGCGACGGTCGCGAGCAGGCGCGGATCGGTGCGGCCCTGGAAGCGGCCGAGCAGCGGCGCGATCACGATCCCCGCGACGCCGAGCGGCGCGGTGGCGATGCCGGCCCAGGTGGCCGTGTATCCCTGCTGGGTCTGCAGCCACAGCGGCACGAGCACCAGCGCGCCGAAGTAGAGCCCGAAGCCGACCGTGATCGCGAGCGTGCTCGTCGTGAAGTTGCGGTCCGCGAACAGCCGCAAGTCGACGATCGGATGGTCGTCGGTCAGCTCCCAGAGGACCAGCGCGACGAACGACGCGATGCCCACGACCGCCAGCATGCGAATTTCGTCGGAGGCGAACCAGTCGAGGTTCTGGCCGCGATCGAGCAGCAACTGGAACGACCCGAACGCGGCGGTGAGCAGCAGCAGCCCGACGACGTCGACCGGCAGCCGCCGCGTCGCGTTGTCGCGCCCCTTCAGCAGCCGTGCGAGCACGCCGAGCACGAGCACGCCCGGCGGCACGTTCACGTAGAAGATGTACGGCCAGCTCAGGTTGTCGGTGATCCAGCCGCCGGCGATCGGCCCGAGCACCGGCGCGACGAACGTCGTGGTCTGCCACACGGCCAGCGCGACGTGGCGGCGCGTCGACGGGAACACCGCCATCAGCAGCGCCTGCGACAGCGCGGTGATCGGGCCCGACGCGGCGCCCTGCAGCGCGCGAAACACCAGCAGCGACTCGAAGTTCGGCGCCATCCCGCACAGGATCGACGTGACCACGAACAGCAGCACCGACACGCGGAACAGCCGCACCTGGCCGAAGCGCTGCGTGAGCCAGCCGGTGAGCGGCAGCGTGATCGCGAGCGGCGTCGCGAACGAGGTCAGCATCCACGTGCCCATGTCCGGTGCGACGCCGAGATCGCCCGCGATGGTCGGGACGGCGACGTTCGCGATCGTCAGGTCGAGCGTCTGCATGAAATTCGCGACGCTGACCGCGATCGCGACGAGCGCCAGCGGCATGCCGGCGAGCGGCTCCAGCGGCAGTTTCGGCGCCGCGTTCCTGGAGAAGAAGCGCATCGTCAGGCTCCCGGCGCGAGCGGACGGGCGCCGCTGTTCGCGCGAATCGTCTCGGCGACGAGCGCGTCGCCCGCTTCGTCATCCTCACGATAGATCGACGTGGCGTCGATCGACCGGCGCGCTTCGGGCGCACGGGCGGGCGGCGACGCCGACGCGGTGCCGGGGCCGCGATCGACCGGCACCGAGGCCGTCATCGACAGGCCGATACGCAGCGGGTGCGCGCGCAGCTCGGCGGGATCGAGCGCGATCCGGACCGGCACGCGCTGGACGACCTTGATCCAGTTGCCGGTCGCGTTCTGCGCGGGCACGGCCGCGAAGGCGGCGCCGGTGCCGGCTTCGAGCCCGACGACGCGCCCGTGGAACACCACGTCGCTGCCGTACAGGTCCGAGAACAGCTCGACCGGCTGCCCGGCGCGCATGCCGCGCAGTTGCGATTCCTTGAAGTTGGCCTCGACCCACACGTGATCGAGCGGCACGAGCGCCAGCGACGGCGTGCCGGGCGACACGTGCTGGCCGACCTGCACGACCCGGCGCGTGACGAGCCCGCCGAGCGGCGCGTGTATTTCGGTGCGGCGCAGCGCGAGCGCCGCGCTGCGAACGCGGGCGGCCGCCGCGCGCACGAGCGGATTCGTGTCGATCGACGTGCCGTCGGTGCGCGCGAGCGTCGCGTCGTAGGCGGCCTGCTGCGCGTTCAGCGCGGCTGCCGCGCCGTCCATCGCGTCGCGTGCATGGCGAAGATCCTCGCGCGACACGCCACCGTCTTGCGCGAGGCTCAGCCGGCGCTGCAGGTCGTCGTTCGCCTTGGCCCATTCGGTGCGCCGCACCCGGATCTGCGCTTCCTCGCGCACCACGTCCGCATGCGCGGTGCGGTATTGGCGCACCGCGTGCGCGAGTTGCGCGACCGCTTCGTCCAGCGCGAGCCGCGCATCGGTCTTGTCGACGCTGAACAGCAGGTCGCCGGGCCGGACCCAGTCGGCGTTCTGCACGCGCACGGCGTCGACGGTGCCGCCGATCTGCGGCGAGATCTGGACGACGTCGCCGGACACGTACGCATCGTCGGTCGTCTCGGTGCCGCGCGTGGTGGCCCACGCGGCGGCGGCGAGGCCGGCCGCGCCGGCGAGCGCGATGAAGAACCAGCGGAAGTAGCGCCGGCGCGCGCGTTGCAGCGAGGGCTCGGCGGCGGGGGATTCGGGACGGTTCATTGTGCGACTCCAGTGGAAGTGGCGCCGCCGAGCGCGGCGATCAGGCGGGCGTGCTCGATCGCGAACGACGCGTCCGCACGGGCGACCGATGCGCGATCCTCGAGCAGCCGGCCTTCGGCGAGCAGGACGTCGAGGTAGCCGGAAATGCCTTTCCGGTAGCGCTGCGTTTCGATGGTGTAGGTCCGTTGCGCGCGCGCCAGCGCCTCGCGCTGAAGCGCCCGCTGCCGGCCGAGCGTGTCGATCTGGACGAGGGTGTCGCTGACCTGCGCGAGCGCGTTGACGACCGTGTCGTCGTACGTCGCGACGGCGGCGTTGTAGGCGGCGGTTTGCGCGCGCAGGCCGGCGCGCAGGCGCCCGCCCTCGAAAATCGGCAGCGTGATCGCGGGGCCCGCGCCGAGGGTGCCGCTGTTGCCGTGGAACAGCGCGCGGAACCCGAAGCTCTGCACGCCGGCGAAGGCCAGCAGATTGACATCCGGATAGAACGCGGCGCGCGCGGCGTCGATGTTCGCCGCTTCGGCTTCGACCCGGTAGCGCGCGGCCAGGACATCCGGCCGGCGGCCGATCAGCGCGGCGGGCAGGACGGCCGGCATCGGCAACGCCGCCGCCGGCGGCGCGGCGGGCGTCAGCGCGTCGGCGTAACCGGGCCCCCGACCGACGAGCGCGGCGAGCCGGTGGCGCAGCCGGGCCGAGGCAGCCGCATGCGTGTCGATGTCGGCCTGCGCGTGCGGAATGGGTTCGCTCGCCCTGAGCACGGCCACCTGCATGTCGAGGCCGGCGTCGGCGCGCTGCGACGTGAGGCGCAGCAGATAGCTGTGCTGCTGCAGCGTATCGCGCGCGATCGCGAGCAGTTGCTGTTCGAGCGCGAGCTGCAGGTACGTTTCGACGATCGCCGCCTGCAGCGACACGGCGGCCGCATGCTCGAGCGCGCGCTGCTGATCCGCGCGCAGCGCGGCGGCGCGCGCCAGCGCGTGCTGCCGGCCGGCGATGTCGAGATCCCACGACGCGCCGAGGAGCGCCTGCGCGTCGACCTGCCAGTGTCCGGCCGCGGGCGGCGGCGTCCGATAGCTGCCCGGCAGGCGAGTCGGCACCGCGCTCGCCGTCGCGCCGAGCTGCGGTAGCAGCGCGGCGTTTTCGACGTCGGCGTCGGCCAGTGCCTGCGCGACACGTTCGCGCTGCGCCTGCAGCGTCGGTGCGCCGGCCAGCGCATCGTCGACGAGGCGATCCAGCTGCGCGTCGCCGAACGCGGTCCACCAGCGTTCGGCGATCGTCGGCGAGCCGGCGCCGGCGGAGCGAATCGCGGCGCCCGCGTCGAGTTGCTCGACGGGCGTGATCCGCGCCGCCGGGCGTTGCGGGCCGAACGGGGCGCAGCCGGCGATCGCGAGCGCGGCGAGCGCGGGAATCAGGCGGCGCGCGCCGCACGCTCGGTCGATGAGTAGGGGCATGGTCGATTTCCTGTCGCGTGAAGGCGAACGGTCTGTATCTAAAAATATATCTTTAGATATTATTCGACGGTCGGCAACTGGTAGAAATGGCAGTCGGCCACACCGGCCGCACCGGCGGCTGGCATCGTCGAAAAGCGGAAGGGGAAGGACAGAGGCGCGCGGGTTACGCGATGGCGAGTGCGTCGAGCGCGGCCGCGAGCGTTTGTGCGACGGACTGGCCGGAGGTATCGATGCGGCAGTGCGCGCACGCGCGGTACAGCGATTCGCGCGTGTCGTGCAGCACGGCGAGCGCCGCGCGCGGGTCGGCGACGTTCAGCAGCGGGCGGGACGCGTCGCCGCGCGTGCGGTGCCACAGGGTGTCGAGATCGCTCGCGAGATGGATCACGAAACAGCGCTGGCCGAGCCGGGCGCGCGTGTCGTCGCGCAGCACGGCGCCGCCGCCGGTCGCGAGCACGAGCGCCGGCCCGCGGGTCAGCGCGTCGATGACGTCGGCTTCGCGTGCGCGGAAGTCGCCCGCATGGAATTGCGCGGCGACGGGCGCGCCGAAGCGGCGTTCGAGTTCGCGGTCAGCGTCGACGAACGGCAGCGCGAGTGCGCGGGCCAGTGCGCTGCCGACGGTCGTCTTGCCGGCACCGGGCATGCCGACGAGCGCGATGCGCATCGGGCCGGCTTGCGGGCGCGGGCTCACAGGCGGCTCCGAAGCGACGGCGCGCGGCGGGTCACGGCGGCGATGCGCTGCATCCGGACGTAGTTGGCGAGCGGGTCCAGCGCATCGGTGACGAAGGTGTGAGGCGCGCCCGGAGCCGTGTCCAGCGCAATGCCGGCGATGACGAGCGTGCCGTCGCACAGTGCGTCGGCGAGCGCGCCGATTCGCGCGCCGAGTGCCGGCGACGCCACGCCGAGATCCGCAACGACGCGGCGTGAGCGCGGCCAGTCGACCGGCTCGGCCGGGCGTACCGGCCAGCGCGCCAGGAGGCCGCCGGGCAGCGGCGTCGCGGCCCGTGCGGCGGACGTCTCGAGCACTCGCCAGGTCAGCGGCGCCGCGGGCAGGCATGCGCGCCAGCGGCCATAGGCGGTCGCCAGGCTGTCGCCGATCGCCACCGCGGGAAGCCGGAGGCGCTCGCAGCGCCGCAGCAGGCACGCGGTGCCGGCGGCGTCGGGTGTGCCGCGCACGAACGGCAGCAGCTCCAGTTCGTCGTCGTATTCGGCGCGCAACGCGCGCAGCCATCGCCCGGCGGCGAGCGACAGGCAGTCCGCCGCGGCGATGCCGCACAGCACGAGCAGGCGATCGTCGCGACCGTCGCGAATCGCGAGCAGCCGGGCGGCGACGCGGGACGAAGCGGGCGCCGTCGTCATGATGCGGCCGGGCCGTCGGCGTGCCGGTCGGGACAACCCGCGGCTCGCGGATAGGCGCCGAGAACGCGCAGCTCGGACGCGGCGAGCGCCATCTCGTCGAGCGCCGCGCGCACGTTCGGATCGAGCAGGTGCCCGCCGAAATCGATGCAGTACCGATACGCATGGCCGGCGCCGCGTGCCGGGCGCACGCCGACCCACAGCAGCGGGGCGCGGTGTCGGGCGAGCGCGTCGAATACGCGCGCGAGCGCGTCGGGCGCATCGGTCGGCCGCAGCACGATGCTCGTGCGGTCGTGGCCGGTCGGCGCGGGCGCCTGGCCACCGACGATCACGAAGCGCGTGTGGTTGTCCGGGTGATCCTGGATCGCGCTGGCAACGATTCGCAGTCCGTAAAGCGCGGCCGCGGGCTCACCGGCGATCGCCGCGCAGTCATACAGGTGCGCCGCCTCGCGCGCGGCCACCGCGTTGCTGGACACCGGGATGCGGCGCAGGCCGGGCGCATGCGCGTCGAGCCACTCGCGGCATTGCGCGAGCGCCTGCGGATGGCCGACCACGCTGTCGACGCCGGCGAGCGATCCGCTGGCGCTCAGCAGGCAGTGCGCGACCGGCAGTTCGATCTCGCCCGTGACGCTCGCCGCCTGCGCGATCAGCAGGTCGAGCGTGCGGGTCACGGCGCCTTCGGACGAATTCTCGATCGGTACGACCGCGCATTCCGCGTCGCCGCGCGCGAGCGCGTCGAATACGGCGTCGATCGTCTCGTGCGCCTGCCCGCGGGCGAATTCGCCGAAATGACGCAGCATCGCGGTTTCGGTGTAGGTGCCCGACGGGCCGAGGAACGCGACGGACGGCAGCGCTTGCGCGTCACGGCTCGCGCTGAACAGCGTCTGCCAGATGGCGCGCAGGTCGCGGTCGCGCAGCCCCCACGGCGCGCGCGTGCACAGCTCGGCCACGATCGACGCTTCGCGGGCGGGCTGCCGCACCGCGAGCCCCGCATGCCGCTTGAGATGACCGATCTCGGTTGCGTGAGCGATGCGCTGGCCGATCAGTTCGAGAAGCTGGTCGTCGATCACGTCGATCCGCGCGCGGCGTCGTGCGATCGCATCGTCGACGGACGACGGCGCGGCAAGTTCGGTCGGCGTCATGGCGTGTCGATCCGTGAAGCGGGGGAAACGGCCGGCCGGTGCGCGGCGACGTGCGCCGCCGCGCCCGGCTGCATGCGTGCGACGGCGCGCGCGTATTCGGCCGCGAGGCGTTCGACGATGTCGGCCACGCTGAGCACCGCGTCCATCGCGCCGACGCCCTGGCCGGCCCCCCAGATGTCGCGCCACTGCTTCGCGCCGCCGTCCGGCGAGAAATCGAGCTGCGCGCCGTCGACCCGTGCGAGCCGGCGCGCGTCGAGCCCGGCCGCCTCGATGCTCTGGCGCAGGTAGTTGCCGTGGACGCCGGTGAATGCATCGGTGTAGACGATGTCGGCAGCGCTGGCTTCGACGATCGTGTCCTTGTAGCGCTGCACCACGTTGGCTTCGTGCGACGCCAGGAAGCGCGTGCCGATGTACGCGAAGTCGGCGCCGAGCGCGCGCGCGGCGGCGATCGCGTCGCCCGTCGCGATCGCGCCGGACAGTGCGATGAAGCCGTCGTAGAAGCGCCGCACTTCCGTGACCAGCGCGAACGGCGACAGCGTGCCGGCGTGGCCGCCCGCGCCCGCCGCGACGAGGACGAGGCCGTCGACGCCGGCTTCCAGCGCCTTCTGCGCATGTCGCACCGTCGTGACGTCGTGCAGCACGATCCCGCCATAGGCGTGGATCGCGTCGACGACGTCGCGCGACGGCGCGCGCAGGCTCGTGATCATCAGCGGCACGCGGCGCTCGATGCAGATGCGCAGATCCTGTTCGACGCGCGGATTCGACGGATGGCAGATATGGTTGACCGCGTACGGGCCGACCGGCGCATCGGGATCGGCCTCCCGGTACGCGCGCAGCGTGCCGTCGATCGTGTCGATCCAGTCGCCGAGCTGCGCGCTGAGCCGCGCGTTGAGCGCCGGAAATGCGCCGACGATCCCGCTCCTGCACTGGGCGAGCACCATCTCGGGATAGCTCGCGATCAGCATCGGAGACGCAATCACCGGCAGCCGGAGACCCTGCAGCGGAAGCGGAATCATGGTCAGGCTCCGGCTCGTCAGCGCACGAGCGCCGCGCTGTCGCGCCGCTCGTCCAGGCGGCGGTGGAAGCCGTCGCGGCTGACGGCGCAGCGCGTATGCACGCCTTCGCCGACGACGCCCACCGCGTCGCGCACCTCGACCCGGTACGTCATCATGCGGCCGTCGACCTCGATCAGTTCGGCGTCGACCGTCACCTCCCATTCGGGCGGCGTCGGCGCGAGATGCTTGATCTCGAAGTTGTAGCCGACCGTCATCTGCCCGGCCGGCAGCAGATGGTCGGTCGCCTGCATGCAGGTCTGTTCGATGAAGATGATCATGATCGGGCTCGCGAGCGCGTGCGCTTCGCCTCCCCATTGATCGGCGAGCGAAATCGTGTCGACGCGGTGAGTGGCGCGGGCGCGCAGGCCAGTCTGGATAGTCAAGGGCAGCTCCTGAAGGGGGATGGAAGGGTGAACGCTCACGCCGCGCGCGCCGTGGCGGCCGCGCGTCGTTGCATCTGGCTGAAGATGTTGCGGTAATGCATTTCCTCGGTGCCGCCGGCCGAGCCCATCGCCAGCGCGTCGGCGACGAAGGTGGCGAGCGGGCCGCGCCGGTAGCCGTCGCTGCCGTGAATCGCGAGCAGGTGCAGCGCGGCCTGCGCGAGATCGCGCGCGCCTGCGAGCTTCGCGATCGAACAGTTCGCGAGCGCCTCGGGACGTTGCCCGACGAGTTGATCGAGCGCCGCGCGCGCCGTCCAGCGCGTGCGTTCGATGCCGACCTGGACGTCCACCAGCCGGCGCTGCACGTGCTGATGGGCGTCCAGCGCGACGCCGAGCGTCTTGCGGCCGCTGGCATGCGCGAGCGCGTCGGCGAGAAACGGCTGGGTGACGTTCGCGCACAGCAGGCCGAACAGCGCGCGATTCATCGACGCGATGTCCATCAGCAGGCGCAGCCCGTCGCCGGGCGTGCCGAGCAGTTCGTCGGCGTCGACGCGCACGCCGGACAGCGCGAGATCGCCGATCGGAAGATCCGCGACGCCGAACGTCGCCTGCGGGGCGCTGCGCCGCACGCCCGCGCGTTCGGGATCGATCAGCACCAGCGCGGTGGCCGGCTTGCCGTCGCCGGTCAGCGTCGCGACGATCATCATCAGGCGCGCTTCGGGCGCGTGGCTGATGTTGTACTTGTGGCCGTCGAGCCGGTAGTGGTCGCCGTCGCGAACGAGGCACGTTTCGAGCGCGCGCACTTCGGTGCCGGTACCTTTCTCGGAGATCGCCGTGGCGCCGATGGCGCCGGACAGCAGCGACGGCAGATGCCGTGTGCGCTGCGCGTCGGAACCGTATGCGGCGATCGCGCGAATCAGCGTCGCCTGATTGGCGAGCGCCATTGCGAAGCCGACGGAGCGCAGCGCCGCGGCGACCGCTTCGAAGGCATCGACGAAGTCGTGCCACGTGCCGCCCGCGCCGCCGAGTTCGCGCGGTACCGGCAGGCGCCACAGTCCCGCGTCCGACAAGGCATCCCATGCGTCGCGATGGAAGGCGCCGCAAGGGGCGGAACGCGCATGGCGTTCGGCGATGTCCCGGTACGCGGCGGTCGTCGTGTGCTGTGCTTCGCTGTCGGTGAGAGTCATGTCGGGGCGCGGGCTTTGCAGGGATCGTGTCGCCAATCTAATGAAAAGCGCCCGGACGAGAAACTGTCAGTTATTGCACTTCGATACGGCGCGCAGCGGGGAGTGAAGCGAGCGTGATCGGCGAGGCGATGGGCGCGGCGGAGCGCGATTGCCGGAGGGGATCTTGACGCGCGTCGCGTACATCGGCGCTCGCGGATGGTCTCTTTGTTTTGAAACGCCCGCCGGGCACCGGAGGGCCGACCTCGCGCAGGCCGACGTGATGCGCCGCCGGCGGGCGTACATGGTCGATCCGATACTCGCGGCGCGAGCCGCTCGCCGAGCGTGCGGTACCGACACGGCACCGTGTTCGTGCCGCATCGCGACTGAAATCGCGTGCCAGGTGCCCGACGGACTTCTCGACTAACGACGCTGCCGCGCGCGCAAACCACGACGGGATCGCATGCGTGCCGCCATGATCGGTCGATCCTGTCGGCAGGACCGCGTGGACATGGCCGCGGCGATGCGGGCGACGAGGACGATTACACGTACGCTCATGAGTTCGACTGCGGTGCGTGAGACGGGGTGGCCGGTGCCTTGTAGCCTTCGAGGATCTGTTCCATTACCGACAGCGGGTGGCTTCCGCGCGACACGATTCCGCCGGTGCGGGCGTTGGCGCGCGCATAGTGTTCGTCCCGCATCAGGATTCGGTGGGCCGCAGGCAGGTTCCAGTACGGGATGGCCGCGAGAAGATGATGCGTGAGGTGTAGATTGTCGCCATGCATGCCGATGAACCAGCGTTCCCACCATGACGGAAATCGGTTGCGGGTCATCAGCAATTCGTCGGTTTCCCTGCCGAACAGGCCGAAGTGCTCGGATACCTCGGATAGCCACCCGATGACCTGGAACGACGTCAGGTACGGAATCAGCCAGAAGAGCAGGTACCCTGCGGGGTTCGTGGCAATGCCAAGGACTGCGAACAGGAAGGCATGGACCAGGATCAGCTTTATCGCGCCACGCCGCGATTTGAGCAGCGACGCAACGCGATGACGGACGAGGTAGTTGGCGTAGCTGAACACGTTCAGCAACATCAGGGTACGAAGCACGTGGCCGAAGCAGAACTCGAATCGATCCTCGGCGCGCTGAAGGCCCGAGTCGATATAGTAGATGTAGTCCGGATCGCGCGTCGGATCGCCGAGAAACCGGTGATGCGACATGACGTGAGACTGGCGATACGATTCGAAATCCTGAAAAACCGGGAGACCGGAAAGATATTCGCCGATGAAACGATTCAAGCGGCCATTGCGTGCGAGTGTCAGATGCGCCGCTTCGTGCAATAGCGACGCGAGTGCGCGCTGGCGGGATCCGACGATCAGCACGGTCAGCGGATACGCGTACGGCGTCAGCCTTGTCATCCAGATCGCGCCGGCGATCGTCGCAAGGTCGCCCATCCAGCCCAGTAGCCCGCGCCAGTTGTTCTTCCGGTACAGCGGGTCGAGATCGGCCTTGAGTACGGCGTCTATCCGGAACTTCCTCAACACGCCCGTATTCTGTTCGCGCATATCGATTCCTTGCCTGTTTTGAAATGCGAACCAAGTTATACGAACGTGTTTTGCACAGCATCTGTGAAATTTCGCTGTGGAAATTGACAGTGAAATTTCGCAGGTTGTGAGACGGCCATGTCCCGTGTTCTTCTTCCATTGTGATTCGGACTTTCAGGCATGTCGATCGAGTACGGTCGCATGCCAATTTTCAGCAACGAGAAAACAAGGGAGTGGTCGTGAGCAAACATTTCGATGAGACGGGCAATGTCCTTGATCGGTTGAGCGAATCCGCCGGCCGCAGCTACCCGGCGGGAACGGAGGCGCGGCTGTCGATGTCGCAGGAGCAGGCGTGGTTTCTCGAGATGCTGGTGCCGGACAGCATCGCGTACAACTTCCAGGCGGTCCTCAACCTGCGCGGCGCTCTCGACATCGGCGCGCTCGAGCGTGCGCTCGGGCGGCTCGTTCAGCGCCATCAGAGCCTGTCGACGGTATTCGTCGAGCACGACGGCGAGCCGGTGCAGCGCATCGAACCCGCATGGCCCGTCACGGTGCCAGTCGTCGACATGTCGAAGACGGCCGAGCACGCGCGCGACGCGTACATCGAATCGCTGATCAGGGTAGAAACGGGCGCCAAGATCGACGTCGGCACGCTGCCGCTGGTGCGCTGGGTTCTGTTCAAGCGCAGCGAGCATGATCATGCGCTGCTGCACATCGAGCACCACCTGATTCACGATGGCTGGTCGTTTCGTTTGTTCCTGCGCGAATTGAGTCACTTCTACAACGCGGAGCGTGGCAGGCAGGACCTTGCGCCGCTCGAGCCGGTCATTCAGTTCATCGACTATTGCGAGTTCGAACGTGCGTGGCTCGAATCGACGGCCGGCCTCGCGGGACGCGCGTACTGGCGGGAACGCCTGCGGACATGGTCCCCTTACGGCCATTCGCCGTTCCCGCGCGCCGGCGCGCCGGTCGCGAATCTCGATTTCGTTGGCAGTTCGGTATCGGTGCCGTTCCCCGCCGCGCTGGCCACGCGCCTGAAGCATTACGCGGCGCAGCGCAAGGCAACGCTGTTCGAGACGATGTTCTCGGTGTTTGCATCCGTGGTTGCCGCGCGCTCGGGCAATACACGCCAGATCGTCGGCACGGCCGTCGCTAATCGAGACGTCCAGGGGATTCAGAACACGATCGGCATGCTCGTGAACATGCTGCCGGTATGCGTCGAGCTGTCGCCCGACATGCAATGGCCTGCCCTGATCGACCGCGTGAAGGACGAGATCCGCGCCGGATGTTCGCATTCGCACGTGCCGTTCTCGAGCATGGTCGCCGATCTTCAGCCCGAACGCGCGACGAATCTGCTGCCGTACATTCAGGTCGCGTTCAGTTTCCATAATTCGATGACGCGCAAGCTCAAATTCGACGGGCTGGACGTCGACATTCTCGAAGGGCTCAGCAATGGTTCGGCCAAGTTCGATCTGAACGTGATAGTCGTGTTCGACGACGAGACGCGCCCCGAAGCCGGTGGGCGCTTCATGCTCGAATACTCGACGTCCGCGGCGGCCGAGGCGGATGTGCTCGCGCTGATGAATGCGTTCTTCGCGACCGCGAATGCCTGGCTCGACGATCCCGATCGCCGTCTCGGCGCGCTTGCGGGCGCGCCGGCCGGTGGCGCGGACGATGCGCAGCCCGTGGCCGGCGACGCGGACGTCGCGTTCTGGCGCGCGCAACTCGACACGGAGGTGGGCGAGCTGATCGCGGATGCACCCGCCGGGACGCCGCCCGTCGAGTTCTACACCGGGCGGCAGGACCCGGCCAGCGGCGCCGAGTCGCTCATGCAGTTGGACGCGGCATGCGACGCGAGCGGGATCGCGCCGGCCGCTGCGTCGCTCGCGCTGCATGCGGCGGCCCTCGCGCGCTTCAGCGGCAGTCTCGATGTCGTGATCGGGCTTGCATCGGACATCGACGGTCGCACACTGCCCGTGCCGCTGCCGGTCGCGCTGCACGTCGACCCGTCCGCCTCATTCGCCGAATTGTCCGGAATGGCCGGGCGCGCGTGGCGACAGGCAGTTGAGCGTCATGCACGCGCACCGCAGGCGTTGGATGTCGCGACGGCCGAATGGCGCGCGGGTACGGGCCATGCAACGGCGCCGGGCTTCCAGTCGACGTTCGCCGTGACGTACGACTCGCCCGCGTCGCACGCCGCGACGCAGGGCGGTCGCACCCGCATCGACGCGCTGCTGTGCGTTACGCCAGGCGGCACGACGCCGACCCCGGTTTATACCTCCGAAGGGTTGTCGGCGCAGACTGTCGCGTCGTTCGCGCGGGCGGTCGAACGGTTGGTCGATGCGGCCGCGCTGTCGCTCGACATGCGCATCGGCGCCGCCGACGCTGTGGGCGAGCCGGGCGAGATCGCCGCACTGCGCCGGCAGGCGGAAGGCGCGCGGCCGCCGTACCGGGAAGCGACGCTGCATGCGCTCGTCGAGCGCTGGGCGGCCGAACGGCCCGATGCGCCCGCGGTGCGGTGCGGCGAGTCCGTATGGACCTATGCGGAACTCGATGCGAAAGGAAGCGAGGTCGCTGCGCACCTGATCGCGTGCGGTGTGCGGCCTGGGGATGTGGTAGGCGTCAGCATGGCCCGCTCGCCCGCGCAGGTGGGTGCGCTGCTCGGCATCCTGAAAGCGGGGGCCTGCTATTTGTCGCTCGATGCGGCACTGCCCGCCGCGCGTCGCGACTGGCAGGTCAGTGCAGCCGGAGTCGCGCATGTGTTGGTCGACGCGGACGCGCCGCCGTTCGCAGACGGTGTCGCGACCCACTGCGTCGATCGCGTGCCGCTCGGATCGTACGCCGGGATCCGCGATGCCGGCAGGCCCGACGCAGGCATCGACGCGCCGTGCTACTACATGTTCACGTCCGGTTCGACCGGCGAGCCGAAGGCGACGCCGAGCCGCCATCGCGACGTGGTGAATTTCCTGACGAGCGACAGCTGCGTGAAGATCGGGCAGGACGACCGCGTGCTGATGTTCGCGCCGCTCGCGTTCGACGCGTCGACGTTCGAGATCTGGGGCGCGCTGCTCAACGGCGCGCAACTGATCGTGCAGCCTGGCACGCACGCGAGCCTCGAGGATCTTGCCGATACGCTCGTGTCGTCGCAGGCGAGCGTGATATGGCTCACTTCCGCGTTGTTCCAGGAGATGGTCGCGCAGCATCCGCAAGCGCTGCGGCACGCGCGGCAGGTGCTGACCGGCGGCGACGTCGTGTCGACCGACGCGATGCGCGGTTTCTTCGCGGCAGGCGGGCGGGCGCTCACGGTGTGCTACGGGCCGACCGAAGGCACCGTGTTCACGACGGCATATACGCTCGAACGCCCGGAGGATATCGATGCGCGCGCGCTGATCGGTCGGCCGATTTCGCATCGCGACCTGTACGTGATCGACGTGTTTGGCAATCTGGCCGCGCCAGGCGTGCCCGGTGAACTGTACGTGGGCGGCGGCGTGACGGACGGCTATCTGAAGCGGCCCGACCTGACGGCGCAACGCTTTGTCAGCCTGCCGTGGTTGAGTGGGCGCACGCTGTTCCGATCCGGCGACATCGGCCGCTGGACCGCCGAAGGTTGCGTCGAGTTCCTGGGCCGGCGCGACAGCCAGATCAAGATTCGCGGGTTTCGGATCGAGACGGGCGAAATCGAGCAGGCCATCCGGGCACTGGACGGCGTCGCCCAGTGCGCGGTGGTGGTGGCCGCGCAAGGGGCGGACAAGCGGATCGAGGCGTTCGTCACGGCCACGCGCGGCGCGACGCCCTCCGCGGCCGCGCTGCGCGACGCACTGGTCGATATCCTGCCCGACTACATGGTGCCCGCGCGCGTCCACGTCGTGGAGCGCCTGCCGATGACGGCCAGCGGCAAGCTGGACAAGCGCGCGCTGCGCGACGCACTCGCGCCCGTGGAAACGGACGCGGGCGCCCGGGAGGATGTGCGCCGCACCGCGCCGACCGGTGCGCTGGAAGAGGCGATTGCCGCGGTCTGGGCCGACGTGCTGAAACTCGACGTGATCGAGCGCGAGCAGGACTTCTTCTCGATCGGCGGCCACTCGCTCGCCGGCATGCGGATCGTATCGCGCCTCGGCAAGACGCTCGGCCGGCGCGTGTCGCTCGACACGCTGTTCCGCTTCCCGACGGTCGCGTCGTTCGCCGGCGCGCTGTCCGACAGCCCGGCCCACGCGACGCCGGCCGCCGCCGTGGCGGCCGGCCAGGCCGTCTGACCCGCGGCCGGCCCGGCCGAACCTTTCCCATCCTCGAAGCACCTCCGCGCGCGCCGCCCGGCGCGCGCGTTCCATCCTGGAGCAATGCATGGATCTCGCAAGTCCGGCGGAAACGTCCGTCCAGTCCATCGCCGCCGGCCCGACCGGCATGTCCGCGGCTCAGCAGAGCCTGTGGTTCCTGAATCAGTTCGAACGTGGCGGGGTGACCTACAACGTCCCGTTCTCGTTGCGCCTGTCCGGCCGTGTCGACCCCGATGTGCTCGCGCGCGCGCTCGACGTCGTGCAGCGGCGGCATCCCGCGCTGCGCTGCCGGTTTCCGAGCCGCGGCGGCCAGCCGGTCGCGCAGATCGTCGACGCGCCGGCCGCACTGACGCGCGTCGACTTATCGAGCCTGCCTGATCCGGCGGCGAGCGTGGCCGAACTCGAGAGCGAGCAGGCACGCGCGCCGTTCGACCTCGAGCGCGATGCTCCGTTGCGTGCGACGCTCGCGCGCGTGGCCGACGACGACTACCGTCTCGTCGCGACCGTGCATCACATCGTGTTCGATGGCCGTTCACTGCAGCTGTTCCTCGATGAACTCGCGCGGGCGTATGCCGAACTCGCGCACGGCCGCGAACCGGACGCCGCGCCGCTCGACGACGGCCTGCATGCCGATGCGAACGCCGCATCCGCGGATCTCGCCGCCGGCCTCGCGCATTGGCAGGCCCGGCTGTCGGGCGCGCCTGCCGTGCTGCCGCTGCCGCTCGATCATCCGCGGCCGGCCGCGCGGCGCTTCAACGGGCGCCGGATCGAATTCGATGTGCCGCTCGATGTGGCCAACGGGCTCAAGGAGGTCGCGCGGGCGCGCTGCCTGTCGATGTACATGGTCGGGCTCGCGGCGTTCGCGGTGCTGCTTCGCCGCTATACGCACGAGGGCGACATCGTGATCGGATCGCCGATTTCGAATCGCTATGCGCTCGAGCGCGACGACGTGATCGGCTATTTCGTGAACACACTGCCCAACCGGGTCGACGTATCGGGCACGCCGACTTTTTCCGACGTGCTCGAACGCGTGCGTGCGACGGTGCTGGACACGCTCGAGCACGCATACGTACCGTTCGAGAAGATCGTCGAAGCCGTCCAGCCGCCGCGTTCGTTGGCTCATGCGCCGATATTCCAGGTGCTGTTCGATTTCGCGGCCGAAGGGTTCGAGGTGGACTTCGGCGCCGGAATCGAAGCGCGGATGCATACGCTGGACTCCTGCACCGCGAAGTACGATCTCAGCCTCACGCTGGCACTCGCCGGCGACGGCATGCGCGCAGCGTTCGAGTACGACTGCGACCTGCTCGGCGGCGCGCTCGTCGAACAGATGACCGACAGCCTCGTGCGCATCCTGCGTTGCCTGGTGACCGACCCCGACGCGCGTATCGACGCGGCGCCGCTGCTGTCGCGCGAGGCCGCGGCCGCGATGCTGGCGCTCGCGAACGACGGCACGCGAGACCCGGGCCGCCCATTCGTGCCGTTTCACCGCGCGTTCGAGCAGGCGGCGCAGCGTGACGGCGGTGCGCTGGCGCTGGTATACGGCGAGCGGCGCGCCACCTACGCGGACGTCGACGCGCGAGCGACGGCGCTGGCCGCGCAATTGCAGGCGTCGGGCGTGCGGCGCGGCGATCGCGTCGTCGTGTTGCGGCGCTATGGTCCGGACGTGGTCGTCGCGCTGCTCGCGATCCACAAGGCCGGCGCCGTGTTCGTGCCGGTGTCGCCCGACGATGCGAGACGCGATGCACTGATCGCCGACGTGGCGCCGGCGGCGATCGTCGTCGAACATCCGTGCGACGGTGCGGGGTTCGATTGCACCGCGATCGCGATGGAAGCGCTTGTGTGCGAGCCGGGCGCACCGCTCGCGGGCTTCGATCCGGACGGAGCGATGACGACCGCCGACGACATCGCCTACGTGATTTTCACGTCGGGCTCCACCGGTCGCCCGAAAGGCGTCGAGGTTTCGCACGGGAGCTGGATGTCGCTGTTTCATGCATTCGAGGCAGCTTACGGCCGCACGCAGCCGGGTGTGACGGCCGTGCTGCAGATGGCGAACCATACGTTCGACGTGTTCATGAGCGACGTGATTCGCGGCCTCGGCGGGGGAGGGCGGCTGATCATGTGCCCGAGGGAGAGCCTGACCGATGCGCAGGCGCTGCATGCGCTGATCGAGCGCGAGCGTGCGACCGTGATGGAATTCGTGCCGGCCGTCGTGCGCCAGATGATCGAATATCTCGAACGCAGCGGCAAGCGCCTGGACGGGGTGCAGGCGGTCACGTGCGGTGCGGACGTCTGGTTCGTCCACGAGTACCGCAAGCTGCGCGCGCTGTGCGCGCCGGATACCCGCGTGCTCAGCGTGTATGGCGTGACGGAAGCCACGTGCGAAAGCGCGACCTTCGAACCGCGCGACGCGTGGTACGAGTCCGAACGCAGCATGCCGATCGGCACGCCGTTGCCGAACACGTCGATGTACGTGGTCGACGACGCACTGAATCTCGTTCCGCTCGGCGTGCCCGGTGAACTGCTGATCGGCGGCGGCGCCGTCGCGTCGGGTTACCTGAATCGGCCGGAGCTGACCCGCGAACGTTTCCCGGTCGGCGGGTTCGATGCCGACGGGCGCTTCGTGTCCGATCCGGGCGGCCGCCGCTTCTACCGCACCGGCGATCTTTGCCGGCATCTTGCGGACGGCACGATCGAGTTCATCGGCCGGCTCGACAACCAGGTCAAGGTTCGCGGCTTCCGGATCGAGCTCGGCGAGATCGAAAGCGTGCTCGCGGAGCATCCGGGCGTGCGCGAATGCGCGGTCGTGGCGCGCGGGGCGCCGGGCGGCGAGCTCGAACTGGTCGGTTATGCCGATGCGGGGGCAACCCGGGAAGCGTTGTTCGAGCATCTGCGCGCGCGGCTGCCCGAGCACATGGTGCCGCGTGCGCTGGTCCTGTTGCCGGCGCTGCCGCTGTCGCCGAACGGCAAGATCGACCGCAAGCGCTTGCCCGATCCGGACTGGGATGCGCTCGCGCATGCGTACGTTGCGCCGCGAAACCCGCTCGAGGCGCGGCTTGCGCAGGACTGGGAGGCGCTGCTGCGCACGACGCGCATCGGCGTGCACGACAATTTCTTCGAGCGAGGCGGCCATTCGCTGCTCGTCACGCAGGCGCTGACGCGCGTCCACGATGCGTTCGGCGTGAAATTGAAGGTGGCCGACGTGTTCGAGCGGCCCACGATCGAGCAGCTTGCCGAGCGCGTGATGGAGCAAATGATGTCGGCTGCCCGGGAAGGCGTGGCCGCTCGCGCGGATGCGCCGATTCCGCGCGCGGACGGCCACGAGCGCCGGCGCCTGTCGTTCGCGCAGCGGCGTATGTGGTTCGCCCGGCAGGCGGAGCCGGGCGCGGCGTACAACATGCCGGAAGTGTTCCGTGTGCGCGGCCGCCTGGATCGAGACGCGCTCGAAGCGGCGCTGAACCGCGTGGTCGGGCGCCACGAGGTGCTGCGAACGCGCTTCACCGCGGACGTGCAGGCGTGGGTGGACGATGCCGGCCATCCGCGCCGCGAGCCGCTGGCGCAGATCGACGCCCCGGCGCCGGTGCCGTTCGTCGTCGAGCAGATCGAGCCGGGGCGCGTGAACGAGCGACTCGCGCGCGAAGCGGCGCGTCCGTTCGAGCTGGACCGCGAGTGGCCGATCCGCGCATTGCTGCTGCGCGTCTCGCCGGACGAACACGTGCTGTGCATCGTGCTGCATCACATCGCGTACGACGGCTGGTCGAGCGGGCTGTTGCGCCGCGAGCTGGCGCAAGCCTATCGGGCATGCGCCGCAGGCGAGGCGCTCGTGTCGAGCGAGCCCGCGTTGCAGTATCAGGACTACGCGGCGTGGCAGCGCGCACGGACGGCGACGAGCGGTTTTGCGGAATCCGTCGCCGCATGGCGGGAGCGCCTGAGCGATCTGCCGTCCGCGCTGCCGTTGCCGGAGCGGACCGACGCGCCGGGCGCCGGCGCACCGGGCGCCGATTATGTCGATTTCGCGTTGCCCGCATCGTGCGCACCGCAGCTGAAGCGGCTGTGCGAGCGGCTGAACTGCACGCCGACGATGGTGATGCACGCGGCGCTCGCGGTCCTGCTGCATCGCTACACCGGGCAGGACGATATCGTGATCGGCATCCCGTTCGCGGGACGAGATCATCCGGATGCCGAAGCGTTGATGGGGTTCTTCGTCAATCTGTTGCCGATACGGTTGCAGTTGGACGCGCCGATGCGACTCGCGGACGTTATCGCAGCAAGTCGGCGCATGCTGCTCGAGGCCGACGCCGGACAGTCGGTGCCGCTCGATCATCTCGTCGAAACGCTGAATCCGGCTCGCGCGCCGGGTCGGCACCCGTTCTTCCAGATCGGGCTGGTGGTGCAGAGTGCGGCGCCCGAGGCGCTCAACCTGGCGGGGCTGGCGGTGGACGAGCTCGCGGTCGCGCCCGCCGACGTCAAGCTCGACTTGATGGTCGAAGTGCGCGCATTCGACGGCGCATCGCTCGGCGGCAGCTTCAAGTACCGTACGTCACGCTACGCGCGCGCATTTGTGGGCGGGCTCGCGCGCCATTTCGGCGAATTGCTGCGCAATCTGCTGGCCGATGCCGACCAGACCGTGTCGGACGTGATGATGCTGCCGGCCGACGAATACGCGGCATTGACGGACGCGTGCCGTGGGACGCGGCGCGATTTCGGCGCGACGGGTGACGTGATCGCGCAACTGGAAGCGCACGCGGCGGCGACGCCGGACGCGATTGCGCTGGAGTTCGACGCACGGCGCTGGACCTACGCGCAGCTCGACCAGCTCGCGAACCGGATCGCCGGCGCGCTGCGCGCGCACGGCGCGACGCCCGGCACGCATGTCGGGCTGTTCACCGGACGCCATCCCTATCTCGTTGCAGGCATGCTCGGCGCGCTGAAGGCGCGCTGCGCGTTCGTGCCGCTGAATCCCGACGACACGGTCGACGGAGGTCTCGGCTACACGGTGGCCGACGCCGGCGTGCGGCTGGTCGTCGCCCAGCGCGACCTCGCGTCGCGCTGCGCCGCGCTCGGCGTGACGACACTGATCGCCGACGATATCGACGACGACCGCGCGCCGGCCGTGCGCGCGCCGGGTCTCGTGCACGCGCCGACCGATCTCGCGTACGTGCTTTACACGTCGGGCTCGACCGGACGTCCGAAAGGCGTGATGGTGACGCGGCGCAACCTGCTCAATACCGCGCACGCATTCGCAGCGTCCGTCGGGCTGCATCCGGGTGCGCGCCAGCTGCAGTATTTTTCGCCCGTCTTCGACGGCGTGTGCGGCGAAGTGTTTCCGGTGCTCGTGTCGGGCGCGACGCTCGTGTTCGCGCCCGCCGCCCGGCTGCTGCCGGGGCCCGAGCTGCTCGGGCTGCTGCGCGCCGAGCGGATCACGCATCTGCAGATCACGCCGACCGCGCTACGCCTGCTGCCGTACGCCGAGTTGCCGGAGCTTGCGACGATCGTGGCCGCGGGCGAGGCCTGTCCGGCGAACATCGCGCGGGAGTGGGCGCAAGGCCGGCGCTTCATCAATGGTTATGGGCCGACC
Organism: Burkholderia semiarida; assembly: GCF_029268935.1. Classification (NCBI taxonomy): domain Bacteria; kingdom Pseudomonadati; phylum Pseudomonadota; class Betaproteobacteria; order Burkholderiales; family Burkholderiaceae; genus Burkholderia; species Burkholderia semiarida. Next base: position 1,700,421 of record NZ_JAHLCL010000008.1, on the reverse strand, counting down.
GAGACGACGATCTACGCATCGGCGACCGACTATTGGGATGCCCGCGGCGCGCTGGTGTTGCGACCGCTGGCGAACGTGACGTTCGAGGTGCTCGATCGCTACGGCCATCCGTTGCCGTGCGGCGTGCCCGGTGAGCTGTACATCGGCGGCGAGGGCGTGGCGGCCGGCTACCTGAACCTCGACGAGGAGACCGCGCGCCGCTTCGTGCCGGATCCGCGTTCAAGCGAGCCCGGCGCGCGCCGCTACCGGACCGGCGACTACGTGATCCGCCAGCCGGACGGCAGCCTGACGTACGTCGGACGCGCGGACGCGCAGGTCAAGATCCGCGGCTTCCGGGTCGAACCGGGCGAGGTGGAGGCGCGCCTGAACGCGCTGCCGGGGATCACGCAGGGCGTCGTGCTCGCGCCGTTCGATGCGAACGGGCATCGGATCCTGGTCGGCTACTACGTGGGCGAACCCGCGGAAGGCGAGGTGCGCACGCGGCTTGCGCAGCAATTGCCGGCCCATCTTGTTCCGCAGCGCCTCGTGAGGCTGCCCGATCTGCCGCGCGCGCGTACCGGCAAGGTGGACCGCAACGCGCTCGCCGCCCAGGCGGCCGGGCCGGTCGCGCCTGTCGCGCCCGTCGCGCCCGTCGCGGACGCACCGGCCGGCGATGCTTCGGCGCCACCGGCAGCTGCTGCCGAGGTGCAGGGCGAACGTGTGCCGACCGGCGGCCGCCGGCTCCTCGCGCACGTGAAAGCGATCTGGCAAGCCGTGCTCGAACGCGACGACGTCGAGCCCGACAGCAATTTCTTCGATCTCGGCGGGCATTCGCTGCGGATCGTCGAGATGCGCAAGCGCCTCGAGGACGCGTTTGCGACTCGGATCGCGATTGCCGAGCTGTTCGAGCATCCGACGTTGCGCGCACTGGTCGCGCACCTGGAGCGCAACCGCGTGAGCGTGGCCGAAGCCGAGGCCGACGATGCGCCGGCGCAGGCTGCGGCCGCGGCCGATGCGCCGGCCGCCGTGCCGCCGGCAAGCGAGCGCGCGATCGCGGTGATCGGGATGGCGGGCCGCTTCTGCGGCGCTCCCGATCTGCAGACCTTCTGGGACAACCTGCTCGATGGCGTCGAGTCGACGCTGCACTTCAGCGACGAACTGCTTGCCGAACACGGCGTCGATGCGCAGACGCGCGCGCAGCCGGACTTCGTCGGGCTCGGCAACCGGCTCGAGGACGTGGACGGCTTCGACGCCGAGTTCTTCGGCTACTCCGCTCGCGAAGCGGCGCTGATGGACCCGCAGCAGCGACTGTTTCTCGAGTGTGCGTGGGAGGCTGCCGAGGCGGCCGGCTATGGTGCCGCGCGCGGCGCCCGGGTGGGCGTGTTCGCGAGCGCCGGCACGAGCCACTATCTGCTCGACAACGTCTATCCGCGCAGACGCGAACTGAAGCTCGAGAACATCCAGTGGCTGCTCGGCAACGGCCGCGACTTCCTCGCCACCCGCGTCGCGTACAAGCTGGGCCTGGCCGGCCCGGCCGTGACCGTCGAGACCGCCTGCTCGTCCTCGCTCGTGGCAGTGCATGCCGCTTGCGCGAGCCTGCGCGCGGGCGACTGCGAGATGGCGCTCGTCGGCGGCGTGTCGCTCGAGGCCGAGTATTACGGTTATCGACCCATGCCGGACAGCATCATCTCGACGGACGGCCGGTGCCGGCCGTTCGACGCCGATGCGTCCGGCACGACGGGCGGCAGCGGCTGCGCGGTCGTCATGCTCAAGCCGCTCGCGAAGGCGCTGGAGGACGGCGATCACGTGCATGCAGTGATCCGGGGCTCGGCGATCAACAACGACGGCGCCGGCAAGGTGAGCTACACCGCGCCGAGCGTCGCCGGGCAGGCCGGCGTCATCGCGGCCGCGCTGCGGGATGCCGACGTGCCGGCCGACACGGTCGGGTACGTGGAAGCGCACGGTACCGGCACGCGGCTTGGCGATCCGGTCGAATTCCGCGCGCTCACGCAGGCCTATGCCCCGAACGGCGCATGGCCGGCCGGCCGCCGGTGCGCGCTCGGCTCGCTTAAGGCGAACCTCGGGCATCTCGATGCGGCGGCAGGGATCGTCGGCTTCGTGAAGGCCGTTCTCGCCGTCGAGCACGGCGAGGTGCCGCCGATGCCGTATTTTACGAAACCGAATCCCGAGATCGATCTCGAGGGCAGCCCGTTTCATATCAACACCGAGCGGTACACGTGGCCCGATGCACCCTGGCCACGTCGCGCGGGCGTCAGCTCGTTCGGGATCGGCGGCACCAATGCGCACGTGATCGTCGAGGCGCCGCCGCCGCGGCCGTTGCCGTCGCCCGACGCACCCGATGCTGGCGTGCAGGTTCTGCCGCTGTCGGCCCGCACGCCGGCCGCGCTTCGACGCATGCGTCGCCGCCTGGCCGCGCACCTGCGCGCGTCGTCCGCGCGGCTGTCAGACGTCGCGTTCTCGCTCGGCGCGGGCCGTGCGCGATTGCCGGTGCGCGACACGATCGTGTGCGCGACGCGCGAGGCCGCATGCATGGCGCTGGACGCGCCGTGGGATGCGCCGGCGGGTGAGCCGCGGGAGAATCGCCCGGTCGTGTTCATGTTCCCCGGTCAGGGGGCGCAGCATATCGGGATGTTGAAGGGGCTCTATGAACGCGAACCGGCGTTCCGCGACGCGCTGGACGAATGCGCGACGCTGCTGCGCACACAGCACGGGCTCGACATCCTCGCGGCCATGTACCCGGACCCCGGCAGGGAGACCGATGCGTCCGCCGGGCTGCGCGAGACGGGTATCGCGCAACCGGCGCTGTTCGCCGTCGACTATTCGTGCGCGATGCTGCTGCGCGCTCGCGGTGTCGAGCCGGACGCGCTGATCGGCCACAGTCTCGGCGAGCTGGTCGCCGCGTGCGTCGGCGGCTACTACACGCTGGCGGATGCGCTCGCAATCGTCGCGACGCGCGGACGCCTCATGCAGGCCGCCGATCGCGGCGCGATGCTTGCCGTCGCGCTGGACGAGCACGCATGCGCGCGCTGGCTCGACGCGGACGTGGAGCTGGCGGCCGTCAACGGTCGCAACCAGTGCGTGCTGGCCGGCGGGACCGAGGCGATCGAGCGGCTGCGGCAAGCGCTTGCCGAGGCAGGCGTGCAGAGCCAGCCGCTTGCGACGTCGCACGCATTTCATTCGCATCGGATGGCGGCGGCCGCGCAGGCGCTCGAGGCCTTCGTCGCCCGGATTCCGGTGCAGGCGAGCACGGTGCCCGTCATATCGAACCGCACCGGCGCCTGGTTGTCGCTCGACGCCTCCAACCACGCCGGCTATTGGGCATCGCACCTGCGCGACACGGTGCGTTTCGCCGACGGGATCGCGACGTTGCACGACGCGTTCGATGCGCCGCTGCTCGTCGAAGTAGGCCCGGGGCGGACGCTGCGCACCGCGCTGGAGGCGGACGGCCGGGCATACGATGTGCTCGGCTGCGGCCGTCATCCGCGCGATCGTTCGGATGACGTGTCGACCTTCGCGCATGCGATCGCCACATTGTGGCGGCTGGGTGCACGCGTCGACTGGCGCCGCGCGTGCGGCAGCAACGCCGCGCGGCGCGTGCCGCTGCCGGCTTATCCGTTCGCGCGCACGCGGCACTGGATCGACGCGCCGGTCGAGCGAAGCGGGCCGCCTGCGCTTTATCGTCACTGGCGGCGTGTTGCCGGCGGGCGGCGCACGTACGAGCTTGCATTGCCGCCGTCGTGGTGGGTCGTCGACGAGCATCGCGTGTTCGACGGCAAGCCGGTGCTGCCCGGCACCGGCTGTCTCGAGCTCGTGCGAGGCGCATTCGAGCGGATGGGGCACGGGCCGCGGATTGCATTGAGCGACGTCTATTTCCCGGCGCCGCTCGTGCTCGACGACGCGCACGGCGCACGTATCGTGCGCGTGAGCTTCGGCGGCGCGGACGGCGGTGTTCAGGACTTCGCAGTCACCTCCGCCGCCGCGGACGATGCGGCGGCGTGGACCGTGCACGCGCAAGGCACGATCGCCGATGCCGACCAGATGCCGGCTCCGCCGGCCCGGTTCGAGCACGTGCGCGCGCAGCGTGCGGACACGCTCGCGAGTCCCGCCGCGCGCGCCGCGCTCGACGACCGGCTCGCGCTGTTCGGCCCGCGCTGGCATTGTTTCCGCGCGTTGTGGCTCGGCGACGACGAAGGGGTCGCGCAGCTCGAGCTCGATCCCGCGTTCGCGGCCGACCTGGAGAATGCGCCGCTGCACCCGGCGTTGCTCGACATGGCCACCGGTTTCCTGTCGACGCTGGAAAACCGCGGCGCGCGGCTGCCGTTCCACTATCGCAGGCTGTCGCTCCATGCACCGTTGACCGCGCGGCTGTTCAGCCATGCGCGCCGCGTGCGCGAGAACGTCTTCGATGTGACGCTGTTCGCGCTCGACGAGGCGGGAGGCGTCGGGCCCGCGCTCGTCGAGGTGGAGGGCTTCACGCTGCGCGACGAGCGTGCGCCCGCGGCGGCGGCCGACCGCTCGTCGCCGGCCGCATGGTGCTCGCGCCCCGCATGGCGGCCCGCACTGCCGCCGCGCGGCGATGCGTTGCCCGATGCGGCCTGGACGATCGTCGCACGCGGCAAGTCGATGCGCGACGCGATCGCGACGCATGCACCGCACGGCAGCATCCTGGTCGACGAGGATGCGCGCGGCACGCACGCGCCCGAGGCCGGCGACGGTTACGGCCATGCGCGCGCGTTCGAACGGAATTCCCGGCCGGCGCAGATCCTCTATTGCGTCGGCGCCGACGATCGCGGTTCGGCGGTGGAGCGCTTCGACGATCTGATGCGCCTGTTGCAGACGTTCGGCCCGCAAGCCGCATCCGGCACGGTTCTGACGCTCGTCACCACGGGCGCCTGCGCCGTGCGTGCCGGCGAACGGCCGAGCGGCGTGCAAGCCGCGCTGGTCGGCGCACTGCGTGCAGCGAGCCGGGAGTTCGCGCATCTGCGCTGTCGCCACGTCGATCTTCCGGCCGAGCCGGGCGATGCCGATCATGCGGCGCTGCGCGGGCTGCTTGCGCGCGCCGACGCCGGCTCGCCGGCGCCGCTCGTGCCGACGCTCGTGCCGACGCTCGCGCTGCGCGACGGCACGTTCCACGAGCCGGGCTTCCGGGCGCTGCCCGACGTGGACGCGACGCCTGTGCTGGTCGACGGTGGCGCGTACGTGATCACGGGCGGCCTGGGCGGCATGGGGTTGACGTTTGCCGAGCATATCGCGCGCCGAGTCGCCGCGCCGCGCCTGTTCCTGGTATCGCGCACGGTCGATGCGTCGCGGCCGGACGTCGCGGCGGCGACTGCCGCGCTGCGTGCGCTCGGCGCCGACGTGACGCTCGTGCAGGCCGACTGCGGCGAACCTCGCGCGTGGGCCGCGGCGCTGGCGGATATCGCCGCACGCTGCGGCCGCATCGACGGAGCGATCCACGCGGCGGGGATCGAGGCCAGCGGGCCTGTCCAGCTCGGCGAGCCGGCAGCATGGGCGCGCGTGCTGGCGCCGAAGACGCTCGGCACGGACGCGTTGCTCGATGCGCTGCGCGCGCACCGGCCGGATTTCGTGCTGCTGTGTTCGTCGCTGGCGGCGCTCGTCGGCGGTCTCGGCCAGGCCGACTACGCGGCGGCGAACGCGTATCTCGACGCGGTCGCGCATGCGGCGCGCCACGACGGGCTGCCGGTCGTCTCGATCAACTGGGATGCCTGGGCCGAGGTCGGCATGCGGGTCGCATACGATCGTGCTCATCCGAACCAGACGCCGATCGACGCGGCCCACGGTCTGCTGAACGACGAGGGCTGCCGCGTGTTCGACATCGCGCTCGCGCACGATGGCGCGCAAATCGCGGTGAACAAGGCCGAGGACATCGAGGTGTGGCTGCGCCGCCTCGCGGGCGGGACCGATGCGCGCGGCGAGCGCGGCGACGCGCATGCGGCGCCGGCCGTCGACGAGCGGATCGCACCGCGCAACGACGTCGAGCGCGAGCTGGCGCAACTCTGGCGCGAGCTGCTGGGCGGCGAACTGCCCGGCGTGACCGACAATTTCTTCACGCTGGGCGGGCACTCGTTGCTCGGCGCGCAGCTGATATCGCGCGTGCGGGAGCGCTTTGCGAATTGCCTGACGCTTGCCGAGTTTCTGGACGAGCCTACGATCGAACGGATGGCGCGGTCGCTCGGCGCGCCGGACGCGGCCGATACGGCCCGCGGCGAGGATGACGCGCACGTGCGCTACTGCCTCGTGCCCGTGCAGCGTACCGGTGCCGGGACGCCGTTCTTCTGCGTACCGGGCATGGGCGGCAACGTTACCCAGGTGCTGCCGCTCGCACGCGCGATGGGAGCGGCGCGGCCGTTCTACGGTCTGCAGTGCCTCGGGCTCGACGGCAAGGCCGAACCGCACGATAGCGTCGAGGCGATGGCCGAGCACTACGTGCGCTGCATCCGCACCGTTCAGCCTCACGGGCCGTATCTGCTGGGCGGCCATTCGCTCGGCGGCAAGGTCGCGCTCGAGATGGCGCGACGGCTCGACGCCGAAGGGGAGCCCCCCGGCCTGATCGCGTTGTTCGACTCCGCTGCGCCGCCGTACCTGCGCATGACGACGCCGACCGATGCCCAGGTAGTCGGTTCGCTGCTGGGCATTTTCGGACGCTACTCGGGCAAGCCAGTCGACGTGACGCGCGATATGCTGGCGCGTCTCGAAGCCGCATCGCACGAAGAACGCCTGCGCTTCCTGAAGACGCAGCTCCAGGCTCACGGGTTGATCGACGCGCGCGCCGACGACGGCAGCATCGGCGGCATCTTCAACGTCTATCGCGCGGCCGCGGCGTTCGGAATGGCTTACGACCCGCCGAAGCAACCGTCGGACTGGTCGTTCGTGCTGTTCCGGGCGGTCGATTCGATGCCGTCGGGCATCAATCTGCCGGAGATCCGGCAGACGCCCGCGTGGGGTTGGGAGGCATTCAGTCGCGCACCGGTCGAATGCATTGACGTGCCGGGCGATCACTTCACGTGCCTGTCCGACGTGCACGCCCATGCGATCGCGCTGCCGCTGGCCGATCGCCTGCAGGCGTTCGAGCGATGAGCGCGCAACCGCACGTCAACGGCGCGCCGCCTGCCGGGCACGGCGGCACGCGCGCGGTGCGCGTGGTGCTCGCGATCCTCGCGCTCGACGTTCTCGGCACGGGGCTGGCGATGCCGGTGCTGCCGACGCTCGTCGCGGGGCTCGCGGGCCTGTCGCCCGCGCGCGTTTCGCTCGTGCTGGGCGCGGCGATCGCGTCCTACTCGGCAATGCAGTTCCTGTGCGCACCGATGCTGGGCGCGCTCAGCGACCGGTACGGACGCCGCCCGGTGCTGCTGGCCGCGCTCGTCGGCATCGCGGCGAGCCACTGGACCGTCGCGTTCGGTGGCGGTCTGGCGTCGCTGCTGATCGGCCGCGCGCTCGGCGGTGCCGCCGCCGCGAACGTGTCGACGGTGATGGCGTATCTGGCCGATGTCAGCGACGGCGAGCGCCGCACGCATCTGTACGGCAGCGCGGGCGGGGTCATCGCGGTCGGACTCGTGGCTGGCCCGGTCGCTGGCGGCTGGCTCGCGTCGTTCGACCCGTACCTGCCGTTCGCGATCGCCGGCGCGCTGGCCGCGCTGAATGCGGCGTACGTCGCATCGTGGCTGCCGGAAAGCCTGCCTGCCGCGCACCGGCGAACGTTCGACTGGCGCCGTGCGCAGCCTTTGGGCAGCCTGCGCGCGCTGTTCGGCAACCAAACGCTGCGTCCGTACCTGCTGGCGTTACTGCTGACCTGGGCCGCATACGGCGTGTTCCAGAGCTGCTTCGTGCTCGCGAACCAGGCGCGTTACGGATGGAGCGTGATCGATGCGTCGCGGGCGCTCGCCGCGCTCGCTGTCGGGATGGCCCTGTCGCAACGCTATCTCGTGCGTCGGTTGACCGCGCGCGTCGACAACCGAGCGATCCTCGCACTGGGTTACGGCTGTTGTGCGGTCGCGTATCTGTGCTATTTCGCTGCTTCGTCTCCATGGCTCACGTACGCGGGGATGATGGCCCAGGCACTGGGACTCGTGGCCGACCCCGCGCTGCGCGCCGAGTTGTCGCGCCATGCGTCCGACCGGCATCAAGGCGAACTGCAGGGCGGTCTCGCGTCGCTCGTCAGTCTGGTCGGGGCGATCGCGCCGCTCCTCGGGTCGGCCGCGCTCGCCGCGGCCGCGCGCACGGGCGGTGGCGCGGCCGCGGCGGGATGGCCGTTCGCGCTGGGCGTCGCGTCGTACGCGTGCGCGCTTGCCATCGTGGCGCGTGCGCCGGCGAGGCGCGCCGCTGCTCGCTGAGCGGGCCATGCCGCGCGGCGCATGTCGCGCGGCATGGTACGGCCTCAGATCAGGCCGAGTACCATCGCCTTCACGACCGCTTGCAGTGTATTGGTCGCATTCATCTTGAGCATCGCGTTTTTCAGGTGGAAATAGACGGTGCGTGTCGTGAGCCCGACGATAGACGCGACTTCGCCGGCCGTCTTGCCGAGCGCGGTCCACCGCAGCAGTTCCCGTTCGCGGTCCGTAAGACTGCACACGTCGCCCGTTTTCGGCGTCGGCGCCGACAGCGCGATGAACTTCGCATGGATCGCGCCGGCGAGCCACGCGATGTACGGGGCATTCGTCGCCTTTTCCTCGACTCTTACAGGTGTGATTTCTCGTCCGACCGAAAACAGGGCGGGTAAATCGGCACCGATCCAGCTGCACTGGGTAAGAACGAAGCGTGCGCCGTCGCTCCATTCTGCCAGGCCTTTGGTTCGGAGTGCGGCATAGACGGGACTGCCACCCGGAAGGAAATCCGCATCCTTGTAATACTTGATCCAGCTTTCGTATTGCCCGCGGTCGGAAAAGAATTCCGAGTCGTTGCCGGAGCATGTGGATTTGACTTCGAAAAGCCAGTTGGAAAAGCCGATCCTCGATACAGCGCGCGAGGCTGTATCGGCAAGATCGGACATGGTCTTCGCATTCTCTATGCCCAAGTAAATTTCATGCCATTGAGTCGTCATGGTTCGATACCCGATGAAATTTGAATAAATTCGGCCCGTGTTACTGAAGGTGTCTCCCGCTGACCGATAGCGCTTGCTTATTCATCGTTATGGACTTTCAACTCATACTGATCGTGTCGATCGAGGTCGTTCTCCTTTTCAATCCCGATGTCGGCATGCAATGCCGCAAATGCCGGCAGGTGCGACCGGTGCGCGGCACCGGGCGTACACTGGCCGGCAGATTTCCCCGCGGCATGCTGGTGCCGATTTGACGGGACTGCTACGTAGGGTCGGTCAGCGCGGCGACGACGCGGTTCCGAATCTCCTGTTCCCACGCCTGGAGAAAGAAGTGCCCGCCGTCGAACCGGTGCAGCGCGAATGGCCCCCCGCTGTAGCGGGCCCACTCGGCCAATGCATCGCTCGCGACATGGGGATCGCGCAGACCACCGAACACCGTCAGCCCGCACGGCAACACGAATGGCGTATCCACCCGGTACCCGTCGGCGAGTGCGAGATCGGCACGCAGCGACGTCAGGAAGTGCCCTAGCCATTCGGGCTCCGACAGCAAGGCAGCCGGCGTTCCGCCCATCGCTTTCAGCCACTCGATCAGTTCCGGATCGGATAGCCGATGGGCCGGCGGCCCGCTTGGCGCCACGTGCGGCGCGCGGTGTGCGGCGCTGAATGCGTGCGAAGGGGTGGGAAGGCCGCGCCGAACGAGTTCCCTTGTCCATTCGATGCTGACGACGCTGCCCAAGCTGTAGCCGAACGTGCCAAACGGCTTGTCGAGCAGGCCGGCCGCCGCCGTCGCAAGCGCGGTGCACATTGTGTCGAGCGACGTGAGCGCCGCTTCCGCAAAGCGGGTTTGGCGCCCCGGTGGTTCGATGGCGACGACTTCGAGCCAGTCTGGCAGTTCAAACGCCCAGCTCCGGTACAGCAGCGATCCGCCGCCGGCATACGGGAAGCAGAACAGCCGGTGCGTTGCCCGGGGACGCGGGCGATGCAGGACGAACCAGGGTGTGTGATTGATGAGCATGCGGATTCGGAGTGGAAATCACGGCGCAGCGCAGGCGGACAGCGTGTGTAGAGGGCACGGGACGCGCATTTCGAGAGGAAGCGGAATCGCCCCATTCCGACGTGAGCGTGACGTCCGGATGGCGAGTGAGCCGTTGCGAGGACGCATCAGATCCCGCAGGCAAGCACCACGGCCTGATCGGCGGGCGGCGCGTCGTGATGGAGGCGGAACCTGTCGATCGCACCGAGACTGTGAAGAAACGTGCGTCGGAAGAGGTCGGCATTCGTTTCGAGTCGATGTTTCGTGTCGGTCATGTTCGTATCGTTCTGTCGTCCATAACTTGATTCATGCAGCGATAAGCGACTCGCGCAACGACGGCAAACGTTTGCGCTTGCGAGCGTATGCGGAGAACGGCGAGTTCGTCGGGTTAACGAACACAGGACGAAAATATATAAGGTGAATCACGCCGGAATCCTCAAAAAATCTCATGGAAGGCATCAAGTGCTGTCGTAATCGCGGCGGAATTCCTGGTCATCCGAATATCGATGGACCACCGATGTCCGGATTATATGGATGAAAATCGCTTAAAAAGCACCAAATATGCACAAAAAATTGAAAAATTTTTAGATATACGGCTAACTGAATTGATATGGATAGTTGGATTTTTGCTAAGAGACGATTTCAAAAACACTCATCGAGAATGTTGACTTTCGTGGTGAGCTGTCAAGCGAGTCGCCGGGCGACTGCGCGGCGAGGGGCCGCGGACGCGCCATGCCTTTCCGCCCACAAGGGCCGACGATACGGTTGTCCGGTCCGAGCGAAGTGGAAAACACGCTGAACCAGCGCGCGGGCGTGTCCTTCAAGGGCGATCTGCCGAAATGCGCGCCGGCTGGCACGGCAACCGCGCCGGGCACGACATGCGGCGGGCTGCGAATCAACGCGTAGCGGATCACGCCGGACGGCACGCTGAGCTTCGCCGACGAACCCGCGATGGTCGATGAGTCGGGGCGGCCGGTCTGGAGGTTCATCCGCTGTCGGGTGAAGCCCGGCCAGACCGTCGCGTTTTCGGCCGGTCCGTTTTCGCCGCCTACGGACAACCGGCTCGCGCCCCGCGTCGGCTATGTGTGCGCGATAGACCAAGGCATCGCGTTCTTCGCGGCGCGGCGCGGCGCGTCGCGGACCGGTCGCGCCTGCGGGCAGCGGCCGCAGCCACCGGTTCGCGGTGACGGCGGGCGGCCGGACGCGATGCGCGACGAACCTGCCGCCGCGCGCACGCGTTCGACAGCCTACCTCACGCGGCCGGGTGCGGGCCGGCTGCTGTCGGCGTCGCGAATTCCGGCTCATGCGCGTCGCTGCACGACCCGACTTCGAGTTTGTAGCCAAAGCCATACACGGTGCGCAGCGCGACGTCGTTCGCAATGCCGAGCGAGAGCTTCTTGCGCAGCTTGTAGATGTGTTGCTCGATCGTCCGGTCCGCGCAGTCGCGGTAGTTGCCCCAGATCGATTTTGCGACCTGGCCGCGATTGAAGCAGGTGCCGGGGTTCGAGAAGAACAGCCAGGCCATCGCGAACTCGCGCGACGTCAGCGCGATCGCGCCGCCGTGCAGCTTGACCGTGCCCGTATCGCGATCGAGCGCATACGGACCGACCGACAGGCGGGCCGGGGCCGAGGCGGCGCGGGCCTGCCCGCGCCGGGCGAGCGTCGCGCGCACGTACAGCTCGTTGGGATCGAACGGCAGCGTCAACACGTCGGCCGCGCCGAGGTCGTACCAGAGGAACATCTCGGCGGGCCCGTCGAACGAGCCGACCACCACGACCGGCGCGCGGCTGTCCGCGTGGCACGCGCGCCACGACAGCACCGGATTGTGGGTCGCATTGACGCAGCGCGCGTCGAACACGATCAGGTCGTACGGCCGGTGGCGCAATGCGCGCAGCATCGTCAGCTCGTCGGCGAACCGGTCGCCGCGGCGCTCGCCGCGCCCGAGGCTGTCCGCGATGCGGTCGGCCAGACGCAGGTCGCGGGTCAGGAGGGCATAGTCCAAAGTGACCTCTTCAAATCGAAACGGAATATCGGCGTCCGCGCCCGTCGTCGCGCGGCGGCGCCCGGCAGTTCGCCGGGACGGGCCGTGCCTGCACGCACGGGACGGTTTTGCCGTTCGCCTGCGGTGTCGCGACTTTGCGGTGTTTCAGATTGCTTGTGCGACGAGTGACGAAAAGTGACGTGCCTTCCGCAAAAAATTTTTGCTGTCTGGCGTTGGATGGGTTACCACGGGCAATCGGGCGATCACCCGGGCAATCGCGCCGCGCTCCCGGTGCGCGTCAGGCTTGCGACGCGAGCGAAACGAGCACAACGCATCCCGCATAGCGCCGGACCTCCAGCGGTAGCGTCGCGGCGAGCGCGGCGAGGGTGCGCGGCGGATCGTCGAGTCGGAACACGCCGGTGACGGGCAGCGCGGCGGCGGCGTCGGTCACGCGGATCACGCCGGGGTAGTACGGACGCAGCCGCGCAATCACCGCGCCGAGCGGCTCGGTGTGTATGACCAACTGGCCGCCGGTCCATGCGGCTTCGTCCGTCGCGTTGGCGGCGAGTGGCTCGATGAGGTCGACGCCGGCGCGCGCGGTGAGTCCGGGCCGCAGCGACAGCGTCGCGCCACCCGGCACCGCGATTCCGACCGGCGCATCGAGTGCGGCGACGTGCAGCCACGGGCCGTCCACACGAACCGCGAACCTGCCGGCGCGCGCGCGCACCATGCGCTCGGCATGCCGGACCACGAACGGGCGCGCGTTCGCCGCCGCGCGCACGAGCAGCGCGCCCGCGCGCAACCGCACGCCGCGCTCGTCCACCCGGTAGTCGACGTCGACCGCGCTGCGCGCGGCGAGCATCAGCGACGAGCCGTCGGCAAGCGTCGCGGTGCGCTGCTCGCCGGTGTTCGTCTGCAGGTCGGCCGACCACTCGGCGATGGGGGAGAAGCGATCGGCGAGCGCGCCCGCGCCAGCGACGAGCGCGCCGAACGACAGCACGCCGCGCACGACGCGCCGGCGTGCGGGTACGGCCAATAGCGCATCGCCGAGCGCGCTCGGCGCGAGGCCGTGCGTTGCCGGCGGCGTCAGCGCGCCGAGCGATGCGTCGAGCCGCGCGACCGCGCGCGCGTGTGCGGGATCGGCGCGCAGCCACGCGTCGAAGCGCGCGCGGTCGCGCCCGGTCGCATCGCCCGAGCGCAGCAGCACCATCCAGCGGATCGCATCGTCGAGTACGCGCGGGTCGATCGCGTCGACCACTTTCGGTTGATCGGCCAGATTCACTGCAAAGACGCGAGATAGCACGCGCGCAGCGCCTGCGCGAGATAGTCGCGCACGGTGCGCTTCGATACGCCGAGCCGGTCGGCGATTTCGGCATGCGTGAGCCCGTGGAACTGGCTGTAGATGAACGCGTTGCGCGCCTTCGCGGACAGCCCGGCCAGCATCCGGTCGATCGCATGCAGCGTTTCGACGACAAGCGCGCGCTCCTCCTCGGACGGTGCGACGCTTTCCGGGCGTGCGGCGAGCACGGCGAGGTACGCGCGCTCGAGGTCGCGGCGGCGCCAGAAGTCGTAGACGAGGCGGTGGGCGATTGTCGTCAGCAACGCGCGCGGCTCCCGCACGGACGATGTGCCGGCTTGCGCGATCAGTTGCACGAACGTTTCGGAAGCGATGTCTTCAGCCGTAAACGCACAGCCGAGCTTGTAGCGCAGACGGCCGAGCAGCCAGGGGTAGTCGTTGCGGAAGATTGCGTCGACGGGTGGGACAGCGGCAAGCGTCGTCATGCTGAATTCCATGTTGCATCGAACGGTTGGAGCGGCCAGGAGCGCCTTGCACGCAGGCTAGCAAAGAATATACGAGCACTCAACCTCGATGCCGGTGCGCATTTTTACCCGCGATTCGCGCAAGACGAATTCGCTGCGGTGTGGCGACGTTGCCGTGACGGTCGCGCGGCGGCCGCATGGCTGCGCGTGTCGGGTTATCGGCCGGCCGGCCCGTACAGCCCGTCGACGGGCGTATCGCGTCGAGCGGGAGCGTCACGCAGGCGTGCGTGCCCGAGGGCCGGAGCCTGTGTGTCGCAGGCTGCGAATCCGACACGGCTTCGCAATCGCTCTGCGGTGCGCCGCCGCTGTTCTTCGTGATGCTACACATCCTATTGCCGTGAATGCATGCCGGCCACCGCTTTTTTTGACGTTCACGCGGACCCTGTATGCTCGCGCTCCGACCTGGCAGAGAAGTAAGCATGTTTAGTGTGTTTAGTCGATTCGAAATAAACGACATCGTCGGACGAGCGATGCTGGCGGGCGTCTGGTGGGGCGCGGCGACGGCCGCCGCCTGCGCCGACGAGGGCGTCGTCACCTTTCACGTACCGGGCGGCGCGCTCGATGCCGTGTTGCTCGAGGTTGCGCGGCAGGCGCACGTCGTGCTGTCGTTCGACAGCGTACTGACGGCCGGCCGCTGGGCCGGGCCGGTCGATGGCACGATGACCGCGCGCGACGCGCTCGCCTGCGCGCTGGCGGGCACGCCGCTCGAACCGACCAGCGTCGCGGGCGGCACGTGGACGCTGCAGCGCACCCGTACACCGGATGCCGGCGCGGCGACCATCATGTTGCCGCCCATTCGCATGCGCGCTCGGGTTGGCGCGGACGGCGGCTTCGCCGAGACGCGCTCGTCGGCCGCGGCGCGGCTCGACCTGCCGCTCGTCGACACGCCGCAGTCGGTCGGCGTCGTGAGCCATGCCGTGCTGACGAGCCAGCAGGCGGAATCGGTCGCGGACGCGATCGCGAACATCAGCGGCGCGACGTCGGTGTTCGACGAAAACAATGCGAACTACGGCATCGGGATACGCGGCTATACCGCGCAGGCGCTGCTCGTCGACGGGAGCGTCGTCGAATCCGCCGATTACCCGCCGCTCGCGGGCATCGAACGCATCGAGGTCGTCAAGGGCCCTGCGACGGCGCTCGTCGGAGGCGCGCCAAACGGCGGCATCGTCAACCTGGTCACGAAGCGGCCGCAGTTCGCGCGCCATGCGACGCTGCAGACGACGCTGTCGTCGCGCGGGCGGCGCGAGAGCATGCTCGACATGAGTGACGTGTCGAGCGACGGGCAGGTCGGCTACCGGTTCGTAGCGAGCGGCAACCTGAACGGACGCAGCTATGGCGGCTACGATGGGCAGCGCGGCTTTTTCGTCGCGCCGTCGGTGCGCTACCGGGACGCCGACACCGATGTGACGCTGCGTCTCGAGCATTACCGGCAGCGCGTGCCGGTCCTGCCGTATTCGGTCGGCGGCGATGACGGCAATCCGTTACCGCAAACGTCGCTCGAGCCCGCCGGCGCGCGCGACGACCACATGGGCACCGATTCGCTGCGCGCGTCGCTGAACGCCGAGCGCGCGTTCGGCGACGGCTGGCAGGCGCGCGTGCGCGCGATCTGGCTGAAATACGAAACCGTGTCGCATTGGCACGTGCCCTACGCGCTGCTGGACGGCTCCGGCGACATCGCACTCTACGGCCTGCATTCCGTCGAGCGGCGGCATGAATCGGATGTGGCGGCGGAACTGCTGCGCACGTTCCGCGCGGGCGGTGTGTCCGGCACCATGCTCGCGGGCGTCGAGCACTGGCGGCTGTCGTCGACGGCCGACATCGCACCGTACGCGTCCGCCGTCCAGAACCTGTATGCGCCGCATCCGCTGCCGTCGATTCCGTCCGGTCCGCTCGCGCGCGAATCCGATTCGGCGATGCGGCAATTGAGCGGTTACGTGCAGCTCCAGGCGCTGATCGCCGATCGGGTGACGCTGCTCGCATCGCTGCGGCACACGAACGCGCTGCTGGACAAATCGCTAAGCTCGCCGTTGGTGCGCAATTCGGTTTGGTCGCCGAGCGTCGCCGCCAGCTATGCGATCACGCCGTCGGTCAGCATCTATGCAAACTGGATGCGCGGTTTTCGGCCGTCGCTCGACACCGTGTCGTGGGACGGCAAGACCCTGCAGGCCACCCGCACCGAGCAGATCGAGACCGGCATCAAGTTCACGCTCTTCGGCGATGCGCTGACCGCGACCGCCGCCGCGTACCAGCTGCGCGACGATGGCAAGATCATCGGCGATCCGACGCATCCGGGCTTTTACGCACGCGTGCCGGGCGAGCACAACCGCGGCGTCGAGTTCGACTTGGCCGGGAAGGTTCTGACGGGACTGGACGTGATTGGCTCGCTGACGGTGTCCGATTCGGGCGTGGCGGTCGACCCGCGTGGTACGCAGGTCCGGGCGCCGGGCACGCCGGCGCGCGCCGGCAGTCTGTGGATGACCTACGCGCTGCAGGCGCCGGCGTGGCGCGGCTGGGGCGTCGGCAGCGGCGTGTTCTTCCGCTCGCAGCGGGCGACAGGCGCACCCGGCTACGTCGTGCCCGGCGATGCGCGCGTCGATGCGACGGTGTTCTACCGAGCGCAGAGGTGGGCCGTGCAGCTTGGCGTGAAGAACGTGTTCGACCGGAAGCTTTACGGCGCCGCGCTTTACCCGAACTTCATCCCCGTGCTGCCCGGGCGCACGTTCTTGCTGACGACGACGTTCTCGCCGGGCTGAATATCTTGCGCCGCGCTCACGGCTGCGTGCCGTACACGCGTTCGATTGGCCGGTAGCCGAGGCCTTCGAGCGCGAAGCCGGGCTCGGCGTCGGCCGTGCCGGTGACGACCATCCGCGCGCCGCCCAACTTCAGCGCGGAATAATCAGGACGACTCGACAATATCGGGCCCGGTCAGGAAGCGCAAAAGTGCCCGGGTAAGCGCACCGGCGTGGTCGAGATTGCAAGAGGTCCGCCCCGAGGGAGTGTTTCGAAGCGGGCGCCCGGAATCATGGCCGCGAGCCGTCGCCCTTCGGTTGCCGGGAAAACGCCGCCGTCTTCGCTTTGCAGGACCGCGTTGCGCTGCGCACGGGATTCGGTCGCCTGCTCACGGCGTAGTTTGCGATGCCGTTGCAAAGGCGGGCAGGATGCACGGGATCGGTCGTGGCCGCATGCGCATGGCCGATCCGACGCGGTACGTACGACCCGGAGATTGAACGAACCTGGTCGATCGCCTTGGTGAGCGCGGTGGACCTGGACATCAACTTCTATTTGACGAAAAGAGCGAATTTCGGGTCGCCGTGATGACCTGTCTTGGGTGTTAACGAAAAACCGGCTCTCCTTCCGGGAATTCAAGCCGTTCCTCGGTTGAGGCTTGGCGTATCACGGACGACCCTTGCAACAAAGTCAGTGAATCCAGACCATGCCGTACGCGGAATTGGAACCATTGACCGCCTGGTTCGCCGTCCAGTTTCCGTATCTGGCCGATCCATTCCAGGAATACACATGCCCCCACGCGAAATGCCCATCCCCAATTTCGTCGATCGTGCATCGCTTGCTTGTGATTTGATACGCTCCTTGAAACACGCCTTGCTTCCAGCGACGCACGACAACCTCGACGAACGTGGCATATTTCCCCGCCGGAACCTGTTGACTCCAGCCAGTCGATTCCGTATTAGTCACTGTGCGCCCATACGAGGCGTCAACGTGAAGCAGATTCAAGATGCCTCCCACGATCGGAATACTTTCCGGATTCAAACTGGCACTGCCGCTGACGGTGTATCCATTGGAACGGGTTTTCGTCCATGTATACGTACACGGGGCAGCTACATTGCGGACGCCATTGCACAGGAAGGTATCACCTCTCCATATCCAGTCTTGCCACGTATTGGTTGCTTGCTGAATAGGAATCGACCAGGACGAGCTGTTTCCCACCAGATTTGCCTGGTTGGTTTGGCTATCGAGCAGGCACGTCGTCCCGGCAACGGCATGGCCGACCTGAAACAGGCAAACGACGCCCGCAATCGCGGAATTGAAAAGCGATTTCGACTTCACTTGTTACCCCCATCATTGGTTTGAAAAATATTCGCGACGTTGTTTTGTGTCGCATCGATGCCTGAAACCTTCTGGTCGGGTCCTCCGTTGGTATTTCCGCCGCCGGTGTTGAATATCGGGGTGATCAGATAGCCGTCGCCGTTCGGGCCTCGTTGAATTCGGACTGCGTCGCCGGCAACCGCGGTTCCCGGGCCGACAATTTGTTCTACGGCGGAATTGACGGTCGCGCCCCCGGGCTTTCCGCTACCGGCGGAATCGATGACTATCTCTTTGCCATTTCCCAGGCCGTCGACAATTTCCTTCATTACGCCCGGATTTGCAGTCTGGTCGCTGGAAACGACCAGAACATCGTAGTCGTCAGCCGTTCCCGGCGGGAGTTTCTCAGACAATGCCGACGCGACGAACCCCGTCCCCGATCCCAGATTTCGGACTTTCTGCTGAGGCGTCGACCCGCTGGCTACGAGTACCGTGTTGCCCGGAGGCGGGGGCGTAGAGTGCAGATTTTGCGCGACATTTTGCTGATTCAAGCTTTGATCTGTTGAGTTCTGAGCAGGCTTTGACGGCAAGGCGTCGCCGCCGGAGCATCCCTGCAAAATAGAAGAAACAAGCAGAATCAAACCTGAAATATATGTGGTATTTAACATTCGATCCTCAAAAAATGTCATGGCCGATGGTTCGGTAATTTGCTTCGTCTGGAATTGATGCTATGAAATGCAAAATGTCATGTCTTTTTATGTTGGACGATTTGGATGGGTCTTGGTAAAGCATCCGCCATTCGGATCCGTGGCATGCGATTTTTAAATGATAAATATTTAAAGAGTGTGACTTCGCTCGGAGGTAATGCGATATCGAACAAAATCGAACATTCGAAAGCGGAATAACGCCGGGCTAGATAGCATCTTTCGTTTCTGAAAAATATAGGTATGTTCTTTCGATTGACGTCGGCCCACATCCTGGGCGTAAAAATATTCGGTTGGTGGCGGTTACGAAGGCCTGGCTCGTCGTGACGGCGTCGGCGCGGGTCGCGACGCGCGCAAGCGCGCGATTGCCCGCCGCTGCGTCTGCCGTGCCTGTCGCGCGGCCGGCGGCCGCCTCGCTCGTATCCGGGCCGCTGCCGCACGCCGAAAGCGCGAGTGCGCCGAGGCTGTAGAGGAACGTGCGACGGGAAAGGCCAGCACTCGCTTCAAGTCGATGTTTCGTATCGCTCATGTTCGTATCGTTACGTCCGTAATGTTGGCCACGCGGAGACGAAACTCTCGCGCGGCGGCGGCAAACGTTTTCGCTTGCGCGCGTATGCCGGGGACGGCGAACCCGCCTTGTTATCGAACGCGTGGTGAAAATATATAGGTGTAGAAACTGTGGATTCTCAAAAATGCTCACAAGGAAGTGCGTGCGAAGCCTTGACCGGAGCGAATGTTTCGTTGCTCCGGTTGGTTGCGATCCCATCCGCTAAGGAACGCTAACAGAACGATTTTTGAACGTGCCTCCAGCAGATGATTCAGACGGCGATTTTCATGAACGCCTCATGTATGGTGGCGAGGCGTTCGAACCGGATACGCAGTGGGATTGGGTCCTGCTTTCGACCCGATCCCACTGTATGAATGGAGGGCGACGCCGCGATCGTCGAGACGCTTGCGTCCGGGGTATCGCGTCGGACGCCGCTTCGGTGGTGACAACAGCGGTTGGGTGAGTGACCACGATTCGTCATCGAGTATCGGTTTGGCCATGGCCTCTCGGCGAAACAACGAAGCGGTTAACGGAACGCGCGACGGGTTAGTGGCCTTCGCAATTTATTTTGTTGGAATTTCTTGGCGTTGCTTCCGTGAAATTGTCGTGCTAGTTTTTCATGAAATTTCGCAGCAATATTTTCACGGAGGCTCGCATGTTCGTGCAGTCCGACCGTCACGTCGCAAGCTACTACGCCGGTACCTACCCGGCGCCGATCCCGCATCGGCCGGCGCTGGACGAACGTGTCGACGCCGACGTGCTGGTCGTCGGCGCGGGCTTCAGCGGGCTGCATACGGCGCTGCGGCTCGCGCTCGCCGGCAGGCGCGTCGTCATGCTCGAAGCGAGCCGCGTCGCGTGGGCCGCGTCGGGCCGCAACGGCGGACAGGCGCTGCTCGGCTGGTCGTGCGACATGCGGCCGCTCGAGGATGCGCTCGGCCGCGACGGCGCCCGGTTGCTCTGGGACAGCATGCGCTGGGCGGCGGCCGAAGTGCGCGAACTGCCGGCGCGACACGGTTTCGACATCGACTACCGGCCCGGCAGCCTGTGGGCCGCGGTGCGGCCGCGGCGCGTCGCGATGCTGGCGCAGGCGCGCGACGAGGCCGCCGAGCGCTGGGGCTACGACCGGTTGCGCATGATAGGCCGTGACGAGATGCCCGAATGGATCGGCGGCACGCGCTATCTCGCGGCGCTTCACGATCCGGAGGCCGGCCACCTGAATCCGCTCAAGCTCGCACTCGGCCTCGCGCGAACGATCGAGCGCGCGGGCGGCCGCATCTTCGAACAGAGCCGCGTGCTCGACTGTCGCGAGACGGCCGGCGGCCACGTCGCCCGCACGGCGCGCGGCGAAGTGCGCGCGGACGTGCTGGTGCTCGCGTGTAACGCATACGTCGACCGGCTCGATCGCGACCTTGCGCGCCGGCTGCTGCCGGTCGGCACGTACCAGGTCGCAACCGCGCCGCTCGCACCCGACGTCGCGCGGGCGCTATTGCCGCGCAACAGTTGCGTGATCGACAACCAGTTCGTGCCCGACTATTTCCGCCTGAGCCCCGACAACCGGCTGCTGTTCGGCGGCGGCTGCACGTATCTCGGCGGCATTCCGGCCGATATCCCGGCGGCGACGCGCCCGCGCCTCGAACGCGTGTTCCCGCAACTGGCCGGCGTGCCGCTCGACTACGCGTGGGGCGGTCACATCGACATCAGCATGCGCCGCACGCCGGACATCGGCCGCCACGGGCAGCGCTTCTGGCTGCAGGGCTTTTCGGGGCATGGCGTGCTGCCGACGCTCGCCGGCGCGCGCGCGGTGGCCGATGCCGTGCTCGGCGACGCGCATCTGCTCGCGCAGTATCAGCGCATTCGCAACCCGCGCTTTCCCGGCGGCGACCGGCTGGCCGCGCCGCTGGAGGCGATCGGCAAGGTCTGGTACCGCCTGCGCGATACCGTTTGATTGCATCGGAATCCTTCATGAACGAACAGGAAGAGATAGAAAGTCTGGCGATCCTGATCCGCGACCTGCGCAAGCATCGCAAGGTCACGCTGAGCGATCTCGCCGAACGGATCGGCCGCTCGGTCGGCTTTCTGTCGCAGGTCGAGCGCGGGCTGTCGCGTCCGACGGTCGCGGATCTCACCGCGATCGGCGAGGTGCTCGGCGTGCCGACCACGTATTTTTACAGCCTGAGCAAGCCGCGCAGCGTGCCGTGGGTCACGCGGCCCGACGAACGCCGCACCGTGCATTACGCAGCCGGCATTACCGACATTCTCGTGTCGCCGAACATGCGTTCGCGCTTCTCGATCCTCGAAAGCCATCTCGCGCCGGGGGCGAGCAGCGGCGAGCGGCCGGTCGACGACAGCGACGAGCAGGGCGGCTTCGTGCTCGAAGGAGCGCTGACGATCTGGATCGACGGCGACGACACGCCCGTCACGCTCGGCCCGAACGATGCATTCCAGCTTCCCGCGCACAAGCGCTTCCGGTATGCGAACCTGACCGACGCGCCGACGCGCGTGATCTGGGTATTTACCTGAGCTGAATGGTCGGCGGGGCGGGCGCCTCCGCAGTCCGTCGCGCCACACGGCCTGTTTGCAGTACTGATCGACATGCGGCATGCGTTGCGCCGTGCGCCGCATGAATCCGGTTCGCCGCGTTGCGGCACCGCCCTACAAGACATGGAAAGGATGAGACATGACTGACGTCGTTCCCGCGCTGGTCGGTGAAGTCCGCGCATTCCGGCAGGCGCACCCCGAGATCCGTTATGTCGACCTGATCTGCCTCGACCTGCCCGGGCATTTCTACGGCAAGCGCTATCCGATCGACGCGCTCGAGAAAGTCGCGTCCGGCTCGCTGCTGAAGCTGCCGCAGAACTGCGTGCTGCTCGGCACGCAGGGTGGCCTCTACAAGATCGGCGATTACTGTTTCAACGACGGCGATCCCGACGCGCCGCGCCGCCTGATCCCCGGCACGCTGAAGCCTGTGCGGTGGGAGCGGCAGCCGCTCGCGCAGATGCTGATCAGCTCCGACGGTACCGATTCGCCGATCGAATTCGAGCCGCGCGAGGTGCTCGCGCGCGTGCTGCGGCGGTTCGCGGCGCGCGGCATCCGGCCGGTCGTCGCATTCGAGCTCGAGTTCTACCTGTTCGCCGCGCAGCTTGTGGAAGGCATGCCGCAGTATCCGCGCGATCGTCTCAGCGACGACCGCGACGATCGACCGAACATGCATATCGAGCGCCTGTCGCGCTTCTCCGAGGTGTTGCACGAGATGGTCGACGCCGCGTGCGACCAGGGTGTCGATGCGACGGTGATCACCGCCGAGCTCGGGCCCGGCCAGTTCGAGATCAATTTCGGGCATACCGACGACGCGCTGCGCGCAGCAGACTGGTCGGCGCTGTTCTGCCGCAGTACCCGCGGCGTCGCGTTGCGGCATGGCTATCGCGCGAGCTTCATGGGCAAGCCGTATCTGCATGCGCCGGGCAGCGGGATGCACGTGCACGTGAGCCTGTATGACGATGCGGGACGCAACGTGCTTGCGGCAGACGGGCAGCGGCCGTTGCGGCACGCGGTGGCCGGCTGCCTCGCGCTGCTGCCGCATTGCATGCCGGTGTTCGCGCCGAATCACAACGCGTTTCGCCGCTACGGGTCGATGGTGAACGCGGCGAGCCGCGCGAGCTGGGGCTTCGAGGATCGCGACGCGTGCATCCGGATTCCGGCGTCGGACACACGCAACCTGCGGATCGAGCACCGGCTCGCGAGCGCGGATGCGAACCCGTACCTGGTGCTGGCGGCGATCCTGAGCGGGATGGAGCACGGGCTCGATGCACGGCTCGAGCCGATCGCGCCGCTCAACGACGATCGCGGCAGCGGCATCGATTTTCCGAAGGAGATGCTGTCGGCGGTCGCCGCGATGCGGGACCATCCGGCCGTGCGCAAAGGGCTCGGCAGCGAGTTCGTGATGGTGTATTGCGAGAACAAACGTCAGGAGGAGCTGGATTTCCGCAACGAGATCGGCGCGCGGGAGTATCGGTGGTTTCTGTGATTGCCGCGCGCGTCGGAAAAGTCGATCAGGGAAGGGGGCGATCGTCGTCGTGTTCGACGTCAAGCGCCCTCGTGTGATTCCTTTCGGGGTGCAATGCCGCAAAACGCGTCGCGGCATCGCATGCGTCGCGCCCTTACTCCCCGAGCTTCGACGTCACGCACCCGGTGCTCGAGCATTCGCGCTCACGCTCACGCAGGAACGACAGCCGCGCCTGCGTCATGTCGTTCGCGCACTGGATATCGACGAGGTAGCTGCTGCCGCGCGTCTCGCTGCACTGCGCATCGCGTTGTTTCAGCCACGCGAGTTGCCCGGACTTCAGCGCCGCCTGCTGGTCGCCGCTCAGTTGCTTGCGTAGCCGGCCGTACTCGTCGTTGAGATCGCGGTCGGACTGCGAGAACTGCGTGCTCGTGCAATACACCTGGTCGAACGCGCTGCGCGGCTTCCCGCAGCCGGCCGCATGCGCGGCGAACGGAACGGCAAGGGCGAGCAACGCGCAGGACGCGAGCAGATTCTTTTTCTTCATGGTGAGTCTCCTGACTGGGGTGAAAACCGGTGAACCGGGCGGGCGATACCGTCGTTTATCCGGGCGTCGTACACGCGTCGATGCCGCCCGCGATCGCGGCGGACAGGCGCTGGATCGTCTCGCGGCGCGCGAGCCGCGCTTCTTCGTCCGGATTGACGATCACGCCAGCCTCGACGAGCACGGCGGGAATCGGCGCGGTGCGCAGCACGACGAGATCGTCGAAGCGATGGATGCCGAGTGGCGGGTCGATCAGCGGGCGGTTCTCGCCCTTGATCGGCTGCGCGTGATACAGCGACGGCCGTTCGCCGGCCGCGACCAGCCGCTCGGCGATCGCCTTCGCGCAACGCAGGCTTTCCGCATAGTGCGGGTTGCGCGCCGACACGAACACCGAGAAGCCGCGGAATTCGCGCTGCCGGCCCGCGTCGATGAACTGTTGCTGCATCGAGTCGTGATGGATCGATACGAACAGGTTCGCGTCGGGCGCTTGCGTCGAGCGCCGATCGAGCGCGATCTCGCGGCCGTCTGCCGACGTGCGCAGCACGCGATCGCCGTGCGCGGCGAGTGTGTCGGCGACCGCGCCGGACAGGTCGAGGTTGTACAGGTATTCGACGCGGCCGCTGGCGCCGGTGGAGCCCGGATGCGCGGGCGTGTGGCCGGTGTCGACGACGATGTAGCGCCCGGACGTGGGCACGGCAGCGGTCGTGCCGGCGGCGTCGGCCGCATGCAGCGCCAGTGGCCCGCCGAGGAGCGGGGCGCACGCGAGCACGCGCGCGGCGGCGCGCACGAACGGGCGAAGGCGTCGGAGGGTTTGGTTCGTCATTGTTGTTGTCGAGAAGGGCGTGCGGCGCGTCGAACGGCGCGCCACCGTCGGCCTGCTCAATGCAGTCGGAATGTCGCGCGATTATAGCGGGTGGCGGCGACGCCGCAATGACGAACGGCGGTTGTCAGGCCAGCACGCGCCGGGCCGCCAGCATGCCCCAGTACGACGCTTCCTCGAACAGCGACAGCCCGGACAGGTCGGCATGCGCGAACACGACGGGGCCGTCGGCATCGCGCAGCGCGAGCAGCCCCGGTCGGCTCAGGAAGCCGACGTCGGGTGTCGCCATCGCATGGCCGCGCACGGTGATCTCGAGTGCGGTCGCATGCTTCCACAGCTCGCGTCCGTACACGGCCTGCAGGTCGATTGCCGCCTGCTCGCGCAACGCGTCGGGCTTCGCCTGCGCGAGCCAGCGGCGCGTATCGTCCGGCGTTTGCGTGCTCAATGCCTGATAGGCGGAGAAGACGGAGCGCGTCGGCGGCGACATCCGGATCAACTGGTGCGTCGACACGACATAGCCGAGCCCCACGCTGTCGTAGACGACGTTGTCCCACGCGAGCGGTACGCCGGCTTCCTCGGCCGGCATGCCGTCGAGCAGGAAATTGGACACGAGCCACGGCGCGCGCGGCGGCAGGTCGCGTGCGGGATCGAAGCCGTATGCGGGCATCTGCGGAAACACGCGCGCCGCGACGAACAGCGGCATCGCGGAAACGACCCGGCGCGCCTTCAGCATGAACGTCGACAGCGCGCCGTCGTGGCCGACGCGGGCGCACAGCACGTCGACGCCGCCCGCACGTTCGGTCGCGCGCACCGCGAAGCCGTCCCGCGACCATGCGTTCGAGCCGGTGCGTGCGGCGATCGAATCGCCCAGCTTCGTCACCATCGTGTGCAGCCCGTCGGGCCAGGTCAGCACCGCGCCGTCGCCCGCGTCGCCCGCATGGCCGCCGCGCGACGAGAAATAGTGCAGCCCGGCCCATGCGGAGACGTGCTCGTAACCGGCGCCGTAGTCGTCGCGGCAGCAATAGTCCAGATACCAGTGCAGCGCCTTCGCGGTGTAGCCCTCGTCGCGCAGCCACTGGCGAAACGAGCGCCGGTCGAGTGCGCGCCAGCGCGGGTCGCGCGACGATTCCGCGATCGGGATGCAGAACACCTTGCGGCCGTCGGTGCCGCGCGCGGTGCGCAGCCCGTCGGTGTACGCGAAGAAGCGCGCCTGCTGCGCGAGCGCGTCGGCGTCGAGGCCGGCGGTCGGCACGATGCCGTCCTGCCACTGCCCGCCGATGAACAGCCGTTCGTCCGGTGCGTGGACGAGGGCACGCTCGTCGTACACGGGGCGCGCGGAGAACGGCGCGGATTCGATCACGCCGAGATCGGCGAGCATGTCGCGCAGATGCACGGATTCGAGCGACGGCAGCGGCAGGTAGTGCGCGCCCTTCGGATAGCCGAGCTCGCCGAAGCGGCCGCCGGCCGCGTTGCCGCCGAATTCGGGGCCGGCGAGCACCGTGAAGCGCGTATGGCCGGCGCGCGCGAGCTGCCATGCGCACGACAGCCCGGCCGCGCCGGCGCCGAGAATCGCGACGTCCGTCTCGATCGTGCCGGACGGCGGCGGCAGCGTGGCATGGTCGCGCAGCGCATGGCCTTCGCGCATGCCGGGGTAGTCGATGCGCGGCGTCGTCTCGATCCAGCCGGTGCGGCCGCAGGCGGCGAGCGACGCGGCCGCCGACGCGACGAGGAACGTGCGACGGTCCATCAGCGCAGCACGTGCTTCCAGTCGTCGTCGAAGCGGCGCACGAGCGGCTGGTCGTTGAGTTCGTTCGGCGACATCGGCAGCGCCGGCATGTCGGCCGGAAAGCGGAACATCTCGGCGGCCGTTTGCGGATCGAGCCAGCGCGTCGGCACCGAGTAGTGCGTCGGCACCGTGAAATCGCGGCGCTTGCCGGCGATCACGAAGCCCCAGTCGCCGAACGACGGCACGTAGCAGTGGTACGGCCACGTGTTGAACCCGGCTTCGCGCAGCGTCGCGATGATGGTCCAGTACGCATGCGGCGCGAAATACGGCGACGTCGACTGGATCACCGTGTAGCCGTTCTCCGACAGGTGCCGCGCGAGCAGCCGGAATACGGGCACCGAGTACAGGCGGCCGAGCCCGAAGTTGGTCGGATCGGGGAAGTCGACGACGATCGCGTCGTACACGTCGGCATTCGATTCGAGCCAGCGCACCGCGTCGTCGTTGATCACCTGCACGCGCGGATCCTTCAGCGCGCCCTGGTTCAGCTTGACGAGCGGCGCGGACGTCGAGAACAGCTTCGTCATCGCGGGATCGAGATCGACGAGCGTGATGCGTTCGAGATTGCGGTGCTTGAGCAGTTCGCGCACCGCGAGGCCGTCGCCGCCGCCCAGCACGAGCACGCGCTTGGCCCACGGCAGCGCCTCGATGGCCGGATGGATCAGCGCTTCGTGATAGCGGTGCTCGTCGCGCGACGAGAATTGCAGGTTGCCGTTCAGGTACAGCCGCATGTCGTCATGCCACTGCGTGAGCACGATGCGCTGGTACGGCGTCGTTTCCGAATAGATCGTCTCGTCGCCGTATACGCCGTGCTCGGCCCAGTGCGTGATGCGCTCCGACAGCGCGAACCCGGCGATCAGCAGCCCGATCACGAGCGACGCGCGCATCAGCTTGCCGCGCACGTTGCGGATTTCGTCGCGGAACAGGTGAGTCGTCCACAGTGCGACGAATGCGTTCAGGAGGCCGAACAGGAAGCTCGTACGCAGCAGGCCGAGACGCGGCGCCAGCACGAGCGGGAAGATCAGCGACACGGCGAGCGAGCCGAGATAGTCGAAGGTCAGCACCTCGCTGACGGTATGGCGGAACGCCTGGCGCCGTTGCTGGAACGCGCGCATCACGAGCGGAATTTCCATCCCGATCAGCAGGCCGAGCGCGAGCACCAGTGCGTAAAGCGCCGCGCGAAACGGTGCGGCGAGCCAGGCGAACACGACGAACAGCAGCGCGGCCGATACGCCGCCGAGCAGGCCGACGAGCAGCTCGATGTCGACGAAGCGGTCGAGCACGTCGTCGTCCTCGACGAACTTCGCGAGCCACGAGCCGATCCCCATCGCGAACAGGTAGCAGCCGATCACCGACGAGAACTGCAGGATCGAATCGCCGAGCAGGTAGCTCGACAGCGCGCTGCTGATCAGTTCGTAGCCGAGCCCGCACGACGCGAGCACGAGGATCGACAGGACGAGCGCACGCTTATGCAGCATCGCGCATCCGTTGTGCAGTGTTCGGCAATGTGGATATACTGGCGCGGATTTTCGTCTGGCGGCCCCGCGCGGGCCGACCGGCGACGGGGCGGCGAACCGAGCACAAAATCCGAGGAAAAGAATGAATAGTGCCTATCTTTATGCGGTTCATTTACTGTCGGCGTTCGTGCTGCTTCTCGTGTTCGCGGCAGTGTACCTGAAGGTCACCCCGTTCGACGA
Organism: Burkholderia semiarida; assembly: GCF_029268935.1. Lineage (NCBI taxonomy): Bacteria > Pseudomonadati > Pseudomonadota > Betaproteobacteria > Burkholderiales > Burkholderiaceae > Burkholderia > Burkholderia semiarida. Next base: position 1,672,395 of record NZ_JAHLCL010000008.1, on the reverse strand, counting down.
ACTCGCGCTGATCCGCGACGGCAACGCGGCCGCGACGCTGTCGTTCGGCGGCGCGCTGATCGGTTTCTGCCTGACGCTCGCGTCCAGCATCGCGCACAATTCCACGCTCGGCGAAGTCGTGATCTGGGCCGTCGGCGCGATGATCGTGCAACTGATCACCTATGCGGTGCTGACGCGCGTGCTGCCCGGCATGAATCACGCGATCGAGGATCGCAACGTCGCGATGGGCGGCCTGATGGGCACCGCGTCGCTCGTCGTCGGCATCATCAATGCCGCCTGCCTGACCTGACGCGCCACGCGCTTCGAGGAGACCGACATGAGTCTGGGTTCATTCATCCGCAAGCAGTTCATCGACGTCCTGCAATGGACGGAAGACACCGACGGCGTGCTGGCCTGGCGCTATCCGATGGAAGACCAGGAAATCCAGTACGGCGGCAAGCTGACCGTGCGCGAAACGCAGGTCGCGATCTTCGTCAACGAGGGCAAGGTTGCCGACGTGTTCCAGCCGGGGCTCTATACGCTGGAAACGCGCACGCTGCCGGTGCTCACGAACCTGAAGAACTGGGACAAATTCTTTCAGTCGCCTTTCAAGTCGGACGTCTACTTCTTCAGCACGCGGCTGCAGCTGGGCCGACGGTGGGGTACCGCGCAGCCGGTAACGATCCGCGATCGCGAATTCGGCTTCGTGCAACTGCGCGCGTTCGGCATCTACTCGTACCGGATCGTCGATGCGGCCGCGTTCCATCGCGAGGTCAGCGGCACGCGCGCGGCCTATACGGTCGACGATCTCGAGCAGCAACTGCGCAACCTGGTCGTCACCGCGATGAGCACGACGTTCGGCTCGGCCGACGTGCCGTTCGTCGACATGGCCGCGAACCAGTCGCTGCTGTCGCAGCGTGTCGCCGACGCGCTGGTGCCGGTGTTCACGCGCTACGGGCTCGCGCTCGACGCGTTCGCGGTCGAGAGCGTGTCGCTGCCGGCCGAGCTGCAAAAGGCCCTCGATCTGCGGATCGGAGCGGGGATGGCCGGCGATCTCGCGCGCGCCACGCAATACCAGACCGCGCAGGCGATTCCGCTCGCCGCGCAAAACCCGGGCGGCATCGCCGGGGTCGGCGCGGGGCTGGCCGCCGGTGCGGCGATCGGCCAGGCGATGGCCGGCCAGATCGCGGGCGCCGCGCAACCGGCGCAGGCTGCGCCGCCCGCGCCCGTTGCGGCGCCGGTAGCCGCCGCAGCGGCCGAGGGCACCGATTACGTGCAGCGGCTCGAGCAGTTGAAGGCGCTGCTCGACAAGGGCCTCGTGACCGAAGACGAATATTCGCGCGCGAAGGCCGAGATCCTCGCGAAGCTCACGCGGTAAGCGTCGCGCATGTTCCGTACCTCGTGCCCCCAATGCGGCGCGCCGGTCGAGTTTCGCTCGGCCGCGGCGGTGATGGCCGTCTGCGCGTTCTGCCGCAGCACGCTGCTCAAGCGCGGCGCCGACGTCGAGCGTATCGGCGAACTGGCCACGGTGCTCGACGATGCATCGCCGATCCAGATCGGCACGGCCGGGCGCTACGGTAACCGCGTGTTCACGGTGCTCGGCCGCCTCCAGATGACCTACGACGCCGGTGCGTGGAGCGAATGGTACGTCGTGTTCGACGACGGCGCGTTCGGATGGCTGTCGGATGCGTCGGGCCAGTACGCGATCACGGTGCGCGAACCCGACGATGCGGCAGGCCGAGCGTGGCCCGCATTCGGCACGCTCGAACCGGGCATGCGGATCGACCACGGCGGCCGCGCGTATCTGGTGTCCGACGTGCGTACCGCACGCTGCACGGGCGGCGACGGCGAGCTGCCGTTCCGCGTCGATGCCGGGTGGGAAGCGCGCGTCGTCGACCTGCGCACCGGCAATGCATTCGCGACCTACGACTATTCCGACGCCGAGTCGAACGGCGGCATTCCGGCCGTCTATTCGGGCGAGGCGCTGGAATTCGATGCGCTCGCGTTCACGGGCTTGCGCGATACCGAAAACGATACGCGCGAGAAACGCGGCGCGGAGATGGTGCCGTTCGCGTGCCCGAGCTGCGGTGCGCCACTGTCCTATGCGCCGAACGTGGCCGACTACGTCGTGTGCGGCAACTGCCATGCGGGTGTGCAGTGCACGGCCGAGCAGCAGACCGTGTTCGCGGCGCAGCGCAAGCTCGAATCGGTGAAGGGCGCGCTCGAACTCGGCGCGATCGGTACGTTCGACGGCGTGAAGTACACGGTGATCGGCATGATGCGCTGCCGCGTGCCGGGCGACGCCGAGACATGGGACGAATACCTGCTGCTGAACCCGAAGCGCGGCTTCCTGTGGCTGGTGCAGAGCGAAGGGCGCTGGGAGCGCGTGCAGGTGCTCGACCATTGGCCGACGATCGGCGGCGAATCCAGCGTGACGGATGGCGGCAAGACCTACCGTTTGCGCGAGGAATACGAATCGGAGGTCGTCTACGTGGTCGGGGCATTCAACTGGCGCGTGCAGGCGGGCGACCGCACGTCGATCGTCGACTACGGCTGGCAGAAGGACAAGCTGACGCGCGAGCGCAGTGACGCGGAGATCGTCTGGTCGCGTGCGCGGCCGCTGTCGGGCAGCGCGCTTGCCGAGCGTTTCGGCACGCCGGCGCTCGCGACAGCCACCGCGGCTGCCGCGGGCGCCACCGAATCGACGGGCCTGTTCGGCAGGAAGGGGCCGCACAGTTTCGCGCCGCTGCCGTTCATGTTCAGCGCGTTGCTCGTGATCTTCAACCTGGGTTCGCTGTTCTCGTTCACCGGACGCGCCGTCTACGTGCTGGTCGGCCTGCTGGTGCTGTGGCTGCCGGAATGGCTGTGGGCGCGTTTTGCGTCGGACGGGGGCAACGCGTGATCCGGTACATCCTTTACGGCATCTACGGCCTGATCGTCGTCACGCTGTTCAGTTGCGCGTCGATCGGCGGCGGCGGTTCGGGCGGTGGCGGGTGGGGCAGTTCCTCCGCGCGCAGCGGCTACTCGTCGTACGGGTCGCACAAATGACCGCGCGCGACGGGATCGCGCCGCCCTGCGCGGTGCTCGGCTCGCACGTGCTGGCCGACCTGGCCGGCATCGACGCGGCGCTGCTGCGCGACGCCGCGCGGCTCGAGGCGATCCTCACCGACGCGGCGCAACGGGCCGGCGCGCGCGTGATCGGCGCGCACTTCCATCATTTCGGCGGCGAGCATGGCGTGACGGGCGTCGTGCTGCTGGCGGAGTCGCACATCACGATCCATACGTGGCCCGAGCATCGTTTCGCGGCCGTCGACGCGTTCATGTGCGGCGCGGCGCGCGCGGCCGATGCCGTCGATGCGATCGCCACGGCGCTCGGCACGCATGCGCAGGTTCGGCAGCAGGTGGCGCGCGGCGGCGTGCCGGCTTGAACAGGCATTTCGCGCCTTGGTCGTCAATACCGCAACGATGATGCGCCGCGAAGCGGGCGCGGAATCGTTCGTGACGCGCTAGCGTCCGAACCGGAACGTCGACACGCTGCGCAGCGTTGCATCGTCGGTGCCGACGATGCCGTCGCTTCCCGCGATGGCCGCGCGCTTGCCGTTGCCCGGCACGGCCCAGTAGCATTCGCCGCCGGCCGCGTGGAAGCCCGTTTCCGGGTCACTGACGCCGCACGTCATCGTCGCGTGCATGCCGCGCCAGCCAGGGCCGGACAAGCGTTCGACTTCCTGCGGGATGCCCCATGGCCGGCAACGACAGGCCGATCACGGCCGACGTGAGTGCAACGCGAACGCCGAACATGGGCATCTCCTCATCGGGGTGGGGCGAGCGACTGTCACGCAGCCGCCATGCGCCGTGGCGGCGCGCGGATTGGTTAGAGCACGTTCGACCCCGCACGCCGCGCATCAATGTGCGTGTCAGCGATTGATTTCGTCCGCCGAGATCAGCTCGGCCACCAGCACCTGTGCGGGCCCTTGCAGGTAGTACTCGCTCTCGAGCGGCTCGCGCAGCTTCATGAACGTTTCCGTGCCGATCTGCATCGTTTCGCCCGCCTGCATCCGTGCGCCGCTGTCCAGCAGGTAGTGCATCACGTTGTTGAAGATGCCGGAATAGCGTTCGCCTTCGTGATGGCCCGCTGCGAGCGCGGCGAAATCGGGCAGGCCGAACACGTCGGCGCCGTAGGTGCGCATCCATACGCCTTCGACGCCTTCGACCTCGTATTTCACGAAGCCGCAGAAGAACAGGTTCAGCGGGATGTCGCGCAGCACTTCGAGGCTTTCTTCGCCGAGTTCCTTCGCGTTGAAGACGCCGGCCGGCAATGACGTGTGCGCGTGCTCGTTCAGCACCGCGACGCCGTTCTGTTCGGCCAGCGCGCCGGCGACGGCCGCCAGCGCGACATACTGGTCGAGCGGATTCGCTTCATGCCCGGCGTAATAGAGGATCACGTGGCTGCGGCTCGCGCGTACCTGCTGCTTCAGGTCCTGCCCGTAATGCGCGGGCGCGACGCACGTTTCCAGCGCGTCGGACGGATAGGGCGCATCGAAGCCGACCAGCCGGACGACATGGTTGCCCCAGCCGGCGAGCCCGAATACCTGCTCCAGCGTCGGCTCGGTTTCGACGCGTGCCTGCTTCATGCTGGGGTGGTACGCGCGCAGCGCAGCCGTCAGTGCGGCGATGTCGACCTGCAGCGGACCGTCGAAGACGACCGTCACGCTCAGCGGATTCTCGACTTCGGGTGCGGCGACCAGTGCGACGGGGTTTTCGGGCGCTTCCTTGCGGCCAAAGAATCGGGATATCAGGCTCATCGGATTGTGTTTGTGTCGATGTCGTTACAGTGAGCGCCCTGTTCTCTCGGTCAGGGCATGACGCGGGATGACGGTGGCCCGTAGTTTCCCCGGCTTCGTCGAATCTGGCAAATGTCTGATGGCGCGGGCGCGGGCGCGGGCGCGGGCGCGGGCGCGGGCGCGCGGCGGCGGCGCCGATCAGCGCGGCAGCGCTTCGGCTTCGGCCCAGCGCTTGAACGAATCGAGACGCCGGCGCGTGTGCACGAGATAGAACGCGCCGATCAGCGGCTCCAGCAGCCAGCGCAGCCACGACGGCTGCGCCCGGAAGTGGTACGTGAATTTCACCTCGGTCGACCCGGGCGTGTGCTCGGTGAAGTTCCAGCTGCCGCTGAAGCGTTCGAGCACCTTCGGTCCTTCGACCATTTCGACGGCGGCGACCTGCGGCGGACGGTACGAGATGTAGCGCGACACCATCGTCGCGCCCGACCGGCTGCGGCAGAACGCGTCGACGCCGACGTCGGCGGTCGTTCCGTCGGGCAGATACGCATCGATGAGGAAGTTGTCCCACACGAGCCGCCGGCCGTAGTCCTGCGACCACGTGAAGAGGCGCCTGCGATCGACGTCGACGGTCCGGCTGACTGAGATCCTCATGAGGGCGGGCGCCAGGTTGCGGATTGGGATGAAATCGAGTGTAACGCGCCAATAAACGGTGTTTCGTCAGACTTCGTCAAGTCGAGTGCGGGCTCGACCCTGCTCGATTGACGTACCTCGGGATTTCCCCTAGGATTCGTTTCAACCCTTCGGGACAGACCCGGAGCGTTTCAATCTCTTGAGGGAGCCTCATGAGTACGCAACAGAACCGGCGCTTCGACGCGCTCGTTTTCATTGGTCGTTTCCAGCCTCCGCATCGTGGTCACCTGAACGTGCTGAAGTCGGCACTGAGCCGGGCCGAGCGCGTGTGCGTGCTGATCGGGTCGACCGACAAGCCCCGCACCATCAAGGATCCGTTCTCGTTCGACGAGCGCCGGCAGATGCTGGCTTCGCTGCTCGACGCGTCCGAGCGCGACCGCGTGACGATCGCGCCGCTGCAGGATTCGACCTACAACGACGGCGACTGGGTGCGCTGGGTGCAGGACGCGGTTGCCTCCGCGCTCGGCGACGTCGCGCAGCGCAAGGTCGGGCTGATCGGCCACGAGAAGGACGCCACGTCGTACTACCTGCGGATGTTCCCGCAATGGGAGCTCGTCGACGTCGACGCGACGGAAGACATTTCCGCGACCGAAATCCGCGACCAGTATTTCGCCGAACGAACCAACAGCTTCGTGCAGTGGGCCGTGCCGGAACCCGTGTTCGGCTGGCTCGAGCGGTTCCGCACGCAGCCGGAATTCGCGCAACTGAAGTCGGAAGCCGAATTCATCGCCGCGTATCGCAAGGCGTGGGCGGCCGCGCCGTATCCCGTCACGTTCGTGACGGTCGACGCGGTGGTCGTGCACTCGGGGCATATCCTGCTCGTGCGCCGCCGCAGCGAACCGGGCCGCGGCCTGTGGGCGCTGCCGGGCGGATTCGTGAACCAGGACGAACGGCTCGATGCGGCCTGCATCCGCGAATTGCGCGAGGAAACCGGGCTCAAGCTGCCGGAGCCGGTGCTGCGCGGCTCGATCAAGGATCGCCAGGTGTTCGATCACCCGACGCGCTCGCTGCGCGGCCGCACGATCACGCATGCGTGCCTGTTCAACTTTCCGACCGGCGAGCTGCCGCGCGTGAAGGGCAGCGACGACGCCGACAAGGCGCGCTGGGTCCCGCTCAACGAATTCGCGCAGATGCGCAACGTGATGTTCGAGGATCACTTCGACATCGCGTATCACTTCCTGGGGAAGCTGTGACGCGCTGATTCCCCGCATCCGGTCCGCCGCGACAGACGCGGCGGCACTTCAACGGCCTAGAGGAGCTCTAGCCATGCAAAACGTTCCCGGCGGCTTTGCCGCGGTTCTCGCCAATCCGATTCTCAACACGGATTCGTACAAGGCTTCCCACTTCCTGCAATATCCGCCGGATGCATCGGCGATGTTCTCGTACGTCGAATCGCGCGGCGGCCGCTACGACCGCACGCTGTTCTTCGGCCTGCAGATGCTGCTGAAGGAGTATCTGTGCAAGCCCGTTACGCACGCGATGATCGACGAGGCGCGCGATTTCTTCACCGTGCACGGCGAGCCGTTCAACGAAGCCGGATGGCGCCATATCGTCGAACGCTACGACGGCTACCTGCCGGTGAAGATCCGCGCGGTGCCGGAGGGGTCGATCGTGCCGGTGCACAACGTGCTGATGACGGTTGAATGCGACGATCCGCAGGTGTTCTGGCTCGCGTCGTATCTCGAGACGATGCTGTTGCGCGTCTGGTATCCGGTGACGGTGGCGACCCGCAGCTGGCACCTGCGGCAGACGATTCGCCGCTTCCTCGACAAGACCGACGACGATCTCGCGCAACTGCCGTTCAAGCTGCACGACTTCGGCGCGCGCGGCGTGTCCAGCGCGGAATCGGCCGCGATCGGCGGCGCCGCGCACCTCGTGAGCTTCATGGGTTCGGACACGGTGCTCGGCGTGCTGGCCGCGAACCGCTTCTATCGCGAGCCGATGGCCGCGTACTCGGTGCCGGCGGCCGAGCACAGCACGATCACGTCGTGGGGGCGCGAAGGCGAGGCCGATGCGTACCGCAACATGATCGCCCGCTTCGGTTTGCCGGGCGCGATCGTATCGGTCGTGTCGGACTCCTACGATCTGTTCGCCGCGCTGGAGATGTGGGGCGGCCCGCTGCGCCAGGCGGTGATCGATTCGGGCGCGACGCTCGTCGTGCGTCCCGATTCCGGCGACCCGGTGACGATCGTGCTGCAAACGGTGCGTGCGCTCGACGCGTCGTTCGGCTCGACGGTGAACGGCAAAGGGCGGCGCGTGCTGAACCGCGTGCGCGTGATCCAGGGCGATGGGGTCGACGAGCAGTCGATCGAAGCGATCCTCGTCGCGCTCGACGAGGCCGGCTACGCGGCCGGCAACGTGGTGTTCGGCATGGGCGGCGCGTTGTTGCAGCGCGTGAACCGCGATACGCAGCGCTTCGCGATGAAGTGCTCGGCGATCCGGCGTGGCGACGTATGGCATGACGTCCGGAAGGACCCGGCCACCGATCAGGGCAAGCGCTCGAAGAAGGGGCGGCTCACGCTGCTGCGCAATCGCCGCACCGGCGAGTATCGGACGGTGACGCTGCCGGTTGCGTGGGACGATCGCACGCTGGAAGGCGAATGGGACGACGCGCTCGAGACGGTGTTCGACACCGGCCGTCTGCTCGTCGATACGTCGTTCGCCGAGGTGCGGGCGAGGGCGCACGCGGGCGAGGTGTGACGCGGGCGGCGGGGTCTCCCGCCGCCGTGCGGCCGGCTTGCGTCAATTGCCGGCCGGCACATCGCCGCGCGCCACCACCCGCGCCGCCTCCATCGCGCGCGCCAGTGCATCGAACACCGCCGGCCCCTTGCAGCGCGACACATTGAAGCGCATGTACGACGTCGCGCTGCGCGACGCGCTGAACACGTCGCCCGGCGCGAGCACCACGTCGTGGTCCAGCGCATGACGTGCGACGCGCGCGGCATCGAGCCCGTCCGGCAATTGCGCCCACACGAACAACCCGCCGCGCGGCTCGGTCCAGATTTCGAGCCCGGCCCGTGCGAGACGCCGGATCGTTTCGCCCATCGCATCCGCGAGACGCGCGCGCAGGCTGTCGAGATGGCGCCGGTACGTACCGTCGATCAGCAGCCGATGCACGACGTTCGCGCCGATCTGCGCGTTGCCGAACGACGTCGCGAGCTTCAGGTCGACGAGCGCGTCGATCCATTCCGGGCGCGCGGCGACATAGCCGCAGCGGATCGCGGCCGACAGCGTTTTCGAGAAGCTGCCGATCGACACGACGCGAGACAGCCCGTCGAACGCCGCGAGGCGCGGCGCGGGCGTGCTCTCGAAATCCGCGAAGATGTCGTCCTCGACGATCAGCAGCCCGTGCTCGGCCGCGAGCGTCAGCAGCCGGTGCGCGACGGGCGGCGCGAGCGTCGCGCCGGTCGGGTTGTGCAGCGCGGCGTTGGTGATGTACAGGCGCGGCCGATGCTCGGCGAGCACCTGTTCGAAGCGCACGAGATCGGGGCCGTTCGGCGTGAACGGCACGCTGACGATCCGTGCGCGGTGCGCGCGCAGCAGCGCCTGGAAGTTGAAGTAGCACGGATCGTCGAGCACGACCGTATCGCCGGGCTCCAGCAGCAGGCGGCACACGAGGTCGAGCGCGTGCGTGCCGCCGTCGGTCAGCATGATCTGCGCGGGTTCTGCGTGGACGCCGTGCTGCGCGAGCCGCCACGCGAGTTGCTGGCGCAGCGCAGGCAGGCCGAGCGGCGTCGCATAGTCGGTCAGCGCATCGGATTCGTCGCGCGACACGGCGCGCAGCGCGCGACGCAGGCTTTCGTCGGGCAGCCACGACGACGGCAACCATCCGCAGCCGGGCTTCACCGACGTCGGCGCCGCTTCGAGCGACTGGCGCGACAGCCACAGCGGATCGAGCTCGCGATCGAGGCGCGGGCCGAGCTCCGCGAGCGCGAGCGGCGGGGCGTGCCCCGACACGTAGAAGCCCGAGCCGCGCCGGGCGACGAGCACGCCTTCGCTCGCGAGCCGCTCGTACGCATCGACGACCGTCGATTTCGACACGCCGAGCGCGTCGGCCATCATCCGGATCGACGGCACGCGCGCGCCGGGCATCAGCGCACGGCTCGCAATCCGTGCGCGCAACGTGTCCATGACGGTTTCCACGCGCGTGCGCGACGGCGCGGGCGGAGCGGGAATCGGGACGGGAATCGGGACGGGAATCGGGGCGGGAATCGGGGCGGAAAGGTTCATGGCGGACTGTGAACTGTACGGTCGTTTGTCCAGTACAGTTTGTCTGAATTGTATTGGGCTGTAGCTTACGCCGTTTTGGCCGGCGGCGGATCATCGGTCATCCCTTTCCCATCAGGATCGACCGTGCAGAAAACGACCGACGGATGGCTCAGCGGCCTGCTGGGCGTCATCATCTTCAGTGGCTCGCTGCCCGCGACGCGCGTCGCGGTGCAAGGGCTCGACCCGCTGTTCCTCACGTTCGCCCGCGCGACGATCGCCGGCGCGCTCGGCCTGCTGCTGCTCGTCGTGCTGAAGCAGAAGCGGCCGTCGCGTGCCGAGGCCGTGTCGCTGGCCATCGTCGCGCTCGGTGTCGTGGTCGGTTTTCCATTGCTGACCGCGCTTGCGCTGAAGCACGTGACGTCGGCGCATGCGATCGTGTTCGTCGGGCTGCTGCCGCTCGCGACCGCGCTGTTCGGCGTCTGGCGCGGCGGCGAACGGCCGCGGCTGCCGTTCTGGATCTTCTCGATCGTCGGCAGCGGCGCGGTGGCCGCATTTGCGCTGCGCAACGGCGGGCAGGCATCGGTGGTCGGCGATGCGCTGATGCTGGCCGCGATCGTCGCGTGCGGGCTCGGTTATGCGGAGGGCGCGCGCCTGTCGCGCGAGCTCGGCGGCTGGCAGGTGATCTCGTGGGCGCTCGTGCTGTCGTTGCCGCTGATGCTGCCGCTCACGTGGCTGACCTGGCCTGCGTCGTTCGACGGCGTCGATGCCGCCGCGCTGTGGGGGCTCGCGTATGTGTCGCTGTTCAGCATGTTGATCGGCTTCGTGTTCTGGTATCGCGGGCTCGCGCTCGGCGGCATCGCGGGCGTCGGCCAGCTGCAGTTGCTGCAGCCGTTCTTCGGTTTCCTGCTCGCGGCCGGGCTGCTGCACGAGACGGTGCCGCCGTCGATGGTCGTCGTGACGGTCGTGGTGGTGGGCTGCGTCGCGGGCGCGAAGTACTTCTCGAAGATGGCGCCCGTGCAGCGCGCGGGGTGACGCAGGTACCGCGGCGCGCCGACCATCGGGCCGACGTCACCCGGTGCGTGGCTGGCGGCAAGCCGGTTGCCGCCGATGCGCACGATCGCGATCGTGAGGCCGACGGCGGCGATCCGACGCAAAACGGCCAGGCTGCCGGTCGCGGCAAGCCTGGCCGTGGGCGTTCGCCACGCCGGACGCGGATTACTCGAACGTTTCGAGCGCGAGCAATTCACCGATCGTCTGCCGGCGGCGGATCAGCCGCGGCGTACCGCGATCGACGAGCACTTCCGGCGCGAGCGGCCGGCTGTTGTAGTTCGACGACATCGACGCGCCGTACGCGCCCGCGTCGTGCAGGAACAGCAGGTCGCCGATCTGCGGCTGCGCGAGCTTGCGGTGCGTGACCACGCCGCCCGCATCCTGCGTGAACACGTCGCCTGATTCGCACAGCGGCCCGGCGATCGCGAGGTCGACGAGCGGCCGGCCGGCAGGCAGCGCGCCATCATGCGCGTGCACCGACACCGCGTGGTAGCTGCCGTACATCGACGGGCGCATCAGATCGTTGAAGCCCGCGTCGATCAGCACGAAATCGTGCTTCGGCCGACGGTTGACGGCCTGCACTTCGGTGACGAGCGTGCCGGCTTCCGCGACGAGAAAGCGGCCCGGTTCGATCTCGATGCGCACCGGGTGGCCGAGATGCCGTTCAATGCGCTTGCGCGCGGCGTCCCACTGGCTGAAGTAGTGGCCGACGTCGACGCGCGGCTCGCCGTCGCGATACGGAATCGACAGGCCGCCGCCGGCCGAGATCGCGTCGATGTCGTGGCCGAGCGACGTGACGAGATCGACCATCGCATCGCACACCTGCGACAGATGGCCGTAGTCGACGCCCGAACCGATGTGCATGTGGATGCCGACCAGCTTCAGCCCGTACTGGCGCACGATCTCGATCGCGCGCGGTACGTCGTCGATCCAGATGCCGTGCTTGCTCTGCGGGCCGCCGGTGTTGGTCTTGTTGCTGTGGCCGTGGCCGAAGCCCGGGTTGACGCGCAGCCACACGCGGTGGCCGGGCGCGTGCTCGCCGACGCGCGCGAGCATGTCGAGCGAACCGGCGTTCACGGTCACGCCGTGCTTGAGCACCGCCGCGAGCGTCGGGCGGTCGATCAGGTCGGCCGTGAACACGACGCCTTCCGGCTCGCCTGCCGGACTGAACCCCGCCGCGAGGCTGCGCTCGATCTCGCCGAGCGACACGGCGTCGACGCACGCGCCTTCCTCGCGCATCAGCTTCAGGATATGGACGTTCGAGTTCGCCTTCTGCGCATAGCGGATCACGTCGAACTGGCGCAGTTGGGCGATGCGGTCGCGGATGACGTCGGCGTCGTACACCCACAACGGGGTGCCGTATTGCTGCGCGAGCGCTGCGAGCTGGCGGGAATCGAGGGACATGGCGGATGAATCGGATCGAATGAACGGATAGCCGGATGATGCGCCTGATCGGCTATACAGTAAAATGCCTATATATCGATACTCGATTCATTTCTGATATATACGATCATGCTCACGCACCGTCATATCGAGGTTTTCCGCGCGCTGATGGTCACCGGCAGCACGACCCGGGCGGCCGAGATGCTGTACACGTCGCAACCGACGATCAGCCGCGAGCTCGCGCGGATGGAGCAGGTCGTCGGCTTTGCGCTGTTCGAGCGCGCGCACGGTCGGCTGCGCCCGACGATGGCCGCACTCACGCTGTTCGACGACGTGCGGCTCGCGTATGTGGGGCTCGAACGCGTCGCGGCGACGGCCGCGCGCCTGCGCGAGTTTCGCGACGGGCAATTGTCGGTGATCGCGCTGCCCGCGTTCTCGCATGCGATCCTGCCCGGTGCGTGCCGGCGCTTTCACGACGCGCATGCGGGCGTCAGCGTGTCGGTCGCGACGCAGGAGTCGCCGGTGCTGGAGGAGTGGTTGACCGCGCAGCGTTACGACCTCGGGCTGACCGAGCACGATGTCGCGCCGGCCGGCACCGTGCTCACGCCGCTGCTGGAAGTCGACGAGGTGTGCGTGCTGCCCGACGGTCATCCGTTGCTCGCGCAGGACGCGATCGACCTGCTGGATCTCGCCGACCGTCCGTTCGTGAGCCTGTCACTGAACGATCCGTACCGCATCCTGATCGACGAGGCGTTCGCGCAGCTCGGCGTCGCGCCGCGCTCGGTGGTCGACACGCCGTCGGCCGTGTCGGTATGCGCGTTCGTGCGGCAAGGGCTCGGGGCCGCGATCGTCAACCCGCTCACGGCGCTCGATTTCGTCGGCCGCGACCTACACGTGCGGCCGCTGACGCGTTCGTTTCCGTACCGCGTCAGCCTGATCGTGCCCGAGCACCGGCCGAAGAACCTGCTCGTCGACGCGTTCGCCGATGCACTGCGCGGCGAAGCGAAGGCGATCCGCCGCCGGCTCGCCGCACACCTCGGCTAGCGGCATCGCCGTATGATGGGCGCTTCACCGCCATCGCCGTCATTTTCCGGAATCCCGTCATGACCGACGCATCGTCTTTCCTCGAACAACCGACCCTCACCGGCGAACGTGTCGTCCTGCGCCCGCTCGACGCATCCGATCGGCAGGCGCTGCTGGACGCCGCGGCCGACGGCGCGTTGTGGAACCTGAAGGTCACGGTCGTGCCGGGTGCGCAGACGGTCGACGCCTACATCGATACGGCGTTGCAGGGGCGGGCGGCAGGCACCGTGATGCCGTTCGTGATCGTCGATCGCGCATCGGGCCGCGCGATCGGCAGCACGCGCTTCTGGAAGATCGATCGCAAGAACCGCAAGCTCGAGATCGGCCATACGTGGCTGAGCGAATCGGCGCAGCGTACGCGTGCGAATACCGAAGCGAAGTGGTTGCTGCTGGCTTATGCGTTCGACACGCTGCAATGCGTGCGCGTGCAGTTCACGACGGACGAACTGAACGAGCGATCGCGCGCGGCGATCCTGAGGCTCGGTGCGAAACAGGAGGGCATCGTGCGTCACGAACGGATCATGCCGGATGGCCGCAAGCGCAACTCGGTGCGTTTCAGCATCATCGACGACGAATGGCCGGAAGTGCGGGCACGGCTCGAGGCGAAGCTGGCGACGTAACGTGTGACGCTTGATGCTTGACGTGCGTCGCGCGGCCGGCAGCGGAGGCGGCCGCGCGACGGCGGCGGAAACGGTGCGCCGCGCACGTGGCGCGGCGCGGCATCGCGGGGGTTACTGCGCCGATGCGAGGTGATGACGCTGCGCGAGCTTTTGCGCGTCCGCGTAGTGCGCCTGCAGGATCGGCAGCGCCTGGCGGGCGACTTCCTTCAGCTTGGTGTCGCGGCCCGACGCGATTTCGGCCTGGAACGCCGAGATCGCCTTCTGCTGGCCGGCGAGCGCGACCTGTTCGATATACGCCTTGTCGAACTCGGCGCCGCGCAGGCTCTTGATGCTGTTCAGCACGGTCGTGTCGGGGTCGTTGGCCGGCACGTCGACGCCGCGCGGGCTCGCCGCGCGCATCGCCTGGATGATCTTCGCATCGTCGGTCGACACGCGTTGCGCGAATGCCTTGACCTGGCTGTCCGACGTGCGCGAATCGGCGATGCGCGCGGCGTCGTGCTGCGTCGACACGGTCTTCGTGCCGTCGGTGATGAAGGTCTGGTCGGCTTCGTGGATGCGCGTCGCGGTCGCGGCCGGCGCGGCCGATGCGCCGGGCGCCGGCTGCGCGGTTTGCGCGGTCGCCGTCACGGCGACGAGAAGCAGGCCGGCGGCAGACAAGGCAACGCGCGAAATGTGGGGGAAGCGGTTCATGGGGACCTCCTTTCGATCGGGGCTCTGGTTGAAAAACGGATCGTGCGATCCGTCGCTGTGCGAGAGAGACCGGGCGCGCCCGGACCGGAGTCGACCGCCGCTCTGCCGCGGCGTCGGTCGAAGTGTTTCCCGGCCCGACTGATTCTAGGAGAGCGGTCGGGTAGCAGGTGCAACCGTGCTGTGGCTTGTGTAACGGTTGGTAAGACGATTCGGTCGGCATGCGCGCAGGCAGGTAGCGCGTACCTGATGCGCATGCCGTGGCGGCAATTTTTGCGTGCGCGTGGCGCATGCAATGCATGAGATGCGCGTGCGTGTCATCGGCATTTGACGGGCGTGATGGCGTCGCGCGAGTGGGCTGCGTCGGTGCGTGGCGTGCGTGAAAGCGCTATACGCGCTCGAGCAGCGCATCGAGGCGCGGCAGCAACGGCATCGCGCAATGCGCCTGCAACGCGTCGGGCGCCGTGTAACCCCACGCGACGCCCTGGAACGCGATACGTGCGCGCCGTGCCGCGTCGGCATCGCGGATTTCGTCGCCGACGTACAGCACTTCGTCGGCGCGCACACCGGCCTCGCGAACGAGCGCGCGCAGCCGGCGCGCCTTGCCGAACAGCGGAATGCCGCATGCGAAATGGTCGACGCGCGCGCCGGCATGCGGGCCGAGCCGGTCGCGCACGATTTCCTCGGTGTTCGACGTGGCGATCGCGATGCGGATGCCGCGCGCGGCGAGCGCGTCGAACGTTGCGTCGACGCCGGGAAACAACTGCACGTTCGCGACGCGCGGCCGCATCAGGCGGCGCATGTCGATCGTCACGCGCGGCACTTTCCACATCGGCACGTCGAGCGCGCGGATGATGTCGCGCGCCGACATGCCGCGCAGCGCCGGGCGCAGCTCGGGCGTGGCGTCACGAAAGCCGTGCAGGCGTGACGCTTCCGACAGCGCGGCGAGAAAACTGTCGAGCGAATCGGCGAGCGTGCCGTCGAAGTCGAAGGCGATGAGGCGGTAGGTCATGAAGCAGCGTCGCGGGTTTATTGGGCGGATCCCATTGTCGCCGAATCGAGGGTGGGCAGTGCGGCTGTTCGTCCACGGCGGACCCTGGTACCCCTTGTCCCCCACCCGACAGCGCGGTATCGTCGATGCTCCGCCTTCCGCCCCCGAACCGGAGAACCGACGTGCCCGCAGCCACCTCCGCCACGCTGAGATTTTCCACCGACAAGCGCGAACTCGACGTCGACGCGATCTTCGACTTCCTGCATCGCGATGCATATTGGTCGCAGGGCATTCCGCGCGACGTGGTCGAGCGGGCCATCGAGGGTTCGCTGTGCTTCGGCGCGTATGTCGGCGGCCGGTTCGTCGGTTTCGCGCGGCTCGTCACCGATCATGCGACGTTCGCGTACCTGTGCGACGTGTTCGTGCTGCCGGCCGAACGCGGCAACGGCTACGGCCGCGCGCTGATCGACCATATATTCGCGCAGGAGTGGGTGCAGCGCCTGCGCCGCATCATGCTCGTGACGACCGATGCACACGAACTGTACCGGCCGGTCGGTTTCGGTCCGTCCGCGAACCCCGAGCGGCTGATGGAGATTCGCCGCCCCGATATCTACACGAAACGCTGACGCGCGGCGCAGCGCATACAATACGCGCTTTCCGTTCTTGCCGAAGAGAAGCACACCATGACCGAACAGGAAGCCGAACAGCTCGCGACGCACCGCCACTACAAGGGCGGCCTGTACCGCTACATCGGCGTTGCCCGCCATTCCGAAACCGAGGAATCGGTGGTCGTCTACGAGCATCTGTGGCCGCATGCGCGCGGCCTCTGGGTGCGGCCGGAAGCAATGTTCAACGGCAATCTCGAAGACGGCACGCCGCGTTTTCGCAAGCTGCGCGACTGAGCGGGCGGCGCCTCAGCCGCCGTCTAGCCGGCGCCGCCCGGCTTGTCGTGCGGCGCCTGTTGCCGCAGCGCCATCGCAAAGAAGCGCCGGATTTCATCCATCAGTTCCGCGCGGGCCGACGCGAAATCGAACGCACGCCGGTTTTCGTGCGCGTAGCGCCGGCGCCAGTCGTCGGCCGCATGCCGCGCTTCGCGTGCGCGCAGATCGTCGAGTTCGGGCGTGCGCAGCGCGTGATCGGCGATCAGCGTCACGCCTTCGCGGCTGACTTCCAGCACGCCGCCCGCGACGAGCAGGCGGCGATGCTCGCCGGTCGGCGCATCGACGAGCATCACGACGCCCGGCCGGATCCGCGTGAGCAGCGGCGCGTGGTGCGGGTAGATCCCCAGTTCTCCACTTTCCCCCGGGACGACGACGAAATGCGCGTCGCCGGCATACAGCACCGCTTCCACGCTCACGATGTCGAGCCGCATCGACGTCTTCATGCGTACTCCTTCAGACTGCCGCCGCGCCGGCGACGATTTCGCACAGCTCGGTGGTGATCTGCGCCTGTCGCGTCTTCTGGTACAGGTGCCGCAGTTCGCGCAACACGCGGTCGGCGTTGTCCGTCGCGGTCTGCATGCTGAACATCCGCGCGCATTGCTCGCACGCGTAGTTTTCGACGACGGCCTGATAGAGCGTCGCCTCGACGTAGCGCAGCAGCAACGTGTCGACGACCGGTTTGGGCGCGGGCTCGTACAGATAATCGGACGCGGCCGCGCCGTCGGTCGGCGCGCCGGTGTCGAGCCCCGCGATCGGCAGCATCGCGTCGATGCGCGGCTCGTACGCGAGCGGGCTCGTCAGCCGGTTGTACGCGACGTGCACTTCGTCGAGCTCGCCGTTGACGAACGCGGTCAGCGGCACGAGCAGCGCCCCGAGCAACTGCTCGAAGTGCGGCTCGGCGGCCAGGCCGCCCGCACGGGCCGCGATGGTCGCGCCGTGGCGCAGCAGCGGCGCGAGGCCGCGCGCGCCGATCACGCTCAGTTCGCAGGCGACGCCGGCCCGGTCCCAGCGTTCGAGCGCATTCACGCATTCGACGAGCAATCGCGCATTGAGCGGGCCGCACAGCCCGCGATCGGTGCTGACGACGATCAGGCCGACGCGGCGTACGGTATCGCGGCGCGCCATCAGCGCCGATACGTGGTCGGGGCGGTCGCGCAGCACGCGTTCCGCCATCGCGCCGATGCGCGCCGCGTACGGGCGGAACTCGCGCGCGCGTCGCTGCGCGCTCGCCATCTTGGTGCGCGCCATCATCTCCATCGCCTTGGTGATCTTGCGCGTGGACGAGGTGCTGGCGATCTTCGCGCGGATTTCGCGTGTGTGCATGTCAGGGGGGGAGGCGTCGCGGCCATCCGGATGTCATCGTGCGACTTCATGCTATCGGGACTTCACCTGAAACGATTGACTGAAATCAAACGACTTCGCCCGGTCCCGCACCAGAATCCGTTCACGTGATCCTTGCGAAGGGGCAGCCGATGACCGATGTACGCACGCATCAGAAATACGAAGCGCTGATCGCGCGTTGCCGCGCATTACGCCCGGTGACGGTCGCGGTCGCGCATCCTTGCGACGAGGTATCGCTGCACGCGGCGGCCGCCGCCGCTCGGGCCGGCATCGTCGTGCCCGTGCTGGTCGGCCCGGTGGCGCGGATCACGATGCTCGCCGCGACGCTGGGTATCGACCTGTCCGGCTATCGGCTCGTGGATGCGCCGCACAGCCATGCGTCGGCGGCGCGCGCGGTCGAACTGGTGCGCGCGGGCGACGCGCAGGCGCTGATGAAGGGCAGCCTGCACACCGACGAGTTGCTGGCGGAAGTGGTGCGCGCCGATACGGGGCTGCGCACCGGGCGGCGCCTGAGCCACGTGTTCATCATGGACGTGCCGACTTACCACAAGCCGCTGTTCATCACCGACGCGGCCGTCAATATCCGTCCGACGCTCGAGCAAAAGGCCGACATCGCGCAGAACGCGATCGATTTCGCGCATGCGCTCGGCATCGCCCGGCCGAAGGTGGCGATCCTGTCGGCGGTCGAGACGGTCAGCTCGAAGCTGCCGTCGACGCTCGACGCGGCCGCGCTGTGCAAGATGGCCGAGCGCGGCCAGATCACCGGCGCGCTGCTCGACGGGCCGCTCGCGCTCGACAACGCGATCAGCCCGGAGGCCGCGCGGCTCAAGCATCTCGGTTCCGCGGTCGCGGGCGATGCGGACATCCTGCTCGTGCCCGACCTCGAGGCCGGCAACATGCTCGCGAAGGAACTGACGTTCCTCGCGAATGCCGATGCGGCCGGCATCGTGCTCGGCGCGCGCGTGCCGGTGATCCTGACGAGTCGCGCCGACAGCGAACGCACGCGCCTGGCGAGCTGCGCGGTCGCGGCGCTCGTCGCGGCGGCGGCGCGCACGACGGCGGCACCCGTGGCCGCGCCGGCGGTTGCGGTTGACGCACACTGACGGGGCCGCGATGCGACATCCCGTCCTGGTGCTCAACGCCGGCTCGTCGAGCCTCAAGTTCTCGGTCTACGACACGCGCGAGGATCGTTCGCTCGATGCGGGCCTGCACGGGCAGGTCGAGAACCTGCATGACACGCCGCATCTGTTCGTGGCCGACGCGCACGGCACGACGCTCGCCGACAGCCCCGTCGCGCAACCAGGGCATCAAGGCGCGATCGAGGCGCTGCACGCGTGGTTCGCGGCTCATGTCGGGCGCGAGGCCGCGTTCGACGGCGTCGGGCACCGGGTCGTGCATGGCGGCCCGTATTTCACCGCGCCGGTGCGGATCGATGCGCGCGTGCTCGATGCGATCGCGTCGCTTTCGCCGCTCGCGCCGCTGCACCAGCCGCATCACGTCGACGCGATTCGCGCGGTTGCGGCGGTCGCGCCGAACCTCCCGCAGGTCGCGTGTTTCGACACCGCGTTCCATTCGACGGTGCCGGCGCTCGAACGGGAGTTCGCGCTGCCGCGCGCGCTGACCGAGCAGGGCATCGTGCGCTACGGGTTTCACGGGCTGTCGTACGAGTACATCGCGACGGCGCTCGCGGCCCTCGATCCATCGTGGGGGCGGCACCGGACGGTGATCGCACACCTCGGCAACGGCGCGAGCCTGTGTGCGCTCGCGAACGGCCGCAGCGTCGCGACGACGATGGGGTTCACGGCCGTCGATGGGCTGCCGATGGGCACGCGCACGGGCGCGCTGGACCCCGGCGTGATCCTGTACCTGCAGCGTCACGCAGGCCGGTCGCCCGACGAGGTCGAGCATCTGATCTATGCCGAATCGGGCTTGCTCGGCGTGTCCGGCGTGTCGAGCGACATGCGCACGCTGCTCGCGAGCGACGCACCGTCGGCCGCGCACGCGGTCGAGCTGTTCGCCTATCGAGCGGCGCGCGAACTCGCCGCGCTGGCCGGCGTGCTCGGCGGCCTCGACACGCTCGTGTTCACGGCGGGCATCGGCGAGCACGCGCCGCGCGTGCGCGAACGGATCTGCAGCCGCGCGGCGTGGCTCGGCATCGTGCTCGACGACGCGGCGAACGCCGCCGGCCTGCCGGTGATTTCGGGCGACGCGTCGCGCGTGACGGTGCGCGTGATCCCGACCGACGAGAATCTGATGATCGCGCGGCACACGCGCCGCGTGCTGGACGACGCGATCCCTTCCACGCCGTATCCGACCCGGTGAGACCTTCGATGACAGCACGCGACACGCTTTCCCCTGCCGCCAGCGCTCTCGCGCTGCCGATTTTCTGGCCGATGGCCGCCGCCAACGCGATGTTCGCGGCCGGCGCCGAGATCGCGGCGCGCAATCTCCGCTTCCTTGCGGAAGAGGAGAAGCTCCATTTCGAAGCGCATCCGGCGCTGGCGTCGCCGAACCGGCCGTTGCTGGAACTGCGCACGATGACGTTTCGCGACTATTCGGCCGCGCCGGCGCACGGGCTGCCGACGATCGTCGATGCGCCGTACGCGGGGCACAGCGCGATGATCGCCGACTACCAGCCGGGGCAGAGCCTGATGCAGACGCTGGGCGAGCACGGCGTGACGCGTCTGTACCTGACCGACTGGCGCTCGGCCACCGAGGACATGAAGGATCTCGAGATCGACCAGTATCTGGCCGAACTGAACGTGTGCGTCGACGAACTCGGCGGCCGCGTGAATCTCGTCGGGCTGTGTCAGGGCGGCTGGATGTCCGCGATGTACGCGGCGCGTTTCCCGCACAAGGTCGCGAGTCTCGTGCTGGCCGGCTCGCCGATCGACACCGACGCGGGCGACGGCCCGATCAGGCAGATGGTGCACACGTATCCGACGTCGTTCTACGAGGAACTCGTCACGATGGGCGGCGGGCTGATGCGCGGGCGCTTCATGCTGCGCGGCTGGAAGAACATGCATCCCGACCAGCACTATCTCGCCGAGCACGTCGACCTGTACGAGCATCTCGACGATCCCGAATACCTGCGCAAGCGCGAGGTGTTCGCGAACTGGTACGAAAGCCCGATCGACCTGCCGGGGCGCTGGTACCTGCAGGCGATCGTGCAGATCTTCAAGGAGAACCGGCTCGCGAAGGGCACGTTCGTCGCGCTCGGGCGCACGCTCGACCTGAAGAATGTCGCGTGCCCGGTCTATCTGCTCGCCGGCGAGGCCGACGACATCACGACGCCGGAGCAGGTGTTCGGGGCGCGCGATCGTCTCGGCACGCCCGCGTCGCGCATCGAGAGCCGGCTCGTGCCGGGCGGCCATATCGGCCTGTTCATGGGGACGCGCACGCTGAAGACGGTGTGGCCGGACATTGCGCAATGGATCGCGGCGCAGCGCTAGGCCGGCGCGGATCGTTACGGAGAGCGACATGACGTTGCGACACAAGCGCGGGCTCGTCGTCGGCATCGCGAACGAACGAAGCATCGCGTGGGGATGCGCGCGCGCGTTTTGCCGGGCGGGCGCGACGCTCGCGGTGACGTGGCAGTCGGACAGGACCCTGCCGCACGTCGAGCCGCTGTTCGCGCAACTCGACGCGCCGATCCGGATGCCGCTCGACGTCGGGCGGCCGGACCAGATGGCGGCGGTGTTCGACGCGATCGCGGCGCAATGGGGCGAGATCGACTTCGTGCTGCATTCGGTCGCGTATGCACCGAAGGCGGACCTGCACGGCCGCGTGGTCGACAGTTCGCCGGAAGGCTTCTCGCTCGCGATGGATACCTCGTGCCATTCGTTCATCCGGATGGCGCGGCTCGCCGAGCCGCTGATGACGCGCGGCGGGAGCCTGATGGCGATGAGCTATCTCGGCGCGGAGCAGGTCGTCGCGAATTACGGGGTGATGGGGCCGGTCAAGGCCGCGCTCGAAGCGAGCGTGCGGTATCTGGCGGCCGAACTCGGCGGCGCGGGCATTCGCGTCAACGCGATTTCGCCGGGCGTGTTGCCGACCCGCGCGGCGTCGGGCCTGCCGGACTTCGGCCGGCTACTCGACGACACCGCGCGCCGGGCGCCGCTGCATCACGCACTGGACATCGACGACGTCGGCGCGTTCTGCGCGTTTCTTGCCGGCGACGGCGCACGGGCGATCACGGGCGGCACGCACTATATCGACGCCGGCATGCACATGCTCGGCTAGGGTCGACGCAAGCCCGTTATTGGCGTGAACAGGGCTTGACGCGCCGGCTGCACGCGGCGTTCAGGTGCGCGCGAATGCCTGCACGAGGGCCGGCGGCGCGTGGGCGACCGTGACCTCCGGCGTGCCGTGCCACGCCGCGAGTTTCTTCACGGCTTTCGCGACGTCGGCCGCGAGCCCGGCGCCGAAGCGCACGCCCGGCTCGACGTGCACGGCCTTCAGTTCGAACGTGCCGAGCGTGCGATGCGCTTTCGCATCGACGCGGCCCACCAGCCGGCCGCGATGCAGCACGGGCAGGCAGAAATAGCCGTAGCGCCGCTTGTGCTCGGGCGTATAGCACTCGATCGTGTAATCGAACCCGAACAGCGTCGACGCGCGCCGCCGGTCCCAGACGACCGGATCGAACGGCGACAGCAGCGTCGTGACCGTCGAGCGCAGCGTGTCGGCCGCGGCGGCCGGCAGCAGCGCATCGAGCGAGCGATGCACGTAGGCCGGCTCCTTCCAGTCGTCGATCCGCACCGGAATCAGGTCGCCGGCCTCGGCGAGCCGCTCCAGCTCCGCGCGGTACGAGCGGCGCGGCAGCCGATAGTAGTCGGCCACCCAGTCCGCGCGCACGACGCCGAGCGCGCGGCACGTGTAGTCGAGCAGCGCGGGCAGCACGGCCTCGCGCGGCGGCAGGTCGCGCGCATCGTCCCAGTCGGGCAGCACGCGTTCGCGCACGTCGTACACGCGCTGGAAATTGCGGCGCTCCGACACCATCAGGTCGCCCGTCGTGAACAGCACTTCCAGATGACGCTTTTCGGGCTTGCGATCCCACCAGCCGTTGCCCTTCACGCCGTTTTCGCGTGCGAAATCGGCCGACCGCACCGGGCCTTCTTCGCGAATCCGCGCAAGCAGCCGTTCGATCTCGGGACGATTCTGCTCGTGCCATTCGGCCGCGTATTTCCAGCCCATTCCCGACGGGTCGAGCATTTTGTAGCGCATCAGCCCGAACTGCTCGATCGGCAGAAAACACGCTTCGTGCGACCAGTATTCGAACAGGCGCGCCTCGGCGAGATGTTCGTCGAGCCAGTGCGGCGGGAAATCGCCGAGACGGCTGTACAGCACGAGATACGGGCTGCGCGCGACCACGTGGATGGTGTCGATCTGCAACTGCGCCATCCGGCGGATCGTGTCGAGCACGTCGGACTTGGTCGCCTTGCGGCGGGGTGGCGTGAGCAGGCCCTGTGCGGCGAGATGCAGGGCGCGGGCGGCGGCGGACGAAAGCGTGAGCATCGGCAGGACGGTCGAGGGTGGCGATCGGGAACCACTTTAGCGCGAAAGCGGCGCGCGCGCGCGACGTGCGGCTGCAACGCGTCTGACAATGGTTGACAGATACGTTTCGCAAGTTTCCCTATAGTGCGGTTCATGGCGCGACGACACGTGCGCGCACCGATTCCGCTTCCGACGCACATATGTCCATGGCACGCAGGAAGCGAATCCGGGATTCTCAACCCCCATCGGGAGACCCGGAGCCCTGAGCGGACATCCATGCGGCTATGCACCGGCCCCGTGTGGATGTCCGCTGATTTTTTTGTTTTTCCGGTTTTTCCTCCATTGCCCGCGACAGGTCATGCCGCGGCGCTCGTCTGTCCGGGCCGCAGCGCGCGGGACAGGTCGTAGTGTTTCGCCGCGCCGTAACGCGGCGAACCGAAGTGCCAGTCGTAGTTGCCGCGAATGTACGTCCTGGCCTCGTCGAGCAGGCGCAGCGACGCACGATCGTCGGTGCGCGCGCGCACCTTTTCTTCCAGATCGAGATAACGCGCCAGATAGCCGTTGTGGATGTCCGCCGCCGCGTCGAGCGCGGCCTGCGGCGAGAGCCCGCGTTCGTGTATCAGCACGCACACGAGATTGCTGCTCGACTCGCCGGCCTCCTTCGGATACGAGAAGATATCGTTGCACAGGCACAGGATCGCGTTGGACAGCCTGCGCAGGCGCTCGACCGCTTCGTCTGCGTAGAACGCGGCCGGCGCTTCGTAGCCCGCGGCGATATCGATCAGCGCGAACGCACCCTCGCCGCAGCCGTTGTACGTGCGGCCGGACAGGTATTCGGCCTCGCCGGGCACGACGTCGGTCGCGAACCGGCCGGCTTCCCACAGCGTCGAGAACAGGAACGTCATCATCCCCGCCACCCAGCGGGCGTACTGCACGCGCGTGGACACGGCCGCGATACGCGCGCATATGTCCTGCGTCGCGCGTTGCAGGGCGGGCAGGAACGCGGCCAGGTGCGGTAGGCGCGCCGCGAGCGCGGCGCGCAGCGGCGCGGGGTCATGGCCGGTCGGATCGGCGATCATTTCGTACAGCCACAAGTAGAGCGCCCCGAGCTCGCCCGGGGCGCGCGCGACACCGTGCAGGCTGCACAGGCCGTCGTCGATCGCGAAGATCCAGCCGTATGCGCGGGCGGTCGTGCACAGTCCGTCGAAAGACGAGTGCGCATAGACGCGCGCGCAGTATTCGCCGACCTTGCCGTGACGGATGCCGTGCGCCCAGCGCGGATCGTCGAGCAATCCGTGGCTGTTCATCCACGCGTACAGGTCGGCTTCGGCGCGCTCGGCATCGGGATGCACGGGTGTTTCGAACGGGTGGAACAGGTGCGGCAGCACCAGCGTGGGCGCCGCGGCTTCGGCGGCAACGGTTTCGACGGTGGACATGGCGTACCTCGCGGATGGCGGGTGACAACAGGTGTCGTGAGGAGCGCGCCGGGCTACTTGCCGAACCGGCGCGCGCGCTTGCCGTACGCATCGATGGCCTGTTCGAAATCGTCGCGTCCGAAATCGGGCCAGCACGTCGGCGTGAAATAGAACTCGGAGAAAGCGGTTTGCCACAGCATGAAATTCGACAGGCGCTGTTCGCCCGACGTGCGGATCACGAGGTCCGGCTCAGGCTGGCCGGCCGTATACAGCCGGCTCGCGATCGACTCCGGGCTGAGTTGCGCGAGCAACTGATCGACGGTGCCGGCCGCGACGTGCTCCGCGATCAGCGAGCGGACTGCGTGCAGCAGGTCGAGGCGGCCGCTATAGGCGACCGCGATGTTCACGTCGAGCCCGCGCGCGCGGGCCGTGCGTTGCTGCGCGGCGCCGATGCGCTCGGCCGTGGCGGGCGGCAGCTGCGTCAGGTCGCCGATCACGTGCAGGCGCCAGCGGCCGCTGGCGGCGAGCTCGTCGAAGACGTCGGCGATCACGGCGAGCAGGCCGCGCAATTCCCCGGCGTCGCGCTGGAGATTCTCGGTGGACAGCGGCCACAGCGTCACGAGCGGGATCCCGGCTTCCTCGCACCACGACAGCAGCGCATGCACGTTGCGTCCGCCGGCCCGATAGCCGTCGGCGGCCGGCAGGCCGAGGCGCTCCGCCCAGCGCCGGTTGCCGTCGAGAATGACGGCGAGATGGGTCGGCAACGGCGGCCGGGCCGCATCCGGTTCAGCGGGCGAGTCGATGGCGAATGTTTCCGGCGCGCGCAGAATCAGCTCTCGAGTCATGGAGACTCCTTCGAGGCGAGATAGCGATCGAAACGTGAAACAGCGGATGGGATGGTTATCGCGACTGCTGCAATCCGGCGGGGGGATTCTGTTCGCGCCGATGCGAGCGACCATTATCGATCAATGGATTTCGGATTATCAAGTCGTTCGCATGCACGATATCGGGGCGCCCGGGCGCGCAAGCGGCCGCGCAGGCGTGGCGCGGCGCCGGCGGATATCGAAAGCGGTGATGCGCGATCGATTTTCGAGCCGATGTTATTTCGGCAAGGGGATTCGGCGAGCGGTTTGTGTGTTTCGCGCGATTGAATAAATCGCGGAATTGGAAAATAAAAGCGACGTAATACCCGGACGATCGATTACGCCGAAAACGCTTCCGCCGCAATCGACCGGCGACCGTTTACTGCCGCTTGCCGCGCGCGATTTCGTCGCCGGCGCCGGGCGGCAGCCGCCGCGTGATCGGAATCGACGCGAACGAGCACAGCCCGACCACCAGGAACGCGGGCCAGAAATCCGACCACACCATCGCCTGATGGCCCTGGAGCCAGTGCGACACGTGCAGCACGAGGCCGGCCACCGTGACGCCCAGGCCGAGCGACATCTGCTGCACGACGCTGCCGAGGCTCGTCGCGCGGCCGGCGTCGCGCGGCGAGATGTCCGCATAGATCATCGAATTCAGGCTCGTGAACTGCAGCGCGGGGAAGATGCCGCCGACGAGCACGATCAGCCAGATCGCCCAGGTCGCCATGCCGGGATGGAACACACCGTATGCGGCGATCGCGAGGCCCGCGAATGCCGCGTTGTAGATCAGCACCGTGCGAAAGCCGAAGCGGCGCAGCGTATGCGTGGCCGTCGAGCGGCTGACCGCGCCGCCGAGCGCGGACGCGCACGTGATGAGCCCCGAGTGGAACGCGCTCATGCCGAGCCCTTCCTGCAGCGCGAGCGGCAGCAGGAACGGCACCGCGCCGAGGCCGATGCGGAACAGCGACCCGCCGACGACGCTCGCGTGGTAGGTCGGGATCTTCAGGAAACCGAGGTCGAGCACGGGACGTGTCTTGCGGCGCGCGTACGGCACGTACAGCGCGAGCATCGCGGCGCCGGCCGCGCACATGATGATCGCGTTCGAGCGCGACGTGAGCGAGCCGTCGATCAGCGTGAGGCCCATCAGCAGCAGTGCGGCACCGCTGGCCGACAGCAGGAAGCCGAACCAGTCGAGCGGGCCCGGATCGGGTTCGTGCGTGTTCGCGATGTGCTTGCTCGCGAGGTAGATTCCGTAAAGGCCGATCGGCACGTTGATGAAGAAGATCATCCGCCAGTGCAGGTAGGTCGTGATGAAGCCGCCGACGAGCGGCCCGACCGTGGGCCCGAACAGCGCGGGAATCGCGAGGTAGTTCATCGCGCGCACGAGATCGGCGCGCGGCACCGCGCGGAAGATGATGATGCGGCCGACCGGGACCATCATCGCGCCGCCGACGCCCTGGATGAAGCGCGCGAACGTGAGCACGCCGAGGGAGTTGGATGCCGCGCACATCAGCGAGCCGACGACGAAGATGCCGATCGCGGTGCGGAACACGGAGCGGGCGCTGAAGCGGTCGGCGAGCCAGCCGCAGATCGGGATGAACACGCCGAGACCGACCACGTAGGCCGTGATCGCGATGTTCAGCGTGACGGGGTTGTGCCCGAAGTCCCTCGCCATCGCAGGCAGTGCGGTGACGATGATGTTCGCGTCGACGCTTTCCATGAACAACGCACAGGCAACGATGAGCGGTGCTAGAAAGACGGGCGACATGAGGAGGGCGCGCGGTAAAGACGCCATTATGCCCATAATGTGAGCGCTGCGTCACGTATGACAACAGTTGTTCCGCATGTTGCAACAGTCGTCTTTTCTGACGGGTGGCGTGGAAGGGATGACTGCGCACGCGCGAGCGGTGCGCTGCTTGCCCGGTGAACAAACCCGCATCGTCGCAGCGGGGCGCGCGCGCTTTCGATACCGGGCAGGATGTCGACGCGGTGATTTCCCAACCGCGTGTCGCACGGTAAATCGACCGCGCGCTTGCGCTTGAATGCGACGAGCGGCGCGTCGGCCGGCCATGTCGATTCCTTTTGACGGTGCGGCGGTGCGTTTCTAAAATATGAGCACTTGCTCATATTCAAAAGCCGCCTTCCCGCCATGTCCGAATCGTCCTCGCGCATCCCGCTTTTGCCCCGCAAGGCGCCGCGCCAGCGCCGCTCGATGGCCACCGTCGATGCGATCGTCGAGGCCGCCGCCCGCGTTCTGGAGCGCGACGGCTTCGATGGCTACACGACGAATGCCGTGGCCGCGCTGGCCGGCGTGAGCATCGGCTCCCTCTATCAATACTTCCCGAACCGCGATGCGCTGACGGCCGCGCTCGTCGAGCGCGAGAGCGCGCATCTGCTCGACGACGTCGACCGCGCGGCCGCGCGGTCGTCCTGCGACGACGTGCTGCGCGCGCTGGTGCGCGGGGCCGTCGCACACCAGATGCGCCGGCCGGCGCTCGCGCGGCTGATCGATTTCGAGGAGGCGCGGTTGCCGCTCGGCGCGCGCACCGCGCGCGTCGCAGACCGCGTCCACGCGGCCTTGCTGCATGCGCTCGGGCTGCGCGATGCGCCACGCGTCGCCGCGCCCGACGTGGTCGCGCACGATCTGCTCGCGATCGTGAAAGGCATCGTCGATGCGGCGGGCGCGCGCGGCGAGACCGATGCCGATGCGCTCGAAGTGCGCGCGTGGCGGGCGGTGCACGGTTATCTGCGGGAGTCGCGCGAATCGAAACTTGCTTGACACGCATGTTTCGTGCGACAGTCGGGCCCATTCACACCACAACATGACGCGTATCGATCGAAGGCCATCGAGACGAACGCGCGCGCGAACGAGACCTCGTGCCGATCCACCACCATCGAAAGGAGGGGACACGCCATGACGTCACGTCGTGCCGCACCGCTTGCATCTCGTTTCTCGTCGCGTCAGTCGCCGCCCGCGCCGCGTCTGCGCTGGGCCGCCGCGCTGGCCATCGCCTATCTCGCCGTCGCCGGCTGCGCCGCGCAGGCCGACAATGCGCATCAGGCCGCCGCGCAAGCGGCCAGCCAGTCGGCGTTGCCGGCCACCACCGCGGCCGCTTCCGCGCCCGTGTCGGGCACGCTGCTGCCGCCGCCGAGCCAGCTCTACGGCGACCTGTTCGTCGCGGTGCAGACCGCGCAGCTCTATCCTGACCAGAAGACCTTCGTTGACGCCACGCCCGACACCGATCCCGCGACGATCGTGCAGTTGTATCAGCAACAGAAATCGCAGCCCGGTTTCTCGCTGAAGGCGTTCGT
Organism: Burkholderia semiarida; assembly: GCF_029268935.1. Lineage (NCBI taxonomy): Bacteria > Pseudomonadati > Pseudomonadota > Betaproteobacteria > Burkholderiales > Burkholderiaceae > Burkholderia > Burkholderia semiarida. Next base: position 1,643,557 of record NZ_JAHLCL010000008.1, on the reverse strand, counting down.
CGACCAGCATTTCACACCGCCCGCGGCAGGCGGCGTGACGCCGCCGCCGAACCAGACGCTGCGCCAGCACATCGACTGGCTGTGGCCGCAGCTCACGCGCACGAGCGTCACGGCGCCCCCGTACAGTTCGCTGATTCCGATGCCGAAGCCGTACGTCGTGCCGGGCGGCCGCTTCCGCGAAGGCTACTACTGGGACACCTATTTCACGATGCTCGGGCTGCAGGTGTCGGGGCGCGAGGATCTCGTCGACGACATGCTCGACAACTTCGCATACCTGATCGATACGGTCGGGCACATCCCGAACGGCAATCGCACCTATTATGCGAGCCGCTCGCAGCCGCCGTTCTTCGCGTACATGGTCACGCTCGCCGCGCAGGTCGAAGGCGACAAGGTCTACCAGAAATACCTGCCGGCGCTGCGCAAGGAGCATGCGTACTGGATGCAGGGCGAAACCACGACGCCGCGCGGGCAGGCCGCGCGCCACGTGGTCGCGATGCCCGACGGCGCGGTGCTGAACCGCTACTGGGATGCGAGCGACACGCCGCGCGACGAATCGTATCTCCAGGACGTGACGACCGCGAAATCGGTGCCGTCCCGTCCGGCGAACGAGGTGTACCGCGACCTGCGCGCGGGCGCCGAAAGCGGCTGGGACTACAGCTCGCGCTGGTTCGGAGACGGCAAGACGCTCGCGACGATCCGCACGACCTCGATCGTGCCGGTCGACCTGAACAGCCTGATGTTCCATCTCGAGACGACCATCGTGAAGGGCTGCGCGCTCACGCGCGACATCGGCTGCGTGGCCGATTTCTCGGCGCGGGCTGGACGGCGTGCGGCCGCGATCAATCACTACCTGTGGAACCGCCGCGGCTATTACGGCGACTATGACTGGCAGTTGCGCAAGCCGCGCGACGGCGTGACGGCGGCCGCGCTGTATCCGCTGTTCGCGGGCGTGGCGTGGCCGGAGCGCGCGAAGGCGACCGCGCGCGAAGTGCGCAAGACGCTGCTGCAGCCGGGCGGCCTCGTGACGACGACCGAGCACACGGGCCAGCAATGGGATGCGCCGAACGGCTGGGCGCCGCTGCAGTGGATCGCGATCGACGGGCTGCGCCGTTACGGCGAACCGGCGCTCGCGAAGGACATCGGCACGCGTTTCCTGGCCGACGTGAAGCAGGTGTACGCGACCGAAGGCAAGCTGGTCGAGAAGTACGTGGTCGAAGGCACCGGCACGGGCGGCGGCGGAGGGGGCGAATATCCGTTGCAGGACGGCTTCGGCTGGACCAACGGCGTCACGCTGAAACTGCTCGGGCTGTACGGCGAATAATGTGTAGTGCGCGGGAGGGGCCGCATGCCCGTACCGCAGGCCACCGCACGGGCCGGACCGTCGCGCAAGCGGCCGGCCGGCCCGGGTCTTCATGCGGCTCGCATCAGAACGTGATCGTCGTGCGCACGCCGACCACGGTTTCGTCGCCGATGCGCGCGCCGACCGCGTTCGGGTTCGGGATGCCGCCGCCCGGACGGAAGAAGTGCTGCAGGTCGGCCTGCACTTGCCACCAGGGCGCGACCTGATACTGGTAGGTCGCCTCGATCACGGTTTCCGCGCGGCGCACCGGATAGCCGGGCGTCGTGTACACGCCGGTATCGCCGTCGAGGCCGCGCGCATGCGAGCCGATCTTCGCGTAGCCGATCGCGATGCCGGCGACGTCGTTGTCGCGTCCGGCGAACGGCGCCTTCAGCGTCACGCCGGCATTGGCCGCGAAATCGACGACATTGCGGTCGCCGGGCGAGCCCATCACGCGCGCGAACACGCCGACCGAGCGCGGGCTGTCGGCCGACGGCCGCCACACCATTTGATCCGCGACCGCATAGAAGCCGTAGTTGCCGCGATGCGTGGCGGGCGTGCCGTTGCTCGCCGGATCGGCGAGCGACAGCCCGTCGGTGCCGTAGCGCGGATCGTTCGCGTGCTGCGAGTGATACCAGACGCCGAGCTTGTACGTGCCGGGCAAGCCGGCCGGCTGCGGCGCCTTCGGGTCGGCGGGCGGCGCGTTCAGCGCGTACTGCACTTCGCCGATCACGAATGCGCCGCTGCGCAGATTGAAGTTGGTGCCGTGCGCGTTCAGCACCTGCGCGTCGCCGTCGGTGCGGCCGGCCGGGTTGCCGTCGAACACGCCGACCATCGCGGTCCACGCGTCGGCCGGCTTCACGCGCAGCCGCACGCCGAGCGACGACAGCGGATACGCGGGGCCGCCGGACGGTAGGTCGGTGGACGGCAGCACGGGCCAGCCGAACGTCGCGTTCATGAACGTCGCTGCGTTCTCGCTCACCATGAATTCCTGGTCGACGCTCTGCTGGCCGACTTTCACGTCGACCTTGCCGTCGAGCAGCGACTGCTGATACCAGAGCTCCCACAGGCGCGTGGTCGAATTGGCCTCGATGCCGGTCGCGGTCTGCAAGGTTTGCAGGTAGCGCTGCGACAGGTTGGTGCCGTGGATCTGCAGCCCCGACACGTTGAACGTGCCGCCCGGCAGGCCGATCGCCTTGCCGGTATCGACGTTGAAACCGAATTGCGTGAGCCCCTGGTACGCGCCGCCGCGCCCCGTGCCGCCGGACGCGTTGTACAGGTATTCGCTGGTTTCCTGAAGGCTCAGCGTGACGCCGTGTTCGTCGAGCACGTCGCGCAGGCCGCCCATGTTGCCTAGGAGGTTCGAACGCTCCCACAAGCCGGTGGGCGCGGGCGCGGCGGCATCGGCGGCCGGTGGTTGCGCGGGGGCGGCGGCATCGTTCGTGCCGGCCGCCGGTTCGGCGGCGGGAGCCGAGGCTTGCGCGAATGCGGATGCGGTGGCGAGCGACAGCAGCAGCGCGGCGAGCGCGTCGAGGCGAAGCTTGCGCGGAACGGGAGCGAGCGGGTTCTTCATTTGGGTTGGCAGTTTGATCAGGTTGGCTGAAGAAACGGGAACGTGATGCGGGCCGCATGGCGAGACGGCCCGCATGGGGAAGGACTTACGGCAGCCAGCCGCCGACGCGCCACACCTGTGCGAAGCCGACGTGTGACGCGGCCGAGCACAGTAGCGCGACGAGCGCGACCGCGGCCGCCGTCGCGGCGATCAGCACGCAATCGAGCGGGCGGGGCGCCGCGGGGACGTGGGCGAGGGCCAGGCCGCGCCAGCGGCCGAATGCCCGGGCGAGCGGCGAGAAGCCAGAAAACGAGCGGTCGCACGCGACGTGCACGACACGCTTGAACTTGAACGCGAACGATTGAAAGAACATGACGCTGCCTCCGTTCCGTCCGGCGAACGCCGGACGACGTGATCGAGCGCGGGTGCATGACGCGGCCTGCGATCGGAGGGTGGAACATGGCGAAGCGTGCGACTGACGAACCGGCGATGGCCGGCCCGGATGGAGGCGCGCTAACCCGACGAGTGCGAGCTAGCGGCGAAAGACATGCGTCTGGCTGCTATCTCGCGATGGCTTGGCCGGCCTGGACCGGCATCGAACTGCAACTAGAGCATGCGTCCACGGAGGGACTCCCGTAATGAATTGGGGCGGATTGTAGTCGCGACTTTTGCTGCGGCGCAAGTAAAAAACGCATGACGGTTGCGCTGCGTGGTGTGCGCGTCGCAGCGGCGCGCGGCGGCCACGTACCCGCGCCGCGAGCGTGACGAGGCAGCGCGGCGCAGGTCGGGCCGTTGCTCCCGCGCATCGGCGCATCGTTGCGTCGTGACGACGCTGAAAGGTTTCAGAACGTCAATTCAAGGGCAAATCTTTCAGCCGCGTCACGCGGGGAATTTATTTCGAAAAATGGGGTTTCAAGGGGTTGACTTCGCTTTCGCGCGATCCATAGAATCCGCCATCTTCACTCTTGGGGCCGCCGCCTTGGACGCCTGCAGTAGTCGATCTTCGAACGAAATTTCCGCCTGAGCGACCGACGTCCGCGCCTCATCGAAGCCGCCGTTTGTCTGCCAGGCAAACGGTGCGCGCAGCAGTATTCCGCAGCCACTCCCTACGTGCACCCAGATTCGCGCCGGTTAGCGTGATGCGTTCTCGCATGCGTTGCCCGGTTTCACCGCCGCCAGGCAGGCGGCCGCGTTCGCGCATCCGTTCTCCGGGCGCGCGAATGCCGGCCCGCCGGCCGGACGGCGGTCAACCGTGTTCCCCGGAACACCGCACAGGAGCCGCCATGAACGACAGTGACAGTTGTCCCTTATGCCCGTTGCATACGCAGACCCTTTCGATCCCGGGTCGCGGGGACAATCCGGCCACCTAGCCTGACACGCCGTTCAGGCCCCGGACTGGCCCCGCGCCCATCACGCGGCCGGCACGCTGCCGTCGCCGCACGGAGCCAGACCATGAACTTCGGCCTTCTGCTGTCGAACCTTCCGCACGTTACGGAATCGCGCCAGCACTACGACGCGATGCTGACGCTCGACGCCCGTCCGCGGGTGTTCTCCCGTCTGCTGGACCAGCTCAGAGCATTGATCCACTGAAAATAAGCGCCGAGCGCGCCTCGGCATGCGCACGCGCGGCCGCCTTCGAGCGGCCGCCCCGTGCGCATTCCAAGGTCGCACGCTCATCGAATCGCATAACCCTTAGCCGTACGGAACACATCATGTCCACGCCCTCCAACGTCTCTCCACCGATCCCGGCCGAGCGCGGCGCCGTGCTCGACGAAGCCCATCTGGGCGACATCCGCGGTGCGCTCGGCACCATCTCGCACCACGATACCGGCGCGCGCGGCACGTGGTGGGCGCGCCTGCGCACGCTGCTCGCGATCATCGGCCCGGGGCTGATCGTGATGGTCGGCGACAACGACGCCGGCGCATTCGGCACCTATACGCAGGCCGGCCAGAACTATGGCACGACGCTGCTGTGGACGTTGCTGCTGCTCGTGCCCGTGCTGTACGTGAACCAGGAAATGGTGCTGCGCCTCGGCGCGGTCACGGGCGTCGGCCATGCGCGCCTGATCTTCGAACGCTTCGGCAAGTTCTGGGGCGCGTTCAGCGTGATCGACCTGTTCCTGCTCAACGCGCTGACCATCGTCACCGAGTTCATCGGCATCACGTTCGTGCTCGATTTCTTCGGATTGCCGAAGGTGGCCGGCGTATGCGTGGCCGCGGCGCTGACGATGGCCGCGGTGAGTACCGGCGATTTCCGGCGCTTCGAGCGGTTCGCGATCGGGCTGTGCGTGCTGAGCCTGCTGCTCGTGCCGGTGCTCGTGTCTATCCACCCGCCCGTCGCGCAGATGACGCGCGATTTCTTCGTGCCGAACTGGCCCGCGCACGCGAAGCTGTCGGACGTGATGCTGCTCGTGATCGGTATCGTCGGCACGACGGTCGCGCCGTGGCAGTTGTTCTTCCAGCAAAGCTACGTGATCGACAAGCGCATCACGCCGCGCTTCATGAAATATGAAAAGGCCGACTTGTGGATCGGCATCGCGTTCGTGCTGGTCGGCGCGGTCGCGATGATCGGCTTCAGCTCGGCGCTGTTCGGCGGCCATCCGGAAGCCGGCAACTTCACCGACGCGGGCGGCGTCATCGCGGGCCTCGAGAAGTATGCGGGCCGCACGAGCGCGACGCTGTTCGCCGTCGCGCTGCTCGACGCGTGCATCATCGGCGCGGCGGCTGTGTCGCTGTCGACCGCGTACGCGATCGGCGACGTATTCCGGATCCGCCACTCGCTGCACCGCGGCGTGACCGACGCGAAGGGCTTCTATCTCGTCTATTTCGGCATCGTCGCGGCCGCGGCCGCGCTCGTGCTGATCCCGGGCAGCCCGCTCGGCCTGCTGACCGAAGCCGTGCAGACGCTGGCCGGCGTGCTGCTGCCGAGCGCGACGGTGTTCCTGCTGGTGCTGTGCAACGACCGCCAGGTGCTAGGGCCCTGGGTCAACTCGACGAAGCTCAACATATTTACGGGCGCGGTGATCTGGGTGCTGGTGCTGCTGTCGATCATCCTGACCGCGTCGGTGATGTATCCGGACATCAGCGGCGAGGCGATCGTCGACGTGCTGGTGGGCGGCACCGTGCTCGCGATCGCCGGCTATCTCGCGACGGTACTGATTCGCCGCAACAGGCGCGTCGTCGAGCCGGCCGTCGATCGTTCGCTGCGCGACACGTGGCGCATGCCGCCGCTCGATACGCTCGAACCGCGGAACATGACGCTCGCGACGCGGATCTGGATGGCCGTGCTGCGCGGCTATCTGGTGATCGCGGTCGGCCTCGTGATCGTGAAGGTCGTGCAGATGACGCTGATGAAGTAACGGCGATCGTCCGCCAGCAAGCGGCGCCGCGCCGCCACCCGCACATGCCGGCCCGCGAGGCCGGCATGTGCGTTGACGCGTTCGTCGGCGCGAAACCGCGCTGCGCCGCCGTCGTCAGATCAACTCGAGCTTCGACGTCAGATAGGTGAGCTGGATCCGGTTCGCGACGCCGAAGCGCTTGCGCAGCTTGCGCAGGTGATAGTCGACGTTGTGCGCGCTGGTGTCGAGACGCCGGCCGATTTCCTTGTCGGACGCGCCTTCGGCGATGCCGAGCAGCAGTTCCTGCTCGAACGGCGTGAGCCCGTTGACCGCGCGCTCGCGCGACGTCGAGATCAATTGCGGCGACGCGAACTTGTGTACCGACAGCCCGATCGACAGCGCCTGCTCGATCGTTGCCGGCGTGATCCATTCGCGCGTGCGGCGCGGCGCGGTGAAGCTCATGAACGCGTGCAGCCGCGTGCCGGGCACGGCCATCGAATACATGATGCCGCTGCACATCCCGTCGTCCTGCATCGTCTGCAGGAAGCCGTCGAGCGCGGCAGGGCTCACGCGCGGTGCGTCGTCGCGCTCGCGGTGCTCGCGGCGCAATTGCTGCAGGTCCCACACGATCGGCATGTTGCACACGCGCGCGCCGAGCGTGCGCGGATCGACGTCGTGATGGTTGTGGCGCACGTAGTCGCCGCGATAGGTGGCCGGCGTGAACGCCTCGTGCAGGTAGAGACTTTCGACGCGCTCGCGCGTGAATTCGAGTGCGAAGTACGCGAACGTCGAGAAGCCTGTCAGATGCAGCAGGCTCGTGACGATCCGGTTGCGCTCGGCCGTGCTCTGCGCGTGCGCGAGCGTATCGGCCACGCCGAGCTTCGGCGCGTGCGGCTGCGCGACGTCGCCGCGCTTGACGTCGTCGCACCAGACGACCTGCACGGTGCGCTCGCGCAGCGCGTCCGCGCCTGCGTCCGATCCGCGCGACGCGCGCGGCAAGGTGGTTGGGGCGACCGCTTCTTCGTGCAATGCAATATCGGACATGAGCCATCCCTCGGAATCGACGCGCATCGCCTGGCGGCGGCCGTACCGTGTACGGCATTCGCGGCGGTGCGACCGAGCATCGTTGTGATCTGCGCCGACCGTCATCCCTGACGAAACGCGGGGGCATTGTACAAAAATGCCGGTGTGTGGGTAATATGCCGTAATACTAATGTCGGCGAAAGGTTCATGTTCGCGCGCATATAACGACGACCAGAAAATCATAAAGAAAAGACCAGATCGTGACGGGGCGCAGTTTCACATAATGGGAAAGGGCGGGCTCCTCATGACATATGCTGACGGCGCACCACGCGTCGAATGGTTCTCACAAGCCGATATAGCGGCCGCTGCCGCTTATTCGAACGAATATCACGCAGTCGAGCGCGACTTTTTTACCGGCGTTCAAATAGCGCCCGGTAAAACCGACCTCGCGTCATTCGATTTCGCGCAATGCCATGCGCGATTGCGGCAAATCGGATTCAGTACGCTCGGTTACGGCGCCTACGAAATGATCGGGCGGCGCATTCTGCGCGCGCATCTGCTGCGCGACCTCGCGCCGGCGACGTTCATGCAGCCGTTCATCGAAGGGATGCTGTACGACAGCGACCCGCGCTTCGCGCAGGTGCGGCAGAGCGGCTTTCCGGTCGCGTGGCGGCTCGACGAGATCGAGGCGGCCGCGCACGGCAGCGGCGACCGCAAGGTGCTGGCGCTCGCCGGCCATCTGCGCGCGCATGCAATGAACAGCGGCGTGATCTTCAGCCTGTCGGCGCCGCGCCTCGACCTGCGCGTCGCGGTGAACCTGACGTCGGAAACGCACGGCACCGAATGGATCGACGATCGCGTGATCGGCGGCGCGCTGTCGGTCAGCCTTGCCGTGCATCGCGTCGCGCTGCCGTTCCTCGAGGCGCGCGTCGCGCGCATGCGCGGCTTCGCGCTCGCCGACGAGCAGCAGCAGGTGCTCGACCGGCTCGTGCACGGGCTGTCCGACCAGGAGATCGCGAGCGCGCTGCGCACGTCGCTGCACAAGGTCGGGCACCACATCCGCTCGCTGGAAAAGCTCTTCAACGTGCAGAACCGCGCGCAGCTCGCGTACCTCGCCGCGCGGCGGCTGCCGTCCTGACGTAAGCCTGCCGGACACGCGCGCCGGCGCCCGCGGCGCGCGATGGAAGCGGTTCCGGCGGCGCGTGCCCGAGCGGGCCGCCGGGTTTCGTAGTCCGATTCGATCGTCTGAGGAAAACGCGCTTTCACGCTACGAGGCGCGCTTCTTTTTCCGCGGTTTCCCGTCGCTACACTCGTCCCATTCAACGGTCCGCGCAGCACGGGAAGGGTTGCCCGTGCCAGCCGGCGATAACGACAGGACAACGGCACGATGGCTGAACCGAAGGCGCTCCCCCGCGACTGGCAGCGGTTGTTTTCCGCCGGCCGCGGCGTGTCCGGACGGCGCATCGGGGGCGCCTCGCCGCGCGCCGACCTGTTTCTCGCGACCTTCATCGTCGCGGTCGTCGCGCTGTTCATCCTGCCGCTGCCGCAGGCCGCGCTCGACGGGATGATCTCGCTGAATCTCGCGGCGAGCGTCGTGCTGCTGACGGTGTCGACCTATGTGCCGTCGGCGGTCAGCTTCTCGTCGTTTCCCGCGCTGCTGCTGTTTACGACGCTGTTCCGGCTCGCGCTGAACATCGCGTCGTGCAAGCTGATCCTGCTGCATGCGAACGCCGGCCACGTGATCGACGCGTTCGGGCGGCTGGTGGTCGGCAACAACGTGGTGGTGGGCGGCGTCGTGTTCCTCGTGATCGCGGTCGTGCAGTTCATCGTGATCGCGAAAGGGTCGGAGCGGGTGGCCGAAGTCGGCGCGCGCTTCTCGCTCGATGCGATGCCGGGCAAGCAGATGAGCATCGACGCGGACCTGCGCGCGGGCATCATCAGCGCCGACGAGGCGCGTGAGCGCCGCGAGAAGCTCGAGCAGGAATCGCAGATGCATGGCGCGATGGACGGCGCGATGAAGTTCGTGAAGGGCGACGCGATCGCGGGCCTCGTGATCGCGTTCATCAACATCGTCGCGGGGATCGCGGTCGGCACGCTGATGCACGGGATGGACATCGGCGAGGCGCTGCAGCGTTACGCGATCCTGACGGTCGGCGACGGGATGGCGTCGCAGATTCCGTCGCTGCTGGTATCGATCGCGGCCGGCATCGTGACGACGCGCGTCGCGACGCGCGATGCGCGACAGCGCCAGCTTGGCGAACAGCTCGGCGAGCAACTGGGCGCGCACCCGCGCGCGCTGCTGATCGCGGCGTTCGTGCTGAGCGGCTTTCTGGTCGTGCCCGGCTTTCCGAAATGGTCGTTCGCGCTGATCGCGCTCGGCCTCGGCGCCTTCGCGTTCTCGCAGTTGAAGCGCAAGACGTCCGCGCCGAGCTTCAACCTGATTCATGTCGCGGGGCGCGTCGGCGCGGCCGACGACGGCCAGCCGGCGAAGGTGTTGCACGCGGCCGGCGTCACGTCGCTGATCGCGGTGTCGCTGTCCGACGACTTGCGTACGGGCCTGAACCTCGCGCAACTGCAGGCGGCGCTGTCGAGCGCGAAGGCGCGCGTCGACGCGGACATCGGCACGGTGTTTCCGCGCATCACGCTGAACGACGACGAGGGCGCGCCGGCCGGCACGTACCGGATCTACCTGCAGGACGTGCTCGCCGCGCACGGCGCGCTGAAGCCGGGCTGGCTGCTGTGGGACGGCGTCGCGCCGCTGCCGGAGCGTGCGGAGCGCCAGCCGGCCGAGGCGTTCGGCCCGTTCGCGACCGCGCTGTGGATCAAGCCCGACGGCGCGGCGCCGGACGGCAAGTGGCTGTCGAGCGAAAGCGCACTGGCCGCGCACGTCGAGCAGATCGTGCGCCAGCATGCGGACGAATTGCTCGGCATCCAGGAGACGCAGGCGCTCGTGCATCTGGTGCGTCGCGATCACCCGGAGCTCGTCGGCGAACTGACGCGGCTCGTGCCGCTGCAGCGCGTGACCGAAGTGCTGCGCCGGCTGCTCGCCGAACAGGTGCCGATCCGCAACCTGCGCGTGATCTTCGAGAGCCTGATCACGTGGGCGCCGAACGAGCCCGACGACGTGATCGCGCTGGTCGAACTCGTGCGCGTCGACCTGCGCCGGATGATCACCGATCGTCACGCGGGCACGGCGCGCCAGCTGCGGGTCGTGCTGTTCGAGCAGAACCTGCAGGAGCGGATCGAGCGCGCGGTGATGCGCACGAAACAGGGCAATTTCCTCGCGCTGTCGAGCGCGGTCAAGCAGGACATCGGCGAACAGGTGCGCGCGATCGTGCAGGCCGCGCAGGCGGCCGGCCCCGGCGGCCACGGCAACGCGTCGGGCGCCGCGCGGCTCGCGGTGATGGTCGCGCTCGGCGCGCGCCGCTACGTGAAGACGATCCTGCAGCCGGTGCTGCCCGACCTCGCGGTGCTGTCGTACCAGGAAGTCGAGGAGGACGTGCAGTTGCATACGGTCGGCTGGGTGAAGAACCCGCCGGACGACGGCACGGTCGGCGCGGGCGCCGACGTGCGCGCGCCGGGAGCCGTGCAATGACGAGCTCGACGATCCTCGACCTGACGCGCCAGGCGCTGATGCTCGTGCTGCTGCTGTCGCTGCCGATCGTGCTGATCGCGACCGTCACAGGCCTCGTCGTCGCGATCCTGCAGGCCGTCACGCAGGTGCAGGACGCCAATATCGGCATCGCGGTGCGGCTGATCGCCGTGATGGTCGCGCTCGTGCTGCTGTCGGGCTGGCTCGGCGGCGAAGTGCTGCGCTTCGCGCAGCAGGCGCTGGAACGCATGTTCGTTTCTTCAACAGGAGTCCTTTGATGCGTCGACGCGTCGCCTCGATCCGGTTTCAACCGCGCAGCCTGCAACGGGCCGCGCTTGCCGTGTGCGCGACCGCGCTGCTCACGGCGTCGCTGTGCATGGCGCCCGCGCAGCATGCGCGCGCGGCGGACCTGCGCTGGCGCAACAAGCCGTTCACGATCGTCGCGAACGGCAAGAAGATCGGCGACTTCATCCGCGAGCTCGCGTCGTCGCAGGGCGTGACGGCGGTGGTCGACCCGAAGGTCGACGGCGTGATCAGCGGCCGCTTTTCCGGCACGCCGCAGCAGACGCTCGACACGATCTGCTCGACCTACGGGCTCACGTGGTACTACGACGGCTCGTTCCTGTACGTCGATCCGGCCGACCAGTCGCAGACGCAGATGATCCCGATCCCGCCGAACGCATCCGGCGAAATCGGCCGTGCGCTGCAGGCGATGCAGATTCCGGACAAGCGCTACACGCTGGTGATCAACGACCGCTCGAACAGCGTGTACGTGGCCGGCCCGCGCCGCTATGTCGAACTCGTGCGGCAGGCGATCGGCTCGGTCGGCGATCCGTCGGCGAACGGCGCGCATGCGGATATCCGCGCATTCCGGCTGAAATACGGCTGGGCGTCGGACTTCACGATCAACCGCTCGGGCAAGGAAGTGACGGTGCCGGGCGTCGCGACGATCCTGCGCCGGCTGTTCGGCAAGACCGGCGACACGGCCGCGGCGCCGGCGAGCACGCCGCTCGGCCAGGCCGCGCGACAGGTGAAGCTCGGCTCGGGGCTGACGATCGCGGTGCCGCGGCTCGACTTCCCCGACATCTCCGGCGGCCCGCGACAGGGCGGTTATGGCGGTACGGACGGCAGCATGGGCGGCGGCTTGTCGCCGTTCTCGACCGGCGGCGGCGACACGTTGCCGCAGATCGTCGCCGATCCGGCGATCAATGCGGTGATCGTGCGCGACCTGCCGGAGAACATGTACCGCTACCAGTCGCTGATCGGCCAGCTCGACGAGCGGCCGCGCATCGTCGAGATCAACGTGACGATCATCGACATCAACGAGGATTCGCTCGACAGCCTCGGGATCGACTGGCGCCTGCACACGACGCACGGCGACGTGCAGATCGGCAACGGCCAGAACCCGCTGAACGGCAACACGCAGTACAACGGCGTCGGCAACCCGCCGCTGACGTTCGGCATCGGCACGTCGGAAACCGGGCAGACGGGCACCTTCATGCCGACCGGCATCGCGCTGACCGCGTCGATCGGCGGGTCGCTGCGCAACTACCTGCTCACGCGCGTGAACGCGCTCGCGCAGAAGGGGCAGGCCCAACTGCGATCGAAGCCGAAGGTGCTCGCGCTCGACAACACCGAGGCGATCCTCGAAAACCTCACGCAGTTCTACGTGCAGGTGCCCGGCTACCAGGATTCGTCGCTGTACAGCGTGACGACCGGCACCAGCATCAAGGTGACGCCGATGATCGTCGACGAGGCGATCCGCAACGCCGCGGCCGTGTCCGGCAGCCCCCAGAGCGTGATGATGTCGATCGACATCCAGGACGGCAACATCGTGCCGGGGCAGGCCGTGTCGAACGTGCCGGTGATCCAGCAGCGCAACATCGTCACCAAGACGATGATCGACGAAGGCAAGAGCCTCCTGATCGCCGGCTTCAACGACGACGAGGTGCGGCTGAACAAGAGCGGCGTGCCCTGGCTGTCCGACATCCCGCTGATCGGCAACCTGTTCAAGTACACCGACAAGTCGGGCAACCACATGGAGCGCTTCTATCTGCTGACGCCGCGCGTCGTGACGAACGCGTCGATGTATGCGCCGGACGGCTCGCCCGTGAACCCGGGCGTGGACGGTCCGGCGAACCCGGAGGGGATGTCGATGTATCGGCCGCCGGACAACGACGTCACGGTGCCGCTGACGCCGAAGCCGCTGCCCGGCACGAAGTTTGGTCCGCCCGCGTTGCCGCCGCCCGTGGGCGCGGCGTCGCAGCCGGCGGCGACGACCGCAGGAGTGGTCACGCATGTCGACGAGCATCATTGATCCGCACGGCGACGGCGCATTGCCCGGCGGCGCGGCAGGCGCGGGGGCCGGTTCGGCCGCGCTCGCGTCGCCGTGGAACCTGTGCTTCCTGAGCGGGCCGATGTACGGCCGCACGATGTCGCTCGCGCGCGGCGCGAACTGGGTCGGCACGGCGGCCGACTGCGAAGTGATCCTGCCCGATCGCGAGATCGGCGCGAAGCAGGTGTGCCTGCAGGTCGGCGCGCTCGCGGTGACCGTGCAGAACCACGGCGGCGACGCCGGCGCGCCGGTGCTGTTCAACGACGAGCCGCTCGGCGCCGGCCGCCGCTCGCTGACGCCGAACGACGTCGTGACCGTCGGCTCGATCCGGCTCGGCATCGCACGGCATGCGCAGGCGAGCGTCGCGGTGCCCGACGAAACGGATGCGCCGGACGCCGCGCGCGAGGCCGCGTGGCTCGGCTGGCTCACGGGCGGGCTGCGGCGGCTGGGCAGCCGGCGGCTCGTGATCGCGCTGGTCGCGCTGTGGGTCGGCGTGCTGCTCGGCGCGCTCGGCTACGGCTTCGTCGCGTGGTCGGGGCGGCTGCCGTGGCAGCACGAATCGGTGCTCGCGCGCACGCACCGGCTGCAGCAACTGCTGCACGCGTATCCGGAGCTGGCGGTCGCGCCGCGCGACGACGGCGTGATCGTGTCGGGCTACGTGAGCGACCCGGCCGCGCGCGAGCGCGTCGCGCAGATCGTCGCGGGCGTCGACAACGCGGCGCTCGGCAACATCTACGTGGTCAGCGATCTGGTCGCGACCGCGCAGACCTATTTCAGCGACACGGCGCTGACGGTCACGTATCTCGGCCGCGGCCGGATCGAGCTGACGGGCGCGGCCGCGCGCGCGCAGATCGAGCCGCGCATCCGCAACTACATGAAGGATGCGCGCCCGGCGCTCGAGGTGGTCGATCACGTGCGCGATGCCGACGCGGCCGCGCCGCGCACGGCGACGACGCTCGGCGGCACGGCGGGCATTCCGGAGATCACGACCGTGTTCGCCGGCGACGGCGACCAGCGCTACATCGAGACGGTCGACGGCAGCCGCTATTTCGAAGGTGCGCGGATGAAGGAAGGCGCGACGGTCGTGTCGATCGGCCCGGACGAAGTGGTGTTCGCACGCAACGGTCAGCGCATCACGATGCCGCTCGGCGGCGCGCCGGCGAGCGCGCCCGAGCAGGCGAGCGCGCCGCCCGTGGCGCCGCTCGCGAGCGGCGCGGCGGCCGGCGTCGCGCGGCCGGTGCCAGGGCCGACGCTGCTGCCGGGCGAGCCGGCGGCCGGTGTCGGGGTATCGGCGAAGGAGGCGGCGCATTAGCGTCGCGACGAATCAGGCGCAGCGCGTTTCGCGATGCGCGCATTACGCGACACGCCGCATGCATGCGGCGCGTCACGTCGCCGGCGGGGCATGGGGCCGCCGCCGGAATGTGGAGTGTGGTTCACGTAAAGGAGCGAAGCATGGGTACCTCGGCAGCAGGTGGTGTGACGAACACGGGCGACGTGCAGAAGCAGGCCGACGACCTGACCAAGACGCAGCTCGAACTGACGAAGATCAATTTCCAGGTTCAGCAATCGACTGCGACGTTCGAAACCAGCAACGCAGTGACCGCGCAGGAGGGGACGGCGAACGCCCAGGTTGCGCAACACCTGAGTTCCGCCGGCCGCGCGTGACGCCGGTCGCCGGCCGTGCCGCGCGACGCCGCGTGCCGGAGCCGCCCACGACGGGCGCCCGGCGTGGCGTGTGCGCGTGCCGGCCGGCCCGTTTCCGGCCCTGCCGGTCAAGGAGGACACGATCATGTCGGTAACAGGCGTAGGCGCGGCGCCGCCGGGCGCAGCCGCGCTCGCGGGCGCCGCGCAGCAAACGGGCGCGACGTCCGATCCGGCGCAGGTGCGCCAGTTCGATGCGCTGATGCAGCCGGGCGCGTCGCCGGCCGCTGCGCCGTCTTCGTCGGGCGTCGCGATGTCGCGCGCGCCGGCGGATGCGGCGCCGGCCGTGCAGATGACGCCCGCGCAGGCGAACCCGTCGTCGCTCGTCGAGCGGTTGCGCACGTACGGCAACGATCTCGATTCGCGGTACGCGAACATCGACAAGCATCGCACCGAGATGCTGACGTCGATGGCGGACAGCCGCAGCGACCCGCTGATGACGATGGTGAAGGCGATGGATTTCCAGTGGACGGCAACCACCACGATTTCGGAATACCAGTTGAGCCTGTCGGTTGCGCAGGCGGCGAACGGCTTCACGCACACGGTGCTGAAGACGCAGGAGTGAAAGCGCGTGCGGGCCGGAGGATACGGCCTCATGCGCCCTGAACCGGACAAACGGATGACGACGATCGATTCGACGCCGCGCACGCATGCGTGGCGCAGCCGGGCGGCGCGCGCGCTGCTCGCGGGGCTGCTCGTGCTGTTGGCCGGGTGCCAGAAGGAGCTGTACTCGGGCCTGTCGGAGCGCGACGCGAACCAGATGATCGCGGTGCTCGGCGACGCGGGCATCAGCGCGTCGAAGGACAACGACGCGCGCGATACGTCGGACCGCAACGCGTGGCTCGTGAGCGTCGCGGACGGCGACATGCAGGCGGCGCTCACGGTGCTGCACGCGAACGGGCTGCCGAAGCCGAGCTATGCGAGCCTCGGCGAGCTGTTCCAGAAGCAGGGCCTTGTGTCGACGCCGGCCGAGGAGCGCGTGCGCTACCTGTACGGCGTGTCGCAGGACCTGTCGCGCACGCTGCAGGACATCGAGGGCGTGGTGGTCGCGCGCGTGCAGGTCGTGATTCCGGAGAACGATCCGCTCGCCGACAAGATCAAGCCGTCGTCGGCGGCGGTGTACATCCGCTACCGGCCGGGCGTCGACCTGCGCGCGATGGCGCCGATGGTCAAGGATCTGGTCGCGCACAGCATCGAAGGGCTGCAGTACGACAACGTGTCGCTGTTCCTGCAGCCGGCCGCGGCGCGCGCGACGCGCGTGGACGGGATCGGCGGCGCGGTGTCGGACATCCTGCGGCTGCGCTCGCCGCTCGGCTGGCTCGTGTTCGCGCTGATCCTGCTGACCTGCGCGGTGATCGCGCTGTCGGCCGCCCGGCGCGGGATGTTCGGCGCGCGACTCGCGGGCCTGCTCGGCGCGCCGCGCGGCGCGAACGGCGGCGGGGCGGCCGCGCAGCAGGCGGGCGGCGGGCTGCGTACGCCGGACGGCGCGCGCGACGGCGCATGAGCGATCCGCGCGCGCTGCCGCCGGGCGAAGCGGCCGGGTCCGACGCGGCGCGGCTGCCGTGGCTGCACCCGCTTGCGCCGCCGCCTGCCGCGCGTGCCGCCGCGTTTCATGCGCTCGTGTGCGACTTCAACCTGCGGCCCGATCGCTATCTGCACGTGACGCGCGTGCCGGCCGAGTGGCCCGCGCGCTACCGTTCGCCGGATGCGTTCGGCGCGGCGGGCCGCAAGCTGCTGGCCCGGCACCTGCTCGCGCTGAACGGCGTGGCCGACCGGCACGACTTCGACGTGGCGAATCCGTGCGCGCGGCTCGCGCTGCTGCCGGGCGCGGCGCTCGAGCAGCTGGCCGCGTATGCGGGGCTGCTGCTGCATCGCGCGTGGCTGCGCGACGCGCTGGCCGGGCGGCGCATCCGCGCGGAAGTGGCGGCGCGGCTCGGCGGCGATGCGCTCGAACTCGCGCTCGAACGCGCGCCGGAATTCAGCGCGCTCGCCGAAACGCTCGAACCGTGGCGCGCCGATCCCGCCGCGCTGCCGGTCGTGATCCGCGCGCGCGGCGGCCGGCTGCTCGCGGATTTCATCGGCGTGGCCGGCGACGCGGTCGCGCGGCGCGTGCGCCTGAAATTCAACCGCGCGATCGACGACGAAGCGCCGTACTGGCTGAACCGCGCGCAGCGCGATCAATTCGGCGAACTGATGTTCCTGTTTCTGATTCCCGAGAGGCTTGCGTCATGGGACTGGCTTTTCTGATCACGAGCGACAACCTGCAATTGCTGTCGGAGCGCAAGGTGCTCAAGGAGCGCGAATACGCGGCGCTGCTCGACGCGTCCGCGGTGATCGCGACCGCGCATGAAGAGGCCGCGCGCATCGTCGCCGACGCACAGCGCGAATTCGACAAGCGCCAGGCGGCCGGCTACGACGAAGGCATGCGCCGCGCGCAGCGCGAGCAGGCCGCGCAGGCGTACACGCAGGCGCTCGCGGCCACGCGCACGATGGAGACGATGAAGGATGCGATGGCCGAGATCGTCGTGAAGGCCGTGCGCGCGATCGTCGGCGAGATGAGCACGCAGAAGCTGTACGAGGCCGCGCTCGCGCGGATCGCGCCGCTCGTGCGCGACGAGGCGTTCCTGATCGTGCGCGTCGCGCCCGGGCGCACGGACGAGATGCGCGACGCGCTCGACGGCGCGTTCGCGGGGCAGTCGAATCGGCAGAAGATCCGCATCGTCGAGGACGCGCAGCTCGAACGCCACGCGTGCACGGTCGAGACGCCGTCCGGGCGCATCGACGCGAGCCTCGACCTGCAGATCGACGCGTTGCGCCAGGCGATCCGCCGCGACGCGCTGAAGGGCGCCGCGCGATGAACGGGCCGCTCGACGATCGGCAAACGTTCGGCGACGACGACGGCGCGCCGTTCGATCGCGGCCGCCTCGTCGGCGAACTCGACGCGGGGCTCGCGTTCTTCTCGCCGGTGTCGGTGCAGGGCCGCGTCAATCATGCGGTCGGGCAGATATTGAATGCGACGGGTATCCGCGCGCGGCTCGGCGAGATCTGCGAATTGCGCACGCCGAACCAGCCGACGCTGCTTGCCGAGGTGGTCGGCTTCTCGCGCCAGACGACGCTGCTCACGCCGCTCGGCGACGTGGCCGGGCTGTCGCCGGAGACGACCGTCGTGCCGTCCGGGCGCGAGCATGTGTTTCCGGTGGGCGAGGGGCTGTTCGGCCGCGTGCTCGACGGGCTCGGCCGGCCGCTCGACGATCGCGGGCCGGTGACGGGCGCCGCGTGGGTTTCGACGCAGCAGGACCCGCCGAACCCGCTCGCGCGCAAGATGATCGACACGCCGTTTGCGACCGGCGTGCGCGTGATCGACGGCCTGATGACGCTCGGCGTCGGGCAGCGCGTGGGCATCTTCGCGCCTTCGGGCGTCGGCAAGAGCACGCTGCTCGGGATGATCGCGCGCGGCGCGCAGGCCGACGTGAACGTGATCGCACTCGTCGGCGAACGCGGCCGCGAGGTCCGCGAATTCATCGAGCACAGCCTGTCGCCCGAGGTGCGCGCGCGTTCGATCGTCGTCGTGTCGACGTCCGACCGCCCGGCGATGGAGCGCGTGAAATCCGCGCTGGTCGCGACCGCGATCGCCGAGCACTTCCGCGATGCGGGCAAGCGCGTGCTGTTGCTGGTCGATTCGCTGACGCGCTTCGCACGCGCGCAGCGCGAGGTCGGCCTCGCGAGCGGCGAGCCGCCGACGCGACGCAGCTTCCCGCCGTCGACGTTCGCGGTATTGCCGCGCCTGCTCGAACGCGCGGGGCAGGGCGCGCACGGGTCGATCACCGCGCTCTACACGGTGCTCGTCGAAGGCGACGAGGAATCGGATCCGATCGCCGAGGAAGTGCGCTCGATCCTCGACGGCCATATCGTGCTGTCGCGCAAGATCGCGCTCGCGAACCGCTATCCGGCGATCGACGTGCTCGCGAGCCTGTCGCGCGTGATGCCGCTCGTCGCGAGCCGTGCGCACCAGCATGCGGCCGCGCGCGTGCGCGAGCTGATCGCGAAGTACCAGGAGATCGAGCTGCTCGTGCAGATCGGCGAGTATCGCGAAGGCAGCGACCGGCTCGGCGATCTCGCGCTGCGCGCGCGCGACGCGATCGGCGCGTTCTGCGCGCAGGCGTCGGACGAGGACGTGCGCTTCGACGCGCTGCTCGCGAAGCTGACGAAGCTGGCGAACGATCATGTCTGAAGCCGACGACCGCCTCGTGCTCGCGACGCTCGCCCGCCTGAAGCGCGTACGCGAGATGCGCAGCCAGATCGCGCGCGTCGCGGCCGCGCGCCAGCAGGGCATCGCCGCGCAGAGCCGGCGGGCGCTCGCGGCCGCGCAGGCGCAGCTCGCGCAGCAGGTCGCCGCGAAGGCCGCGATCCAGACGCGGCTGGCCGACGACGTGCGTGAAGCGCGTGCATTGCAGGACGCGGCGGCCGATACGCGCACGTTCGACCGGCATATCGGCAACGCGAACGCGTCGGTGAGCGAGGCCGCGCACGTGCACCGCGGCCACGAAGCGACGCTCGCCGACCTGCAGCGCGCCGCGCGCAAGGCGAAGGCCGCCGAGGACAAGCTGGAGAAGGCCGGCGAGAAGGCGCTGCACGCGCGCGCCGCGCGGGTCGAGCGCGACGCCGACGACGTCGCGGACGGCTACGCGGTGCGGCGCTTCGCGACGGGCGGCACCTGGGTGGCCGGCGCGGGCGACGCGGCCGGTCATGCGTCCACGCCGCCGGCGGCCGCGGCCGCGTTCGATGCGGCCATGACCGAAACGGAGGCGGGCGCCGACATCGCCGCTGAAACCGTGCTGTCCGACGTGCCCGAGGTGCCTGACGCGGCCGACGATCCCGCCCCGCCCGCCGCCGCGGAGCGCCGATGCTAGACCAGGCCGCGGGTTTCAACGACGTCGCCGGCATGCTGCGGCCGCTGCTCTACGTGATGCCGCGCCTGTTGCCGATCATGCTGGTCGTGCCGGTATTCAACGAGCAGATCATCACGGGCCTCGTGCGCAACGGAATCGCGGTCGTGATCGCCGCGTTCGTCGCGCCGGCGATCGATGCCGCGCAGGTGGCCGCGCTGCCGTTCCTGATGTGGTGCCTGCTGGTCGCGAAGGAGGCGATGGTCGGCATGCTGCTCGCCGGCGCGTTCAGCGCGGTGCTGTTCGCGATCCAGGGCGTCGGCTACCTGATCGACTTCCAGACCGGCAGCGGCAGCGCCGCGTTCTTCGATCCGATGGGCGGGCACGAGGGTGGACCGACCTCTGGATTCCTGAATTTCGTCGCGATCGCGCTGTTCGTCACGGCGGGCGGGCTGCAGGTGCTCGTGCAACTGTTCGCGCAGTCGTACGCATGGTGGCCGATCGGCTCGCTCGGCCCCGATTTCTCGTCGATGCTGCAGACCTTCATCGTGCGGCAGACCGACACGATCTTCGAATGGATGGTGAAGCTCGCCGCGCCGGTCACGATCGTGCTGGTGCTCGTCGAGCTCGGCATCGGCCTGGTCGGGCGCGCGGTGCCGCAGCTCAACGTCTTCGTGTTCTCGCAGCCGCTGAAAAGCGCGCTCGCGATGCTGATGATGATCCTGTTCCTGCCGGTGGTGTACGCGTCGCTGCACGGGCTGCTGAGCCCCGACAGCGGGCTCGTGGCGCTGCTGCGCGCGCTGTTCGCCGCGCACGGCGGCGGCTGAGCGCGCGGGAGCCGGGATGGCCGAAAAGGACCAGAAGCCGACCGCGAAGCGCCTGCGCGAGGCGCGCGAGAAAGGCGACGTGCCGAAGAGCGCGGAAACGGTGTCGTCGGCGTTCTTCGTCGGCGTGTGCGTGGCGCTCGCGGTGGGCATCGGTTCGCTGTTCGCGCGCTTGCAGGCGCTGTTCCGGCTCGTGTTCGACGCGGTCGGCGCGGCCGACCCCGCCGCGCGGCTCGCGGTGCTGATCGACGGCGCCGCGCGCGACTGGGCCACGCAGTCCGCGCAGATCGTCGCGGCCGGGCTGCTGGCGGGGCTGCTCGCGGGCTTCGTGCAGGTGGGCGGCGTGATGGCGTGGAGCCGCCTCGTGCCGCAACTGTCGCGGCTCAACCCGGCCGAGGGGATGAAGAACCTGTGGTCGCTGCGCAACCTCGTCAACCTCGCGAAGATGCTGCTGAAGACGGCGCTGCTCGTCGCGACGCTCGGCTGGCTGATCGTCGAATCGCTCGATCCGTCCGTGCAGTCGGGCTTCACGCGGCCGGTCTCGATCCTCGCGCTGATCGTGAAGCTGCTGATGCTGCTGTTCGGCTGGGCCGCGCTGATCTATATCGTGATGGCGCTGATCGACATCGTGCACCAGCGGCACGAATTCAACCAGAAAATGAAGATGTCGATCGACGAAGTGCGGCGCGAGCACAAGGAGGACGAAGGCGATCCGCACATCCAGGCGAAGCGCCGCCAGCTCGCGCGCGAAGTGCAGTTCGCGTCGCTGCCCGACCGGATCGGCTATGCGTCGGTGGTCGTCTATTCGCCGCGCGTCGCGGTCGCGCTCTATTACGGCGGGATGGGCTCGCTGCCGTGGGTGCTCGCGCGCGGCGAGGGCGACGCGGCCGAGCGGATCGTGCGGCTGGCCCGCGACGCGCTGCGCCCGACGCTCGCGAACGTCGGGCTCGCGCAGGCGCTGTACGAGACCACGCCCGAGAACGGCACGATCCAGCCGCAGCATTTCCGCGAGGTCGCGCAGTTGCTGAAATGGGCGACCGGCGCCGCGTGACGTGGCGTGGCGGCGTCGCATCGGCATGCGGCCCCCTTTTTTTGTCCGCCACGTTTGCCGGCCCACTCATCCGATTCGATATGGCCCCGTTGCGCGGCCATCCGCATGCGGCACTTGACGTCCATTTTTTTCCGGACGCCGCCGACATTCACTGGTGAATTATTGCTGATTTATTTCTTCGTAATATGGCTCGACCGTCACGCCCGACGGCGGCCGCGAGGTCGTGCCGTCCGTGACGGAACAGGTCAACAGGGGCGGACAAATCAATGTGCGGAATCGACGGCTTTCTGAATAGCGTCGCCTTCGATGAGGAGACAGCGCGCGGCACGCTCGCGCGAATGACGGCGAGCCTTGCGCACCGCGGGCCCGACGGACAGGGGATCTGGGTCGATCCGGAGGCCGGCATCGCGCTCGGCCACCGGCGGCTCGCGATCGTGGACCTGTCGGTGCACGGCCGGCAGCCGATGGCTTCCGCGTGCGGCCGCTACGTTCTCGTCTTCAACGGCGAAATCTACAACCATCGCGAACTGCGCGCCGAGCTCGAGCGCGCGGGGCGCGCACCGGCGTGGCGCGGCCACTCCGACAGCGAGGTGCTGATCGCGGCGATCGTCGCGTGGGGCGTCGAAGCCGCGTTGCGCCGGGCGACCGGCATGTTCGCGTTCGCGCTGTGGAACCGCGCGTCGCGGGTGCTGACGCTCGCGCGCGACCGGATCGGCGAAAAGCCGCTCTACTACGGGCGGATCGGCGACGCGCTCGTGTTCGCGTCCGAGCTGAAGGCGCTGCGCGGCTATCCGGGCTTCGACGGCGCGATCGACCGCGACGCGCTGTGCCTGTACCTGCGCCAGTCGAGCGTGCCCGCGCCTTACACGATCTATCGCGGCATCCGCAAGCTGCCGCCCGGTACGTACATCCAGTTCGAACATGCGCGCGACACGCCGCGCCTGCGCACCTACTGGACGCTCGAACAGGCGATCGAGGCGGGCCGCGCGCAGCCGTTCGAGGGCAGCGCCGACGAAGCCGTCGACCAGCTCGACACGGTCCTGCGCCAGGCCGTCGCGCGGCAGATGGAAGCCGACGTGCCGCTCGGCGCGTTCCTGTCGGGCGGCATCGATTCGTCGACGATCGTCGCGCTGATGCAGGCGCAATCGGCGACGCCGGTCGACACGTTTACGATCGGCTTTCACGAGGCCGGCTACGACGAGGCCGGTTATGCGAAGGCGGTCGCGCGCCATCTCGGCACGCGCCATACCGAGCTTTACGTGACGGCCGACCATGCACTCGGCGTCGTGCCGAAGCTGCCGTCGATCTACGACGAGCCGTTCTCCGACGCGTCGCAGATCCCGACCTTTCTCGTCTCCGAACTGACGCGCCGGCACGTGAAGGTGAGCCTGTCCGGCGACGGCGGCGACGAATTGTTCGGCGGCTACACGCGCTATTTCCTGACGCCGCGCCTGTGGCGCAAGCTGCATCGCGTGCCGGCCGCCGTGCGCGCGCGGATCGCCGCCGCGCTGCACGCGTTGCGGCCCGATCACGCGGACCAGCTCGCGGCCGTCGCGCAGGGCGCGTGGGGCGGCGTGGAGGCGCGCGAATCGTCGTCGCGCATCGGCGATCGGCTGCACAAGCTCGGCCATGTGATGACGGCCGAGAGCCGCATCGGGCTGTACCGGCTGCTGATGTCGTCGGTGCATCATCCGGAGCGCATCGCGCTGTCGGGGCAGGAGCCGCCGACGCCGCTCGACACGGTGTCCGCGTGGCCCGCGCACCTGAGCTTCGCCGAGCAGGCGATGGCGATCGACACGCTCACGTACCTGCCGACCGACATCCTCGCGAAGGTCGATCGCGCGGCGATGGCCGTGAGCCTCGAGACGCGCATGCCGTTCCTCGATCATCACGTCGTCGAATTCGCGTGGCGCGTGCCGGCGTCGGTGCGCTTGCCGGAAGGGCAGTCGAAGGCGCTGCTGCGCCGGCTGCTCGACCGCTACGTGCCGGCCGCGCTGATCGACCGGCCGAAGCAGGGCTTCTGCGCGCCGGTCGACCACTGGCTGCGCGGCGCGCTGCGCGACTGGGCCGACGCGCTGCTGCGGCCGTCGCGCTTGCGCGAGGAAGGCTTCTTCGATGCGGCGGCGGTCGAGCGGCTGTGGCGCCAGCACCAGACGGGCCGGATGAACTGGCAGCATCAGTTGTGGACGGTGCTGATGTTCCAGGCGTGGCTGGAACATCAGCGGGCGGCGTGATGTCGCGTGATGCGGGGTGCCGCGCGCGACCGGCGCGCGCGGCGCGGCCCGCGTGGCGATATCAGCCCACGATCAGCGGCGTGCCGACCGCCAGGCGGTTCGGATCGCCTGACACCGACGGATTGAGCTGCAGGATCTCGTTGAGCGCGAGCCTGTCCTGCTCGCCGCGCGTCATCGCCTGCTGATCGGCGCGCGACACGTGCGCGGCGTCGAGCAGCGACTGGCGATGCCGGTCGGCGACGACCCACAGCGAATCGCCGGCGACGACGATGTAGGGCTGCGGCGACCCGGATGGCTGCGCGGTCGACGGCGTGGCGCCGGCCGACGGCGAAGCCGGCGCGGCAGGCGGCGTACCGGGCGATGCGCTCGCCGAAGCGCTTGGCGGAGCGCTCGCCGAAGGACTGGCCGAAGCGCTCGGCGACGCGCTCGCCGACGCACCGGGCGCGAGATTCGATTGCGACGAATTCGACTGATTCGACTGATTCGACGAACCGGACCCCGAGCCGAAGAACGTCGTCCACAGCCCTTCGATCAGCTTGTACGCGAACGCGCCGACCGGAATCAGCACGACGGCCGTCGGGATCTTGTTGATCAGCGGCGTCGCGTTCGGGAAATGCGTGTTCAGACGCCCGCCGAGCAGCAGCGCGGTGGACACGCCGGTCGCGATCGCGAGGTCGTAATGGCCGCCGCTCCACTGCACGCCGGTGCCGAGGCCGCCATACGCGACGGCCATGAAGTCGCTCGCCGAATCGGTGAAGCGCACGATGCGGCTGCGCTTGTCGGCATTCACGCGGTGCGCGCCGATCGTATAGACGAGGCCCGCATACGTGGCGCCGAACGCGCCGCTCGCGATGGCGGCCGACCCGTAGGCGAGATCGAACGCCCCGTGCGCGTGCACGACGCCGCTGATGCCGACCGCGAGCGTCGCGGTCGACGTGATCGCGGCGCCCGCGCGGCCCGCGATCCCGAACAGGTGACGCGGGTTGCCGGTATGGAGCTGCTGCAGCGACGTGCCGCCGACGGTGCCCTGCATCTGCGCGAGCACGTCCGCGGCGAGCGCCTTGATGTGGGTGGTCGCGTCGTCGAAGCTCATCAGCCCGACGCGGTTCAGTTCGACATACTGCGCGGCCAGCGTCCGCGCTTCGTTCGAGATCTGTTCGAGCTGGGCGCGCCGGTTCTGGCCGTAATCGTGCGCGCCCGAGCGCAACTGCCGCGACAGCGTCACTTCGAGCCGCGTGAGCACCGCCTGCGCGGCCTTCGGATCGCCGGCCTGCAGGCTGCGCACCGCACCCTGGTGCATGACCTGGAACACGCGGCCCAGACGCGAGCCCAGCAGGAACGACGACGTCGCGCTGCCCAGCATGTCCTGCCGCAGCACGTGCGTCGCGCCGAGCGTATCGGCGATCACGAGCGCGCCCGCGCCGGTGACGAGCGAGCTGAAGCCGATCGACTTCCACAGCTCCGCCTTGCGGAACGATGGCCGATGCACGCGCAGCGCGTTGATCTGCGCGAGCGCCTGCAGCTCCTCGATCATCTTGGCCTGTTTCGGGTTCGCCGCGATCTGCCGGCCGACGCTGATCGGCTTCGACGGATCGTTCTTCAGCGCTTCGCGCTCGACCACCGATTGCCAGTACGCGCGACTGTCGGGCAGCGGCCCCGCGGGATCGGCGGTCGACACGACGGTGCCGCGCGCCGGCGCGCGGCTGCCGGTTTCCGCGAGCCAGCGTTCGCCGAAGCGGCGCGCGAGCTTTTCGGTGCGCGTGGCGGGCGGATGATCGGCCGACGCCCACTGCGTCATCGCATGCTCGATGGTCGCCTTGCGCGCCTGGTTGACGAGCGCGGTCGTGTTGCGTTCGTACAGTTCGCCGCGCAGCGTCGCGAGCGCGTCGTCGGACAGGCCTTTCGACTTGCCGATGCGCGCGATTTCCGCGAACAGCACCTGCTGCTGGTTCGCGAACGTCTCGGGGCTCACCGGTTCGAATACGCGCGTGAGCGCATCGGCGCCGTGCAGCCGCGCGAATTTGCCGTGACGGTCGGTCTGGTAATAGTCGACGATCCGTTCCGCCAGCGCCCGCGTCAGGTCCTGGTTCGCGATGAAGTCGGCGCCGTGCGTGCCGTACGACAACCCGACGTGCAGCCAGTCGATCGCCTTGCGGTCGAGCAGCGCATCGAGCAGCTCGACGTGGCCGGCGCCCGGCACCGGTTCGAGCACGGCGTCCCACCCGTGAAAGCTCAGCATCACGTTCGGCGCGGGCTCGCCGGCATGATCGTGCGACCACGTCTCGAACGACGTCATGAGCCGCGTGTATTCGGCGTAGCTGTCGTTGGTGCCGGCGATCGTGCGGCGGTCGTCCGCGGAGACGAGCGGGCGGCCCGACGCCGCTTCGAGACGAAGCTGGAAGCCATGGCGCGACGCCGCGGTGAGCCATTTGTGCAGATGCGCGATGTCGTCGAGCTCGAGCGTGCGCGTGGTGCCGTCCGGCGCCTCGCGCGTGATCGTCGCGTCGGCCTCGTTGTAGCGCGCGCCGATCGGGGAGCCGAACTGGCGGGCGCGCCGGATGAACGCCGGATCGTGCTTGCCGCCGCGCGCGGCCGCGAGCGTGTGCGGATCGACCGGAATCGACACCACCGGCATCGCGCCGCCGTATTGCTCGACGTAGCGCACCGCGAGCGCGGGATCGTCGCGCAGGTTGAACGCGCGCGCCATCGGCGCGACGCGGTCCTGGATCTCGGCCGGCGCGCGCACGAACGCCTGGATCGCGCGCTTGTCGATCATGCGGGCCGCGCTGTGGCGCGTGGCGTACGCCTGCATCCACTTCACGAACCGGTTGTGATCGCCGCCGGGATCGGCCACCGGCCCGCGCGACGGCATGCTCGACACCTCGCGCGCGAGACCGATGGGGATGCCGAGCGCTTTCAGCATCGGTGCGTCGGCCAGGATCGTCTGCGGTTCGTCGGTCAGCGCGAGACCGCCGGCATCGGGCAGGTGCCTGCGCGCGGCGAGCGCCTTCACGCGGTCGACCGTCGGGAACCAGTCGGCCACCTTGGCCGCGCCGTAGCGCATCACCCATTCCGCGACCGTGCTCGAACCGAGGCTCGGCTGGTAGGGCCGCAGCGTCAGCGGCTTGGCCGCCGGCGTTTTCGGCGGCTTGGGCGCGGCCGGCGTGTTCGACGCGTTCGACGCATTCGCGGCGCGGCGGTTGCGCCGGCGGCCCTTGCCGCGCAGCGCATTGCGCACCCGGCTGGCGGGGCCGGTGGGGCCCGTCGCGCCGCCCGCCGGCTGCGCGGCCTGCCGCGCGGCTTGCTGGGCGGCGGCGAGGTCGGCCTGCGCGGCTTTCACGCGATCGATCTGGCCGGCGATCTGCGTGCGGATCCAGCGCGTCGCGAGGTCGAACTTCTGCGGCAGCGCATCGAAATACGACTTCTCGTCGAGCAACTGCGTGAGCCGTTGCGCGAGCGCGGCTTTCTGCGTGGCGGTCGCGCGCGGGTCGAACGCATCGGGCGCGAGCGTCGACAGCAGGAAGTGCTGGTTCGCGCCGAACGGGCCGCGCCCGAGCGGCATCTCGTCGAGCGGGCGGCCCGCGTCCGGCCGGTCGCGCAATTGCTCGGCGTCGTCGTACCAGCGCGCGTTGCCGTCGTGGATCGCGATGATGCCGCGGCGCGTGTGCAGCGATTCGGCGACCGGATGATCGGTCTCGTACACGTACACGTAGTGATCGCCGCGAAGAGCCTTCAGCTCCAGCGCGCGCATCAGGTGCAGCGTGTTCGCGCCGCTGAAGTCGATCGCGAGCTGCTCGCTGTCCGGTACGAGCTTCGGCGGCAGGAACGGACTGTCGGCGCCCTCGATTTCCGCGATCTTGCGGCGCACGCCGGGATCGGCTTTCGCGAGGCCGCGCTGCACGCGCGTGCCGAGTTTCTGCATCGGCGGCTTCTCGTCGCCGAGCGCCTTGCGCAGCTCCGCCGGCGCGAAGCCGCCGTAGCGCTCGACCGTGTCGTGCGCGACGTCCGTCACGACGAATCGCACGCCGCGCCGGCCGCCGGACAGGTTGCGCGCGCGCCGGCGGAACGCGGCGCCGAGATCGCGCGGCGCGATCGTCGCGTCGCCGAGCGAGGTCGATTCGTGATAGGTCCAGTCGTGCGCGGCGTTGCGCGTCGCGTAGCCGAGCACCGTGCCGGTTTCCTTGTCGATCGCGTAAAGCGTCGCGCCGTCGCCGGCCGCTTTCGCCGCCTGTTTCGGCCGGCGAAAGCGCGGCGCGTCGGCGAGCGACTTCAGCGTCGTGACGACGTTCGCGTCGGGCGTCGCACCCGTCTGTTCGGCTTCCCACGCGCGCCCGTCGCTGCGCGCGGTGATCCGAGCGGCGCCGCCGTACTCGCGCAGTTCCGCGAGCGACACGGGCGACACGTAGAAATCGACGTCCGCGCGTTCCGCTTGGCCGTTGTCCTTCAACGCGCGATAGACCGCGTCGCGGATCGGCACGGCCGGATCGGCGGACGCCTTGTCGACGAACGTACCGTTCTCGTCGGTGCGCATGCTCGCGACGAACTTCGGCTGCGCGTGGCGCGCGTCGATGGAGGCCTCCGGCCGCGGTTCGTGCTCCGCGATCAGCACGTGCGCATTCGTGCCGAACGCATCCTTCATCTGCTGGAGCGACGCGAGTTGCGAACCGTCGATGCGGATCAGGTCGCGCTTGCCGTGCGACGCGAGGTGATCGAGCGCATGCTGGCGGCTTGCGGCGTCCGCCGTCGCCGCGGGCACGGGCGCGTTCGACGCCGGCTGCGGCGCGGGCGCGGGCATCTCGCGCGGCATGCCGAGCGCCTGCATCGCGTCGGCCTGGCTCGCGTAGTACGCGCGATAGGTCGCGTGGCCCGGCACGGACGGCGCGGCGTCGCCGAATGCGGCCGCGAGCCGGCGCAGCCCGGCTTCGTCGCCGGGCAGCACGTGGTCGGCTTCGCGTGCGATCGCGTCGGGCAGGCGGGCGTCCCGCGCGATGTCGATGCCGCCATCGTCGAGGATTTCGCGGCGCACCGCGAACGCGTTCGCCTGCGCGCGCGCCTCGGCCATCAGCGCGCTGTCGGTCAGCGCCTCCGGCGACGAGCGGTCGAGCGCGAGGCGGCGCGTGATCGTCTCGACCGCGTGCTGCGCTTCGTGCGCGAGCGTGTAGACGAGCGTGCCGCTGCCGTGGAACTGCCCGTCGAGTACGATCCGCTGCTTCGCGGTATCGATCCGGCTGCCGCGCCCGGGCCGGCCCACCACGATTTTCCAGCCGGCCTCGCCGGCCAGCGCGACCTGCTGGCGCAACAGGCTCGAGCGGTCGATCAGCGCATGGGCGGCCTTGGGCAGCGGCGCGCCGCCGAAGCGCATGCGCACGCGCGTGATGACGGACGGCTTCTGCACGAACGCGTCGGGCGGCAGGTGTTCGGTGATGCCGGGATGCGCGAGCTCGATCGCACCGCGCGCGATGCCGTCCTCGAGCGTCGCGCGCAGCGCGCCGATCTCGCGGACGATGCCTTCGACGTTCAGCTTCGGCGCATCGGTCATGACCGTCGACGGGTCGCTCAGGTAGAAGTCGCCGTGCGCGTCGAACACGCCTTCGAAGTCGTAGTACAGGCGGTGCCGCGCGGTGACGTCGCGCGCGCGGTCGAGCTGCGCGAATGCGTCGCGAGTGACGCGCGCCGGCAGCACGCCGGCCATCACGTCGTGGCTGCTCAGCGACGCGAACGGCGCGTACATCACGGCCACGCGATCGAATGCCGAGAACGGGCCGCCGACCGTGAGCGTGCGCAGCCCGTGCGCGCGCAGCGCCGCGAGGCCTTCCTGTTCGAGGCGGATCGATTCGATGTGGTCGAGAATCGCGCGATTGTCCGTGCCTTCGTAGAGGCCGATCGCATTGCGGCGACCCAGTTCGAACACGGTCTTCTCGATGCCGGCGCCGGTCGCCGCGCCGGTGAAGCGCTCGACCGGCACGCGCGCGGCCGGATCGCCGCTCACGTGGACGCCGTTGCCGTCCACGTCGAGCGCGCCCAGCTCCGGGCGCTGGTGCGGCGCGGGATCGTAGCGCAGCCACGCGTTCGTGTGGCCGAGCCGCGCCTCGGCGCCGAACCCGACCGCGATCGTCGGCGGTGCGTAGACGGGGCGCTGCCAGACGTTCGCGAGCCATGCGGCGGCGTCGCGGCCGTTGCGGGCCGACAGAATCACCGACGAGCCGGGCAGGCCGAGCACCGAGCGGTGCGCGAGCGTGACCTCGACCGGCGTGTAGGGCCGGCCGTCCGGATCGACGAGGCGGCCTTGCGCATCGGTGACGCCATGCACGATCACGATGCGGCCGTCGCGGTCGTACGACAGCGGGCCCGAGCGGTCGAGCGTCAGCGCGTCGACGCCGGCGACCGGCTTGCCGTCGAACGGCGATGCCTTCACCGGACGTGCGCGCGACCATGCCGTTTCTTCGGCGAGCGTCGCGGCCGTGTCGCGCGGCGCCGGCATCGTGACGCCGGTGCGCCGCGCGGCCTGCGCATGGCGCCGATACAGCTCGCCGTAGGTCACGCCGCCGTCGAGCGACGTCGGGCTGTGCTCGAACGCGTCGGCGAGGCGCGCGAGCGAGGCGGCGTCGCCGGCCCGCGCGCGGCCGTATTCGTTGGCGATCGCCTCGGGCAGCGCGACGTGGCGGCCGATGTCGACGCCGAGGTTCGCGCGGATCTCGTCGCGCACCGCGAATGCATTGACCTGCGCGCGCGCCTCGGCGAGCAGCGCGCTGCGCACGTAGCGCTGCGTCGAGCCGTAGTCGAGCCCGAGCGTGCCGGTCGCCGCCTCGAGCGCATGGCGGGCTTCGTGCGCGAGCACGTAGACCATCGATCCGGCCGACTGCAGGCCGCCGTCGATCGTGACGCGCCGCCGCCGCGTGTCGATCTTGCTGCCGCCGCCGGGCTTGCCGCGCACGACCTTCCAGCCTGCGTCGGCGCCGAGCCGAAGCTGCTGCGACAGCAGGCTCGATGCGTCGATCAGCCGGTACGCTTCCTTCGGCAGCGGCGCGCCGCCGAAGCGCATCCGCACGCGCGTGATGACCGACGGCTTCTGCACGAA
The DNA here is from genome assembly GCF_029268935.1 of Burkholderia semiarida. NCBI lineage: Bacteria > Pseudomonadati > Pseudomonadota > Betaproteobacteria > Burkholderiales > Burkholderiaceae > Burkholderia > Burkholderia semiarida. Next base: position 1,612,604 of record NZ_JAHLCL010000008.1, on the reverse strand, counting down.
CGCATCGGGCGGCGGCGTTTCCGCCAGCCGCGGATGCGCGAGTTCGATATTGCCGCGCTCGAGGCCTTGCGTCAGCGCGCGCTCGATCACCGCGAGCCGCTCCAGCGCGGCGAAGTGCTCGCTCGCGCCCATGCCGATCGCACCGGGGTCGCTCAGCAGGAAATCGCCGCCGCGCGTGAAGAGGCCTTGCAGGTCGAAGCCGATGCCCGTGCGTTCGACGACGTCGCGAATCCGCTGGATGTGCTCCAGCGCCGCGCGCGACACCACGCGCGGCAGCGCGCCCGTCTCGAAGCCGAAGCTGTGGAACACGCCGAGCGGCCGGTACAGCACGGCAACGCGGTTCAGCGCGGAGAACGGCCCGTCCATCGTCACGGTCTTCAGGCCGTACGAGGCGAGATCGTCGAGTGCGATGCTCTCGTCGATCGCCGCGTCGATCTGACGCGCTTCCGACGTATGCGGGCCGGTGTCGTACACCGCGAGCGCGGCATCGTGGCCGAGTGCGAACACGGTTTTCTCGGCGCCGGCGCCGAGCAGTTCGCCGACGTGACGCTCGACGTCGATCCGCGCGGCCGGATTGCCTTCGACGTGCACGCCTTCGGCATCGGCCGCGAGCGGCCCGAGATCGTGCGGCGCCGCGGGCGCCGGGTCGTAGCGGCGAAACACGCCGGTGTCGAGCAGCGCCGCGCGTTCGCCGACCGCGTGCGGGGGCGGCGCATATACCGGCCGCTGCCACAGATTCGCGAGCCCGGCGGCCGCCGCGTCGCCACCGTGCTTCGCGGACAGCACGATCGAATAGCCGTCCTTGACCAGGAACGACGGCGCCTGGTCGAGCGCGTATTCATGCACGCCGGCCGGCCGGCCGCCCGCGAGCAGCGTGCCGTCCGCCAGCGTATCGGCGTGCAGCATCAGCACGCCCTGGTCCTGCAGCATCGTGAAGTGGCGGCTGCGCGCCGCCTGCAGGTCGGCCACCGCCGGCACGGGCCCGTCGCCGAACGGCGACGCATATTCGGCATGCGCGCGGCTCCATGCCACGCGTTCGTCGAAGCCGCGCACGCCGCGCGGCGCGCCGCCGGTCTCGTGCGTCTGCGGCGCGGGCATCCGGCGCGGGATGCCGCCGCGGCGCTTCTGGCGCGACCAGACGTCGTCGTAGAAGTCGCGGTAGGTCTCGCCGTCGCGGCCCGACACGGGCGCATCGGCGAATGCGTCGACGAGGCGTCCGACCGTGCCCGCATAGTCGTGCGACGGCGCGCGCCACGCGGCGCCTTCGCGCTCGATCGCATCGGGCAGGCGCACGTGCGCGGCAATGTCGCCGCCGCCCGCGAGCTCGATTTCGTAGCGTGCCTCGAACGCGTTGATCTGCGCGCGGGCCTCGGCTTCGAGCGCCTTGCGCGTGAAGCGGCTGCGGTTGCCGTAGTCGAGGTTCAGCACGCCGGCCATCGCCTCGACCGCATGGCGCGCCTCGTGCGCGAGCGTGTACGTGATGCTGCCCGGATGCTGGAGCGCGCCGTCGATCGTCACGCGGCGCTTGCGCGGGTCGATGCGGCTGCCGCCGCCGCGCTTGCCGAGCGTCACGCGCCAGCCGGCGTCCTGCAGCATGCGCAGTTGCGTGGCGAGCGTGCCCGACTGCATCGCGAGCGCCTGCGCGGCTTCTGGCAGCGCCGCGCCGCCGAAGCGCATCTGCATCCGCGTGACCCAGCCCGGCTTCGATGCGCCGTGATCGGGCGGGGCCGTCTCGGTCGTTTCGGGGTGCGCGGCGGCGAGGCCGACGTCGTCGTTCGCCGCGGTGCGACGTTCGCTGTCCGCCGGCGCGCGGGCGGCCTGGCCGTGCGCGTCGTCGAGCGCGCGTGCGCCGCGGTCGGCCGCGGCGGTGTCGCGTTGCGCCATTCGCTCGGGCGCGCCGGCGCGTTCCGGCTGGACGAGCACGAGCACGCGGTTCGGCGCGCTGAACACGCCGTCGAGCGCATGGACCGGCTCGGGCGGCGCGGCCGTCCGCGGCATCGCCGGTTCGTTCGGGCCGCGCTTGCCGGCCAGCACGATCACCGTGTCGTCGGCGACCGCGCGGGGCGACGTGGGCGGCGCTTCGTCGGGCGCGATGCCGTCCGGCAGGCCGGCTTCATGGGCCGCGGCCGTCTCCGGCGCGGGATCGAAGCGCAGCACGCGCGCGCCCGCGCGCAGTTGACCGTCCGCACCGAATGCGTCGGGCGCGGCCGCATAGACGGGCTTCTGCCAGCGGTTCGCGAGCTCGGGTGCGAGCGCCGCGTCGTGTTCGCCGGCGACGACGATCACCGGTTCCTCGAGATCCTGCGGGCGCGGCGACGATGGCCGTGCCCCGGGCGCGTCGGGTGTCGCGCCGCTGCGCACCACGTAGACCGTGCGATCGCCGAGCTCCATCGGCTCGGCGCGCGGCCCGCGCGGTACGGCGATGCCGGCCGGATCGGACGTCGCCGCGCGCGTGACGGGCGCGTCCTCCGTCAGATCGACGACCTTCGCGTTGACGCGCGGCGGCGCGCCGTCCGGCTTCGCGCGCGTGCCCGGGCCGGCCGGCTCGTCGGCCGCGACCGGCCGCCAGCGCATCGATTGCGTATCGGCGCTGCGCCGGTTGGCGCTCGCGGTCGTGCTGCGTTCGGCATCGGTCTGGTCGCGCTGCTGCTGCACGCGGGCGCGTTCCTCGCTGGTGCGTCGCGTGCTGCGCGCATCGGCGGACACGCTCGCGGCTTCGCCTTCGGCCGCCGTCTGCGCGAGCCGGCGCGGCGCCTGCGCGCCGGCGGCCGTCTGCCGGTAGGCGTCGCTCGCCTGGTCGAGCACGTGTTGCAGCACGTCGAGCGGCGTCTTCGCGACGATCTTCGGCGTCACGCTCATCTCGCCGTCGGGGCCGAACGACATGCGCTCGCCGGTGCCCGTCACGTCGTCGACGCGCGTACCGTTGGTCCATGCCTTCGGCGACACCGATACCACGGACAGCGTGCCGTCTTCGCCGAGCACCACCGATTTGCCCGGCGGCAGGCGTTTCGCGGATGCGCGGTCGAGCACGCGAATCGGCGTGTTGTCGTAGGTGAGCACCTTGTCGCCCACGCGCAGCGTGCCGTCCGGCGACACCTTGACGGCTTCGCCGTCGAGCGTCACGCGCGTGCGGCCGGCCGCGAGCGACGACGCGTCGCCGCTCTCGAGTATCCGGCCGATCATCTGGCTGTCGACGGCGACGGTCTTGCCGTCGGCCCCGCGAATCGGCACCGGCCGGCCGGTGCGCGTGCGCACCGACGTCACCGCGCGTTCCTTGAGGCCGCCGGCCGCCATCAGCGCGACGTTGGTGATCCCGGACTTGAGCTGCTCGCCGGCCGCCTTCTTGTCGCCCGTGACGAAATAGTCGTAGCCGGCTTCGCCGAACGCCTCGAGCGCACCGCCCACGCCCGTCACGACCGCGGTGGTCCGCGCGCCGGTGGCGAGCACCGACGCGACCTTCGGCGTGCGCGTGAGCGCCGTGACCGCGCGCGTGAACAGCTTGCTGCCGGCGAGCTTCGCGGCGCCCGCCGCGCCCATCGGCACGAGATTGATGAAGTCGGCCCGCGCGCCCGGGTCGGTAAACGGATTGAGGCTGCGCCCGTGGTCGGCGCGGTTGGCCAGATCGAGGCCGGCGCTCGTCATCGTCGCGCCGATCGCCGTGTACATCATCCCCGCGCCGAGGATGTTCAGCGGTACGCCGACGATCGCGCCGATGCCGGTGCCGTCGAGCAGCGTGCCGAGGCCTTCGAGCGCCATCCCGCCGACCATCATGCCGATGTTCAGGCCGGTGCTGGTCAGCGTGTTCAGAAAACTGTCGAAGCCGCTTTCGTGATGCGCGGCCTTCGACACGAGCTGCAGCGTGCCGTCCGCGTTGTGGCCGGTCGCGATGTCGACCGTGCCGTCCGTCGACAGCTCGTTGTTGTCGATGTAGTCGTTGATGTCGTCGTAGTTGCTCGCCGTCTCGTCGACGTACTGCGTGCCGTCCTTGCCGCTGACCTTGAACAGCGCGCTGGTGGTCATGCCAGCCTCCTTGGCGGCGTAGACCATCGGCAACACGCTGACCTGCGTCGTCGCGCCGCCGCCGATCTCCAGCAGCTTGTCGCGCACGCTGTTGATCGTCTTCAGCTTTTCCTTGTCGGTGTAGCGCGCGACGTCGTCCTTCGTCGGCGATACGGGGTCCGAACCGTCGCCCGACGCCGCATCGCTCTGGACGTCCGGCTGCATGCCGAGCGCGACGCCGATCAGGTTGCGCTGTTCGTTGTCGGTCAGCTTGCCGAACGCGATCGTGCCGCCGTTGTTCGTGCTCGCGCTGGCCGCGTCGAGCAGCGAGTTCGACAATTCGCCGCGATGTGCTTCGTAGAAATCGTGCAGCGCCTTCTTGTAGTCGTTCTCCTCGTCCGAGCCGGGCGCCGCGTAGCGCAGCCGTTCTTCGAGGCCGGCGTCGAACCGGTCCATCAGCACCTGCTGATGCGACGTCTCGCTCAGCAGCTGCAGGCGCTGCACCGCGTTGTCGGCCTGCGTGACGGCCGCCTTCGCCTTGTCGAGCTGGTCCTGATACAGGTTCGGGCGCGGCGCTGACGGCGCCGGGATCATGTCGTCGCCCGCGACGGTGCGAAAACGCATGGGCGGCGGATTCGCGGCGGCCCAGTCGTCATACTGCTTCTGCACCGACTCGAGCGTGCTCTTCGCCTGCGTCTGCTTGATGCGCGCTTGCGACAGCGCGAGCTGGGTCGCGCGCTCGTTGACCGAATCGGACATCCGGCTGTCGGCCGCGCGGATCGCGCCCGCGACGGTCTGCATGCGCTTCACGTCGAGCATCGTCGGGCCCGCCTGCGCGGCGGACGGGCCCGACGATTGCGGCAGCAGGAACGGCCGGTCGAGCAGCGGCGACGCGGGCAGCGACGACGCGCCGTTGGACCCGGGCAATGTCGGCGAGGCCAGCGGCGACGCGCTCGGCAGCGACGGCGTGCCGGTGGGGGCGGCCGACGCGGCCGTCGACAACGACGACGCGGGCAGGCCGGGCAGGCCGTTCGCGGTCGACAGCGACGGCGTCAGCAGCGGCGACTGGAGCGCGGGTTTCGTGAATATCGATGGCGGGTTGACCTTCGCCTTGATCTGCGAGGCCTGATCGTCGTACTGCTGCGCGAGCGTCGCGCCGTACGCGACGACGAAGCCGTCGTGCGCGATGCTCGCCTGCTGCTTCGCCTGATCCAGCTTCGCATACGCATCGCCGAGGTCCAGATCGACCTGCGGATCCTTGATCATCGCGTGCGGATTGTCCTTGTGCCACGCGTTGGATGCGTCCAGCTTCTTCGTATAGTCGGCCTGCAGCGTGTCGACCTGCCGCTGCGCGGACAGCATCTGCAGATAGCCGCCGCTCGTGTTCGCGGCCGTCTGCGCGCGGGCGAGCGCGGTCTTCGCGTTCGACACCTCGTTCGGGACGATCACCGTCGGCCCTTCCTTGCCGCTGGCCGAATCGTAGCGCTGCTGCGCGTTCGTGAGCGCCAGGCTGTCGTTGGCCGCGCCGTACGCGGCGTTCGCATAGTTCGCATCCTTCGCGGCGGCCGTGACGGCCTGCTGTGCGGCATCCTGCGAAGCGGGGGCGTCGGGCATCGTGACCCGCAGCTCCAGCGGCTGCAGCGCGTCGTTCAGCCGCCCGACGCCCGCATCGAGCGCGGCCTTGTAGTCCGGATCGGCGAGGTACGACTGGAACTGCGTATAGGCGAGGTTGGAATTCGCGACGTCCGCGAAGTATTTCGACGCGCCCACGGCCGCCTTCGCGCTCGCGGTCTGCCAATCGTCGTAGAGCCGGATCTGCAGCGGATTCTTGCAGTCGCCCGGCTGCGGCACCCAGTTCGGATCGGTCGCATGGTCGGGGAAGGCGGCCAGCAGCGTCTTGAACTGCTGGTCGGCCGCGTGCTGCGCGTCGCCGGGGTCCGTCACCTTGCCGGAATCGTCGATCTTCATTCCGGCCGGCATGTCGGCGTTCGCCTGTTCGCCGTACAGGATCATGTAGCCGGCGTCGGTCGTCACGTTCAGCTCGCGCTGCGCGGTGTCGGCCGCGGTGCGCGCCTTCGCGTAGTCGGCCTGCGCGGTCTTGCGGTCGTCGGCCGTCGACTCGGGATCGCGGTTGACCAGATGCAGCACGTTCTGCGCGCCCTGCAGCGTCTGCGACGCGTTGTCGTACTTCGTCTGCGCGTCCTGGATCGCTTTCTGCACCGCGCGCGTCTTGTCGTTCTCGACGGTGATGTCGGGCGGCGGCGCCGTATATTGCGCGGCCATGTTCTGGATCAGCGACGTCGCGGACTGGATCTCGGCGTTGGTCGGCTTCGACGGATCGGTGGCCAGCGACGCGGTGACGGGAATCGGCGGGGTGGCGCTCGGGTTCGCGGGTCCGGCCGCCGGATCGTCCTTCTTCGGCGGCGGAGGCGGCGGGGGCGGCGGCGCCACGACCGGATTCAGCGTTTCCGACAGGAAACGCTGCCAGTTCACACCCAGTCCCAATCCGTCGATCAACAGCATGCTCGTCTCCGTTGAGCCGCGCGACGCGCGGCACGCGCGGCGCCCTGCACGCCGCGACGTGATCGTTCGAGTGTACGGACGCACCCGGCAGCGGGAACACCGCAGTTTCGTAGCGGCGGGAAGCGGCCGGCGCCTGGGCGCGGCGCGGGCTACGAGGCGGGCTACGAGGCAGGCCCGGCGTGCGGCCGCCATGCCGCGCGCTGTCGTTCGGACCCCTGAAAGCGGCGCGGGTGCGAGCGCACGGAGCCGCGCGCGATCACGCGATCACGGGTCGAGACACCGCACGCACAGCCGCTTCGCCTGGCTCGCCGGCAAGCCGCGGCACATCATCACGACCGGGCGCGCATGGCACGACGGCGCATCGGCGGACGCGGCCGGCAACGGCAGCCTGCGCGCGCGTTCGGGCGGCGTGGTCGCGGCCGCGTCCATGCGCCGCTGTCGCGCCGGCGGCGGCACGTCGCGCACGACCGGGATCGGTTCGACGCCGCCTTCGTGCGCGTTGCGCTGCGCGCTCGCGACGACGCGGCTCACGTAGCCGCTCGAGAAACCGGTCGTGAAGTTGCCGCTGTAGTAGCACGACAGCGCCGCGCGCAATGCGGCCTGGGCCGGGCGGCCGGTATTCGACGAGCGGGCGAAGCATTCGGTCAGGATCGCGCCGCCGGCCCGCAGGTTGCGGCACGGCTCGAACATCGTCGTTTCATCGAGCCCGTATTTCGCGAAATTGCGCTCGTTCACCTGCGCGAGCCCGACGCTGTAGCTGAAGCCGCGCGACGCGAGTTCACGCGCGGTCGCGCGCGCCTCGTCGAGCGACGCCGGCTGGCGCGCCAGGTGGCCGCCCACCACGCCGATCGCATACGGATTGAAGCCCGACTCGGTGCGCACCAGCGCGGCGAGCGTATCGGGGTCGACGTTCGGCGCACACGCGCGCGCCAGTTGCGCGAAGCCGGCGGCGCTGCCGGCCGCATGCGCGACGCCGTGCTGCCCGCACGCGAGCGCGATCAACACGCAAACGCATGCGGCGGCGGTTCGCAGGGCGCGTGCGCGCATCATCCGGCTCCGGCGACCCGATACGACAGCACGAGCCCGTGCACGAGCAGCGACCAGCCGTCGAGCGCGACGAACAAGAGCAGCTTGAACGGCACAGAGATCGTCGTCGGCGAGATCATCTGCATCCCGAGCGCGAGCAGGATGTTCGCGACCAGCAGGTCGACGACGATGAACACGATATAGATCACGAAGCCGATCTGGAACGCCTTCGTCAGCTCGGCGAGCGTGAAGCTCGGCACCAGCACGAGCAGGTCGTCGTCCTTGATGCCGTCCGCGCGGTGCTTCGGCCATACCGAGGTGGCCGTGCGCACGAAGAACTCGCGGTCGCGCTGCCGTGTATGCGACACGAGGAAATCCTTGATCGGTGGCAGCGCGGCATCGGCGAGCGCGCCGATGTCCGAGGTCGACAACTGTCCCGACGCATCGAAGTGGCGCGCCTGCAGCGCGTCGCGGATCGACATCCCGACGGGCGCCATGATGAACAGCGACAGGATCAGCGCGATGCCGTTCAGCACGAGGTTCGGCGGCACCTGCTGGATCCCGAGCGCGGAGCGCAGCAGGCCGAGCACGACCACCAGCTTCGTGTAGCTCGTCACCATCAGCGCCGCGAACGGCGCGATGCCGAGCGCGGCGATCACCGCGATCAGCGCGACCGGATTCGGCAGGTTGCCCATCGTTCAGCGCTCGCGCGGCGCGGGCTGCGTCAGCGTGACCACGCGCACGCCGAGCTTCTGGCCGACCGCGATCAGATGGCCGGTGCCGATCAGCATCCCGTTCGCGACGAGGTGGATCACGCTCTGATTGATGCCTTGCTGCAGCTCGATCACGGCGCCCGGCTGCAGCGCGCTCAGCTCGCCGAGCGGCATCGACGTGGGCGGCAGCTCGAAGCGCAGGTCGACCGCGAGGCCGTCGAGCGAGCGCGGCGCGTCGGCGGACGGCGCGTCGTGCGTCGTCGGCGGCGCGGAGTCGGTGCGGGTCGGTTCCAAAGGCATCTCCCTGATTCGTTCGACGGTCAGCCGGTTGCCCGACGGCCGTCCGGTGATTTCCCACGCCGGCGCGGCCGGCAGCCGCGCGACGCACAGCAGGTTCTGCTCGTGCGCCTGCCAGCGTTCGATCGCGATGATGTCGCCGCCGACGACGTCGGCCAGCTCGGCCGTCGTCAGCTCGGTGCGGCCGATCTCGAACACGAGCGGCACGGGCAGGTTCGCGTAGGCCGCGCTTGCCGACGTGCGCGCGGCGGGCGCGGCCGCGAAGAACACGGCCAGCGCATCCGGCGCATCGAACAGCAGCGCGCCGTGGCAGCGCCACGCGGCGTCGGCGCGCCGCAGCTCGAAGCGCAGCGCGGCCGGCGACGCGTGCCAGGCCGGTGCGCCGTCGGGCGGCGGCAGCAGTTCCACGCGCTGCCGCGTCGCCGCCTGCAATACGGCCGTGAGCGGCGCGGCGAGGTCGGCGAGCAGCGCCGCGCGGATCACGGCCGGTACGGCCGGGTCGGCCGCCTCGCCGAGCCATTCGGTTTCCGCGACCGGGTCGATCCACAGCGTGCCGGCGGCCGGGCCGACGACGAAGCGGTACGCGTGCGCGTCGGCGGCCGGCTCGGCGTCGACGCGCCAGCGCACCTCGTATGCGTGCTCGCCGAGCGTGACCGGAACGGCGCCGGTCGCGCAGTACGCGTGCGACAGCCCGCGCGCGGCGGCGGCGGACAGGCGCGGCAGGTAGGGCGACGCGTCGAGCGCGCCCGCGGCCGGCGCGGCGGCCGCGGGCAGTTCGGAGGCGGCGGGCATGGCCCGGTTCGCGGCGTCGCCGGCGTCGGCATTCGTCAGGAACAGCGCTGGCACGGCGGGATCGGGGCGGATTCGGCGTTGATTCGACGGGTTGTTCTGGGGCCGGCGGCGCCGAGGGGCGCGCGGCTGCTGCGTCGATTGTAGGGACGGCGATGGCCGCGTGCCGTGTCGGAATCCGTAGTCGCGACCGTCGCGCGGAGACGGCGGGAGCGGGGCGCTACGAAGCGTGACGAAGTGCGGCGGAGGGTGGTGGAGGGCGATGAAGGGGCGGAGGCGACGGCGGGCGCTCAAAGGCAAACGCCGCCCGGAGGCGGCGGTCGGGACGCGACTGGCTGGCGGGCCGGGCGGGGTGCAGGCCGCGAAGGGCTGCGAATCCGCGCGGCGCGGTGGGGAGGCGTGGCCGGCGCGTCGCGAACGGGCGGCGCGCGGGTGAAGCGTTACGCGTAGTCGGCGGCCATCGCGGGTTGCGGCGCCGCGCGTACGATCGGCGCCGCGTCGTGGCGCTCGACGTGCGTCATCGCCGCACCGAACAGCACGAGGCGATAACCGACCGCGTAGATCGGGATGATCCGCAGATTCTTGTCGTGTTCGAGCTGCAGCTTCGAACGGATCCGCGAGATATGCGTGTCGAGCGTGCGCGACGACACGCCGAGCTCGCGGCCCCACACGGCTTCCTGGATTGCCTGCCGCGGCACGATCTTGTTCATGTTGTCGAGCAGGAATTCGACGACGTCGAATTCGCGCGGCGTCACGTCGACGACCTTGTCGTCGATTTCGATCGTGCGGCGGACGAAGTTGATTTTTATGTTGTCGATGTACAGGTATTTGCAATCCATGGTGGCCCTCGCATGTCCGTAAAGGAGTGTTTGCGGGTCCTGTGCTGCAACTTCCGGGCCAGGGGCGGGATCGTCACGTGGTGGCGGCCGCGCGGAGCGGCGCAGAGGGTCCGGCAGCCTTGAATTCAAAAGAATTTTTAACGGGAAGCGTCGGGCAGGCGATGAAAGGGCCGGATCGACGGTGAAGGATTGTTACGTAGCATCGGCGCGCCGACGTTACGGGCGTTACGTCTGACGTAACGTGGGAGAGGGGATGGTTTACGGGGGCGGGCTGGATGATGGTTCAGCCAGATAACGAACCCTACATCGAACTCTACCGGGTTTGCCTTATTTTGTTTTTAAATCAATGGGTTGTATGAACTTCCCGCCGACATCGAACCCTGCATCGACAGCGGCGCCGGCCACGGGGCATGCCCCGCCCGCGGCCGGCGCGCTATCGCATCGGGATCAAGCCTTCGCGCCATCCGCCGAATCGAACGGCAGCACGTAATGCCGCTTGCCCGTCGCCGCGAAGATCGCGTTCGCGACGGCCGGCCCGACCGGCGCGACGCCCGGCTCGCCGACCCCGGTCGGCGCCTCCGCCGACGGCACGATATGCACCTCGACCTTCGGCATCTCGGCCATCCGCAGCACGTGGTAGCCGTCGAAGTTGCGCTGCTCGACCTGGCCGTCCTTCAGCGTGATCGCGCTGTGCATCGCCGCGCCGAGTCCGAACCCGATGCCGCCTTCCATCTGCGCGGCGACGATGTCGGGATTGATCGCGATTCCGCAGTCGACCGCGCACACCACGCGCTCGACCTTCACCTTGCCGTCCGCGTCGACCGACACCTCGGCCACCTGCGCGACATAGCTCTTGAACGCCTCGGCCACCGCGATCCCGCGCCCGCGCCCCTTCGGCAGCGGCTTGGCCGGATCCCAGCCGGCCTTCTGCGCGGCCAGCTCCAGCACCGCGCGCATGCGCGGCTCCTTCGCGAGCAGGTCGCGGCGGAACGCGTACGGGTCCTTGCCGGCCGCGTGCGCGGCTTCGTCGATGAACGCCTCGACCGCGTAGGCCGTGTGCGAGCTGCCGACCACGCGCCACCACAGCACGGGTACGCCCGTCTTCGCGGTGGTGAGTTCGACCGACACGTTCGGCACCGCGTACGGCAGGTTCGCCGCGCCCTCGACCGACGTCGCATCGATCCCGTTCTTGACCATGAACGCCTCGAACGGCGTGCCGGCGAGGATCGACTGGCCGACGATCCGGTGACGCCAGCCCACCAGCCGGCCGTCCGCGGTCAGGCCCGCGTCGAGCTTGTGGAAGTACATCGGCCGGTAGAAGCCGCCCTGGATGTCGTCCTCGCGCGTCCATTGCAGCTTGACGGGCTTGCCGTCCGCGCCGAGCGCCTTCGCGATCGACACGGCCTCGACCACGTAATCCGACCACGCGTTCGCGCGCCGGCCGAAGCTGCCGCCCGCATACAGCGTGTGGATCTTCACCTGCTCGGGCTTCAGTCCGGCGACCTTGGCCGCGTTGCCCTGGTCGACCGTCTGGAACTGGTCGCCGGCCCAGATCTCGCAACTGTTCGCCGTCAGCTTGACGACCGCATCGAGCGGCTCCATCGGCGCATGCGCGAGATACGGGAATTCGTACGTCGCGCTGATCTTGCGCGCCGCGCCGGCGATCGCCGCATCGGCATCGCCGTCCTTGCGCGCGGACGCGCCCGGCTTCTCCGCGAGTTGCCGGTATTCGCGCATGATCTCGTCCGAGCCGCGCTTTTCCGCTTTCGTTTCGTCCCATTCGATCTTCAGCGCGTCGCGGCCCTGTTTCGCGGCCCAGAAGCCCGTCGCGACGACCGCGACGCCGCCCGGCACCTGCACGACCGAGACGACGCCCGGCACGGCCTTCGCGGCTGTCGCGTCGAACGATTTCACCGTCGCGCCGAAGCGCGGCGGCCGCTGCAGCAGCGCGACGCGCATGCCGGGGAATGTCGTGTCGAGCGTGAATTGCGCGGTGCCGTTCGATTTGGCCGACCCGTCGACGCGCGGAATGCGATGGCCGATCAGCTTGAAATCGGCCGGCTGCTTCAGCGTGACCTTGTCCGGCACGGGCAGCTTCGACGCATCGGCGACGAGCGCGCCGTACGTGGCCGTCTTGCCGCTCTTCGCGTGTGTGACGACGCCGTTGGCGGTGGTCAGCTCGCCGGCCGGCACCTTCCAGCGGGCCGCCGCGGCCGACACGAGCATCGCGCGTGCCTTGCCGCCCGCTTCGCGCAGTTGCTGCCACGAGTTCGCCATGGCCGAGCTGCCGCCCGTACCCTGCATCGTGCCGAACGCGAGGTTCGCATAGCGCTTCGCATCGGCCGGCGCGCTTTCGACGCGCACGCTCGACCAGTCGGCGTCGAGCTCCTCGGCGACGATCGTCGCGATGCCTGTATACGCGCCCTGGCCCATTTCGACGTGCTTCGCGATGACCGTGACGGCGCCGTCGGGCGTGATGCGCAGGAACGCATTCGGCGCGAATTCGCCGGCGGGGGCGGTGGCGGCGAGCGCGCGGCGGCCGAGGCCGGCCCAGTCGAAGCCGATCGTCAGGCTGACGGCGGCGGTTGCCCCCGCGGCTTTCAGGAACGTGCGGCGCGACGGGCGCACCGAACCGGTATTGTCGAGTTCGATCGTCATGGTCAGGCTCCCAGCGTCGCGGCCGCGTCGTGGATCGCGGCCCGGATGCGGGCGTAGGTGGCACAGCGGCAGAGGTTGCCGTTCATCGCGGCGTCGATGTCCGCGTCGGTCGGCTTCGGGTTCTGTTCGAGCAAGGCGGTGGCCGACATGATCTGGCCGGACTGGCAATAGCCGCACTGCGGCACCTGGAGCTTGACCCACGCGGCCTGCACGGCCTGCGCGGGCTTGCTTTGCAGGCCTTCGATCGTCGTGACGTGCTTGCCCGCGATGCCGGCGAGCGGCAGCACGCACGAGCGGACGGCCTGGCCTTCGAGATGCACCGTGCATGCGCCGCACTGCGCCATGCCGCAGCCGAATTTCGTGCCGGTCAGTCCCGCGTGTTCGCGAATCGCCCAGAGGACGGGCATCGACGGATCGGCGTCGAGCGTGACGTTCTTGCCGTTCAGGACAAACGAGGTAGGCATTTTTATGTCTCCATGGGGAAAACCCGCCTTACGGGCAGGTTAGCCGGGAGTGTGCGCGAGCAGCCGCTTTTTGCGTCTACCCAATCCTGCAAATTTATTGAACAATCCTGCAAATCCCCGCCACGCCGCGAGCCGTTTCGCTATGCTCGCGCGACACGGGAAATCATTCGAGGATGCGTCATGGACATGACCGATATCGTCGCGTCGCGCGAATCCGGGCGGCGCGAACTGGCGTCGCTGATCGGCCGCTTCGCGCCGGCCGACGGCTCGCATTCGACGGCCGTACCGGGCCTGATGCTGCATCGGCACACGCGGCCGGTCGACCTCGGCTGCGGCGTGTCGCGCGCCGCGCTGGTAATCGCCGCGCAGGGCGCGAAGCGCGTGATCGTGGCCGGCCAGGCATACGAATACGACACCCAGAATTGCCTGATTACGTCGATCGACTTGCCGATCCTGTCGCGCGTGACGCGTGCAACGCCGGAGGCGCCGTACCTGTGCCTGTCGCTGACGCTCGATCCGCAGCGCATCGTCGAGCTCGCGGCCGAGATGCGGCTGCCCGAGCCCGAAGCCGGCCCGGAAGGCGAGGGAATCGCGCTCGCCGAGCTGACGCCGCCGCTGCTCGATGCGGCGTTGAGACTGCTGCGGCTGCTCGATACGCCGGCCGACATCGCGGTCGTCGCGCCGCTGATCGAGAAGGAAGTGCTGTACCGGCTGATGACGAGCGGGCAGGGCACGCGGCTGCGGCACATGGCGATCGCCGGCAGCCAGACGCACCGGATCGCGCGTGCGATCGAATGGATCCGCGATCACTTCGCGGAGCCGATGCGCGTCGAGTCGCTCGCGCAGGCGGTCAACATGAGCGTGTCGTCGCTGCACCATCATTTCAAGCACGTGACGACGCTGAGCCCGCTGCAGTACCAGAAGCAGCTGCGGCTGCACGAGGCGCGGCGGCTGCTGCTGCGGCAGGGCGGCGACGTCGGGTCGGTGGCGGCCGTCGTCGGCTACGAAAGCGCGTCGCAGTTCAGCCGCGAATATAGCCGGCTGTTCGGCGCGCCGCCGATGCGCGACGTCGTGCATCTGCGGAAGAAGGAGCTGCTCGGCTGACGGGCGGCCGGCCCGTTGCCGCTTGTCGATTCGCGACGACTGCCGCCTGGCGGAATGCCGGCGCGGCGCTCCGGTTTCACTGACAACCCCGTCGATGCCTGAACGACGCGAGCATCGATCGGTGGTGATCTTCATCGCCTTTTCACCGACACGCCGATTGGCGTGCGGCCGCTGCCGCGCATTGACCGTTCGGTATGTACGTTCGTGTTTCGCGCGTGCATGGTGGGGCAGTGACGCGTCCGTGTCGGTCGCAGGATCGATGCGGTCCGATACGAACGACGAGGTGCGCGATAAACCAGGCTGTCGCGAGATTGGCGACCTGAGCGCCGTTTTGAATCGGCACGTTTCAGTGATGAGAATCAGGCGGATGGTGGGTCGAGTATGTCGCTTCAATGAATGACTCGTCGGTGCGCTATGGATGAAAGGCGAATCGAATGGAAATGAAAAAATGATGCGCCCGTTTTTGCCAGGATCGCATGTTTTTCCTTTTAAATTTTTACGGCCGCAACGCGCCGGACGGCAGCATTCTCGCTGCATGATCATGTGGCTATTCTCACGGATGAATCAAATCCGTTTCCCAATTCAGAGTGAATCGGCGTTCCGGCCGTATCGGCGGCCATTCGGCGTCGGGCATCGAGCGACTGGATCCGCGTTGTCCTGCGTCATGGAAGGTTTGCCGGCATGCTGCAACACGCGGTTTGCCGGCGCAAGCGCGTGAACCAGCGGCCCTGTCGCGAAACGCTTCTCAACTATGAAACAACCGTTCGCAGGGGTGTCCGGCGTGCCTTGTCGCGCCGAATTCGTCCGTCAAATCAGCGCATTGCGTCGCATTGTTAGAGGATCACTGCCGCGAACGTCCCGTTATCGCGATACATTCGTGAAACAAAAAATGCCATTCCCGGCGAAATGATCAGGCCTGGCGGCTGTTTTCGGCGCGCAATGCTCGGTGGAATATCGCATGGCATGCGGTTTGCGACACAGGACGCACCGGCGAGCGGTCGACACGATGCAACAACGATGTGGGGGCGGCCAGTTCGTCATAAGCCAGTCGGGGAAGCGGCGATGAACACTATAAGCAGTGGCTTGATCCGCGCGTTTCTTGCGCACCATAGGGGTAGTCCGATTGCTCGGGGTAGCGCTTGCGACGCAGTGCCAGCGTCGCCGGTCGCGCCTTGCCGATTTCGCGCCCTCCGCGCGCGCCGCGTGCTGGAGCGGTTGCCGTTGCGCGCCGCAACCCGGCGACAGCGATGCTCGACTTCATCGAGCGTTCCCGGATGGGCCACGCTGTTCATGCCGGACAGCGCGCCGATTCCACTTCAACCGTGCAGAGCCGTTTCGATCGCGCCGGGCCAGTGCCGGCGCCGGCCGGACTAGATCGAACGCGCGTCGGCCGGATTATCCGGAAGGCCTTTCTCCGTCAGCTCAGGGAGCAGACATGTCGTCTGGCTGCAATGCATGCCCGTTATCGCCCGGCTAAAGGGCATATGCGGAACGCGTGCCGCATTTTGCAGTATTAAATACATTCGCGAATTTTCAATTCGGAAAGCGGGTGCCTGGTTTGCGCGTCGCTTTTGGATGGGGTATTGAAAATCGCGAGCCGGAAGGATGTGCGCGTCGTTCCGGTTGATGTAATCATGGGTGTTTAAAGAGCGTATCAATGCTCATAAAAATAATAGAAAACACCTACGCATAAATTTTGGAAAAATTGAAAACATAAAACTAGACTTCGGCTGGCTAAAAATAAATTAGAAGGTTTGCAATTCGATAATTATTTCCCGATTTGATAGCAATCCTTATTTTTTGAGGATTGCTCGAGGCAGGAGGATCGATGGCGTGCGATCTTCCATGCTCATTCTCTCCACGCCGTTATGGAGTCGACCATGAAGAAGCTTCTGATTGCAGCAGCAGTTCTGGTGGTTTCGGGTGCAGCGTTTGCTGGCAGCGGCACGGTGTCGAGCACCACTTCGACGAGCGGTGGCCAGACGATGGCAGGGGTCACCGGGTTCGGCCACTTCACCGCGACCGATTCCGGCTCCGCACTCGGTGCAGCCGGTGCAACGGCGGGCTACGGCGGCAGCGGCTCGATCTCGTACACGAACCACACGCAAACGTCGACGGTCGGCGGCTTCGGCTTCGGCGGCGCACAAGCAGGCGGCAGCAGCGGCGCGAACGCGGGCTCGACCGGCTGGACGTATCACCACTAAGCCGCGACGCGTAGCGTTCGTCATTGGCTGGCGGTGCGGAGGCCGGGCCTTGCCGCGTGCGGGCAGGCTCGGCTCCGCCACCGTCGAACTTCCTCACGGCAAGGGATTGCTATGAAAGCCAAAGTCATTTTAGCGACCGCGCTCACCGTCATTTCGTCCGCTGCATTGGCGGCCGGATCGTCCACGACCAACCAGACGCAATCCGTTGCGGCGGGTGTTTCCGGTTCGGTGCTGGTCGGCTCCGGCAGCTATACCAGCAATTCGACTTCGACGGCCGGCGCGAATGCAGGCAGTACCGTGACACCGGCCGGCTCCGCCGGCACGGCGTCCGCGTATCACAACTCGACTTCGACGGCCAGCGGTTGGGGCACGAACGGGGGCGCGTTCGCGGCAGGCGGCGGTATCGGTGCCGCCGGCTCGTTCGCCGGAAACGGCAGCACGAACGAGAACGCGAATGCGCTTTCGGGCGGGGTGACCGCCACGATCGTACTCGGCGCGAACCACTACACGGCCACGGGCGCAAACGACCACGGCATGGCCAACGCCGGCGCCGCGGGTTGGACGGGCATGGGCGGGTCGGGCGCGATCGCGGGCTCGAATCACACCAACGCGTCGACCGCGTGGAGTACCGGCCCGGCCGGTTCGCCGTCCGCATCGGGCGGAAGCCAGGCCGACTCGAGCGCGACCGGGAGCAGTCATTAGTCAGGTGTGGGGGGCCAGTTTCCCAGCGACGCTGGTCTCTTTTCCACCTTGTTGTCACGTAAGGAGTTGGCATGAAGCAGAACCTGATTGCCGCCGCGCTGATGCTCGCGTCGCTGACGGCGTATGGCGCCGACCGTGCCGCCGATGGCGGGCAATCGACTATGCAGACGTCAAACAACCGTGACCAGACAACCAAACCGTCAGAACAACAAACGCTTTCGTCGGGCAGCGCGATCGGCGGACCTGACACCCGGCAATGGCAGGGCATGTCGGCCGGCTCGTGGTCCCAGCTGGGCAGCGGCTGGAAGCAGTTCGGGGAAGCAGCGAAATCTGAAGTCATTCAGGGGAATTAGTACGGTTGCCTGGGTCGGAGGTCCAACCTCGTCCGGAGAGTGAAATGAACAGCAACAGGATCAAGGTGGCATGTGCGGCGATGTTCGCGATGACCACGATCGGCGCCCAGGCGCAAACCGCCGATTCGACGTCGAGCGCGCAGTCGACGACGTCGTCGACCGCGATCAGCCAGGGCGGTGGTTCGAGCATGAACACGAACACCACGAGTTCGCGCGGCGGCAATGCCACGAGCAGCAGCGGGGTACGCGGCAGCGGCAATTCGAGCGTGAATGTGAACGTGACGATGCCGTCCACTACGGCCGGCGGCAACGTGGCGCCGCAGAGCACGAACGCACTCGCGACCGGCGCGCCGGGCTCCAGCCCGTACAACACGCAGGCGACGGAAAACGTCAATTACTCGGGCACGCAGACGATCAAGACGAATCCGTCGATCCAGGCGCCCGGCCTCACGACCACGCTGTCCGATACCTGCATGGGCTCGGTGAGCGTCGGCGTGTCGTTCCCGGGGTTCGGCGCGACGGGCGGCACGACGCTGGTCGACCAGGCCTGCGTGCGGCGTCTCGATGCGCGCGAATTCCGTGCGATGGGATTGACCGACGTGGCGCTCGCGCTGCTGTGCCAGAGCGACGCGAACCGGCGCGCGGTGGAGGCGACCGGGCACCTGTGTCCAGGCACGACCGCGCCGCTCGCGCGTTCGAACGTGGCGCCCAGCGTCGAAGCGACCGTCGCGGACGACATCAAGTATCGCGATCCGATCGTGCGCGACCGGATGGGCCTGCCGCCGCTCGGCTCGGCCTCGCCGGCGCCCGCGGCGACGCGCCCGATCGAGACGGCGTCGATGCGCGCCGCGCCTGTTTCGGTGCCGGTTCCTGTCCCGACGATGGCGCCCGTCGCCGCCGCGCCTGCCGTCGCGACGCCGGCCGTTGCCGCAGCCGCGCCGGCCGTTGCCGCGGCAGTCCCCTCGGCCGCGGCAGTCCCCTCGGCCGCGGCGCCCGTGGCGACAGCCGCGCCTGCGGCCGTCGCCGCGCCCGCTGCGTCGGTCGTACCGGCCGCCGCAATGGCCGCCGTGCCGGCTGCAGCGGTCATTGCCGCTCCGGTCGCGGCCGACAAGGCCACGCCAGCGCCGGCCGCACCGGTTGCCGATACGAAGGCGCCGGAACCCGCGCAGCCGGTCGCCGACAAAGCCTCCGAACCCGCGCCGGCGGTTGCCGACAAGACGCCCGGGCCTGCTCCGGCCGTCGCCGACACGGCTCCCGAGCCAGCACAGCCCGTCGCCGACAAAGTACCGGAGCCGATGCCGGCCGCGACCGACACGGCGCGGGCTGCGGGCGAGATGGTGGCCGAACCGATGCCGGCGGCTGCCGTCGTCGCGGTGCCGGCAGCCGATGCGAAGGCTGTCGATGTGAAGGCTGTCGAACCGGCGCCGCAGGCATCGGCCGAACCGCCTGCCCCGGAGGCCGCGCCGCCGGCCGTCGTCGCGGCACCGGCCGACGTGCCGGCCCCCGTCGCGAAAGTGCCGGACGCGGTCGAACCCGCAGTAGCCGCCGCCGCGCCGCCCGCCGCCGCATCGGCGTTGACCGATCCGGCGCAAGCGTTGTCGCCGGCCACGGTCGACCAGCAGGCCGCACCTGCTGCGCCGGTCGCGCCGGCGCCGACCGTCGTCTCGACGAGTACCTCGTCGTAAGCATGCGGACCGGTTTGCCGTGCGACCGGCGCGCCGGCCGCACGGCAGGCGTTCGGCCCGATGCCCGATGGTCGTTTCCTGTTTGACGGGTGTTGTTCCGATCCCCGAGGTCAACACCTCTTTTTGCGTGACGAGGATGCAAGGAGGCCTCAATCATGAGGATCTTTTTGGTCGCTTTGCTGCTGACCAGCGTGCAAGCCGCTGCGCAGTCGGTTTTCCAGAATCCCGCGGTCTTCGTCATTCTGAGCGAGCAGACGCTTGCGAACGCCGCGAGCGTGCAGCAGGCGCTGTCGACCCTCGGCCGTCCCGACAATGCGGCATGCGCACCGATGATGATGATCGGCGATCCGCAGATGATCTACATGATGCCGGAAGCGGGCCACGCGCCATCGTGGCAATCGCCGGTGTACGGCCGAGGCGCGCCGTTCGACGCACAGAGCGGGCCGAGGCCGACCGGCAAGACGGTCGGCGCGATGCAGCACGCCGAGGACATGCGGACGCAACCGTGGAGCGACGGCAGCGCGCTCACGCAGAGGATCGCGGGCGAGCCGGCCGTCACGGCGGCGGACCGGGTGAACGCATGGCGGCACACCGGGCTCGACCGGATCGAGACGGCCCGCGCGTCGGACGTGACGGTAAACGGCAAGACCTACCGCGCCTATCGCGACGATCTCAACGGATCGGCGAAGCCCGTCGTCGAGCCGCAGGTCTACACGCAGCGCGTCGTGTTCTGCCGATGACACGGCATCGATTCGAGGACGGAGCGGCGCCGCGCCGCAGGGCCGCAGGCCCCGCCGGCGCGATCGGGCAACGGCCGCTCCGATACCCACCCTTATGCGGCGAGGCGATCGTGAACCATTGTTGTCAACCGAGCATGTCAGGCCCGCGAGAGGTCGAACGGCAGATGAGCGCGCTGCCGTTCATCGCGGTCCGGCACGACCCCGTCGCGCCGTCGCGCCCGCTCGTTTACCTGTCGCAGCGACACGATGCCGCGCTCGTCGATATGCTCGCGTCGCGCGGCTGGGACGTGCGGCGCGCCAAAACCGTGGCCGATGCGCTGAATCTCGTCAGGGCGAACCGTCCGCATGCGGGCATCGTCGATTTCGACAGTTTCGCGTCGCCGGACGTCGCGTCGTTCGAGGCGCTGCTGCGCGACCCGCGTGTCGGCTGGCTCGCGTTCGCCGGCGGCGAGCGGTTGCGCAACCTCGCGATCGCGCGCCTGATCCGCCGCTGCTGCTTCGACTACGTGCGCAACCCGGCGGCGTACACGACGATCGGCTATCTCGTCGGCCATGCATACGGGATGCTGAAGCTCGCGGACGGCGACCCGGCCGCGGAGGCGCCGCCGCCCGGCGGCGAGATGATCGGCGCGTGCGGCGCGATGCGCCGGCTGTTCGCGACGATCCGCAAGGTCGCGAACACCGACGCGACCGTGTTCATCGCCGGCGAATCCGGCACCGGCAAGGAGCTGACGGCCGCGGCGATCCACCGGCAGTCGTCGCGCGCCGACGCACCGTTCGTCGCCGTGAACTGCGCGGCCATCCCGACGTCGCTGCTGCAGGCCGAACTGTTCGGGCACGAGCGCGGCGCGTTCACGGGCGCGCACCAGCGCAAGATCGGCCGCATCGAGGCCGCGCACGGCGGCACGCTGTTTCTCGACGAAATCGGTGACATGCCGTTCGAGAGCCAGGCGAGCCTGCTGCGGTTCCTGCAGGAAGGGAAGATCGAGCGGCTCGGCGGGCATGCGTCGATTCCGGTCGACGTGCGGATCGTGTCGGCGACCCACGTCGATCTCGAAGCCGCGATGCGGGCCGGGCGGTTCCGCGCCGACCTGTACTACCGCCTGTGCGTGCTGCGGATCGACGAGCCGCCGCTACGCATGCGCGGCCGCGACATCATGCTGCTGGCCGACGACGTGCTGCGGCGCTATCGCGGCGACGGCTCGTACCGGATTCGCGGCTTCACGCCGTGCGCGATCGAGGCGATCCACAACTATCCGTGGCCCGGCAACGTGCGCGAGCTGATCAACCGGATCCGCTTCGCGGTCGTGATGACGAACGGCCCGCTGATCTCCGCCGCCGATCTCGAACTGCACGCGTACACGTCGCTGCGCCCGCCGACGCTCGCGCAGGCGCGCCGGCAGGCCGAGCGGCACGCGATCGAGGAAACGCTGCTGCGTCACCGCCAGCAGCATGCGAACGCCGCGTCGGAGCTGGGGATCTCGCGGGCGACGCTGTACCGTCTGATGACCGCGCACGGGCTGCATGGCTGACGCGCTGCGGCGGCGCCGCTCAAGACCGCGCGGCGGCAGCCGTTAAAACATGAAACGGCCCGGCCGGAACGCGCATCGATGGGCGCGCAACCGGCACGCGGCGCATCACGCTTATCCGAGGTCATCGTGGCAGAGTGCAGTCAGTGCGGCAGGACGTTCCTGGTCGGCGGGCAGTCGATCGACGGCCGCCGCTATTGCGGCCCGGCATGCGCGCAGGCGCATCCGGTCGTCGTCGAGGCCGAACGGGTGCCCGACGCGAAGGTTCGGCAGTATGTGGACGACTGGCGCTACGGGCCATGCCCGATCTGCCTGCGCGAAGGGCAGCCGGTCGATATTCACGCGTCGCATCGCGTCGTGTCGCTCGTGTTCGTGACGCGCTGGGCGACGCGGCGCCACGTGTGCTGCCGCCGCTGCGGCCGCAGGAAGCAGGCGCTCGCGCTGCTCGCGTCGGCCGTGCTCGGCTGGTGGGGGCTGCCGTGGGGCATCGTGCTGACGCCGATCCAGCTCGCACGCAACGTGCTCGGCCTGGCCGCGCGCGACCCGGAGGCCGCGACGCCGCAATTCGAGGAACTGGTGCGGCGCAAGCTGGCCGCCCGCCGGCTCGCACGCGCGCAGCGGGGCGCCGGCGCCTGACCGCGCGCTTCGGCGCGCCGCGCGCGCTCAGGCCGGCCGGTCGAAACCCGATGCGACCCAGCGTTCGGCGCTGGCCTTGTTGAGCTTGAACCCGGCCGACACCTTCGCTTCGGCCAGCAGTTCGCCATACGGATCGCATGCCTTGAGCTGCGCATACGGTTCGAACTCGTCCGGCACGATGTCGAGCGTCACCGACACATCCTGCCCGGCTTCGTCCTGCACCGTCACTTCCTTGTGCAGCATCGCGCGCCGCTGCTGTTCGTGGCGCATCAGCACTTCGGTCGCGGTCTTCACGAGCGTGCGGAACGCGTTCGCGTCCATCGGTTTCGGGTTCTTCTTGTCGCGGCCCATGGTCCACGGCCCGACGAGCGCGGGCTCGGACTCGCCGTCCTTGACCATTTCGACGGCCCAGCCATCGTCGTCTTCGTTCTTGATGATGCGGGCCGTCCAGCCGTTGTCGCGCCAGAGGCCGTCTTCGTGGATGGAGGTGTCGTCGGATTGCAGGTCGGAATCGGTCATGAGGAAAGCGGGCAGTACGGGCAAGCCGGCGAAGGCGCGGGCGCGCGGCCGGTGACGGCGCGTCGCTCGCCGCCGGCGGGCCGGGGTGGCATGCAAACGCGCAATTTTACCCGCTGGCCGGCCGCGCGGTGCGTGCGGCCGGCCATCCGGCCGATGCCGCGGCGGCCCATCTGCCGGTCGTCGCGCGTCGAACGCCGCAAATATCAAACCTGTATTACGTTTTCGGCGGCCAATTCGTACGCCGTCCGATATCGCGCCCGGGCGGACATTCATAGAATCGGCGTTCAGGCTAAAAATAGCCTGAACGTCATTTCAACGCCCAACCGGTCGCGTGCGCTTCGCGTGGCGGGGCCGGTGAACCACCAGGAACTGCGCATGAGGAAATTCAACGTTCGCATCGTCGTCGCATACGACTGGCCGCTGACGCTGGCCGGTATCGAGCAGATCGCAGACAGCAGCTGCGCGATCGAGCTCGTCGCGGTCTACCGGAGCGCGGCCGAACTGGTCGCGTCGCTCGGCGGCGTCGATTGCGACATCGTGCTGGTCGACTATGCGATTCGCGGCGACGAGCAGATGGACGGCCTCGCGCTGTTCGACTGGCTGCGCCGCACGCGGCCGAACGTCGGCATCGTCGCGCTGGTCGCGAACGAGAACCCGCTGATCTTCCGGTCGATCCTCGCGAACGGCGGCGTGAGCATCGTCAGCAAGCTCGACGAGGTCGGCCACATCGTCACGGCGATCCATTCGAGCTACAGCGGCGGCGCCTACCTGTCGCCGTCCGTGCGGCGCGCGGTCGATGCGCTCGGCACGCGCGGCGACGCGCCCGTGAAGCTGTCGGCGCGCGAGATCGAGGTCATTCGCCTGTATCTGGCGGGCGTACCGATCAAGACGATCGCGCAGCGCCTGAGCAAGGGCAAGCAGACGGTCAGTGCGCAGAAGATCAGCGCGATGAAGAAGCTCGGCGCGAACAACGACGTCGAGCTGATCCAGCGGGCGGCGGGGCTGGGGCTCGGCAGCGCCGAGGCCGCGCGGCGGGCGGGCAGCGCGGCGTGAGCGCAGGGCGGGGCGCCGTCAGGCTGGCAACGCGAACCGCGTCACCGCGTCGCGCAGCGCCTCGGCCTGATCGCGCAGCGAATGCGCGGCCGCCGCGGCCTGCTCGACGAGCGCCGCGTTCTGCTGCGTGACCTGATCCATCTCGCCCACCGCGCGGTTGACCTGCTCGATCCCGGCGCTCTGCTCGCGCGATGCGTGGCTGATTTCGTCGAGGATCTCGTTCACGCGCCGCACCGATTGCACGATCTCGGCCATCGTCTCGCCCGCGTGCGTGACGAGCGTCGCGCCGTGCTGGACCGTCTCGTTCGACGACACGATCAGCGACTTGATTTCCTTGGCCGCCGTCGCCGAGCGTTGCGCGAGCGAGCGCACTTCGGCCGCGACCACCGCGAAGCCGCGGCCCTGTTCGCCCGCCCGCGCCGCTTCGACGGCCGCGTTCAGCGCGAGGATGTTGGTCTGGAACGCGATCCCGTCGATCACGCCGATGATGTCGCCGATCTTGTGCGAACGGTCGGTGATCTCGTTCATCGTGCGCACGACGTCGTCGACCACCGCGCTGCCGCGCGTCGCGACCTGCGCGGCCTGGCCGGCAAGCGACGCGGCCTGCGCGGCGCTGTCCGCGTTCTGCTTCACGTTCGCGGTCATCTGGTCCATGCTCGACGCGGTCTGCACGAGCGCGGCCGCCTGTTCCTCGGTGCGCTGCGACAGGTCCGTGTTGCCGGAGGCGATCTCGCTCGCGCCGACGTTGATGTTCTCGGTGCCGGTGCGGACGCGCGACACCATGTCGATCAGCCCGCCCTGCATCGTGTGCAGCGCATGCAGCAGGCTGCCGCGATCGTCCTGCTTCACGGCCACGCGCGCGGTCAGGTCGCCCTGCGCGATGCGTTGCGCGGCGTCGAGCGCCACTTCGAGCTCGCCGCCCAGGTTCGCGCGCACGCTTTTCAGCACCATCACCATCACGGCGGTCGCGATCGCGCCGAGCACGGCCGTCATCGCGAACCAGCGGCCGACGCTTGCGAGCACCGCCGTGCGCACGTCGTCCATGTACATGCCGGTCACCAGATACCAGTCCCACGGCGCGAAGCGCTGCACGGCGCTGGTCTTCTCCTGCGGCTTGTCCGCGCCCGGCTTCGGCCACAGATATTCGACGAAGCCCTTGCCGCCGTCCGCGTTGCCGGCCTTCACGATCTCGACGAACAGGTGCTGGCCGTTCGGATCGGTGAAATTCGACACGTCCTTGCCGTTGAGCTCGGCCTTGATCGGATGCATCACGATCACCGGCTTCGAATCGTTGACCGAGATATAGCCGTCGACGCCATGGCGCATCGCAGCGATCGCCTCGAGCGCCTTCTGCTTCGCATCGGCTTCCGGCAGCGCGTTCTGCTGCGACAGCTTGTAGTAGTGATCGGTCACGCTCGCGGCCTGCGCGACCAGCGATGCAAGCTGGTCGCGGCGGTCCGCGATCATCGACGCGCGGGTCTGCCATGCGCCGAGCCCGGCGATCACGAGCAGGCCGAGCCACAGGATGACGATCATCGACGCGAGTTTTTGATTCAGGGAAAGATTGCGCATGGTGTGAGGTTGGTCAGTCGAGAACGCTTGCCGGAACGGCGTGACGGGATAAGTCTCTTGACGGCGCGCCATGCGTGTCGCCGTAGACGGGAAATCCCTTAGAAGCGGTCATTTCCCGATGTCCGCGACGCGGGCGCGGGCATCTATGCATATGCATAACAGCGGCCGCTATACTGTCGGGCGACGGTCTGCGTCGCGCACGCACGGGCAGCGCGCGGGCACCGAACGAAACAGAAAGGAGGCAACGATGCGGATTCTGGTGGTAGGGGCCGGCGCGGTCGGCGGATACTTCGGCGGCCGGCTGGCCGCGGCGGGGCGCGACGTGACGTTCCTGGTGCGCGAGGGCCGCGCCGCCGCGCTCGCGCGCGACGGGCTGCTGATCCGCAGCCCGCGCGGCGACCTGACGCTCGCGAACGTGCAGACCGTGCGCGCGGGCGAGGCGGGCGCCGGCGTCGCGCCGTTCGATCTCGTGCTGCTGAGCTGCAAGGCGTACAGCCTCGACGACGCGATTGCGTCGTTCGCACCGTTCGTCGGGCCGCGGACGCTGATCCTGCCGATGCTCAACGGGATGCGCCATCTCGACGTGCTGCGCGAGCGCTTCGGCGCCGCGCAGGTGCTCGGCGGCCTGTGCGTGATCGCGGCGACGCTCGATCGCGAGCAGCGCATCGTGCATCTGAACGACACGCACGGCGTGTCGTTCGGCGAGCTGGCCGGCGGCGAATCGCCGCGCGTGCGCGCGGTGGCCGACGTGCTCGGCGGCGCGGGCTTCGACGCGACGCTCAGCGACGACATCGCCGCGCGGATGTGGGACAAGTGGGTGTTTCTGGCAACGCTCGCCGCGAGCACGTCGCTGTTTCGCGGGTCGATCGGCGACATTCTCGCCGCGCCGGACGGCCGCCGCCTGCTCGAGACGATGCTCGCCGAATGCAGCGCGATCGCCGAATACAACGGCCATCGGCCCGACCCGGCGGCCAGCGAGCGGATGCAGCGGATGGTGCTGACGCCGTCGCCGCTGACCGCGTCGATGCTGCGCGACGTCGAGAACCATGCGCGCGTCGAGGCCGATCACGTGATCGGCGACCTGCTCGCGCGGCGCGACCCGCAGGCGGCCGATACGCTGTCGCTGCTGCGGATCGCGTACAACCACCTGAAGGCGTACGAGGCGCGCACGGCGCGCGAGCAAGCGGCGGCGTAAGCCGGCGCGGGCGACGGGCGCGGACGGCCGCCGCACCGTTCCGCACCGCAACAAATTTGCCTTCTGGCGCCATTTCCGCCCGCAGGCGGCAAAAAAGTATCGAAAATCAGGCGTAAAGTTGGTGGAGCCGCGCGCGCGATCGACCTACATTGCTTCCCATGCGACCGGTCGCGGCGCCGCGCGAGACACGCGGCGCACGCGCACAGCCGAACAGGCCGGCCAGCGAACCAAGGGAATGGAGACGCCAACATGATGCACCCCGATCTCGAAGTGGTCGACGTGCGACGCGACGAGTCGTTCAAGGTCTGGTCGCACGGCTATCCGTATCGCACGATCCGCTGGCATTTCCATCCCGAATTCGAGCTGCACCTGATCGTCGCGACGCACGGCAAGTATTTCGTCGGCGATCACATCGGCTCGTTCGGCCCCGGCCATCTCGTGCTGCTCGGGCCGAACCTGCCGCACAACTGGGTCAGCGACATGGCCGCAGGCGAAACCGTCGAGCGCCGCAATCTCGTGATCCAGTTCGATCCGTCGTTCGTGCGGCGCTGCATGGACGCATTCCCCGAATGCCGCGACGCGCAGGCGCTGCTCGACGATGCGCGGCGCGGGGTCGGCTTCGACGCCGCGACGAGCGCCGCGATCGCGCCGTTGTTCGACGAGCTGCTGACCGCGCGCGGGATGCGCCGCATCGCGCTGTTCATGACGATTCTCGAACGGCTGTGCGGCGCGGCCGAACGCATGCTGCTCGCGAGCCCCGCCTACGATCAGGCCGACGTCACGCCGACGCGGCTCAGCCACGCGCTGTCGTATATCGGCAAGAACCTCGCGTCCGAGCTGCGCGAATCCGATCTCGCGCAACTGACCGGGCAGAGCGTCAGCGCGTTCTCGCGCGCGTTCCATCGCCATACGGGCATGCCGTTCGTCCAGTACGTGAATCGTCTGCGGATCGAATCCGCGTGCCAGATGCTGCTCGCCGACGACGCGAGCATCACCGACATCTGCTTTCAGGCCGGCTTCAACAACGTGTCGAACTTCAACCGCCAGTTCCGCGCGGTGAAGGGGATGGCGCCGTCCGAATTCCGCGCGCTGCAGCGCCTGAACGCACGCAGCCGCGAGCTGGCGCTGCATGCGGCGCCGACCGGCAATCCGCTGCCGCCGCGCGTGCTGACGCCCGGTGCGCCTGAACTCATGCCGCAGCCCGGATGATCGCCGGGCCGTTGCCCGCCCGAGTTTTCCCAACCGTTTTACCCAGCCGAATCGCGTCGCTTGCGCCGCGAGGGGCGCATTCACCCACGAAAAAGCCGCACACAATCTGGAGACACCGTCATGACGCACGCATCGCCCGCTTCTTCTTCCCGTCGCGCCGCCCGCCTGGCGGCCGTTGCCGCGCTCGCCGCCGCGGCCCTGTTGCCCGCCGCCGCCGCGCACGCCGCGCCGCTGCGGATCGGCATGACGTTCCAGGAACTGAACAACCCGTACTTCGTGACGATGCAGAAGGCGCTGAACGAAGCGGCCGCGTCGATCGGCGCGCAGGTCGTCGTCACCGACGCGCATCACGACGTCAGCAAGCAGGTGAGCGACGTCGAGGACATGCTGCAGAAGAAGATCGACATCCTGCTCGTGAACCCGACCGATTCGACCGGCATCCAGTCGGCGATCACGCAGGCGAAGAAGGCCGGCGCGGTGGTCGTGGCCGTCGATGCGAACGCGAACGGGCCGGTCGATTCGTTCGTCGGCTCGAAGAATTACGACGCGGGCGTGATGTCGTGCGAATACCTCGCGAAGGCGATCGGCGGCAGCGGCGAGGTCGCGATCCTCGACGGCATTCCGGTCGTACCGATTCTCGAACGCGTGCGCGGCTGCAAGGCCGGGCTCGCGAAATTCCCGAACGTGAAGCTCGTCGATACGCAGAACGGCAAGCAGGAGCGCGCCGCCGCGCTGTCGGTCACCGAGAACATGATCTCCGCGCATCCGAACCTGAAGGGCATCTTCAGCGTGAACGACGGCGGCTCGATGGGCGCGCTCGCCGCGATCGAGGGTTCCGGCAAGGACATCAAGCTGACGAGCGTCGACGGCGCGCCCGAGGCGATCGCCGCGATCCAGAAGCCGAACTCGAAGTTCATCGAGACGACCGCGCAGTTCCCGGCCGACCAGGTGCGCATTGCGCTCGGCATCGCGATCGCGCGCAAGTGGGGCGCGACGGTGCCCAAGGCGATTCCCGTCGACGTGAAGGTCGTCGATCGCGGCAACGCGAAGGGTTTCAGCTGGTGAACGACGTGCGACGCGACGCGAAGGGCGGCGGCGCGGCCGACGCCCTTCGCACGGAGAAGCCGATGGACACGATACTCAGGCTCAGCCACATCACGAAAAGCTTTCCCGGCGTGAAGGCGCTGTCCGACATTCATCTGGAGATCGCGCGCGGCGAGATTCATGCGCTGCTCGGCGAGAACGGCGCGGGCAAGTCGACGCTGATGAAGATCCTGTGCGGCATCCACCAGCCGGATGCGGGCACGATCGAGATCGACGGCAGCGCACGCCATTTCGCCGACTATCACGACGCGGTCGCGGCCGGCGTCGGCATCGTGTTCCAGGAATTCAGCCTGATTCCGCACCTCGATGCCGTCGACAACCTGTTCCTCGGCCGTGAGCTGCGCAACCGCTGGGGCGCGCGCGACCGCAAGCGGATGCGCGCCGCGGCGGCCGCCATCTTCGCGCGCCTGGGCGTGGCGATCGATCTCGATGCGCCGATCCGCGCGCTGTCGGTCGCGCAGCAGCAGTTCGTCGAGATCGGCAAGGCGCTGTCGCTCGACGCGCGCATCCTGATCCTGGACGAGCCGACCGCCACGCTCACGCCGGCCGAGGCCGAGCACCTGTTCGCGATCATGCGCGAGTTGAAGCGGCAGGGCGTCGCGATGATCTTCATCTCGCATCACCTCGACGAGATCTTCGCGGTGTGCGACCGCATCACGGTGCTGCGCGACGGCCAGTACGTCGCGACGACCGAGGTCGCGCGCACCGACGTCGAGCAACTGGTGCGCATGATGGTCGGCCGCCGGATCGAAAGCAGCTTTCCGCCGAAGCCGGCGCGGCCGGCCGACGCGCCGGCCGTGCTCGAGGTCGATGCGCTGCAGATCGAGCGCGACGGCCCGGTGAACCGCTTTGCGCTGCATGAAGGCGAGATCCTCGGTTTCGCGGGGCTGGTCGGCTCGGGGCGTACCGAGACCGCGCTCGCGGTGATCGGCGCGACGCGTGCTCATCGCAAGGCGCTGCGCGTGCGCGGCGCGGCGGCGAAGCTCGCCGATCCGGCCGACGCGCTGCGCGCGGGCATCGGCATCCTGCCGGAAAGCCGCAAGACGGAAGGGCTCGTCACGTCGTTCTCGATTCGCGACAACATCTCGCTGAACAACCTCGGCAAGTACCGGTCGATGCGCTGGCTGATCGACCGGCGAAGCGAGGCGCGCACCACGCACGACGTGATGCGGCGCGTCGGTGTCAAGGCGCCGTCGATCCACACCGAGGTCGCGACGCTGTCCGGCGGCAACCAGCAGAAGGTCGTGATCGCGCGCTGGCTGAACCATCACACGTCGGTGCTGATCTTCGACGAGCCGACGCGCGGCATCGACGTCGGCGCGAAAGCCGAAATCTACGGGCTGATGCGCGAACTCACCGCGCGCGGCTACGCCATCATCATGATCTCGTCCGAATTGCCGGAAATCGTCGGCATGTGCGATCGCGTCGCCGTGTTCCGGCAAGGCCGCATCGAGGCGACGCTCGCCGGCGACGAGATCGATCCCGACACGGTCATGACCTATGCCACGGCCGGCACGCGAGGAGCGACCCATGAACCTGCCTGATTCTTCTTCCACGCGTTCGACGACGCTCGCGGCCACGGCCGGAAACGGCGACGCGCCGCCGCCGCGCGCGATGTGGGCGCAACTGCGCCGCTCGACGCTGTTCTATCCGCTCGTCGGCCTCGTCGTGGTCTGCATCGCGATGATGATCGCGAGCCCGAGCTTCCTGTCCGCCGCGAACCTCGAGAACGTGCTGCGCCAGGTGTCGATCAACGCGATCATCGCGGTCGGCATGACCTGCGTGATCCTGACGGGCGGAATCGACCTGTCGGTCGGCTCGGTGATGGCGCTGTCGGGCACGCTCGCGGCCGGGCTGATGGTCGCGGGCGTCAACGCGGTCGCCGCGCTGGCGATCGGCATCGCGGTCGGCCTCGGCTTCGGTGTCCTGAACGGTGTGTTCGTCGCGTTCGCGGGAATGCCGCCGATCATCGTCACGCTCGCGACGATGGGCATCGCGCGCGGTCTCGCGCTGATCTACACGGGCGGCTATCCGATCGACGGGCTGCCCGACTGGGTCGCGTTCTTCGGCAGCGGCAAGGTGCTCGGCATCCAGGCGCCGGTGCTGATCATGCTGGTGGTCTATGCGATCGCGTGGCTGCTGCTCGACCGGATGCCATTCGGCCGCTACGTGTATGCGATCGGCGGCAACGAGCAGGCGACGCGGCTCACCGGCGTGCGCGTCGCGCGCGTGAAGCTGATCGTGTACACGCTGGCCGGGCTCACGTCCGCGCTCGCCGCGATCGTGCTGACCGGGCGCCTGATGAGCGGGCAGCCGAACGCGGGCGTGGGCTTCGAGCTCGACGCGATCGCGGCCGTCGTGATGGGCGGCACGTCGATCTCCGGCGGGCGCGGCGCGATTCTCGGCACGCTGGTGGGCGCACTGTTGCTCGGCGTGCTCAACAACGGGCTCAACATGATCGGCGTGAACCCGTATGTGCAGAACGTGATCAAGGGCGGAATCATCCTGCTCGCGATCTACATCAGCCGCGAGCGATCGCGGTAACGACGGAGATATCGGTTATCCGAATCATTCAGAAAAGAGACAACTCATGACGACACCCGAAGCCAAACCGCGCATGACCGCGGTCGTCTGCCACGGCCCCGAGGACTATCGCGTCGAACAGGTCGCGATGCCGCGCCCCGGTACGAACGAGCTCGTGATCCGCATCGCCGCGTGTGGCATCTGCGCGAGCGACTGCAAGTGCTACACCGGCGCCAAGATGTTCTGGGGCGGCCCGAGCCCGTGGGTGAAGGCGCCGGTGATTCCCGGCCACGAATTCTTCGGCTATGTCGAAGCGCTCGGCGACGGCGCGGCCGAGCATTTCGGCGTCGCGCTGGGCGAGCGCGTGATCGCCGAGCAGATCGTGCCGTGCGGGAAGTGCCGCTATTGCAGGTCGGGCCAGTACTGGATGTGCGAGGTGCACAACATTTTCGGCTTCCAGCGCGAGGTCGCCGACGGCGGGATGGCCGAATACATGCGCATTCCGCCGACCGCGATCGTCCACAAGATCCCGCTCGGCATATCGCTCGAGGATGCCGCGATCATCGAGCCGCTGTCGTGCGCGATCCACACGGTGAACCGCGGCGACGTCCAGCTCGACGACGTCGTCGTGATCGCGGGCGCGGGCCCGCTCGGGCTGATGATGACGCAGGTCGCGCACCTGAAGACGCCGAAGAAACTCGTCGTGATCGACCTGATCGACGAACGGCTCGAACTCGCGCGGCAGTACGGCGCCGACGTGACGATCAACCCGAAGCGCGACGACGCGCGCGAAATCGTCCGTGCGCTCACCGACGGCTATGGCTGTGACGTGTACATCGAGACGACCGGTGCGCCGGTCGGCGTGAACCAGGGGCTCGACCTGATCCGCAAGCTCGGCCGCTTCGTCGAATTCAGCGTGTTCGGCGAGGACGCGACCGTCGACTGGTCGATCATCGGCGACCGCAAGGAGCTCGACGTACGCGGCGCGCACCTCGGGCCATACTGCTATCCGGTCGCGATCGACCTGCTCGCGCGCGGGCTCGTCACGTCGAAGGGCATCGTCACGCACGGTTTCGCGCTCGAGGAATGGGACGACGCGATCCGCGTCGCGAAATCGCCCGAATCGATCAAGGTGCTGCTGAAGCCGGCCCGCTGACGGCCGGCGCGCGCCTCACCGGAGACATCATGGAATACGTCATAGGCGTCGACATCGGCACGCAGAGCACCAAGGCGCTGCTCGTCGACCGGCACGGCACGATCGTCGCGCGGCGCTCGGCCGGCTACCAGCCCGATACGCCGCGCCCGCTGTGGGCCGAGCAGTGGCCGAAGGTGTGGTTCGACGCGGTGCTCGACTGCATCGCGGGCTGCGTGAGCGACGCGCGCGCGCAGGGCGTGCCGGCCGATGCGATTCGCGCGGTATGCGTGAGCAGCCTGTACGGCGGCTCGGGCATCCCGGTCGACATCGACATGCGGCCGCTGCATCCATGCCTGATCTGGATGGACCGGCGTGCGACCGCGCAAGTCGACTGGGTCAACGAGCACGTGAACGTCGAGCGGCTGCGCGTGATCACCGGCAACGGCGTCGACAGCTACTACGGGTTCACCAAGATGCTGTGGCTGCGCGACCAGCGGCCGGACGTGTGGGCGAACGTGCGCTATTTCCTGCCGCCGAACGCGTACGTGATCTATTTACTGACCGGCGAAGTCGCGGTCGACCACAGTTCGGCCGGCAATATCGGCGGCGTGTACGACGTCGCGCGCCGCGAGTGGTCGGACGACGCGCTCGACATGCTCGGCATTCCGGCGACGATGATGCCCGAGCGGCTGGTTGATTCGACGGACGTCGTCGGCGGCCTGCTGTCACAATGGACCGCCCAACTCGGCCTGCCGGCCGGCACGCCCGTCGTGGCAGGCGGCGTCGATGCGGCGGTGGCGACCTTCGCGGCCGGTGCCGCGCGCACCGGGCAGCACGTCGCGATGATCGGCACGAGCATGTGCTGGGGCTACGTGAACCGGCACGTCGATGCGCGCCACGGCCTCGTCAGCATGCCGCACGTGTTCGACGGGCAGCGCGACCTGTACGTGTTCGGCGGAGCGATCACGGCCGGCGCATCGGTCGCATGGTTTCGCGACCAGTTCTGTCACGCGGAAATCGACGCGGCGCGCCTGCTGCCGCACGGCGATCCGCACATGTTGCTCGAGGAGGCGGCCGAGCGCGTGCCGGCCGGCGCCGACGGCGTGCTGTTTCTGCCGTACCTGATGGGCGAGCGCAGCCCGGTGTGGGATGCGAAGGCGAGCGGCGCGTTCGTCGGGCTGAGTCTCGCGCATACGCGTGCGCATCTTTATCGTGCGGTACTCGAAGGCGTCGCGTTCGCGTTGCGCCACAACATCGAGGCCGGCCGCCGTGGCGCGGCGGCGCTGGACGATCGATTGATCGTCGTCGGCGGCGCCGCGCATTCGGCGCTGTGGATGCAGATCATCGCCGACGTGACGGGTTTTCCGGTGTGGACGATCGAGCAGGACGTCGAAGCCGCAATGGGCGCCGCGCTGCTCGCGGGCGTCGGCGCAGGGCTCGTGTCGCGCGACGACGCGCAGGGCGGCTGGGTTACGCTCGTCGAGCGCGCACGGCCCGACGCCGACCGCGCGAAAACGTACGACGCGCGTTTTTCGCTCTATACGGCGCTGTATCCGGCACTCAAGCCGATCATGCACAGGCTCGGGACATCATCATGAACACACGATTCGATTTCAGTGGGTCGACGGTGCTCGTCACGGGTGCCTCGAGCGGAATCGGCCGTGCGTGCGCGGTCGCGCTGGCGCATGCAGGCGCGCGCGTCGTCGCGGCGGCGCGCGACATGGCCGCGCTCGACACGCTCGCCGCGGAGATTGCGTGCGATACGTTGCGCATGGATGTCGGCGGCGACGAACACGCGATCGATGCCGCACTCGCCGCGTACGATGCGTTCGACGGCCTCGTCAATTGCGCGGGGATCGCGTCGCTCGAGCCTGCGCTCGACGTCGAAGCCG
Organism: Burkholderia semiarida; assembly: GCF_029268935.1. NCBI lineage: Bacteria > Pseudomonadati > Pseudomonadota > Betaproteobacteria > Burkholderiales > Burkholderiaceae > Burkholderia > Burkholderia semiarida. The sequence goes on along the minus strand of NZ_JAHLCL010000008.1, from coordinate 1,578,141 downwards.
CGCATTTCGATCGCGTGATGGCCGTCAATGCGCGCGGTGCGGCGCTCGTCGCGCGGGCCGTGGCGCGAAGGATGATCGAGCGCGACGGACGCGGTGACGCGCACGCGCGGGGCAGCATCGTCAACGTGTCGAGCCAGGCGTCGCTCGTCGGGCTGCCCGCGCATCTGAGCTATTGCGCGTCGAAGGCGGCGATGGACGCGATCACGCGCGTGCTGTGCATTGAGCTCGGCCCGCACGGCATTCGTGTGAACAGCGTGAATCCCACCGTCACGCTCACGCCGATGGCGCAGTTCGCGTGGAGCGAACCGGACAAGCGCGAACCGATGCTCGCCGCGATTCCGCTCGGCCGGTTCGCGCAGCCGGACGAAGTCGTCGAGCCGATCCTGTTTTTGCTGAGCGATGCGGCGTCGATGATCAGCGGTGTGTCGTTGCCGATCGACGGGGGATATACCGCGCGCTAGAGCCCGTCACGTAAGTCGCGGTCGAGTTCGCGGCGCGGCCGGCGCGCGGCTAGACCGGGTCCTTGCTCGGCGGTCCGTCCGGCTGCTGCGGGTTGTCGTGATGGCCGGGCGGCGACGAGAACGGGTCGTCTTCCGGGTCGCGGTTCGGGTCGGCCGGTGGCTCGGGTGTCGGGGTCGTGTGGTCGCTCATGGAGAACTCGTGCGGTGCGTGGCGGCGGTGGCGCGGCGGACGCGCCTCGTCTTGGTTATAGCCAATCGGGCGCGCGTTTGCAGCGGGTTCTTGCGGCAGGCTGCCGATCGTCGGCGAAATCCGCGTATTGACGGTGTTCGTGCGGAATCTCGCGAGGTCGCGCAATCGAAGTCAGCGCAAGTCCGCCGGTGTATCGACGTCGCGCAGGATGCCGGGATCGTCGATATCGAGCAGTTGCACCGGTGCGCTGGCGAACAGCGCGCGGGCGCCCGTGTCGCCGTCGAGGGCGGCCAGTGCTTCGAAGTGGTGCGCGGCGAAACCGACTGGATGCCCGCGCACGCCGCGATGCGCGGGCGCGACGATCGATGCGTTGTCGGCTTCGAGCGCGCGTGCGACCGTTTCGTAGGTGGAAGCGGCGATCCACGGCATGTCGCCGAGCGCGACGAGCCAGCCGCTCGCATCGGGCGTCGTGCGGACGCCGGCCGCGAGGCTCGCGCCCATGCCCCGCAACGCGTCGGGTGCATAGACGACCTGGCAGCCGGCTTCGTTCAGCAGAATCGCAAGCGTTTCGGCGCCGGGACGCACGACGGCGATCACGTCGGCGGTGGCTGCCGCGAGACGGCGGGCGGCGGCCACCGCAACCGGCGTGCCGTCGGGGAGCCGGGCGAGCAGCTTGCTGTGCAGGCCGCTCGGGTCGAAGCGTTGACCAAGGCCGCCGGCGAGCAGGACGCCGGTGGCGAGTGACGCATAGGACATCGGCGCGAGGGGAGTGAGGCAGGTGCTGCGATTGTGCGGGAGCACACGGGGATCGGCAAGTGAGGATGTTACCGAATCACGCCTGCCGGATCGGGAAAACTGTCATCGCGCCGCTTCGTCGAGCATGCTTTCGTCGACAGGACCGTAAATTGCGTGCGATTCGTTCTGTATCACGGCCCAATAGCGATCGCCGAACGACCAGTGCCACCATTCGGACGGGTAATTCGTGAAGCCGGCGTGCGTCAGCGCGTCGATCAGGATCTGGCGGTTTCGCGCGGCCGCGCGACTGATGAACGCGTTGTGCGTGTAGCACGCGCCGGACGATTCCTGGTCGGTGGCGTTCATGATGGCGAGGCCGGTTGCAGGCCGCCGGCCGATGTCGAGCAGGGTGGCCGCGGTCGTTTTGGTCAGACGAATCGCCAATATGCCAGAGTCTCGTGGAGAATGCGCCGCGATTTGATGCGAGCGCGGGCGACCCTTACCAGAGCGTCTTGACGTGCGCGTATGCACGGATTTTTTCGTCGCGGGTGACGAGCGGCGCGCCGAGCCGCCGCGCGGTCGCGACGATCATGCGATCGGCCGGATCCTTGTGGAACGTGCCGGGCAGGTCGGTGGATTTTGCGGCGATGTCGGCATCGACGGGCACGAAACGCATGCCGTCGATCTGCGCGACGGTGGCGAGCCACGCGTCGACATCCATCGTCAGGGCGAGGCGATCGTTGCGCACCAGCATCGCGATTTCCCACGCGGAGATCGCGGATGCGGCGAGCGCGCCTTCGCTCCGCGCACGATCGATCGCACTCCGCGCCTTCTTGCTGAGCGCGGGGTCGCCCGCTACCCACCACACCAATGCATGCGTATCCAGCACGATCACCTCGACGCCTCCCAATCATCTTCCGCAATCGGATCGAGAGGATTGTCGTAGCGCATGACCGACCCGCGCAATATGTCCAACGGCTGGGCTTCGCGCGAGCGATACGGGCGGATCTCGAGCGTCGGTTTGCCGTGGTCGGTGACGATCAGGCTTTCGCCCGACGCCTCGACGAGCCGGAAGTATTCGAGCGCGCGAGCCTTGAATTCGGATTTCGATACGGGAGCGTGTGGCATCATGATATGTTCATGGTCATCGGACTATGGTCATTTTAGCCTCGCATTTCGATGCGGCGCAAGCGCCGTGGGCGTGACCGGCTCGCGCTACGCATCCGCCCACTTCCTCAACAGGTTGTGATAAATCGCGGTCAGTGAAATGACCATCGGATCCTTCGCGCCTTTCTCGGCGGAAAGCGCCTGAATCTGCGTATCGAGCTGGAACAGCAGCGTGCGGTCGCCGTCGTCGCGCACCATGCTCTGGATCCAGAAGAACGACGCGACGCGCTCGCCGCGCGTCACAGGCGTCACGTGATGCAGGCTCGATGCCGGATACAGCACGAGGTCGCCCGCCGGCAGCTTCGCGCGATGCACGCCGTACGTATCCTCGACGCACAGCTCGCCGCCCTCGTACGCATCGGGTTCTTCGAGAAACAACGTCGCCGACAGGTCGCTGCGCACGCGGAAATCCGTGCCGCGCAGCAGCCGGATCGCGTTGTCGACGTGCGTGCCGAACGTCTCGCCGCCTGCATAGCGATTGAACAGCGGCGGAAACACCTTGAGCGGCAGCGCCGCGGAAAAGAACAGCGGATGGCGCGCGAGCGCATCCTGGATCGCGTCGCCTACCGCGCGCGCGGCGGGCGAGCCTTCCGGTAATTGCCGGTTGCGTTTCGCGAGCGCCGACTGCGCGCCGGACGTCGCGTTGCCGTCGATCCATTCGGCGCGATCGAGAAGTTCGCGGCATTGCGCGACCTGCGCTTTCGTCAGTACGCCGGGGATGTGAAGCATCATGATACGGATTCCATTGCGTGCGGCGCCAGTTGCATCGCCGCCGACCGAAACGCGTCGAGCGGCGACGACACGAGATACGCGCGCATCTTCGCGATGAACGCGGGTGTCGCGGTGGCCGGCACCCGCGCGAGCCACACGAGCGCTTCGTCGACGCGCCCGCGCTCGGCGAGCAGCCGCGCGTAGTTGAACTGGCCGCGAAAATCGCCGGCAACGGCGGCACGGCGATAGTGGTCGAACGCGGCGTCGATATCGACCGGTACGACCCAGCCGTCCTCGTAGAAGCCGCCGATCAGGTTGATCGATTTCGCATGGCCGAGCGCGGCCGCGCGGCGGAGCCAGTCGAGCGCGTCGGCGCGGTTCTCGTCGACGCCGTTGCCGAGGGCGAGTGCGGTCGCGTAGTTGTACATGCCCCAGTCGAGGCCCGCCTGCGCGGCGAGCCGGTACCAGTACACGGCGACCGGCGCGCACGCGGCCGTGCCCCAGCCGAACTCGTAGCAGCGGCCGAGCATGTTCATCGCCATCGGATGATTCGCCTGCGCGGCATGCCGGAACCACGTGAGCGCGGCCGCGGGATCGCGCGGCACGCCGTGGCCGTCGAGCAGGTATTGCCCGTACACGGCCTGCGCATCGACGATGCCGTGCTCGGCCGCCGCCGCGACCCACGCGGCGGCGCGCTCGGGCGGCCCGGCCAGGATGTCGGCGAACTCGCGCGGCGAGACCGACGCGAGCGCCTTCAGCGACACGGCCTCCATCGATCAGTAGCGCGCGTTCAGCGTGACGAACGCCGAGCGGCCCGGCGCGATCGACGCATAGTGCGCCGGATACGCCTGATCGAAGTAGGTGCGGTTGAACAGGTTGTTCACGTTCAGTTGCAGATCGAGCTTCTTGTTGATCCGGTACTGCGCCATCGCGTCGAAGCGCCAGTACGACGGTACGGCGCGCAGGTTCGCGGGATCGCCGAACACTTCCGACATGTAGAACGCACCGCCGCCGACCGTGAACTTCGGCGTGATGTCGTAGTTCGACCACATCGTGAGGCTGTGCTTCGGCGTGTTCGGGAAGCGGTTGCCGTTGTTCGCGGTGTCCTTGCCGTTGTCGCGCAGTTCGCTCTTCATGTACGTGTAGCCGCCGAACACCTGCCACTGCTTCGTGATCTGGCCCGCGACGCCGAGCTCGAGGCCTTGCACGCGCTTGTTGCCGACCATCGCGTACTGGTTGTTCGGCAGCGTCACGCGCGCGTTCGTCGTGTCGATCTGGAACAGCGCGGCCGTCAGCGACAGCTTGTCGTTCAGCACGTTCCATTTCGTGCCGAGTTCGATGCTGCGGTTCTTTTCCGGCGAAAGCTGATCGGCATTCGGGCCGACGCCGCCGCGGCCCGGCGTGAGCGACTGCGTTTCGCTGCCTTCGCCGAGCAGCATGCCGGCGGGCGTCGACGACGTCGCATACGACGCATAGAGGCTGCCGTTCCGCGCGGGCTTGAACACGAGGCCGGCCTGCCAGTTGAACAGCGTGTCGTCGCGCGTGTAGGTCTTGCCGCCATTCGCCTTGGTATCGGTGAAGCGGGTCGAGTAGTCGTCGACGCGCACGCCGGCGTTGACCTGCCAGCGCGGCGTGATCTCGATCGTGTCGAAGCCGTAGATCGATTTCGTGGTGGTGCGCGCATGCGCGTAGTCGTTGTTGCGCGAGATCGAGCCGGCCCACGGATCGCTCGGGTTCGGCGACCACAGGCTCGTGCAGTTGTAGCCGGACGCGGCGCCGATGCCTTTCTGGCAGATCTTGCCGGTGTCGGTCGCGACCGTGTACGAGTCGCGCTTGCCCCATTCGCGCGACAGCTCGATGCCGGTGTTGAAGCTGTGCTTGAACGGGCCCGTGCGGAATTCGCCGAACAGCTCGGTCAGGTTCGCGAGGCTGTTGATCGCGCTGTTGCGGTTGTTGTTGCGGCGCCAGACCTTGCCGTTCACCACGTTGCCCTGGCTGTCGTCCGGCTGCGTCCAGATGTAGTCCTGCGTCGATTCCGTGTAGCGCGCGGTGTTGCGCACCGTGAGGTTCGGCGTGATGTCGTGCTCGATCCTGATCGTGCTGATGTCCGACGTGGTCTTGCGGAAGTCGCGGTCGATCAGGCCGTAGAAGTTGTGGCGATCGACGGGCGCCGGATAGATCGTGCCGACGTTCGCGGGCTTGTTCGACGTCGTATAGAAGTACGGGATGCCGCCGTCGGGCATGTCGTCCGTCTGCAGGTGGTAGTAGCTCGCGGTCACGCGCGTCGGCGTGCCGAGACCGAACGCGATCGACGGCGCGACGCCCCAGCGCTCGTTGTTGACGGCGTCGCGGCCGGCCACGTCGTTGTTGTGGCTCATCAGGTTCAGGCGGAACGCGGCGTGATCGGCGAACTGCCAGTTGCCGTCGGCGGTGAAGCGGCGATAGCGGTCGGTGCCGAGGCCCGCGCTCGCGGCGGCCGTCGTGCCGAGGTGCGGGGCCTTCGTGATCAGGTTGATGCTGCCGCCCGCGCCGCCGCGGCCGCCGTACGCGCCGTCGGAACCCTTGGTGATCTCGACGCGCTCGGTGTTGAAGATCTCGCGCGTGGTGGCGCCCGTGTCGCGCATGCCGTCGACGAACATGCTGCCCTGCGTGTCGTAGCCGCGGATGAACGGACGGTCGCCGAGCGGGTTGCCGCCCTCGCCGGCGCCGAACGTGATGCCGGGCACGGTACGCAGCGCTTCGGTCAGCGTGGTCGCGCCGCTGTTCTGGATCAGTTCCTGCGGGATCACGGTGACGGATTTCGGCGTGTCGACGAGCGGCGCGGTGAATTTCGCGGAAGCGGAAAAGTCGGCCTTGTAGCTGTGCTCGGTCTTGCCCTGGATCTCGATCGGCGCGAGATGGCCTTCGGTGCCGGCGGTCGCCGCGGGCGGCGTGCCGTCGGCGAACGCGGGGCTCGCGGCCAGCACGCTGCAGAGGGTGGTGAACTTGCCGAGCTTCAGCTCGTCGGGACGGGACTTCATGGTGCGCTTCGACCTCGCGGTGTGGCTCCCGGGGCAGTGCGCTACGGAAATGTGCATGCCAGCGGGGATTATTACGATTTGTTTTCAGGCGGCATTCTATGTAATTTCTTTACGAATGAGAAGCGTTCTTGTTCTCATTTGTCGGGGAATTGTTGACGAATGTTGCGGAGGGGGCGAAGGCTCGTGGCCGGGGAGCGACAGGCAACGCAATGGCGTCTGCCGATGGCTTCGTCGCTGCAATCGCCGCCTCGAACGGTTCGATCGCGGCCACGCGCGACGTCGCGCCGTTCGAAGCAGCAGGCCTGCGTGTGATCGACTCTTGGTTCCGCCGGCGCCGGGTCGGCGGCCGTCACGTCACCGGCGCCGAAAATGACAACGCGCCGTGCAAGTCGGCGCGTTGAATGCGTTACGTCTGCGCGCGGCCCTTGAACTGCAGCGAATTCCCGTTCGGGCGCGCGCGACCGGCCGCAGATCAGTCGATTCCGTGAAACACCGCATCCTCCGGCCCCAGGTATGCCGGCGGGCGCCACGTCGCGTCGCGCATCGAATGCTGGACGAGATTCTCGACGCCCAGCAGCACCGCGAAGATCGCCATCCGCACCGGAATGCCGTTGTCGGTCTGCCGGAAGATCGCGAGACGCGGGTCGCGGTTCAGGTCGACCGACAGGTCGTTCGCGCCGGGCCGGCTGTCGCGCGGCAGCGGGTGCATGATCAGCGTGTCGGGCTTGCACACCGAGTCGACGAGCGCCTGGTTGATCTGGAAATCCGGCGTATAGCCTTCGAACGACTCGTCGGTGAAGCGCTCCTTCTGGATCCGCGTCGCGTAGACCACGTCCGCGCCGCGCAAGCCCGCCGCGAGATCGTTCGTCTGCTCGACCGCGTGGCCGTTCGTCGAGATCTGGTCGACGATGTACGCCGGCATCTCGAGCGTCGGCGGCGACACGAGCGTGAACTTCAGCCCGCGGTACAGCGCGAGCAGCTTGACGAGCGAGTGCACGGTGCGGCCGTACTTCAGGTCGCCGACCAGCGCGATGTGCGCGCCGTCGACGATCTTGCCGAGCCGCGAAAACTCGCGCTGGATCGTGTAGAGGTCGAGCAGCGCCTGGCTCGGGTGCTCGCCGGGGCCGTCGCCGCCGTTGATCACCGGCAGGTTGGTCGCCCGTGCGAATTCGGCCACCGAGCCTTTTTCCGGATGGCGGATCACGAGCGCGTCGACGTAGCCGGCCATCACGCGGCTCGTGTCGTAGATCGATTCGCCCTTCGCCATCGACGAGAACGTGAAGCCCGTCGTGTCGCACACCGAGCCGCCGAGCCGGCAGAAGGCCGCGCCGAACGACACGCGCGTGCGCGTGCTGGCCTCGAAGAACAGGTTGCCGAGCACGGCGCCTTCGAGCACGCGTGAAATCTTGTGACGCCGCGCGATCGGCTGCATGACGTCGGCCACGCGGAACAGCGCCTCGACCGAATCCCGCGAAAACTGGTCGACTGAGATCAACTGCGGCTTGCCTTCGAACAGGAATTGCTTCGCGAGCCCTTGCTTGTCTACGCTTTGCGTATAGTTCTCGCCATCCGGCGCCGAACGCTCGACGATTTCCGACACGAAGCGCTCAACGATTTCGGGCATCCCGCGCGATTCCTGCGAATCGTCCGGAAGCAGCCACGTATCCAGCGCGCGGCGGCTGACGCCGATGCGATTCGCGAATGCCTCGCGGGTCATGTTGAGGCGGCGCATCGCGTCGCGGAGGAAGGCTTGCTGGGGAACGGTCATCGGCGGCTCCTGGGCGGAAAATATACGCGGTGCGTATATTAGTTTCTGCCGCGATGAAGTCAAGAAAAATCTGTGCGCGCAGGGGTGGCGCGTATGACACTCGCGGGGCCGTACTGGCGCGCGGCGCGCGTCTCCGTATAATCAGGTCAGGCCCCGTGTCCGGCAGCGTGCCGGGCGCCGCGCCGCACACGATTCGCCCGGTCGGGCTTGTTGATTCGAAGGAGAATGAGAATGACGCGTACGATTGCTGCAATGCTGCTGGTGGTGACCGCCGCGCTCGCCGGTTGCAATACCGTCGCCGGCGTGGGCCAGGACATTTCGAAGGGCGGCCAGGCGATCAGCGATTCGGCTGAAAAGGCCAAGTAAGCCGACCGGTTCCGGCATGCAGAAGGCGCCGGGCCTTCCCGCGATGGCGGGGCGGCCCGGCGCCTTTTTTGCGTACGAATCGATGCCGCGGCGTCAGGCGCGTTCCACGAACGCGTAGCGGCCCTCGACCTTGCGCGGCGTGAACCAGCCGTAGTCGGGGAACAACCGGTTGCGGACGAACCAGACATAACCGACCAGCGCGACCGTGATCGCGAGGCTCGGCAGCGCGGCGGACGGATCCCGCCCGAGATCGGCGACGGTCTTCGGCATCTGCAGCAGCGACAGCAGGATGAACGCGTGATATGCGCCGACACGATGGGTCGCGAAGCCCCAGATGAACAGCAGCGACAGCGGCACGGTCAACGCCAGGAAGGCGGTGACCAGGACGCCGCCGGCGCCGGACGCGAGGAAGTAGTACGCAAGCATCAGGCTGATGACCAACTGCGCGATGCCGAGCGCGATCAGGATCCGGATGTGTATCTTGTTCTTGCGGCAGCGTTCAGGGTCGGGGCGCGACGCGATCAGGTGCGCGAGCACGCGATCCTTGAGCCCTTGCCCGGATAGCTCGGCCAGCGCGTCGGCCTTCCTCGTTCCCGCGGACAGCAGCACCGCGATTCTTGTTTTGGCTTCCTTCCTGTTCATTGCGTGGCGGAGTGTTGTTCGATGATGGTCAAAGGGATCGGCCACGCGAATATTGCATCTTGCGCAGTCGTGCGCAACGGTTTTGCGGTGCGCGGACACATTCCTACAGTCGGTCGACCGTGTGTCGGAAAGGCTGGATCGACGAGCGCTGCGACGTCGACGGAGGCGCCGCCGTCTCCGCGGGGACGCGACGAACGCGAGTCAGTCGGCGGCGGCCTGCGCGGCGAGCGCGGCGCGCGGCTCGACGGGCGGCTCGCGCCGTCGCGTCGCGCCGACGAGCATGCCGGCGACGACGAGCGCGATGCCGGCGACACGTGTGCCGGTCAGCGTTTCGCCGAACAGCGCGACCGCGAACAGCACGGCCGAAACCGGCGCGACCGCGGTGAACAGGGCCGCCTCGGTGCCGCTCGTGCGTGCCGAGCCCGCATACCAGCACAGGTAACCCAGCACGGTCGGAATCAATGCGTAGTAGACGATCGCCGACACGGCGCCGACGGTCCAGCTGCTCGCCACCGCATGCCATTCGAACGCGGCCGGCACGAGTGCGAGCACGAAGCCGAGGCCCGACATCGCGGTGGATAGCGCAAGCGGCGGCAACGGCGCGGCAAGCCGACGGTTGAGCAGGATGAAGACCGCTTCGCATGCGACGGCCGCCAGCACCAGCGCATCGCCGGCAAGTGTTTGCAGCGACGGCATCGCATGGCCCGGCGCGAACGTGACGAACAGCACGCCGGCCGTGGCCAGCGCGGCGGCCAGCCAGTCGCGCGGCGTCTGCCGCTCGCGCAGCACGACGGCCGCGATCAGCGTCGACATGGCCGGCAACGTGCCGAGCATCACGCCGGCATCGAGCGGCGACGACAGCTTCGTGCCGCTGATCAGCAGCACCGTATATCCGACGCCGCCCGCCGCCGCCTGAATGACGAGCAGCACGGCATCGCGTGCGGAGATGCGCGGCCAGCGCATGCGCTGTGCGCGCATCATCGCGAACAGCAACGGGGTCGCGATCAGGAAGCGCAGCGCGGTGGCCGCGAACGGCGGCAGGCCGCCGGCCGCGAGACGGCTCGCGATGACGGTGCTGCCGACGCCCGCCATCGCGGCGGCGAGATAGAGATAGCCGATCAGTCGTGTCTTCATGCGCTGCATCGTCGTGTATGGCGGCAGCGTGCGTCTTGAACGAAATTGCAGCCAGGGACGGGACTGAAGGTGGTGAACCGTCGGCTTGCGCTGACGCAACAGGTCGCGGCGGCCTTCGAGGGGGTAGTCGCTTTCGAACGCAGTGCGCCCGGCGCCTGCGGCGCTGCGCGGCCGACGGCGTTACTCAACCCGCCTGCGTGAACCGCCCCGGCGTGATGCCGAACTGGCGCGCGAATGCGCGGGTCAGGTGGCTCTGATCGGCGAAGCCGGCTTCGGCCGCGGCATCGGCGATCGGCAGGCCGCTGGCCAGCAGCGCGCGCGCCAGCCGCGTGCGCGACTGAACCAGGTATGCATGCGGCGTGATGCCGAGCTCGCGCGCAAAGCCGCGCAGCAACTGGAAGCGGCTGACGCCGCTCAGGTCGGCCAGCTCGGCGAGCGACACGGGTGCGGCCGGCGCCGCGTCGAGCCGCTCCCGCGCGACGCGGACCGCCGGCGCGACGCCGGCCGCCGGCAGCGTGCGGCTTGCGTGCCGGGCGAGCAACCCGGCGACGAGCATGACGAGCGCTTCGTCGCGGGCCAGCGGCTGGGTTTCGCCTGCCACGATGCGCGCATGCAGCCTGCCGACGGCGGCCGCAAGCCGCGTGTCACGCACGGCCGGATGCGCAAGCTCGACGCCGCCGAGGCCTTCTTCCGCCGCGACGCTCGCGACCAGCGCGGGGGCGAGATAGAGCATCCGCCAGCGCCGCCCGGTGCCGGCTTCGAGCGGCGAGCCGTCGTGCACCTCGCCCGGGTTGACCATGATCGCGTCGCCTGCGAGCGCGTCGACCTGACCGCGGCCGCTCCACGACCGGTGCGCACCGCTGACGATCACGCCGACCCCGAATTCGTCGTGCGCGTGGCGCGGAAACGCGCGGTCGGACTCGAGGCTGATTGCCTCGATGCCTTCGCCGGTGCGTCGGTAATGGATGACACGGTGCATGTGCGCTCCTCGTGCCGGGGGCGGCGCGGATCACGTGCACTTTAGCGTGTTCCGGCGCCGCGCGCCCTTCATCCTTTTGGCCGATACCGCGCGGCGCGCGCAGCCCGCACCATGTGCGCATGAGCAGCGTACACGGCCCGCCGGGCCTGAGGCTGCACGGGAGGCGGCAGGTGGAACGACAGGATCCGGTATTCATTCAGGTGGGTGCGCTCGCGGACGGCTTCGCGCCCGAGGCGAACATCCTTGCATCCGTCGACGCGCTCGTCGGGCGGACGCTGACGCTCGTCGACGCATCGTGCGCATGGCGCGTCCATACGTTCGAGCCGGGTGCGCTGCAGTGGCGCGACGCGGTCGCCGATACGGGCGGCCGCGCGCCATGCCGCGTGACGCGGCTGCGCGACGGGCTGTACTTCGTCGACTACATCGATGCCACCGCTCGGGCGACATCGGTCAGCCTCGTGATCGATCTCGACAACGGCGTGTGGACGTCGGTCGTCGGTACGTTGCCGACGGAAGCCGACACGCGCATCGATGCGTTCACGCGCGTCGCGCGCGGGCTGCCGCTGACGGCCGTCGACGCGCAATTCCGGCACGGCACGCTCGGCGGCCACGCCGAGCCGGGCCCGCTTCACGCGCCCACGCGCGAACTGATCGGCAAACGGACGATGTATCGCTACAGCCCGACCGAATGCTACGAGCACATCTACCTGAACGAGAATTTCTACGCATGGCAGTGCCTGCAGGGCGTCGAAGGCGGGCTGGCCGATGTCGACCGCTGTCATTACTTCAAGATTGCGGACGCGCTGTATCTGTTCGTGTGGCGCGAAAAGGTGGTGCCGACGCTCGGCGTCGTGCTGATCGACCTCGCGCAACGCAAGACCGACGGCAAGATCTTCGGCTATCAGGGCGGCGATTTCGGCACGCTGTCGAATTTCCCGGTCGGTGCTTACGCGCAGGTACTGAACGAAACCGTGCATCCGGTCGGCGACGAGGCGCAGCGATGACTGCCGTGCGGGGCAGCGGCCGCCTGCATGCGGATTTCAGCGGGCGCGTCGTGCTCGTCACGGGCGCCGCGCAAGGAATCGGCGCGGCGATCGCGCGCCGTTTCGCGGAATCCGGCGCATTCGTCGCCGTGGCCGACCTGAACGGCGACGCGGCGGCCGTGCAGGCCGGCGCGCTGGCGAGCGCGGGCGGCGAAGCGCGCGCGTATCGGGTCGATGCCGCGAGCCGGGACGAACTGGATGCGCTCGTCGCGGCGGTCGAGCGCGACGGCGGCCGGCTCGATGTCGTCGTCCACAATGCCGCGTATTTTCCATTGACGCCGTTCATGCGGATCGACGAGCCGACGCTCGAGCGCACGCTGTCGGTCAACCTGTCGGCGCTGTTCTGGCTTGCGCAGGCCGCGTTGCCGGCCTTCGAGCGCGCGGGGGCCGGGCGGCTGCTCGTCACGTCGTCGGTGACGGGGCCGCGCGTCGTCTATCCGGGGCTCGCGCATTACGCGGCGTCGAAGGCCGGCGTGAACGGCTTCATTCGGGCGGCGGCGCTGGAGTTGGCGCGCCGCAACGTGACGGTCAACGGCGTCGAACCGGGGATGATCCGCACGCCGGCGGCCGGCAATCTCGGCGACGCGTCCGTCGCCGCGCAGATCGCGCGCGACATTCCGCTCGCGCGGATGGGCGAGCCCGAGGACATCGCGAACGCGATGCTGTTTCTTGCATCGGCCGACGCGGCGTACATCACCGGGCAGACGATCGTCGTCGACGGCGGCGCGACCTTGCCGGAGAGCGGGGCGGTGCTGGGCAACGGGTAGCGGTGAGCCAGCGCGGGCATCGGTTTCGGCGAGGCCGTGCGGGCATCTGCGGACGGCCCGCGCCATGAGGGCACGTGCCGCACGCCGCGCCGCGACTACAGCCAGCCGTTGCGGATGAACTCGACGATCGAATAGCGGCGATGCTCGAGATCGTGCTGCCGGACGGCTTCGACGATGCGCGATACGCCATCCGCATAGGGTGTCGCGCCGGATACGCGCGATTCGAACTGCAGGCTGCATGCGCCGTCGTCGATGCGTATCCGGTGAACCGCATGGCGGCCGAGTTGATCGTCGGGGATGCCGAGTTCGCTGCGCTGCACGGCCGGGTCGCGCACGGAGCGGATGTCTTCCGGCCGTACGCCGAGCGATTGGGCGATACCGACGGCCGTGCCGGGGACGGACGTCTTGCCGGCCTGATGCGATTCCGTCACGCCGATCTCGCAGTCGCGAAACAGGTGGCCGCTGGCTTCCAGCATGCACATGAACTTCAGCATCAGGATGTTCGTGTTCGGGCACAGCACGACCGGAAAGCCGTACGTCCCCGTTTCGAGGTCGGAGCCGGTCGACAACTCGACGAGCGGCGACGCGGTGGCCTGGCAGAATGCGATCGCGTCGGGGAGTTCGCGGCCCGAGCCGGCATGGACGACGATCGTTCGTGCGTCGCTACGTCGGGCGTCGCTACGTCGGGCGTCGGTTCGCGCGCTGTCCGGCCACGGCATCACGCGGCAGGCGGCCGGGTCGAGCGTGTGCGAGCCGAGCAACTCGTTGGCGAGCTTGCCGGTTCCGATGACGAGTACTTGCATGGGATTGACGGTTGAGATTGGGAGGCGAGTCGGCGGTGGTACGTGCCGTCGGCCAGGCGGGCTTGGTTGTCGTGCCGTGCGCCGCACCTGGCGGGCATCGCGCATTATGCCCGGCCGTTCGACTGCGCGCTTGTCGAGCCACGTCCGCCACGTCGCGCCGTCTCGCGACGCATGAGCCGCGATCCGTCTCGCGATGCCGCCGGCCGCGCGTGGGCCCGCGACCGCGGCGAAACGACAGGGACGCCGCGCTGCCGCACCCTCATCGCCGTGCGCACGAACGCGTGAACGGCGCTACGCTGTCGGCATTTCAACCCATCACCCTCGATCCAGGAGAACACATCGATGGAACACCACCTGAAAGGCAAGGCAGTCGCGATCACCGGCGGCTTCGGTCATCTGGGCGTCGCGACGGCCGCGTGGCTCGGCGAGCGCGGCGCCCGCGTCGCGCTGATCGGCCGCGGCACGGCTCCGGCGGCGCAGGCGCTGCCCGGCGTGCCGGCCGATGCGTTGCGCATCGGCGGCATCGATCTCGTCGATCCGCGGGCCGCCGTGCAGGCGCTCGAAACGGTCAATCGCGAATTCGGCCGGGTCGACGCGCTGCTGAACATCGCCGGCGCATTCGTGTGGCAGACGATCGCCGACGGCGATGCCGCCACGTGGGACCGCATGTACGAACTGAACGTGAAGACGGCGCTGAATGCGTCGAAGGCCGCGCTGCCATACCTGGTGGCGAGCCAGGCCGGCCGCATCGTCAACATCGGCGCGGGCGCGGCGTTCAAGGCCGGCGCGGGGATGGGCGCGTATGCGGCCGCGAAGGCGGGTGTCGCGCGGCTCACCGAGGCGCTCGCGGCGGAGCTGCTCGATCGCGGCGTGACCGTGAACGCGCTGTTGCCGAGCATCATCGACACGCCGCCGAACCGCAAGGACATGCCCGACGCCGACTTCTCGCGCTGGGTCCGCCCGGAACAGCTCGCGGCGACGATCGGATTCCTGCTGTCGCCCGACGCGCAGGCGATCACCGGTGCGTCGATTCCGGTGAGCGGGCGCGTCGCGTAGTGCGCCGGGGAGGGCTCGCCGGGTCCGGCCGTGCGTACAATGTCGCACCGGATCGCGCGACCCGAACCCGAGACCCGAACCCGAGACCCGAACCCGAGACCGAATCCGAGACCCGAATCCGAGGCCATGACACAGCCCACCATCCTGATCGTCGAAGACGAACAGGCGATCGCGGACACGATCGTCTATGCCCTCGGCACCGACGGCATGCAGACCATGCACTGCACGCTCGGGCAGGCGGCGCTCGATCAGCTGCGCGCTACGCGTGTCGATCTCGTGGTGCTCGACGTCGGCCTGCCGGACCTCAGCGGCTTCGAGGTATGCCGGCGGCTGCGCACGTTCACCGATATTCCGGTAATTTTCCTGACCGCGCGGCACGACGAGATCGACCGGATCGTCGGGCTCGAGATCGGCGCCGACGATTACGTCGTCAAGCCGTTTTCGCCGCGCGAGCTGGCGGCGCGGGTGCGCGTGATCCTGCGCCGCTTCCACCGCGCGGCCGCGCCGGAACCGGTGCCCGCGCCCGCGCCGGCCGATGCGTGCGCACCGGTTGCCTCCGGCTTCACGCTCGACATCGATGGCGCGCGCGTGTCGTGGCTCGGCCACGCGCTGGACCTCACGCGGTACGAATTCGGGCTGCTCGCGCTGCTGGTCCGGCATCCGGGGCGCATCTACTCGCGCGAGCAACTGATGGATCTCGTGTGGCACGAAGCGCTCGATTCGGCCGACCGCACGGTCGACACGCACGTCAAGACGCTGCGCGCCAAGCTGCGCGCGATCGATCCCGAGCGCGACCCGATCCGCACGCATCGCGGGATGGGTTATTCGCTGCAACCGTAACGACCGGCTCCGCCCATGCATATCGGCCTGCGCATCTTCTTCGGCTTTTTCCTGATCGTCGGCCTGGCCGCGCTGATCACGCTGCGCGTGTTCGTGCAGGAGGTGAAGCCCGGCGTGCGCGAAGCGATGGAGGACACGCTCGTCGACACCGCGCAGGTGCTGGCGACGCTGGCCGCCGACGACATGGCGAACGGGCATATCGCCGACGGCGCGTTCGCGCGGCAGCTCGGGAAACTGCACGAGCGCCCGGTCAGCGCGAACGTGTGGGGCATCCAGAAGAACGCGATCGGCTACCGCCTCTACATCACCGACGCGCACGGCATCGTGCGCTACGACTCGTCCGGCAGCGCGGTCGGGCAGGACTACTCGCGCTGGAACGACGTGTACCGGACGCTGCGCGGCGAATACGGCGCGCGCAGCACGCGCAGCGATCCGAACGACGACGGCAGCACCGTGATGCACGTGGCGGCGCCGATCCGGCGCGGCGACGAGATCATCGGCGTGCTGACGATCGCGAAACCGAACCAGACGGTCGCGCCGTTCATCGCCCGCAGCCAGCGCAAGATCATGCTGTACGGTGCGTTGCTGATGGGCGGCGCGATGCTGATCGGCGTCGCGTGCACGGGGTGGCTGGTGCTCGGGCTGCGGCGCCTCCAGCGCTATGCGCGGGCGATCGCGGCCGGCGAGCGCGCGTCGATGCCGCTGCAGGGCGCGAACGAGCTGGCCGAGCTCGGGCGCGCGGTGGAAAGCATGCATCGGCGGCTGGAAGACCGGCAATACGTCGAAACCTACATCCACACGCTCACGCACGAGATGAAGAGCCCGCTGGCCGCGATCAGCGGCGCGGCCGAGCTGTTGCAGGAGGACATGCCGGTCGCGAACCGCCGGCGCTTCGCCGAGAACATCCGCCGCCAGGCCGGCCGCCTCGAACAGATGATCCGCAAGCTGCTCGCGCTGGCCGAGGTCGAACAGAAGCAGCGCCTGTCGGTGCACGAACCGGTCGCGCTGCGGCCGGTGCTCGAACAGCTCGTCGACGATATCGAGCCGCGCGCGCGGCAGCGCGGCGTGAGCTTGCGGATCGACGCGAATGGTGCGGCGGATGCGGCCGATGGAGCCGATGCGGTGGTCGTCGACGGCGATCCGTTCCTGCTGCGGCAGGCGCTCGGCAACCTGCTCGACAACGCGCTGGATTTCGCGCCGCCGGGCAGCACGATACGCATCGCGCTCGAGCGGCAGCCGGCGGGCAGGGCGCACGTCGCGGTCGTGCGCGTCGCGGACGACGGCCCCGGCGTGCCCGACTACGCATTGTCGCGCGTGTTCGAACGCTTCTATTCGCTGCCGAGGCCCGACGGGCAGGATCGCAGCACGGGCCTCGGGCTGTGTTTCGTCCGTGAAGTCGCGATGCTGCACCGCGGCCAGGTCGCGCTCGCGAACCGCGCGGAAGGCGGCGCATGCGCGACGCTCACGCTGCCGTCGGCGGGCTGATCGCGCGCTTCACGCCCGCCACACATTCGCTTCACATCGGCTTCAATCGCCCTTCACCGGGGCCGCTCATGCTGACCGTACCTTCCACTCCGGTACCTGCCAGCAATGAATCGAGTCCTGTTGTTCAAGTCCATGATTACCGCGTTTCTCGCGCTGGCGATCCTGATCCCGCTGCAGATGGTCCAGAGCATCGTGCGGGAACGCGCCGACTATCGGCAAAGTGCGCTGGAAAGCATCTGGGCGAGCTATGCGGGGCCGCAGACGGTGACGGGGCCGGTGCTCGTCGTCCGTTACACGGAAGTCACGCGCGTGAGCGACGACGTGCGGGCCGGCGGCAAGGCGAAAACCAGCCTGAAGAGCGAGGCGAAACGGCTGCTCGTATTCCCGAAGACGTTGAACGTCGACGGCACGCTGTCGGTCAGCACGCGCTATCGCGGCATTCACAAGGCGCTCGTGTACGCGCTCGACAGCCGGATGACCGGCACGCTGCCGCTGCCGGACCTGAAGAAGCTGCCGCAGGCCGACGGCCACGTGAGCTTCAAGGTCGACGGCGCGTACGTCGCGCTCGGCATCGGCGATCTTCGCGGGCTGAAGGCGCAGCCCGACCTGCGCATCGGCGGCAAGCGGATCGACGTGGAGCAGGGCACGCGGCTCGACAGCCTGCGCCAGGGCGTGCATGCGAACGTCGATCTCGCGGCGCTGGCGGACGCAAACGCGGGGGCGACGGTCGTGCCGTTCAGCATCGCGCTGCCGCTGGCCGGTGCGGAGTCGGTCGCGTTCGCGCCGGTGGGCGACCAGAACGACTTCTCGCTGAAATCGACGTGGCCGCACCCGAGCTTCGGCGGCGAATTCCTGCCGGCCGAGCGCACGGTCGATGCGCGCGGCTTCGTCAGCAACTGGCGCGTGACGTCGTTCAACACGAAGGCGCGCGAGCAAGTGGCGTCCGGCAACGGCAACGGCGACGGTGGGATCGAGAGGGCGTCGGTGTCGGTGATCGAACCCGTGAACGTCTATCTGCAGGCCGAACGCGCGACGAAATACGGTGCGCTGTTCGTGATGCTCACGTTCGCGAGCTTCTTCATGTACGAACTCGTGAAGCGGTTGCGCATTCATCCGATCCAGTACACGCTGGTCGGCCTGTCGCTCGCGCTGTTCTTCCTGCTGCTGCTGAGCCTGTCCGAACACATTGCGTTCGGCTATGCGTATCTCGTGGCGAGCGGCGCATGCATCGGGCTGCTCGGCTTCTACCTGTCGTTCGTGCTGCACAGCGTGAAGCGCGGCGCGACGTTCACGGCGCTGCTCGCGATGCTGTACGCGGCGCTCTACGGGCTGCTGCTGTCGGAAGACAATGCGCTGATGCTCGGCTCGCTGCTGCTGTTCGCGATCCTCGCCGGCATCATGACGCTCACGCGCCGCGTCGACTGGTATTCGCTCGGCGCCGCGTGGCAGCCGCTGGCCGACAAACCGGACGCGGTGAAGCCGGGCACGCCCGCGAAGTAGGCGAGCGGGTGCGAGCAAGTGCGCGCCGGTCGCGAATGTCGCGACCGGCGCGCGGTTTCAGGCGGGCAGGACGCCCTTCATGCGGCCGTCCCGGGACGACGAAACCGCGCCAGCGGAATCTCGGCGATGGCCGCGATCTCGATCAGCAGGTCGGGACGGTAGAGACGCTCGACCTGGACGGTCGTCGTCACCGGGTAGGGTTCGGCGAAATAAGCGTTGCGGATGTCGCCGGCGTGCATGAATGCGTCGATGTCGATGGCGTAATGGACGAGCGAGATCACGTCGCGCATTTGCCCGCCCAGTGCGGCCAGCACGTCACGGATGTTGTCGAGCGTTTGCCGGACCTGGGCGCGCATGTCGCCGGCGCCGACGACCTGCCCGGCGCGGTCGAGCGCGACCTGACCCTTCAGATGCACGATCCGGCCGTCGCCCTGGATCACGGCCATCGAGAATGCGCCGAACGGCGCCCAGACTTCCGGCGGATTCACGGCTTCGGCCATCGCGCAGCTCCTGTGGGGGCGGAAATGGGGTAACGCAGCGGCGTGCCGCGTTCGGCGATCGCGCCGTGATAAACGTGGACGCGTTCATCGTCGGCCGGCCCGCCCTGCCGAAAGCGGCGGCGGCCCGGATCGCCCGATACTCGCTTCTCCACATTACCGGACCACGCCGTGCCGAACCAAGCTTCCGGAGATCCGTCCATCGACGATCCCCGTCCGATCCCGCCTATCCAACCCGAACTGGAAGACTGCTGCAACCGCGGCTGCTCGCCGTGCGTCTTCGACCTGTACGACGAAGCGCTCGCGCGCTATCGCGTCGAGCTGGCCGAATGGGAGGCGCGGCAAGCGCAGCGCGAGCATCGCAAATAAACCGGATGCCTGCGAGCGGCCATGCGTTGCATGCACCGCATCGGTTGCCGGCGTTGGACTGACGAGGCCATTTCCGTCGCGCATCCGGCGTCACGCATCCCCATGCAGCCGCCGATGCAGCGGCTCGAGCGCCATCGACAGCGCGATGCAGCCGAGCAACACGGCCGTCAGCGTGAACATCGACACCCTGAACCCCTGCACGTAATCGAGCGCGGCCGGATGCGTGCCGAGCCGCGCGAAGAACACGCCGCCGATCGTCGCGGCGCCGACCGCCGCGCCGATCTGCAGCATCGCGCTGACCATTCCCGACGCCACGCCCGCGCGGGCCGCGTCGACTTCCGCCAGCACGATCCGCACGACCGACGGCAGCACGAGCCCTTGTCCGATGCCGATCGCCGCGATGCCCGCATAGAAGCCGGGCCCGGGCGCGCCGTCGCGGGCGAGCGTGGCGGCGGTCGCGACGCCGGCCGCGAGCATCGCGAAGCCGAGCGTGAGCACGCGATACGCGCCGAACCGGGCGACGAGGCGCGGCATCAGCAGCGGGCTCGCGAGAAAACCGAGCCCGAGCGGCAGGATCGCGAACCCGGACGCGAGCGGCGACCAGTTCAGGCAGCCCTGCAGATAAATCCCGTAGCTCAGGAAGAACGCGCTCAGCATGTAGAACAGGAACGCGAGCAGGAGCCCGAGCGCGACGACCGGGTTGCGGAACAGGCGCACGTCGAGCAGCGGATCGCGGCCGCGCGCGAGCCGGCGCGATTCGACCGTCAGCAGCGCGCCGAGCATCGGCAGCGCGCCGACGCCGCACGCGATCATCCATAGCGGCCAGCCGGCTTCGCGGCCGTGCGTGAGCGGATACACGAGCATCAGCAGGAACAGCGACAGCAGCACCGTGCCCGACACGTCGATGCGCTGGCCGCGCGGCGGGCGGTTTTCCGGGATGAAGCGCCAGCTGCCGATCAGCGCCAGGATGCCGATCGGCAGATTGACGAGGAAGATCGCGCGCCAGCCGAGCCCGAACGGATGCAGGCTGATCAGCGCGCCGCCGCCGAGCTGGCCGATCACGGCCGCCAGGCCGAACGCGAACCCGTAGAAGCCCATCACGCGCACCTGTTCGTGCGGGCTGAACACGCTGCGGATCGTCGCGAGCACCTGCGGCGCGAGGATCGCGGCGAACAGGCCTTGCAGCACGCGCCCGCCGACGAGCACGGTGCCGTTGTCGGCGAGCCCGCACAGCGTCGACGCGAGCACGAAGCCGGCCATGCCGACCATGAACATGCGTTTGCGTCCGTACAGGTCGCCGAGCCGCCCGCCGGTGATCTGGGCGACCGCGTTCGCGCATGCATAGGCCGACACGACGAGCTGCAACTCGGCCTGGCGCGCGCCGATGCCGTCGCGAATGGCCGGCAGCGCGAGATTCACGATGAAGTAGTCGAGCGGCGGCAGAATGGCGCCGACCAGCAGGACCACGAGCGCCCAGCCGTGATGGCTGCGGGGCGTCGCCGCGGCAGCCGCGCCGGCCGACGCGCAGGGGGCAAGGGTGTTGTTCGTCATGAAAGCAGATCCGAAAAAAAGAGGGCCCGATAAGCGATGGACGCGAGCAGGCCGTTGACCCCATATTCTGGTCATCGCTCATGGTTCGGAAAAGCGGGAAAGAGTGGTAGCATCCATCGGGTTATTCGATGGATGGAGGAAGGCGATGCGCGGTTTCGATCTGGACCAGTTGCGCACGTTCGCGGCGGTCGCGGACGCCGGCAGCCTGACGGCCGCCGCGCCGCTGCTGCACCTGTCGCAATCGACGGTCAGCGAGCAGGTGCGCAAGCTCGAATCGCGCGCCGGCGTGCCGTTGTTCGTGCGCAGCAAGCGCGGTGTCGAGCCGACGCCGGCCGGCTCGCGGCTGTTGCAGCACGCGCGGCGCATCGTCGCGCTGAACGAGGCCGCGTTCGACGAACTGCGTGGGCAGGCGATCAAGGGCGAGTTGCGCGTCGCGATCACCGACTACTACCGCACGAACGAAGTGGCGGGCATGCTGGCGCGGCTGCGCGAGTGCTATCCGCAGCTGAGCCTGCACGTGAGCGCGATGAAGAGCGCGGATATCGAAGCGGCGCATGCGCGCGGGCAGATCGATCTGGGCGTCGTGATGAACATGTCGAGCGGGCCGTTCCGGCCGGTGTCGGCCGATACGCGCTGGGTGCTGCGGCGCGAACCGCTGTCGTGGGTCGCGTCGCCCGCGCTCGCCGAGCAGTTGCCCGAACCGCTGCCGCTCGTGTTGCTGCCGGACGACTGCATGATGCATCAGGTCGCGGTGCGCTCGCTCGACGAGCGGCACACGCCGTACGTGCTCGTGCACAGCGCGTCGGGCGTCGCGGGGTTGCAGTCTATGCTCGCGGCGGGGCTCGGGGTCGGCTGCCTGTGCGCGTCGGCGATCGGCGACGGCCTGATGCGGCTCGGCACGAAATACCGGCTGCCGCCGCTGCCCGACGCGGTGTTTTCGCTGACACCGCCGCTGCCGGGCGAGCGCGAGACCGTCACCCAGGCGCGCGAGGTGCTGTCGCGTCAATTGCTGATGTAAAACCGTGCCGCGTGCATCGCGGACATCCTGTTCGCCGGGAAAAATCCACGAATGGCGCGGCCCCCGCGATTCACCCACGCCGCTTTCTACTCGGCGAGCTCACCGTCCGCATACGTACGCAGCCCGTTGGCCAGTGCATCGAACACGGCCCGGCAGCGCGGGCTCGTCCGCAGATCCTCGTGCATCACGACCCAGGTTTCCAGCCGCATCGCGGGCCCGTCGGGCAGCACGCGCACGAGCCGCGCGTCGCGTTTCGCGAGCGCCGTCTGGCAGAAGCCGATCCCGTAGCCGGCGCGGATCAGCGCAAGCTGCGCGAGGTTGCTGTCGGTGCGCAGCGCGAACGCGTCGCGCTGCCACTGCGGCATGCCTCGCCCCGCCGAGCGGATGAACGGCGTGACCGTATCGAAGCCGATCAGCGCGTGATGGGCGAGCGCGTCGATCGTCGCGGGCGCGCCATGGTGCGCCAGGTAATCGTCGCGCGCATACAGTCCGACCTCGATTTCGCCGACACGCCGCGCGACGAGCGCGTCCTGCGCGGGCCGCGCCATCCGGACCGCGATGTCGGCCTCGCGCTTGAGCACGTCCTGGATGCGGTCGGTCGGCACCAGTTCGATCACGAGCCCCGGATGGTCGCGCCGCAATTGCGCGAGCATCGGCGGCAGCACCTCGACGGCGATCACGTCGCTGGCCGAGATCCGCACGATGCCGCGCACGCCGGCGCCGTGGCTGGCCGCCGCGCGCTCGAACGCGGCCGCCGCGCTGCGCAGCGCCTCCGCATGGCCGCGCAGCGCGAGCGCCGCCTCGGTCGGCAGCAGGCCCGACGGCGACCGCGTGAACAGCGTCTGGCCGAACGCGGCTTCGAGCGCCGCGACATGGCGGCCGGCCGTCGGCTGCGTGATGCCGAGCGCGCGGGCCGCGCCGGACAGCGAGCCTTCCGTCAGCACCGCGAGGAAGGTGCGGTAGCGTTCCCAGTTCAGATCGGTGGTCATGCATAAATGTATAGCTGATCGACTGGGTTCGGCAATTCCTTGATAGCAGGCGGCGCCGCAGAATGCGTGTCGTGATGGTTTCATTCAAGGAGAGCGGCAATGACGGCAAACGCAAGCGGGATGCAACGGCAGGCGCTCGTGCTCGGCGCGAGCGGCGGGATCGGCGGGGAAGTCGCGCGGCAGTTGCGCGATGCGGGCTGGCAGGTGCGTGCGCTCAAGCGCGGGCTCGATGCCGAGGGCGTGGAGCGCGACGGCATCGCCTGGGTGCGCGGAGACGCGCTGGATCGCGATGCAGTGGTGCGCGCCGCCCGCGGCTGCAGCGTGATCGTGCATGCGGTGAACCCGCCCGGATACCGGAACTGGGCCACGCAGGTGCTGCCGATGATCGACAACACGATCGCGGCGGCGCGGGCCGCGCAGGCGACCGTCGTGCTGCCGGGCACGGTCTACAACTTCGGCGCCGATGCATTTCCGGTGCTGCGGGAAGATGCGCCGCAGCATCCGGCGACCCGCAAGGGCGCGATCCGGGTCGAACTGGAGCGGCGGCTGCAGGACGCCAGCGCGCACGGCGTGCGGACGATCGTCGTGCGCGCCGGCGATTTCTTCGGGCCGCAACTCGGCAACAGCTGGTTCTCGCAGGGGCTGGTCAAGCCGGGGCGGCCCGTCGCGGCCATCAGCGTGCCGAGCCGCGGCGTTGGCCATCAATGGGCGTATGTGCCCGACGTGGCCCGCACGATGGTCGAGCTGATCGAGCGGCGCGAGACGCTGGAGCCGTTCGCGCGTTTCCATCTGGACGGGCATTGGGATGAGGACGGCATGCAGATGGCGCGGGCCGTGCAACGCGTCGCGCAGCGGCACGGCATGCGGCCGGCGCTGCGCGATTTTCCGTGGTGGCTCGTGTGGGTTGCCGCGCCGTTCGTGACGACGCTGCGCGAATTGCTCGAGATGCGCTACCTGTGGCGCGAACCGATCAGGATGGACAACGCGCGCGTGACCGCGGTGCTCGGCCGCGAGCCGGTGACGCCGCTCGATACGGCGGTGGAGGCGACGCTGGCGGGGCTCGGTTGTCTCGGGTGAGCAACGGCAGGCAGTAAAGGCTGCGCCCCCGCACGGAAACGCGCCATGCCGAACCGAAGAAGCCGCGGGGCCACAATTCTCCACATACCCGCGCGCGTCCGATGCGCATCATGTCGGGCAATGCCGATAACGCGAAAACGGGGGCGCGATGGGGTACTTCGGGTGGAAAATGTCGGTTGCGGGAGCAATCATGTTCACATTGAGTGGATGTACGAACCTGGCCGGCGTGCTGTATTGCGGCAACTCGCAGTTCAACTTTCCGGACTACCACTGCTTTGAGTCGTACAGGTAGGAACAGGCGCGACGCCTGAATGCCGTCGTGCCCGTGCCCCGTGCGGTTTTCCGCTTGCCGTCACGGCTTGCCGTTACGCGACGACCGGCAACACCTCGACTGCATAGCGATGCGTGAGACTGCGCCCGAGCACCGGATCGTGCAGTTCCATTTCGAACGCATCGCCGTCGCCCATTGCCGCGATCGCGCCATGTACGGCGACCGTCCCGCCATACATCGCGCAGCACGCGGGCATCGTGCGGCGACCGTCGAACCGCTGCCACAGCACGTCGGGCGCGAGCAGGCCGCTGACCGGGCCGTGCTGGTACGCCGTCCGCTCGCCGTCGCGCGCGATCAGCCACGAGCGCATCTCGAGCGCATCCCAGTGATCGGCGACATCCGCATGACGCCACGCGTCGCGGCCGAGCGGCTTCGCGCACACCTGCTTCGACACGGCCACGCCGTACGCCTCCACTTCGCGATCGGTGTGATCGGAGCCGACCGTGACAAGCGTGCCGGCCGGACTGTCGACCAGCACGCATTCGATCTCGCCGCCCGAGCGCGCGCCGAGCACGCCGATCGACGGTGCCTGCGTAAGCAGCGCGGCCGACACGCGATAGAAGCACGGCGTGGTCGACGGCGGCGCGACGCCGAGCGCCGCGAGTTCGTCGATATGCGCGTGGATCGCGGCCGGGTCGCGTCCGGCCCAGCCGGCGATCACGACGCGCTCGATGTCGACGTCGACGGCGGCCGGCGCGTGTTGCAGGGAAATCACGTTGAACGACAGGGTTGGCATGCGGCTATCCGTTTGAAGTGCGAAGGAATGATTCGGCCGGCGGCGATGCTTAGCCCTCGAGCGGCCGGTGCGCGGTCTCGCGCGCGGCGACGAGCGCGATCGACGTGACGACGAGCGCGGCGGTGACGTACAGCGACACGGCCGTCGTCGTGCCCGTTTGCCGGAACAACGCGGCGATCACGAGCGGCGCGAAGCCGCCGCCGACGATGCCGGCGAGCGTGTACGCAAGCGACGAGCCCGCATAGCGCACGCGCGTCGGGAATTGCTCGGTCACGAACGCGCCCTGCGGGCCATACATCACCGCATGGATCACGAGGCCGATCGCGACGGCCGCGACGATCGCCGCGGGGCGCGCCGAATCGAGCAGCGCGAAGAACACGAACGCCCATACGATGCCGGCCATTGCGCCGGCGAGATACACGGGCCGACGGCCGAAACGGTCCGACAGCGCACCGAAGAACGGCACCGCGAGCGCGTTGCAGGCCGTGCCGATCATCACGGCCGTCAGCGCGACGGGGCGCGACAGGTGCAGCACGGTCGTCACGTAGGTCAGCGTGAATACGACGATCAGCGCGTACAGCACGTCCGAGCCGATTCGCGAGCCGCCCGCGATCAGCAGGCGCTTCCAGTGGTACTTCAGCACGTCGGCGACGGGCACTTCGGCGGTCGCGTGCGATTCGGCGAGTTGCTCGAACTGCGGCGTTTCGTCGACGCCGCGCCGTACCCAGAAGCCGAACACGACGAGCAGCGCGCTGGCCGCGAACGGCACGCGCCAGCCCCACGACAGGAAGTTGTCCGAGGTGGTCGACAGCGTGACGAGCGCGATGCAGCCGGTGCCGAGCAGCGTGCCGAACGACGGGCCGATCTGCGTCCACGACGCGGACAGCCCGCGCCGCTTCTGGTCGCCATGCTCGACCGACAGCAGTACCGCGCCGGCCCATTCGCCGCCGAGCGCGACGCCTTGCACGAAACGCAGCGCGACGAGCAGGATCGGGCTCAGGATGCCGGCCTGCGCGTAGGTCGGCAGCGCGCCCATCAACGCGGTCGTCACGCCCATCAGCACGAGCGTAAGCATCAGCACCGCGCGGCGGCCGATGCGGTCGCCGAGGTTGCCGAACACGAAGCCGCCGAGCGGGCGTGACACATAGCCGACCGCATAGGTCGAGAACGCGAGGATCGTGCCGGCCAGCGGATCGACCGACGGGAAGAACAGATGGTTGAAAACGAGCGCGGCGAGCGTGTTGTAGATCGTGAAGTCGTACCACTCGAGCGACGTGCCGATCATGCTCGCGGTCGCGAGTCGGCTGTTGCGGACATGGCGGGGCGCGTGGGCGGCGGGCTGGGCGAGCGTGTTCATGGTGTCGGGCAGATCGTGACGGGTGACGGGGTGACGCGTGGGGCCGGTGTTGGCGTTGGCGTCGGGCGTTTCAGGCAGACAGGGCGGCAGCGGCGGCCGGTTCGGTTTCGGCGTCGCGTCGCCGGGCAGGCAGCGGCGAAGCGGCGCGCCACAGCAGGCCGAAGGTGCGCACGTCGTCGTGTCCGGCGAGCGAGGCGGCCACGCGGCGCGTGGCCGCTGCGTCGCTGCCTTCGATCAGCACCAGTGCATCGGCGGCCGGGCAGGCGGCCGCGGCGGCGCCGATCGGCGCGGACAGGTCCGGCGACGTGCGGAAGAGTCGCGCGGCGTGGATGCCCGGTTCTTGCAGGGCCGTGTCGAAGCGCTCGCGCAGGCGGGGCACATCGATGCGGTCGGGCGGCAGCACGAACAGCGCGAGATGCACGCCTTCGCCGTCGCCGGCCTCGATCGTCAGCTCGCCGACACGCCGCTGCGTACCCGTCATGCGCGCGAAGTTCGCGAGCGACCATGCGGTCTGCTGCGTGAACGCCCGCCGGTACGCGTCGCCGCGGAACACGTCGAGCGAATCCGTCACGTACAGCGCGAGGTATCGGCGCGGGCCGCCGTCGGTCGCGCGAAACCGCCGCGCATGCGTGAAGCCGGGAATCGCGACACGCTCCTGCATGTGCTCGCGGTCGTACCACGCGTTGAAATCGGCCTCGTGCGCGGGGTCGATATCCGTCCAGACGCAAAGCTGGCCGTGCGGAAGGGAAAAGCGGGTCATCGCGGGGTTCCTCGTGACGGGGATGTCAGGAACCTCAGTGTCCCGAAGACCGGCCGCGCCAGTCCAACAAGAAAACAAATTCGCGGTGAACAGGTTTTCTTATGAGCGGCGCGGGCGGCGTTTGGCGGTGGGCGCGGCAGGCGACGCGGCTTTCGTCGTGCGCTTCGCTTTCGCCGGGGCGCGCGTCGTTGTCGCGGTCGCGTTGCGGGTGGGCATTGAGTCGGCGGCCGTTGCGTCGACGCGATCGGCGGCCCCCGTCGCACGCGCCACTTCGCTCGCGAGTTCCGCGATGCGCGCGGCCACCGGCAGCCCCTGGCTGCGGTACGTCGCGACGAGCGGCAGCGCCGGGAATTCGGGCTCGACGTCGAGCAGTTCGAGCGTGCCTTCGTGCAGCTCGCGCCCGATGATGGCAGGCGGCAGCGCGGCCACGCCGAAGCCGTCGGCGACGAGGCGGATCATCGCGGCGACCGACGTGATGCAGTTGATGCTGGCCGGCCGTTCGACGGCAGCGAACAGCCGCTCGATCGTCGCGTGCGGCCCCGAATGGCGCGAGAAGCTGATGATCGGAAACCCGGCCAGGCGCGCGACGTCGAGCGGCTGGCCGCCGAGCCCGAGGCGCGGGCTCGCGGCCCAGCGCACCGGAAATTCGCACAGCGGCAGGTTCGTGAAGTCCGGCCCCGGCACCGGATCGGTCTGCAGGATCAGGTCGACGCCGTCGGTGCTGAGCAGGCGCGTCAGATGCAGCGTCGTGTCGCTGGTGATCTCGACGTCGAGGCGCGGGTAGCGCTCGCGCAGTTGCGCCATCAGCGCGGGAAACCAGCTGTGCACGATCGATTCGATCACGCCGATCCGGATCAGGCCCGCATCGCTCGCCGCGTCGATGTCGCGCCGCATTTCTCCGTCGAGCCGCACGATCCGCTCCGCGTAGGCCAGCATGCGCCGGCCCGCGGGCGTGAGCGTGGCCGAGCGCGTGTTGCGGTCGAACAGGCGCACGTCGAACGCTTCCTCGAGCGATGCGATGCGGCTCGACACGGCGGCCTGCGTGGTGTGCAGTTTCTCGGCCGTGAGCCGGAAGTTTTCCAGCTTCGCGAGCCAGACGAAGGTTTCAAGAAACCGGATGTTCATCTCGTTCCGAACGGTGAGGCGGTGCCGCGCCCGGGCGGCGGATCGGGACGATGTTAACGGATTCGGAAGCGCGCCGGCACGCGCGACGCCTTCCGGTGGCGTCAAAGCCGGTCGAACGCGAGCGTCGGCACGTCGACGACCATGGCGCCGCCGTCCGCGACGAGCGTCGCGCCGGTCACGAACGAGGCGTCCGGCGACGCCAGGAACGCGCAGACGGCCGCGATCTCGTCCGGATCGGCCGCGCGCCGCAGCGGCACGTCGGCGCTCACGCGGGTGTACGCGGCGTCGAGCGAATCGCCGTGCGCGGCCATCAGCGGTGCCATTTCCGCATCGGCCATCGGCGTGCGGACCCAGCCCGGGCAGACGGCGTTTGCCCGCACGCCGTGTGGGCCGTAGTCGCGTGCGAGCGATCGCGCCAGCCCGAGCAGCGCGTGCTTGCCGACCGTGTAGCCGCATACGCCGGGCCCCGCCGCGAGCGCCGCGATCGACGCGACCAGCACGATATTGCCGCGCTGCGCGATCAGGTCGGGCAGGCATGCGCGCGCACTGACGAACGCGGTATCGAGGTTCGCGTGCATCGCGTCGCGCCATTGCGCGTCGCCGGTTTCGTCCGCGCGGCCGACGCCGTGGCCGCCCGCGCACGCGACGAGTGCGTCGACGCGGCCGAAGCGTTCGGCGATGCGCGGCAGGAAAGCGGCCCAGTCGGCTGCGCTGGCGGCGTCGCCGGCAAGCGCGAGGCCGCCCGTTTCGGCCGCGAGTGCAGCGAGCGGCGCCGGGCGGCGCCCGATCAGCACGACGCGGTCGCCGCGACGGGCGAAGCGGCGCGCGCACGCAGCGCCGATGCCCGTGCCTGCGCCGGTGATCGCGATCGTGCGGGGTGGCGGGTGCGTCATGTCGTTCTCCGGAAAGGGGTGTTCCGGCCACTTTAGGCGGCGCCGGCGCGCGCCGGTATCCGCCGAAAGGATGAACGCGGGCCGTCCGGATGGCCAAGCGCGGCGGCCGGGGCCCATTTTGCAAAGGCTGACGATGTCCGGCGCCGAATCGCTCTATCCTCCACATTTTTGCGATAAGCCACGAAAGCCCGGCAAAATAGCGTGGGCGGGCGCGCAGCGGCGCGCGGCGCGTCGGCCGTCCGATTCCGTCGTACGAATGGTGCGACCCGCAAGGGCGCGGCCGGCAAATGCGCGGCAGGCGGGATCGGCGCGAGCGGACATCCGATGCGCCGCTATCGCGTCCGCCGACGGATCGTGTCGCCACGGCGTATCGCCCGGTCGCGCGCTGGCGCGGCCGGACCATCGACAAGAACAGGGAGGGGCCGCCAATGAGGCTGGACGACGAAAGAGAAAGCATGAACGTCGAGGATCGCCGTGGCGCCGGCGGTTTCGGCGGCGGGCGCGGCGCGACGATCGGCATCGGCACGATCGTGGTCGCGCTGGCCGCATCGTATTTCTTCGGCATCGACCCGCGCGTCGTGCTCGAAGGCGCGTCGGCGCTGCAGGGCCGCCAGCAACAGGCGCAGCCCGCGCCGACCCAGCGCCAGGGCGCGCCGGCGAACGATCCGGGCGCGGTGTTCACGCGCAAGGTGCTCGGCAATATCGAACGCACGTGGACGGGCGTGTTCAACACGCAATTGCACGCGCAATACGAACCGCCGAAGCTCGTGATGTTCACGAACTCGACGCCGACCGCGTGCGGCACCGGCCAGACCGCGATGGGGCCGTTCTACTGCCCGGGCGACCGCAACGTGTACATCGATCTCGGCTTCTACGACGAGCTGCGCAAGCGTTTCGGCGCGGGCGGCGATTTCGCGCAGGCCTACGTGATCGCGCACGAAGTCGGCCATCACGTGCAGAACCTGCTCGGCATCGCCGACAAGGTCGATGCCGCGCGCCGGCGGTCGAGCCAGGCGCGCGCGAATGCGCTGTCGGTGCGGATGGAGCTGCAGGCCGACTGCTTCGCCGGCGTGTGGGCGAACAACGCGCAGCGCGCGAACCAGCGGCTGATGGAGCCCGGCGATTTCGAGCAGGGGCTGAAGGCCGCTGCCGCGATCGGCGACGACCGTCTGCAGCAGCAAGGGCAGGGCTACGTCGTGCCCGAAAGCTTCACGCACGGCACCAGCGAACAGCGCGTGTACTGGCTGCGGCGGGGGATGGAGTCGGGCGAGGTGAGCGCCTGCGACACGTTCGCCGCGAACGCCCGCTGAAACGAGGCGCGCGCACCGTCGCGCGCCGATATCGTCTCGGCTGAACCGGCCACTGGCCGCTGGCCGGCCCGGGACGATTTGCCGATTTGTGCTCACCGGCGCTTTTTCGGCGCCGGTAGGCTGGCCCGGACGTCGACATTCGTTGTCGTCCATCCGCCAGCCGATTCCCGATGCCGACCTCATTCGTTTCCGCCGACCACGACGCCGCCGACTGGCGACGCACGCTGCGCGCGTGCGTGGACGCGTTCGACGCATTCGCGAGCCCGTCGGCGATCGTGTTCTATCGGCTCGACCACAGCGGCGAGCCGGCCGATTTCGAGCTGTTCGGGATGCCGGAATCGATGCATCGCACCTATGTCGCCCGCTACCGGATGCTCGATCCGCTGCATCCGTCGCGCTGCGCGTCGGGCGATTGCGCGGTCGTCACGCTCGCGTCCCAACTGCCTGATGAACGACGTGCCGCGTCCGCGTACTGGACCCGGTTTCTGCGGCGGCACGACGTGGCCGACGTCGTCGAGATCTGGCTGCGCGACGCGGGCCGCACGGTCGGCGCGTTCTCGCTGCTGCGCTTCGGCATGGGCGACGCGAACGGCAACGGCACGGCAGGACGGTTCGCACCCGGCGAGATCGACGCGCTCGCGCGGCTGCAACCCGTCGCCGAAGCCGCGCTGAGCCCGCTGCTGCGTGCACGGCGCGGAATCCACCGGATCGGTTGCGAGGAACGGCTGACCTACCGCGAGGAGCAGATCGCACGGCTCGTGCGCGACGGCCGCTCGAACAAGGAGATCGCGCGCGATCTCGCGCTCGCGCAACCGACGATCAAGACCCACCTGATGCGCATGTACCGCAAGCTCGGCGTGTCGAATCGCACGGAGCTGGTCGGCGCATTGTTCCTGTAATCGCGCTGCCGGCCGGCCCGCGAGATCGTGCAATTCGATGCGCGATCGTCTTGCCGATGACGCGCTGCCAATTTGCGCTCACCGGGCGCTATCCCTCGTCGATACAGTGGTCCGACGCCCGCGTGCCTCACCGGTACGCGGTCCAGCCACGACAATCAACGAGACGCCCATGAGCAACACGAACTTCGTCGCCGTCAGCGACACCGTGCGCACCTTCGTCGCGCGCGATTTCGGCCTCTTCGTCGACGGCGCCATGCAGCCCGCGCATGCGGCGGCACGCCTCGACGTGTACAACCCGGCCACGGGCGAGCGGCTCGCCACCGTCGCGGACGCCGACGCACACGACGTCGACCGCGCCGTCGCCAGCGCGAAACACGCGTTCGACGCGCGCGTGTGGAGCGGGCTGCGGCCGGCCGACCGCGAACGCATCCTGCTGAAACTCGCGGACCTGATCGAAGCCGACGCCGAAACGCTCGCGCAGCTCGAAACGCTGAACCAGGGCAAGTCGATTCACGTGTCGCGCGCGATCGAGGTCGGCGCGAGCGTCGAATACGTGCGCTACATGGCCGGCTGGGCGACCAAGATCACCGGCCAGACGCTCGACGTGTCGATTCCGTTCCCGCCCGGCGCGCGCTATACGGCCTATACGCGCAAGGAGCCCGTCGGCGTGGTCGCCGCGATCGTGCCGTGGAATTTCCCGCTGATGATCGCGGTGTGGAAACTGATTCCGGCGCTCGCGGCCGGCTGCACGATCGTGCTGAAGCCGTCGCCGGAAACGCCGCTCACCGCGCTGCGCTTGGCCGAGCTCGCACGCGAAGCCGGCGTGCCGCCCGGCGTGTTCAACGTCGTCACGGGCGGGCGCGTTTGCGGCGCGGCGCTCGCGAGCCACCCGTCGATCGCGAAGATCTCGTTCACCGGCTCGACCGCGACCGGCAAGCTGGTCGGCGCGGCGGCCGTGCAGAACATGACGCGCTTCTCGCTGGAGCTCGGCGGCAAGAACCCCATCGTGATGCTCGACGACGTCGACGTCGCGCAGGCGCTCGACGGCGTCGCCGCCGGCGCGTTCTTCAACCAGGGGCAAGTGTGCGCGGCCGCGTCGCGCCTCTATGTGCATCGCAGCAAGTTCGCGCAACTGGCCGACGGCCTCGCCGGCGTCGCGCAGGCGATGAAGCTCGGCGCTGGCCTTGACACCACCGCACAGATCAACCCGCTCGTATCCGCTCACCATCGCGACAAGGTCGTCCAGCACATCGAAGGCGCGCGCCGCGCGGGCCTCACGTTCCTCGCGGGCGGCACGCCGGCCGACGATCTGCCCGGCTACTACGTGAAGCCGGCCGTGATCGCCGATCCGCATCCGGACAGCGCGATCGTGCGCGACGAGGTGTTCGGCCCGGTGATCGTCGTCGTGCCGTTCGACGACGCGGCCGACGCGATACGCCTCGCGAACGCGTCGCCGTACGGCCTCGCCGCGAGCATCTGGAGCAACGACCTGAAGCGCGTGATGAATCTCGTGCCGCGAATCGAGGCCGGCACCGTGTGGGTGAACTGCCATATCCCGCTCGATCCGTCGATGCCGTTCGGCGGCTACAAGCAATCGGGCATCGGCCGCGAATTCGGGCAGTACGCGATCGAAGGCTTCACCGAAACCAAATCCGTGTGCATCGCGCACTGACGCGCGGGCCGATCCGACCACCGCAAAAACCGCAAAAACCGCAACAACCGATCCGAAAGTGGAGACTGCAATGAGCTACAACGAAGCGAAGTTCTGGCACCCGATGCTGCACCCGAACGAAATGAAACAGCGCAAGCCGATCCGCATCGTGCGCGGCGACGGCTGTTACGTGTTCGACGAACAGGGGCGCAAGCTCGTCGACGGCGTCGCGGGTCTGTGGAACGTGAACGTCGGCCACAACCGCCAGGAAGTGAAGGACGCGATCGTGCGCCAGCTCGACGAGCTCGAATACTTCCAGCTGTTCGACGGCATCTCGCATCCGCGCGCCGAGGAGCTGTCGAAGAAGGTGATCGACATGCTCGAACCGGAAGGGATGCGCCGCGTGCTGTACAGCTCGGGCGGCTCCGATTCGATCGAGACCGCGCTGAAGATCGCGCGCCAGTACTGGAAGGTGCGCGGCCAGGCCGATCGCACGAAGTTCATCTCGCTGAAGCAGGGTTATCACGGCACGCATTTCGGTGGCGCGTCGGTGAACGGCAACACGGTGTTCCGCCGCAACTACGAGCCGAATTTGCCCGGCTGCTTCCACGTCGAGACGCCGTGGCTGTACCGCAATCCGTTTACGCAGGACCCGGAGGAACTCGGCAGGATCTGCGCGGAAATGCTGGCGCGCGAGATCGAGTTCCAGAGCCCGGACACCATCGCCGCGTTCATCGCGGAGCCGATCCAGGGCGCGGGCGGCGTGATCGTGCCGCCGGCCAACTACTGGCCGCTCGTGCGCGAGGTGTGCGACCGCTACGGCGTGCTGCTGATCGCCGACGAAGTCGTGACGGGCTTCGGCCGCAGCGGCAGTATGTTCGGCAGCCGCGGGTGGGGCGTGCGCCCGGACATCATGTGTCTCGCGAAGGGGATTTCGTCGGGCTACGTGCCGCTCGGCGCGACGGTCGTGAACGCGCGGATCGAGGACGCGTTCGCCGCGAACGCCGATTTCGGCGGCGCGATCATGCACGGCTACACGTACGCCGGCCACCCGGTCGCGTGCGCGGCCGCGATCGCGAGCCTCGACATCGTCGTGAAGGAGGATCTGCCGGCGAATGCGGCGAAGCAGGGCGCGTATCTGCTCGAGGCGCTGCGGCCGTTCGCGGAACGCTTCGCGGCGGTCGGCGAGGTGCGCGGCAAGGGGCTGATGCTCGCGCTCGACCTCGTCGCGAACAAAGACACGCGCGAGCCGATCGATCCGCTGTCCGGCTACGCGAACGCGGTCGCGGAAGTCGCGCGCGAGAACGGCGTGCTGGTGCGTCCGGTCGGCACGAAGATCATCCTGTCGCCGCCGCTCGTGATCCAGCGCGAACAGCTCGACCGGATCGTCGACGCGCTCGCGGCCGGCTTCGAGGCCGTGCCGTTCGCATGACGGCGTGACCGGCAAACCCGCGGCGGAGGGTAAACGCCATCGCGGGTTTGCCGATTTGCGCTATGACCGGATTATTTTGCCTGCGTATTTTTTCGACATCGGATCACGCCGTGATCGACAGGGGCCCGGGGCATCGACGCGCTGACGCACCGCCCGGGGCCGACCGCAAAGCATCTGGCCCCGGCCGCTGACGAAGCGCCGGTTCGGGCCAACCCACGAAGGAGACAACGATGTCGGGATGGTCGGGAATGACCGGCGCCGCGGGCGATACGTCCGCCGGCTCGCCGGCTGAAGCAGGCGGCGGCGCCGCATTGAAGGCCGGCGCGGTCGGTTTCCCGACCGCGCTGGCGAGCGCGGTCGGCCTCATCATGGCGAGCCCGGTGATCCTCACCGCGACGTCGGGCTTCGGGATGGGCGGCTGGGCGTTCGCGGTCGCGATGATCGTCGCGTTCGTGATGATGCAGGCGCAGGCCACGACCTTCTCCGAAGCCGCCGCGATGCTGCCGACGGCCGGCTCGGTTTACGATTACCTGTCGTGCGGGCTCGGCCGCTTCTGGGCGATCACCGGCACGATTTCCGCGTATTTCCTCGTGCACGTGTTCGCCGGCACCGCGGAGACGATCCTGAGCGGCATCATGGCGCTCGTGAACTTCGAATCGCTGAACGCCGCGTTCGAGAAGCACAATAGTTCGTGGCTCGTCGGCGTCGGCCTCGTGGTCACGTTCGCGATCACCAACATCATCGGCATCAAGGTGTTCAGCAAGCTCGAGATCGTGCTGACGGCCGGCATGTGGCTGTCGCTGATGATCTTCGGGATTCTCGGGCTCGCGGCCGCGCCGGCCGTGCATCTGGACGGCTGGTTTGGCGGCTCGGAAGTCGGTACGTCGATCTCGTCCGTGCTGTCGCTCGTCGGGATGGCGATGTTCATGTTCGTCGGCTGCGAGTTCGTCACGCCGCTCGCGCCGGAAATGAAGGCGCCGGGGCGCACGATTCCGCGCGCGATGGCGCTCGGCCTCGTCGGCGTCGCGATCTGCATGTTCCTGTACGGCGCGGCGATCCGCCGCCAGGTCGCGAACGTGCCGGTGAGCCCCGACGGCCTCACGCATCTGCTCGACACGCCGGGCGCGATCCCCGCGTTCGCGCTGCAGGTGCTCGGGCCGTTCGGGCGGATCTGGTTCGGCATCGCGTTCCTGTGCGCGGGCGCCGCGACGATCAACACGCTGATGGCCGGGCTGCCGCGCATCCTGTACGGGATGGCGATCGACGGCGCGCTGCCGCGCTGCTTCGCGTACCTGCATCCGCGCTTCAAGACGCCGGTGGTCGGCATCGTCGCGTCGGCGATCGTGCCGATCGTTCATGCGTGGCTGATCAACGGCAACCTCGACAGCATCCTCCACCTCGTGCTCGCCGCCACCTGCGCGTGGGGCACCGCGTACCTGCTCGTCACCGCGTCGGTCGTGATGCTGCGCATCCGCCGGCCTGACTTGCCGCGCCCGTACCGCTCGCCGCTGTTCCCGCTGCCGCAGATCGTGTCGAGCGTCGGCATCGTGCTCGCGATCTGGTACATCACGCCGCCCGGCATGAACCCGCGCGACATCTACGTGCCGTTCGGCGCGATGCTCGGGCTCACCGCGCTGTATGCGCTGTTCTGGACGCTCGTCGTGCAGCGCCGGCATCCGTTCAGGCCGGTGCCGGTCGAGGACGTGCTGCGCAACGAGCACGTCGCGTCGTGAAGGCCGCGCTTGGCTCGCGGCGTGCGGCGCTCGATGCGCCGCCGCCCGGCCATCGGCCCGGCGCGATCGCCGCGCGCGTGCTCGCCGACCTGCGGGCCGTGCGCGACGCCGACGCGGTCGGTGGCGTCGGCGGCGTCTCGGCACGGCTGCCGAACGGCGTGCGCGTGGGCATCGACGAGCGCGTCGAGCGCCAGTTCCTGATGCATACGGTCAGCGTGACGGTGACGGCCGCCGCCGACGGCCCGGCCGCGCAGGGCAGCGCATGCGTGCGGCAGACCGGCTGGCTGCGCCGTACGGGTATCGAAGCCGTGCCCGCGCCCGGATGCGACCCCGTCTTCATCGACACGCTGGCCGCGCTGCTTGCCGGGCCGTCGCTGGCCGACGCGCTGCGCGGGCTGCACCTGACCGACTGCGCGATCGCCGCGCGCGATGGCCGCTGGACGCTCGCGATCGTGCCGTTCGGCGGTAGCGAGGTCGTGAACCGGATGCCGTCGTTTCGCCGCTATGTCAGGCTGATCGACGAGCAGGCCGCCGCGCTGTCGGCGGCCTGTCTTGCGTTCGAAGCCGCACTGCGCGGGATTTTGCGAGGGTAAGCTGTGGCGATGCGTGCCGCGTGAACCCGGCGGTCGCATCGAGAAATCAGGGTTTTACCGGAGGTGCCGATGCTGTTCCAGTCACGCTCACACGAAGACGTGCACGATCACGGGCTCGCGATCGCGGGCTGGCATCAGGTGTACCGTCAGATGACGCCGGGCCGTTTCAAGGGCACCGTCACGCAGGTGCTGTACGACGATTTCCACTTCTTCCGGGAAACGACCAACCGGCGCGTCGCGCAAACCGGGCTCGCGCCGGCCGGGCGCACGTCGCTCGCGGTGCCGTTGTCCGTGCCGCTCGCGGGCACGTTCCAGGGCCAGCCGGTCGACGGCTATGCGCTGCTCGCGCTGCGCGCCGGCGAGGATTTCGAATTCCACACGCCGGAAGGGATGGGGCTCGTCGGGATCAGCGCGGCGTCCGACATGGTCGACGAGCTGTGCGAGGCCGAATTCGGCGCGGCCGGCGCGCGCCGGCTGCGGCACGTGACGCGGCTGTCCGACGCGCAGGGCGTCGCGCTCGGCGTGCGGCTGTCGTCGCTGATCGACGACGCGCAGCGCAATCCGGGCTGCCTCGAATACGCGGCCACCCGCAAGATGTTTCGCGACGCGATGCTCGGCATGTTCCTCGACGCGCTCGAACAGGGGATCGGCGTCGAGCGCCGCGACATCACGCACGCCACCTACAGCGACATCGTGAGCCGCTGCGAGAAGCATCTGCGCGACCGGCCCGAGGAACCCGTCACCGTGCTCGAACTCTGCCGCGCGCTGCGTTGCAGCCGTCGTACGCTGCAAACGAGCTTCCAGCGCGTGGCCGACGTCACGCCGGTCGGCTACCTGCGCACGATCCGGCTGAATGCGGTGCGTCGCCTGCTGCGCACGACGTCGGTGCGGCAACTCGGCGTCGGCGAAGCCGCGGCGAGCTGGGGCTTCACGCATCTCGGCTATTTCGCGCGCGAGTATCGCGACCTGTTCGGCGAGCTGCCGTCGCAAACCTTGCGTCCCGAATGATCTGCCCGCGCCGCGACGGTGCCGCCGTGTATCGCTCGTCCCCATCACCATTTGCTGATTTGGGATAGAGGTCCGGAATTTTCGCTGGATACAGTCCTGCCACCCATATCGACAACACCATCGATTCGCACTGCGTATCGATGATCACGGAGGGGCGGGACATGAAGAACGGACGACGACTGGCCGCAGCCGCGGCCATGCTGGGTTGCGCGCATGCGGCGCACGCGCAGACTACAGGGAGCGTGACGCTGTACGGCACCGTGGACACCGGCATCATCTATTCGACGAACCAGCAGTTCACGCGCGCCGACGGCAGCACGGGCGGCGGCCATGCATGGCAGATGGGCGGCGGCAACCTCGTGCCGTCCCGCTTCGGCTTCCAGGGCGCCGAGCCGCTCGGCGGCGGCCTGAGTGCGGTGTTCACGCTCGAGCAGCAGTTCCTGTCCGCGAGCGGGCAGGCGCTGCAGGGCGGCACCGCGTTCAGCCGGCAGGCGTGGGTCGGGCTGCGCCAGGATTCGATCGGCACGCTCGGCCTCGGCCGGCAATACGACTCGTACACCGACATGCTCGGCGCGTACGTGTCGAGCAACAACTGGGCGACGCCGTATGGCTCGCACCTTGGCGACGTCGACAACCTGAATGCCGCGTTCAACTTCAACAACGCGGTGAAGTTCACCAGTGCCGATTTCAACGGCCTCACGTTCGGCGGCACGTTCAGCTTCGGCGGCCAGGCCGGCGATTTTTCCGCGAAGCGTGGCTATGCGGTGGCCGCGACGTACACGCGCTCGCCGGTGGCCTTCTCGGTCGGCTACCTCGACCTGCACCAGCCGCTCGACGCGGCGCTCGGCGGCGCGAGCGGCTATATCGGCGATTTCGCGTGCGGCAACCCGGGCGCGATGTACTGCCTGCTGCAGGATGCGGGCTCGATGCGTGCGTTCGGCGCGGGTGGGTCGGTCACGTTCGGCGCGGCGACGGTCGCGCTGACCTATACGCATACGCGTCTCGGCGACAGCCGCTATTTCTCGACCGCCGCGCAGCCGCGCACGCAGGCGTTCACGTTCGACATCGGCGAGCTGAACGTCACGTACATGTTCACGCCGGCGCTGCAAGGCGGCGTCGCGTACATTTTCAATGCCGCGCATACGGACGGGCGCGGCACGACGCGATTCCACCAGGTGAACGTCGGCACGAACTACAGCCTGTCGAAGCGCACCGCGCTGTATGCGGTCGCGATCGGCCAGATCGCGAGCGGCACGGGGCTCGGCACCGATGCGGATGGCAACGCGGCGAACTATGCGCAGATTCCGGTGCTCGCGAACAGCAATTCGAGCCGGCAACTGGCGGTGATGGCCGGGATTCGTGTGAACTTTTGACGCTGAATGCGGCTGGCGGCGGCACGTCGGTCGCATGCCGCCGTGCTGCCTCCACGCGTATGGTCCTGCGCCGGTCGAGTGATGGAAAGCGATGCTTGAAAAAAGCCGTCCGTATGCTTAACTGAACGGGCCCGGCTGGACGGAATGCGGGCGTCAGGTTGCCCGGCTTTGCGGGTTGCCACAATACCTTCACGGTCTGCGTGAACAATGGCGACGCTTCATGCGACCCGACGTGTCGCCGGCGTTGCACACGTGTGCAACGCATGACCGTTCCGCTCCATACGCCGATCGAGAGAGACCTCATGACCTTGCTGAGCCGCCTGCGCGCGCTGTCCGCCGCCCTTGCGCTGTCCTTCGCCGCCACGCACGCCGTGGCCGCCGATCTCGTCATCGCAGGCCGCGACGACATCTACGGCAAGGGGCTGGCCGATGCCGTCGCCGGCTTCACCAAGCTGCATCCGGGCACCGACGTCGAGCTGCTCAAGCTACCGAACGCGAACCTGTACCAGAAGCTCAAGCTGTCGATGCGCGAAGGCACCGGCGCGTACGACCTCGTGATGATGGACGACACGTGGGCGCCCGAATTCATCGGCAACGGCTGGCTGAAGCCGCTGCCCGCGTCGCTCGCGGACGCCGATCTCGTGCCGTCCGCCGTCGCGCTCGGCCGCAACGCGGCGGGCGCGCTGTACGCGCTGCCGATCGTCGGCAACGTCGAGATGTTCGCGTACCGCAAGGATCTGCTCGCGAAGTACAAGCTGCAACCGCCGCGCAACTGGGACGACGTGCTGAAGATCGCGCAGACCGTCGGCGGCGCGGACAAGAGCGTGTCGGGCGTCGTGTTCCGCGGCACGAAGGGCAACCCGGTCGTCACGGGCTTTCTGCCGATCCTGTGGGCGTACGGCGGCGACGTGTTCGACCGGGCCGGCAACGTGACGATCGATTCCCGCGAAGCGCAGGCCGCGCTGAAGACTTTCCTCGCGCTGAAGGCATTCGCGCCGAAGGACGTCGACGTGTACGGCGCGGCCGAAGTGCGCGACGCATTGCAGCGCGGCACGGCCGCGCAGTCGATCGAGGTATGGCCGGCATGGGTGCCGGCCCTCGACGATCCGAAGCAGTCGCGCGTGGTCGGGCAGATCGCGCTGCAGCCGCCGCCGGGGCAGACCGCGGGCCCGGCGCCGATGCTCGGCATCTGGCAGATGGGCATTCCGAAGGACGCGCCGCACGCGAAGCTCGCGCAGGACTTCCTCGCCTACCTGAGCGCGCGCGATACGCAGACGCGCCTCGCCGGCATCGGCATTCCGCCGACCCGCCGCAGCGTGTTCAACGATCCGGCGCTGGTGCGCCAGTACCGCTGGTATCCCGATCAACTGAAGGCGCTCGAGGCCGGCCGTGCGCGGCCGCGCGTGACGGACTGGCAGCAGGTGGAGAGCATTCTCGGCGACCAGTTGCAGCTCGCGCTGACGGGGCAGGCCGCGCCCGACGCCGCGCTGCGCCAGGCGCAGCAGAAGATCGCGCAGGCGACGGCTGCGGCCGCGGCTGGCAAGTGACCGCGCGCGTCAACGTCAATCCGTCGGCCGGAGGTCGCGCATGAAAGCGTTCGGCCGCAGCCTGCCGTTCGTCGCGCTGATCGGGCCCGCGCTGCTGGTGCTCGCCGCGCTCGCGCTGTATCCGGTCGCGCAGGTGCTGATCGACTCGTTCTGCCGGGTCGATTACTCGGCCGGCCGCCGCGCGTTCGTGGGGCTCGCGAACTATCGCGCGGTGCTCGGCGACGACGCATTTACGGCCGGCTTCGGCAACACGCTGCGCTTCACGATCGTCGCGTCGCTGGCCGAAGTGGCGCTTGGCTTCGGCCTCGCGCTGCTGTTCGTGCGCGCGTTCCCTGGCCGGCGCATCGCGCTGCCGCTCGCGATCCTGCCGATGATGCTGTCCACGCTCGTGTGCTCGGCGATCTGGCGCAACTGGCTGAACTTCGACGGCTTCCTGAACGCGCTGCTCGCCGTGTTCGGCGTCGAAGGCGTGCGCTGGCTGTCCGACCCGCATCTCGCGCTGTGGTCGCTCGCGCTCGTCGACGTGTGGCAGTGGACGCCGATGGCGTTCCTGATCGTGCTGGCCGGGCTGCAGTCGATCCCGCAGGAGCTGTACGAAGCCGCGCGCACCGACGGCGCGAGCGAATGGCAATGCCTGCGCGATATCACGCTGCCGCTCGCGGCGCCGCAGATCGGCCTCGCGCTGCTGCTGCGCTCGATCGACACGTTCAAGCTGTTCGACAAGGTCTATGCGCTGACGGGCGGCGGCCCCGGCAACGCGACGCAGACGCTGTCGACCTACATCTACGACACGGGCTTCCGCTTCTTCAACGTCGGGCCGGCGAGCGCCGCGTCGGTGCTGATGCTCGCGGCGTCCGCGCTGCTGGTCTCGGGGTACGTATGGCAGACGGTTCGCAAGCGGCGCGCATGACGACGCGATCGACGGGTATCCCGCGCGCACGAGCGAGCGCTGCATTCGGTCACGCGATGCCGTGGGCGCTGCGCGTCGTCGCGCTCGCGCTGTTGCTGCTGCCGTGCCTGTGGATGGCCGGCGCGGCCTTCATGCCGACGCTCGAACGCCTCGATCATCCGTTGCGGATCTGGCCGGCCGCGCCGACGGTCGCGCATTTTGCGTCGGTGTGGGCGAACGGCATCGGCGCGCCGCTGTTCAATTCGCTGCTGGTCGGCTTCGGCACGACGCTGCTCGCGCTGGCGCTCGCCTTTCCGGCTGCATACGCGCTCGTGCGGCTGCGGTTTCCGGCGCGGCTCGACCTGCTGTTCCTGGTGCTCGTGCTGGCGTTGAAGCTGATGCCGCCGATCACGATCGCGGTGCCGCTGTTCGCGCTCGCGAAGCGGCTGCACCTGCTCGATTCGACGCTCGGCCTGATGCTCGCGTACCAGATCTACGCGTTGCCGATGGCAATCTGGATGCTGCTCGCGTTCGTGCGCGACGTCCCGATCGAATACGAGGAAGCGGCGTGCATCGATGGCGCGGGGCTCGCGCGGCGGCTCGTGCAGATCGTGCTGCCGCTGTGCGCACCGGGGCTGATCGCGACCGCGATCTTCGTGTTCATCGCGGCGTGGAACGAATTCCTGATCGCGCTGCTGTTCGTGTCGACGCCAAGCCGCTTCACGCTGCCGCTCGCAATTGCCGGCTATGTGACGGAGAACGGCATCGACTGGGGCGACCTGCTGAGCGCGGGATTGATGGCGTCGCTGCCGACGCTGGCCGTGGCCGGCTACGTGCAGCGCTACCTGTTGCGCGGGTTCGCGGGTGGGCTGAAGTGACGCGCGGCGTGGCCGCGCCCGGTCTCACGTCGTCATGCGCAGCTATCGCGCACCACCGGCGTGACCGGCACGACCCGCGTGCGCGACGGGCCGTCGAACGCCTGCATCCGGTCGGCGAGCAGGTCGATCGCCGCATGCGCGAGGCCGCGCGTGTCCTGCCGCAGCGTCGTCAGCCGATACGCATCGTATTCGGCGGCGGGAATATCGTCGAAGCCGATCACGCGCAGGTCGTCCGGCACGCGCAAGCCGAATTCGCGGCGCGCGGCGTCGATCACGCCGAGCGCGAGCAGGTCGGACGAGCAGAACACGCCGTCGGGCCGCTCGGCGGTCGCGAACAGGTGCCGCGCGGCGTCGATCCCGCTGGCATGGGTGTCGGACGGCGTGTCGAGCACGCGTACGAGCGTCGCGTCGAACGCGCCGAACGCGTTGCGTGGCCCGAGCGCCTGCTCGAACGCCGCGGCGCGCGAGCGCGCGCTGTAGCTCGTGCCGCGCGGCCCGACGAACGCGAGCCGGCGCGCGCCGGCCCGCACGAGCCGCTGCGCGGCGTGGGCGGCGCCCGCCGCGTTGTCGCTGACGACCACATCCGCGCCCGGCAGGTTCGCTTCGCGGTTGATCATCACGACCGGAATCCGGTGTTCGAGATATTGCCGCGCGACCGACAGCGGCGGCGACGCGGACGTCATCACGAGGCCCGCGATGCGGTAGCTGAGCAGTTGTTCGAGCGATTGCCGGATCTGGCGCGGATCTTCCGCATTGGTCACGAGCGGCGTAAGCACGCGCTGTCCGAGCGCGGCCATCAGGTCCGACAGCAGCCGCGCGCGGAACGGGTTCTCGAACCCGGCCGTCACGACGCCGATCATGCTGCTGCGCTGCGTGATCATGTCGCGCGCGATCAGGTTGACCTGGTAGCCCAGCGCGCGCGCGGCGACCATCACGCGCTCGCGCGTTTGCGGCGCAATGCTTGCCGTCGGC
Source organism: Burkholderia semiarida (assembly GCF_029268935.1). Lineage (NCBI taxonomy): Bacteria > Pseudomonadati > Pseudomonadota > Betaproteobacteria > Burkholderiales > Burkholderiaceae > Burkholderia > Burkholderia semiarida. The sequence goes on along the minus strand of NZ_JAHLCL010000008.1, from coordinate 1,534,486 downwards.
GAGAACGCGCGCGACACTGCCGAGCGCGAGACGCCGGCCCGCGCCGCGACATCCGACGCCGTGACCCACGGTTTTCTTTCCTTGTCATTCATCGATTCATGATTCCTTCGCGCCACGATACGGGCATGCCGCCTGCCGACTGGATGTCCGCGCTCGACGACGCGCGGCCGCTGCATACGCTGACCCTACCGGGCAGCCATGACACCTGTGCGTATACGGTCGACGATTCGCTGGTGCGCACGCAGCGTGCGCCGCTCGATGCGCAGCTCGCGCATGGCGTGCGGCTGCTCGACATCCGCTGCCGGCACGTGCGCGATGCGTTCGACATCCATCACGGCGGCATCGCGCTCGGCATGACGTTCGACGACGTGCTGGCCACCTGTACGCGCTTTCTCGATGCGCATCCGCGCGAATGCATCGTGATGTCGGTGAAGGACGAGTGGCCGGCGCAGGCGTGCACGCGCGGTTTCGATGCGACGTTCGACGCGCATCGCGCGCGGCATCCGCGATTGCGCTGGCATGCCGGCGGCACGCTGCCTGCGCTCGGCGACGTGCGCGGCGCGGTCGTGCTGTTGCGGCGCTTTCGCAGCGGCCGGCCGCTCGGCATCGACCTGACCGCGTGGCCTGACAACGCGACGTTTACGATCGATCATCCGGACGGCGCGTTCGTGATCCAGGACGAATATCGCGTGCCGGTGGCAGCATCGATCGCGTGGAAGTGGCGTGCGATCGACGCGCTGCTGACGCATCTGCCGCTGCCGGACAGCGGCCGCTGGGCGATCAGTTTCTGCAGCGGTACGGGGATGGGCGCGAATCCGTCGGTGGTCGCACACGGCGATGGCCGCGTGCAGGGCATTCATGCGCGACTGGCCGAGCGCTTGCGCGAGCAGCCCGGCCCGTACGGCGCGATGCTGCTCGATTTCTGCGATGACGACGACTGGGCGCTCGTGCGTGCGCTGATCGAATGCAATGACTACATGCCGGAACGGGGCGCCTGGCGCAAGGCGTTTCGCTGTTAGTGGGTGGAGCGCCGCCGCGGACTACCGCGTCGCGATCGCCACCGCCGCACCGGCCATTGCGGTTGCGCTCGTGCGGTTCGCGATCCGCTTCGCGCGCGCCGACGTCAGGAAGGCGCGTGCACGCGATGCGAGCAGCGACCAGAAGCAGTCGGCGAGAATCAGGACCGCGAGCATCGTGCCGACCAGCTCGGCCCACGCGGCGACGCCGACGTGAGTGAGGTCGACGATGGTCGGCAGCAGTGCGAGATAGAACAACATGATTTTCGGGTTGCCGAGCGTGACCAGCATGCCCGCGACGAACATGCGCCAAGGCGACTGGCCGCGCGGCAGGTCGTCGGCATCCGTGCCTGTCGGCGCGGTCCACATCTTCCATGCGAGGAACAGCAGGTACGCGACGCCGAGCAGCTTCAGCACGATCAGGCCCGTCGCGAACGTGTGCGCGAACGCCGACAGCCCCGCGACCGCGAGCGTGAGCCACAGCGCTTCGCCGAGCCACATGGCCGCGAGGAACGGCAGCACGTCGCGCACGCCGTTGGTCAGCACGCGCGCGACGAGCGCGGCGACGCTCGGGCCGGGTGTGCCGGCGGTGACGAGCAGGGCAAAGGCGAAGACGGCGAGTGCGGACAACGTCATGACGGACCTCGTGGATCGGGCATTCGAAACGATACGTATGAAGTTTCGATTATAGTGACGGCCGTTCCAGACTGCCTGCCTGAATCGCCGTGATGCCTGCATCGATCCTGATTCGTCCCGCCACGCGGGAAGACGCGGCCGCGATGGCCGCCGTGGAAGTCGCCGCCGCGCAGCGGTTTCGCGCGATCGGCATGGCTGACATCGCCGACGGCGAGCCGACCGATGCGGCCGCCGTGCTCGTGCGGATCGACGACGGCCGTGCGTATGTCGCGGTCGATTCGCAACGCACGTGCGTGGGGTTCGCGTTCTACCGGCTGCTCGATGCGCAGCGGTTGTATCTGGAGGAACTGGACGTCGCGCCGTCGCATGCGGGGCAGCGTATCGGCGCGCGCCTGATCGAACAGGTGACGGCGCGCGCGGCGCGGGAAGGGATCACGGAGATCGTGCTGTCGACGTTTCGCGACGCGCCGTGGAATGCGCCGTACTACGCGCGCCTCGGTTTCCGGATCATCGACGATGCAGCGCTCGACGACGCGCTGCGCGCGATACGCGCGCACCACGTCGCACTCGGTCTCGACGAAACACGGCGCGTGTTCATGCGCGCGGACGTGCGCATCTGAACCCGCGCCGTTGTGCCGTCAGGCCGCGTCGCTCAGCGCCGGGTAGTCGGTGTAGCCGGTTTCGCCTTCCGCGTAGAACGTCTCCGGCACCGGCTGGTTGAGCGGCGCGCCGAGTTCGAGACGGCGCGGCAGGTCCGGGTTCGCGATGAACAGCTTGCCCCACGCGATCGCGTCGGCGCTGCCGTTCGCGAGCGCGGCCTGCGCGGTGTCGAGCGTGAACTGCTCGTTCGCGATCAGCGGGCCGCCGAACGCTTCCTTCAGGCGCGGGCTCAACTGGTCGCCCGAATACGATTCGCGCGTGAAGATGAACGCGATCTTGCGGCGGCCGAGTTCGCGCGCGACATAACCGAAGGTTGCCGCCGGATCGGAATCGCCCATCGTATGCGCGTCGCCGCGCGGCGCAAGGTGCACACCGACCCGGCCCGCGCCCCACACGTCGATCGCCGCGTCGACCACTTCGAGCAGCAGGCGCGCGCGATTCTCGATCGGGCCGCCGTATGCATCGGTGCGGCGATTGGTGCTGTCCTGCAGGAACTGGTCGAGCAGGTAGCCGTTCGCGCCGTGAATCTCCACGCCGTCGAAGCCGGCTGCCTTCGCGTTCTCGGCACCCTTGCGATACGCGGCGACGATGCCCGGAATCTCGTCGAGTTCGAGTGCGCGCGGCGTCACGAACGGACGCGGCGGACGCACGAGGCTCACGTGGCCGCCCGCGGCGATCGCGCTCGGCGCGACCGGCAGGTCGCCGTTCAGGAACATCGGATCGGAGATCCGGCCGACGTGCCAGAGTTGCAGCACGATGCGCCCGCCGGCCGCGTGCACGGCCTGCGTGATCTGCTTCCAGCCTTCGACCTGCTCGTCGGACCAGATGCCGGGCGTGTCGGCATAGCCGACGCCTTGCGGCGTGACCGACGTCGCTTCGGTGATGATCAGGCCGGCCGATGCGCGCTCGGCGTAGTAGCGCGCCATCAGCGCGTTCGGCACGCGCGCCGTGCCCGCACGGGCGCGGGTGAGCGGCGCCATCACGATGCGGTTCGGCAGGGTCAGGTCACCGAGGGTAACGGGATCGAACAGCGTGGGCATGGCAAATAACCTCTTACGAAAGGCGGAGAAGCCGTCGCGTCGGATACGACGGCGCTCCGCATGGCCGGTTCGGCCGTTGGCTAGAGTTCGCGACGCAGCGCGTCGTGAAATGCGTCGATGACGGCCTCGTTGCGCCGGAAGAACGCCCACTGGCCGATCCGCGTCGACGTCACGAGCCCCGCGCGCTGCAGCGTCGCGAGGTGCGCGGAGACGGTCGACTGCGACAGCCCGCAGCGCGCGTCGATCTGGCCCGCGCAGACGCCGTGTTCGTATGGCAGCGTCTGCTGCGGAAAATGCTCGTCGGGCGTTTTCAGCCAGACGAGGATTTCCCGGCGCACGGGGTTCGAGAGCGCTTTCAGGATCGCGTCGATGTCGAGTTCGGTCGGCATGGAAAGGCTGGGTGTTTCGGTCGGGCAAACGGGTATCGTCGATGGGCGAATCATATATCGTGTTTTTACGATATGTTTGAAAGCACTGTCGGCAATGGGGTTGATAGGACGTTGTAATCTCGGGGTCGGATAGAGGGCGACGTGAACCGCCGTCGATGGGGCCGCCGGCTTCAGGTCGCCTTGCCTGCAATCCGCTATCGCCGTACGAGATCGGGCGAAGCGTGCATCGGCGCGGAGCGCGGTACGCAACCGGCGGGCTGATTCGTTTTCCGCAACGGACCGGCGGCGCGCGACGGATTCTGCGACCATCGCCGTTCAAGTCATATCCGCCACCCGAGCCGCCGCCATGTCCGTCACTTCCGCTGCCTTTTCCCGCATCCGACTCTCGCGCATGCTGCCGGCCGCTCGAGCCCTGTCCTATGCCGTTCCGCTCGCGCTGGCCTGTGCCGCCGCCGGCATGCTGGTCGGCGCGCGGCCGGCCGAAGCCATTACGCCCACACAGCGCGAACGTCTCGAAGCGCCGGTCAAGGCCGTCGCCGACCAGCGCATAACCGTCGACACGCCGCAAGGCCGTGCGGTGCTGCCCGTCTACGCCGATCATCCGCTCGACCAGGCCGCGCCCGACGTCACGCGCGTGTTCATCGTGATTCACGGCACGCTGCGTAATGCCGACGCGTACTACGCATCGGGGCGCGAGGTCGTCGAGAAGGCCGGTGCGGCCGGCACGGGCACGATGGTCGTCGCGCCGCAGTTCCTGACACGCGCCGACGTGCGCGCGTTTTCGTTGCCCGCGCCGACGCTCGCATGGACGCAGGAAGGATGGAAGGGCGGTGAACCGGCCCGCCAGCCGGGCCCGATCAGCTCGTTCGCGGCGCTCGACGCGCTGTTCGCGCATTTCGCCGACCGCGGCCGGTACCCGTCGATGTCGACGGTCGTCGTGATCGGCCACTCGGCCGGCGCACAGTTGCTGCAGCGTTATGCGGTGGCCGGGCGCGAAGGCGACGCGCTCGCGCGTACCGGCATTGCCGTGCGCTACGTGGTTGCGAACCCGTCGAGCTACCTGTATTTCGACGACGAACGGCCGAATGCCGAGGCCATGGCAGGCGGCGCCTGCCCGCGCGCGACCGAATGGAAGTACGGGTTGAAGTCGGCGCCGCCTTACGTTGCATCGCAGGACGTGCGCGATCTCGAAACGCGCTACGTCGCGCGCCATGTCGTGTACCTGCTTGGGCAGGCCGACACGAATCCCACCACGCATTTCATCGACCGTTCGTGCGCGGCGATGGCGCAGGGGCCGTACCGGCTCGCGCGCGGGCTCGCGTATTTCGATTACCTGAAGAAGCGGCATCCGGACGATCTCGCGCAGCAGGTCGTCGAAGTGCCGGGCGTCGGGCATGACGGCCTCGGCATGTTCGCGTCCGCTTGCGGGCTGGCCGTCCTGTTCGGGCAGGCGCTGCCGCAGTCGTGCCCGGTCGTCGCCGGTACCGCGCCGGGCATGCGCTCGGCGGGGCAGTGAGCATACGCCGATGACGACCGGCCGGCATCGTCATTCGACGGTGATCGTTTCCTTCATGTACGGATGAATGCCGCAGAACACCTTGTAGACGCCCGGCTTGTCGAAGCGGAACGCATACGTTTCGTCCTGGTCGAGCGCCTTCGAATGAAAGATGCCGGCGTCGTTGACGACGGTGTGCGGCTCCGCGTCGAGGTTCTTCCACGTGATCGTCGTGCCGGCCTTGATCGTGGTCGACATCGGCGAGAACATGAAATTGCGGATCGTCACGAGCGGGCCGGTCGGGCCTTGCGCGAACGCGGCGGGCGGCATGCCGGCGGCCGCGCCGCACAGGATCAGCACCGTGATGATTCGAGATGGCGTGAAGCGGATCATGTCGGTCTCCTTATATTTGTCAGGCGAGCGTCGCATCGTGCAGCGACGACGCAACCGGATGGCCGGCGAATTCGACGGTCGTCACGCCGAGCATCGACGGCAGCCGGTCGTGCGGCACCGTGAGCGGCACCGGTCCCGGGCCGTTGCCGGCCGTCGGCTGCGGGAACGCGGTCGAGCGGGCGGTATGGAACGTCACGTTGCCCTCGACCTTCGACACGATCTGGTGGATGTGCCCGTTCAGCACGGTGACCGAGCCGAAGCGGCGCAGCAGCGCCATCGTCTGCGGCGCATCGCCGGTGCCCCAGCCCCACGGTTCGTAGATGGTCCACATCGGCATGTGCGAGAACACGACGATCGGCGTGCTCGACGAGCGGCCTTTCAGGTCCTGCGCGAGCCACGCGAGCTGCTCGTCGCCGAAGCTGCCGAGCCCGTTCGGCTTGAAGTGCATCACGTTGACGAGTGCAATGAAGTGCACGCCCGCGTGATCGAAGCTGTAATAGCCGCGGTTGTCCGACGCGTTGCCGAACCGGCCGAAATATTCGGCGCCGGAACGGTCGGTGACGTCGTGCTCGCCGGGCACCGTGTGCAGTTCCGGCACGCGCAGCGCGGACAGCAACTGCGACGCGTGGTCGAATTCCTCGGGCTTCGACAGATGCGTGATGTCGCCGGTATGGATCGCCAGCGCGGGCAAGGCAGGCATCCCGTTGACGAGATCGATCGTCTGCTTCAGCGTGGCCGACACGTCGGGATTCGCGTCCTTGTTGAAGCCGATGTGCGTATCGCTGATCTGCACGAACAGCGGCCGGCCCGCGGCGGCCGGGCGCGCGTCGCCGGCCTGCGCGAGGGCGAGATCGAACGGCGTGAGGATGCCGCCCGACAGCGTGAACAGCGTGCCGAGGCCGCCGAAGGCCATGCATTGCAGGGCCTTGCGGCGTGACGGGCGGGTGGGGGTCGATGAAGCCATGTGAGCCTCGCATTCTCGTGACGAAACCGGACGGCCGGATCGTCCTGGAATAAGCCGGCGCCTTCGCATGCGATACCGGCGAAGCGGCGGATTTATTCCCGGCCGTTGCGAGGTCGAAAGCCGGCGCCCACGCCCGCCACGCGAACGATCGTCATTCGGGCAAATCCCGCTGGTTGGTATCCCACTCGATCCCGCCGGCATTGAGCCGCTCGATCTTTTCCATCCGCTGCCGCGCGAGCTCCGGCAGCCGGTTCGTCACGGCGATCACGAGCGCCTCGGTGAGCGCCAGCGCCGGCACGTTGGTCTGCAGCATCGCGAACGGGCGCCCCTGGATCCGCAGCACGATTTCCGCGAACGCGGCGATCGGCGAGCGCCATTCGTCGGTGACCAGCAGGATCCGCGCGCCGAGCCGGTGCGCGGCCTGCGCGAAGCGGATGCTGTCCTTCTGGTAACGGCGAAAGTCGAAGATCACGAGCACGTCGTTGCGCCCCATGTCGACCAGCGCGACGGACGCGAGATTCACGTTCGGCTCGACGTACTGCACACGCGGCCGCGCATAGGCGAGCGTGAACGAGAACAGCGACGCGAGCGGCGCCGTATACCGCCCGCCGCCGCAGAAAATGCGTACGTCCGGATCGGCCAGCACCGCCACGGCCGCGTCGAACGCGGCCGCGTCGAGCCCTTCGATCGTCGCCGCTAGCGATTCGGACAGCCGCTGGAAGATCGCCGCATGACTGTCGCGCATGCCGGTTTCCGAGTGGAACGCATCCATCCGCGCGAGTGGCGAATTCATCGCGGTGTCGATCTCGTCGTGCAGCGCCTGCTGGAACGACGAGTAGTTCGGGAAACCGATCCGGACGACGAAGCGGAACACGGTCGGGTCGCTGACTTCCGCCTGCTTCGCAAACTGCGCGATGGGGCCCAGCCCGAGACTGGGATAGCGCTCCAGCAACGCCTGCGCGACCTTCTGTTCCGACGGCGTGAAGCTATCCATCTGGGATAACAACAACGCCCTGATGCTCGTCCCCATCGGTACTCCGGCTTTCTATCTGAATTGAACTGAACGACCAAACGGCAGACGGGCGTCTGCCGCCAACTGCACGCATGTTAGCCGATCGACGTGCCGCAGGCCGCGTACGGCCTGAAATTAGAGGGACGCATCACCCTGCTCAACGAATACGTTCATATGTGTAATAAATCGAACATTCATTGTCAGTCTTATCGACGTGCTTTCGCGTCAAATTCAGGGCTTACCCTAGGTTTTGGCCCAAAAAACCGAGTGCTATGATCGCGGCCTCACTGGAATGTATCGTTTATTACATGTCGGATTGGCAGCGTCGACACGTAGTTGCGCACTGGTGCATTCCCGCATGGCCCGGTTTATTCGTCTGGAGGATCCCGTCATGAGGCGGCTCGTAATACTCACCCTGTTGTCGGCGATGAGCGTGTGCGCGTTCGCCGCGTCGGACCCGGCGGTCGAAGCGAAGAACGGCATGGTCGTGTCGTCGCAGCACTTCGCGTCGCAGATCGGCGTCGACATCCTGAAGGCAGGCGGCAACGCGGTGGACGCGGCGGTCGCCGTCGGCTATGCGCAGGCGGTGACCAATTCGTGCTGCGGCAACATCGGCGGCGGCGGTTTCATGACGATCCATCTGGCCGACGGTCGCGACCGCTTCATCAATTTCCGCGAGACGGCGCCGGCCGCGGCGTCCGCGAACATGTATCTCGATGCGTCGGGCAACGTCATTCCGGAGCAGAGCCTGTACGGCTATCGCGCGGTCGGCGTACCGGGTACGGTGGCGGGCCTCGATCTCGCGCAGCGCAAGTACGGGAAGCTGACGCGCCGGCAGGTGATGGCGCCGGCGATCCGGCTCGCGCGTGACGGCTTCGTGCTGACGCGCGGCGATACCGACATCCTCGACACGACGGTCGAGCGCTTCAGGAAGGATCCCGAAGCCGCACGCATCTTCCTGCGCCCGGACGGCTCGGCGCTGCAGCCGGGCGACCGCCTGGTGCAGAAGGATCTGGCCCGCACGCTCGAACGCATCGCGGAGCAGGGGCCCGACGCGTTCTATCACGGCGAGATCCCGAAGATCGTCGAGGCGGCCGCCAAGCGCGGCGGCGGCGTGATCACGGCGGCAGACTTCGCGTCCTATCGCGCGCAGGACATGGCGCCGCTGACGTGCACGTATCGCGGCTACGAGTTCGTGTCGGCGCCGCCGCCGAGCTCGGGCGGCGTGACGATGTGCGAGACGCTGAACATCCTCGAAGGGTATGACCTGCGCAAGCTCGGCTACCACTCGGCCGCGGCGGTCCACTACATGACCGAAGCGATGCGCCACGCGTACGAAGACCGCAACACGCTCCTCGGCGATCCGGACTTCATCGACAACCCGATCGCGAAGCTGACGAGCAAGGAATACGCGGCACAGATCCGCAAGAGCATCCATGCGGACACGGCCACGCCGTCGGTCGACGTGCAGCCCGGTGTCGGCGTGCACGAGAAGCCGGAAACGACGCATTACTCGATCGTCGACCATGACGGCAATGCGGTGTCGACGACCTATACGGTCAACGGCCGCTTCGGCGCCGTGGTCATCGCGCCGGGCACCGGTTTCTTCCTCAACGACGAGATGGACGACTTCACCGTGAAGGTCGGCGCGCAGAACCTGTTCGGCCTCGTGCAGGGCACGCGCAACTCGATCGCGCCGGGCAAGCGTCCGCTGTCGTCGATGGCGCCGACCATCGTGAAGAAGGACGGCAAGGTGTTCATGGTGGTCGGCTCGCCGGGCGGCTCGCGCATCATCACGATCACGCTGCAGACCGTGCTGAACGTGATCGACTACGGGATGACGCCGCAGGACGCGGTCGCCGCGCCGCGCATCCATCACCAGTGGCTGCCCGACGCGGTCTATTACGAAACCTACGGCCTGTCGCCCGACACGCTCGCGATCCTGCGCAACATGGGCTACAAGATGGTCGAGCAGACGCCGTGGGGCGCCGCCGAGCTGATCATGGTCGGCCTGCCGGGCACCGAAGCGGCGAGCCGTCAGAGTTCCGGGAACGATTCGTCCGTGTCCGGCAACGTGCGTGTCGGCTTCATCTACGGCTACAACGACCCGCGCCGTCCGGCCGGTTCGGCGATCGGCTACTGACCCGACCGTTTCATCCCGAATCGCTGCCGCCGGCGTTCGCGTTGCCGCGAATGCCGGTGCGGCGGCAGCGCGCCCGTCGGCGGACATCCACCAGCCTGAGCGGCGCGCACCTTTCTTCCGTCAACTCCATCGCCACTCGGCGAACTCCGTCATGAACAAACGAATGTCTGCGGCAGGCTGGATCCTGCTCGCCATGGCAGCCGGCATCCTGATCGGCTACCTGATCTACACGCAGCTTCCGGACAAGCAGTCGGCCGCGGAAATCGCCGGCTACATCTCGCTCGTGTCCGACGTGTTCCTGCGGCTGATCAAGATGGTGATCGGCCCGCTGGTGTTCTCGACGCTGGTCGTCGGCATCGCGCACATGGGCGACGCGGCGTCGGTCGGGCGCGTGTTCGCGAAAGCGTTCGGCTGGTTCGTCACCGCGTCGCTCGTCTCGCTGCTGCTGGGCCTGCTGATGGCGAACCTGTTGCGGCCCGGCGAGAACCTCGGCCTGCCGCTGCCGGACATCGGCGCGTCCGCGCATCTCGCGACGTCCAAGTTCACGCTGAAGGATTTCGTCGGCCATATGGTGCCGAAGTCGATCGCCGAGGCGATGGCGAACAACGAAATCCTGCAGATCGTCGTGTTCTCGCTGTTCTTCGGCGTGGCGCTCGCCGCGCTCGGCGAGCGCGGCAAGATTCTCGTCGCCGCGATCGACCAGCTCGCGCACGTGATGCTGAAGATCACCGGCTACGTGATGAAGCTCGCGCCGCTCGCGGTGATGGCAGCGATGGCGTCGACCGTCGCGGTCAACGGGCTGTCGATCCTGCTGAAGTTCGCGGTGTTCATGGGCGACTTCTACGCGAGCCTCGTGCTGCTGTGGGCCGCGCTCGTCGCGGCCGGGCTGCTGTTCCTCGGCCGCCGCGTGTTCAAGCTGCTCGCGTTGATCAAGGAAGCGTTCATGCTGTCGTTCGCGACGGCCAGCTCCGAAGCCGCGTATCCGAAGATTCTCGACGCGCTCGACCGCTTCGGCGTGAAGCGCAAGATCTCCAGTTTCGTGATGCCGATGGGCTATTCGTTCAATCTCGACGGCTCGATGATGTACTGCACGTTCGCGTCGCTGTTCATCGCGCAGGCGTACAACATCCACCTGTCGCTCGGCACGCAGATCACGATGCTGCTCGTGCTGATGCTCACGTCGAAGGGAATGGCCGGCGTGCCGCGCGCGTCGCTCGTCGTGATCGCGGCGACGCTGCACCAGTTCAACATCCCGGAAGCCGGGCTGCTGCTGATTCTCGGGGTCGACACGTTCCTCGACATGGGCCGCTCGGCCACCAATGCGGTCGGCAACTCGATCGCGAGCGCGGTGGTCGCGAAGTGGGAGGGCGAGCTGATGTCGGAGTCCGAAGCACGCGCGCATGCCGCGCATCTCGATGCCGAACTCGAACGGCAGAACGGCGATCCGGCCTATGGCGCCGGTCAGACCACGGCGACCTGACGCTCAGGCCGCCAGCGCGTCGTCGATGCATGCCGCGAGGACCATCGCGGCGGCGTTGCCCGGCGTCGAGCCGAGCAGTTGCGGCGCATAGACGCTGTCGCCGATCTCGATCGGTCGCCCCGACAGCGCGCACACGCCGCGCTTGCGCGTCGTGAACAGGCGCCATTTCTGGTAGCCGTAGTGTCCGGTGCACGCGTCGCACCACGAAATCATCACGGTGTCGGCGGTCGGCCGTTCGAGCACGTCGATGGTCGGCTTGCTCGTCGCGTCCCACGACGGCAGCCGGTCGCGCGTGACGCTGCGCCGCCGCGGCGCACCCCATGAGACGGACGGCATGTCGAAGCTGCCGATCGCGGCGACGGTCATGAGCCAGGGCGCTGCACGGTTGTTCATGTCTCTGTTCCTCGAAACGTTACGCGGTGCCGCGACGCGCGGCATCACGACAGGCGGATGCGCGGCTGCACCCAGCCGTTGATCCGTTCGGCGATCCACAGCAGGGTCGCCTTGGAAAAGCCGTGCAGCGCCTGCTGGTGCCGCCGGTAGAGCATCAGGTGGCTGAACTGCGCGAAGCGCCCCTGGATGAAGCCGCCGCGGAAGAACCCGAACTGCCCCAGCGTGCCGAATGCGTCGTAATCGCTGATCGACACCAGCGCGCCGAAATCGTGGAATGCGAACGGTGGAATCGGCGTGCCGTCGAGCCATGCGGGCAGATGCTTCGCGAGGTGCTCGGCCTGCTGCGTCGCGACCTGCGCGGTCGGCGGCAGCGGTCGTTCGTGGCCGTCGGGCAGCAGGCTGCCGCAATCGCCGATCGCGAACACGCACTCGTCGCCGGTCGCCTGCAGCGTGGGGCCGACGACGATCTGGTTCGCGCGGTTCGTGTCGAGCCCGCCCAGCGCCTGCATGAAGTCGGGCGCCTTCACGCCGGCCGCCCAGACCATCAGGTCGGCTTCGGCGAACGACCCGTCGCCGTAGTGGAAACCGTTCGCGTCGGCCGACGTGACGCGCGTCGACGTCAGCACGCGAAAGCCGATCTGTTCGAGCCGCCGCCGGGCCGACGCGGAAATGCGCGGCGGAAACGCGTTGAGGATGCGCGGGCCGCTTTCGAGCAGCGTGAGCTGCAGCCGCTCGCGTACCGTCTCGTCACCGTACGCCTGCGCCACTTCCAGCAAGCGGCTCAGCTCCGCCGCGAGTTCCACGCCCGTCGCGCCCGCGCCGACGATCGCGACGCGAAACGGCTCGTCGCGCGCGATGCTGCGGAACACGCGCATCCGCAACGCTTCGTTGAAGGTCTCGGCCTGCTGCTGGCTGTCGATGAAGTAGCAGTGCTCGCGCACGCCGGGTACGCCGAAATCGTTGGCCTGGCTGCCGAGCGCGAGGATCAGCACGTCGTATTCGAGTTCGCGTGCGCCGATCACCACGTCGCCGTCCCGCGAGCGGATCGCGCCGAGCTGCACGCGGCGGCGCGCGCGATCGAGCCCCTTCAGTTCGCCGGGCTGGTATGTGTAGCCGTGGTCGCGCGCATGGGCGAGGAAGATCACCTGTTGCTGCTGGACGTCGCGCGTGCCGGCCGCGATCGTGTGCAGCATCGGCTTCCAGATGTGCGTCGGGCTCCGATCGACGACCGTGATCCGTGCCTGCCCGGACCGGCCGAGACGCTCGCCCAGGCGGGTCGCGAGTTGCAGCCCGGCGATCCCGCCGCCGACGATGACGATGCGTGTAGGGGTTGTCATGGATAAATCATCACGTGATGAATAAGGTATGATCCTAGCGCTTCCCGGCTCCGCGTGTCAACGGAGCGGGGCGGGTCGCCCGATTCCGGCATGTCGAAGCGGGGGCCGGACACGGGCATTCGAATCGTTCAAGGAGCAGGAAAAACGTGGCAGAAGTCACTGAACGCGCGCCGTCGAAGCGGCGGACGCGCGGACGGCCGCTGGCGGATGCGTCCGTCGGTCCGGACGTGATATTGCGGGCCGCGCGCCGCACGTTCGCGAAGCGCGGCTACGACGCGACGAGCGTGCGTGAAGTCGCGCGCGAGCTGGGCATCGACGCGGCGCTGATCGCCCATCACTTCGGCACGAAGGAAACGTTGTGGCTGGCGGTCGTCGAGCAGATCGTCGAGCTGGCCGAACCGATGTTCGACGCGCTGCGTGCGTTGCGCGCGTCGCCGCTGCCGCATCGCGAGCGCGTGCGGCGCGCGCTGGAGCTGTGCGTCGATCACGAATTCGCGGAGCCGGATATCGGCATGTTCTTCTCGACGGCGGCGACCGAGGAGGGCGCGCGGCTCGACCGGCTGCGGGAGCGGCTCGTGCGCCCGTACCACGACGCGATGTTTCCGCTGCTGGCGGACGCGGTCGAGGCCGGCGCGATTCGTCCGGTCGATCCGAACGTGCTGTTCTTCATGATCGCGAGCGCCGTGGGTACGACCGTGTCGTACAGCCACATGATGCTGGAGTTCACGTCGCTGCCCACGCGGCAGCACGAATTCAGGCAGGCCGTGCTCGCGGTCGCGCTGAACATTCTCGGCGACTGAGCGCCGCGCGCGCGATGCGCGCGGTCACGTCGCCGCGATCAGCCCCAGCTCGCGCACCGCGTTCCGCGCGCTCTCGCGCAGCGCATCGACGAGCGGCGACGGCGCGCGGTATGCGATCGCCAGCTCGTACGCGAGCGGACTGCCCGCGCCCTTCAGTTCGCAGAACGTAATGCCTCGCGGCTGCATCGGCACGAACAGGCGCGGCATCAGCGCGACGCCGATGCCGCCCGCGACGAGCCCGGCCGTCGTCTGCATCTGGCGCGGCTGCTGGACCACGCGCGGCGCGAAGCCCGCCTGCGCGCACGCCGTCACGATCAGCGCGTGCATGCCGGGCCCGTGGTGCGCGGCAAACATGACCCACGGTTCATCCGCCAGCTCGGCCAGCGCGATGCGGCGGCGCCGCGCGAGCCGGTGGCCGTCGGGCAGCGCGGCCACCATCCGGTCGCGCAGCAGCGGCTCGACATGCACGTCGCCGGCATCGGCCACCGGCAGCACGACGATGCCGACGTCCGTGCGGTCCTGACGCAGCGCGAGCATCTGTTCGGCGGTCGTGCCTTCCTCGAGCTGGAAATCGACGTCCGGATGGCGCTCCTGGAACGCGCGCAGGATCAGCGGCAACAGCGCGTTGACCGTGCTGTCGACGAAGCGCAGCCGCAGCGTGCCGCCGAGGCCGGCGCCCGCGCGGCGCGCCACGGCCACCGCGCGCTCGGCCTGTTCGAGCGCGCGCCGCGCTTCGAGCAGGAACGCTTCGCCGGCCGGCGTGAGCCGCGAGCCGCGGTTGTCGCGCTCGAGCAATGCGACGCCCAGTTCGTCCTCGAGCTTGCGGATCGCCGCGCTGAGCGGCGGCTGAGCCATGTGCAGTCGCTCGGCCGCGCGCCGGAAGCCGAGCGTTTCGGCGACCGCGATGAATTGCCGGAACTGGCGCAGATCGATCATGCGATACCTGCCATGTATCAATAGATCATCGAATTCGTATTTTACCTATCACCCTGCGCTGCCCAGAATGTCCTTGTCGTCAACCGTCGATACTCGGGAGGGCAGATCATGACGGGCAATGAACAGCAGCGCACGGCCATCGTCACGGGCGGGTCGAGCGGGACCGGCTTCGCGATCGCGAGCCGGCTGGTGCGGGACGGGTATCGCGTCGCGCTCGTCGGGCGCGATGCGGCGCGGCTGGAGGCGGCTGTCGCGCGCCTGGGCGGAGCGGCAGTCGGGCAGGCCGGCGATCTGAGCGTGCGACGCGATGCGGAGGCGGTGGTGGCGGCGATCGTCGCAAGATGGCCGCGTATCGACGTCCTCGTCAACAACGCGGGGCGGACCGCCCGCGTCAGTGCGGACACCGAAGCGAGCGAGGCCGAGGCCGTGTGGGACACCGTGCTCGACGCAAACCTCAAGAGCCTGTTCCTGACGACGATGGCCGTGCTGCCGCACCTCGCCGATCGCGCGGCGCGAATCGTCAACATCGGCTCGATCGCGGCGCGCGCCGGCAGCCTGTTGCCGGGCGGCCTCGCCTATGCGGCCGCGAAGGCCGGCGTCGAAGGCTTCACCGTCGCGCTGGCACGCGAACTCGGGCCGCGCGGCGCAACGGTCAATACGGTGGCGCCCGGCTATATCGCCGGCACGCGTTTCTTCGGGGACGGCGGGGTCGCGCCGGCGGTCGCGGCGATGATCCGCGCGCAGACGCCGGCCGGCCGCGCGGGGCAGCCGGACGACGTCGCCGATGCGGTTGCCTGGCTCGCCGGGCCGCGCGCGTCGTTCGTCACCGGCGCGACGATCGCGGTGAACGGCGGCTGGCGCGTCGGGTGACGCACGGCATCCACGATCGGCGCGTCATTCGCAATCCGTTGGCGGCTTGTCGCCGAGCCAGCGCCGTGCACCGGGCCCGTTGCGGCCCGCGCGGTCTTCCGGGTTGGTCAGCTTGCAGCGTTTCAGCGACAGGCAGCCGCAGCCGATGCATTCGTCGAGGTTGATGTAGAGCCGCTGCAATTCCTCGATCCGGCTCGCGACGCGCTGCTTCCAGCCGCGTGACAGCCGCTGCCAGTCCTTGTTGGTCGGCGCGGTGTCCTCGGGCAGGCTGACGAGCTGCTCGGCGATTTCGTCGAGCGAATAGCCGATCTTCTGCGCGAACACGATGAACGCGATCAGCCGCAGCACCGCACGCGAATAGCGGCGATGGCTCGAGCCGTTGCGGTGCGACTTGATCAATCCGCGCATCTCGTAGAAACGCAGCGTCGACGCCGGCACGCCGCTGCGCGCGGCCACTTCGCGGATCGACATCAGCGGCCATTGCGGGGTTTCCGGGATACCCATGACGCCCTCCGGGAAAGCTTGACTTGAAGTTAACTTCAACTTTTATGCTACGCGGCAGTTTAACCCGTCGCGAGGCATCATGCGCTCCTTTTCCCTACGCAGGACGTCGCCTTTGGGCGTGGCCTGCGCCCTGTTGCTGGCGTTGTCGGGCTGTCACGACGGCAAAGGCACGTCGTCGGCCCAGCCGCTGCCCGAAGTCGGCGTCGCCACCGTCGCGCCGCGTACCGTTCGCCTCGCGGACGAATTCAACGGACGCGTCGAAGCGGTCGACGCGGTCGAGTTGCGGCCGCGCGTGAGCGGCTATCTGCAGCGTGTCGCGTACAAGGAGGGCGACGTGGTCGCGCAGGGCGCGCTGCTGTTCGAGATCGATCCGCGCCCGTACCGGATCGCGCTCGACCGTGCGAATGCGCAGCAGCAGCGCGCCCGTGCGGCCGCGAACCTCGCGAACCTGCAGCTCAAGCGCGTGCAGACGCTGATCGATGCGCATGCGACGTCGCAGGAGGAACTCGACAACGCGCGCGCCACCGCCGAGCAGGCGCGCGCCGACCTGCAGGCAGCCGACGCGGCCGTTGCCGACGCGAAGCTCAATCTCGGCTTCACCGAAGTGCGTGCGCCGATCGCGGGGCGCGTCGGCCGCGCGGTCGCGACCGTCGGCAACCTCGCGCGCGCGGACGACACGCTGCTGACGACCGTCGTGTCGCAGGATCCGGTCTACGTGTATTTCGATTGCGACGAGCAGAGCTACCTGCGCTACAACGCGCGGCGTGCCGATCCGGCGCATCGCGCGATCGGCGCCGATCCGGTGCGCGTCGGCCTCGCGAACGAGACGGGCTTCCCGCATGCGGGCACCGTCGATTTCCTCGACAACCGGCTCGATCCGCAAACCGGCACGATCCGCGCCCGCGTGCGGCTGCCGAATGCGGACCATACGTTTACGCCGGGCCTGTATGCGCGCGTGCAGCTCGTGAGCGGCCGCGACCAGGATGCATTGCTGGTCGACGACAAGGCCGTGCTGACCGACCAGGACCGCAAGTACGTGTACGTGATCGGCCCCGGCGACAAGGCGTTGCGTCGCGACGTGACGATCGGCCGCGAACTCGACGGCGAGCGGATCGTCGAGAAGGGGTTGCAGGCGGGCGACCGCGTGGTGGTCGACGGCGTGCAGCGCATCTACTATCCGGGCGCGCAGGTGAAGCCGAAGGCGCTGCCCGCGCGCGCCGATGCCGGCGCGCCTGCCGCGCAATGACGGGAGCGATACGATGGATTTCTCCCGCTTCTTCATCGACCGCCCGATTTTCGCGGTCGTGCTGTCGATCGTCATTTTCGCGATCGGCCTGATCTCGATTCCGATGCTGCCGGCCGGCGAATATCCCGAAGTCGTGCCGCCGAGCGTCGTCGTGCGTGCGACGTACCCGGGCGCGAACCCGAAGGAAATCGCCGAGTCGGTCGCCGAACCGCTGGAAGAGGCGATCAACGGCGTCGAAGGCATCATGTACATGAAGTCGGTCGCCGGGTCGGACGGCAGCCTGCAGGTCGTCGTCACGTTCCTGCAGGGCGTCGATCCCGACACGGCCGCCGTGCGCGTGCAGAACCGCGTGAGCCAGGCGCTGTCGCGCCTGCCCGACGAGGTCCGCCAGTACGGCGTGACCACGCAGAAGCAGTCGCCCACGCCGCTGATGTACGTGAGCCTCTATTCGCCCGACAGCAGCCGCGATTCGCTGTACCTGCGCAACTACCTGACGCTGAACGTGAAGGACGAGCTGTCGCGGCTGACCGGCATCGGCGACGTCGGCGTGTACGGCTCGGGCGATTACGCGATGCGGCTGTGGCTCGACCCGAACCGGCTCGCATCGCGCGGCCTGACCGCGAGCGACGTGATCGCGGCCGTGCGCGAGCAGAACGTGCAGGTGTCGGCCGGCCAGCTCGGCGCGGAGCCGTCGCCGAAGAAGAACGACTTTCTCGTGTCGATCAACGTGCGCGGCCGCCTGCGCACGGTTCAGGAATTCAGCGACATCGTGCTGCGCAACGGCGACGACGGGCAGGTCGTGAAGCTGTCCGACGTCGCGCGCATCGAGCTCGGCGCGGGTGACTACACGCTGCGCTCGTATTTCAACGACAAGCATTCGGCCGTGGTCGGCATCTTCCTGTCGCCGGGCGCGAACGCGCTCGACGTCGCGAAGGCCGTGTATGCGAAGCTCGACGAGCTGTCGAAGCGCTTCCCGCCTGGCGTCGCGTACCGCCCGGTGTGGGACCCGACGGTGTTCGTGCGCGAATCGATCCGCGCGGTGCAGCACACGCTGATCGAGGCCGTGGTGCTGGTCGTGCTCGTCGTGATCCTGTTCCTGCAGACGTGGCGCGCGTCGATCATTCCGCTCGTCGCGGTGCCGGTATCGGTGGTCGGCACGTTCGCATGGCTCTATCTGCTCGGCTATTCGATCAACACGCTGACGCTGTTCGGGCTCGTGCTCGCGATCGGGATCGTCGTCGACGATGCGATCGTCGTGGTCGAGAACGTCGAGCGCAACATCGCACAAGGGTTGAGCCCGCGCGATGCCGCACACCAGGCGATGCGCGAGGTGTCGGGGCCGATCGTCGCGATCGCGCTCGTGCTGTGCGCGGTGTTCGTGCCGATGGCGTTCATGTCGGGCGTCACCGGCCAGTTCTACAAGCAGTTCGCGGTGACGATCGCGATCTCGACGGTGATCTCCGCGATCAACTCGCTGACGCTGTCGCCCGCGCTCGCCGCGAAGCTGCTGCGTCCGCACGGCGCGCCGAAGGATGCACTGACGCGCGCGCTCGACCGCGCATTCGGCTGGTTGTTTCATCCGTTCAACCGCTTCTTCGAGCGCAGCGCCGATCGCTATCACGGCGTCGTCGCGCGCACGCTGAAGCGGCGCGGCGTGGTGTTCGCGGTTTATGCGGCGCTGCTCGCGGCGACCGCGCTGCTGTTCGACGCGGTACCGGGCGGTTTCATCCCGGTGCAGGACAAGCTGTACCTGTTCGCGGGCGCGAAGCTGCCGGAAGGCGCGTCGCTCGCGCGCACCAGCGCGGTGACCGAGCAGATGACGAAGATCGCGCTCGGTACCGACGGCGTCGAGATGGTGCCGGCGTTCGCCGGGCTGAATGCGCTGCAGGGCGTGAACACGCCGAACATCACGAACTCCTACGTGATCCTCAAGCCGTTCGACCAGCGTCACCGCAGCGCCGCGCAGATCAACGCGGACCTGAACGCGCGCTTCGCGGCGATTGGCGGCGGCATTACGTATGCCCTGATGCCGCCGCCGATCCAGGGCCTGGGCAACGGCTCCGGGTACGCGCTGTATCTGGAGGATCGCGGCGGCCTCGGCTACGGCGAATTGCAGAAGGCGCTCACCGCGTTCCAGGCCGCGGTCGCGAAGACGCCGGGGATGAGCTATCCCGTCAGCTCGTACCAGGCGAACATCCCGCAACTCGAGGTGAAGGTCGACCGGCTGAAGGCGAAGGCGCAGGGCGTCGCGCTGACCGATCTGTTCAATACGTTGCAGGTGTATCTCGGCTCGATGTACGTGAACGACTTCAACGTGTTCGGCCGCGTATATCGCGTGATGGCGCAGGCGGATGCCGGCCACCGGCAGACGGCCGCCGACATCGCGAACCTGCGCACACGCAACGCGAAGGGCGAGATGGTGCCGATCGGCTCGATGGTGACGGTCGGGCCCGCGTACGGCCCCGATCCGGTCGTGCGCTACAACGGCTATCCGGCCGCCGACCTGATCGGCGATGCCGACCCGAAGACGATGTCGTCGTCGCAGGCGATCGCGAAGCTGCAGCAGATCGCGAAGGACGTGCTGCCGCCGGGCATCACGCTCGAATGGACCGACCTCAGCTACCAGCAGGTCACGCAGAGCAACGCGGCGATCGTCGTGTTCCCGCTGGCCGTGATGCTCGTGTTCCTGGTGCTCGCGTCGCTGTACGAGAGCTGGACGCTGCCGCTCGCGGTGATCCTGATCGTGCCCGTGTGCATGTGCGCGGCGCTGTTCGGCGTGTGGCTGTCCGGCGGCGACAACAACGTGTTCGTGCAGGTCGGTCTCGTCGTGCTGATGGGGCTGGCGTGCAAGAACGCGATCCTGATCGTCGAATTCGCGCGCGAGCTCGAGATCCAGGGCAAGGGTGTGGTCGACGCGGCGCTCGAAGCGTGCAAGCTGCGGTTGCGTCCGATCGTGATGACGTCGGTCGCGTTCATCGCGGGCTCGGTGCCGCTGCTGATCGGCAGCGGCGCGGGCAGCGAGGTGCGGGCGGCCACCGGCGTCACCGTGTTCGCGGGGATGCTGGGCGTCACGCTGTTCGGGCTGTTCCTGACGCCCGTGTTCTACGTGGCGATCCGCAAGCTCGCGGGCGGCACGCCGGCCGTCTGGAGCGAACAGCATGGCACCCTCGAAGGAGAAAACCGATGAGCGCCGCTTTCCGTCTTTCCGCGCTCGCGATGTCGGTGACGCTCGCCGCATGCGCGGTCGGCCCCGATTTCAAACGACCGGATACGGCCACGGCCGCGCGGTTCGCGCGCGATGCGCATCCGGCGACGCAGCGCGATGCGGCGCCGGCCGATACATGGTCCGATACACGGCCCGATATGCCGCCCGACGCATCGGCGGCGGCCGATGCCGCGTTCTGGCGCGGTTTCGGCGATCCGGCGCTGACGCAGTTGATCGACGCGGCGCTCGCGGCGAACCAGGATCTGCAGGTGGCCGTATCGCGCTACGACGCGGCGAATGCGCTGCTGTCGCAGGCGACGTTCGACCGCTATCCGACAATCACCGCGAGCGGCCGGATCGGCCATCAGTTGATGAGCAAGGACCAGGCGTTCGGCGCGCCGCGCAGCCAGCGCGATGCGCCGACGTCGAGCGTGGGCGTCGATGCCGCGTGGGAACTCGACCTGTTCGGCCGCGTGCGGCGCTCGATCGAATCGCAGCGCGCGGAAACGGCGGCCAGCGCGGCCGACGTGCGCGCGGTGCGCGTCGCGATCGCGGGAGAGGTCGCGAGCACGTACGTCGATCTGCGAGGCTCGCAGGAACGATTGCGGATCGCGCGCGAGAACGCCGACAACCAGAAGCAGACGCTTGCGCTGATCAATGTGCGCGTCGGCGCGGGACGCGGCTCCGAACTCGATGCGGCGCGAGCGCGTGCGCAGTACGAATCGACGACGTCGCGGATCGCCGTGTACGAAGCCGCGATCGGCGTCGACGAGCATCGGCTCGCGGTGCTGGTCGGGCAGACGCCGGATGCGTTGATCGGCCGGTTCGACCCGCCGAAGACGGCCGCGCCGGTGCCGCTGCCGGCGCTCGCGGCCGACATCGATCCCGGCACGCCAGGCGACTTGCTGCGCCGCCGCCCCGATGTCGCGGCCGCCGAGGCGCGGCTGCATGCGGCGACCGCGCGCGTCGGCGTCGCGACGGCCGACCTGTTTCCGCGCTTCACGCTGTCGGGGCTGCTCGGCAGCGCGACGAGCAGCTACGGGTTCTTCCGCGCGGGCAGCGACACGAACCTGATCGCGCTCGGCATCGACTGGTCGTTCCTCGACGTCGGCCGCGTGCGCGCTCGGATCGCCGCGAGCGACGCGGAGGCCGCCGGCCAGCTTGCGCAGTACCGGCAGACCGTGCTCGGCGCGCTGGAGGAAACCGAGAATGCACTGCTGCGCGTCGCGCGCACGCGTGACGAGACCGCTCATCTCGTGCGCGCGGCCGACGACAGCGCGCGCGCCGCGCAACTTGCGCAGGCGCGCTTCTCGGCGGGCGCGATCGACTACTACGAAGTGCTCGACGCGCAACGGACGCTGCTGCAGGCGCAGGACGCGGCGGCCGACGGGCGGATGCGCAGCGCGGCATCGACGGTCGCGCTGTACAAGGCGCTCGCGGGCGGCTGGCCGTCGGGTACGGGGCGGGGCGCACAAGGCCCGCTTGCTCAGTCGGAGAAGTAGCGCGAACAGTGCGGCGCGGCGATCGTGGCGTCGCGTCGCGTCGCTCCGCGCAAAGCAACGCGCAGCGATCGGCGAGCAACGCGGCAATGGCAATCGCATGAAAGGGTCATCGTTCTCGCGGTAAAATTTGATTGCAAATGCAATTAAGAGAGAGGAACGACCTGACATGAGCGCAACCGAACCCGATCTGTGGTTCTCGTTCGTCCGCGCGCACCGGACGATGATTCGCGAGATCGAGCGTCGCCTCGCGGCGGCGTCCCTGCCCGCATACGCGTGGTACGACGCACTGTGGGGGCTCGAAAGCGGGCCCGACGGCACGCGCCGCATGCACGAACTGGCCGATGTGCTGGCGATCGAGCGCTACAACCTGACGCGGCTCATCGACCGGCTCGAACAGGAGGGGCTCGTCACGCGCACGCGTTCGGCGGACGACGGCCGCGCCGCGTTCGCGAGCATCACCGCCAAGGGGCGGACGCTGCGCAAAAAGATGTGGAAGGTCTACCAGTCGACGGTCGCCGAGCTTTTTCTCAACCAGTTCACCGGCAAGGAGCGGGCGGCGATGGCCGTTGCGCTCGATCGCGCGGCCGCTGCCGCGCGCGACGCGGCAGCCGGAGTGAAGTAACGGTATCCGGTACACGGAGCGGCCGCGCGCCGCGCATCGAGCGCGGGCGCCGGCCGGCCATGCGGCACGAGCCGCCGCGTCGTCAGCCGTTCGAGGCGGGCTGACGCGGCGCGGCAGGTGTCGGGCGCCGCACGGGCGGACCAGGCCGCGCCATCTGCATGTCCCTCCTTCGAGTACTGGCATGTCGCCGGCATCGCCGGTTTCGGCATAGGATTGCAATTGCAACGATTGCAGTTGCAATGATAACCGATGACAAGGACCGACATGACCTCGACGCACTCCCTCACGTTCTATACGGCCGACACGCCGAACGGGCACAAGATCGCGATCTACCTGGAAGAGGCCGGGCTTGCCCACGACCGCGTGCAGGTGAACCTGTCCGCCGGCGAGCAGCGCAGCGCGGCGTATCTCGCGACCAATCCGAACGGCAAGATCCCGGCCATCGTCGACCACGACACGGGGCTGGCCGTATTCGAATCCGGCGCGATTCTCGGCTATCTCGCCGAGAAGACGGGCTGCCTGCAGCCTGAAACGCTGGCCGAGCGCACGGCGGTCCAGCAATGGCTGCATGTCCAGATCGGCGGGATCGGGCCGATGCTCGGTCAGCTGTGGTGGTTCCTGCACGCCTCGAAGACGGGCAATGCGGAAGCGATCGACCGCTACCGGAAGGAGGCGCTGCGTCTCTACGGCGTCGTGAACGGCCGCTTGTCGGAATCGGTGTATCTCGCGTCGTCGCGGTATTCGATCGCCGACATTGCCGCGTTCCCGTGGCTGCGCACGGCGGCCGAGCTCGACCTCGACCTTGCCGGCTTTCCGCACGTCGAGCGCTGGCTTGCCGAGATCGCCGCGCGGCCGGCCGTTCAGCGCGGCCTGAGCGCATGCCGCGTGCCGACGGCCGAGGCGGCGCACTGACGTCGCATCGCCGGCGCCGCCTGGGCCATGATCGCAACCAGGCGTGCGCTTCGTGCGGTCCAAATGGATCAGCACGTCGCGTGCGGGCGACGGGCAGAGCCGTGTGGTGCGGCGGCCCGACGCGATGCGCGCCCGATGTAGCGGCCGCCCGGGCGGGACGGCGACCCATCGGCGCGGGCGGTATCGCGGGTATCGGGCGAGCCGATGATCAGCATCGCGTCCGGCGGCCTACCGCGGCCGTCGCCCGGTGTTTACGCTGGCGCGATCATTCACTCTGTCCGGAAGGTCGCCATGTCCCGGCTCGATTACAAGCTGCTCGGCCCCTGCTTGCTCGCCATCGCGCTCGACGCGATGGGGTTCGGCCTCGTTTATCCGATGATGTCCGCCATTTTCAGCGATCCGCACGCGGGCATCCTGCCGGCCGACGCCAGCGCGCACGTGCGCAATTTCTATCTCGGCCTCGGCTACGGGATCTATCCGCTGTGCATGTTCTTCGGCTCGTCGCTGATGGGCGAGCTGTCCGATCGCTACGGCCGCCGCCGGATCCTGCTGCTGTGCGTGTTCGGCCTCGCGGCCGGCTACGCGATGATGGCGGCCGGTGCGTCGCATGCCGGCGTCGCGCTGCTGCTGGCCGGGCGCGGGCTCACGGGCTTGATGGCCGGCTGCCAGGGCATCGCGCAGGCGGCCATCACCGATCTCAGCACGCCCGAGACGAAGGCGTACAACATGAGCATTATGTCGCTCGCGTTCAGCGCGGGCGTGATCGTCGGCCCGGTGCTCGGCGGCGTGACGTCCGACCGGACGATCTCGCCGGTGTTCGACTACGGCACGCCGTTCGCGCTGGTCGCCGCGTTGTCGCTGATCTGCGCGTGCTGGACCTGGGCGTCGTATCGCGATTCCGCGGCGCCGCGCGGCGATACGCGCATCGATCCGCTGTTGCCGCTGCGGATCATCCGGGAAGCCGCGCGGCAGCGCGACGTCGCATTCCTGTCGGTGGTGTTCTTCCTGATGCAGGTCGGCTACGGGCTCTACCTGCAGACCGTCATGCTGCTGTTGCAGGCGAAATTCGGTTACACGAGCGCGCGGCTCGGGTTGTTCAGCGGCGTGATCGGCATCTGCTTCGTGTTCGGCCTGTTGTGCGTCGTGCGGCTGATGCTGCGCGTGTGGCGCGTGATCGATATCGCGAAGACGGGCCTGCTCGTGGCCGGCCTTGGCCAGATCCTGTCCGCGCTGTTCCCGAATGAACCGGTGCTGTGGACGCTCGCGATGGTCGTCGGCTGCTTCGACATGGTTGCGTACACGACGATGTATACGGCGTTTTCCGACGCCGTCAGCGACGATCGGCAGGGCTGGGCGCTCGGCGTCGCGGGCTCGGTGATGGCGGTCGCGTGGGTCGTGACGGGCGCGCTGACGAATCTGCTGCCGGTATTCGGCGAAATCGGATTGCTGCTGATCGGCGGCGCGGGTTTCCTGCTCAGCTTCGCGATGATGGTGGCGTACGGGCGTACGCGGCCGGGCGCGAGAACGGCCGTGTTGTCGTAGGGGTTGTTGTCGTGGGCCGCGCGACGTTGGCCCGCTCCTGTCGAACGGGGCCCCGTGCGTGGTCGTCGCGCAACTTCGCACGGCCCGACACCGGCGCGGCGGACGAGGTCCGGGCCGCGTCCCAGCCCCCCGGCATCGCGACGCGCCGGCGCGATGCGTCAGAACATCGTGTTCCGGTTCGCCGACGTTTCCGGCACTGGCTGGATCACGTCCCAATGTTCGACGATCTTGCCGTCCTTCACGCGGAAGATGTCGACCACCGCTTCGCCGCGATCGCCCGGGCGCTCGGTCGCATGCACGTGCAGGTACACCAGATCCCCGTCGGCCGCGCTGCGGACGATGCGTGCGCGTGACGCCGGATTCTTCTGGAACGCGCCGACGAAGTACGACACGAACGGCTTCTTGCCGTCCGGCACGTGCGGGTTGTGCTGTTTGTAGTCGTCCGCGACCACGGCGGCGGCCTCGACCGCTTCGTGCCGGTTGAAGAAGCGCTCGTAGAACGTCAGCACGAGCTGGCGGTTGGCTTCCTCGGCAGCCAGGTCGCGCGTGGCCGGGCCGGTGGCCAGCGCGGCCGTCGATGCGGCCAGCAGAACGACTGCGGCAACGGCGTGAGCGGGGGAGCGAAACGATGACATGTAGCGTTTTCCTGGTCTGACGATGCGTGGAGGGATGCGCGACTCGGGTGGCGCTGAACGCGCTCGCCGGCGAGCGATCGAGCCGTGGCCGCGCGATGCATCCCGTATCGGCATGAGCGATTCGCCGGCAAGACCACGAGATGCCGCTGCCGATAGTGCGCGATATCGTCATGCTTCGTTGAACTGGTGAATCCGGACGACGGGCAGGCGGCTGTCGGGCCGATCGAATGGTACAGTTGCCGCGAACCCGTCACAAGAAGTCACCGCGGTGTGAACAGGTCACGCCACGGTGACTGTGAACCGCCCGTGAAAGAGAATTCCGTCATGCCGCTGCCGTCCGCCGACGAATCCGTCGATCTCGATCAGCCGTGCCCGATCCGCGATGTACTGGACCGCATCGGCGACCAGTGGAGCCTGCTCGTGCTCGAGGCGCTGTCGGGCGGAACGATGCGCTTCAACGAACTCGGCCGTACGATCGGCGATGTGTCGAACCAGATGCTGTCGCGTACGCTGAAGCGGCTCGAGCAGGATGGCTTCGTCAGCCGCACGCTGTTCGCCGAAGTGCCGCCGCGGGTCGAATATGCGTTGACCGACCTCGGGCGTTCGTTCCTGACACCGATGCACGCGATGATCCGGTGGGCCGACGAACATCATCGTGCGATCCGCGCGTCGCGCCGTCGTGCGCGCGAGTCGGAAGAGGGCGTGAGTTGAGCGTGGTACGTGGCGAACGAGCGGGGCGCGGTGAAGCGTGGCGGATGCACTTGCATCGCCATGAAATCACTTCGCGATCCAAGAGAGGTCGTCGAAATGGATAGCCCGACGATATGTTGCCGGGCACCCGCTGCCGTCGCGCATGATTCCGTGGCGCGGACGGCGCCGGCTCGCGCGCGCCGTTCCGCTCGGAACCTTCATCGGCCGGAGCCGGGCTGCTGTTTACCGCCACGAACCGTCGACGTAGACCCACACGGGCCCCTGGCGGCGCCAGTAGCCGGGCACCCAGCGGCGCCCGGGGCGCCGGGCGACCCAGCGACCGGGCACCCATATATAGCGGCCGCGCTGCCAGCGCCAGTAGCCGTCCGTCCATATATAGCCATGCGGCCGTGGCGGCGGTGGGCGGCGGTCGCGCCGCGCGGCCGGCGGCGCGAAGGTCGGGCGATCCGCATGGGGCGGGCCGCCCGCTACGCGGTTCGGGCCGGATGGACGGTACACGGGCGGGGCGGGCTGGGCCGAGGCGGCGCGCAGCCAGCCGGTACCCGCGAAGGCGGCGGTCAATCCGATGGCGCGCAGCAGCGAGCGTCGATTCATGGCGATTCCTGTTCAGTATTCGAGGTCGCCTTACATTAGCCTGCAGGTGCACCCGGAGGGTTACACGGGCGGTCAAGGCTGTTACCGAGTGTCACGAAACGCCACTCTTTCCCTTTTCGACGGCTGACGGGATCTCGTCGTGGCTATGGGCGTCGCTCGGGTTTGTGGGGCGGAGGGGGCCGTCCGAGATGCCGGCTGGCCAATATTTGAGATTGAATCGGGTAACAATTACCGATTTTGGGGTGCCGAACCGAATCCGCTTGTTGTTTCTATGCAACCGTCAAGACGCTGACATGTAAGAATGGTGCGATGAAGGGCTCCAAAAAGCACGCGTCAAGAAGTCAAAAACAAACGTTAAAACAAATACTTATGACGCCTCCCCACTTTCATTATTTCTAGTTCTGGAAAAGGTTATTTCTTTATTTGCGGATCGCTCCCCTAGGGTACACCCCTAAACTCACGGTTCCCAAACGGGCAACTATCCGGGCGCCGCCAGCAGGACCGATGGCGCTCCCGGGCGGTTGAGACCGTTTATGAACAAGGTCGCGAGACCTGCCTCTTTTTAGAAGGGAGCTCCACGAATGAACAAGACTCTGATCGTTGCAGCAGCTGCAGCATCGTTCGCTACCGTCGCTCACGCACAAAGCAGCGTCACGCTGTACGGCGTGCTGGACGCAGGCATCACCTACCAAAGCAACGTCGCCAGCAAGTCGCTGTGGTCGATGGGCTCGGGTATCGACCAGAGCCGTTTCGGCCTGCGTGGTTCGGAAGACCTCGGTGGCGGCCTGAAGGCAATCTTCACGTTGGAAAGCGGCTTCAACATCGGTAACGGCCGTCTGGGCAACAACGGTGGCATGTTCAACCGTCAAGCGTTCGTCGGTCTGTCGAGCCAGTACGGTACGGTCACGCTGGGTAAGCAATACGACGCAACGCAAGACTACCTGGCGCCGCTGACGGCAACGGGTTCGTGGGGCGGCACGTACTTCGCTCACCCGCTGAACAACGACCGTCTGAGCACGAACGGCGACGTCGCGCTGAACAACTCGATCAAGTACACGAGCGCTAACTACGCTGGCCTGCAATTCGGCGGCACGTACTCGTTCTCGAACAACCAGAACTTCGGCAACAACCGTGCATACAGCGGCGGTCTGTCGTACCAGTTCCAAGGCCTGAAGCTGGGTGCGGCATACTCGCAAGCGAACCTCGGCGACGGTACCAACGCCAACGGCGCGACGAACATCGCTGCACAAGGCCGTGTCCGCACGTACGGTGCTGCTGCTGGTTACGCATTCGGCCCGGCGCAAGTCGGCGCTGCATGGACGCAGTCGCGTATCGACAACCAAGCTGTCGGCGTTCCGTCGCTGCGCGCTGACAACTACGAAGTCAACGCAAAGTACAACCTGACGCCGGCTCTCGGCCTCGGCGCAGCATACACGTACACGAACGCGAAGGTTAACGGTGGCAGCTCGCACTGGAACCAGTTCGGCCTGCAAGCTGACTACTCGCTGTCGAAGCGCACGGACGTGTACGCACAAGCTGTGTACCAGCGCGGTGCGAAGAACAACGCGTTTGGCACGTCGATCTACAACGGCGACAACACGACGGCTCCGAGCTCGTCGATCAACCAAACCGCAGCAACGGTTGGTCTGCGTCACCGCTTCTAAGCGTGACGAGCGGGGCAACCCGCTTCGCAGCATCGAAAAGGCGCCTTCGGGCGCCTTTTTTCGTCTGTGGAAAGCAATGACGATGATCCGGATCGTCCGGCTGCAAAAAAGCGAGGCACGGGCCTCGCTTTTTTCGTTCTGCGCGCCGTGTGACGCAGCATTGGCCGCCAGCGGCTCAGCGCGTGTATTCGCCGTTGGCTTCCGGCTGGAACACGATCTCGGCGACCTTCATCAGCTTTTCGGCACCGCTCGGCTGCATCACCTTGACCATCTGGCCGCGTTGCGTGCCCAGCAGCGCCATGCCGACGGGCGAGAAGACGTTCAAGCGGCCGAGTTCGAGGTTGGCGGCGTCCGGATAAACGATCGTCCAGGTGGCCTGTTCCTGGGTCGCTTCGTCGAGTAGCGTGATCTGCGAGTTCATCGTGACGACGTTCGCCTTGATGGCGTCGGGCTGGACGATATCGGCGCGTTCGAGCAGCGTGTCGAGCATCGTCTGGAAGCGCGGGTTGTGCTCGGCGTGCTTTTCGAGGCGAGCGACGTCGAGTTCGGTCAGCTGGTAAAGGCGTTGTTTCATGGGAGTTCTCCAAATGATCGGCAGGGGCAGGCGTGGCGTGCCTATGAGGATCGCCCGGAGCCTGTCTGACCTGGCTCCGGGGTGGAGACCGAGCGGTCAGATCAGGCGCCGGGCAGGGGCGAGCGGCGCCTGGGCCGTGCGTCGAGCGAGGGGATGCGCCGGCTGGCCGGCGCACGCGCGCACGCCGGCCGGGCCGGACGGCGAAACCGAAAGGGGCGTGAGCGCGTACATGGTGGACGGAATATCGACTGGCGAATAAAACCTTACGATTCTACAACACAACCTTCCGGGCAAGTGATTCGATTGTTGGCGTTTCGTCAGCGATTGTTGTGCGGATGAAGCAAGTTGCAACGCCTCTGTCTGAAAACCATCGGCGATTTTTTCCAGAAACGCAACGCTGTATATTCAAACTAAGGGTTTCCCCTTGGTTCGGCGAGCACTACACTGGACTCAATCGCTTCAGACAGTCCCCGTCGAGGCGACGTCAAAAGACAACATATTCCGGAGGTAAATCATGAAGTCGATCGTCTACGCAGCCATCGCCGCATCCGTCCTTGCCGCTCCGATTGCATCGTTCGCGCAGTCCGAGCAGGGGTTGACCCGCGCTCAGGTCAAGGCCGAACTCGTGCAACTCGAGCAGAACGGCTACAAGCCGGTGGCGAGCGATTCGCAATATCCGAGCGACATCCAGGCTGCCGAACAGCGTATCCAGCCGAACCAGCCGGCGCTCGCTCAGGCCGATACGAGCGGCTACGGTGCCGTGGCGACGGGTGCCGCACAATCCGGCCGCCGTGTGACGCGGGAAGCGCCGAATCCCGTGAATTCGGTCTACTTCGGTAACTAATTGAACGTTCCCCGGGTCTGCCCGAGCGCACCGCTGAATCGACGAGACGCGCGCTGACCGCGCGTCGTTCGCCCGCAGGAGCAGAACCTCCGTCGCCGCATGCCGGCGGCTTTGAGCCCAGACGCTGACGCGTTTGGGCCTTTTTTGCTGACGCGAATCAGGCCGACGTGACGGTAGGCGTGCCGTGGATATAGTGTTCGAGTTGGCTGATCGTGAACTGCTGATCGGCAATCACGCTCTTCACGAGGTCGCCGATCGAGATGAGGCCGACCAGCTTGCCGCCGTCGAGCACGGGCAGGTGGCGCATCCGGTGCTCGGTCATCAGCGCCATGCACTCGTCCGTGGATTGTGACGGTTCGACGTAGCGCACCTTCGCCGTCATGATTTCCTCGACGCGGGTGGCTTTCGACGAGCGGTCCTGCAGGACGATCTTGCGCGCGTAGTCGCGCTCGGTGACGATGCCCGCGATGTCGTCGCCGTCCACGACCAGCAGTGCACCGATACCCTTTTCGGCCATCAGCTTGATGGCGTCGTAGACGAGATCGGTCTTCGTGACGGTGTAGATGGTACGGCCCGAATCCGGCTTGGCCTTGAGAATCTGCGCGACAGTCGTGCTCATTCGCTTTCTCCGTATGCAGGTCGATGCAGGGCAGGCGGGACGTGATGCGCGTCACCCGGTGAGCCCAGTATAGCCGGGCGGGCGGCGGCAGTCGCGTGACGTTTCCAGATTAGCGGTAAACTCCCGTCACGCACCATCCACACAACTCCTACATTCCTGAACGTTTCGATTGAATTCATGATGTCTTCGCGTCCCCAATCGCCCTCGCCGGGCAATGGCCAGGCCGACGAGTGCGTGACGCTCGTCGCCACCGCGTCGCTGCCTACGCGCTACGGTACGTTCACGTCATACGCGTTTCGCGTATCGGGCAGCGATGCCGAACATCTCGCGCTCGTGATGGGCGACGTGACCGGCGAGCAGTCCGTGCTCACCCGTCTGCATTCCGAATGCCTGACCGGTGACGTGTTCGGCTCGTACCGCTGCGATTGCGGCGAGCAACTCGATCTCGCGTTGCGCTACATCGCCGCCGAAAACCGCGGCGTGCTGCTGTATCTGCGCGGTCATGAAGGCCGCGGCATCGGCCTGAGCAACAAGATCCGCGCGTACGCGCTGCAGGAGCAGGGGCGCGATACCGTCGAGGCGAACCTCGATCTCGGTCTCCCCGACGACGCCCGCGAATACGATTCGGCCGCCGCGATCCTGCGCATCCTCGGCGTGACGTCGGTGCGGCTGATGAGCAACAACCCGAAGAAGTTCGACACGCTCGTGAAGCACGGTATTCCCGTCTGCGAGCGCGTGGCGCTCGCGGTGCCCGTGCGCGAGGAAAACGAACGTTATATCCGCACGAAGCAAACGAAGTTCGGGCATTACTTCGAAGAAAATGAATAGTGGAAACTTTGGCGTTATCCGGATTGCTCTGAATTGATCTGGTGAATCCAGTAAGCTTTTGATTTAAAAGTGAATATTTGGATTCCGTCGTGTCGGCGCCTGCATGGGCGCTTGCCTCCGCATGGCCAAGCACGTTGCGTCGGCGTGGTTTTTTCGGCGTTGTGCACCAAACCTACATCGTTTTTTAGGCAGATTCCCGGGCCTCATCTCTAGGTTTCGATAAGTCGACAGTCGTTGACGTTTTGCCACAAATCGTTGATTAACGGTCGAACCGCTTGCGACGAGCGACGTGCGCTATGCGGGGGGCACTTGACGCCTTGATCTCTGCGTGGGAAATAACGCGTTGGCGAACGGAAATTTCGTCTGCAGTTCGTGGGCCCGTCGCAACAATAATTCGCTTGATCGCTTCGCTGGCTAAAGCCCGTAGCGGATGCGCGTGCGTATGGTCAATCCTCACTTTCCGCTCAGCGCTTTGGCGTTACCAGGCAATTGGGCGATCCGGGGGACGCGGCGTCCGCATTGTTCCGTTCGCCTCCTCCGACGCCGGCCGGCACCTCGCCACACCTGGACAGGGCCTTCTCCAGACGTACTGTGTCCATTCCGTGGTCTGACGTGGCGTGTCATGCTTGCGATTGTCGTGGCAATATTCCGGCCATTAATCCTGTGGGCCTGAATGCAGAGGGGCTGGGTATTGCAGTGACGTCTTTGCGACGATGATCCGCAGTTTCGCGTCGTCGGCTTCTTCACCTCCAAGTGGCGCGGAAAAGGAATGGATCTGGATTGGAAACAGCGCACGCATCAGTACGTCCAGTCGCGGCGTCAACACCCTGCCTGGCAATTGCTGGCGGCGCGTAGCGCACCGCTCGTGCTGAGTTGCTTACAGACGTTGTTTGAAAAGAGTCACGACGGTATTGAGGTCGACGTGGCCGAACAAATGCTCGCAGCCGTGCTGGAGCAGCACGCGAATTCAGACGAATTTGGCGTTGATCCCGAGGGCGATTGTGCGGCACTGGCGCGCAAGGAGCTGCGGGGATGGATTCGGCGTTCGTTGCTGATTGAACGGGCTGGGCGTCTCTATGCCACCGATGCGCTCGAGGAAGCGCTGCGATTCGTCGCCGCCCTGGACGGGCGCTTAATGACCTCGACGGCATCACGGCTATCGATCGTGCAACGCGAGATCGAAAACCTGGAATCCAACCTTAATCCGGATCGTCGAAGTAGATCGCGCTATTTGCAGCGGAAGATCCAGGAGTTGGAGCGGGAACTCGAAGACGTCAAGACGGGTAACGTGCGTGCGATGACGGAATCGGAGGCTATCGAGGGTATCCGGGAAATCTACAATCTGGCTACGAGTTTGCGTGCCGACTTTCGTCGGGTCGAAGACTCTTATCGTGAGGCCGATCAAGCGTTGCGGCAGTCGATCATTAGCGAGCGCGGTCATCGGGGCGCGGTCGTGGACAAACTGTTGAACAGCCATGACGAACTGCTCGAAACCGCCGAAGGAAAGGTTTTTCGCGGTTTTCAGCAGCAGTTGGGACGCTCTGCCGAACTCGACGCGATGAAGCATCGGCTGCGCCAGATCATTCAGCATCCCGCCACGCGCTCGGCACTCAATCCCAGCCAGCAACATGAACTGCGCTGGCTCATCATCCGCCTGATCGACGAATCGGCAGCGGTCATCCGCGCGAGAGCTCGAAGTGAACGTGACGTCAAGGGGTTCCTCCGTACGGGACTTGCGGTCGAACATCATCGGGTTGGCGAACTGATCCACGACGTGTTGCAGCAAGCGCTGGCACTCGACTGGGCGAGCGCCTCGACGCGCAACATGGACGGTCCGTTGCCGCCCGTTGCAATTTCCGTGGCGGGTCTACCGCTCGTGGAAAGAATCAGGTTCAAGGCCATCCAGGACGATGCGCGACTCGTGCTCGAACTGCAGGCGCGAAGCATGGACCCACGATCCATCGACGACGAGTTTTGGGAGGCGTTCGATGGTTTGGATCGACAGGCGCTGTGTGAGAGTACGGTGGCGTTGCTCGAGCAACATGGCACGCGCATGGGGATCGCAGAACTGGCGCGGCATCTGCCGCCGACGCATGATCTGGAGACAATCGCGCTCTGGTTGAGCATGGCGCGGGAAGCAGGGGTTTCGATGGACGGGGAGCGGGAAAGCGTCGACGTAATGGGGCGTGATGGCATGCCGCTGCGCTTTGACGTTCCGGTCGTGGCGCTCGGTTTCGACGACGTGCGCGGCTTGGATATGGAGCTATAAGATGGTAAGCATATTCGATACGCTGACCGCATCGAAGGACGACGGACGTGAGGTTGACAAGGTTGCGCAGTTGTCGGGAGCTCATGACGAGGCCAGCGAATTTGACGCCGGTCCGTCGGCGGAGGCGGCGAGTTTCACATCTCGGGACGTGAAGGATGCATGCCAGGAACTGCTCAAATTCGGCCTTCTCGAGGTTGCTCGCAAACCCAACCTCTACCGGATTACCGCGACGAGTCGTGCAGACATCGACCGCATTCTGGAGCCGCTGGATTTGGTGCTCAAGATTGATGACATTCGTGGGCTGGCCTTCGTCAGTGTCGCTCAGTCGTACTGCCGTGAATCCGAGGACGACGAATGGTCTCATCCGCTGGTTCGCCGACAGCGCCTGACGCTAGAGCAATCGCTTCTGGTTGCGCTACTGCGGCAGCGCTATCTGGCTCATGAGCAGGAACGGGGTATCGGCGTCCCCGATGCACCTGCGTTGGTCGAAGATGTCGCTGCTCAGTTGCAACTCTACCTTGGAGGCTTGGGAAGCGACACGCGGGAACTCCAGCGCGCGCGCAATCTGCTCGATAAGCTCAAGCCGCATGGGGTCGTCTCGGAAGTCGACCAGCAGGATCAGTTTATGATTCGCCCGATTATTGTCCATCTTGCCAATCCCGAGAACTTGTTAGGGTTGCTCCAGGCGCTCAAGCAGGCATCGCCGGGCATACAGCGCACGGATGATTGTGCGCCGGTGGGGGACGACGGGGAGATTGCATGATCTCGGCCAACTCGGACCATCGCGCTATCGACGCGCTGTTGTCGACGCCGGCATTCATTCTCACCCGTCTCGATCTCTTCAATTGGGGGCCGTTCGGCGGGCGCCATCAGGCAGCCATCGATATCGAAGGTACGGCGATCATTGGCCAGACAGGCAGCGGCAAGACCACGCTGATTGACGCCCTGATGACGTTGATTGCCGCGCAGCCGCGCTACAACCTCGCGTCGACCGGAGGGCACGAGAGCGATCGCGACCTCGTCTCGTATGTGCGTGGGGTTTCCGGCGCGGGACGTGAAGGTGATACAGACCATATCTCCAGACCGGGAAAGACTGTGTCAGCGATTGCCGCTACCTTTGGCAATGGCAGCGACACGCTGACGATTGCCGGAATATTTTCGCTGGAGGGAAGCGGCTCCTCGGCCACTGAACTCGATCGGATCTGGATGATCGAGCGGGGCGCGGAGTTTGGTCTTGACGAATTGCTGGAATTGCATAACGCCGGGGGCAAGCGGGCGCTCAGGCAACATGAGCGAGCCTCTTCAGGGAGCCTGAAAGTATACGACAGCAAGAAGGCGTACATCCTGGAATTGCGTCGCATCTTCGAGGTCGGCGAGAACGCGTTCACCCTGCTCAATCGCGCGGCCGGCCTGAAGCAACTCAACAGCATTGACGACCTCTTCCGGGATCTGGTGCTGGACGATCGATCGGCCTTTCCGCGGGCGCTGGAGGTGGCGTCCGAGTTCGACAATCTCGCGGAGATTCGGGAGGAACTGGAGACGGCAAGAAAGCAGCGGGATTCGCTGGTGCCGATCGAAAAGGGGTGGGCGCAGCGTGCGGAGAGACTCGAGCAGCGGGATCTTCAGGTTCGTCTCGTTTCGCTTTTGCCCATCGCGGTTGCGACTCGCGAGCATCAATTGTGGGTCGATCGGGAGCGCGAACTGGGACAGGAGAAAGCGGGCTGTGAACGACGGATCGAAGACCACACCCGTCGCACAAAGGAGCTCGAATCAGCGGCACAAAGGCTGCGCGACATCTATCTTCGTGATGGCGGGAGCGGCATCGAGGAACTCGAAGGCAAGCTTGAGGCTGAACGCAAGCACCTTGAGACGGTTCGGCGCCACGCGAACGATTATGTGTTGTTCGCCAAGAAGCTTCAGTTCAGCCAGGCGCTTACCCTGGAGACGTTTCGGCAGAATGAGGCCAGCGCGCAGGCTTTGCTCGCTTCGACGGCCGTCGCGATCGAGGAAGCGGAACGCTTGGCATACGCCAAGGGGGCCGCGCTGGCAGGCACTGAACAGACGCTTACAGAACAGCAGGCGGCCCTTGCAAATGCAAGGTCACACCCGGGATCCAACATACCGTCGCTGTATCAACAGTTCAGACGCGATCTGGCCGGCCAACTGAACCTGCACGATGAGGATCTGCCCTTCGTTGCGGAACTGGTCGAGGTGCAAAAATCGCAGTCGGCATGGCGCGGCGCGATCGAGCGCGCGATGGGCGGCCATCGGTTGCGCATCATGGTTCCGGCATCACACATGAAGCTTGCACTCGCATGGGTGAATGGCCGCGACAACCGGTTGCATGTTCGTCTTGTGGACGTGATGGCGCCGGATCGCGCCGTCGAATTCCTGACCGACGGCTTCACGCGAAAACTTAACTTCAAGGACCATCCGTATCGGGAGGCTGTTCGAGGGCTACTTGCTCAAATCGATCGACATTGCGTGGCGTCCCCCGAGGTGTTGAAACATACGCCGCATGGTATGACCGCGCAGGGGCTCATGTCGGGCAAGAGCGGTTTCTTCGAAAAGCAGGACAAGACCCCGTTGAGCCAGGGATGGCTCACCGGTTTTGACAACAAGGACCTTCTCGCCGAGCTCGAGCGTCAGTGTGACGAGACGGCACGGGAACTCGCTGAGCTTACGGCAAAGTTTGAGGCGGCGAGGGCGCAGGTTACAGAGGTACAGGTTCGCCGAACAATGCTTGACCGCGTGCTGTCGATTGATTTTGCGGATATCGATGTGCGTCAGGCCGAGCGTAACGTGGCGGATTCCACCCGACGGCTCTCGGCGCTGACGGATCCATCATCGGATACCGCGAGGGCCAAACAGGCTTGGGAGGAGGTTCGCGCGGAACTCGAGAAGATCAGCCAGGCGCGCGACGAGAGCCTCATACAGCAGACGAAGCTTCAAGAGCAGTATGACACCGCCGTGAATGGGCGAGAACGCGCATTCGCGACGATCGGCGAAGGACTGAATGCGATCGAGATGGCGCTGGTCGAGCAACACTTTGATTTCGTCGGTGTCCAGACCGTGGATACACTGATGCGACAGCAGGCGCAAATCGACGTCCGGTTGCGAGCACGCCTCGAGGAACTTGCTGCAAGGATCAATGATCACGAACGGCAACTGGTCCGTGGCATGGGCGCGGCGCGTGCTGTCGATACGGGTGCCTTGGCGGAGGTCGGCACGGAAGTTGAAGACGTACCACAGTATCTAGAGCGACTGCGCGTGCTCAGGGATGAGGCGCTACCCGAAAAGCTGGATCGTTTTCTTGGGTATCTGAATCAATCCTCGGACGAGGGGGTGACGCAATTGCTCCGCAGTATCGATAACGAGGTGGAGACCATCGTCGAGCGGATCGAGGACTTGAACGCCACGATGCGCCGCGTCGACTTTCAGCCGGGGCGGTATTTGCAACTGGAGCCGCGTCGGGTCGTCCATGAGAGTCTGCGAACATTGGAGCAGGCGCAACGCACTCTGCGCGCCGCGACACTGCAAGACGACCAGGGCGAGAGCCAGTTCAACGCGTTAGCCGAGGTCGTCAGGCTCATGAGGGACGCGAGCGAGCGACGCACGACCGTTGGGGCGAAGGCGCTTCTGGATCCTCGCTATCGGCTGCAGTTTGCGGTGTCCGTCATCGAGCGCAGTTCGGGGGCAGTCTGTGAAACCCGGAAGGGATCTCAAGGCGGCAGCGGCGGAGAAAAGGAGATCATTGCAAGCTATATTTTGACGGCTTCGTTGAGCTATGCGCTGTGCCCGGATGGCAAGGACCGTCCATTGTTTGGCACCATCGTGCTGGACGAGGCGTTCTCGAAGAGTTCACAGGCGGTGGCAGGACGCATTATTTCAGCACTGCGAGAGTTTGGCCTTCATCCGCTCTTTGTGACGCCGAACAAGGAAATGCGGCTACTTCGAGCGCATACGCGCTCGGCCATTCTGATCCATCGAAAAGGACTGCAGGCAACGATGACGTCTTTGAGCTGGGAAGAGCTGGATTCCATTGCACGAGCCCGGCAAATGATCGGACGAGATGAAATCACCGAATGATATGGCTGCACGCCTCGCTCGATCATGGCAATCGGCCGATGAACGCGAGGCGCGGCTGCTTTACCCCGATAGCTGGCCGCTGCGATTGCCTATCGGCAGACCCAGTCCCAAGGCTTTTACCGAACAGACCGAAAGCGTCAAACGGCATTGCGATGCCTGGCGATCGGTGGAGATTGGCATCGTGCATTGGGAAACCGTGGCCTATCGTGCGGGGGGCAGCCCCGTGCGACTGCCGCACCTTTGGGAACTGAGAAGCCCGTCGGACTGGGTGCGCGCGACCCAGGATGCCGCGATTGCGGCCGAGTACGAACGGCTCGGTGAGGTGGTTCGGCACATGGACGCGCAGTTCCACGCACTGGTGGTACGTCAGCGAAGGTTGATGATGGAGCGCCCGGTGCACGAGATCATCAAGGCTGGGGAAGTGGCCTTGGCGTTATCGCCGGGATGTGCGCAAGGGCGTCCACTGCGGGCGCTTGGTGTCTGCAATACCGATAGCAAGTTCTTCGAGCGGCACCGGGCGTTGCTCTGTCACATGCTCAACGTTCGCTTTGGCGGACAAGTTTCCGAACTGGGGCTCGAGGCGTTCCTCGGCGCGCCTGAGGACGACGAGCGTTGGTTGCTCGTCGTGCCGCTCGCGGCCGGGATATTGCCGTTTCGCCAGCAGCGCATCCGGGCCGGTGAACTCGTTCAGCTTCCGAAGTGCGTCGGCCACATCATCATTGTGGAAAACGAACGGTCCGTTCATCAGTTGGCGGAGCTACCTGATGCGGTGGCGATCCTCGGTGCGGGACTGAGTTTGGACTGGACGCATGATCCGTGGCTCGCGAGCAAGCGTGTAGCGTATTGGGGGGATATGGATACCTGGGGGCTGAAAATGTTGGGGAAAGTGCGTCAAGCTATTCCGTCCTTGAGCGCGCTGCTGATGAATCGGGACTGTTTTGAACGATACGCGGCAAATCTGGCCGTGCGTGAACTCGTCCCCGTCGACGGGCGCCGTCCTGACGGACTAACCGAGGACGAGGGCGCCTTCTTCGAATACCTCCTGACGCAGGAGCGCGGGCGCTTGGAACAAGAATTCTTGCCGAAAGACATTGTGAGAGCGGCGATGCATGCGTGGTATGAGGCGTAACTATCGTAGAGCAGGTATCGGTGGCCTGCGCGAATTGTGCCAGGCGTGCGCCTGCCCCAGCCGTTGGTGTCTGGCCCCACCTTCGAGATCCGCGCCTCGCGCCCGCGATTGCCGAACACGCTCCCCCGACCGACGGTCGCGCGATGGCAGGTGCTGCCGAGTCTTGCGGCGCCTCGATCCTTCCTTCTCGGCCTGGACCAATCGGCCAATTTGCAGGGATGTCTGAGGTGCCTTCAGAGGTGTCCGCGCGACAAAGCATGCCGTCAAATCGGCCGAATCTGAATCGGTAAATCATTGTTAAACAAGGAAATTTTCGCGGTTTATAATGGAGCCTCGTGTGCTGGAGGTTGGGGGTGACCGATGAATCTGGACAGTAAGCTTTTGATGTCGTTGAAGAAGCGCTCTGGTAACGTCGTGCTCCGGCGTGAACTGGCAGGCTTGGGGAGTTCATCACACCTTAGTACTGCGCTTCAACGCCTCGTTGCCGAGGGACGTCTCACTCGGCTCGGCGCGGGCGTTTATGCCAAGACTGATTCGGATCTCGAAGGCAATGCGCGATTTGCCGTCGGCAATGAGGTACTGTTGCGCGAGGCACTCGGGAAGCTGGGCGTCGAGGTGATCGATGTGACGATTCAGCACGAAAACGGTCGCACCGTTTGCCTGGTCAACACCGGCAGGAGCCGGATTTCTCGTAAGCTTGGGTGGGGCAACATCACCGTCCGATATGTCGGTGAGCAGGAAAGCCCGTCCACGGGCGCGGTGCCCAGGCTTCCGGCAGATGTCGACAAGCTTCCGACCCGAAATGTCGGCACGTTTGTTGAGCGGCTCGCACAAGCCTACGACGTGCAATACAGACGCTCGGGCCTCGATGATTTCGCAGAAGCAGTGACGCGAGTCGCGGGCGACGATGTCGAACTTGATCGCACGGGGAAACTGCTGGTCGCGCTCAAGAAGCAGCATCGAATCAACGGTCGGCAATTTGCCCGATTGATGGCGAACCACATCAGGGAGATCAAGCGTGTTCGACCCGTTCGGGGACTACGACACCAGGGGCTATCTGCGTAACATTGACAGCATCAAGGACCTGGACGAACTCAAGTACATTGAGCACGGGTTCTTCGAGTCGGGTCTCGAGACTGCGTTGGCGTACCTTCAGGCGATCAGAGGTCCGATCGCGTACGCTCACTTTCTTGAAGTTCACCGAATCCTGTTCGGCGAGTTCTACCCGTGGGCGGGTCAGGATCGCCATCATCTCGGCGTTGGTCGACTTGTCGGAAAGGGGCAGCGAATACAGTTCGAGGCTTCGGAGTTGTGCCAGCGTGCCGTCGAATGGGGGCTATCTTCTGGCAACAATCCAAACACGATGCGCGAAAAACCCGGGATGGTCATGGGTGCTTTCGCTTGGGGGCACCCTTTTCTCGACGGAAATGGTCGCACCATGCTTCTTGTTCACGCGGAGCTATGCCACCGCGCAGGCTTCGCGATCAACTGGAATGCGTCGCGGAAGGACGATTACCTGGAGGCGCTTACTCGGGAACTGCAAGATCCCCAAGGCAAGCACCTGGACACGTATCTCCTGCCGTTGATGATCGCTCCCATTGCTGGCGGCGATCTTCGCGACCATCTGATGTCACTGCCGGGCCTCGACGGACAGGATGGCAGCAGTGCTCCGAATGTTGCATATCGGGCGGATGATCCAGTGGCAAACCAGAACTACCGCGAGTTGAAGCGTGCGCGTGGAGAAATTTAAGCGCATGCCGGCTCGGACGTGACGAATGGGTAAGCCCGATCTTCGCCGGCCAGTTGCCGGACCTTATCGCCAGTCGCGATGGGCGGCCGGACTAGAGGTTGCCTTCGGATGGGTGGCAAAAGGGACGTTGGCGCTGGCCGGCCTGACGATGGTCGCATTGGCGGCGCTGACGGGCGACGTCGGCGCCGTGACGGACCTGCCGACGACCAGAAAGGGCTGGTTGTACCTGCTGCTGATACTGGTCGTGATGGTCGCGCTGATATTTGCGGTGCATCACTACTGGCTACGCCCGGCCAGCGTGCGTCCAGCGGGCTAGCCTGACGTGGGGCTGGATATGGCCCCGAAAACCGTTCAGGCAATAAAAAAGCCCGCTGCTTGAGCGGGCCGAATCCATGTTTGGAGACATGGAGGAGACAGACGTAAATTTAAGGGAAAACCCGGACGTTTGCAAGCGCTTGTTGTATCCGCACAACCTGCCGCCGCCCCAGCCCGCCCGGTGGCGGCGCGCGGCACGAGCTTCGTTCACACGCTGCCGGCTCGTGCATGCGCCGCAAACGCGCCGAACCGCCGTTGCGCGACGGGCAACGCATATTTGCTGCGCATCTCCGTCTCGATCCATGCACACGCCTCGCGCGCACAGTCAGTCAGTGCGTTCCGCGTCGCATGCCCATCGATGTCGTAGACGAAACGCACGCCAACCTCGTCCTCGCCAACCTGTCGTTCGAGCTGATTGAGCTGCAGTTGCGGCCCGTGCTGTTGCGACAGCGCGCGAAGTTCGTCGAAGTGATATTCGAGCCAGTCGGCGAAGAACAGCGCGTCGCTGTGGCAGGGCAGGCGAAAAGCCGCGCTGCGCGACGGGCGTGACGCGATTTCGCCGGCCGCCGCATGCGGTTCGCCGTCGACGGCGACCGGCCGATCGACCGGCGCGAGCGGGTGCCGGATCCGCCGGTACGGCGCCCGATCGCGCAATGCGTGCCACAGCAGTTCGTCGCCGGCGGCGCCGGACGGCTGCATCGTCAGGTCGTGCCGGCCGTCGCCGGTCGCGGCGATGTCGCGGATCACGAGGCGCAGCGAGCACAGCGGTTCGTCCGCGACCAGCAGGGTTGCCGGGCGCGGCAGCCCGCACACGAGCGGCGCGGCGCCGGCGGCGCGAAACACGAGCCCGCGGCGGTCGAGCCGCACGAGCGGCAACGGCCTCGGAAACGACGGATAGGCGACCGTGATGCGGGCGCCGCCGACGCCCGTCAACCCGGGCATCATCGCGCGAAAGACCTGAGACTGGTCCACGTTGGTTCTCCTTCGTTACGATGCCGCCTGGACGGAAACGCGCGTTCCGGCTCAGGCGGCGATAGCTTGCCGGGCGACCTGCCCGGGCTCGATTCCCAGTGCGGCAAACGTTTGCGGATCGATGTCGATCCAGCACGCGACCACCAGACGCCCGTCCACCTGCTTCGGCGGGCCTGCGCGGTGCGCGTGGATGCCGATCCGGCGGAACAGCCGCTCCATGCTTGCGAACGTCACGCCGATCAACTGCCGCGCGCCGAGCTGCGCCGCGCACTCGACGACGGCCGCGAGCATCGGGCGTACGGCCCATTCGGCGTTGCCGGGCCCGCCTTCGTCGTCGGTCGCCGCGAATCGGGACAGTTCCCAGACGGCGGCCGACTGCGGCAGCGGCATGTCCTCCGCGACCAGGTCGGCGAACAGCGACTTCAGCAGGTACGGGCGCGTCGTCGGCAGCAGGCGCGCGCATCCGCACATGTCGCCGGCGGCGTTTCGCGCGAACACGTAGACGGTATCGTCGCGATCGAACTGGTCGCGCTCGAAACTTTCGTTCGCCGACGGGAGCGCCCAGCCGAGCTGTTCGACGAACACACGGCGCCGATAGCGCCCTAGATCCGCCGCGAGTTCGTGTGGCAACCGCCCTTCCTCGTGAACGAAGGTCTGCATGGATGTCCTCGGATCTGTGCTTTTGTATGCGTGCATTACAGCGCGCGGCACGAGGAGCCTGTAACTGGTAACTCTTACAGGGTGGCGTCGATGGACGCCATTGGGGACGTGGCAACGG
Source organism: Burkholderia semiarida (assembly GCF_029268935.1). NCBI lineage: Bacteria > Pseudomonadati > Pseudomonadota > Betaproteobacteria > Burkholderiales > Burkholderiaceae > Burkholderia > Burkholderia semiarida. The sequence continues at coordinate 1,491,618 of NZ_JAHLCL010000008.1, read as the reverse complement.
TTTCTTGATCGACGGGATTGAAAACCGGGCCGCTTTTGCTTATAAAGAGCGCCAGTCTTGCAATATCGTCAGAGGAATGCGCAGCCAGTTGTCACTGGAGCGTCGGACCGGCATGATAGGCGTCGTTGTGCCCGAGGAGGGCCGACGCGACCGCGGCGGGCCAGTCGATGGCGGCGAGCCTTGCGGCGAGCGCGGCGGCCGTGCGGAACATGCCGATGTCGGCACCCTTGGCGTCGATGGCCATCACGTTGCTGCGGACATCGCCGCCCGCGATCATGAACGTGCCCGTCGCGCGTTCGAGATACCAGTCCCAGCCGACCGTCACGTACGCGACGCCGGCACCGGCCGCGCGATGCCATTCGGTATAGCCGGCGAGGCGCGCGTCGATCGCGTTGTCGCGCAGTTCGGCCAGCAGCGACGGGTCGAGGCCGCTCTCGACATGGTCGAGCACAAGGGCGGCCAGTGCGCTTTCTGACAGGCGTACGTAGCCGTCCGGGGACGGGCCGGCGACAGGGTGCAGCAAGGGTGAAGTCATGCGCGGAATGTATCAGCCTCGAAAGGGTGCTGGAACCTGACAAGTATGACAGCGTGACGTTGTCGGAGAAAGAATGGAACTGCGCTGGCAGGATGCCTACCAACAATTCAGCGCCGCGGAAGACGAGCAGCAGCTCTTCCAGCGGATTGCTGCCTATTCCAAGCGGTTGGGGTTCGAATACTGCTGTTACGGCATTCGCGTACCGCTGCCCGTTTCGAAGCCGGCGGTCGCCATCTTCAATACCTATCCGGACGGCTGGATGGCGCACTACCAGGCGCGGAACTATATCGAGATCGATTCGACGGTTCGCGACGGCGCACTCAGCACCAACATGATCGTCTGGCCGGACGTCGACAACATCGACCCGTGCCCGCTGTGGCAGGACGCGCGCGATTTCGGGCTGTCGGTGGGCGTCGCGCAGTCGAGCTGGGCGGCGCGCGGTGCGTTCGGTCTGCTGAGCATCGCCCGTCATGCCGACCGGCTGACGCCGGCCGAGATCAACATGCTGACGCTGCAGACCAACTGGCTCGCGAACCTGTCGCATTCGCTGATGAGCCGCTTCATGGTGCCGAAGCTGTCGCCCGCGGCGGGCGTCACGCTGACCGCGCGCGAGCGCGAGGTGCTGTGCTGGACGGCCGAGGGCAAGACCGCGTGCGAAATCGGCCAGATCCTCAGCATCTCGGAGCGGACTGTGAACTTCCACGTGAACAACATCCTCGAGAAGCTCGGCGCGACCAACAAGGTCCAGGCGGTTGTCAAGGCGATCTCGGCCGGGCTCATCGAAGCACCGTGACGTGACGTTGCGCGACGGCGCCGCCGGAGGCGGCTGCCGCCACGCGGCTCACTCCATCATCGGTTCCACTTCCTTCGCCGTCCAGCTCACGCTGGAAATGCTTTTCTCCATGCTCATCCGGCTCGCGATCTGCTCGAGTTTCTGCTGATCCTTCGGATGCAGCTTCAGCGTCGCGGTGACCTTCAGCCGGTCCGGCTGGTCGGGCACGTCTTCGCTCGTGAGGCTCTGGAACGACAGCGGCTTCGCATACATCGCGTTCGACAGCAGCGTGCGGATGTGGACTTCGTCGGCAGCGAGGCAGATCACGGTAATCTGGTATTCGCGCACGAGGTCGGCGTTCGAGACGGGCGTCGCGTTGATCGCCTGGCTGACGCCGCGCAACACCGTATTGGTGAGCAGCACGACGCCCGTGCCGGCAAGCGCGGGCACGTAGTGGCCGGAGCCGGCCAGCACGCCGACGGCGGCCGAGCACCACAGCGTCGCGGCCGTGTTGATGCCCTGGATCGAGCCCTTGTCGCGCATGATCACGCCGCCGCCGAGAAAGCCGACGCCGGACACGACGTAGGCGGCGATCTGCGTGACGCCCGCCACGCCGTTGCCGGTCAGCACGCCCAGCGTGACGAACAGGCATGCGCCGCTCGCGACGAGCGTGATGGTGCGCAGGCCGGCCGTGCGCTGGCGCATCTGGCGCTCGAGGCCGATGGCGACGCCGCAGGCGAACGCGGTGAAAAGACGGAGTGCGAAATCGAAAGTCATGGTTGTCCTGCCGTGCAAGAAGCGCGTGCCGGCTCGCGTCGCCGCGGCGCAAGGCCGAAGGCGACGCGGCGTCAGCCGTCATCGCGCGGTACTGTACCGCGCGAATGCGTCATTCAAATGTGAAACGGATGGCGTGCGGCTCGCGGAACGCGAGCCGGGGCAGGAGAACTGCGGCGGACAGGCGTTCAGGCGGCAAGCGGCGCACGCAACGGAGTGCTGCAACTGTCCACGATGGTTCCTGAAGGAAGAATGGGCGGCATTCTAGTAGGCGGCGCGCGGCCGCGTCAACCGCCTGGGCGGTGCTACTGCGCCGAGCCGATCGTGCCCGTCGCGAGCGCGAGCGCGGCGGCGGCCGACAAGGCGCCGGCATAGCTGTCGACTTCCGCGTTGCGCGCGGCGAGCAACTGGCTTTGCGCGATCGTCGCGTCGGTGACCGAGCCGACGCCGTTCCGGTACGCGGTCAGCGCCGCATCGTAGCTCGTTTGCGCGGCATCGACGAGCGCCTTCGCGGCGTCGTGCGACGCGAGGCTCGTCTGCACCGCGTTCTGCGCGGCGACGATCTGGCGCACCGCTTCCTCCTTGGTCCGCGTGAGGCGCGCGGATGCGCTTTCCGCGTCGTTGCGCGCCTGCATCAGCACGGCCGAGCGCAGGCCGCCGTCGTACAGCGGGATCGTCACGCCGAGGAACACGCCGCCGCCGTAGCGGCTGCCGTTCAGGTTGACGGTCGGCGCCTGGTCGCCGATCGCGGGCAGCGCGGAGATGGACGTGCCGCCGCTCGCATACGACGTCGACGCGGACAGGAAGATCTTCGGCATGAACGCGGCTTGCGCCGCCTTGATCTTCGCGCGATTGGCCTTTTCGAGCGCGAACGCACCCTGCAGGTCGGGACGGCGCGCGATCGCGTCCGACACGATCGCGTCGACGGACGAACCGAGCGCAGGCGGCAGCGGCCGCTTCGGCAGCGCGGCGATCGTCGGCTTCGACAGCGGCGAGATGCCGAGCGCGGAGACGAGCGCGAGGTAACCGTCGCTCTCGGCGCCGTTGGCCTGCACGAGCGCGAGGTTCGCCTGCGCGCGGTTCTGCGTCGCCTGCGCGAGCTCCACGACCGTGCCGACGCCGTGCTTGAGCCGTGCACGGGACGCCGCGAGAATCGCATCCGCGTTCGCGAGGCCCTGTTGCGCGCTCAGGGCCCGCGAGCGAGCGGCTTCGTAGCGGTAGTACGAGACCGTCACGTCGTGGATCACCTGCTGGTGCACGGCCGTGAACGCGACGTTCGATGCGATCGACGCCTGTTCGGCCGCTTCGACACGTGCCGCGCGGCCGCCGAAATCGAACAGCAGCCATTGCAGCGACAGCGCCGAAATCGTTCCGTGCACGCTGGTGTTGCTCGACGAATCGCCTAGGATCGTCGACGTCGAGCCGTGGTTCGCCTGATATGCGCCCATCGCCGTCGCCGACAGGCGCGGGAGATAGGCGGACTTGGCGAGGCCCACCGCGAGCGCCGCGTTGCGCGCGTCGTTCCATGCGATGCGGGTCAGCGGATTGGCCGATTCGGCGAGATCGATCAGTTCCGGCAGCGTGTACGCATGCGCGGCATCGAGCGCGGCCGGCGGCGGCACCGACGCGAGCGCCGGCGACGCGGGCAGCATGTAGTCGTGCGCACCTTGCACGGCGGCGTGTGGCGGCGCCGCCACGATGTCGCCCGCGGCCGACGTTTGCGGCTGCCACGGGCGGTCGGACGCCTCCGGCGCCAGATCGATCGACGACGTCGCGCAGCCGGCCAGCGCGACGGCGGTCGCGAGCGCGGCGGCGGCGATCGGGGCGGCCGGCGGTTCAGGTACGCGCATGAGGGGCAGGCTCCTTCGGTGTGGCTTGACGGGCGGCGTCGGCGATGTGCGCGAGCCGCGTGTCGATCAGGTTCAGCAGCGCGTCGCGCGCGGGGTCGGTATGGGCTGTGCTCGATGGCGCCGCCGGGGCATTCGCGCGGGGCGCGGTTTCGTCATCGCCCGGCGCGGTCACGCGCGCGAGTTGCTCGCCGATCGCCGCGTCGCCGGGTTTGCGTTCGGCGAGCAGGAACAGCGGGCCTTCGAGCGCACCGAGTTCCGCGAGCGCGCGTCGCCGGGTGGCGAGCCACGCCGCGGCCGGCCGCACCCACGACGGCTCGTAATGGATCAGGCCGAGCTCCTGCGAGATCGCGCCGTGCCGGGCGAACGCTTCGGCGGCCAGCGCGCGCCGTTCGGCCGGCTGCGCGATCTGTGCGATGCGTCGCCACTGGTCGAGCAGCGCGGCGAACGCGGAGTCGATCTGCTTGCCGATGCTGACGGGCCAGATGCGCGTGAACACGAGATACACGACGACGTTGCCGAGCAGGATGCCGATCGTGCGATCGCGCGCGAGCGTCAGGTCGAAGCCGGGGCCGGCGCCCTGGATCACGCACAGGAAGAACGCGAACGCGACCTGGAAACCCGCGTACGCGATGCGCGGCGAGCCGAATGCGACCCACGCGGACAGCCACGCGCCGGCGAAGACGAGCGCCATCAGTTCGCCGATCGACGACAGCGACGGGACGACGAACACGAGCGCGGCGGTGCCGATCAGCGCGCCGACGATGCAGCCGGCGATGCGCAGCGTGAGCTTCTCGACCGTTTCCGCGGTCGAGCCGAGCGACACCATGTAGCAGGTGATGAAGCAGGTATGGATGCCCGACCAGTCGAGTTGCGAGTACAGCAGGTAGCAGAACATTGCCGCTGCCGTCGTTTTCAGCGCATAGCGGACGTGGTCGGGATTGGTGCGCGCGTCGGGCAGGAAGAAGCCGCCGCGCGGGGCGGGTGGTGCGGCGGGTTCCGCCGGTTTGTCGGCGGCGGTATCGGTTGATGGGGCCGATACCGCCGGTGCGTCGGTTGCGGGCGGCTGCGCGAACTGCGTGATCGCGATGTGCAGGTCCGCCGCGACGACGCGTGCGAGCGGCGGCAGTGCACCGGGCGCCGGCAGCGCGAGCGTCACGTCGACCGGATAGCCGCCCTGTTCGAGGATCGCGGCCATCTCGTCGAGCGTCGCCGCGATCGGCGTGGCGAATGCGTCGGGCAGCCGCGCCGCCGGTTCGCGATCCGCAAGCGCGACCGCGACGAGCAGCGCGGTGCTCGACGCGACGGCCTGCCGCAACGCGACGACATCGGCACCGGGCGACGAACCTTCGAATTTCGACAGCTTCAGCCACGTGAGCAACTGCTTGTCGCCTTCGCGCAGGCTGGCATCGAACGCGTCGCGCGCGCTGTCGTCGCCGCGCAGCCGCCGCGCGGCGAGCCGCAGCCGCTTCGCGAGCTGCGCGTGCGCAAGCTTGCGCGGCGACGGTGCGATCAGCAGGTTGACGACGATCGCGACGCCGACGGGGATCGCGACCATCAGCCACGCATAGAGCAGCGCGCGCGTCGCGGCTTCGCCGACCGGCGCCAGGCCCAGCTCGTCGAGTCCGAAGCCGACGATCATCGCGAGAATCGCGCCGACCGGGCGCAGCTTGCTGGCGGACGTCAGGTAGAGCAGGCCGACCGACAGCACGGCCATGCACGCGACGCGCAGCACCGAATACTCGATGCTGAAGATCGCGACGCCGATCACGAGCGCGATCACGAGCGTGACGAGCAACAGCATCGCGACCGCGAGCACGGCGCTCGTCACGCGATCGGCGCGGTTCAGGAAGAACACGACATACGCGGAAATCGCGGCTTCGGGTGTGCCGTATCCGCTCGTCACGAGCACGACGAGCGCACAGATCAGCGCGACGCGCACGGCCATGGCCGCGCGCCCCGGAAACGGCGCGAGCAGCCGCAGGACTTCGCGCGGGCCCGGCGAGCGGACGTCAGCGGCAGGCTGAGCCATGCCGGACCTCGACGATCGCGCTCGCGCCGACGCGCACGAGCTTGCCGTCGGGTTCGTCGAGCTTCACGCGCACGGGGAAGCGCTGCGCGACGTGCACCCAGTTCACCGAGCGCTGCACGATCGGCAGCGAGCGCGGCAGGTTGATGCGCTCGCTGTCCGCGATGCCCGCGCCGATGCCGACGACCTTGCCCGTCATCGGGCGGTCGCGGTCGATCATCGAATAGACGGTCGCGCAGTCGCCCACCGCGATGCGATTGAGCGACGTTTCGCGGAAATTGCCGACCGCGAACCATTCGCTCGCGTCGATCAGCGTGAAGATCGACTGGTTCGGCGCAAGCGTTTCGCCGGGGAGCACGCTCAGGCCCGTCACGAGCCCGTCGTGCGGCGCGCGCACGACCGTATCGTCGAGCGCATGCTGCGCGCGGGCCAGCGCCGCTTCGCGCGCGTGCAGCGTCGCGATCGCGTCGGCGTCGTCGCCGATCGTCTGCGCGGACGCGCGCTGCTGTTCCCGCGCCTGTGCGAGCGAGACGGACGCGTCGCGCTGGCGCACCTTCGCCTGGTCGAACTGCTGCACGCTGACGTAGCCCTGCGCGGCGAGCGGCGCGAGCCGGTTCACGTCGCGCGTCGCGAGATCGTAGTTCTGCGTCGCGCGCTTGACCTGCTCGGCGGCGACGGACGCGTTCGAACGCTCGCCGATCAGCGAACGGCGGCGTGTGTCGAGCGACGCGCGCGCGAGTTCGAGATCGGCCTGCGCCTGCGCGACGGTCAGCCGGTACGGGACGGGATCGATCACGTACAGCAGGTCGCCTTTCGCGACGCGCTGGTTTTCATGCACCGCGAGCTGCACGATGCGGCCGCCGACCGGCGACGCGACGTGCACGACGTCCGCGTCGATCGACGCGTCGTCGGTGGACGGGTAGGCCGTCGTGCGGTGGTACGCGTACGCGAGCGCCGCGATGCCGAGCGCGACGATCGCGAGCGCGATGACGCGGCCTTTGACGGAGGGGCGGGCGATGCCGGCGGCCTTCATGCGAACGGTCCCGTGCCGGTGAGCCAGACGAGCACGGCGACCACGAGCCCGATCGCGGTGCAGACGGCGAGTTGGTAGGGCACCGTCGCGGCCCAGCCGGTCGCGACGAACACGCGGTGTGCGACGATCGCGCCGACGATGCCGACGATCGCGCTGACGAGCCACAACGGGAAGTACGCGCCGAACAGCACGTAGGACGGCGCGCCGCGCGATGCACAGCCCGCGAGCGGCAGGGCGGGCGCGAGGACGGCGGCGATACGCAGCGGCGCGCGCGGCGTTGTTTTTCTCATGGTGTGACGAGCTCGACGTTGGGGGTGGATGCCGGGCGCGGCGCAATGCGGATCGTCGCGACCGGCCGGGCCGCGACGACGATTTCAGGATACGGGGCCGATCATAAATCAGCGTAATGCGGATCGCCAGCGATCCGGCGCGCGTTCACGGCAGGGGTCGGGGCCGATCGTGGCCGCGCCATCGGTCATGCCGGACGGTCCGGCAGTGCGTGTCGGCAGCGATGATCGGACCGCCGCAATTCTGCCAGCACCCGCTCGCGCAGGGTTGCGAATGGACTGTCAAGGATCGTCAGACGAAATCGTGCAGCGGGGTTTGCCATGTCGACGCAGCGGCAATTGGCGCGCAAACCGCCGATTGCCGCTCGAACGCATGCGAATCAGTCCGGCTGGCCGCGTGCGTCCTCGACGAGCAGGCCGGCGAAATCGCGCGCGAAACGCGGAGGCGCATCGAGATCGGCGAGCAGATCTGCAGCCGGCGCTCGGCCCGGTCGTCTTCGAGCGCGACGAGGCGCGGCGCCATCGTCTTCGCATGACGGCGCGCGGTGCCTTCGGGCAGCACGCGACGTTTGCTTCGATCATTCGGCAGGCCGTCTCGAAGTTGCCGACCTGGATGCGCCTGCGCAGCGTGAGCAGCACTCCGCCGGCGACGATGCCGACGTCGATCAAGCCTGCCTGCGCAGCGCGCACGATGTCGGGGCTCACCCGTTCCTGCATGTCGATCGTCACGTGCGGATGATCGACGAGACAGCGGCGCCGCACCGCCGGCCGCGACCCGTCGTCGCGGCCGGGATCTGTGTACCATCGTGCGTAGGGTGCGACGCGCGGCACAGGGCATCACGGCCCGATGCGGCGCGCGTCGCGGAAGCGGTCGTGCAACGAAGGTGAGCGTTCCATGCGAAGTTTCTTTGTCCGGTTCATTGCGATCGGCGTGCTGTTCCATCTGTACGTCGGGATGCGGATCATTCCCGATGCGTTCGTGTCGCCGCTCGCGCGCACGATCGCGGCGCTCGTGCTGGCGAGTTTCGTCGTCTTGATTCCGGTCGGGATGTTCTCGCGCCGCTTCGACGAAGGGTGGGCAGCGACGCTGGTCGGCTGGGCGGGCGCGCTCGCGATGGGCTTCTTCTCGTCGCTGCTGGTGCTGACGTTCCTGCGCGACATCGTGCTGCTCGGCGTGCTCGCGTGGCGGCATCTCGGGCATGACGGCGCATGGAGCGGCGCGGCGCCCGACACGGCGCTCGGCGTGCTGGCGGCCGCGGTGCTCGTGACGGCGATCGGGTTCGTCGGCGCGCGCCGCACGGCGGCGGTCAAGCGCGTGTCGATTCCGGTCGCCGGCCTGCCGGCCGCGCTCGACGGGCTGACGATCGTGCAACTGTCCGACATCCACGTCGGCCCGACGATCAAGCGGCCCTACATCGAACGGATCGTGCGCGCGGTCAATGCGCTCGACGCCGACCTGGTGGTCGTGACGGGCGACGTGGTGGACGGTTCGGTCAAGCGCCTGCGCGAACATACGGCGCCGCTCGGTCAAATGCGCTCGCGGCACGGCACCTTCCTCGTGACGGGCAACCACGAGTACTACGCGGGTGCGCATGCGTGGATCGACGAATTTCGTCGCATCGGGCTGACGGTGCTGCTGAACGAGCACGTGTTGATCGAGCGCGGCGGCGCGCGGGCGGTGCTCGCGGGCGTGACCGACTTCACGGCCGGCGGCTTCGATCCCGCCCATCGCAGCGATCCGGAGCGGGCGTTGGCCGGTGCGCCGCCCGACGTCGGCACGAAGATCCTGCTCGCGCACCAGCCGCGCAGCGCGGAAGCGGCGAACCGCGCGGGCTTTACCGTGCAGTTGTCGGGGCACACGCATGGCGGCCAGTTCCTGCCGTGGCCGCCGTTCGTGCGTCTGCAGCAGCCGGTGATCGGCGGGCTGAACCGCATCGGCGACATGTGGCTGTATACGAGCCGCGGCACTGGGTACTGGGGGCCGCCGAACCGCTTCGGCGTGCCGTCCGAGATCACGCTGATTCGGCTGACACGCGGGTAGCCGGTGGCCGAGGACGGCCGTTACGCGACGCGAACGCGCATCGCGCGCCCCCCGGTTTCCTTTCGTCGGGAATGACAGCGCATGGCGGCGTGCGGCGCCGTTGGCTAGTATGCAGACATGCGTTCGCTCCGTTCCTTGCCCGGTCCTGCCGACATGTCGACGCCCGATCTCTTCGCTGATACGCCCGTGCCCGACGTGGACTGGTACCCGGACTGGCTGGCGCCGCCCGACGCCGATCGCGCGCTGGCCGCGCTGATCGACGAGGTCGCGTGGCGGCAGGACACGATCCGTACGCCGCGCGGACGCATTCCGTTGCCGAGGCTCACCGCGTGGCAGGGCGAACCGGATGCCGTGTACGTGTACTCCGGAATCCGCAACGTGCCGGAGCCGTGGACGCCGGCCGTGCTCGCCCTCAAGCGTGCGGTCGAGGCGACGTGCGGCGTGCGTTTCAACAGCGTGCTGCTCAATCGCTATCGCAACGGGCTGGACAGCCTCGGCTGGCATGCGGACAACGAACCCGAACTCGGCGATGCGCCGGTGATCGCGTCGGTGAGCCTCGGCGCGATGCGGGTGTTCGATCTTCGCCATCGCGCGACCGGCGTCACGCATGCATACCGCCTCGTGCATGGCAGCCTGCTCGTGATGCGCGGACGCACGCAGGCCGAATGGCAGCACCGCGTGCCGAAGGCGCCCAGCGTACAGGGCGAACGCGTCAACCTGACCTTCCGGCGCGTGTCGATGGCGGCCGAATAGGTCGCACCCCGTTTCCGTGATTCGCGAAAGGCCAATGCAAGCCATCGCGCGTGCGGCACGTTGCCGCACGAACGCGATGGCGGGCCGGCCGACGTGTCGCTCAGCCCCGTCCCGCAAGGCTTTGAGTCAGATTCGATCGAACGGGCGGTTCCGATAGATGAGTGAAACCTCTGATGGTGCGTCGCAACAATCGCTGATTAGACTGTGGAATGGCAGAAGCGCGTCGGCACACCGGCGCGCCCCCTTTTCGACATGCCTCCGTGCGTTGCCGATGCAGCGCGCAACGGGGCAGGAGCACAACGCGTGACCGTATTCGACCCTTCCTTCGAACCCTCGCTGCACGTCTTCGAGCAAGACGGCGGATGGCAATGGGCGCTGACGGTGAAGCGGGCGACCGGCGTCGGCGTGAAAGTCGTGGCGTTCAGCCGCGAAGGCTTTCGCGGCGAAGCCGAGGCATACGCCGCTGGCCAGCTTGCCCGCGCCGAATATGACGCCGCCGTGACGGCCTGACGTCGTCGCGGCGATCCGGCGCGGGGATCGCCTTCCTCTGTGCCGTCCGTTGCCGGACGGCGCTTTTCCGACTGCTTCCGTTTTTTCTCCAGGCGCGAAATGCGACCGTTTGCCGGCATTCGCTGTGCCAAATGGTCCGTGCCGTTCGACACAGGCATGCCTATGCCGCCTTCGATGCGCGGGCATCGCGTCGACGATGCGACACGCGTGGCGAAAGTCTGCACGCAGGCTCATGATCTCCCGAGCAGGTGCGAACCACGTATCGCACGAGGGAGCGTGGAAAACGCCGATTCATATCGTAATAAGATATGAGGTTATTGCATCGGCGAGACAATGACGTCCCGCTTTCCTGAAAGGAGCTATCCGTGCAACTGACCCAGTTAGGCGGGCATGTCGCCCAATCCGGCATCGCCGAACGGCAAAAACACGCGCAGGCGCTGATGTTCGGGATGGCGAACATCGACGAGTACATGTCCGGCGGCGTCTGCTACGACGCCGCGGCCTACGTGCGGTATCTGCTGCGCGCGGACGCGATGATCACGCCCGCGGCGCTGCTCGACACGATCGGCCAGTCGTGGAGGACGCGCTTCAACTTCGAGACCGGCACTCAATGGGACGGGCGCGCGAGCATTCCGGCGGGCACCGCGGTCGGCTTCGCTCGCGGCGCGAATGTCTTTCACGCGGCGATTGCCGTCGGCGGCACCCGGATCCGCGGGATCAACGGCGGCCTGCTGGGCGCCGGCTGGCTGCATCCGGTCGATCTGGCACGCGTGCTGCAGCCGGATCCGGCCGGCGGTTTTGCGTACGACCGCACGACCATTCGTGTTTATCTGTCGCGCCTGTAGGCGGTCCGACGTCAAGTTCCGTGCTGCTGGCCGTCGTCCGGCCGCGTGCCGTGGGCGGGCGCCGTGCGGTCAGCGCGCTGGCGTCCGGCGATTTCTGCATGGCGTCGCGCGGTCCAACGCTGCTATCCTCTCGACCTTGAATGACGCGTCATGGTGGCGTGGACGCGCATGCTGCGTCGCGGCGCCGCGCGCCGGTGCGAGCCCACGCGCGCACTGAGGTAGCATGACTGAATATCCACGACGATCGATGACCTGTTTCGTGACCGATTTCCTTCCGTCCATGTCCACATGGTCAAGACAACGATGAGCGGTGCACCCGATCCGGCGGCGCCCGGCGACGAAGAATCGTCGGGCGGCGCTTCGTCCTATCTGGTGCCGGGGCTCGAACGCGGGTTGCGGATCCTCGCCGAATTCTCCGCGCGCGAACCCGTGCTCGGTGCGCCGGAACTGTCGAAGCGCATCGGCATTCCGCGCACCACGACGTTCCGCCTGCTGCAGACGCTCGAGGCGCTTGGTTTTCTCGAACGCGTGAACGGCGATCGCTATTTCCGGCTCGGCGTCGGCGTGCTGCGGCTCGGCTTCGAATACCTGAATTCGCTCGAACTGACCGATCTCGGCACGCCCGTGCTCGAACGGCTGCGCGATTCGACCGGCCTGTCGACGCACCTGCTGATCCGCGACCAGCGCGACGTGGTGTTCGTCGCGAAGGCGCAGAGCAATGCGTCGATGTTCGGTTCGGTGAAGGTGCACGTCGGCACGCGCCTGCCCGCGCATGCAACCGTGCACGGCCACGTGCTGATGGGGGACCTGACGCGCGATGCGATGCGGCAGCTCTATCCGGAGAAGAAACTCGAACAGTTCACCGAGCGCACGCCCGGCACCGTCGACGAACTGTACGAACGCGTGCGTCATTACGCTCGGCTCGGCTATGCGGTCAGCGAGGCGGCGTTCGAGAGCGGCATTTCGGCCGTGACCGCACCCGTGCGCGATCATTCGGGCTCGATCGTCGCGGCGATCACCGCGACGGTGCCGCGCTCGGAGATCGGCGAGGCCGGCGAGAAGGAGCGGCTCGTCGAGGCCGTGTGCGGTGCGGCGGTCGACCTGTCGCAACGGCTGAACTATCGTCCGCTCGAAAGCGACCCGACGTTCGCGCATGCGCGCCACAAGGTCGCGATGTTCTGACGCTCGCGTATCGATCCGGCCGCCGCGCGCGGCATTGCAGACGACAAGAGCGGCCCGCGGGCCGCTCTTGTCGTTTTCGGGCGCCGAAGCCCGGTGCCCGAACGCGTTCAGAACGAATGATGAATCCCGGTCAGCACGATCACCTGGTTCGCGGTGCTCGACACGCCGGCCGTGAAGAACGCGGCCTTCGCGCCGCCGGAAGCGTGTTCATAAAGCACGTTCGCATACAACTGCGTGCGCTTGGACAGCGCGTAGATGTCGCCGAGTTCGACCTGCGTCCAGCGGCGGCCGGCCAGCGTCGTGGTTGCCGCGCCGCCCGCGATCGTGTTGAACGCGCTGCTGCGGTAGTTCACGCCCGCGTCGTAGCTCTGGAACGTGTCGGAAAACCCGTTCGACTGCATCTTCACGCGCGTGTAGAGGCCGTGCACGAGAAAGTCGCCGATCTGGTAGGACGCGCCCGCGCCGATGTTCTCGACCTTGCTGGCGAGATAACCGTTCGCGGTGTTCTGCCCCTGGAACGACGTGATGCCCGTCTGGCCGATCAGGAGCGAGCGATCGTGCTCGTTCGAGTAGACGGCCGACGCCTTGAACGGCCCGTTCGCATAGTTCAGCGCGACGCCGACCGATTTGCCGGTCGAGAAGTTCGTCGTGTTGCCGAGCGCGAGCGTCGCCGCGGCCGAAAAGCCCGCGAAGGTCGGTGAACGATATTTGATCGAATTGTTGTACGGCACGTTGCCGGTCGCGGCGAGCCCGTCGATGTTGCCCGGATGGAACGCGTACCAGCTCATCGCGAGGTACGCGGTGCTGAGCGGGTCGAGATAGTCGAACGCCAGCGGCGTCTGGCGGCCGAGCGTCAGCGTGCCGTAGCGCTCGGCGCCGAGGCCGACGAACGCCGCGCGATTCCAGATCGTGTTCGCGGTCGCGAACTGGCCGTTGTTCGTATAGAAGCCGTTTTCCAGCTGGAAGATCGCCGACAGCCCGCCGCCGAGATCTTCCTTGCCTTTCAGGCCCCACCGGTCGGGCTGCGTATTGCCCTGGATCATCGCCCACTTCGCGTGGCCGCCGACGTTGTTCACGTACGCGACACCCGCGTCCATGCTGCCGTACAGCACCACGCTGCTCTGCGCCCACGCGCCCGACGCGGCACCCATTCCGATGACTGCCGCTGCTACCGCATGCTTGACCATTTGATCTCCTGACTCTCCAACCTGATGAAAACGTGTTGCGACGGCCTGCGCGGGGACGGCCGGCCGTCGCGCGGGTGCATATCGTCGAGCGGGCATTTGTATGTTCCATATAAGGAACATCGTGCCTCTGATGGAATGGAGTATAGGGGCGCGGAGCGTTCGATCAAAAATAAATTTTTCGGGACGGATGGGCGCCGTGCCGACGCACGCTCATACGGCGCGATGCGTGGGAAAAGCCGATAAATCCACGTCACATAACAAAAAATTACATTCGCTCAGGCAGGCGAAAGCGTTCGTCGACCTCCCGGTCGGTGTTTTCCCTAGGACACGCAGCTTTTTGTTCTACTCGCGGAAAGTCGCTCCTATAATCACCATCCATAAACTGATGTTCCTGATATGGAACAAAACGGAACAAACCGAGAGTCGATCAGAAGGAAGGGTGCGAGATGTCTGAGCAATGGATTTGTGCCGGTCACGCCGGCGCGCTGTCGGAAGACACGCCGATCGAGTTCAAGCGGACCGACGGCGTGGAAATCGGGATCTACCGCGTCGGCGACGACGTGTATGCGCTCGAGAACGTATGCCCGCATGCGTATGCGCTGCTGACGCAGGGGTTCGTCGACGAAGGCACGGTCGAATGCCCGCTGCACGAGGCCGTGTTCGACATCAAGACGGGCGAATGCCTGAAGGGCCCCGGCGGGCGCGCGCTGAAGCAGTACGCGGTGCGCCTCGCCGGCGAGGAAATCCAGATCAAGGTGGACTGAACATGAAAGAAGCGACCGTCAACTTCAATCCCTTCCTGAAGCCATGGGTGGCGCCGCAGCCGAACAACGTCGCGGGCAAGGGGCAGATCGAGATCCCCGGCCAGGTCGAGAACCTGGTCTGGCAGAACCGCAAGGCGGAACCCACCCAGTACGAGAACGACCTCGGCGATGCGCTCGAACGCGTGTTCGAGAGCGGCGCGACCGAACTGGACGATGTCGTCGCCGGGCTGAACCGCATCGGCTTTCGCGCGCCGGACGGCACCGCATGGACCGTGGAGCGTTTCCGCGCCGAAATGGCCTCGCTGGCGGAATGAGCGCACCGACCGCGCCGCGCGCCTGAGCGCCGACCCGACAACCGCATCCGGAGCACACTGATGACGTCCCCCGACCAACACGAAACCCAACACGACCCGGTCCGCGACTACCTCGATCGCGGCATCAAGAACTACTGGTATCCCGTCGCGCCGAGCTGGCAGGTGTCGAACGCGCCCGTCGGCGTCACGCGCCTGTCCGAGCAGATCGTGCTGTGGCGCGATCACGACGGCAAGGTCCATGCGCTGGAAGATCGCTGCCCGCACCGCGGCGCGCGCCTGTCGCTCGGCTGGAACCTTGGCGGCAACATCGCGTGCTGGTATCACGGCATCGAAGTCGACGGCGGCGGTACGGTCAACCGTGTGCCGGCGGTATCGAACTGTCCGCTCGAAGGCACGAAGTGCGTGAAGTCGTATCCGGTCGAGGAGAAGGCCGGCGCGATCTTCCTGTGGTTCGGCGACGAAGCGCACGGCGAGCCGGCGCCGCTGAATCTGCCGGAAGAACTGGTCGCCGACGAGTACGGCCACTTTCTGTGCGTATCGAACTGGAAGTGCAATTACCAGTACGCGATCGACAACGTGATGGACCCGATGCACGGCGCGTATCTGCATGCGACGTCGCACTCGATGGCCGAAGGCGACAAGCAGGCCGACATGCGCGTGCGCAAGACGGAAACGGGCCTGATGTTCGAGAAGATCGGCCAGCGCGACGTGAACTTCGACTGGGTGGAACTCGGCGAAACGGGCTGCCTGTGGATGCGTCTCGCGATTCCGTACAAGCAGAAATTCGGCCCGGGCGGCAACTTCGGGATCATCGGCTTCGCGACGCCGGTCGACGGCGACCACTGCCAGGTCTATTTCTGGCGTACCCGCAAGGTCAGCGGCTGGCAGCGCGACGTGTGGCGCTTCATGTACCGCAACCGCCTCGAAGGCCTGCACTGGGACGTGCTCGAGCAGGACCGCTACGTCCTCGAAAGCCTCGCGCCGCATGCGCGCGATCACGAATACCTGTACCAGCACGACGTCGGCATCACACGTGTGCGCCGGATGCTGCGCCAGCGTGCGCAGGAACACCTGTCCGCGCTCGACGCGCATCGTGCGGCGCATGCCGCCTCGGAGCACGCGAATGGCTGAGTTCGCTTCGGTCGTGGCATTGCCCGGTCGCCGCGTGCTCGTCACGGGCGGCGCGCGCGGTCTCGGCGCGGCGTTCGTGAAGGCGCTGGTCGAAGCGGGTGCACAGGTCGCGTTCGGCGACGTGCTCGCGGAAGAGGGCCGCGCGCTCGCCGCGCAGCTCACGCAAGCCGGCCACGCCGCGCATTTCTTCGCACTCGACCTTGCCGATCCGGCCAGCATCGACGCTTTCGTCGCGCAGGGCGCGGCGGCGCTCGGCGGCATCGACGCGCTGATCAACAACGCGGCGATCACGAACTCGGGCGGCAAGCTGTCGACGGAGCTCGACGTGGCGACCTGGGACGCCGTGATGAACGTGAACGTGCGCGGCGTGTGGCTCGTCAGCAATGCAGCGCTGCCGCACCTCGCTCAGTCGGGGCGCGGCGCGATCGTGAATCTTGCGTCGGATACCGCGTTGTGGGGCGCGCCGAAGCTGCTCGCGTACGTCGCGAGCAAGGGCGCGGTGATCGCGATGACGCATGCGCAGGCACGCGAGTTCGGCGCGCACGGCGTAACGGTCAACGCGATCGCGCCAGGGCTCACCGAAGTCGAGGCGACCGCCTACGTACCGGCCGAGCGCCATGCGTTCTACCTGCAGGGCCGTGCGCTGACGCGCGCGCAGGTGCCCGGCGACGTGACGGGCCCGGTGCTGTTCCTGCTGTCGGACGGCGCGCGCTTCGTCACGGGTCAACTGCTGCCGGTCAACGGCGGCTTCGTAATGAACTGAATTGAAGTTTTCACTCGGAATGAAGGAGAGGACGATGGCGGACGCCGATTTCGAACGCAAGTCGTGGGACCAGCCGGAAGGCACAAGCTTCAACGACTGGATGGAAGGGCGCGTCGCGCGCTACGCGACGCGGCGCTACGACTGGGACGCGCTGAAATTCCAGGCCGACTACGACCCGAAGTACCGCCGTGCGCAGATGCGCTACGTCGGCACGGGCGGCACGGGCGTCGCGAAGGACGTCAACACGGTGCCGGCCGGCAACTTCACGTTCTCGACGATGGTCATCCCGGCCGGCAACATCGGCCCGAGCCACATCCATATCGACGTCGAGGAAATCTTCTTCGTGCTGCGCGGCAAGATGAAGGTGATCTGCGAGCGCGACGGCGAGACCTGGGAAGCGGTCCTCGGCGAGCGCGACCTGATCTCGGTGCCGCCCGGCGTGTATCGCACGGAAATCAACATCGGCGAGGAAGATGCGCTGATGTGCGTGATGCTCGGTTCGCCGAAGCCGATCACGCCGACGTATCCGCCCGATTCGCCGCTCGCGAAGATCAAGCGCTGAGACGGGGCGGGTGAAGCAATGAGTGTCATCGACAAACGCGAACGCGACCGCACCGCGGCGTTCGCCGCGCTGCTCGGGCAGTTTCCCGAACAGCGTTGCGAAGCCGGCGCGGCGGGCACGATCGGCTACCGTGAGGCCGGCGCGCGGCAGGCGGGCCGCGCGCTGCCCGCCGTGCTGCTGCACGGGATCGGCTCGGGCGCCGCATCGTGGGTGTGCCAGCTCGATACGCTCGGCGCATCGCGCCGCGTGCTCGCGTGGGATGCGCCGGGTTACGGCGTGTCGACGCCCGTGCACGGCGCGTCGCCAGCCGCCGCCGATTACGCGGCATCGCTGAACGCGTGGCTCGAGGCACTCGGCATCGAACGCTGCGTGCTGGTCGGTCATTCGCTCGGCGCGATCATCGCGGGCGGTCTCGCCCGTATGATGCCCGCGCGGATCGCCGGCCTGCTGCTGGTGTCGCCCGCCGGCGGCTACGGCAGCGCACCGGCCGACACCCGCGAATCGCGCCGCGACGCGCGGCTCGCGATGCTCGCGGAACTCGGCCCGGCCGGGCTCGCCGAGCAGCGCAGCGGCAACATGGTGTCCGGTTTCGCGAACGAGGAGGCGCGGGCGTGGGTGCGCTGGAACATGGCGCGCATCGTGCCGGCCGGCTATGCGCAGGCCACGCATCTGCTTGCGAACGCCGATCTCGCGGCCGATCTCGCCGGCTTTCGCGGCCGCACGGCCGTGGCCGTCGGCGCGCACGATGCGATCACGCCGCCCGCCGCGTGCGAGCGGATCGCCGCGGCCGCGCGTGTCGGGCTGCAGGTGATTCCGCAGGCCGGGCATGCCGGTTATGTGGAAGCGCCGTCCGTCTATTCCGCATTGATCGAAGGTTTCTGCCGGCAGTGCGATGCGCAGTGGGGGCTGGCATGAGCGAACCGCTGCAACAAAACGAATCCGACAACGCGAAGGCCGAAGCCAGCTACGTGGTGCCGGGCCTCGAACGCGGGCTGCGGATCCTCGCCGAATTCTCGCCGCGCGAGCCCGTGCTCGGCGCGCCCGAGTTGTCGAAGCGACTCGGCATTCCGCGCACGACGGTGTTCCGTCTGCTGCAGACGCTCGAATCGCTCGGCTTTCTCGAACGCGCGGACAAGGATCGCAACTACAAGCTCGGCATCGCGGTGCTGCGGCTCGGCTTCGAATACCTGAGTTCGCTGGAGCTGACCGATCTCGGCCTGCCGGTGATCGAGAGCCTGCGCGATGCGACCGGCTTCACGACGCACATCGTGATTCGCGACGGCCGCGACGTGGTGTTCGTCGCGAAGGCGCAGAGTCAGTCGCCGGTGTTCAGCTCGATCCGCGTGAACGTCGGCACGCGGCTGCCCGCGCATGCGACGACGCACGGCCACGTGCTGATGGGCGACCTGTCGCTGAAGGAACTGCATGCGCTGTATCCGGAACGCGTGCTGAACCGGATGACGAGCGCGACGCCGGAAACGGTCGACGCGCTGTACGACGTGATCCGCGAGGACGCACTGCGCGGCTACGGCGTCAGCAATTCGTCGTTCGAACGCGGGATCTCGGTCGTCACGGCGCCGGTACGCAACGAGACGCAGAAGATCGTCGCGTGCATCACGGTGACGGTGCCGAGGCCGGAGATCGACGCGACGCTGATCGCGGACGGGCTGATCGACAAGGTGCAGCGCGCGGCGGCGGAATTGTCGCGACGGCTCAATTACCGCTCGGATGACGAGCACACGTTCATGAAAGCTTTAGGACTGAAATGAGACCCCCACGCATGCTTCGCACGCTGCCCCCCGACGGGGCGATCAATCTTCTTGGGGCGGCCCGGCGAGGACTGACGACATGATTGAGATCGATCTGACCGGGCAGGTGGCGGTGGTGACGGGCGGTTCGTCCGGCATCGGCCTCGCGACCGCCGAACGGTTCCTGCAGGCGGGCGCGTCGGTCGCGATCTGCGGCCGCGACGGCGAGCGCCTCGCCCGCGCCGAAGCGATGCTGCGCGACAAGTACGCAGGCGAACGACTGCTGGCCGCGCGCTGCGACGTGCTCGACGAAGCCGACGTGACCGCATTCGCGCAAGCGGTGTCCACGCGTTTCGGCCGTGCCGACATGCTGGTCAACAATGCAGGCCAGGGCCGCGTGTCGACTTTCGCCGATACGACCGACGACGCCTGGCGCGAAGAACTCGAATTGAAGTACTTCAGCATCATCCGTCCGACGCGCGCCTTCCTGCCGCTGCTGCGCGATGCGGCCGCGCCGACGATCACCTGCGTGAACTCGCTGCTCGCGCTGCAGCCGGAGCCGCACATGGTCGCGACGTCGTCGGCGCGCGCCGGCGTGCTGAGCCTCGTGAAATCGCTCGCGACCGAACTGGCGCCGCAGCGCATCCGCGTGAACTCGATCCTGATCGGCATCGTCGAGTCGGGGCAGTGGCGCCGCCGCTACGACACGCAGGCGCAGCCCGGCGAAAGCTGGGAAGACTGGACGGGCGCGCTCGCCCGCAAGAAGAACATTCCGCTGAATCGCTTCGGCAAGCCCGACGAGGCCGCCTGGGCACTTTTTTATCTCGCAACGCATCTGTCGTCCTACACGACGGGCAGCCATATCGACGTTTCTGGAGGCTTTGCACGCCATGTCTAAAAAAACCACGGTTGGCGAGCTGATTGCCGCCTTTCTCGAGCAGTGCGGCGTGAAAACCGCGTTCGGCGTCATCTCGATCCACAACATGCCGATCCTCGACGCGATCAACTCGCGCGGCAACATCCGCTATGTCGGGGCGCGCGGTGAAGCCGGCGCGCTGAACATGGCCGACGGGCTGGCCCGCGTGTCGGGCGGGCTCGGCGTCGCGTTCACGAGCACGGGCACGGCGGCCGGCAATGCGGCCGGCGCGATGGTCGAGGCGCTGACGGCCGGCACCGCGCTCCTGCACGTGACCGGGCAGATCGAGACGCCGTATCTCGACCGCGATCTCGCGTACATCCACGAAGCGCCCGACCAGTTGTCGATGCTCGACTCGATCTCGAAGGCCGCGTTCCGCGTGCGCACCGTCGAAACCGTGCTGCCGACGATCCGCGAAGCCGTGCGCATCGCGCAGACCGCGCCGACGGGCCCCGTGTCCGTCGAGATTCCGATCGACATCCAGGCGGCCGAAATCGAATGGCCGGAAGACCTCGCACCCGCCCACGTCGCGGTGCGCGAGCACGACACCGCGCGCGTCGCGAAGCTTGCCGACGCACTCGCGGCCAAGCGCCGCCCGCTGCTGTGGCTCGGCGGCGGCGCGCGCCATGCACGCGAGGAAGTCGAACGCCTCGTGAAGCTCGGCTTCGGTGTCGTGACGAGCGTGCAGGGCCGCGGCGTGCTGCCGGAAGATCACCCGGCGACGCTCGGCGCGTTCAACGTGCATGCGTCGGTCGAAGCGTTCTACAAGACCTGCGACGCGCTCGTCGTGGTCGGCTCGCGCCTGCGCGGCAACGAGACGCTGAAGTACAAGCTCGCGCTGCCGCAGCCGCTGTTCCGCGTCGATGCCGACGCGCTCGCCGACAACCGCGGCTATCGCAACGAACTGTTCGTGCATGGCGATTCGAAGCGCGTGCTGGCTGAACTGGCCGACCGCCTCGAAGGCCGGCTGTCCGTCGATCCGCAATTCGCGGCCGATCTCGCGGCGGCCCGCGAAGACGCGGTGGCCGACGTGGCGAAGGGCCTCGGGCCGTACAAGAAGCTCGTCGATACGCTGCAGGGCGCCGTCGGCCGCGACTACAACTGGGTGCGCGACGTGACGATCTCGAACAGCACGTGGGGCAACCGCCTGCTGAAGATCTTCGAGCCGCGCTCGGGCGTGCATGCGCTCGGCGGCGGCATCGGCCAGGGCATCCAGATGGGCATCGGCGCGGCGCTCGCGGGCGCCGCGGCGAAGACGGTCTGCCTCGTCGGCGACGGCGGCCTGATGGTCAACGTCGGCGAACTGGTCACGGCCGTGCAGGAAAACGCGAACGTGATGATCGTGCTGATGAACGACCAGTGCTACGGCGTGATCCGCAACATCCAGGACGCGCACTACGGCGGCCGCCGCTGCTTCGTGCAACTGCACCAGCCGGATTTCGCGCAGTTCTGCGCGAGCTTCGGCCTCACGCACTACCGGATCACGTCGCTCGACCAGGCCGAGGCGATCGTGCGCGAAGGGATCGCGAAGGAAGGGCCGGTGATGGTCGAGGTCGACATGCTGTCGGTCGGCTCGTTCGCGTCCGCCTTCGCGGGCCCGCCGGTGAAGCAGGAAGCGCCGACGGAGCGCCAGTATGCATAACGGGCAAAAGCGGGCGCACGCCCCGGTCGACATCGCGATGATCGGCTTCGGCGCGATCGGCGCGGCCGTGTACCACGCGGTCGAGCACGATGCGTCGCTGCGCGTCGCGCACGTGATCGTGCCGGAACACCAGCGCGACGCGGTACAGCGTGAGCTCGGCGGCGCGGTGGAGGTCGTGTCGTCGGTCGACGCACTGGCCCGCCGCCCCGAGTTCGCGCTCGAATGCGCGGGCCACAGCGCGCTCGTCGATCACGTCGTGCCGCTGCTGAAGGCCGGCACCGACTGCGCGGTCGCGTCGATCGGCGCGCTGTCCGATCTCGCGCTGCTCGACGTGCTGTCGCAGGCCGCCGACGAAGGCGGCACGACGGTGACGCTGCTGTCGGGTGCGATCGGCGGCATCGACGCGCTGGCGTCCGCGAAGCAGGGCGGCCTCGACGAAGTGCTGTACGTCGGCCGCAAGCCGCCGCTCGGCTGGCTCGGCACGCCGGCCGAGGCACTGTGCGACCTGCACGCGATGACCGAAGAGAAGGTGATCTTCGAAGGCACCGCGCGCGACGCCGCGCGGCTCTATCCGAAGAACGCGAACGTCGCGGCGACGGTCGCGCTCGCGGGCCTCGGGCTCGACGCGACCCACGTGCGCCTGATCGCCGATCCGGCGGTCGCGCGCAACGTGCATCGCATCACCGCGCGCGGCGCGTTCGGCGAGATGTCGCTGGAAATGAGCGGCAAGCCGCTGCCCGACAACCCGAAGACGTCCGCGCTGACGGCGTACAGCGCGATCCGCGCGCTGCGCAACCGCGCGGCCCGCTGCGTGATCTGACCGGACCATCGAGCGTTCGCCCGCGCCACGGCGAGGGCGGATGCGCAGAGACAGATTTGTGGGATTGGTGACATGACTTCTTTCGATACGAGCCTCGTGCCCGACGGCAACATCCTGATCGGCGGCGAGTGGCGGCGCGGCCGTGGCGCGCCTTACACGAGCATCTATCCGGCCGACCAGACGGTGAACATGGAAGTGTCGACGGCGAACGCGGAAGACGCGGCCGACGCCGTCGCGGCCGCCGACGCCGCATGGCGCCGCGCCGACTGGGCCGGGCTCAAACCGCACCAGCGCGCGCAGGTGCTGTACCGCGTCGCGGACCTGATCATGCAGCGCCACGAAGCGCTCGCGCACCTGCAGCGCCGCGACAACGGCAAGCCGATCGGCGAGACGCGCGTGCTGGTGGCCAGCGCCGCGAACACGTTCCGCTATTTCGCGGCCTGCCTCGAAACGCTCGACGAAGAACTGACGCCGTCGCGCGGCGATTACCTGACGATGAGCGTGTACGAGCCGATCGGCGTGATCGCGGCGATCACGCCGTGGAATTCGCCGATCGCGTCCGACGCGCAGAAGCTTGCGCCGGCGCTGGCCGGCGGCAACGCGGTGGTGCTCAAGCCGGCCGAGGTCACGCCGCTCGTGTCGCTCGCGCTGGCGCGCATCTGTGAGGAAGCCGGCGTGCCGAAGGGCGTGCTGAGCGTGCTGCCGGGCAAGGGTTCGGTGATCGGCGACGTGCTCGTGCGCCATCCGCTGGTGAAGAAGGTGTCGTTCACCGGCGGCACCGAGGTAGGCCGCGGCATCGCGCGCATCGCGGCCGAGAAGCTGATGCCCGTGTCGCTCGAACTGGGCGGCAAGTCGCCGACGATCGTGTGCGACGACGCCGATCTCGATCACGCGGTCAACGGCGTGCTGTACGGGATCTTCAGCTCGTCGGGCGAGGCGTGCATCGCCGGGTCGCGGCTGTTCGTGCAGCGCGCGGTGTACGACGCATTCATGCAGCGCCTGGTGGCCGGCGCGCGCAAGCTGCGCGTGGGCGACCCGACGCGGCCCGACACGCAGATGGGCCCGCTGATCACCGCGAAGCATCGCGAGTCGGTGGAGCGCTACGTCGCGCTCGGGCTGGAAGAAGGCGGCCGCCTGCTGTGCGGCGGCGAGCGGCCGACGGGCGACGGGCGCGAGCACGGCTTCTTCTATCAGCCGACGATTCTCGAGGGCTTGCCGAACAGCGCACGCATCTGCCAGGAGGAAATCTTCGGGCCGGTGCTGGTCGCGATGCCGTTCGACGACGAAGCGTCGCTGATCGCACAGGCGAACGACAGCGTGTTCGGCCTCGCGGCCGGCATCTGGACGCGCGACTACAAGCGCGCGTGGCGCATCGCGCGGGCGCTGGAGACGGGCACCGTGTGGATCAACACGTACAAGCTGTTCTCGATCTCCACGCCGTTCTCGGGCTGGAAGGAGAGCGGGATGGGGCGCGAGAAGGGGCGTCTCGGCATCCGCGAATACATGCAGCAGAAGAGCCTCTACTGGGGCTTGAACGACGCGCCGCTGCCGTGGGCGAACTGAGCGAAGGGGAATGACGCAATGAGCATCTTGGGAATCGAGCAGATCACGTACGGTGTCGACGACCTCGCCACCTGCCGGCGCTTTTTCGCCGACTGGGGCTTGAAGGAAGTCGCGCACGACGACACCCGCGCCCGTTTCGAAACGCTGAACGGCTGCACCGTGCTGGTCGTGCGGGCCGACGATCCGTCGCTGCCGCCCGCATTCGAAGCCGGCCCGACGCTGCGTGAAGTCACGTGGGGCGTCGCGACGCGGCAGGAACTCGACGCGCTGCGCACGAAGCTCGCCGGCCAGCCCGGCTATTACGCGCAGGAGGATGCGGTCGGCTGCATCGATCCGAACGGGATGGCGATCCGCGTCGAAGTCACGCGCAAGCGCGCACTCGACATCACGGGCTCGCCGTCGAACGTGTGGGGCCAGACGCTGCGCGTCGACCAGCCGAGCCCGATCTATGCGCGCGCGGAGCCGGTCGAGGTCGGGCACGTCGTGTTCTTCACGAACTGCCTCGACGCGCAGGAAACGTTTTATCACGAACTGCTCGGCTTCGAGACGTCGGACCGTTACCCGGGCCGCGGCGCGTTCATGCGCTGCGCGCCGCACGGCGGCCATCACGACCTGTTCCTGCTCGCGCTGCCGAATGGAAAACGCGGCCTGAACCACGTCGCGTTCACCGTGCGCGACATCCACGAAGTGTTCGGCGGCGGCATGCACATCGACCGCTGCGGCTGGCAAACGCAGCTCGGCCCGGGGCGTCATCCGGTGTCGTCCGCGTACTTCTGGTACTTCCAGAACCCGGCCGGCGCATTGATCGAATACTACGCGGACGAGGACGTGCTGACACCCGAGTGGCAGCCGCGCGAATTCGAGCCGGGCCCGACCGTGTTCGCCGAATGGGCCGTCGACGGCGGCCTCGACGGCAACACGCGCCGGCAGAAGAACGCGAAGGCGCCGGAAGGCAAGTTCATGACGGAGCGCAAATCGTGAGCGAAACGAACTCGCAGGAATCGGCCGCGCCGGGCACGGTCGTCGTGATCGGCGGGGGCCAGGCCGCCGGCTGGGTGCTGAAGACGCTGCGCGCGGAAGGCTTCGCGGGCCGCCTCGTGATGATCGCCGACGAGCCGCACTTGCCGTACGAGCGCCCGCCGCTGTCGAAGGCCGTGCTGGCCGGCGACGCCGACATCGAAACCGTGCGCGTCGTGCGCCCCGACGAATTCGATGCGCTGAGCGTCGAAGCGTGGCAGCCGGAACGTGCGGCGTCGATCGATCGCGCGCGCCGCGTGGTGAAGACCGAAAGCGGCCGCGAGATCGCATACGACCGGCTCGTGATCGCGACCGGCGGCACGTCGCGCCGCTTGCCCGATGCGCTCGTCAACACGCCGAACCTGCATTACCTGCGCACGCTCGACGAAGCGGCCGCGCTCGGCGAGAAGCTGCGCGCGAGCCGGCGCGTGCTCGTGATCGGCGGCGGCTGGATCGGCCTCGAAGTCGCGGCAACGGCGCGCAAGCTCGGCGTCGATGCGATCGTGGTCGAAGGTGCGCCGCGCCTGTGCGGCCGTTCGGTGCCGCAGATCGTGTCGGACTTCCTGCTCGACCTGCATCGTTCGAACGGTGTCGAGGTGCGGACGGGCGCGGCGCTCGCGTCGCTCGACCCGCTGCCGGATGACGCGTCGAAGGTACGCGCGACGCTTGCCGACGGCACGACGATCGATGCCGATTTCGCGGTGGCCGGCATCGGCCTCGCGCTGAACGTGTCGCTCGCGAGCGATGCGGGGCTCGCGATCGACGACGGCATCGTCGTCGACGAATACGGCGCGACCAGCGATCCGGCGATCTTCGCGTGCGGCGACGTCGCGAACCATCACAACGGCTGGCTGAAGCGGCGCGTGAGGCTCGAATCGTGGGCCAACGCGCAGAACCAGGCGATCGCGGCGGCGAAGGCCGTGCTCGGCGTACGCGCGCCGTATGCGGAGATTCCGTGGTTCTGGTCCGATCAGTACGACGTGAACCTGCAGATCCTCGGCGATCTGCCGGCCGATGCGCAGCTCGTCGTGCGCGGCGATCTCGCCGCGCGCCGTGCGACGCTGTTTTTCGTTGGCGACGGGCATGTGAGAGGTGTCGTCGCGGTGAACAACGCGCGTGAGTTGAAGCTCGCGCGCAAGTGGATGAACCAGGGCCGGGCGGTGGATACGGAAGCTCTGGCAGACACGACCCAGGCGCTTGCCTGACCGGTCCAACCCGGAAAGAGATCCAGGAGATACCCCGCATGAGCACTTTCGACAACGTCGTGGCCGGCAGGGCCACGATGGAAGCTGCCGCCGCCACGCCCGGTGCGATCATCGCGCGGCTCGAGCGGCTGCCGGCCAACGCGATGCAGATCCGCGCGCGCGTGCTGATCGGCACCGCGACGTTCTTCGACGGCTTCGACGTGATCACGATCGCGGCGACGCTGCCGCTGCTGATTCATAAATGGGGGCTGTCGCCGACGCAGATCGGCATGCTGATCGCGTCCGGCGCGATCGGCCAGTTGATCGGCGCATTCCTGTTTCCCGCGCTCGCGGAAAAGCACGGCCGCGTGAAGGCGATTGCGTGGAGTTCGGCGGTGATCGGGATCACGAGCATCGCGTGCGGCTTCGCGCCGACGTTCGAGGTGTTCGTGCTGCTGCGGATCCTGCAGGGGCTCGGGCTCGGCGGCGAATTGCCGGTCGCCGCGACGTACATCAACGAGATCACGCGCGCGCATGGCCGCGGCCGCTTCGTGCTGCTGTACGAGATCGTGTTCCCGATCGGCCTGCTCGTGTCGATGGCGCTCGGCGCCTGGCTCGTTCCGCGCTTCGGCTGGGAGATCATGTACTTCGTCGGCGGGCTGCCGCTGCTTCTGTCGCTCGTGCTCACGCATCTCGTGCCGGAGTCGCCTCGCTGGCTCGCGTCGCGCGGGCGGCTCGCGGAAGCCGGGCGTGCGGTCGGCGCGTTCGAGGAATCGGTGCGCGGCGAGTTGCCGCCGGCCACGCAGGCGGCCGCGTTCGACGAGATGGTGCGTCAGCATCCGAAGCGCAGGATGAGCGACCTGTTCAGCGCCGCGTATCGCAAGCGCACGCTCGCGGTGGCGACGCTGTGGGCGACCTGCGGCTTCATCCAGTACGGGCTGTCGACCTGGCTGCCGACGATCTACAAGAACTTCTATCACGCGCCGCTGCAGCTCGCGTTGAACCTCGCGGTGATCGGCTCGGTGATGGGCGTGCTCGGGTCGCTGGCCTCCGCGCTGCTGGTCGACAAGCTCGGCCGCAAGCCGGTGATCGTGTGGTCGTTCGTGCTGTGCGCGCTGTCGCTGGCGTTCGCGGGCATCTATCACGCGTCGTCGGTGTATGTGGTCGCGACTTTCTGCTCGCTGTCGCTCGGGCTGATGGCGTCGGGCTTCATTACCGCGTACGTCTATACGCCGGAGCAGTATCCGACGAGCATCCGCGCGTCGGGCTGCGGGCTCGGCAGCGCGTGGCTGAAGATCGCGTCGTTCGCGGCGCCGATGATCGTGCCGCACGCGATCATCGGCGGGAACCTCGCGCCGGCGTTCTACCTGATCGGCATCGTGCCGCTGATCGCGGCGGCGACCGTGCACTTCGTCGGGATCGAGACGAAGGGGAAGGTGCTGGAGGCGCTCGAGGCGTAAGCGTGGCCGGCAGTCACGGTCCAGGTACTCGGGCCCGGGAGATGTTCCCCGGGCCCTTTTATTTCGCCGCGGTCCGTCGTTCCATGTGGAGCGCTGCCAACCGGCGCCATGGTTGCCGCACGGCTCACGTGTTCTAATTCACGGTCCCGATTTTCATCAGACCGTCGCCATGCCCCTATTCGAACCCGTCACGCTGAATACCTCCCGCCTCGTCCTGCGGCCGCTTCGCGACGCCGACGCACACGCTTTCTTCGAGATCTGGTCCGATGCGGAGGCGATGCGCTACTTCTCGTTCTCGCCGATGACGCAGCTCGAACAGGCCGAGGAGCGCATCGCGCGCAACGTGCAGACCGCCGCGAGCGGGGAGAGCCAGACTTGCGTGCTCGAACTGCGGGAGACTGGCGAAGCGCTCGGCGAATGCGCGCTGTTCCATGCGAACGCGCAGTGCCGGCGCGCGGAGATCGGCTTCAGCCTGCGGCGCAGGTTCTGGGGCGGCGGATACATGCGCGAAGCGGCGACGGCCGTGATCGATCATGCCTTCGCCACGCTGCGACTGAACCGCCTCGAAGCCGATATCGATCCGCGCAATACCGCGTCGGCGCGGCTGCTCGAACGGCTCGGCTTCGTGCGGGAAGGGCTGCTGCGCGAACGCTGGATCGTCGGCGACGAAGTGTCGGACAGTGCGCTGTACGGGTTGCTGGCGCGCGATCGACGCTGATGCTGTGGCGGCAGCGGATTACTTCGCGGCAGGAGCGATCGCGCACGCGTCGATGCAACGACGCGGGGTCATCGGGTTCGGGCCGCCAGGTGCGATTCGACGGCCGGCCGGTAAGGTTGCATTCACAACTGCGCGAGCCAGCCCTCGACCTTGTCTTTCCCGCGCAGCGTTGCAACCCATCGGTCGGGCAACGCCTGTTCGCCGTACAGCCCGCCGGCGAGGCCGCCGGCGATGGCCGCCGTCGTATCCGTGTCGTTTCCGAGCGCGATCGCGCGCTTCACGCAGTCCTCATAGCTGCCCGTCGACAGCAGGCAATGGATCGCCGACCAGAAACTGTCGACCACATAACCCGATCCTTGCGGCGCGTCGAAGCGGCCGTCGAGCACGATCTTCAGTTCGATTTCGTCAGCCGTGCCTTCGTAGCGCGCGAGCAGTTCGTTCTCCGCTGCGCGCACCGCATCGGGTGCGGGCTGGCCATCGACGATCCTCAGCGCCGTCAGGCAATAGAGCGCGCAGCAAAGCTGCGAACGCATGTGACCGTGCGTGACGACGCTCTGCTTGTACGCGAGCCGGATCGCGTCGTCGCGCGACGCGGCGACCATCGCGACGGGGAAGCAGCGCATCAGCGAGCCGTTGCCGTTGTCGCGCTCCTCGCGGGGCCCGGCCTCCGCGGGCGCGGCGCCGGCCGCCAGCGCATGGAACGCGCGTTGCGTCTGCAGGCCGACGTCGAATACGCGGCCGTCGGGCGTGAATGCGCCGCGATGAAACCAGTCCAGCAGGTTGCCGGCGAACGTATCCAGATTCAGGTCGTGCTCGCGCAGCAGTGCGTCGAGCAGCGCGAGCGCCTGCGCACCGTCGTCGCTCCAGGTGCCGGGCGGTACGCCGCCGTGCGCGCGAGCGAAGCCCGGCGGCGGGGTCATGTCGATCGCGGCAGGCGGCGGGATCGACGCGGCGTCGTGGAATTCATACGGCACGCCGAGCGCGTCGCCGATCAGCAGGCCCAGCAGGCCGCCGCGCAGGCGGGATCGTCGGTTCGGAATCGTTGTCATCAAGGCGAATTCGGGTTGGGGCGGCTTGCGTCGCGGAAGACCGTGCACAAGACCTCGAACTGAGCCCCGTCATTATGCCGTCGCCGCCAATTGGTGTCCCTTTCGGACTGTTCGCCGGGCGCCTTCGCGCGGTGGCGGCCGCAGTCGTCGTTGAAACGACCCGCGACGATTACGTCAATACTCGTCCGGCCGCCACGTCGGCAGGCACTTCGCGCTCCAGTGCCTTGGCGGCGAGTTCCCCGACCCAATCCGCATCGGTAGGATCGACGACGCCATATTGGTCCGGCGGAAAAAAAGCATGGTGGTGAGCC
The DNA here is from genome assembly GCF_029268935.1 of Burkholderia semiarida. Taxonomy (NCBI): domain Bacteria; kingdom Pseudomonadati; phylum Pseudomonadota; class Betaproteobacteria; order Burkholderiales; family Burkholderiaceae; genus Burkholderia; species Burkholderia semiarida. The sequence continues at coordinate 1,461,861 of NZ_JAHLCL010000008.1, read as the reverse complement.
GCCGCAGCCAGGCGCTCACATTCGGCGTGAGACAGCAGACAGGACGTCACGGTCAATGGCGCCGCCGGTCCACTCCATCTCAATCCGATGCGGATATGGGTGCGTGGTGCAAAGGCGATTGCCAATTCTCGCCGCGGGATCAATCGTTTCGTCTCCGAGGGGAGCGTTGGCGGTCCGTACCAATTGTCTGCCGCAATTCGATGATCCAGCACCAGCCAATGGCCGACGGACGTTCGGGCCAGGATCCACTGCCTTACTCGGGCCCTGCCGGGTTTGAGCTTGCCGTCGATCCATTCCTCGACGTAGACGGGTTCCGGATCGTAGTCGTCCGACCACACGACGATTGCCGAACTTAGCGTATGGCGCTCCAATTCGACATGCCCGTTGGACGGCATTTCGCGCCAGTACCGCTGTCGGGTACCGTACGTCGCGACGCACCAGTTCAGGCCGATCCACGCTGCGATGAAGAGCGCCGTGACCCATATGACGGTGACGGCTGTTTCGCCGACCGCACGATCCATATCAAAGGCCGGATCGACCATTCCGCGGTATGCAAGCATACCCAGCAGATACGCGAGTATCGGGATCGCAGGCCCAACTACGACCGGCACCACCAGAATGGCGAGCCAGCTTCGGACATGCACGATCGCCGCCGACTTGGCGCGCGCACGCTCCTCATCGCTCATCGCCGCGACTTCCCGCGCGGGAATGTCGTCGCTCGGGGTGTGGAACCGCTCATACGTATTCTGGCATTTGGGCATTCGACGGGGCGTTCGCTGAAAGAGGGCGATATAGCAGGGATTTCCTCGAGGAACTGATTCTTGCATACGTCAGGGTCGGTTCTCAGACGGATGCATGTGCGTTCCGTACGAAAAACAAGACCGATGCGCTGCGGTCGGTGCGAAACCATGCGGCAGGGGCCCGTATGCGCAGGTGGCCCAAAGTCGAACGGTAGCGGATGAAACGACGCAGGGAAGACAACGACGCGCTGGGATTGTCGCGAGCGGATGACTTGCCGGATTCACCGGGCGAACGTACGCTTGGTCGATATCACGGTCCACCCACAGGTTCTCGACCATGCAAGCTCGTCCTCTGCGTCTTTCCCCCGGCGACGATCTGCGCGGCGCGATCGAGCTGGCGTTGCGCCGCCACGATTCGCACGCGGCCTTCGTGATCCAGGGCATCGGCAGCCTGAGCGTCGCGCAGTTGCGTTTCGCCGGCGCCGATCAGCCGACCGAGCTGCGCGGCGACCTCGAAATCCTGACGCTGGCCGGCTCGGTGTCGCCGGACGGCGCGCATCTGCATATGTCGATCTCGGATGCAGCCGGCCGCGTGACGGGCGGCCACGTCGCGAGCGGCTGCGTGGTGCGCACGACGGCCGAGATCCTGCTCGCGCTGCTGCCCGCGCATCGTTTTTCGCGCGAGCCCGATGCGGACACCGGTTTCAACGAACTGGTGATTCGCAGCGCGCCTTCGTGAGCGGGGTGACGACGCCGCATCGACACCGCGATGCGCCGATCGCTGCGTCCTTTCCGCCCGCATAAAAAAGGCGCCGCGGCCATTCGGCCTGCGGCGCCTTGCGGTGCGCGGCGACGTCGACCACCCGCCGCCGCCCGGTTGCGCGCTTAGATCTGCACGGTGTCGGCGACTTCCTTGAAGTCCTCGATCTGGTCGAAGTTCATGTACTGATAGATCTTGTCGCCGTTCGCGGTGAGCACGCCCATGTCAGCCATGTACTCTTCCTTGGTCGGGATCTTGCCCAGACGCGAGCAGATCGCCGCCAGTTCCGCCGAGCCGAGGTACACGTTCGTGTTCTTGCCGAGGCGGTTCGGGAAGTTGCGGGTGGACGTCGACATCACCGTCGCGCCTTCGCGCACCTGCGCCTGGTTACCCATGCACAGCGAGCAGCCCGGCATTTCGGTGCGTGCGCCGGCCGTGCCGAACACGCCGTAGTGGCCTTCTTCCGTCAATTGCTTCTGGTCCATCTTGGTCGGCGGCGCGACCCACAGCTTGACCGGAATGTCGCGCTTGCCTTCCAGCAGCTTCGACGCGGCGCGGAAGTGACCGATATTGGTCATGCACGAGCCGATGAACACTTCGTCGATCTTCGCACCGGCGACGTCGGACAGCGTCTTCACGTCGTCCGGATCGTTCGGGCACGCGACGATCGGCTCGTGGATGTCGGCGAGGTCGATTTCGATGACGGCCGCGTATTCGGCGTCGGCGTCCGGCGCGAGCAGTTGCGGGTCGGCCAGCCACTGTTCCATCGCCGCGATACGGCGCTGCAGGCTGCGCGGATCCTGGTAGCCCTGCGCGATCATCCACTTGAGCAGCGTGATGTTGCTGTTCAGGTATTCGATGATCGGCTCCTTGTTCAGGCGCACCGTGCAACCGGCGGCCGAACGCTCCGCCGACGCATCCGACAGCTCGAACGCTTGCTCGACCTTGAGGTCGGGCAGGCCTTCGATCTCGAGAATGCGGCCCGAGAAGATGTTCTTCTTGCCTTGCTTCGCGACCGTCAGCATGCCTTGCTTGATCGCGTACAGCGGAATCGCGTTGACGAGGTCACGCAGCGTGACGCCCGGCTGCATCTTGCCCTTGAAGCGGACCAGCACCGATTCCGGCATGTCGAGCGGCATCGTGCCGGTGGCGGCCGCGAATGCGACCAGGCCCGAGCCCGCCGGGAAGCTGATGCCGATCGGGAAGCGCGTGTGCGAATCGCCGCCGGTGCCGACGGTGTCGGGCAGCAGCATGCGGTTCAGCCACGAGTGGATCACGCCGTCGCCCGGGCGCAGCGCGATGCCGCCGCGCGTGCTGATGAAGTTCGGCAGCGTCTGGTGCGTCTTCACGTCGACCGGCTTCGGGTATGCGGCGGTGTGGCAGAACGACTGCATCACGAGGTCGGCCGAGAAGCCGAGGCACGCGAGGTCCTTCAGTTCGTCGCGGGTCATCGGGCCGGTGGTGTCCTGCGAGCCGACCGAGGTCATCTTCGGTTCGCAGTACGTGCCCGGGCGCACGCCCTGGCCTTCCGGCAGACCGCACGCGCGGCCGACCATCTTCTGCGCGAGCGAGAAGCCCTTGCCGCTGTCGGCCGGCTGGTGCGGCAGGCGAAACAGCGTCGACGGCGGCAGGCCGAGCGCTTCACGCGCCTTCGCGGTCAGGCCGCGGCCGATGATCAGCGGAATGCGGCCACCGGCGCGCACTTCGTCGAACAGCACGTCGGACTTCACCTGGAATTCGGCGATGACCTTGCCGTCCTTCAGCGCCTTGCCTTCGTACGGGCGCAGTTCGACCACGTCGCCCATGTTCATCTGCGACACGTCGAGCTCGATCGGCAGCGCGCCGGCGTCTTCCATCGTGTTGTAGAAGATCGGGGCGATCTTGCCGCCGAGGCACACGCCGCCGAAGCGCTTGTTCGGCACGAACGGGATGTCCTCGCCGGTGAACCACAGCACCGAGTTGGTGGCCGATTTGCGCGAGGAGCCGGTGCCGACCACATCGCCGACGTACGCGACCAGGTGGCCCTTTTCCTTCAGCGATTCGATGAACTTGACGGGGCCGCGCTTGCCGTCTTCTTCCGGCGTGATGCCCGGGCGCGCGTTCTTCAGCATCGCCAGCGCGTGCATCGGGATGTCGGGGCGGGTGGTGGCGTCCGGCGCCGGCGACAGGTCGTCGGTGTTGGTTTCGCCCGTGACCTTGAAGACGGTGATGGTCAGGCTTTCCGGCACTTCCGGACGGCTCGTGAACCATTCGGCATCGGCCCAGCTCTGCAGCACGGCCTTCGCGTGCGCGTTGCCCTTGTCGGCGAGTTCCTTCACGTCATGGAACTGGTCGAACATCAGCAGGGTTTTCTTCAGCGCGTCGGCGGCGACCGCGGCGACGGCTTCGTCGGACAGCAGCTCGATCAGCGGCTGGATGTTGTAGCCGCCGAGCATCGTGCCGAGGAGTTCGGTCGCGCGCGCCCGCGAGATCAGCGGACAGGCGGTCTCGCCCTTGGCCACGGCGGCCAGGAAGCCGGCCTTCACGCGGGCGGCTTCGTCGACGCCGGCCGGCACGCGATGGGTGATCAGGTCGAGCAGCGTCTGCTCTTCGCCGGCGGGCGGGTTCGTCAGCAATTCGACCAGTTCGGCGGTTTGCTGAGCCGTCAGCGGCAGGGGAGGAATACCGAGCGCGGCGCGGGCGGCCACGTGAGCACGAAAGTTTTCAAGCATGGGGAGACCTGCTGATATTGCGTTGGAGGGGAAGGCCTTGCCGGCACTCCGGGGCTATTCCAGGCACTGCTTTGAGCGGGATTCTAGTCTCAATGGTCTGGAACGTCAAATGTCTTATGTCTTATATAAGACTTAGGGGTGGGAAAGACGGGGCGCGGCCGTATGGCGCAGCCGGCCTTGTCGGGCGGATGCTGGGGTGTCGGTTCAGGTCCGCCGGTGTCGCACATATCTGCACAAGCGCGCAGGAAACGGTACACACCGGGCGCGTTCGGGCCGCTACGCTTGCTGTCACGCGGCTTGCATCGAGTGTCGGAACGGGAGGCGGGGGTCGTCGCGCGCCTGTCGATTCGCCCCGGGCGGCAGCGATTCCCTTGACTCCGGCGATCCACCACATGCGCTCCAGAGACGCGATTTTCCTGATGATGGCGCTCGTCGCGTCGCCGGCCGTTCACGCGGCCGCGCCCGGCGACGAAACGCGGGATCCGGCGAGCCGGCCGGTCGCGCTGGTCTATCGCGGTCCTGCCGCGTGCGAAGGGTGCGCCGAAACCATCGCCAGACGCCTGCGGGAATCGGCCCACCGGTTCCGGGTGATCTATGTGGGGCCGGCGGAAAAGCTCAAGATCACGCCCGCGGCGCTGGCCGGTGCGGCGCTCTACGTGCAGCCCGGCGGCGGGCAGGACATTCCCGGCGCGGCAGCCAGCATCGGCCGAAACGAAATGCGGGCCGTGCGGCGATACGTAGCGAACGGCGGCCGATATCTCGGACTGTGCATGGGCGCCTACTTGGCCGGCGCGCAGGGTTTCGGGCTGGTTGCCGGCGATATCGACGCCGAGGTCGGCCGGCCGGGTTCGACGCTTCACGGCATCGCCGACACGGTGACGCCGGTCGTCTGGCGCGGGAAAAAGCGCTGGATCTACTTTCAGGACGGCGCGAGGCTCCCGGTCGCGCCGATCGGCTCCGGCGGGACCGTGCTGGCGATCTACCCGAACAAGGACATCGCGGCTGCCACGTACCGCTACGGCAAAGGGCGCGTCGGCCTTGCCGGTCCGCATCCGGAGGCCGATGAAAGCTGGTATCGCCAGAATGGTCTCGCGAACCCGGACGGCGTGGTGCCGGACCTGGCCTACGACCTGATCGACGCGACGATGAAGCCTTAGCGGAGGAGCCGCGGCGCGCGTGGTTTATCGCCGTTTGGCGCGATACGCGTCGAGATTCTTCCGCGCCTGCGCGCGGATCGCGCGCTGCATGAAAGGCGTCCAGCCGAGCAGCGCGCCTTTCATCCCGAGCGCCTGACGCGCCCAGCGCCACAGGTCGAAATGGTCGCGATGCTCGACGATGCGTCCGTCGCGAAACCGGAAGCGCGCATCGATCCGGTTGACCACCATTCGGCCGGTCGCGGCGAACCGGTAATGCGCGCTCCACTGCGCGCGCCCGGCCTGGCCGTCCGCGGCGACTTCGCCGAACGTCAGCGAGAATTCCTGCGCCCGCGCGACCAGCATCCGCCACATGTCGCGCGCGAGTTCGCCGCGCAGTTCGCCGAACGCGGGATCGCTGAACACGATGTCGTCGGCATAGCACGCGAGCATCGCATCGATGTCGCGCTGCTGAAAGGCCGTGTAGAAGCGCTGGATCAACGCGGTGTTCGGATCGGTCATGTCGGGTATGAGTGCGCCGGGAGGCGGGTGGTGACGTTCGTCGAAACGTCGAACGGAAAAGCGGCGGCGGGCAGCGCGAGCCGACGCCCGCGCGAGCCACGTCGGGCGCGGCCGGCTCAGGCGCGGCTGGTTTGCCGCCGGATGATACGCGTCAGCGGGCCGCCATCGCAACGTCCTGGCTGCTGCGTCCCGTCACCAGGCAGCCCGACATGAAGGCCTCGCTCTGGCTGCCGGCGGCGGCTTCGCCGAAGCCGCGGCCGAGCGCATCGGCCTTCACTTGCGCGGCGCCTTGCTCGCATGCGAGCGGGCTGGCGTCGCGGCCCTGCGCGTGCAGGATCGCGCGATCGCCGATGAGATAGGCCAGCAGCGCGAAAACAGCGATATGTACGGCTCGTCTCATGGTTCGTCTCCTCGTCGCTCAAGCGTAACGCGGACACGTCCGACGAAGCACTTGGGGCTTCCCCCGGTAAACGTCTGCTGAAAGCGGTGGCGGGGCAGGGCGATCCCGTCCTGTTTTTCCGCCGTTGCTGGGGAGGCGGGCAATGCGCGCGAGTTTGACGAATGTCAGGGTGCGGGCGGGCGACGGCGGTCGCGCGGCCGTTCAAAGCGATAGCATGAATGCATGATTTGACGGAACGCGATGCGGGGGCGACCCATCGGGTCCGGCAAGCAGGCAAATGTTGAATATCGCTGTCGAAATAGTGAGGAATCCAAATGTTGAACGTCTCTTCCGTCCTGATCAGTCTTGCCCCGATGTGGGCCATCCTGCTGCTGGCTTCTTCGGCGGCCGCCTATTTCGTGTTCTGGCGCAAGGCCATCAAATAAACGCTGCGCGACAGCGTGCGCCCGGGGCGCACGCGTCACGCCCCGTTGCCGTCATTGCACCGCCGTCACCGGCACATTCGAAATCCGCATCAGCCGGCCCATCACGCTGCGCCGAAACACCGACATCAGCGCGTGCAGCGGATCGTGCCGCGGCGCGACCACCACGATCTCGTCGCAACCGGTTTCGGTCGCCACGGCCGCGATCGTGTCGGCCACCGGGCCGACCTTCACCTCGACGGTGTATTTGACGCCGGCCTCCTTCAGAATCCGCTCTGCCATCGCCAGATCGCCGGCCGCGAATTTTTCTTCGATCGCGCGCAACCGCGACAGCGGGTGATAGGCCTCGAGCCGCGTGGATTCGAGCGGCGCCTGCACGTTGATGAGCACGACCTCCGATGCGCAGCGCTCGCGATACAGGAATGTCGCGTGGCGAACCGCCTGAAGCGAGCGCGGCGAATGGCCGACCGGAACCAGCAGCTTGAGCATGGGCGATATCCAGGGAACGAGATGCTTCCAGCGTAGCGCGCGGCCGGGCCGGGCCATCTAAAGAGATCGCGCGGCCGCGTAAAAATGTCGTTAACGGGCGCCGGCACATGACGCGCCTATTAGAAATATAAGAAATTTAAATTTATGCGCATAAACGATTTCATCGGGCGTGGCGGCCTGGGCAGCGCGGCGTCGGGCGCCCGGATTTAGTCGAATCCTCAATGAATCGCGACGGAAAATATCGGAGGTCGAGCATCCGGCGTCACGTAGAGTAGAGCATCGGCCGCGGCGCGACCGTCTCCCGGCGGGCATGGGAGCGAGCGCCGTCGAGCCTTCCATTCCGATTCCAGGAGACCTCGCATGCCGCACGGCGCCCCGCAGTTTCTCGCTCCCGCTTCCATTTCCGTCGATCCGATCGTGCGCTTGTCGGCCGGCGAGCTCGCGGCGGCGATCCGCAGCAAGGCGGTTTCGTGCGTCGAGACGATGCGTGCGTATCTCGATCACATCGAGCGTGTGAACGGCGCGGTCAACGCGATCGTCGCGCTGCGCGAGCCCGATGCGCTGCTGGCCGAAGCCGCGGAAAAGGATGCGGCGCTGGCGCGTGGCGAGTACCGCGGCTGGCTGCACGGGATACCGCAGGCGCCGAAGGATCTGGCGATGACGAAGGGGCTGCGGACGACCTACGGCTCGCCGATCTTCCGCGAGAACGTGCCGCAGGCCGATTCCGTCGGCGTCGCGCGAATGCGGGCGGCGGGTGCGATCTTCATCGGCAAGACCAATACGCCGGAGTTCGGGCTCGGTTCGCACACGTTCAACGAGGTCTACGGCGCGACGCGCAACCCGTACGACCTGACGAAGAGCGCGGGCGGCAGCAGCGGCGGCACGGCGGCCGCGCTCGCGTCGCGGATGCTGCCGGTGGCGGACGGCAGCGATTTCGGCGGCTCGCTGCGCAATCCGGCCGCGTTCTGCAACATCGTCGGCTTCCGTCCGTCGCAGGGCCGCGTGCCGCGCTGGCCGGGCGTCGACGTGTTCATGCAGCAGCTCGGCATCGAAGGGCCGATGGGGCGCACCGTCGGCGACGTCGCGCAACTGCTCGCGATCCAGGCCGGCTACGACCGCAACGATCCGCTGTCGCTCGCGGAGGATCCGGCCGTGTTCGCACAGCCGCTCGACGCGGATCTGCGCGGCAAGCGCATCGCGTGGGTCGGCGACTGGAACGGCTATCTCGCGACCGAGGCCGGCGTGCTCGCGCAGTGCGAGCATGGGCTGGCGGCGCTGCGCGAGATCGGCTGCGACGTCGATGCCGCGCTGCCGGCGTTCGCGCCCGACCGGATCTGGCGCCTTTGGCTCACGCACCGGCACTTGCTGTCGGGCGGCGGGCTGCTCGCGCACTATCGCGACCCGGCGCGCCGCGCGCTGCTGAAGCCCGAGGCGATCTACGAGGTCGAAGGGCTGCTCGCGATGCAGGGCGCGGCCGTGTTCGACGCGAGCGTCGAACGCACCGCGTGGCATCAGGCGGTGCTGAGCTTCTTCGATCGTTACGACTTCATCGCGGCGCCGACCGCGCAGGTATTCCCGTTCGACGTCGAACAGCGCTGGCCGCAGGAGATCGCGGGGCGCGCGATGGACACGTACCACCGCTGGATGGAAACGGTCGTGCCGTGGACGCTCGCCGGCTGCCCGGTGATCAACGTGCCGGTCGGCTTCAACGACGCGGGATTGCCGATGGGGATGCAGCTGATCGGGCGTCCGCGCGCCGATCTCGCCGTGCTGCAGCTTGCGCACGGCTACGAGCAGGCGGCCGACTGGGTGGCGCGGCGCGTGCCGGCATGGATGGCGGCGTGATACCGCGGCCGGCGGGTGGCCGGTAGGCGGGTGACGAAACGGGCGGCGGCGAGCTGCCCGTTTCGTTTTGCATCGTTCGACTTGAAGCTCGCCGGCGCAGGCGGGAGCCGGCATTCATTGATGCAACCGGAGAAAGAATCGCAACGCGTGCACGGCATCGCGCGGCAAACGTACGCGAATCCGCGCGACGGGGCCCGTCGGTCGCCGAATTGCAAGCGGCGGCGCGGCGTGATTTCGTTTCGATGTGTTTCAGTCGTTGCGGCGGCGCGCGACGCGCTTCGACAATATTGCCTCGATCATTCGGGCACGAGGGAAACACATGAAGCACATTCGCGCGACGGGCCGGCATCTGGCCTCGGCAGGCATCGCATTCGGCATCCTGGTGAGCGGCGCCGCCCACGCGCAGCTCGACCTGCAGTCGATCGGCGCGTCGCTGCTCGGCGGCGGGCAGCAGCAGGCCGCGCCCGCGCAGGGCGGTGTCGCGCAGTTGCTGCAGGCCTATGTCGGCGCGAACCGGCAGGTGCTGAACGGCCAGTCGTCGCTCGCGTCGGCGATGGGGCTGACGGGGGCGGCCGGGCAGGCGCAGCAGGCCGCGAGCCAGTTGTCCGGCGGCGATGCGCTGTCGCCGGCCACGCTGTCGCAGATGGGCGGTGCGCAGCAATCGGTGTCGCAGGCGCTCGGCCAGGCGTTCGCGAGCGGCGGCGCCACGCACGGCCCGATCGACAAGCAGGCGTTCAGCAACGGCCTCGCCTCGCTCGGGCAGGGGCTCACGCAGTATTCGCAACTGCAGTCGGGGCTCGGCAATCTCGGCTCGACGAGCGCGGCGTCGCTGCTGCAATCGGGCCTCAATCCGCAGAACATGCAGGCTGCGACGTATATCGCGCAAAGCGCGCCGGGCCAGTTGCAATCGCTCGCGGCGACGCTCAGCCAGGCCGTGCAGTTCGCGACGAGCCAGGGCATTTCGGTGCCGTCGGTCGCGTCGTCCGCGCTGAAGCTGCTGCCGTAACGTCACGCGGATGCGTGCGCGATGCGTCGCCGGCATCGCGCGCGCCGACCACGAACGATCGTCCCGCCCAACATGGGGATTTCGCGCGATGCTATCGTGGCGTGTTCCTTTTATCGGTGCCGGTTCATGACTGACTCGTTCGACCTCTCGCGCTATTTCTCCCGCATCGGCTACGACGGCCCGGCCGAGCCGACGCTCGACGTGCTGCGCCGCCTGCACCTGCTGCATCCGCAGGCGATTCCATTCGAAAACCTCAATCCGCTGACCGGCGCGCGCGTCGCGCTCGACCTGCCCGCGATCGTCGACAAGTTGATCGAGCGCCGCCGCGGCGGCTACTGCTTCGAACTCAACAAGTTGTTCTACACCGCGCTCACGACGATCGGCTTTCGCGTGACGCCGCTGATCGCGCGCGTGCGCTGGATGCGGCCGCCCGAAATCGTGACCGCGCAGACGCACATGCTGCTGCGCATCGACCTCGACGGCGCGGCGTGGCTCGCGGACATCGGCTTCGGCAGCGCGACGCTGACCGCGCCGCTGCGCTTCGCGCCGGGCGAGCGGCAACTGACGCCGCACGGCGCGTTTCGTGTGGTCGACGCACCGGTCGACGGCGAATTCGACATGCAATTCGAAATTCCCGACGGCTGGCAGACGACTTACCGCTTCTCGCTGAAGCCGGCCGAATGGATCGATTACGAAGCCGCGAACTGGTTCACGTCGACGTATCCCGAATCGATCTTCGTGAACGACCTGATCGCGTGCCGCGTGCTGCCGGACGGCCGCGCGGCGCTGCTCAATACCGTGCTGACGCTGCGCGACGCGGCGGGGGCCGGGCGCACGATCGCGTTCGACAATGCAGCCGACTGGGCCGCGTGCCTGCGCGACACGATCGGCATCGATACGGCGGGATTCGATCTCGACGCGCTGTTCGTGCGGCTTGCGGCGCGCGCTGCGCGGTAACGCGGACGCACGACATCCGACGGCGGCTCGCACATGGGCCGCGATCATCCCGCCATCGTCCTCCGTTGACTTTTGCTAGATTGCTAGCATACTAGTATCCATGACCGACGAAGAAGTGAAGCAATTCAACGTGTACCTGCCGCTCGGCCTGATCCGGCAGGTCAAGCATCGCGCAATCGAGACGGAGCAATCGCTGTCCGCGCTGGTGGCCGACGCGTTGCGCGCGTATCTGGCCGCGCCGCCGCCCGGCGCGGAGCCGTCCAACAAGGAGGAGTGACATGTCGTCCGAACGGATCGAAGCTGTGTACCTGACCACGCACAACTGGGGCAAGTCGGCGAAGTTCTTTCAGGCGCTGGGCTTCAGGCTGGAATTCGAAACCGATCACCAGTCGGGCCAGTTGCGCAGCGGCGACGGCCCGTTCCTGTTCATCGCCGAAGTGCCGCCGAGCGAAAAGCCCGACATGCAGGTCGTCATCAAGGTGGCCGACGAGCAGGCGGTGCAGCCGCAGCCGATCGTCGATGTCGTCACCCCGTTCGAGGACACGCACTGGGGCACGCGCGACATGACCGTGCGCGATCCGGACGGTCGCGTGTGGCGCCTGCAGGCGCCGGGCAAGCAGGGCGCATGAGGTCGACATGACGGATATCCGCGAAGACGACGCACCCGACAGCACGGCCGCGCGTGTCGCGCTGTGGCGCGCGCTGCACGTCGAACTCGACGCGCCGCCGCATGTGCTCGCCGACGAGATCGGGTTGCAATTGCTCGCGCCGGCACCCGGCTGGCAGCAGCGCGGCGACATGGATCCGCAGTTCACGCGGCCGTTTCGTGCGTCGATCGTCGCGCGAGCGCGCTTCATCGAGGACCTCGTGGCCGAGCAGGTCGCGCGCGGCGTGAGCCAGTACGTGATCCTCGGCGCGGGGCTCGACAGTTTCGTGCAGCGCCGGCCGGACATGGCGTCGCGCGTGACCGTATTCGAAGTCGACCAGCCGGCGCCGCAGCGCTGGAAGCAGCGGCGCCTCGTCGAACTCGGCTTCGGCGTGCCCGACTGGCTGCGCTTCGTGCCGGTCGATTTCGAAGCGAAGCAGTCGTGGCGCGACGCGCTCGTCGGCGCGGGCTTCGATGCGGGCAAACCGGCGGTCGTGGTGTCCACCGGCGTCAGCATGTACCTGACGCGCGAAGCGAATGCGGCCGCGCTGCGCGAAGTCGCATCGCTCGCGCCCGGTTCGACGTTCGCGATGACGTTCCTGTTGCCGCTGGACAATGCGGATCCGGACGTGCGCCCGGGGATGGAAATGGCCGCGAAGGGCGCGCACGCGAGCGGCACGCCGTTCATCAGCTTCTTCATGCCGGACCAGATCCAGGCGCTCGCCCTGGAGGCCGGCTTCGCGAAGGCGGAACACGTGTCGGCCGCCGAGCTGACGCGGCGTTATTTCGCCGCGCGCACGGACGGCCTGCGGCCGCCGAACCGCGCGGAAGAATTGCTCGTCGCGACGGTCTGACCCGTCGCGCCCGTCGTTCCCGTCACGCGCGTTCGAGCACGGCCATTTCCCGCACGACCACGAGCAGCACCGCGAGGCTCGCGCCGCCCGACGCACGCAGATCCGCGAGCAGGTGCTCGTAACGCGCGAGCGCGGCCTCGCGGCGCGCGCGCCACGCACCGACGATCGTGTCCGGCGTGGTCGAGTCCGGCAATTCCGCGAGCGCGCTCGTTGCGAGCGTGCGCTTGAGCCGCGCGACTTCCGCGAGTGCGGCGGCGCGCGCGAGCATGTCCCAGTGCGTCGGTGTCGGCAGGGTCGCCGCGCGTTCGCCGATCCATCCGTAATTGAGCAGCGTGCCGAGCGAGAAATAGACGCCCGCGACGGGTTCGAGGCTGCGGTTGCAGGTCGCGGCCACTTCGGCGATGTCGAGCAGCGCGGCCGAGATGTCGCCGCTCGCGACACGTACCGCGAGCGCGCTGTCGACGCCCGCATCCACGAGCACGCGCTGCCGCTCGGACAGCGCATCGAGATCGTCGGCCGGCAGCAGCGACGGCAGTTGCGGCGCGAGCCGCTGTGCGGCGTCGCGGCAACGCGCGATCAGCTCGGCGACGCCGCCGTCGGCCACCGCGCCCGCTTGCAGGTGACGCAGGAACCACAGCGCCGCGCGCTCCAGCAGCCGCGCGACGTCGACGAACATGCGCGCCTGCACGTCGTCGGCGACGCGGTTGTCGAGCGCGTCGATGTCGCGCCACACCGCATCGAGGTCGAACACGTCGCGCGCCATGATGCACGCGCGCACGATGTCGCCGGGCTTCGCGTCGGTTTCCTCCATCAGCCGGTGCACGAATGCGCAGCCGACGCGGTTCACGAGCGCGTTGGTCAGGTGCGTCGCGAGAATCTCGCGGCGCAGCGGATGGCGGCGCATCGGCTCGCTGAAGCGCTGCTGCAGCGGCTTCGGGAAGTAGTCGACGAGCATCGCCGCTACCAGCGGATCCTCGGGCACGTCGGATTCGAGCAGCGCGTCGTAGAGCCACATCTTGCTGTACGCGAGCAGCACCGCGCGCTCCGGCGACGTGAGGCCGAGCTTCGCGGCCTGCCGCTCGGCGACTTCGTCGTCGGTCGGCAGGAATTCGATCACGCGGTTCAGGCGGCCCGCGCGTTCGAGCCAGCGCATCAGGCGCGCCTCGGCGTCGAGCAGCTCGACCGCATGGCGGCCCGCGATCGACAGCGCCTGCGTCTGGTAGTAGTTGTCGCGCAGCACGAGCAGCCCGACTTCGTCGGTCATCTCGGCGAGCAGCGCGTTGCGCTGCTTCTCGGTCATCTCGCCGTCGGACACGACGAGCCCGAGCAGGATCTTGATGTTGACTTCGTGATCCGAACAATCGACGCCGGCCGAGTTGTCGATCGCATCGGTGTTGATGCGGCCGCCGCGCTGCGCGAACTCGATGCGGCCGAACTGCGTGCAGCCGAGATTGCCGCCTTCGCCGACGACCTTGCAGCGCAGGTCCGCGCCGTTCACGCGCACCGCGTCGTTCGCGCGGTCGCCGACCTGCGCGTGGGTTTCGCGCGCGGCCTTCACGTAGGTGCCGATGCCGCCGTTGTACAGCAGGTCGACCGGCGCCTGCAGGATCGCGCGGATCAGCTCGGTCGGCGGCAGCGCGTGCGCGTCGATGCCGAGCGCGGCCTGTACCGCCGGCGACAGCGGGATCGTCTTCGCGGTGCGCGGATACACGCCGCCGCCCGGTGAAATCGCGGCCGCGTCGTAGTCGGCCCAGCTCGAGCGTTCGAGCGCGAACATGCGCTGGCGCTCCGCGAAGCTCGTCGCCGGGTCGGGGTTCGGGTCGAGGAAGATGTGCCGGTGATCGAACGCGGCGACGAGCCGGATATGCGGCGACAGCAGCATCCCGTTGCCGAACACGTCGCCCGACATGTCGCCGACGCCGACCACGGTGAAGTCGGTCGTCTGCGTGTCGATGCCCATCTCCCGGAAGTGCCGCTTCACCGATTCCCACGCGCCGCGCGCGGTGATCGCCATCTTCTTGTGGTCGTAGCCGACCGAGCCGCCGGACGCGAACGCGTCGTCGAGCCAGAAGCCGTATTCGTGCGAGATCGCGTTCGCGTAGTCGGAGAAGGTGGCCGTGCCCTTGTCGGCGGCGACGACCAGGTACGGATCGTCGGGGTCGTGGCGCACGACGTCGGGCGGCGGCACGATCGCGTTGCCGGCGAGGTTGTCGGTGAGGTCGAGCAGCCCGCGCAGGAACGTCTGGTAGCACGCGATGCCTTCGCGCATCCAGGCTTCGCGATCGGTCTGCGGCGGCGGGTTCTTCACGACGAAGCCGCCTTTCGAGCCGACCGGCACGATCACGACGTTCTTCACCATCTGCGCCTTCATCAGCCCGAGCACCTCGGTGCGGAAATCCTCGCGGCGGTCCGACCAGCGCAGGCCGCCGCGCGCGACGCGTCCGCCGCGCAGGTGCACGCCCTCGACGCGCGGCGAATACACCCAGATCTCGAACATCGGCTTCGGTTCGGGCAGGCCGGGCACCTTCGCCGGGTTGAACTTGAACGACAGGTACGGCTTCGATTCGCCGTTCGCGTCGGCGAGGAAATAGTTCGTGCGCTCGGTGGCGTTGATCACGCCGAGGAACTGGCGCAGGATGCGGTCCTCGTCGAGGTTCGGCACCTGGTCGAGCGCGCCTTCGATCGCCTTCAGCAGCCGTTCGGCCTGCACGTCGCGCGTGTCGCCGATGCGCGGGTCGAAGCGCAGCAGGAACAGCTCGACGAGTTGCCGCGCGATCGCCGGATTGCCGGTCAGCGCGCGTTCGATATACGCGTCGCTGAAGGTCGAGCCGACCTGACGCAGGTATTTCGCATACGCGCGCAGGATCGTCACTTCGCGTGCGCTCAGGTGCGCGCGCAGCACGAGACGGTTGAAGTCGTCGTTTTCGATCCGGCCGCTCCAGATCCGGTCGAACGCGTCCTCGAACAGGCCTTTCACGCGCTCGATGTCGAACTCGGTATCGTCGGCGAGCTCGAGGCCGAAATCGTGTACCCATGCATGCGCGGCGTCCTGCGTCTGGATCCGGTACGGCCGCTCCTCGTCGACGCGCACGCCGAGATGTTCGAGCATCGGCAGGCTGCGCGACAGCGCGATCGGGTCGCCCGCGCGATACACCTTGAAGCGGAACGCGCGCGGCTCGGCCTCGATCGGGCGGTACAGGTTCATCGCGAGCTGGCCCGAGTCCTTCACGCGCTCGATCAGCTCGATGTCGCGCACGGCCGTGCGCGCCGGGTAGTCGTCGCGATAGCCGGCGGGGAACGAATCGGCATAGCGCTGCAGCAGGCGGTTGCCTTGCTCTTCGCCGAATGTGTCGAGCAGCGCGTCGGCGAGATCGTCCTGCCAGCGGCGCGTGACCTGCACGAGCCGCGTTTCGAGCTCGCGCGTGTCGACGTCGGGCATCGTGCCCGGTTCCGCATGCACGACGAAATGAATGCGCGCGAGCGCCGATTCCGACAGCAGCGGCGTGAACTCGACGTTCACGCCGTTGTACGCATCGACCAGCAGCTTCGCGATGCGGCGGCGCAGATCGGTGTTGTACTTGTCGCGCGGCACGAACACGAGACACGACACGAAGCGGTCGAAGCGGTCGCGGCGCACGAACAGCCGCGTGCGCTGGTGTTCCTGCAGGCGCAGGATGCCGAGCGCGATGTCGTAGAGCCGGTCTTCGTCGGCCTGGAACAGTTCGTCGCGCGGATAGGTTTCGAGCACCGTCACGAGCGATTTGCCGAGATGCCCCTTCGGCAGGAAGCCCGCACGCCGCACGATGTTCGCGCACTTGCGGCGCACGATCGGGATCTCGGTGAACGAACCGAAATAGGCGGTCGACGTGTAGAGGCCGATGAAGCGGCGCTCACCGGTGACCTTGCCGTCGGCACCGACGAGCTTCACGCCGACGTAGTCGAGATAGCCGGGCCGGTGCACGGTCGCGCGCGAATTCGCCTTGGTCAGGAAGATCGGCCAGGGGCCGGTGATGATCTCGGCGGCGGCCGGCGGCAGCGGCGTCACGTCGGGCGCGCCGGACGTGCGCAACGATTCGCGCAGGATGCCGAAGCCCGAGCCCTCGATGCCGCGCAGGCCGAAACCCGTGCCGTCCGATACGAGCGCGTAGTCGCGCTGGCCGAGGAACGTGAAGTGATCGGCGGCCATCCATTCGAGGAACGCGCGTGCCTCGATGTCCTCCGCGGTCGATTCGCGCGCCTTCATCTCCTTGATCGTCGCGCGGGCGATGTCGACGATCTTCGGCCAGTCTTCCACCGACGCGCGCACGTCGCCGAGCACGCGCGCGATGTCCTCGCGCAGCGTGTCGAGCAACGCGGCGTCGCCGCAGCGGTCGACTTCGAAATGGATGAACGACGCGAGTTGCGACTGGCCGTCGCCGGACGTCGCGCCGCCCGCGTCGACCCGCTCGATGCCGCCGCCGGCGCCGCGCCAGATGCGGAACACCGGATGCAGCGCCGAATGCAGCGCGAGCCCGAGACGGTTGATGGCCATCGTCACCGAGTCGACGAGGAACGGCATGTCGTCGTTGACGATCTCGATCACCGTGTGGTCGGAATGCCAGCCGTGCTGCTCGAGGATCGGGTTGTACACGCGCAGGCGTTCGCTACCGGGCACGAATTTCTGGGCGGTCTGCCAGTGCGCCATCGCGGCGCCGTACAGGTCGGCGATGCCGCGACTCTGCAGATCGTCCGCATCGACGAAGTCGTAGTAATGACGCAGGAAGGGTTCGACGATCCGGAACGTGGCGTCGGGCAGGCGAGCGCGTGCGAATTCGACGACATCGGAGAGCAGGTGTGCGACGACTTCCTCGTTCTTCGCTTCCATGGCGGTCTCCTCGTCGGGTGGCCATCGGCTGCTGCGTCTGCCCCGCATTATGCGCCGATTGCGTGACGAAGCGATGTGCGGGCGCACAACGGCGGCGGGCGAAGGCGCCCGCGTGCGGCGCCTGTCGCGGGCGCCGCGGGGTAGGGTTAGGGTGCGGCACCGGGCAGACGACGCCGAAGCGACGCCGCCCGTGTCGCTCAACCCTCATCGCTCCACAGCTTCCCGGCCGTCGCCCAGTTCTCCTTCTTCACGTCGGTGAGGATGATATCGACCGAGCCCGGCGCGCAGCCGAGCGTCTCGCACGTGACGCGCGTGATTGCTTCGACGAATGCGCGCTTTTGCTCGACGGTGCGGCCTTCGAACAGCTGGATATTGAAAGTCGGCATGACACATGCTCCGGTTGGGATTGAACGATTGACGACGAGCGATTCGATACGGTGCGGATGCGGCGTCAGTCGCGATACGACGGATCGATCCGGTCGAGCCGGCGCAGCAGCGCCGGCCATTCCAGTTCGCCTTCGATCGCGCCGCCGTCGCGCAGTTGTGCGGCGGTGCGCTCGGCGATGGCCGGTTCCGGCAGCACGAGCCGCCCGCCGCCTGCTTGCGCGCGCAACTGGATGTCGCACGCCTTGATCAGCGTATCCATCAGCACGTACGCTTCGGCGACGGTCCGGCCGACCGTCAGCGTGCCGTGATTGCGCAGCAGCATCGCGGATTTCGCGCCGAGGCTCGCGGTCAGCCGCGCGCCTTCGTCCGGCGAGAACGCGAGCGCCTCGTAGTCGTGGTACGCGAGATCGCCATGAAAGCGCAGCGCGTGCTGCGACGCCGGCAACAGCCCTTCGCGCTGGATCGACACGGCGATGCCGGCCGTATTGTGCAGGTGCATCACGCAGACGGCGTCCGCGCGCGCGGCGTGCACGGCCGCATGCAGCGCGAAGCCGGTCACGTTGACCGCGTGCTCGCCGTCGCCGATCCGGTTGCCGGCCAGATCGATCTTCACGAGGTTCGATGCGCGGACCTCGTCGAAGGTCAGGCCGAACGGGTTGATCAGGAAGTGGCCCGGCTCGCCCGGCACGGTCGCGGACAGATGCGTGTAGATCAGATCGTCCCAGCCGTTCAGCGCGACGAGCCGGTACGCGGCGGCGAGGTCGACGCGCAGCTTGCGTTCGGCGTCCGAGATCGGGCCGCCGGGCTTCACGGCATCAGGACGGTGTGCGAATGACATCGGGTTCTCCGAGGGTGAGGCGGCGCGCGACGGCTACGGTCACCCATGACGCGAGCGCGAACGGGGCCGTGAACGCGGTAATGCCTGCGCGCATCGCGAGCCACTGGATCAGCGCGGCGAGGGCGGCGGCCGCGAGCGCCGCACGCGGCCCGCGCGACATCAGCGCGAGCGCGGCGAGCGCGCCATTGAAGCTGAGCAGGCCATCGGCGAACGATGCGTCGCTCGCGCCGAGCGCGACGAGCAGCACGGTCGACGCGATCGCACCGCCGAGTGCGAACGCGGCCGCGCGGCGCGATGCGACGGCGAGACCGGCGACGACCAGCGCGCCGGCCCAGGCGCCTTGCGCGAAGGTGGTCTGAGCGACGCCCGACAGCAGCGCGTCGGTTGCGGAAGCGAGCGTCGGCACGGGATCGGCGCTCGCGCCGTCCGCATGCTGCGACGCGACAAACGGCAGCCACAGCGCGGTGACGGCCAGGCACGGGCTCGAATACGGGCACTGGCGCCAGCGGGCGAGCGGCGCCCGCATCGCGCGTTGCACGAGCGCCGCGCCGATCGCGACCAGCGGCACCAGCGCGATGGCGGCGAGTTGACCGGGCGTGAACAGGACGGCGATCAGCGCGGCCAGCGCACCGTTGAAGCCGTGCAGCCCCTGTTCGACGTCGCGGCGCTCGGCGCCCGTCAGCACGGCCGTCATGCTCGCGGCGGCCGAGCCGACCAGCGCCGCGCATGCGAGCCGCAGGTCGGTCAGCGCCAGCGCGGCCAGGAGCAGCGCGCCGGTGAGCGCATGCGCCTGGAGCACGATCTGCCCGACGCCGCGCAGCAGGATGCGCAGGTCGATCGACGGCGAGGCGGGGAGGGCGGTAGGCATGATGGCGGCGGAGCAGGACAAGCCGCGAGCATAGGGCACGTTTCAATGCACCGGAATAGGGAATTCTGGATAGTCAGGATTTGTGGCGGATGCGCTGATGTGGGGCATGGTCGGTGTGTATTCGGCGCGGGTGTAGTCGACTTCGCCGAGCGGCTCGGCGCCCCGGTCATGTTGACCACGACGACCCAACGTTGGACGAAATCGCGTATCGCTCCGAGAGCCCGACCAGGCTGTGATCTCAAGGCGATATGGTTGCGGTTCGACCACGCCCGCCGGACGCGGACCGAAGCTCGATAGCGAGGTCTGCTCTCGCGAATGCGCTGTTGTAGAACCGTGCGGCAAGGGGACTCTGGGTCTCGACTCGCCCACGAAGCCCACCACGTTCAGCCATTCGTTCTCGCACCGGGCATTGAATGCGTATAATACGTACAATACGTATTACTCGTCCCGGAGACGCCATGGTCACCATTACCGCAACTGAACTGGCCCGCCATACTCGCCAGATCCTCGATCAGGTCGCCCAACGCCGTGAGACGATCGTGGTCGAACGCAACCAGACCGTGATCGCGCGGCTGGTCCCGGCCGAGCCCGTTATGGACGCCGCACAAGCGCTCGAAGGCCTGCCTGCAAGTTTCGACGCCGAGGACGCAGCCCGTTGGCTGCGAGATAGTCGCAGCGGCTTCGAAGACGGAGTTCATGATCCGTGGGCATGATCATCGACAGTTGCGTGTGGGTGGGGCTGGCCGGCGGCACGATCGAATCGCGTGCCGTGATCGACACGGCGGGCGATGCGCCTGTGTTCATCTCGACGATTTCGTTGGGCGAACTGGCATTCGGCGTGCAGGCTTGCGCGGACGCTGCCGAACGCGCGCGGCGCGCCGCCCATTTGCGCCAACTTGAGCGCCGACCTGTGCTTGAAGTCACGCGCCACACTGCGGCCGCTTTCGGGGTGCTGGCTGCTGCTGTCAAGCAGGCGGCCCGCTCGCCGCGGCCGCGCTACAACGATCTGTGGATTGCAGCGCAGGCGATTGAGCACGGCTATGCGCTGATGACGCTGAACGTCGCGGATTTCGCTGATTTGCCAGGGCTAACCGTGCGCGTGCCACATGCTTGAACGTGAACGAGTGGCGAGCGTGAATCTGGACGGAACCTTGGACGGTGCGCCAGCCACCGGGTGGACCGAGTTCGCCGTTCGAGGATGAGCGCGGAGCGGCGCGAGTCGTGGAAGCTATCCGATCGGCGTTCGAGGAGCTGGCAATAGCCGCCGAACACGAATGACGCGCGCTGGGCTCATCGACGGCGGCATTCTCGACAGCCGGGATTTGTGTGACGATGCCTCGATGTGCGGTAACAAGGAGGCGGCAGAATGCGCGAACTGCGGTGGGCGTCGCTCGAGGGCGACGGAATCGAACATCTGACGTTTGACCGGAATGATTCCGGCATCGTCGTCGAAAGCGCGGTGGTCGGCCAGCGGTACGGCCGTGCGTACGGGCTGGCGTATCGCGTCGAGTGCGATGCGCAATGGCGCGTGACCTACGCGGTGCTCAAGGTGATGGGCGGCGGCACGCTCGAACTGCGCGGCGACGGGGCCGGGCACTGGCGCGACGGTTCAGGCCGCGAACTGCACGAGCTCGACGGCTGCATCGACATCGACATCGCGGCGACGCCGTTCACGAATTCGCTGCCGATCGGCCGCCTCGGCCTCGCGCGCGGCGAGCGACAGCCGATCGACGTCGCGTACATCTCGACGCCGGATCTGAAGGTCACGCCGGTCAAGCAGGCTTATGCGTGCATCGAACCGGGCCGCCGCTACCGATACGAAGGCATCTTCCGGAATTTCACGGCGGAGATGGACATCGACGACGACGGGCTCGTGATCGACTACGAAACGCTGTTCAAGCGTTTGCCGCCGCTGCGCTGAATGGGCGCTTCCGTCCGCATCGCCGGCGTCGCCGCCGGTACTGCCGCGACCGCGGCCCCTTCATGCGCCGACGCGAACCGGTCGATCCGCGACGCGATCAGGTCCGGATGGCGCAGCACGATCCAGTGCGCGCCGTCGATTTCCTCGCGCACGTGCTCGCCGAGCCAGCGGTCGAGGTCGGCCGACATCTCGGGCGTCACGTAGCGGTCGCGCACGGGCACCAGGATCTGCACCGGCGCCTGCGCATACCGTTCACGCGGCTTGCGGGCCCGTGCGATGAAGTTCGCGCGGTACATCTGCATCCCGTTCAGCGCGTTCTTCAGTTGCGCGGGATCGCGCTCGGCGCGCACGCGCTCGGTGATCTGCAGCCAGCGCGGCCACAGCGCGGCGCCGCCGAGCCGCCACACCAGCGACGGCACGAGCGGCAGATGGAAGAACGCGATGTACCACGATTTCAGGCTCTGCTTGAGCCGCATCTTCGCGCGGAACACGTGATCGAGGCACGGGCCCGAGATCGACGTGTACGACGCGATGCGGCCGCGCAACGCAGGGTCGGTCACGGCCTCCCAGCACTGGATCGAGCCCCAGTCGTGGCCGACGAGATGGAACGGCCGGCCGCCGCAGGTCGCGTCGGCCACCGCCTTCAGGTCGCCGGCGAGCCGCTCGAGCGTGTAGTCGGCGCGGCGGCGCGGCGCATCGGATGCGCCGGCACCGCGCACGTCGTACGCGATCACGCGGTAGCGCTTCGCGAGCCGCGCGCGGATCGGCGCCCACACGGCCGCCGAGTCGGGGTAGCCATGCACGAGGATCAGCGGCGGCGCGCGACGCGGCCCGCTGACGTAGACGGCGAGTTTCACGTCGCCGGACGGGACGGTCAGCATCTCGTGAGCGCGCGCCATCGCGTCATGCCTGCGCAACCGGATGCAGCGGCACGCGGCGCGGCGCAGCCTGCGCCGCATAACGCGCGTTGGTCGCGTCGATGTTGGCGAGCAGCGTGTCGAGCCCCTGCAGATACTGATGGTTGTCGTGGTCCCACGGATGGAAGCCCGGCCGGAAATAGTCGAGCCATTCTCGCGCGATGCTCGGGAACACGCCATTCCTCGGGCTGTACAGATACTTCACGAGGCGCCACATGCCGCCGAACTTGCCATGCTTGCGGCGGTGCGACAGCATCAACCGCACGTGGAAGTCGAACACGATCGTCCAGAACATCACGGTCGTAAGCAGCATCGTGCCGGTGCGCAGCAGGTAGCTGCCGAGGCCCGGCTTCATCACGACGTTCCACACGTCGTACGACACCGCCTTGTGCTCGGTTTCCTCCATCGCGTGCCACATCCACATCTGCTGATAGCCTTCGACCGACCCGTCGATCCGGTGCTCGTGGCCCGACAGCAACTGGTTCGCGAGGATCGCCGTGTAGTGCTCGAGCGCGATCGTGATCGCGAGCTGCATCGAATGCGGCAGCGTCTTCTTGAAGAAGCCGAGGATCGTCCACAGCCGCTTGTCGAGCTTGTGCGCGGGCAGGCCGGACGCCTGCAGCAGGTCGTTGTACTCGATGTGCTCGCGCGTGTGCATCGCTTCCTGGCCGATGAAGCCGAGCACCTGCTTCTTCAGCTCGGGATCCTCGATCCGGTCGCGGTAATTGCGCACCGAGTCCATGAAGAAGCGTTCGCCGGCCGGAAACAGCAGCGACAGCGCATTCATGAAGTGCGTGACGGGTACGCCCTGCACATGCCAGTCCTTCGCGCGTTCGGGCGGCAGCGCGAAACGGATGTCGCGCCGCACGGGCATCATGTTCGGTGTCGTCATGATTGTTCTCCCTGATTGCCTGCATTGTTGTAGGTGGCGTGCACCGGCGCCGGCGTGCCGCGTGCGGCGCGGCGGGCCTTCGCGGCCTCGCGGCGCGTCGCGAGCACGACGAGCGCCTGGTATGCGGCGGGCAGGATGCGCGCCATCCAGTCCGCGCCCTTCGCGTCGCGGCCGATCAGCACGCGGCGCTTGTTCTTGCGCACGCCGGCGAGGATCGTGCGCGCGGCGTCGTCGGCGCTCGTGATGAAGAACTTCTCGAAGCTGTCCTTGCCTTGCTGTTCGCTCTCGACGATGAAGCCGACCATGTTTTTCGCGACGCGGCTCGACTGCGCGATGTTCGTGCGGATGCCGCCCGGATGCACGCACGTGGCCGACACGCCGCACTTCATCATGTCGAGTTCCTGGCGCAGCGATTCGGTGAAGCCGCGCACCGCGAACTTGGTCGCGTTGTAGCCGCTCATGCCCGGCTGCGCGAAGATCCCGAAGATGCTCGACGTGTTGATCACGTGGCCTTCGCCCGACGCCTTCAGGTGCGGCAGGAACGCCTTCGTGCCGTGCACGACGCCCCAGAAGTTGATGTTCACGATCCACTCGAGATCGCCGTAGTCCATGCCTTCGATCGTGCTCGACAGCGCGACGCCCGCATTGTTGAAGATCAGGTTGACCTTGCCGTGCTCCCGCGCGGTGTCGTCGGCCCACGCGAACATCGCGTCGCGATCGCCGACGTCGAGCACGCGCGTCGACACGCGCACGTTCGGCGCGATCGCGCGGACGATCCGTTCGGTTTCCGCGAGGCCGACGCCGTTCTTGTCGGCGAGCGACACGTGGCAGCCGGCCTGCGCGAGCTGGATCGCGAGCGCGCGGCCCATGCCCGAGCCGGCGCCCGTGATCGCGGCGACCTTGTTGGCGAAATCTCTCATGTCGGTGGCTCCTTGTCTGGCTCAGGCCGCTTCGGCGGACGTGGAAGCGGAAGCGGCCGGCGCGGCGGCGGGCCGCGCGGTCGTGTCGTGCGGTGCGCGATACGCGTGGTAATCGGCGATCGAGAAGCGCGCGGTCGCCTGGCGGAAGCGCCACGTGAAGCCCGGCCACAGCGTCGTGTTCTTGCCGG
This sequence comes from Burkholderia semiarida, assembly GCF_029268935.1. NCBI lineage: Bacteria > Pseudomonadati > Pseudomonadota > Betaproteobacteria > Burkholderiales > Burkholderiaceae > Burkholderia > Burkholderia semiarida. The sequence continues at coordinate 1,437,581 of NZ_JAHLCL010000008.1, read as the reverse complement.
TGCGCGGGTCGAGGTACCAGCTCTTGCAGCCGCCCGTCGACCAGATCGCCTTTTTCAGCTTGCCCTGCAGATCGTTGTTGAACTGGGCCTCGACGAGCGGGCGCACCTCGATCGCATCCGCGTGCTCGCGGCGCATCGCCTGCAACGCACCGAGGATGTATTCGATCTGCGACTCGATCATGAACACCATCGAGTTGTGGCCGAGGCCCGTGTTCGGGCCGACGATCATGAAGAAGTTCGGGTAGCCGGGCAGCGTCGTGCCGAGATACGCGTGCGCGCCGTCGCGCCAGGCGTCGACGATGTCGAGGCCGCCGCGGCCGACGATCGCGCCGCGCGGATACGGGTCGGCCACCTGGAAGCCGGTGCCGTAGATCAGGCAATCGACTTCATGGCGCTTTCCGTCGGTCGTCACGACCGCGTCGGCTTCGATGTGGTCGATGCCGGTCGTGATCACGTCGACGTTCTTGCGCGACAGCGCCGGGTAGTAGTCGTTCGAGATCAGCACGCGCTTGCAGCCGAGCGTGTAGTTCGGCGTCACCACCTTGCGCAGTTCCGGATCGGGAATCTGCTTGCGGATGTGGCGCAGCGCGAGCTTCTGCACGTTCTTCATCAGCGACGGATGGATCGCGAAGCCGAGCACGCGCGATTCGAGCATCCAGTAGATGCCGCTGCGCACGACCTTCTGCGTGAACGGCAGCGTGCGGAACAGCCATTTCTCGAAGCCGGTGAGGTTGCGGTCGGGCTTCGGCATGATCCACGGCGGCGTGCGCTGGAACAGCGCGAGCGACTTCACGCGCGGTGCGATCCGCGGCACGAACTGGATCGCGCTCGCGCCGGTGCCGATCACCGCGACGCGCTTGCCTTCGAGCGGATAGTCGTGATCCCACTGCTGCGAATGGAACGCGCGGCCCTGGAAGGTTTCGACACCGGGGATCGCCGGCAGCGCGGCGCGCGACAGCCCGCCCATTCCCGACACCAGCACGCGCGCGGACAGCCGCTTGCCGTTCGCGAACGTGAGGCGCCAGCGTTGCGCGGCTTCGTCGTACTCGGCGCGCTGCAACTCGTGATTCAGCCGCAGGTACGGGCCGATGCCGAAGCGCTGCACGCAGTCTTCCAGATACGCGCGGATCTCCGGCTGCGGCGCGAACATGCGCGTCCAGCGCGGGTTCGGCGCGAACGAGAACGAATAGACGTGCGATTGCACGTCGCATGCGCACCCGGGGTAATGATTGTCGCGCCATGTGCCGCCGACCGACGCGGCCTTCTCGAGGACGACGAAGTCGGTCACGCCCGTTTGCTTCAGGCGGATCGCCATCCCGAGGCCGGCAAAGCCGGTGCCGATGATGGCGATGTCGATGGTTTCGTCCAGGCCGTCGTGGCCGGGTGGACCGAAAGGCAACGTGCGAGCATTCATCCGGGTGTCTCCGATCTGGCTCATTTTTTAATGTTACATTGGTTGATGTAACGATAGTGGGTGAACCCGGAAACCGCAAGAGGCTAGAGGCGGCGCTCTAAGGGCCGGAAGCCAGACGGGAAAAGGCTGAGCGGGGTTTGGAACGGTCCGGCTTCCGCAATGCGGGATGAGCGGAAAAGGCCGTCGGCAGGGCAAGACAGGGGAAAACCGGGGCCGCCCGCGCGCGGCGGCCCGTTTGAAACGGTATCAGGGGCTGATCGACCGGCCGGCGATCTCATGGAAAACCCCGGCCACGATCGTGACCTGCGCGAGCGCATAGAGGCCCCAGATCAGATAGTCGATGCCCGGAAAAACGCCGAGGAAGCGGCCGACGCCGATCAGCGTGTCGGAGCCGACGAAGATCAGGCTGCCGATGGCGACCAGCGGGCCGCGCGTGCGGGCGGCGAGCGCGAAGCTCGCCATCATGCACAGCACGAGCATGTAGACGGCGACCGGCGCCAGCAGCTCGCCGAGGTGCGGGAAGAACGCCGCGTAGAACGCCGGCGCGGCGATCCACAGCCCGACGAGCGCAACGATGCGCCAGCCGTGCGGTCGCGCGCGCCATCGGAAGAAGATCGCGCAATAACACACGTGCGTGAGCAGGAATGCGCCGAGGCCGAGGACGAACGACAGCGGCCAGTCGGGCAGCGCGAGCAGCACGTCGCCGAGCACGGCGGTCGCGAGCGCCGCGCACAGCCATGCGCGTTCGCGCGCCGCGCCGCAGGTGCTGCCCGCCGAGAGCAGCAGGATGCCCATCGCGGCTTTCGCGGCGGCCTGGCCCGGATAGGGGGCGGCGGCGAGCGACAGCCCGTACAGCAGCGCCGCAGCGATGGCGAGCGGCCAGAGCCGGCGGTAGGTGGCGGGAAGCGTGGCGATCAAGGCGGGTGTCTCCGGTTTGTTGTCGTCTGCGGTGGACGACGCGCCGTCGGGGGCGCGGCTGCCGGCCATTATCCGGAAGAACGAGCACGCCAAAACCGGCGAATCCTTCTAGGAAACGACGACGGCGGCCTGCGCTGCGGCACCGGATTTTTCCGCGCGTTGCCCCGGCGGAACCGGGGCAACAGCTGCGATTCGGCTTGCTATGATCGCCGCGGTATTGCCGTTGTCGCTGTCGATGTCCCGCGTCGCCTCTCGACTGAATGCGCGAGCCGATGCATGCCCGATGAATCCCCGCCGTGCCCGGCCCGCGCGCTCGTTCGAAGCGGGGCGGCGCGGCCGCCACGAAAACAGGTCCGACCATGACCGAACTTCTCCACGGCGACGGCGCGATCCGTCGCACGACGCCGTACGGTTCCTCGATCGAAAACACCTATGCGGGCGTGCTGTCGTTCATGCGCCGCAATTACTCGCGCGCGCTCGACGGCGTCGACGTCGCGATTTCCGGCGTGCCGCTCGATCTCGCGACGACGTATCGCTCCGGTGCGCGGCTCGGGCCGGCCGCGATCCGCGCGGCGAGCGTGCAACTCGCGGAGCTCAACCCGTATCCGTGGGGCTTCGATCCGTTCGACGATCTCGCGGCCGTCGACTACGGCGACTGCTGGTTCGACGCGCACAACCCGCTGTCGATCAAGCCGGCGATCGTCGAGCATGCACGCACGATCCTGCGCTCGGGCGCGAAGATGCTGACGCTCGGTGGCGACCACTACATCACGTATCCGCTGCTGGTCGCGCACGCGGAGCGCCACGGCAAGCCGCTGTCGCTGATCCATTTCGACGCGCACTGCGATACATGGGCCGACGACGACCCGGACAGCCTCAATCACGGGACGATGTTCTACAAGGCCGTGAAGGAAGGGCTGATCGATCCCGCGACGTCGGTGCAGGTCGGCATTCGTACGTGGAACGACGACTTTCTCGGGATCGAGCGGCTCGACGCCGCGTGGGTGCATGATCATGGTGCGCGGGCGGCGGTCGAGCGCATCGTCGAGATCGTCGGTGCGCGGCCTGCATACCTGACGTTCGATATCGATTGCCTCGATCCGGCGTTCGCGCCAGGAACGGGGACGCCGGTCGCGGGCGGGTTGTCGTCCGCGCAGGCGCTGGCGATCGTGCGCGCGCTCGGGGCGGTGAATCTGGTCGGGGCGGACGTCGTGGAGGTGGCGCCGGCGTACGATCACGCGGACATCACGGCGATCGCGGCCGCGCATGTGGCTTGCGATCTGCTGTGTCTGTGGCGGCAGAAGAAGGTGGCGGGGGCGTTGCGTTGAGCGCGTGGCGCGCGGCACGCGACAGCGGCCGGCGGGGCAGCGCTCCCGGCCGGCCTGCCGATGGAGGGAGCCGCGCGCGTTACTTCGCCGCCAGCGCACCCGCCACGCTTTTGTCGACCCAGGCGTTTTCGGCCACGCTCAGTTTCTGCGGAATCAGCTTCGCCGCGTGGAACGCATCGGCCACACCTTGCTGCGCGGCGACGATGCGTTCGTCGATCGGCACCGCACCGAACGGCACGCGCTTGATCCACGTCTCGACGAGCGCCTGCGGCAACCCGACCTTCGGCGCAAGCAGCGCCGCCGTGTCGGCCGGATGCGCGTTGACCCACTGGCCCGTTTCCCGCGCCTGTTTCAGGATCGCGCCGACCACGTCGGGATGCTGTTGCGCGAAACTCCGCGTCGCCTCGTAGAAATTGTTGGTCGCGGCGAGCCCCGTGTAGTCGGACAGCGTGCGCACCTTCAGCGCGCTTTGCGCGGCCGCGTAGTACGGATCCCACACGGCCCACGCATCGACGTTGCCGCTTTCGAACGCGGCGCGCGCATCGGCCGGCGGGAGATACACCGGCTGGATTTCGTCATAGCGCACGCCGGCTTTCTTCAGCGCCTCGAGCAGCAGGTAGTTCGCGCTCGAGCCTTTCTGCAGCGCGACCTTCTTGCCGCGCAGGCCGGCCACCGTCCGGATCGGCGAATCGGCCTTCACGAACACCGCTTCGTTGTGCGGCGCCGGCGGTTCCGCGCCGACATAGACGAACTGCACGCCGGCCGCCTGCGCGAACACGGGCGGCGGCGCGCCCGTGTAGCCGAAGTCGATGCTGTTCGCGTTCAGCGCCTCGAGCAGTTGCGGGCCGGCCGGGAATTCGAACCATTGAACGCCATAGCCGAGCGGCTTGAGCCGCGCTTCGAGCGCGCCCTGCGCCTTGACGACCGACAGCAGGCCGGCCTTTTGATAACCGATGCGCACGATCTTGTCGGCGCCGCCTTGCGCGAACGCCGACGCGGCGGACAGGGCAACGAGCGAGACGGCGGCGGCGCGGGTGATCCAGCGGGTGAAACGAATCATCGAACGAACTCCATGCGAGGCATCTTCGGGGAGCGGCCGGCGCCGCTCGGTTGGAAGAATCGTCGCATGGGCGATCGCGCCCGCAAACGAAGCATTGCCGATATGGATATGACGGCGTCGGGCCTATGCTTTGTCGCCGCCGCCCGCCGGATCGGGCGTGTCCGTCGTGCCGGACTGCCGCGCTGCTTCGTCGCTGAGCTTCTTGTCGAGGATCGTCGCGACCCGCCCGCCGAGATATGCGCCGGCCGCGGTTTCGAGCGCGCGGTTCGTCTCGCCTTCGACGAACACGGCCGCGAGCGGGCGCAGGCGCCAGATCGCGTCGACCAGTTGGGGCACGTCGGTGGCCGGCGGCAGCGTGCCGGCGTCGTAGCGGTCGAGCCGCTTCACGACGAGATCGACGAGCAACCGCGCGATCGCGTCGAAATGCGGCCGCGCGAGGCTGATCACGTCGAGCAGCTCGCGCGGCGGAATCCCTTCCTTCGTCATCGCGGCCGCCGCCTCGAGCAGCGCGGGGCTCTTCGCGACGAACGACAGGCCGCGCCGTTCGAGCAGCCCGAGCTCGGTCACGCGCGACAGTTGCGTGGTCGCCTGCGGGCCGAACATCTGCGCGAGTTGCGCGAGCGAGTAGGTTTTCGGCAACTCGTGCGACCAGCGGCCGCCGATCGCGTTCTCGAGGCCGAGGATCGAGCGCAGGTCGTGGCCTTCGTCGATCGCCTTGATCAGGTCCTGGATGTTCGACAGCGTGTAGCCGCGCGCGAGCAGATGGTTGATCAGCTTCAGACGCGCGACGTGCGTGTCGTCGTAGATGCCGACGCGCCCGCGTTTCTCCGGCGGCGCGAGCAGCCCGCGATCCTGGTAGGCGCGGACGTTGCGCACGGTGGTGTCGGACACGCGCGCGAGCTCGTCGACCGTGTACTCGTTGCGGGAATCCGGCGCGGCCTCGTCGGGCGTGGAATGAGTCTGTTTTGACATGCGGCCATTCTAGCGCGCCGGGGCAGGCTCGGGCGAGGCGGGGCGCGTGTTCGCGCTGTCGCCGAGCGGGCGCTGCAGCAGCGCCGTGTCGATCCAGCGGCCGTGCTTGAAGCCGACCGCTTTCAACAGGCCGGCCGGCTCGAAACCGAACGCGCGATGCAGCGACGTCGAGCCGCCGGTGCCGCCGTCGGCGATCACCGCGATCATCTGCCGCCACGGGCCGCCTTCGCAGCGCGCGATCAGCGCCGCGAGCAACGCGCGGCCGATTCCGCGCCCGCGTTGCGCATCGTCGATGTAGATCGAATCCTCGATCGTGAAGCGGTACGCGCTGCGCGTGCGGTACGGCGTCGCGTACGCGTAGCCGGCCACGCGGCCGTCGCATTCGGCGACGAGGTACGGCAGCCCGTGGTTCAGCACCGCATCGCGGCGTGCGCGCAGTTCGGCGACGTCGGGCGGCGTTTCCTCGAACGACGCGACGCTGTGGCGAACGTGGTGCGCATAGATTGCATGGATGGCATCGAGGTCGGCGTCGGTCGCGTCACGCACGACGCAGGCGGAGGCGGTGGACATGGCGGCGGGGCGAATGAAGTGAAAGCGCTACTATGCCGGCCGCCGACGCGCGTGGCAAAGCCGTTTGCGGTTTCGGCGGCTTACAGGCGGCCGTCCGCCGCATGCACCGCGTCGGCGATCGCGTCGGCGACGCGCTGCACGCGCGGCGATCGGCGCACGTCCGGATGAACCACGAGCCAGATCTCGCGCTCGATGTCGCAACGCGGGGCGGCCGTCAGCTCGACGAGCGGCGCGCCGGCGTGCGCCGTTGGATCGTCGACGAGAAAGCGCGGCAGCAGCGCGACACCGGCCCCGGCTGCGCACGCGCGATGTTGCGCGGCCAGGTCGTTGGCGATGAACGCGAAGCGGCGCCCGGCCGCGAAGCGTTCGAGCCACTGCTGCTGCGGCGTTTGCGCGAGCGCGTCGTCGTAGCCGACGAACGGCCAGGTGTCGGGCGGCGCATCCGCCCATTCCGGTGCCGCGCACAGCGCGAAGCGCATCGTACCGAGCCGGCGCGCGGCGAGCCCCGGCTCGCTCGGCCGCGACAGCCGCACCGCGAGATCGGCTTCGCGCGCATACAGGTTCGCCGCATGCATCTCGCCCATCAGGTCGATCCGCAGCGCCGGCCACGCGCGCTGCGCACGGGCGAGGCGCGGCGCGAGGAAGTGGCTCGCGAACACCGGCGACGCCGATACGCGTACCACGCCGTCGAGCGCGGCCGCGCCCTGCGCCGCGCGCGCGAACGCATGCGCGTCGGCTTCGAGGCGGGCGGCGTGCTCGGCGAGGTGCAGCCCTTCGTCGGTCGGCGGCCATCCGCGCGGCAGCCGATCGAACAGCCGGATCCCGAGCGCCGATTCCAGCGCGTCGATGCGCCGCGCGACCGTCGAATGCTGGACCTGTAGCACGCGGGCGGCGGCCGACAGGCTGCCGCCGCGCATCACCGCCAGAAAGTAGCGGATGTCGTCCCAGCTCATCGGCAATGCGGGCGAGGTAACAGGATCGCGGTCGGTCGAATTTTGCACAATAGGTGGGCGTTCAACGTGAATTCCGTTCGATTATGCACGATGGGATGATCGTGTCACTTCATTCGATAACGAGGAACGTCATGACCGAAACCACCCACGCCATCCGGATCGGGATCGATCGTTACGGCGACGCCGGCGTGCTGCGCCGCGTCGATGCGCCCGTCGCGCCGCCCGGCGCCGGCGAAGTGCGGATTCGCCAGACCGCCATCGGCGTGAATTTCGTCGACATCTATTTCAGAACGGGCGCGCATGCATTGCCTGCGCTGCCGGCGGCGCTCGGCGTCGAGGCGGCCGGCGTGATCGACGCGGTCGGGCCGGGCGTGCCGGATCTCGTGCCCGGTCGGCGCGTCGCCTATGCCGGCATGCCGACCGGCAGCTATGCGAGCCTGCGCACGATGCCGGCCGAGCGCGTACTGCCGATTCCCGACGGCCTGAGCGACGAAGCCGCTGCCGCCGGGCTGCTGAAGGGGATCACCGTGTACATGCTGCTGCATCGCGTGCGGCAGGTCGGCGCCGGCGATACGGTGCTCGTGCATGCGGCGGCCGGCGGCGTCGGCCTGCTGGCGACGCAATGGGCGCGTGCGCTCGGCGCGCGGGTGATCGGCACCGTCGGTTCGGCCGCGAAGGCCGCGCTCGTGCGCACGCACGGCGCCGAAGCGGTGGTCGATTATCGAGAGGAGGATTTCGTCGCGGCGGCGCGTGCGTTCGGCGGCGGTGCGGGCGTCGACTACGCGATCGACGGCATCGGCGGCGACGTGCTGACCCGCACGCTCGGGGCGATTCGTCCGTTCGGGATGGTCGCGAGCATCGGGCAGGTGGCCGCGATCGGCGCGCGACAGACGTTCGATCTCGACGAGTTGGGCCCGGCGCGTTCGATCGCGCTCGCGCGGCCGAGCGTGCTCGGCTTCATCGCGCGCGACGTCGGCGCGTATCGCGACGCCGCGCGCGCGACGCTCGACCGGCTGGCGGGCGGGATGCACGTCGAGATCGGCGCGCGGCTGCCGCTGGAGCAGGCGGCCGATGCTCACCGGTTGCTGGAGTCGCGCGCGACCACGGGCGGCGTCGTGCTGCTGGCGTGACGGCGGGCGCGAGCGGCTTGCCCGCCCGAAAAATTGACGACGATCAGCCGCGAAGCAGGGACGGACTCAAGTTTTGTGCAGGCAAACCGTAATACAGAGGGCCGCGGACCGATTGCCGCGGCATTTTTCATCGCTCACGTGCCGTCATGAACCTGAACGCCCTGTTTTCCCGTTTCTCGATCCGTACGCGGATTTTCTCCACGCTCGGCCTCGTCGCCGCGCTGCTCGTCGTGTCGGGGCTGATCGGCCTCGCGGGCATGCAGAGTTCCAATCGCGCCCTCGACGAGGCCTATACGCGGCAACTGGCGGCGAAGACCGCGCTGTCCGCGGCGAGCCTGAACCTGACGATCGTGCGCACGACGCTCGACCGTGCGCTGCTGCATCCGGACGCGGCGGAGGTTCCCGATCTCGTGAAGAAGGCCGAGGGCTATCTCGCGAAGGCCGACACGGCATGGCGCAACTACGCGGCGATGCCGCACGACGGCGACGAGGGCCCGCTCGCGAGCCGCCTCGATGCCGCGCGCCAGGCGCTGATCGGGCAGGCGCTGAAGCCGATGATCGATGCGATCCGCGAAGGGCGGCGCGACGAAGCCGACCGGTTGCTGATGACGGTCGCGCCGCCGCTGTCGGTCGCGCTCACGCAGGCGACCGACGCGCTCGATGCGTACCAGGCGGCACGCGGCAAGGACGTGTACGACACCGCGCAGACCTATTACGGCTGGATGCGCATCGGCGCGATCGCGGGCATCGCATTCGGGCTGGCCGCATGCCTCGGCTGCGCGATCGGCCTGCATTTCGCGATCACGCAACCGGTGAATCGCCTGCTGTCGCATTTCCGCCGGCTGTCGGACGGCGATCTCACGTCGGAACTGCGCTGGTCGTCGCGCGACGAGATGGCCGAACTGGTCAAGGGCGTGACGGGCATGCAGCGCAGCCTCGCGGACACGGTGCGCCAGGTCAGCCAGGGTTCCGAGGCGATTTCGACGGCGACGCACCAGATCGCGGCCGGCAACACCGACCTGTCGCAGCGCACCGAGGAACAGGCGTCGGCGCTGCAGCAGACGGCCGCGAGCATGGAGCAACTGACGGCGACCGTGAAGCAGAATGCCGACCACGCGCTCGAGGCGCAGGCCTGCGCGGACAGTGCGAGCGAGATCGCGACGCGCGGCGCGACGGTCGTCGGCGAGGTGATCGGCACGATGAACGAGATCGACCAGAGCTCGCAGAAGGTCGCCGACATCATCGGCACGATCGAGGGAATCGCGTTCCAGACCAACATTCTCGCGCTGAATGCGGCGGTCGAAGCCGCGCGGGCGGGCGAGCAGGGCCGCGGCTTCGCGGTGGTCGCGGGCGAGGTGCGTACGCTGGCGCAGCGCTCGGCGTCCGCGGCGAAGGAAATCCGTACGCTGATCGGCGAATCGGTCGAGCGTGTCGCGACGGGCTCGCGGCTCGTCAGTACGGCCGGCGCGACGATGCAGGACATCCAGCAGGCGATCGGGCGCGTGACGGGCATCATGACGGAGATCGCGGCCGCCTCGAGCGAGCAGCGCGACGGGATCGAGCAGGTGAACCGCGCGGTGTCGCAGATGGATCAGGTGTCGCAGCAGAACGCGGCGCTCGTCGAGCAGGCGGCGGCCGCGGCCGCGTCGCTCGAGGAGCAGGCGGATGGGTTGCGGCGTGCGGTGGGGGCGTTCCGGGTGGCTTGAGCAGGGCGAGGTGAATCGCAGCGGATCTGTCGGCTGATGCGACCTGTTTCACGGGTGGGTCGATGCTATCGTCGTATGATCGAGCGAGCAGTCTGTTGACAAACAAAGCCCCGCTACCGGGGCTTTGTTTTTTGTAAATCAAGATTTGATGTGCAACCTTTAAAACAAAGGTAGTCTGGCACGAAGCCAATCCCACTTGGAGGGCGGAATCATCAGATGTTTTTTGTAATTCGATTCATCGGCCAAGTCGATATAGCGTACCAGATTGCCCTCGTAACCCAGAGGCGGGTGAGAGCTTTCTCCATGATACCAGTTGACGGAGAAATATCGCTTTGCAAGAAGCTCGCCCTTTTCACTAAACACTCTTAGCTCAATGTTGTCATTCGTCGCGTCTTGATCATTTCCGCCGGTGCCGCACAGCTTGAATCGGTACCAAACGCCATTCATGTTTTTTATACCGCCATCTAATGTCTCCGGGCGATCATAGAAGTCACACCGTCCATAGGCGGGGCGATTGAAATGAACGATCAAACCTGCGCATACGTAAATGACAATGGCTAAGCCAATGTATCTGATGGCTCTATTCTGCATATTTCACCAAGATCAAGATCGATCGGTTTCTTCAGTTTCAAATAAACTGGATTCGAATATATCATGAAGTCCCTGCCCCTGTGATGTCTTTCTCGCCATCGACTGTAGTCTGCATTATGGATTGGAAAATAAACATCGGACGTCTTGAATTTTCCTAATATACTTCTTCGTGTGTCGACAGGTTTGTTGATGTTTTTTGACCAAATGTCAATGTCGGATTCTCGTTTTGGCGAGCTTGATCCTGTAAGAATTGACCCCGGGGCGATGATGACGCCATGTTTGTTCCAGTGGCCTAAATATTGTTTTCCGTTGAATGAGTAGTTGTCTTTCACGTAAACATATATATGCGTGATTCTACCCGTGGCGCTTAGGCAGTAAAGCGCACCTGATTTTTCATATTTGAAGTATTTTTCGCTTGAAATTTCAACATTTCCAATGGCTGCATAAATGTTGAAATTGGCCAGCGCCCCCGTGAGATCCGTTGGGGAAAGGTTCTCCAGGGTGTCCCAATTTCCTATTTTCGATAGCTGGAATTGCCAGTCGTTGTGAAATTTATGCAAATTTCTTGTGAATGAGGCGGTGTTGAAGTTGAACGTAGAATTTCTTTCTAAAAAGAGCTCTTTGACAAAAGACTTGGTGATATCTGATGCTGTTCGTATGGAACGTTCGCTGTAGATATCGCTCGCGAGAAGTTTATTGTACTTTTTTCTGACATTTCCGAATTTCAAAATCCATTCGAGGGTAACGCCATCGTCATTCAGCGGCTGGGCTGACGTTGGATCGTCGTTGTAAACATGCGCAGCGCCCGCGAACCAGATCCGCGCAAGCCTGGCCGAAACCTTCCAGCCCAGATTGTCCATCGCGATTGGCACGTCTTGGAGATCGAAAGGGGGCGGATTTTCGCAAACCTCCGATTCCGCCTGCGTCTGCGGTCGTTTGGTTATCGCCTGATCGGCTTGCGGCGGCGGTTGAGGTGCTGCAGGAGGCTCCGGAGCAATCGAAGGCCTGGAAATCGCTTTGGGCGGCGGCTTTTCCCCCGGTGCAAGCCGGTCGATCGATACGCTCCTTTGCGTATCGAGCGGGACACACCCTCGGGAACCCTTGTATTCCTTCAACTCCGATCCGAACAATCCCTTTTTCGGTTCGTAGTAAGGCAGCTTTTTTACGTCGGCCATCGAATATTCCGCGTGCAACGAATGGCCTGGCATCGTAGCGGCCGGCTGCAAGCGGACAAAGCGTCAGGGATTGCCGAAACAGGCTGAAACGAGCGTGGGCAAGGGTGCGGGGCGTCGGGAAATGTGCCCGATTGTGTCAACGGCCACGATGTCGAAGTTCGTCCAGGGCGTGCGTTCGCCCGCCCGCCGCGTCAACCCGCCGCGTCCGCCAGTTGCGCGGCCGCGCGCGACGACGCGACAATCAGCAGCTTCATCGTCGCGCGCGTCGCGCCGACGAACAGCTTGCGCGCGGCACGCGCGTCGAGCGCGTCGAAGTCGACTTCCGTGAGGATCACGCACGGCGCCGACTGACCCTTGAAGCGGTAGATCGAATCGAGCAGCACGTCGCCTTCGCGATACTCGGGATTGCCGAACAAGTCGTACTTGCCGGTGAAGCGCTTGATCCGGTGCGGGCCGAGCTGGTCGAGCGGCGCAAGCACCGAGCCTTCGCGGCCGCGGTACGACAGCACCGCGATGTCCTGCTTGCGGAAGCCGAGCGACAACGCATGCGTGATCGCGCGCTTGGTCGCATCGATGCAGGCTTGCGCCAATGCGTCGTCCGACGCGCCGTCTTCGCCGTAGGCCGACACCGACGGATCGGAGCCGTCGAACGGGCTGCCCGAGCGCAGTTCGGCCGCGAGCGGCTCGACGCGGCCGACGACGTCGCGCACGAATTCGAGCAGGTCGCGCGGGCTGCGGTAATTCGTGAGCGCCTTCAGCGTGACCCAGCCAGGCAGCGCGACGGGTTCGCGCATGTACAGGTTCTGCAGCGGATCTTCCAGCCACCACCATGCGCCGTCCGGCGCCAGCAGGCACTCCAGCGCGGCCGCCCACGGTGCGTGGAAATCCTGCCCTTCGTCGACGACCAGCACGTCGAAGCGCCAGCGCTCGGGGATCGGCGCTTGCGCGAAACGCGCCTCGAGCCGTTCGAATTCGCCGGGCGCCTGGAAGTCGGGCGTGTAGCCGCCATCGCGCGCGACCCAGTCGCACAGCTGATGGTAGTTCGCGATCTTCGCGCCGGGCGGCGCGATGCGCGCGATGTAGTCGGCGAGCGGCCGGTTGAAGCACACATACAGCACGCGCTTGCCGGCCGCGACGGCGTCGCGCATCACCTGGACCGCGAGCTGGGTCTTGCCCGAGCCGGCCGTGCCGGTCACGCGCAGCCGGAACGGCGCGAAGTCGAGCTGGCGCGCCCATGCGGCGAGCCCGCCCGACAGCCGGGTGACGAGCGTGCCGGCCTGCCCGACGAGCGCGCTCGTGTCGGGCGTGAGCGCGAGCTCGTCCGCGAGGAAATGGTGGAGCTTCGGCGCGTTCGGAAAGTGTTCGTCGTCCTCGGGCAGGATCTGCAGGATCACTTGCGCGAGCTGCGTCTTGCGCGACGCATCGACGATGCGCTCGGGCGCGACGCCGGCGATCGACGCGTCGCGGATCGAGTAGTCGGGGCAGTACAGCAGCGCCTCGACGCCGTAGACGCCCGCGCCGAGCGCGGCCGTCAGGCGCCGGTGCAGCGTCTCCTGCGTGCGTGCGAGCTGGATCGGGACGTTGCGCTCCTTTTGCAGGTAGACCTTCACGAGCCCTTTCGGGGTCTCGCGCAGGAAGCCGGCCTTCTGCTCGATCAGCAGCACGCGGCCGGCCGGGCTCACGACGACGAACGCGGCTTCGCCGAATACCGAAAACGCCTGATCGGCGCGCGTCCAGTGGACGCCGTGATACACGGTGTAGCTGTCGGGCAGCGCGTGTTCGAGCGCGGCGAGCGTTTCGCGCTCGCGTTCGGCCGCGCCGGTCGCGGCGAGGCTTTTCCAGTCGTCGGGGATGAGGCGGGCCATGGCGTCGGGCGGCGGATGCCGGCGTGGGCGTGAACGGGTGCGGCTATTGTACTGAGGAACCGGTTCATGCCCGCGGCGCCGCGCGGGCGTTGGCCGTTCGACGGGCGGCCGGCCCGGCGAACGTCAGCCGCGCGCGAGCCGCTTCGCGAGATCGGCGCTGAGGATCGCCATGCGCGCGGGCTTTTCGTAGCACACCACATCGAACGCGCGGATCACTTCGCTGATGTCGGCTTCGCTCGCGCGGCCGGTGAGCAGGGCGCCCGTCAGCACGAAAACCGGCGCGCCCGGGTTGTCGGACGTGCGCACGGCCTTGATCGCGGTGGCGGCCGTGCCGTCGTCGAACAGCCATTCGGTCAGGACTGCGTCGAAAGCCTGGCCCTGCAGCGCGTCGACGAATGCCGCGAGACCGTCGAACGCGGCCGTCGCGAAACCCTGCCGTTCGAGATAGCGGCACAGCTCGGTTGCGCTGACACGATCGGGGTCGATTACCGCGACGACGAGCTTGTCGCTTTCCGCGCGGCGCGGATAGATCTCGATCTTGTGCACGTCGTATGCGTTCTGGTACAGCACGCCGGTATGGCGCAGCACGCGCCAGCGGCCGTTCTGTTCGTACGCGACGAACTCGGGGCGCGCGCCGGCTTCGAGCGGCGCGCCGATCCAGGCGGTGCATGGAATCTCGGCGACGCCCGCATACAGGACGGCTTCCTGGCTATAGGCGCCGACCATGCCCGGGTCGAGCGTTTGCGCGCCGAACAGCTGGGCGGCGGGTTCGCCGTACGCTTCGGCGACTTTCTTGATCTGCGCGAGCGTCCAGGGGCTGCTGCCGCGCAGTTTGCGGTGGCCTTGGGAGAAACTCAGATCGAGGATGCGGCACAGCTCGGTAGTCTGCTGGCGCTTGCCGATGCCGTTGCGGGTCATCAGCTCGCGCACGCGCTCGGCAACCGCGAGGGAATCCGTGGTGATTGCTTCAGTGGTCATGCTACGGGAACGGGTCGTGACGTTCAGAACGACGCCTTGCGGCAGTCTCGGCGGACAGTCTTCATGACGTCCAATGGCGAGCCGACCGGCCACGCACGGAAAAGATAACTTTACCGCAAAATGGTCGTCATTCAGTGTGGTGAAAGGTGCGTTTGTGTGAAAGGTGTGTCATGAAGTTACGCCGGGCCTGCGTCGGCGCGTGCGCGCGACGGTGCGTTCGGCACCTTTGGGCTGCATTCCCATGGGCCGTCGCGCGATTCCCCACGAGGCGGCAGGTAATCGCAACGCGACGCACCAACGCAGGGCGCGATCACGCCCGGCCGGGATGTTCGGAGGATATCGCGCGGCGAACGGCCGAAGCAGTTGCAGGACGAACAATCGATGGTTTCTTCTAGTGAAACCAGCGCGGATACATTTTTTGGCGCCCGCGGCGCTGCGTGCTACGATTTCGCCGTCTCAAAAAAGTGTTGAACCGATGCAGAAGAAATTCTTGATGCGCGGCTACGAGATGAACTGCGAGCCGCGCGTGACGGAGGCCGGCAAATACGCCGCGCAGGTCGAGGTCACGAAGGTGGGTTTCAGCCGTGAAGCCGCGTTCCGCAAGCTGGGTGAATTCGACACCGAAGCCGAGGCCGTCGCGTACGCGAAACGATTCTCCGAAGAATGGCTGAGCCGCTATGCGTAGTGCAGCGCGTGCGGCGCCCCGAACGGCCGGAATTCCTGCCTGAATATTGCGAATGCCCCCGGAAATTCGTAGATTGACGGCTCCCGTCGTGAGATATCGATCGTCCGAGGGCAACGCGATTGGAGGCTGCGAATGTCCACTTTGTGCATGCAGACCGTCGTTCACGGCGTTCGCGCTACGGCGGCATGTACATGAACGGCTCGCCGTCCTCCCGCTCGACCGCCAGGAGCCGCTGGAGCTGATCCAGCGCGAATAACCGGTTTCCCTCCGCCGCCGCCTCGGCGATCGCGGCGTCGACGAGCTTGCGCGCCCGCGCGAGGATCACGGTTCGCTGACGGGCGATCTCGAGCACCATCCGTTGCTCGACGTTCTGTCGATTCGATTTCCTGTCGCTCAGGTGACGCCAGCGATCGCGAAGCTCGGCCCAGGTGATGCGCTGAAATTCCGGAATCGCGCGCGGCAGCGTGCCTGCGTCGGCCGGCTCGGGCTGCCCGCGCAATGCGCAGCGCAGTGCCGCGCGAGCCCGCCACTCGTCCGAAAACGGCGCATACACGTCGCGGGTGCGTCCGATCGGATTGGCGCGCTCGATCTCCTTGTCGAGCAGGTAGCCGAGCCGCCGAAGCGCGGACCCATGCGCGAGCATGTCCGGATCGAGCACGCGGATGCGGCGCGATGCGTCCGCGACGTGGGCTTTCAACTCCCACAGCGTCAGGCGGAGGTGCTGCACTTCGAGTATCAGACGCTGGACGTCCGCGTAGGTGCACTGCGTCCACCATTCGGTGAGGTCGTTCAGCTTGGGCGGATCGAATGGGGGGAGGATCATTTTGCTGCGACGATGCTGTATGGATATCCAGTATCGTCGCGTGACGATCCGGGGGCGTCAAGCCGAAAAAACGGGGACGGCCGGAAAGACGCGAGCGGGCTGTCGTGTGCGGATGCGCAAGGCGCCCGGGATCGTTGCGCGGCGCTCGCTTCATCGGATGACGTTGCCGCGATAAGCTTTGCCGGCCATGCACCGATTACCAACAGAAAACAATGACCACCACCTATCCGCTGCACGACGCATTGACTCACGCCGAAACGGCGTTTCCGACCGAAGCCGACGTCGTGATCGCCGGCGCCGGCATCATGGGCTGCGCGGCCGCTTACTACCTCGGCCTGCGCGGCCTGAAAGCCGTCGTGCTCGACAAGTCGCGCATCGCCGGCCAGCAATCGACGCGCGCGTGGGGCTTCGTGCGGCAGCAGGGGCGCGAATCCGCCGAAGTGCCGCTGATGATGGCCGGCATGCGGATCTGGGAAGGCCTGGAGCAGGCGCTCGGCTTCGATCTCGAATGGCGGCAGGGCGGCTGCCTCTACATGGCGGACAACGAAGACGACTGGGCGTCGTTCCAGGCGTGGCTCACCGTGGCGCGCGAACACGGGCTCGACACGCGCACGCTGACGCGCGCCCAGATCGACGAACACGTGAGCGGGCTGTCGGCGCAGGCCCGTACTCTCGGCGGCTTGTATACGGCGACCGACGGGCAGGCCGAGCCGCGTCGCGTGGCCGCCGCATTCGCGGCGCGCGCGACCGAGGCGGGCGCGCGTTTCTTCGAAGGCTGCGGCGTGACGGCGATCGAGACGGCCGGCGGCGCGGTCGTCGGCGTCGCGACCGAGCGCGGCGCGATCCGCACGCGGCGCGTGATCTGCGCGGCGGGCGCAACCAGCTTTCGGCTGCTCGACGGCGTCGGCATCCGGCTGCCGCAGCAGGCCGTGCGCGGCACCTGCATGCGCACCAACGTGGTTCCGCCGGTGTCCGCGGCGACGATGTGGGGCCATGGTCTCGGCATCCGGCAGCGCACGAACGGCGCGATCAATCTTGCCGACGACATGCAGGTCGACGTCGATCTGACGCTCGGCCACCTGCGCGGGTTGAGCCTCTTCTGGCCGCAATTCTGGTCGCAACGCGACAAATTCCGGCTGCACCTGAATGCGTCCGCATGGCGCGACGTGCTCGCGCGCATCGGCGGCGCGACGGGACCGATCGAGCCGCGCGATCCGCAGCCGCAGCCGAATCGCGCGCATGCGCCGCGCGCGCTCGCGAAGCTCAAGGCGATCTTTCCTGCGCTGAAGGATGCGCAGATCGTCGAGGCGTGGGCCGGCCTGATCGACGTGCTGCCCGACGGCATCCCGGTGATCGATGCACCGGGTACGCCGTCGGGGCTCGCGATCGCGACGGGGTTCTGCGGGCACGGTTTCGCGATGGGGCCGATCGTCGGCCGGCTGCTCGCCGAATGGATCGACACGGGCGCGCCGTCGCTCGATCTGTCGGCGTTTCGCGCGCGGCGTTTCGTCGACGGGACGATGGTGCGGCCGCGCAGCATGCTGTGACGGCTGCGCGCGTGCGTTCCCGTCGTAGAATCGAGCCCGCATCCTTCAGGAGATTCCCCGTTGGCCACGCCATCCGATCAGCGCCGCTCGTTGCGCATGCGCCTGCGTCGCGCTCGCAACCCGTGGCAGGCGCCGCGCGCGCGCACGCTGTTCACGCGCCCGGCGACGTCGCCGCAGCGCACGCTGCTGTTCCGTCTCGGCGCGGTCGTGCTGTTGTGCACGCTTGCGTTCCTCGTGCTGTATCTGGATCGCGACGGCCTGCGCGATTCGACCAAGAGCACGCCGATGACGGTGGCCGATCTCGTGTACTTCACGATGGTCACGGTCGCGACTGTCGGCTACGGCGATATCGTGCCCGTCACGGCGCGCGCGCGCCTGCTCGATGCGTTCTTCATCGTGCCGATCCGTATCGGCATCTGGTTTATTTTCCTGGGCACGGCGTATCAGTTCGTGATCCAGCGCGTCATCGAGGAATTCCGCATGAAACGCCTGCAGAAGCAACTGTCCGATCACATCGTCGTGTGCGGTTATGGCCTGTCGGGATCGATCGCGGTGCGCGAGTTGCTGGAAAGCGGCGTCGATCCGGCGACGATCATCGTGATCGATTCGCAGCAGCAGGCCCTCGAGGCGGCGACGTCGCTCGGCGTGACCGGCTTGCTCGGCGATCCGGCGCACGAGGA
The DNA here is from genome assembly GCF_029268935.1 of Burkholderia semiarida. Lineage (NCBI taxonomy): Bacteria > Pseudomonadati > Pseudomonadota > Betaproteobacteria > Burkholderiales > Burkholderiaceae > Burkholderia > Burkholderia semiarida. The sequence goes on along the minus strand of NZ_JAHLCL010000008.1, from coordinate 1,419,186 downwards.
TCTGCTGCAGCAGGCGCAGGTGCGCGCGGCGAAGGCCGTGATCATTTCGGTGACCGACGATCCGACCGCGATCCTGCTGACGCTGTCGGTGCGCAGCATCGCGCCCGATACGAAGATCGTCGTGCGGATCCAGGAGAACCTGTACCAGCGGCAATTGCGGCAGGCGGGCGCGGACGTGATCGTGTCGTCGACGAAGATCGGCGCGCTGTTGCTCGCGGATGCGGTCCACAGCCGCTACATCGTGCCGTTCGTGAACGACATGCTGTCGACGCGCGGGCGCGCGACGCTGCTGGAGCGCGAGGCGTTGCCGCATGAGATCGGCTGCCTGACGAACGTGGTGCCGGGCGCGATCGTGGTCGGGCTCGATCGCTGCGGGAAGATCTATTCGTTTTACGAGGATCCGCCGTGCAGGATCGAGGCGGGCGATACGCTGGTGGTGATTCAGTCGGCGCGGATTCAGGATCCGGATGTTTGACGGCGTTTGACTTTGGTTATGTGCCCATGACCATGAAGCCTTTCTCGAATTCGGCTGCAGCTGTGATCTGCCGGAACACCTTGCAGCGGAATCAGCGGTCTTGGGCAAACCGTCTCCAAGCCCGGCCTCGCGTCGCCGGACGGCGTACGGGCAGCCCCCGCTAACGGAACGCCCGCATCTGCCCCGTCATCATCTGCAGCATCTTGTTGGCGGCCACCGAGAGCTTGCGGCCCACGCGCGTGACCATGTGCGCTTCGGCGTTCTCGAGGATCGGATGCGCGATCTCGATCGCGAACAACTCCTTGGCCTGCAGTTCGGCCGTCACCGCGAAGGCCGGCATCACCGAGATACCGAGCCCGGATTTCACGAACTCCTTCAGGATCGCGAAGGAATTCGTGGTGACGACCGGCGTGAGCCGCACACGCTCGGCGTATTCGACGGCCTCCATCATCTGCCGCGTACCGTAGGACGGGTGAGTGGCCGCCAGCGGGTAGGTGGCGAGCTGCTGCACCGTCAGCACCTTGTGGGTGCGGCGCGGGAAATCGGGGCCGACGATCGCCATCATCGGCTGCCGCTTCGACGCGCGCGACACCACCTTGGGCTCGGCCGGCGGGTTGTACACCAGGCCGATCTCGCCCTCGTCGTTCGAGATCTTGCGGATCACGTCGTTGGTGCTGCCCACGTCGAGGTTGACGCGGATCCCCGGGAACTGCCGGCAGAACTGCTGCATCGGCCCGGCCAGCAGATCCGAGACGAAGCCCTCGCCGAGCACCAGGCTGACCTCGCCGGTCTTGAGCCCGCGCAGTTCCTGCAGACGCGAGATCAGGTCGTCGCGGTGCGCGAGCTGCTCGCGGAAATACTCGATCACGCAGCGTCCCGCTTCGGTGGGCGTCACGCCGCGCGCGTGGCGCTCCACCAGGGTGGCGTCGAGCTCCTTCTCCAGCAACCCGATCTGGCGGCTCACCGCCGAGGGCGCCACGTCGAGCCAGTCGGCCGCGGCGCGGATCGTGCCGCAGCGCACGGCCTCGTAGAAATAGACGATGCGGCTGTCCGTAAGGGTCTCGCTCATGATCCTGGCGTTCTAAAAAAGAGAACAATCTCAATATTGGCGTTGATTGATTATACGGATCGCCGGGCCGAACATCGTGGTCATGCAGGGCGGGCGCAAGCTGGCGCGCCGGCCTCGAACCAACAGCTATCGGGAGTCGTCGGATGAAAACGGTGGGCGTGATCGGTCTGGGCAACATGGGGCGCGGCATGGCGGGCTCGCTGCGGCGCGGCGGCTACACGGTGCTCGGCTACGACGCGGCGCCCGGCGTGGCGCTCGCGCTGGCCGAACACGCGGTACTGTCGGCGCGCGATTCGGTGGCCGGGATCGCGCGCGACGCCGACGTGCTGCTGCTGTCGCTGCCGACCTCGGCGGTGGTCGAGGCGGTGGTGCTGGGCGCGGGCGGCGTGCTCGAGAGCGCGAGACCGGGCACGATCGTGATCGACACCACCACGGCCGATCCGGACAGCACGCGGCGCGTGGCGGCGGCGCTGGCCGAGCGCGGCATCGGCTTCGTCGACGGCCCGGTGAGCGGCGGCCCGAAGGGCGCGGCCACCGCCACCATGACGATGGTGCTGGGCGGCTCGGACAGCGATATCGCGGCCATCGAGCCGATCCTCGCGACGATCAGCGCCAAGCGCGTGCACGTGGGCCCGGTGGGCGCCGGCCACGTCACCAAGCTGCTCAACAACCTGCTGACCGGCGTGCACCTGCTGGCCGCCAGCGAGGCGGTACGCACCGCGCGCGCGGCCGGCGTCGATCCGGAAAAGCTGGTCGAGGCGCTCAACGGCGGCTCCGGCCGCAACAGCGCGACGCTGACCAACTACCCGACCTGGATCTTCAACGGCAAATTCGATTCCGGTTTCACGATGAAGCTGATGCGCAAGGACGTGCGGCTCGCGCTGGGCCTGCTCGACCAGTTCGACAGCGTCGCGCCGGTGGCGCGCGAGGCGGCGCGCGTGTGGGCCGCCAGCGAGGCATCCGTCGCCGACGGCGAGGACTTCAACCGCATCGTCGACTTCCTCGACCCGGCCTGAGGCCGGGCCGCCCGCGCCACGATCCCGCTCGATTCACCTGTACGGAAACCCGACATGACCCAGCACGCAGACCAGTTGCTCGCCGCCTTCGCGCATTTCTTCCCCGGTGCCGCCACGATCGGCTCGTATATCGACGGCGAACTCGTCGCCGGCCAGGGCGACACGATCCAGCTTTACGATGCGGCGACGGGCGACGAAACGCTCGCCTATCGCGACGCCGGCGCAGCCGTGATCGACCATGCCGCAGAAAGCGCGCGCCGCGCGCAGCGCGAATGGTGGGCGCTCACGCATGCCGCGCGCGGCCGCGTGATGCAGGAGGTGGCGCGCGCGATCCGTGCCGAGGCCGAGGCGATCGCGCGGCTGGAGGCGTTGGGCTCGGGCAAGCCGATTCGCGACTGCCGCGGCGAGGTGGGCAAGGTCGCCGAAATGTTCGAGTACTACGCGGGCTGGACCGACAAGTTCTACGGCAGCGTGATTCCGGTGCCGACCTCGCACCTCAACTACACGCGCCGCGAGCCGGCCGGCGTGGTGCTGCAGATCACGCCCTGGAACGCGCCGGTATTCACCTGCGGCTGGCAGGTGGCGCCCGCGGTGGCGATGGGCAACGGCGTGCTGCTCAAGCCCTCGGAGCTGACGCCCTTCACGTCGCTGGCGGTCGCCCGGCTCGGCGAGCGGGCCGGGCTGCCGCGCGGCCTCGTCAACGTGCTCGCCGGCTTCGGTCACACCGCCGGGCAGGCCGCGATCGCGCATCGCGTGGTCGGCAAGGTGGTGTTCGTCGGCTCGCCGGCCACCGGCGCGCGCATCGCCGAGGCCGCCGCGCGGCGCGTGCTGCCCTGCGTGCTGGAACTGGGCGGCAAGTCGGCCAATATCGTGTTCGCCGACGCCGACCTCAAGCGCGCCGCGCTGACCGCCCAGGCGGCGATCTTCGCCGGCGCGGGCCAGAGCTGCGTGGCCGGCTCGCGCCTGCTGGTGCAGCGCGCCGTCTACGACGAATTCGTCGCGATGGTGGCGGCCGGCGCGAAGAAGATCCGTGTCGGCGCGCCGCTCGACGAGGCGACCGAGGTGGGCCCGATCAACAATCGCAAGCAGTACGACCACGTGATGTCGATGATCGAGCGCGGTGTGGCCGCTGGCGCCACGCTCGCCAGCGGCTCGGCCGAGCGCGTCGCGGAGGGCCGCGGCGGCTACTTCGTGGCGCCCACCGTGCTGGCCGGCGCGTCGAACGCGATGGAGGTGGCGCGCACCGAGATCTTCGGGCCGGTGGTGGCCGCCATCCCGTTCGACACCGAGGACGAGGCGATCGCGATCGCCAACGACACCGACTTCGGCCTGGCCGGCGCGGCCTGGACCACCGACGTGGCGCGCGCGCATCGCGTGGCCGCGCAGGTGAATGCCGGCACCTTCTGGGTCAACGGCTACAAGACCATCAACGTGGCGTCGCCGTTCGGCGGCTACGGCATGAGCGGCTACGGCCGCTCGAGCGGGGTCGAGGCGCTGTACGAATACACGCAGACCAAAAGCGTGTGGGTCGAGACGGCCGAAGCGCCGCCCACCGCGTTCGGTTATCTGTAACCACCGGCCCGCATTCGACGGCAGCCGGGCTTCAAGGGGAGACTCGTCATGGAACACGCACTGGGTATCGAGCGCCGCGAGCTGGGCGGCGCGGCCACCGCCAAGGTCCTGCTTTACGCGGCCGGCATCCTGCTGGTCGCCGAATGGATCGGCTCGTTCACGTTCAAGCTCGGCCCAGGCAAGGTCGTGCTGCTGCCGATGATCTGGGCGCTGCTGCTCGGCGCCGCGGTGGGGCTCGCCAGCGCGCGCTGGAACGGCAGCGCGCGCCTGAGCGTGCCCGACCAGTTCTTCGCGGCGGCGATCCTGCAGCCGGCGCTGCTGCTGTTCGTCTCCAAGCTCGGGCTGATGGTGGGCAGCGCGCTGCCCAAGCTGGCGTCGGCGGGCTGGGCACTGGCCTTCCAGGAATTCGGCCACTTCGTCGGCACCATCCTGCTCGGCCTGCCGCTCGCGTTGCTGCTCGGCATTAAGCGCGAGGCGATTGGCGCGACGTTCTCGGTGGGCCGCGAGCCGAGCCTGGCGATCATCGGCGAGAAATACGGCATGGATTCGGCCGAGGGCCGCGGCGTGCTGGCCGAGTACCTGACGGGCACCGTGTTCGGTGCGGTGTTCATCGCCGTGTTCGCGGGTTTCGTGACCAGCCTCGGCATCTTCGATCCGCTCGCGCTGGCGATGGGTTCGGGGGTCGGCTCGGGTAGCATGATGGCGGCCGCCTCGGGCGCGATCGCCGCGCAGCAGGACCCGGAGACGGCGAAATCGGTGCTCGCGTTCGCCGCGGCCAGCAACCTGATCACCACCACCATCGGCACGTACTTCACGCTGTTCATCTCGCTGCCGCTCGCGGTCTGGGGCTATCGCGTACTGGAGCCACTGATCGGCCGCACCACCAAGGCCTCGGCGCAGCCCGAGGCGGCCAGCCCGTCGCTGGGCGAGGTGAGGACCGAGGCGCCCGCGCTCGGCTACGGCGGCAAGCTGCTGGCCTGGATCGTGACGGCCGCGATGGCGCTGGTGTGCGACTGGATCGCCCACGGCACCACACCGCTGGCGGGACTGCCGGGAATCGCGATCATGGTGGGCGCGACGATCGTCGGCGATGCGCTGGCGCGCGTGACGGGGCGGCGGATTCCGGCGGTCTGCTGGGTGTCGGTGGTGGCGATGTTCCTGACCTCGCCGTGGTCCCCGTGGGCATCGCAGATCGCCGCGCTCAGCTCGCACAACGATTTCCTCGGGGTGACCACGCCGATGCTGGTGTTCGCGGGGCTGTCGATCGCCAAGGACATCCCGGCCTTCCGCCGGCTCGGCTGGCGCATCGTGCTGGTGTCCTTCGTGGCCAATGCCGGCACCTTCATCGGCGCGACCCTGGTGGCGCAACTGTTCCATATCTAATCTGATGCCTCGCGGCACGGCGGCGGGCGGCATGGGCCGGCCGCCGCCGCGCCGCGACGACCTGACAAAAGCGCTCCCATCCGCATGAAACTGATCGATTCCATCGTCGCGCACGCCGACGAACTGACGGCGCTACGCCGCGATATCCATGCCCATCCCGAGGTGGGCTACGACGTGTTCCGCACCGCCGAACTCGTTGCCGGGCGGCTCGAGCAATGGGGCTATTCCGTCACGCGCGGCGTCGGCCGCACCGGCGTGGTCGGCACCTTGAAGCGCGGCGACAGTGCGCGTGCGATCGGCCTGCGCGCCGACATGGATGCGCTGCCCGTGCAGGAGGCCAACACCTTCGCGCATCGGTCGACGGTGCCCGGCGCGATGCATGCCTGCGGCCACGACGGGCATACCGCCATGCTGCTGGGGGCCGCGCGCCATCTGGCGCGGCATGGCGAGTTCGACGGCACCGTGCAGCTGTTCTTTCAGCCGGCCGAGGAAGCGGGCGGCGGCGCGCGCGCGATGATCGAGGACGGCCTGTTCGAGCGTTTCCCCGTGGATGCCGTGTTCGGGCTGCACAACTGGCCCGGCATCGCGGCCGGCGATTTCGCGGTGCGGCCGGGGCCGCTGATGGCATCGACCAGCCTGTTCCGGATCGACTTGCGCGGTGCCGGCTGCCATGCGGCCATGCCGCACCTGGGCCGCGATCCGGTGTTCGCGGCGGGGCAGGTACTGAGCGCCCTGCAGGGAATCGTCACGCGCAACCGCAATCCGATCGACGGCGCGGTGCTGTCGGTCACGCAGGTGCATGCGGGCGAGGCGATGAACGTGGTGCCGACCGATGCCTGGCTCGGCGGCACGGTGCGGACCTTCTCCGATGCGACGCTCGACCTGATCGAGACGCGCATGCGCGCCGTGGTGGCCGCGACGGCCGCTGCCTTCGATTGCGAGAGCGAGGTGGATTTCCAGCGCCAGTATCCGGCCACCGTGAACGACGCCGAACAGACGGCGGTGGCGGTGGCGGTGATGCGCGAGCTGGTGGGCGACGCGCATGTGAACGCAGCCGTCGATCCGACCATGGCGGCGGAGGATTTCTCGTTCATGCTGCGCGAGAAGCCGGGTTGTTATGCATTCCTTGGGAATGGGGCGGGCGATCATCGCGTGCATGGGCACGGCGGCGGGCCGTGCCTGCTGCATAACGCCAGTTACGACTTCAACGATGCGTTGCTGCCGGTGGGGGCGAGTTACTTCGTGAAGTTGGTGGAGCGGGTTCTGGGGCGGTAGGGCGGTGATGCAGGCACGGCAGCGGAGATGACACCGCTCTTCGCGACACCGCGGTCGCTGACGATTTTATTTCGTCCAACGAAAAGACACGATTCCGGGAGAGTTTACCGATTCAGCGTCGGTGTCGACCGATGAAGTGACATTTTTACTCCGCAAACGGTGACGACCTTTGCTTGGTTCTGCCCAACCACTTCGCGCATCCCTCGATCCCTGCATCACCGATGTGACACGTCCGTGTCATTGATGAATTTGTTTTTTTTCGCTTGATTGGATCCCGGTCGCACTGGATAGAATGCTACCCGTTCCGATAAATACGGAATGGTTAGTACATTTTGTCGCTTCGACCATAGCAAAAAAACAGAGGATCCAGACATGCGAGACAAGGGAGCAGCGACGCTGCTGTCCGAGGAAATCGTTCCACTCGGCGGCATCGAGAATATTGCACGACGCCATTTCGTGATGGGGTTCGGTGCAATGCTTGTGGCCGGATGCGGCGGCGACGGAGGTAGCGCGGTTACAGACGGCGAGCGTACATCGGCAACCAGCAGCGGCCAGGCGTCCGGAGTTGCTCCGGCTTCTGACGGTAGCGATGCAGGGGCGACGTCGGCAGGCGCTGCCCACACCCGCACCTTCAAGCATCCTGGCTTGCTGCATACCGACGCTGATTTCGAACGCATGCGCGCTAAAGTCGCCGCGCAGGCTTCCCCGTGGATCGATAGCTGGAACGTGCTCGTCGCCAACGGTCACACGCGCCTGACGAACAAGCCGAACCCGCAGGTCGGCATCTATCGCGGCAATGATCCGACGCATGGTCAGAACTACGGCGCCCTCTACAACGACATCGCCGCCGCCTATGGCGACGCGCTGCGCTGGAAGGTGTCGAACGACACACGCTATGCCGACAAGGCCGTGGAGTATCTGGACCAATGGGCGTCGACGCTGACGACGCTTGGCGGCAGCGACGTGGCGCTCGCCGCCGGCATCTACGGCTACGAGTTCGCCAACGCAGCCGAAATCATGCGCGGCTACAGCGGCTGGAGTCCGGCCGGACTCGCCGCGTTTCAGGCCATGATGCGCAATGTCTTCTACCCGGTCAGCCATGCTTTCCTGACCCGTATCGACACCGCGATGGACACGCACTACTGGGCCAACTGGGGCCTGGCCAACATCGCGTGTGTCCTGGCCATCGGCGTGCTGTGCGACGATGCCGAACTCGTCGACGAGGCCGTCACCCATTTCAAGTCCGGTGGCAGTAATGGCTGTATCCGGCAAGCCGTGTACTACCTGCACCCCGGCAACCTCGGGCAATGGCAGGAAGCCGGCCGGGACCAGGGCCACAGCACGCTCGGCATTGCATTGACGGGCGCCATTTGCGAGATGGCGTGGAACCAGGGCATCGACCTGTACGGCTATGACAACAATCGCTTTCTGGCGGGCGCGGAATACGTGGCCAAGGCTAACCTGAAGCAGGCGGACGGCACGTTCTACACGGTGCCTTTCGTCACGTACCAGAACAGCGCCGGCGTCATCCAGACGCAGTTCTCCACCGGCGGGCAAGGCGGCGCCCTCGGGCGGCCCTGCTGGGCGCTGGTGGCCAACCATTACATCAACCGCAAAGGTCTGGCGGCGCCTTACACCAGGCGCGCCGCCGAGCTGGTGGCGCCGGAAGGCGGCGGCGGCAACTACGGCCCCAACAGTGGCGGCTTCGACCAGCTCGGCTACGGCACGCTCACCTGCACGCTCGATCCCGGCGCCCCGGCCCCAACGCCGACCGGCCTGACCGGCTATGCCAGCGCGGGCAAGGTAGTGCTGTCGTGGTGGGGCAGCAGCAACGCCGTCAGCTACACCGTCAAGCGCGCCACCATGGCCGGCGGACCGTACAGCACCATCCAGAGCGGCATCACCGACCTGCTGACCTATACGGATATGCCCGCCGGCGCCGGCACGTATTTTTATGTCGTGACGGCGCAAACGATTGCGGGCGAATCGGCGCTCTCCAACGAAGTGAAAGTGATCACGGCGCAGCAACTGCTCGCGCACCTCGCATTCGATGAAGGCGGCGGCGTCACGGCCGCCGACAGCTCGGGCAACGGGCGCAATGGCACGCTGAACGGCGCAACGTGGGCCGTGGGGCGCAGCGGCAACGCGGTCTCGCTCAACGGCTCGGGCGCGTATGTGGCGTTGCCCGACGATCTGCTGGCCGATGTGTCGGACTTCACCATCGCGAGCTGGGTGTTCTGGAACGGTTCGCAAACGTGGGCACGCCTGTTCGACTTCGGCACCGGTTTTCACCGCTACATGATGTTCACGCCGCGCGGGCAGTCGCGCACCGGCTGGGCCGGCATGCGCTTCGCCATGACGGCCAACGGCCCCGGCGACGGCCCTCCGGAACAGATCATCGACGCCCCCACCGCGCTGCCGAGCAAGCGATGGGTGCACGTGGCCGTCACGCTATCGGGTTCGACCGGCACGATGTACGTGGACGGCACGCCCGTCAGCACCAACACGGCGATGTTCCAGGCGCCGTTCCGTCTTGGCCGCACCACGCAGAACTGGCTGGGCAAATCGCAATACGGTGCCGACGCCACGTTCAACGGTTTGATCGACGATTTCCGCCTCTATCGCGGTGCGCTCAGCGCTGCGCAGATTGCATCGCTCATGGCGAATTGATCATCTTCCTTCAAGGATTTCTCCGATGACCGTGTTTTCACAACGATGGATTGCCGCCGCGGCGATGGCGTGTACGCTATGGGGCTGCGGGGGCGGGGCCGATAGCACGACAGGCGTGACCAATTTTGCCGCCAATCGCAGCCAGACCGGCGCAAATGGCGGCGGCAGCAACCTGCCGGCGGCCAGCTGGACCAGCGTCAAGTGGGGCGGCGGCGGCTATGTCACCGGTCTGATCTACCATCCAGCCAACGCGAGCCTGCTGTACGCACGCACCGACGTCGGCGGCGCGTACCGCTGGAACGCGACCAACTCGACGTGGACGCCCATCACCGACGGCATCGGTTTCGGCGCAGGCGAGGGCGATTTCCACGGCGTCGAAAGTCTCGCGCTCGATCCGAACGACGACCAGCTCGTCTACATGATGACCGGCATTACCGTGACGCAGGGTCACAACGGCCGCATCTACATCTCGAGCGATCGTGGCAACACCTGGACGCACTACGACGTGCCGTTCCCGGTAGGCGGCAACGACAACGGCCGGGCCACCGGCGAGCGCCTGCAGGTCGATCCGAACCATCCGTCGACGCTGTTCTACGGATCGCGCACGGCCGGCCTGTGGAAGAGTGCCGATTCGGGCCGTACCTGGGCGCAGGTCTCGGGCCTGTCCTCCGCCACGATCAGCGGCGGCGGTTCCCCGATCGGCGTCGAACAGGTGATCTTCGATACGTCGGGCAAGGGCAGCGGCCAGCCGACCTGGATCATGTGGGCCACCGTCGCCCCCGACTACGCGAACGCGGCGGGCCTGACGTCGACCCTGTACAAGTCCACCAACGGCGGCTTCTCGTGGACGCCGGTGCCCGTCCCGCCGACGGTGTCCGGCTACTACATCCCGCACGTCGTGCGCACTTCCGACGGCAACTTTTACGTGGTGTTCAACGCGGGCGTCGGCCAGGGCATCGGCGGACCGAGCTATCTCTACAGGTTCGGCGGCAGCAACAACGGCAACTGGACGCTGCTCAACCGCTCCACCGGCAACGGCTTTGGCGGCCTGTCCGTTTCCGGTCTGGGCCCGTCCGCCCGCATCGCACTGGGCATGACCGGCTGGAGCGACACCAGCAAGACCATCCAGCTATCCGATGACGGCGGCAGCACGTGGCGCGAAATCGAGGCCGGCATGCCGCATACCGGCATTGCCTCGGATGGCTGCGCCGGCTGGGTGGAAGGCGTCACCATCGACCCCGCCAATCGCGATCACATCATGCACGTCCACGGCGGCGGCATCTGTGAAACCATGAACGCCTCGTCGCCCACGCCAACCTGGCGCCCCAAGGTCGACAACCTCGAGGAAACCGTGACGCTGGCCCTCGTCACGGCGCCGCCCGGTGCGTCGTACAACTTCATCAACAGCGCCGGCGACATCGGCACGTGGGTCAATACAGATCTCTCGACGAGGCCGACGAAAGGCCCGTTGAACACGTGGAGCAACGGCAATTCGGCCGATATGTCGTGGTCCGATCCGACGTACATCGCCGCCGCGGGCGTCGACAACGCCAACGGCCATGCGACCAGGGGCTTCTGGTCGGGCGACGGCGGCAATAGCTGGGCGACGTTCGCGTCGCTGCCCAACGGCGCCGCGGCAAGCCAGAGCCACGTGGGCAACCTGGTCGTCCCGTCCCGCAACAACGTGACCTGGGCGCCGCCAGACTCGGTCCCGTCGTTCACGACAAACAATGGCGCCAGCTGGACGGCGACCAACCTGCCGGCGTTCAGTGCCACCTGGAACGGCTTCCCGCGTGCCTACCGCCTGGCCGCGGACCGCAAGAACCCGAACAAGGTCTATGCCTACGACTCCGGCGGCGCACCGTGGAGCTGGCAGCGCGGCAAGATCTACGTGTCGAACGACGGCGGCCACACGTTCGCGCTGAGCCAGGGCTCCGTGAACGCGAACCTGGCCTGGAATGCGTGGCGGGATACGTCGATGGCGGTCAATCCGAACGCGGAGGGCGATCTCTGGCTGGCCGACGGCACGGCCGTGTACCACTCGATGGACTCGGGGGCGACGTGGACGAAGCTCGGCGCCTTTGCGTCGACCAACGACACGCCGGGCGCCACCGTGATCGCGTTGGGCAAGGCGCCGACCGGTTCGCCGTACTCGGCCGCGGTCTATGTGGAAGGCACGTTGAACGGCGTCTGGGGCATTTACCATTCCGACGACGGTGGCGCGACGTGGGCGCGCTTCAACGATGACGCGCACCAGTTCGGCGACTCCGGCGTGATGGCCGGCGACTGGAACACATACGGCCGGATTTACGTCAATGGCGCCGCTCGCGGTCTGATCTTCAGCAATTGAGGTTGATCGGCCTGTCGATCGTCCGGTTGCGGTTTGCAACCGGACGGAGATCGGCCGGCCTTTCCGGATTCTCTCTTGCTGTCGCGGCGGGCAGACCGGATGCCGTTCTTTCTGGTACCGCTCGTCGTCTTTCGGGTCATCCGGAAAGCGACGTGATCCGGGCTCACGTTTTTCATCGAAACGTGTCCGCGATTCGTTGCCTTCCCGATCCGGGGTGCGCCGAGCGGCCGCGGGCCGATTTCAACGGCCGGCTAGCCGTTTTCCGCGCTGACACATACCCCCCATTTTGAAGAGCACCTTCCCGCGGCGAAGGGCTAACAGCGGAAAATCGGCTCATTACACTGCGCCCGTCGCATCGCCGAGGCGTGTCGACGCGGCACATACGCAGCGCGCAAGCGTTACGACCGGCAAACCAAAAACCCTGGGGGGGAAAATCATCATGAACAAGCGTTGGGGGATCATCGCGCCCGCCGCGTTGCTTGCTGCAGCCGCGCATGCGCAGAGCAGCGTGACCCTGTACGGCAAGATCGAGGACGGTATCAACTACACGAGCAACGCACGCGGCCACGGAACCGTGCAACTGCAAAGCGGCTATGACTACGGCAGCCGCTGGGGTATCAAGGGTACGGAAGACCTTGGCGCAGGCTACCAGGCGATTTTCACGCTCGAGAACGGTTTCGACGTCAACACCGGGAAAATGAACCAGGGCGGTCGGGAATTCGGCCGCCAGGCCTTCGTCGGCATCGCGTCGGATCGATACGGCACGCTGACGTTCGGTCGCCAGTACGATCCGAGCGTCGACCTCTTCTCGCCGCTCACCGCGAACGGCAACTGGACCGGCTACCTGTTCTCGCATCCGTACGACAACGACAACACCGACTACTCGTTCCGCGTGAATAACGCGGTCAAGTACGTGTCGCCGGTGTGGCACGGCGTGACCGCGGAGGCGATGTATGGATTCAGCAATCAGGCGGGCGGCTTCGCGAACAACCGCCTGTATGGCGCCGCGCTGCAATACCAGCAGGGCGGGCTGACGGTCGGCGCGTCGTATCTGAAGATCGATCACGCACGCAATGCCGATTCGACCGGGGCGATCACCGGCGACAACACGTTCGACGCATCGTCGCAGCAGAACATCGGCATCGGCGTGAATTACGCGTTCTCGAAGGCGCTGGTGGGATTCACGTATTCGCACGTCGACGTCTACGACCCGACTTCGAACGCATATTTCACCGGTACGACGCAGCCGGCGGGCGGTGCGTGGAAATCGTGGAAGTTCGACAACTTCGAGGTGAACGGCCTCTATCATTTCACGACCGCGTTTTACGTCGGCGCGGCATACACGTACACCCAGGCCCGCGTCGCGTCGACGGTCGGCGCGTTCAATCCGAAGTGGCATCAACTGAGCACGAAGTTGAATTACGACTTGTCGAAACGCACGTCGGTATTCGTGGAGGGCGTCTATCAGCATGCGATGAACGCACACACGGGAACCGACTTCGACTACGCGTACATTCCGGGCGCGGCCGACATTTCGTCGGGCCCGAATCAATATGTCGCGCGTATCGCGCTGCTGCATCATTTCTGACGCCCATGCCGTTCGCGTAACCTGCGCGGCTTCGCGAACGATACGCGCATTCATCCGGTCGCGCGTGATGATTCGATACATGCCGCTCGGTCGCCGACACGCGTTCCGGTTCGACAGGAACCGATCGATCGCGCTGCGGCGGGTGACCGACCCGCCGTCGTCGGCGACACCCCGCGATCCGCGGAGCGCTGCACCGCATGCGCGATCAAAGCGGAAGCACGGAAGTCTGCTTGATCCTCTGCATCGGAATCTCGGTCTTCACGCTCTGCACGCCGTCGATCCGGGTCAAGTGGTCGATCTGGAGTTTCCGATAGGCGTCGATGTCGGCCGTCACGACGCGCAGCAGGCAATCGCAATCGCCCGCCATCAGGTGGCACTCGAGAACCTGCGGAAGACGTTGAACCGCCTCCGTGAAACGGTCGACGGTGTTCGCGTCCTGGCTCGTCAGCCAGATGCGGACGAAGACGGTCAACCCCGCGCCGATCTTCGATGCGTCGAGCAGCGCCGCGTAGCGCTCGATGACGCCGGCCTGCTCCAGCTGCCTGACGCGACGCAGGCACGGCGACGGCGACAAGCCCACTTTCTGCGCCAGTTCCACGTTCTGGATTCGCCCATCTTCCTGGAGCACGCGCAGAATGCGGCGGTCCATTTCGTCCAGCTCGATCATCGCCATTGATCCGACAGATTGGGTTGAGGCACGCGGTGCCCGAATGTTCGCTTCTTGAGGCACGGAATTGCCAAATCGCGCCCATCTTAAGTCGAACACGCAACCTGAAATTATTTTTTCTGCGATAAATTTTTGCCCGTAGCAGCCGGGACGGTCCCGCTGCCGATCAAGGGGCAAACGATGAGCACCGATTCCGTCCAGCATTTCGAATTCGAACAAAATCCTCACCCTGTCGCGGCGGCGGAGCGCGCCGCGCTGCTCGCCAATCCCGGTTTCGGCCGGGTCTTCACGGATCACATGGTGACGATCCGGTATTCGGCGGAACAAGGGTGGCATCAAGCGAAAATCGGGCCGCGCGAACCGTTCCGATTCGATCCGGCGACGCTCGTGCTGCACTACGCGCAGGAAATCTTCGAGGGCTTGAAAGCCTATCGGCTACCGGACGGCGGCGCGGCGCTGTTCCGTCCCGATGCGAATGCACGGCGCTTTCGCCATTCGGCCGAGCGGCTGTCGATGACACGGTTGCCGGAGGCGATGTTCGTCGAATCGGTGCGTGCGCTGGTCCGGGCCGATCGCGACTGGATTCCGGCGTTCGACGGCGCGGCGCTGTATTTGCGTCCGTTCATGATCGCGACGGAGGCGGTGCTCGGCGTGAAGCCGTCGCCTGAGTATCTGTACTGCGTGATCGCGACGCCGGTCGGCGCGTACTTCAAGAGCGGCGCGTCGGGCGTGACGCTGTGGGTGTCCGAGCACTACACGCGGGCGGCGCCGGGCGGAACGGGCGACGCGAAATGCGGCGGCAACTACGCGGCGAGCCTGGCCGCACAGGCGGAGGCGATTCGCGAAGGCTGCGAGCAGGTGGTGTTTCTCGATGCGGTCGAACGCCGCTGGATCGAGGAGCTGGGCGGGATGAACGTGTTCTTCGTGTTCGACGACGGGTCGATCCAGACGCCGCCGCTGAACGGGACGATTCTGCCGGGCATCACGCGCGCGTCGTTGATCACGCTGGCCCGGGAACTGAATTACACGGTGCGGGAGGAAGGCTACACGATCGAGCAGTGGCAGGCGGATGCGCGCAGCGGTCGGCTGGTCGAGGCGTTCGCGTGCGGCACGGCGGCGGTCGTGACGGCGATCGGCCGGGTGAAGGGCCGCGCGTACGACTTCACGATCGGCGAAGGGGGCGCGGGACCGGTCACATCGCGCCTGAAGGCGGCGCTGCTCGATATCCAGAACGGGCGCGAAGCCGATCGCCACGGCTGGGTGGACCGCGTGTTTTGAATTCGGCAAGGCGGCCCGCGCGACCCGCGATGGCCGCCATGAAAGCTCGGCCGGTATCCCGGCCGGAAGTCGCCGCGCTGCCTCCTGGAATGCTTCGATCATGTCGGTTGTTTCGTTGTCGCGGGCCATTGACCGCCTGCTTATCGTCGACCCCGGTCTTCATCGGCTGCTGGGCGGGGCGCGCGCCGCACTGGCGAGCATGCTTGCCGGCGCGCTCGGCATTGCGTCGGCGCTGCACCTCGGTTTGGCGATCACCACCGGCGCCGTGGGCATACTTTTCGCGATGATCGCGCCGCTCTTTCTGCGCGATGCTCATCGGCTGGACTGGTATGAATCGCTTGCGTGGCAGTACGGCGTCGCATGCACGAGTTTCGCCGCGGCCGCCGTCGTGAGCGCGTGGCCCGCCGTCGGCAAGGCGGGTTTCGTGACCGTGCTGTTCTGTTCGATGCTGTGCCAGACCCGCGGGCCGCGCGCGATCGGGTGTGCGTTTCTCGCGATCGCGATGTACTACCTCGGCCTTTATCTGCATCCGACCGCGTTACAGGCGAGCCGCATGCTGGCAATGTCGATCGCGGGCCCCGCAAGCGTCGTGCTCGTGTGCCGGATGCTGTTGCCGGTGCACGCGGCGCCCACGCCCCGGCGCATCGCGCGCTCGGTATCGCTGCAGGCGGCGTGCATCGCACGCAGCGACGTGTCGCACGCCGGCTCACTGAATGCGATCGCACATCTTCTGGCGCTGAACGAAGCCGCCATCGCGCTCGAGCATCATGCATCGACACTCGATGAACACGACGCGCATGCATTGCACACCGCGCTCGTCGCATTGGAGATCGCGTCGGCCCGACGCGTGCTGAACCACGATCGGACCGATGCCGCCGCCGCGGCGCTACGCGGCGCGATCGTCCGCTTCGATTGCGTCGCCGACGCAGTGGCGGCGCGCATGGCCGCCGCACCTGCGCCCGCGATGCCGCGGCCCGCGCGTGCGGTGCGGTGGAGCGCCGGCTGGCGCACGCTTGCATGGTTGCCGGCGTTCCGCGCCGCGGCAGCTGCGTGTGCCGCCATGCTGATCGGCGAGACGCTGTCGTCGGAGCGATGGATGTGGGCGGTGCTCAGCACGTTCGTCGTGTTCTTTGGCACGTATTCGTGCGCGGACACGATCTATCGCGGCGCGCAACGCGTCGCCGGCACGCTCGCCGGCGCGCTCGCGAGCGTACTCGTCGTCGGCGCCGTTCATCATGCGAATGCGCTCGTGGCGGTCGTCATGGGCGTGTGCGTGTTCGCCTGGGCGTACCACATCCTGCACGCCTATGGGCGCGGCGTTTTCTTTCTCACGGTGCTGATCGGCCTCGTCTATGCGCAACTCGGGTTCGAGATCGGCGCGCTGGCGGAACTGCGGATCGGGGAGGTGTTGATCGGCTGCGCGGTTTCGCTCGCGGCGGCGATGCTGGTGATGCCGCTGGCGGCGTCGCGCCACATCGCGACGCGCTCGCACGGCCTGTTGGCGGCGCTGCGCGAACTCGTGCACGAACACGACGACGGCACGCGGCCGGGGGCCGCGCACACGCGCGCGGCCGATCGCCGTTTTCACGACGTGCGCATGGCGATCAGGCCGCTGGCCGCGTGGCGCATGCTCCGTGTATCCGGCGATGCCCGACGGTTGGCGGACACGCTGCTGGTCTGCTGGCTTCATGGCCGAATCGTGGCGACGCTTCTGCCTGTTGAAGCCGGTGGCGCGGTGGCCGCCGTCGAGCGGCGTGCGCGCGCCGCCCTCGCCACGCGAATCGATGCGTTGATGAGCGATCTGGATCGCAGCAGCCCGGTGCGACGCGACGCAGATGCGAACGTCGGGCACGCAACGCGCGCGATAGCCGGTGATCCTCCGTTACCGGCCCATCGGGAACTGGCTCGGCTCGACGCGAAGTTGAGCGAACTCAACCGGGCATTCGAGGATGCGCTGTTCGGACGAAATACCGGAGAGGCACGGCCGCATGGGTCCGACAGCAGCGTTCGCGCCACCGATGTTCGGGAAGCGATACGTTGTTCAGGCGTCTGAAGAATCGAGCGCCAGCCGGATCGCATCGCGCGTCCTGCGTGTTGCCACGGCTGTCTGCATCGTGCGGAATAGCCCGACGAATCCCGCGTTGGTATCGAGCCCGAGTGCGGCGAACGGCTTTGAGTCGAGGATCGCGAGCGGGTCGCCGCTTCGCACGCGCTCGAGATCCGCTGCATCGAATTGCGGTTCACTGACGACGAACGCGTTGCCGAGATCGTCGACACCCTGCAGGTAATGCTGGAAGCAGGCCAGCAGCAGGGCTTCACGGCGCATGTCGCCGTTGCGCGCGAGCAGTGCCCCGATGGTCTTTTCATGAAATACCGGGATCTTCGACGCGCCGTCGTGCGCGACGCGCAGCAACTGGTCGCCCAGTGCGGCGTTGCGAAAGCGCGCGAGCGTATTTCCCGCATAGGCGGCCGCGGACACGCCGTGCGGCAGCGTGAGGATCGGGGCGACGTCCCGGGCAAGGAAGGTGTCGAGCAGCGCGGCGAGATCGCGATCGGCCATGGCGTCGTGGACGAAGCGATGTCCCAGCAGAATCGCCGGGTAAGCGAGCAACATGTGGGAAGCGTTCAGCATGCGCCCCTTCATGGCTTCGTACGCATGGACGTCGTCGCGCAATTCGACGCCCGCCGCGTCGAAGGCCGGGCGTCCGGCGCTGAAACTGTCCTCGACCACCCATTGCGAGAATGCTTCGGCAACGACGGGCGCCGTGTCGTCGATGCCTGACAACCGGTTGACGTGCAGGCGGACCGCGTCCGTCACCTGCGGCGCGATCCGGTCGACCATGCTGTTCGGGAACGCGACGTAACGCTCGATCCAGGCAGCGAGATCGACGTCGACCGCCCGCGCGAAATCGAGCACCGCGCGTCGCGCGGTATCGCCGTTGCCGCGCAGATTGTCGCAGGACATCACGGTGAACGGCAGCACGTTGGCGGCCCGGCGCCGTCTGAGCGCTTCGACGATGAACCCGAACGCGGTACGCGGTGGTCCTCCCAGAAGATCGTGCGCGACGTCGGGCGTATCGAACCGAAATGCGCCGGTCGTCTCGTCGAGGTTGTAACCGCCTTCCGTGATGGTCAGCGATACGATCCGGATCGCCGGATCGGCAAGCCGGGTCAGTACGGCTTCCGGATCGGCCGGTGCGTGCAGATACTCGATCATCGCACCGATGACGCGCACGGCTGCCGCGCCGTCGCTCGAGAATTCCGTCAGCGTATAGAGGCCATCCTGCGCGCGAAGCGCGTCGGCCTTTGCGACCGAGGCCGGGCCGTTACCGAGGCCGATTCCGCATATTGCCCAGTTTGCGTGACCGGGCAGATGCAGCACATGGTCGATGTAGCGCGCCTGATGGGCGCGATGGAAATTGCCGACGCCGATATGCGCGATGCCTGCGGTCAGGCGACGACGGTCGTACGCAGGAACGGCGACGTGCGGCGCCGCGCGTCCGAGGGTTGCGTTGGAGAGCGGATGGAGCGGGCCGTCTTCGCGCGCCGGAGGGGATGCGTTGTCGTTCATGATCGCGAGGTGTTTCTCGATGAGGAAGGTCAGGCGCGTTCGCGCAACGCGGGCGTCGTGTCGTGCATGCGCCGCAGCCAGCGTTCGACGAGCGACGGCAGCGCGGCCATGTCGTCGAAGACGACGTATGCACCCGCGGCGTGCAACTTGTCCGTTTGCGTTCGTGCCGCGTGCGCGGCGCCCACGAAGCCGAGCACGGTCATGCCGGCGGCGATCGCGGCGGCCGTCCCCGTCGCGCTGTCTTCGACGACGATGCACCGTTCGGGCGCGACATGCATGCGACGGGCGGCGGCCAGATAGACGTCGGGTGCGGGCTTGGGCGACGGCACCTGGTCGGCCGTGAACAGGCGTTCGCCGAACATGTCGGCCAGGCCGATCCGGTCGACCACGCTGCGCACGTAGGCAAGATCGCTGTTGCTCGCGCACGCCTTGACGAGCGGGATGGCGGCGAACGCGTCGCGCACGCCGTCGATGGCCGGCGCATTCACCGCGTTTGCATGCACGTCCATGCGGATCGCGTCGACCGTGTCGTCGTCGAGCGGCCGATCGACGATGGTTGCGACCGTGCGCAGCAGTTGCTCGGCTCGCATGCCGAGCAGGGGACGCACGACGTCGCGAAGGCCGGCGAGCCCCCAGAGATGCTCGAGGCGCGTCACGATGATGCGTGCGGCGATGGCCTCGCTATCGACGAGCACGCCGTCGCAATCGCTGATCAGCGCATGATCCGAAAGTTGGCGCGTGGCAATGCGTTCGTTCATGTTGGTTTCCGTGACGAGAAGGCGGGAAAGACGCGGCTCGCTTGAACCGGTTCGCTCATGAATGGCGCGGCCCGAACGTTCCGCGCTTCAATGCGCGTTCGATGTCCTCGAGGCTGCGCCCGCGCGTTTCCGGCACCATCGAGTAGATGAACACCCATGCGAGCGCGTTGAGGCACGCGTACGCCCACATCGCCCCGCCGACACCGAGCCATTGGGTCACGGTCAGCGCCGTGCCGGTCAGCAGCAGGTTCGAGCCCCATAGCATCGCGGCGTGCGCGCCGGTGGCCTGGTTGCGGATCGCGACGGGGTAGATTTCCGCGCCCGTCAGCCAGCCGATGACCTGGATACCGCCGGCGTTGAACACCATGAACGCAATCAGGCAGATGACGATCCACAGTTGCTGCATGGGCAAGGCGACGTCGCCGCGCAGCAGGCAGCCAAGCAGCACGAGGCTGGCTGCCGCGACGGGCAGCGTCGCCAGGCTGAGCGTGCGGCGGCCGACATGGTCGACGATCAGCTTGCCGATGAAGGTCATCACGAGATACGTCATGGCGACGCCGAGCGCGGCCCAGAGCGATGCCGACGCGCCGAACCCCGCGTCGCGAAGGAACGTCGGCGTGTAATAGATCATCATCTCGATGCCGCTGAGCTGGGTGAACGCGGCGACGCCGAGGCCCGCAACGAGGGCGGGGCGCACCCAGGGCTCGCGCATCGTGCGCCAGCCCGATGTCGCGCTGTTCTGCTGTCGCTCGACCACATCCCGAATATCGGCAATCTCGTGCCGGACGGCAGCTTGAGATTCCCGTACCTTCGACAACTCGCCATGCGCGTCGGCGATGCGATCCTGCTCCACGAGCCAGCGCGGGCTGCGCGGCAGCCGCGTCATGCCGATCATCAGGATCACTGACGGGACGACCGCGATGCCGATCATCGCCCGCCAGGAAAACAGGTCGTTACCCGCGACGCCGATCAATGCCGCGAGCAGGATGCCGATGCCGATCGACACGTTGAAGTAGGTGACCAGGCGGCCGCGCTTGTCCGGCTCCGCGAGTTCGGCGATGTAGGTCGGCACGATCTGCGTCGAGCCGCCGACCGCGAATCCGAGCACGAGCCGGGCAGCGGCAAGGGACCACACGTCGGGCGAGAGCGCGGCAGCCAGCACGCCGGCCGCATAGATCGCCGAGACGATCGTGATGGTCTTGCGGCGTCCGAGCGCGGCCGACATGCGGGTGCCGGCCAGCGCGCCGATCACCGCGCCGAGCAGGATCGCCGCGGCGACGAGCTCCTGCGCGCGGTAGTCGAGGCCGAAGTCTCGCGCGATGAGGGGCAGCGCGCCCGAAATGATGCCGGTGTCGTATCCATAGAGCCCGCCGGCGATCGCCGCGATCGATGCGACCGTACGCATGTAGGCGGACGGCGTGGGCCGGGGGCGGGCCGCGGGTGTGTCGGGAAGGGCGGAATCAGAAGCCATGACGGTTTTCCTTGTGATGCGGTTCGTCGCACGCGCGAACGAACGCGTGACGTGACGGCATGGGTCCGCTGCGGCAACAGTCGCCACCGCATGTGCGGCGGCGCTTCGATCGAGTCGCGCAGCGGGACGGCGCGGACGGACGCTCAGGCGAGCGCGTGGACGTCGCAGGACGGCATGCCGCCGCGTCGGGCAAATGGCAAGCGCCGATGAGAAGGACTTCCGGTTTGTACGGGGGGTGATTGCCTGGTCATGTCGGTCACCGAGTGGGGAAATCGCTCACGGCCCATCCAAACCGGTTTGGGTCGAGGGCGCGACGATTCCTCTGGTTGAGCACGATCTGAAGCCGCACTTGGAGCAAGGCGCCAGTGTCTCCTCTGGCGCTTCACGGCCTGCGCTGCAGGCGAACGATTCCGCCGTTGCCGGATGGAATCGTGTCGGTATTTCGGCGGACCGGTCGGTCAGGCGCCGAAACGGGGGAGGCCAGCCGGGAGGGGCTGGCGGGCTAGGGTCTCGTGGCGAGCGATGCAAAGGAGCATGTCGCGCGAGGCATGAACAATTATCCAGAAACGGAGCAAAAGATCAAGTCTACAAAATCATGTCTGGGCGAGCAGCCCGGGCTGGGGAACGGGGCGATTCCGCGATCCGGTCCTTTCACGTGCGCTCGAGCATCTTGAGCGCCGCGGCGGCCGCCCCCGCACGGGTCTCGACATGCAACTCGCGGAACAGGTGTTCGAGATGCTTGTTCACCGTGCGCGGGGCGATGCCGAGATCGCGGCGGCGTGCCAACGTGTCGGGTGTGTTCTCGATCACGGGCGAGCGCCACGAAGTGCCCCCACGCGAGGTACCGTACAACCCGCTCGTGCTGATCGACAATCGCGGCGAGATCATGCAGCAAGAAAGTTTTCAATGATTCGCGCAACTTCGGCCGGTGCCTCTAGCGGCGCCAAATGGCCGACACCGGGAAGAACGTGCATGGTCGCCTGCGGAATGCGCGGCAACAGTTCCGTCCGTAACGTGACCACGCGATCCACCTGGTCCAGTTCGCCGGAGATGACGATCGTCGGAACGTCGATCAAAGCCACCGCGGCACGGATATCCTCGCGCATTGCCACCTCCGGCCAAGCGGCTTTAGCTTGCGGCGCAGCGTTCAGGCTATCCTCGATGATCATTTCACGACAGGCGGCGTCGAGCGGTTTGGCGGTCAGTACGTGGTCGATGACGAATTCGACCGACTCGCGCGATCGATAGGCGCCCGTCAGCGTCGCACGTTCGTCAGCGGAAAGCAGCATCGGCGACGGGGGGGATGGCGCGACGAGCACGAGGCCTTGAAGCCCGTTCGGCCGTCGCGACGCGATGAACTGCGCGACCTTGCCGCCCATGGAATGACCGACGAGTACGTAGCGTTGCAAATCCAATGTCTCGATGATGCCCTCGGCGTCTGCCGCGAGATCGGCAATGCCATAGCCATCCGCTGGTGCAGCGGATTTGCCCCAGCCCCGGTGGTCGGTGGCAACGGTGCGATATCGGCTCGATAACCGGTCTGTCACACGTTGCCATGTCCGCGACGAGCCGCCGTAGTAATGCAGGAACACCAGGGCAGGATCGCCGTGGCCGGCTTGGGTGACGTGGATTCGCGTGCCATTCACTTCGATTTCCATTTGCGCTGCCTCTTCTCGGTTGGGTGAGGCAATCGTAGCGTCGAGCCTGCAACTTGATAATTGCGCGCGGGATAGCGGCAGTCGATAATGGCGTGATCGAATCAGGTTGATGCGAAAATGGACCGATTGACCAGCCTTGGCGTGTTCGTCGCTGCGGTCGAAGAGGGCAGTCTGGCTGCGGCCGCGCGGCGTTTCGGGTTGTCGCCGGCCATGGCGGGAAAACATGTGAGTGCGATCGAAGCCCAACTGAATGCGCGGCTTCTACAACGAACCACCCGGCGCTTGAGTCTGACCGATATCGGTCAGACATACTACGTTCGCAGCAAGCAAATTCTGGAAGCCTTTGAATACGCCGGCCGGGAAGCGCACGATTCGCAACGCACGGCGCGCGGCGTGTTGCGAATCGCGGCGCCTGTCACGTTCGGTGCGATGCACTTGGGCGAGGTCACTGCCCGCTATCTCGAGGACCACCCGCAGGTCAACGTGGAAGTGCTGCTCGGCGACCGTTATGTCGACCTCCTGGAGGCCGGTATCGACGTCGCCATCCGGATCGGGAAGCTTCAGGGCAACGGGCTCGTTACAAGTCGCATCGCGCCATGTCGAATGGTTATGTGCGCGTCCCCCGCGTACATCGAGCGGCATGGAACACCGCGTAGGCCAAGTGATTTACGTCATGCACAGCGGCTCGTCTTCAGCGAAGCCGTCTCGGCCGGAGATTGGACGCTATTCGATGCGAAAAACCGCGCGCATGTGATCGAAGGGCCCTGTCGAGTCGCCGCCAACAACACCCAAATGCTCATGTCTGCCGCGTTGGCGGGGGCTGGCGTCGCGTACGGCCCCACGTTCGTCTTCGGGGAGCATCTGCGGCGAGGCGAGCTCGTCGCCCTGCTGCCGAACTACCGAGCGACCGAGTTGGCGATACAGGCGGTCTACCCGAGTGCGCGGCGCATACCGCTCAAGGTTCGACGGTTCGTTGACTACCTGACCGCAGCGTTCGGCAACGAGCCTCCTTGGGATCGAAGTATGAAAGGGTAGTCTTGTTTCCGGCGATCGGTACAAGGGCGTGTAACCCCTATCGTATACAAGCCGTTTCGTGTGCGGCCCGACGTGGTTCGATACGAGGATGAAGCGGGGTTTGTCGTCCCCGATTGCTGACGCCTTGCGCTTGCAAGTACCACCGTCACGTTCCGAGCGTCGACATCAAATAATCGATCACCACCCTGACTCGCGCCGGTACGCGTCGACCGGCTGGATAGACGAGGTGGGTTGCCATGCGTTCCGGCTGAAATTCAGGCAGGAGGACTTCGACTTGTCCGGCATCGATTTCGGCTCCGAAGAGCCATCGTGGGGCCTGCGCAATGCCGAGCCCGTGCAGGACCGCTGCGCGCACCTGCTCTGCGTCGCCCGTCAAAAACGATCCCTGCGGAACCCGATGAACGGTTTCCCTTCCGACCTTGAAGCGCCAAGGGCGGCGCTCGTGGTTTCGAGCGAAGACGACGCCTGTATGTCCGTCCAGATCGGCCAGCCGGGTAGGCTTGCCTTTGGCCGCGAGATAGCCCGGACTGGCGACGAGCAGCGATTCCGTCTCCGATAGTTTTCTCGCTGTCAGCGAGGAATCCATCAGTGGCCCATGGCGGATCGCCAGGTCCAATCCTTCGCCGACCAGATCAACCTGTCGCTCGGATACGGATAATTCGAGCGCAACGTGCGGATATTGTCGAAAAAAACCGGGAAGCAATGGCGTCACGCATAGGCGGCCGTAGGCGGGCGCCGTCGTCAATTTAACCAGGCCTTGTGGAGATTGCTGTCGCGTCCCGACCGATGATTCCAGCGAATCGAAGCCCTCCATCAAGGGCTTGGCCGATTCATAGAACGCGTGGCCTGCCGCGGTGATCACTACCTGACGCGACGTTCGCAACACCAACTGAGCGCCGAGATACTCCTCCAGCGCGGCAATCTGCTTGCTTACGGTCGGTTGTCCAATGCCTTCCTCTCGCCCTACAGCGGAAAAACTGCCGCATTCGACCAGTCGAACGAACAGGCGAATTGCATTCAGGCGATCCATGGGTATTCGTATCGATCCATTCTGTACTGGAATCGATGGTATGCCGGGCGGCCGCGTTTCGGCAACAGGCGCACTTGTTTAAGTTACGGCCTGTGCAGTTACCGCCATCACTGTTTGCCGCTGGAGAAACGCGTCATGAAAGCTATCTGCGTTACCGCTGAACGCTCGTTGGAAGTACAGGATATTCGGCCACCGAGCCGGCCGGAAGCAGGCCATCTGCTGATCGACATGGAGGCATCTGCGATCAACCATGGCGACAAGTTGTTTTTGCGTGCGCGTGCCGAGGGTAGCAACGCGCTCGCGGCGAGCCAGTACGGCGTGTGGGGCGCTTCCGGCGCCGGGACGGTGGTGGCGACGGGTGTCGGCGTTCCCGCGCGTTATATGGGTAGACGCGTCGCCATCTATCGCTCGCTGAACCGTAGCGCGTACAACATCGGGCTGTGGTGCGAAAAAGCGCAGGTGCCGTACACGAGTTGCCTGATCTTGCCCGAACACGTCAGCGCACGCGACTACTGCGGGTCGCTCGTGAACGTGATGACGGCCTACGCGTTTCTCGAAACGATTGACGAGGCCGGGCACCGGGGCGTGATCGCCACGGCGGGGAACTCGGCAACCGGGCTGGCGCTCGCGGCACTTGCCCGTCGGAGGAACATGCCGACGATCTCCATGGTGAGGGGGCGGGCGGCGCAGGAGGCGCTGCAACGCCGCGGTATCGAGCATGTCGTGCGCACCGATGAAGACTTTGTCGACACGCTCGGAAAGCTGTCCTCCGAGCTTGGAACGACGGCTGTATTCGATGGCGTGGGCGGTGTGCTGACCGGCCAGATGGCAACCTGTTTGCCGATGCGCTCGTCGATATATTTCTACGGCACGATGGCCGGCCCCGTTCCGTTTCCCGTGTCGGCGCCGCTTTTCATGACGAAGGATCTGTCGATGCGGCGTTTCAGCAATTTCGAAAGCCGGACGGTGCGAGAGCACGACAGGTTGGTGGCTGCTCTGAGTGCGCTCGAGGGCATGATCGGCGACCCGGTGTTCAGGACGCGCGTCGGCCAGGAATTCAGCCTTGATCGGATTGACGACGCCATGGCGTACGAATCGATCGACGGTCGAAAGGCGGCACTGACAAGCCGATCATGAAGCCATCGATGGGGCGTGTCGGTCTCGGGTTCGCCCGTCGATGCGTGTGCCACGCGATAGTCGGGAAGCCGGTGTTTCATGGCAGCGGCAAGTCCGGTCGACCTTGCTTGATATCCTGGCCGGGATGCTGATTCGCATTAATTTCGATTGACCCGCCGACGCCCGCACCGGCGCCGCGCTGCGCAAGTTCCGATGCGGGCGTCAGGCGGCTAGAAACGATGCAACATGCCCATGCGATAGACCATCTGGTTCGGCCCTGACGACGCGCCAGCCGACGCATCCACGATCTGTGCCTCGTCGAAGCTGGTCCCGGTACGCGCGCTGACGACATGCTGCCACGCACCTTGCAGATACAGCGACGTGCGTTTGCTCAGGTCATAGTCGAGCATCAGGGCGATCTGGTGCCACTTGGGCACATATTTCGTGTCGGACGTGTACAGATGCGCCATGGTGAACGTGTAGGCCGCTCCCAGCCACATGGCATGCGTGAAGTAGTACTGCGTGTTGAGTTCGAAGTTGTCGAATTTCCATGCATTCCACGTCGCGCCATTGCGCAGGGCGGTATTGTCGATCCATGCATTGCCGACGGGGTTGTAGACATCGACATGGGACCAAGCGGCGCCGACGAGTAGGTGGGTAAACTGGTAGGAAGCCGCTACGCCGATGTCCTGCTGCGAGGACCCGTTGAAGAGATCGCCACCGGTGACCGCGCCACCCGCCGCGAGCCCCGGATTGTCGAGCTTCAGGTAGGACGCCGCCGCGGTCAGGTTGCCGTTCTGGTAGTTCAGCGTGGCGCCCCACACGCGATTGTTCGAGAATCCGCCGGGCTGGTTGCTGAAGCCGTACATCGCTTCCGCGGTGAGTCCACGGTATGTCGGGGTCACATACTTGACGGCATTGTCGACGCGGAAATCCCAGTCCGTGTTGTCGTTGTCGAACGGGTGGGTCGCGATGTCGCCCGCCCAGTTGCCGGCCGCCGTGATACCGCCGAAGCCGAGCGCGTCGACGCTGGTGTCGTACTGGCGTCCGAGTGTGAGCGTGCCATAGCGTGAAGACGACAGGCCCACGAACGCCTGACGGCCGAACATGCTCGAATCCTGACCCAGCTTGCCGCTGTTCACGTTGAAGCCGTTTTCGAGCTGAAAGATGGCCTTGTCGCCGCCGCCGAGGTCTTCACTGCCTTTCAAGCCCCAGCGGCTGCCGAAGGTGTCTCCGCTCGACAGCTGCCATGCGCGATGACCGCCTGCGTTGGTCGTGAAGTTGAGGCCTTCGTCTATCAGCCCGTATAGCGTGACGCTCTGCTGTGCGTGCGCCGCACCGGCGAGCAGGAGTGCCGGCGCGAATGCGAGCCAGCGCAATTTCATCGATTGACGTTTCATTTAGTTGCTCTGATGGTGTGGTTGGATAGTCGGCACCGGATAGCGCTGACGTCGATGTCGTCCCGAGATTTCGGCGGACGAGGCAGTGTAGGCAGAGGAAAAGCGGTCGCCGCAACGTGCACGGAAAGACTATCTTTCAGTATTCGAAAGTGTCATGTACCGCTAAATGTCGTGCGAAAAGATGGAGTGTCTTGAAGCCTCGATGGCGCTCACACGCTTGGCGACGTGTTGTTTTAAATTTTCCTCCGGTTGACATCGAGATTTTATTCGCGTGAAACGTCGGCATGTCGGAAAAGTCGATCCACGTGGCGATCTGCCGATCACCGTCGACGATCGAGTCGGATCAATTCAAAAAAAAGCGCGCGGCCGCGAGGCTCGCGCGCAAACTCGGAGAACGGTTGCCGGAGAGGATTCAGTTACCGCTCGATGCGACGGTATTGGCGGCCCCGACGCAATCCTGCCGGTACTTCTGCATCAGGCGCGCCTGTGCCGAATCGATATCGTCGGGATAGCTGCTCTCGTCGCCGGACGACGGGTTGTAGCCGACCGACTCCAGCTCGTTCAGTTCATTGACGAGCTGCCGGTGCGAGACCGGGCCTTTCGCGTGCACGAACGGATAGTCGTGGCATTGCGCCGACGTGAGTTTCGTCTCGGCATGTGCGGAGACGCTCAATGCGAGCATCGCGGCGCAAGCGAGGTAACGGACGGGATGATTCATCTTCGGCTCCTGGATAGCGTTGGGTCGAGGCCGCACGGCA
The DNA here is from genome assembly GCF_029268935.1 of Burkholderia semiarida. NCBI lineage: Bacteria > Pseudomonadati > Pseudomonadota > Betaproteobacteria > Burkholderiales > Burkholderiaceae > Burkholderia > Burkholderia semiarida. Next base: position 1,391,046 of record NZ_JAHLCL010000008.1, on the reverse strand, counting down.
GGGAGCCTGCGTCGGCCGCAGGACGAAGATTACGGAGGCAGGGCTATCTAAACCGCAGCGCGATGATGAAACATGTTTTAGGCAAGCCCGGATCGCGCCATGCACGGGCTGCCGGATGCACGGGAAGTTAAAGAATCCTTCATGCGCGTGTTTCCGGATGGTTAGGAACAGCGGCGTATCGTCGAGCGACCCATCGATCGATGCCGCGCACAAGGAGGGAATGCAATGAAGTCAATCGTCATGATGGCTGGACTCGTCGCGCTGGCGTGTGCGTCGCTACCGGCGTTCGCGAAGGTGCAGGGCACCGGGCTCGCGGTCGCCGATGTGACGCTCGCGCACGCGAAAGCCGAACAGCGGGATCGTGCGAGCGATGCCGCACGTGATCTCGCATCGCATCGCGCGGACAAATCGGGCACACGATCGCACCCGGGCTGATGTCGCGTTGCGGCGCTTCGTACGGCGCGTGTCCACGACGGCCGGCGCGCGATGTTGCCGGACATGAAACTTTCTTCATGAAGCGGATGCGCATCCTTTACGCGTGCGCGTATAAGCTCGACTCGAGCGCGTTCGACCGTTGGGTATCGACACGCAACTCCCTTTCGACGAAGACGAGAATCGTACATGGCATCATCAGCTTTCCCGGTGAACGAGCCCGCGCTGCCCGACGAGCCGGCCGAGGGCCGAGCGGCCATCGCACACGTACTCGCGATCGAAGACGACGAAATCACCGCGAACGAAATAGTCGGGGAGCTGGAGAGGCGTGGCTTTACGGTCGAATGGGTGGCGAACGGGCGCGACGGCATGGTCCGCGCGCTCGGCAACGAGTTCGACGTGATCACGCTCGATCGGATGCTCCCGGTCGTCGATGGCCTCACGATCCTGACCACGATGCGCAGCGTCGGCGTGCGCACCCCCGTGCTGATGCTGAGTGCGCTCGGCGATGTCGACGAGCGGGTTCGCGGGTTGCGCGCGGGCGGCGACGACTACCTGACCAAACCGTTCGATCCCGAGGAAATGGCCGCTCGCCTGGAGGTGCTGCTGCGGCGCAGCCACGCCGCGCCGGCCGCGCTCGACACGACGCTGGTCGTCGGTCCGCTCAAGCTCGACCTGATCTCGCGCAAGGTGTTTCGCGACGGCGAAGAAATCGTGTTGCTGCCGACCGAATATCGCGTGCTCGAATACATGATGCGCAATGCCGGGCAAACCATCACGCGGACGATGCTGTTCGAGGCCGTATGGGGCTATCACTTCGATCCCGGCACGAACCTGATCGAAGTGCACATGGGCCGGTTGCGCCGGAAGATCGATCCACCCGATGCGAAGCAGATGATCCAGACGGTACGCGGTGCAGGGTATCGCCTTGGCTGAGCCGGATCCCGTGGCGTCCGTCGCGCATCACGTCCACCCGGCACCCGCGCGACGCTGGTATTCGAGTACGTTTCGGCTCGTGTCGGTCTATGCGGTCACGTTCTCCGTGTCGGTCATGCTGCTGCTCGGTTTCATCGCATCGGTGATCACGCATGACATGGAGCGGGAAACCGATACGGTGATCGACTGGCAGATGATCTACTTCGATTCGATACAGGACGGCCAGCTTCCCGCCGCGATCCAGCACCGGATCGAGCACGAGCGAATGCACACCAACTACTACGGACTCTTTACCGCGGACGGCAGGCATATTGCCGGCGATGTGCTGGCGTTGCCCGCGGGCATGCGGCCGACCCGCAACGGCGTGACGCTCGATCACACGATGCCGATCTCGGGAGACCAGGTGCCGCCGGTCGTGCGCGCGATGGCCGAGCGGCGTGCGAACGGCGACGTGCTGGTGCTCGGTCGCGACCTCACGCATATCCTGCGGATCCGCGCGGCGATCATCCAGGCGCTGGTCGGCGGCGGGCTGCTTTGCCTGGGCGCGGGCGTCGTGGGCGGCCTGATGCTCAGCGTGCGGCAAATGCGGCGTCTGAAGGAGGTCCGGCGCATCACGCAGGGCATTGCGCAGGGCGACCTCGGCCAGCGGCTGCCGGTCGGCGGACACGACGAGATCGATCTGCTGTCCCATCTCGTCAACCACATGCTCGAGGAGATCGAGCGCCTGATGAACGAGGTCAAGGGTGTCTGCGACGGCATCGCGCATGACTTGCGAACCCCGCTCGCGCACGTGCACACGCTGCTCGCGCAGGCGGCGCAGCGTGCGGCGCGGTTCGACGATGCCGTGCTGGCGAATCTCGTTTCGCGTGCGCGCAACGAGACCGACGTGTTGCTCGGCCGTTTCCGCGCGATGCTGCGTATCGCCGAAATCGGCTCGTTGCAGCGGCGAGGCGGGTTCGCGGAGCTGTCGCTGGAGGATCTGGTGCTGGACGTCGGGCAGTTGTTCGAACCGCTCGCGGACAGTCGCGCGATCCGCTTCGTGCAGGCCGTCGAACCGGTCGTGCGGATACACGGCGATCGCGCCCTCTTGTTCGAGGCACTGAGCAATCTGCTCGACAACGCGCTCAAGTACACGACGTCGGGCGATACGGTACGCCTCGAACTTCACGACACGCCGTGCGGTCCGCGCATCGACGTGATCGACAATGGCCCGGGCATCGCGGCCGACGAGCGCGAGGCGGTGCTGCGGTATCGGTACCGCAGCCGCCGTACCGGGCATCTCGCCGGGGCCGGGCTCGGCCTGAGCATCGTGTCGACGGTCGTCAACGTGCACGATTTCACGTTGCGCATAGGCAATGCCGAGCCCGGCACGCGCGTGACGATCGAATGCTGGCCGAGGTCGCTGGGATGACGGCCGTCCGGACGAGGCCGCACGTGCCTGCGTATTTCCGCCGCGAGGCCGGTTGACGATGCGTGTCCTGCTCGTGACTTCGCCGCATCCGGAAGCGTCGTGGCTGCACAAGGCGCTGCAGGAAAGCGGGCACAGCGTGCAGCGCGCCGACGATCCGCGCGACGGCCTGTTCCTCGCCTCGCAGGAGGCGTTCGACGCGATCGTCGCGACCGCGTTCGAGCCCGGCGGCGATGCCGCGCTGATCGCGATGCTGCCGCATTTCGTTGCCGACGGCGGCGGCGCCGCGCTCGTGGTGCTGATCGGCGAGGCGTCGGCGCGCGAACGCATTCATGTGCTGCGCGCGGGCGCCGATGCGTGTTTCTGCGCACCGTATTCGTTCATCGAGCTGCACGAACGCATGCAGGCGCTGCAGCGGCTCGCGGGGCCGCGCGATGCGGACCGGCCGGTCGCGCGTGCGTCCGCGGTCGAGACACTGGCGCGCGAACTCAAGAACGGCAAGCTGCGCGTCGCCGTGACGCGCCGGGAATTCCTGCTGCTCGAATGCCTGATGCGCCATCCGAACGCGCCGGTGCCACGCGACCAGTTGATCCGGTATGTCTGGCAGGACAAGGAGGATGTCGATCCATCGAGCGTCAATCTCGTGGTGTCGCGGCTGCGCCGCAAGCTCGCGCGGCATCTGCCCGACGTCCGCATCGATACGGTAAGCCGCTACGGCTATCAGGTAACGCTGCCGGACGCCTGAGCGCGCGGTTCCGGCCGCGCGACGAACATGACGTGACGGGCGCCCTGCCACCGGCAGCGCGCCCGTCTCGTTCGTTTACGAGCCGAAGAACGGCACGCAGAAATCGGCTGGGCCGACGCAATCGCCGGGGCCGTCGGGCCGCGCGGACGCACAGCCGGACAACACGACGCAGGCAGCCATCGCCAGGAGCGCGAGACGGGCAGAACGAGCGAACAACGAACGAAGCTTCATGGATGGCGAGCAATCGGGTGGACGCGCGGCGTCGCCGCTGGTGACGCGGGCCGCGTGAGCGGGGCGCCGCGCCCGGCCGCACCGTCACGCGTCTCAATGCGCATAGAGCGTGGAGTTCAGGTACTTGAGCTGCCCGTCCTGTTCGGCCTGCACGAGCTCGGCATGGACTTCGGCGCGCGTCTTCTCGTGGATCGGCTGGCCGTAAGGCGGCACCCACTGGCCGGCAGCCTGAGCGCCGGGCGCGCCGTCCTTGGTGGCGGCCGGGGACATGTGGATCGGCTGGCTGCCGGTCAGTGCAAACGCGGGAGCGGACAGCGTGCCGATCGCGGCGAGCATGGCGGCGGCGACGATGTTGGCGGTTTTCATGTCGGGAGTCCTCATGATGATTGACTGGGTTCATCCCCCGGCGCGGCGTGCGGGTGCCGCGCGGGTTGAGGACAAGCATAGAGGAGGGACGTTAGCGGATCGGCATGCACAACGTGAAAAGAAATTCATGAACCGGCGCGCATTCGCGCAGACATGAAGCAGGTATGTCGTGAAGATGAAGCGGGTTTCATTTTGCGGGCGGTTTCGATAACGGCGCTGTCATGCCCGCTGCCTAAATTGGGCGCCATCGCATCGCGCACGAGCGGCCACGCCGCCCGGGCCGGCGATGCGATCGGACCGATCCACTCCAACGAAACCATCATGAAGACATATCTGGCAATTCCGGCGGCGGTCGCATGCCTGCTTGCGAGCGCGGCGCATGCGCAGAGCAGCGTGACGCTGTACGGCACGATCGACGCGGGCCTGGACTACATCAGCAACCAGAAATCGGCCGCGGGCGCGGGGCCCGCTTATGGCGTGCAGAGCGGCAACGTCAGCACGTCGCGCTGGGGGCTGCGCGGCAACGAGGATCTCGGCGGCGGCCTCGCGGCCGTGTTCACCGTCGAGAACGGCTTCAACGTCGCGAACGGCAAGTTCGGCAACGGCGGCGACGTGTTCGGCCGCCAGGCGTGGGTCGGCCTCGCGAGCCGCCAGTGGGGCACGGTGACGCTCGGCCGCCAGTACGATTTCCTGGTCGACTTCGTCGCGCCGCTGTCGGCGACCGGGTCGGGATTCGGCGGCAACCTCGCCGATCATCCGTACGACAACGACAACCTCGCCAACGACACACGCATGAACAACGCGGTGAAGTTCCGCAGTGCGAACTATGGCGGCTTCACGTTCGGCGGCGCTTACGGCTTCAGCAATCAGGGTGGCGGGTTCAGCAACGACAACGCGTACAGCGTCGGCGCGCAGTATGCGAACGGTCCGGTCGCCGTCGCCGTCGCGTACCTGCAGTCGGACCAGCCGGGCGGCGTGAACAAGCCGCAGAACACCGGCGGTTCGCTGAGCAGCGCGGATGGCGATGCGATGCTGGCCGGCGGCCGCTGGCGCACGTTCGGCGCTGGTGCGCACTATGCGTTCGACCATGCGACGGTCGGCCTGGTCTATACGAGAACGATCCTGAACGACCCGCGAGAACTGTCGCAAGGTGGTTCGTATGGCACGGTGAACGGCCAGTTGCTGACCTTCAGCAACTACGAACTGAATGCGCGCTATTGCCTCACGCCGGCTTTCTCGCTGGGCGGCGCCTATACGTTCACGCAAGGCCGCTTCGACGAGGCGGGCCGCAGCATCGCGCCGAAGTGGAACCAGCTCATGCTGCAGGCCGACTATGCGCTGTCGCGCCGCACCGACCTTTATCTGGAAGGCGTGTACCAGCGCGTGGCGGGGGCGGACGGCGTCGCGGTGCTCGGCCACGCGGGGATCTTCAACCTGGCGGCATCGGGCAACGATCGTCAGGCGGTGGTCGCGGCCGGTATCCGTCACAAGTTCTGAGCGGTCGGGCCGACGTAAAAAACGGCACCCGTCATCGCGACGGGTGCCTTGAAATGCGACACGCCTCGTTCATGCCGCAAGGGATTCAGTTCATTGAAGGGGCGACGTCGCGGCCGGTACTTGCGCGCCGGATGCGGCTTCATCGGTCGACCAACCGCCGCCCAGCGCGGCGATCAACCCCACCGCCGCCAGTTGCCGGCGCGTGTCCAGCTCCAGCATCGCAACCTTCGTATCGAGTTCGGTGGTCTGCGCCGTCACCACGTCGAGATAGCTGACGACGCCGTCCCGGTAGCGCGACATCGACAGCTGCAACGTGCGTTCGGCCGCGTCGAGCGCTTCTTGCTCGCGCTCGGCTTCGTCGCCCAGGTGGTGCGTGAGGGCGAGGTTGTCTTCTACCTGCTGGCACGCGTCGAGCACCACCGCGCGGTATTTCGCGCCGTTCTCGGCCAGCTGCGCGCGCGCCTGGTCGGTGAGCGCCTGGCGCCGGCCGCCGTCGAACAGCGTCAGCGCGAGGCTCGGCCCGATCGACCAGATCTCGTTCGGCGCACGGAGCCAATGGCCGAGGCCCGAGCTTTGATACCCGCCGACCAGCCCGAGCGTGACGTCGGGGAAGAACGCCGCGCGCACCACGCCGATCTTCGCGTTGGCGGCAGCCATGCGGCGCTCGGCGGCCGCGACGTCGGGGCGCCGCTGCAGCAGCGTCGCGGGAATGCCGGCCGGAATCGCCGGCAGATAAGCCGCGTTCAAATCCGGCGCCAGCGAGAACGACGATGCCGGTACACCCGTGAGCGTCGCGATCGCGTGCTCGTAGAGCGCGCGCCGCGCCCGTACGTCCTCGGCCGACGCACGGGCCGAATCGAGCTGCGTCCGCGCGCGCGACACGTCGAGATCGGACGCGATGCCGCCTGCGTGCCGACTCATCGTCAGGCGCAGCGCGCGCTGATACGTGTCGATCGTATCGGCCAGCAACTGTTGCTGCTGATCGAGCCCGCGCAGGCTGAAGTACGCGCTCGCGAGGCTGGCCTGCAAGCTCAGTCGGACCGACGCGAGATCGTCGGCGCTGGCCTGTGCGTCGGCGCGCCCGGCCGCGACTTCGTTGCGGACTTTGCCCCACAGGTCGAGGTCGTAGTCGAAGCCGGCGTCGAGCGTGTTGTCGCCATAGACGTTCGGCTGGTTCGAGCCGCGCAACGGCCGCATGGCCGACTGACGGTTGCTCGAGACCTGCGCGCCGAGGCCGATGGTCGGGAACAGGCCCGAGCGCGCCTGATCGAACAGCGCGGTTGCCTCGTCGTGTCGGGCCACGGCCGCGGCCACGTCGGGGTTGGCCGCGGCCACCCGTGCTTCGAGCCGGTCGAGCACGGGATCGCGGAACGCCTTCCACCAGCCGTCGCGCGCGATGCGGTCGGCCGGCTTCGCGGGCTGCCAGCCGCCCGCTTCCTTGAAGCTGGCCGGCAGCGCGGGGTGCGGCGCATGATAGGCAGGTGCGAACGAGCACGCGCAGAGGAACGCGACGCCGGCGAGCATCGCGCAAAGCCGAAGCCGGTTAGCCATGCGCACGCTCCGTATCGCGCGCGGCCGACGCGACGGTGCGAGCTGGCGCCGCGAGCCTGACCGGATCGCCGGCAGCGAGCGAGTCGGGCGGGTTGTCGATCACGCGATCGTCCGGCGCGAGGCCGGTCGCGATCTGCACGTGCGTGCCGAGGTCGGTCGCGATCGTCACGGGCTTGAATACCGCGCGATCGTCCTTGCCGACCACGGCGACCTGCAGGCCGGCCTGCCGGAAGATCAACGAACTGGCCGGAATCGTCAGCACGTGGCTGCTGCCGGCCGGCAGCGCGAAATGCACCTCGGTGTATTCGCCGGGAATCAGCTTGCCGTCGGGGTTGTCGACCATCAACTGCACGAGCAGCGTGCCGGTCGAATCGGCGATCGAGTCGTCGGTGTCGGCGAGCGTCGCCCGGAAGGTCTCGCCCGGATGCTCCGGCACGGTCAGTGTGGCCGTCATGCCGGGCCGGATCGCGGCGGCCTCGTTCTGCGGCACGCTCACGTAGACGCGCATCCGGTGCACGTCGGACACGGCAAACAGCTCCGGGCCGGCGCCGCCGCCGGCCGAGATCAACTGGCCGATGTCGGTCTTGCGTGCGGTGACGACGCCGTCGAACGGCGCGACGATGCGCTTGAACGCCTCCAGCGCCTCGAGGCGCCGCACGTTGGCCTCGTTGGCGGCGACGATCGCCTGCTTGGCCGCGAGGTCGCTGGTCTTCTCGTCGGTTTCCTGCTGCGACACCGAATCCTGCGCGAGCATCCTCTTCCAGCGCGCGGCCGTGGACGCGGCAAGCTTCTCGTTGGCGAGCGAACTCTGCAGATCGGCGCGCGCCTGCAGCAGTTGCTGATCGAGCTCGGGCGTATCGATCAGCCCGAGCAGTTGCCCCGACTTCACGTGCGCGCCGATATCGGTGTACCACGCATGCAGGTAGCCCGACACCTGCGCATGGATCGGCGCGCTCTCGAATGCGGACAAATGGCCGGGCAGCACGAGCGTGGCGCCGTCGCCGCCGGTCGACGGCGTGTACGCGACCACGGTCGGCACCGCTTGCTCGGCGGACCAGGTCGTCATTTCCTGTTTCGCGTGCGCGCGGCCGACGATGCCGGTCGCCACGATGCCGACCGCGATCAGCGCGGTGAGCGTGGCGACGAGCTTGAGGTTGGGCAGCCGTTTCGGCGACTTGATATCGATCTCAGTGGACATGGGAAGCTCCGGACGCGGAAGGGGAGGAAGCGCGGGAACCGTCGTGCTTGAGCGCATCGCGCCGATGCACGAGGCTGAACACGACGGGAACGAAGAACAGCGTCGCGATCGTCGCGCATGCGAGGCCGCCGATCACCGCGCGGCCGAGCGGCGCGTTCTGCTCGCCGCCGTCGCCGAGGCCGAGCGCCATCGGCGCCATGCCGATGATCATCGCGAGCGCGGTCATCAGCACCGGGCGGAAGCGCGTGAACCCGGCCTCGAGCGCGGAGGCCAGCGCGTTGCCGGTTTCGGCCAGGCGCTCGCGCGCGAAACTGACGACGAGGATCGAGTTGGCGGTGGCGACACCCATGCACAGGATCGCGCCGGTCAGCGCCGGCACCGACAGCGGCGTATGCGTGGTGAACAGCATCCAGACGATGCCGGCCAGCGCCGCCGGCAGCGCCGAGACGATCACGAATGCGTCGGCCCACGAGTGGAAGTTCACGACGATCAGCAGGTAGATCAGCACGATCGCGCCCACGAGGCCGAGCAGCAGGCCGGCGAACGCGCCGTTCATGGTCTGCACCTGGCCGCGCAGCGTGACGGTCGAGCCCTTGGGCACGTCCTTCGCGGTGGCCTTGACGATATCGTCGATGTCGGCCGCGACCGCGCCGAGGTCGCGTCCCTGGGTGGTCGCGTAGATGTCGAACAGCGGCTCGATGTTGTAGTGTGACACCACCGCGTTGCCGACGCCGCGCGTGATCGTGGCCAGACCGCCCAGCAGCTGGGACTGGCCGTTCGCGCTGGTGACCGGCAGGTTCTGCAGCGCCGACAGCGTGGTCATCCTGTACTGCGGCGTTTGCGCGACGATCGGATAGGACACGCCGTTGCGCGGATTGAGCCAGTAGGTCGGGTCGACCTGGCTGGTGCCGGCCAGCGTCGCGACCACCGAGTTCGTCACGTCCTGCTCGGTGATGCCGAGCTGGTCGGCGCGCGTGCGGTCGACCGTCACCGTGAATTGCGGATAGGTGCTGGCCTGCTGGATGCGCGGGTCGGCGACGCCCGCGATCAGGCGCAGCTTGCGGTACAGCTCGCGCGCATAGGCGAGGTTGGCCTGCTGGTTGGGGCCGGCCACCTGCAGGTCGACCGGGGCCGGTGCGCCGAAGTTGAGGATCTGGCTGACGATGTCGGCGGGCAGGAACGAGAACGTGGTGCCCGGATAGGCGCGCGGCAGGCGTTCGCGCAGCGTGCGCACGTAGTCGGCGGTCGGCGCGTGATCGCGCGACAGCGAGATCAGGATGTCGCCGTCCTGCGGCCCGAGCGTGCCGCTGTTGTTGTAGGTCAGGTTGATCCCGCTGTTCGGCAGGCCGATGTTGTCGATCACTTCGCGCAACTGCGCGGGTGGAATCACGCCGCGGATCGTGTTTTCGATGCGGTCGAGTTCGGCGGCGGTTTCCTCGACACGCGTGCCGACCGGCGCGCGCACGTGCAGCGCGATCTCGCCGGAGTCGATGGTCGGGAAGAAGTTGCGACCGAGCGACGGCGCGAGCAGGAAGGACGCGGCCACGATGCAGAGGAAGGCGACGACGAACGGCTTGCGGCGCGTGAGCGCGAGGCCCAGCAGGATCCGGTACGACGCGCGCACGGCTTCGAAGCGGCGCTCGAATGCGCGCTGGAAGCGCACCAGCGGATTGCGCGACGGCGGGACCTCGTGCGCGCCGGCATGGCCCGCGTGCGGATCCATCACCGCGGCCAGTTCGCCCGACGCGTGGCCGGCCGATGCGTGCGGCTTGAGCAGGTATTGCGCGAGCATCGGCACGAAGGTGCGCGACAGCACGAACGACGACACCATCGAGAAGATCACCGCCTTGGCCATCGGCACGAACAGAAAGCGCGAGATGCCGTCGAGCATCAGCATCGGCACGAACACGATGCAGATGCACAGCAGCGAGACGAGCGCCGGCATCACGATCTGTTTCGCGCCGTCGACGATCGCGGTGCGCGTGTCCTTGCCCTGTTCGAGGTGCCAGTTCACGTTCTCGATCGTCACCGTCGCATCGTCGACGAGGATCCCGACCGCGAGCGCAAGGCCGCCGAGCGTCATCACGTTGAGCGTCTCGCCGGTGGCCGCGAGCAGCGCGATCGCCGACAGCACGGCCAGCGGGATCGACGCGGCGATGATCAGCGTCGAACGCCACGAGCCGAGGAACAGCAGGATCATCAGCGAGGTCAGCGCGGCGGCGATGATGCCTTCGCGCGCCACGCCGCTCACGGCGCCGTTCACGAAGGTCGACTGGTCGCCCATCGTGACGAGCTTCAGGCCCGGCGGCAGCGTCTGTTCGACCAGCGGCAGCTTCGCCTTCACGCCGGCGATGATGTCGAGCGTCGATGCGGAGCCGTTCTTCAGGATACTCATCAGCACCGCGCGGCGGCCGTCCACGCGCACGATGTTGCCTTGGGGCGGATAGCCGTCGCGCACATGGGCGACGTCGCGGATATAAATCGTCGTGCCGCCGACCGACTTGATCGGCAGGTCGTTCAACGCGTCGAGCGAGAGCGGGCTGTTGTTGAGCTTGATGTTGTATTCGAAGCGGCCGATCTTCTGCGTGCCGGCCGGGATGATCTGATTCTGCTGCGCGAGCGCGTGCGCGACGTCCTGCGCCGACAGCCCTTTCGACTGCAGCGCCTGCGGGTCGAGGTCGATCTGTACTTCGCGTGTCTTGCCGCCGTACGGCGTCGGAATCGCGACGCCGGGCACCGACAGCAACTGCGGCCGAATGAAGTTGACCGCGTAATCTCCCAGCTTCTGTTCGTCGAGCGTGTTGCTGGTCAGCGCGATCTGCAGCACGGGCACGGTCGATGCGTTGTAGTTGAGGATCTGCGGCGGCGTGGTGCCGGGCGGCATCTGCTTGAGCACGGTCTGCGAGATCGACGTGACCTGCGCGGTCGCCGTGCGGATATCGACGGTCGGCTGGAAGAAGATCTTCACGATGCCGTAGCCGCGGAACGATTGCGACTCGATATGCTGGACGTCGTTCACCGTCGTGCCGAGCGTGCGCTCGTAGTACGTGATCACGCGTCCGGACATGTCGTCCGGCTGCAGGCCGGCGTAGTTCCACACGACGCTGATCACCGGAATGCGGATGTCCGGAAAGATGTCGATGGGCGTTCGGATCGCCGCGAGCGGGCCCGCGATCAGAATCAGCAGCGCCAGTACGACGAACGTATAGGGCCGCGTGAGCGCGAGCCGGACAATTTTCAGCATGAGGTGCTGCTCCGTTCAAAAGCGTCGTGAAGAAGAGCCGGACGTGCGCGTCTTCGGGAAAATACCGATGCGCATCCGATGACCGCATTCTGCGGAGCAGCCCCTAACAGCGGGTCGCTAAAAAGATGAAACAAGTTTTAAGTGGCGGACGGACTCAACCGAGCAGGTAGCCCGAGCCGCGGATCGTGCGGATCAGCGGCGCGGCGCCAGGCCGGTTCACCTTCTTGCGCAGGCGGCCGACGTGCACGTCGATCAGGTTCGTGCCGGGATCGAAACGGCACCCCCACACGGCTTCGAAGATCATCGTGCGCGTGAGCACGCGGCCGGCGTTGCGCATCATGAATTCGAGCACGCGGGACTCGGTCGGCAGCAGCGCGAGCTCGTGCGCGCCGAGCGTCGCGCGTCGCCGCACCAGGTCGAGCTCCAGCTCGCCGGCGCGCAGCACCGTGTCGACGTGCGTGCCGCGCGGCCGCCGGCGAATCAGCACGTCGATGCGCGCGCACATTTCTTCGAGCGAGAACGGCTTGACGAGGTAGTCGTCGCCGCCGGCGCGCAGCCCCTGGATACGCTGATTGACGTCGGACATCGCACTCATCACGAGCACCGGCGTATCGAGGCCGACGCCGCGCATCGTCGCGAGGATCGTCAGCCCGTCGAGGTCGGGCAACATGCGATCGAGCGTCACGACGTCGTAGTGCGCGCTCATCGCGCGGGCCATGCCGTCGCGGCCGGTGCGCGCGACGTCGATCTGGTGGCCTTCGGCACGCAGCGTGTGCGCGATGCGATCCGCGATCAGCGGATCGTCTTCGATCGTCAGGATATGTGCCATGGCGTGCGCGACCCGGCGAAGTCACGCAGCGGCAAGCTGCATGGCGATGCGCCCGGGCGTGCGATAGTGGTCGACCACGTAGTCGATGAAGCTGCGCACTTTCGTGGACAGATAATTGCGGCTCGGGTAGAGCATCGAGAGGCGGCGCGGGCCGCCGTTCGCTTCGTAGCGTTCGAGAATCGGCACCAACGTGCCGCGTGCGAGATCGTCGGCCACGAGCGGATGCGGCAATTGCGCGATACCCATGTGATTGAGTGCCGCGATCCGCACCATCGTGTTGCTGGTCGATGCCAGCGCATTGCCGGTATAGATGCGGCAGGCGCCGTCGGTAGCCGAGAACTCCCAGTTGCGCGCGGCGCCGTTCGACACGGTCAGCAGGCTATGCGTGTTCAGTTCGACCGGCTCGACAGGCGTGCCGTGCCGCGCGAGGTAGTTGGGGGACGCGACGACCACGTCGCGCACGCTCGTCAACGTCCGCGACACGAAGGTCGAGTTGACGAGGCGGTGATCGTCACAGAAGCACACGTCGTAGCCGCCTTCCACCATGTCGACCTGGATATCGAACGTCGTCACGTCGAATCGCACGCGCGGATGCGCGATGCGATACGTGGACAGCAGCGTGCACAGCCCCGCCGCAACCGAGGTGGCCGACGCGGCGATGCGCAGCGTACCGTGCGGATCGCGATTGACCTGCGCGAGGTTCGATTCGATCTCGTCGAGCTTCTCGATGATCGCGCGGCAGCCGTCGAGGTATTCGCGGCCCGGCTCGGTGAGCGACAGGCTGCGCGTGGTCCGGTTCAACAGGCGCATGTTCAGATGGGCCTCGAGCATGCCGACGCTGCGCGTGACCGCGGCGGCCGACATGCCGAGCTGACGTGCGGCGAGACTGAAGCTCGACAACTCGACCACACGCGTGAAGACACGCATCGCTTGCAGTTGGTTCATGATCGGCGAGGAGTGGATTTGCCGGAAATACGGGGCGGCGCGTCCGTCTTCGGCGGGCTGCGTCGACGCATCGCGCTGCGCCTGCCGGGGGCGGGCAGCGAATCCATTATGGAAGGCACGCGTGGGCGGGACGCTAAAAAAACGGTGCTGGCCGGATGAAATTTCGTTTAGAAAGCGGTGGAGTCGGATGGACGACAGCGCGACGCGCTTTCTGAAGATTTCTAAAAAAAGATTCATGCATGGATCACAAATCTTCAGGCGGCCAGCCTGTACCGAGGTCGATAATGAGATCTCGTAACCGCGGCAAGGACGACGAAGATGGCACAACCGTTGAGCATCAAGATGATCGAGGAGCATGGCAAGCTCGTCGTGCTGATGTCGATCGAGCGTGGCGCGGCAGTGCTCGATCCGGAAGACGTGGACGCAGTCATCCAGTACTTGAGCCTGCTGCGCGCGTCGATGCAGCCTGCCGTGCCGGAACGTCCGCCGCACGAGCAGCCATTCGTGACCGAAATGGACCCCTGCTGGTATGCCGAACGCCATCCGCTGCAGGGCGGCGCGGTGCTGTTGCTGCGTCACAGCGGGCTCGGATGGGCAAGCTTCGCGCTACCGCCGCACAGCGTTGAGCGGTTGCACGGTTCGTTGACGCAACTGCTCGAGGACGAGCGGCAGGCGATCGGCCTGCCTCACTGAAACCAATCTGCGTCGCGACGGGCTCGCATTCAGCGCCGTCGCGACGGCGCGGTGCGGTCGCCGCCCGTACGTGAACGCTGCCTTCCGGCGCGGACCGCGGCGCGTGTTACCCGCGACCGACGAACGGCATCGCGGTCGCCATGATCGTCATGTTCAGTATGTTCGTATCGAGCGGCAGATTCGCCATCTGGACGATCGCGTTCGCGACATGCGCGACGTCCATCCGCGCTTCCGGCGCCAGGCTGCCGTTCGCTTGCGGGACGCCTTGCGTCATCCGTTCCGTGAGCGACGTGGCCGCGTTGCCGATGTCGATCTGGCCGCACGCGATGTTGTACCGGCGACCGTCCAGCGCGAGCGACCTGGTGATCCCGGTCACCGCGTGCTTGGTCGCCGTGTACGCGATCGTGTCGGGGCGCGGCGCGTGCGCCGAGATCGAGCCGTTGTTGATGATTCGGCCACCCTGCGGCGTTTGCGCCTTCATCAGCCGCCACGCGGCCCGCGCGCACAGAAAGACGCCGGTCAGGTTCGTCGCGACGACGCTGTTCCATACGTCGAGTTCGTAGTCGCCGAGGGAAACGACCGGGGCGTTGCGGCCGGCGTTGTTGAACAGGACGTCGAGCCGGCCGAATTGCTGTGCGATCTGCGCGAACGCGTGGTCGACCGATGCTTCGTCGGTCACGTCGGCGGGAAATACCTGCGCGTCGCCGCCGGCGGTGCGGATGGCGTCCCGGGTTTCGCGTAACGACGCCTCCGTGCGCCCGAGCAGCGCGACGGTGAAACCGGCCTGGGCGAGCGCGACGGCCGCTGCGCGACCGATGCCGGAGCCGGCGCCCGTGACGGCGGCGAATTTCTTCGAGTCAGACATGGCTTGATTTCCTGCGGGTCGAGTAGGGGAGGCAGGCGACGACCGATGGCATCGCCACTTTGGCAATGTAGTCGAAATGCGGCGGGTACGGATTCAAGCGACATCGTGAAGCGCACGCTGGATACCGTGGCTTTCGCTCAACGCGGAGCCGAGCGAGCGGCAAGGCGGAGCAACGCCCCGCCGGCCGTCACTTCACACACTCCAGCGCATACTTCAACCCCGGCCCGAGCAACCCGCGCTACACGTCCCACATATGCCCGCCGTCGACGATGCGCAGCTCGGCCGGGTTCTGCGCCCGGCGCAGCTGTGTGTACAGCACGCTCGATTCCGCCTGGATCGTCAGGTCGTCGTCGCCGGCCGCGATGAACATCGGCACGCGCCAGTTGCGCGCGAAATAGCCGCGCAGCAGCGCCGGGTAATTGAGCTCGTGCCACACGCGCGGATCGAACTGCCGGTCGCCGAATACGCCGACGTAGCGCGCGGCGGAATTGAGCGGCGGCTCGTTCGCATAGATCGCGGGGCTCAGCAGCATCGCGCCGCAGAACAGCCCCGGCTCTAGCAGCGAGAAGCGCAGCGCGCCGAAGCCGCCCATCGACACGCCGCCGATCGCGCGCCCCGCGCGCTGGTTCGACACCGCGAAGTGCGCTTCGACTTCCGGCAGCAGGTCGTTGAGGAACGCGCTCTGCATCTTCTCCTTGCGGTCGACGTACCAGTCGGTGCCGCCTTGCGGCATCACGATCACGACGGGCGGGATGTCGTGGCGTTCGATCAGCGTGTCGGCGGTGGCCTGCAGCCGGCCCTGCGTGACCCAGTCGTTCGCGTTGCCCGCGTTGCCGTGCAGCAGGTACATCACCGGGTAGCGCGCGCCTTCCGGGTTGTAGCCGGGCGGCAGGTAGACCGTGTACGACCAGTCGCGTTTCAGCGACGCCGAGCGGAACGTGCGCAGCACGACGCTGCTGCCCGGATTGACCGACGGCTCCTGCGCGGCCGACGGCGTCGTCGCGGTCTGCACGGCAGGCGGCGCGGGCGATACCGCGGCCGCGGGCGCCGGCGGCGTGGCATGGGCGGTGGCGATGGCGCCGGCGATCAGGGCGAGGGCGAACGGAAGGGCGAGTCGGCGCATGGCGAATCGTTTCAGGAGAGGCGCCGGCTATCGTCGCAGCGGCGCATGACGGCGCGGCGCGTCATGGCCGCGAACGGAACGGCAGCCGCGCGACGAGCGGCCCGTAGAGCTTGGCGACGAGATACAGCAGCCCGATCGCGACGGCGTCGGCTGCCAGCCCGAGCGGCACGTCGAGATAGCCTTCGGTCGCCTGGTAGAGCAGCGAATCCACCGCGAGCGAGATGCCGGTGCCCGCGACGAAGCACAGCAGTCCCTGCCGGCCGATCGTGCCGATCCACGGCATCGCGTGCGCGACCTTCTTCATCCAGCCGAGGTGCACGAGCTTGGCGGCGAGCCACGCGATCGCGAGGAAGTTCACGAGTCGCAGCGCGCCGAGGTTCTGCTTGATCGACGGATCGGTCGGGAACGGCTCGATGCGCAGCCGGTAGTATGCGCCCGCCGCGACGACCGCGAGCGACGCGGCCGTCAGCAGCCAGCCCTGCGGCCTGGGCGCGAGGGTCTGGTAGACGGGCTGGCAGCGCGCGATCACGCCGAGCACGAACAGGAACTGCCACGCGAACGGGTTGAAATCCCACGGTGCGCCTTCGACGGTCGGCAAGAAGCGCGCGACGTGCGGCGCCGCGTACCACAGCGATCCGCTGAACGCGAGCATCAGCCACGGCTGCGTGCGCGCGAGCGGCAGCGCGAGCGGGACGAGCAGCGCAAAGAACGCGTACATCGGCAGCACCGACGCGAGGTACGGCTGGCGGCGGAACAGCAGGATGTCGCGCAGCGCGGCGAGCGGCTTGTGCAGCAGCCCGTCGAGATCGTTGGTCGGCATGTTCGGGCCGTCGATCGCCAGCGCATTCAGCGCGGCGGTGATCAGCAGCATCAGGCCGGCCGTCACGAGGAACGCGCGGTAGATCTCGAACGCACGCCGGATGAAGCGCTGGCGCGCGGCGGCTTCGTCGTGCCGCTCGGCGAGCGAGTTGTACGCAATGGCGGTCGCGAAGCCGCCGAGGAACACGAACACCTCGGCCGCGTCGCACAGCGCGTACGCGTGCAGCGTCACGCGCGACAGGATGCTGCCGCCGATGTGGTCGACGACGATGACGAGCAGCACGAGGCCGCGGAAGAAATCGAGCTCGGCGTAGCGGCCGGCCCGGGCCGGCGCGCTCATCGGAGCGCCTTTCGGCGCGGGCCGCGGTTACGGCCGGCACGCGCCGCGCATGAATCGGGGTCAAGCATGACTTCGTGAAGAAATGGCGAACGGATGCGCATTGTGCCACCGATGCGGCGCCCATCGGGTTTACGCGGATGGCGGGCCGGCCTGCCGCCGCCGACAAGCGCGGTCGGGCCGTGCGCGCAACCCGGCAGTTGGACGAGCGCAACGCTTTGCGCGCGATGACCGGTACCCGATGGACGGACGATTTCCGACGTGACACCATTTTGTCCTCACGCGGCCGCACACCGCGTCGTCCGCCCTGCGGGCCACACATACAACAGATCGAACATGCGCCGGGCGTTTGGCCCGCCCGGCCCCCGGCTCCGGAGATTCGTCATGAAGAAGCACGCCATTTTTGCCGCCGCGCTCGCCGCTTGCGCCGCGCCGGCCTTTGCCGAGAACAGCGTGACGCTGTACGGCCTGATCGACGAAGGCTTCAATTACACGAACAACGTCAACGTCAATGGGGTCGGAAAGACCAACTACCAGCTCGCGAGCGGCTATGCGCAGGGCAGCCGGTGGGGCCTGAAGGGCAGCGAGGATCTCGGCGGCGGGCTGAAGGCGATCTTCACGCTGGAAAACGGTTTCGACGTGAATAACGGCCGGCTCGGCCAGGGCGGTCGCATGTTCGGCCGTCAGGCGTTCGTCGGGCTGTCGGAGTCGCGCTTCGGCACGCTGACTTTCGGCCGCCAGTACGATTCCGTCGTCGACTATCTCGCGCCGCTGACCGCGAACGGCAACTGGGGCGGCACGCTGTTCTCGCACCCGTTCGACAACGACAACACGGACAACTCGTTTCGCGTCAACAACACGGTCAAGTACGCAAGCCCCGACTGGAACGGCCTGACGCTGGGCGGCACGTACAGCTTCAGCAACAGCACGGGCTTCTCGAACAACCGCCAGTACAGCATCGGCGCGCAGTATTCGCTCGCCGGGCTGCAAGTCGCCGCCGCGTACCTGCAGGCGAACAATCCGGGCATCGGCAACGCGGGCGCGATCGCGGCCGACGACGCGAACTTCGTCGCCGATCGGCTGCGCATCTTCGGCGGCGGCCTCAACTATACGTTCGGCCCGGCCACGGTCGGCTTCGTCTATACGAAGACCGACGTGAAGAACCCGGTATCGACGGTCTACCTGCCGGCGTCGACGTTCGCCGGCCTCGGGCTGACCGCGACGAAGTTCCAGAACTTCGAAGTCAACGGCAAGTACCAGCTCACGCCCGATTTCTACCTCGGCGCGCAGTACGTGTACACGGACGGCAAGTACGACGCCGCGGCCGGCTCGTTCAAGCCGAAGTACCACACGGTCGGCCTGATGGCCGACTACAGCCTGTCGAAGCGCACCGACGTGTACCTGCAGGGCGCGTGGCAGAAGGTGGCTGGCGACAAGACGGGCACGGCGGCCGACGGCGGCTACGTCGTCGGGACGGACGGCCCGTCGTCGTCGTCGAACCAGTTCTCGGTGCGCGCCGCGATCCGCCACAAGTTCTGAGTGCGCCGGCGTCGGGGCGCATGCCCCGGCACGGCCGCCGTCAGTCCGCTTGGTGCGTGCCGCCGAGCGTTTCCGCGAGCCAGTCGACGAAGATCCGCACGCGCGGCGCCAGGTGCCGGCCGGTCGGGAACACCACCGCCACGGGCAGCGGCGCCGCATTCCATTCCGGCAGCACCTCGACCAGCGAACCGTCGGCGAGCAGCGGCGCGAGCCCGTCGCGCGGCGCCTGGATCAGCCCGAGGCCCGCGACGCAGCACGCGAGATACGCCTGCGAGCTGTTGACCGACACGACGCTGTGCATTTTGACGGTGCGCATCTCGCCCGAATCCATGTCCGCATATTCCCAGTCCAGTTCGCGGCCCGTGCGGCTCGAAAAATAACCGACCGCGACGTGGTCCGGCAGATCGTCCGGCGAGCGCGGCGTGCCGTGGCGCGCGAGATAGGCGGGCGACGCGCAGTTGATCTGGGCCATCTCGCCGACGCGCCGCGCGACGAGCGACGTGTCGGACAGCACGCCGACCCGCACCGCGCAGTCGATGCCGTCCGCGACGAGATCGACGAAGCGGTCGGTCGTGCTGATCACGATGCGCAGGTCGGGGTAGCGCGCGTGGAAATCCGGCAGCGCCGGAATCACGTGATTCAGCGCGAAACGTTCGGGCAGGTCGACGCGGATCACGCCGCGCGGCGACGCGCCGGCGTCCTCGAACAGCGTTTCCGCGTCGTCGAGATCGGCCAGCAACCGCACGCAGCGCTCGTAGTAGGTCGCGCCCTCGGCGGTCAGCGCGACGCGCCGCGTCGTGCGTTGCAGCAGCCGGACCTTCAGGTGCTTTTCCAGATACTGGACGGCGTTGCTGACCGTCGGGCGCGGCAGCTGGAGTTGCTCGGCCGCTTTCGTGAAGCTGCCGAGATGGGCGACGCGCGCGAAGATGCGCATTGCTTGCAGATGATCCATGCGGGCGAGAACCTTGGCGGGAAAGGAACAGGCTCCATTGTTAATCAGCGTCGAATGGTTTGGTGGAGCGTTTCGCGTTTATCGCGCGGCGTCACGCGGCCAGAATCCGTTCCATCCACTCACCATTTGAAGGAAACGGACATGGACATGCGTCAACTGGGCCGCACGGGCCCGCAGGTATCGGCGATCGCGCTCGGCTGCATGGGGATGTCGGATTTCTACGGGCCGGCCGATCGCGACGAAAGCATCGCGACGCTGCACGCGGCGCTCGACCACGGCATCACGATGCTCGACACCGGCGATTTCTACGGGATGGGCGATAACGAGATGCTGATTCGCGACGCGCTGCGCGGCCGTACGCGCGACCAGGTGCGCATCAGCGTGAAATTCGGCGCGCTGCGCGATCCGGCCGGCGGGTTTGCCGGCTACGACGCGCGGCCCGCGGCGATCCGGAACTTCGTCGCGTATTCGCTGAAGCGGCTCGGCACCGATTACCTCGACATCTATCGCCCGGCCCGCGTCGATCCGGCGGTGCCGATCGAGGAAACGGTCGGCGCGATCGCCGATCTCGTGAAGGCAGGGTACGTGCGCCATATCGGGCTGTCCGAAGCCGGCGCGGACACGATCCGCCGCGCGGCCGCCGTCGCGCCGATCGCCGATCTGCAGATCGAGTACTCGTTGCTGTCGCGCGGGATCGAGGCCGAGATCCTGCCCGTGTGCCGCGCGCTCGGCATTGGCGTGACGGCCTACGGCGTGCTGTCGCGCGGGCTGCTCGGCGGGCGCTGGACGGCGGCGCGGCAGGGCGAGCGCGATTTCCGCGCGGCGAGCCCGCGCTTCCAGGGCGAGAATCTCGCGCACAACCTCGCGCTCGTCGACGCGCTGCGCGCGATCGCCGACGAGAAGGGCAGCAATCCGGCGCAGGTCGCGATCGCGTGGGTACTGTCGCGCGGCGCCGACATCGTGCCGCTGGTCGGCGCCCGCAAACGCACGCAATTGCAGGACGGTTTGCTGGCGACTGAATTGCAACTAACGGTCAACGACCTCGCGCGTATCGAAGCGGCGGTCCCCGCCGGGGCGGCTGCCGGCGAGCGCTATCCGGCCGCGCAGATGGCGCACCTCGACAGCGAGCAGGGCCGGGGGTGATTCACGGGGCCGGATGGACGCGCCTGAGCGCTCCGTCCGGCGGGCCCGAGCCAGCCTCAGGCAAAACCAGATGGCGGGCGGCATCGCAGGCGGGCACCATCGGCGCCGTACTCAACGGACGGAATGCCTCCATGCAAATGCATACGCTGACGATCGTCGTGCTGGTTTTCCTGCTGGCCGGCGCGGTGAAGGGCATGATCGGTCTCGGGCTGCCGACGATCGCGATGGGGCTGCTGACGCTCGCGATGCCGCCGTCGGCCGCGGCAAGTCTGCTGCTCGTCCCGTCGTTCATCACCAACGTGTGGCAGCTGTGGCTCGGCCCGTCGTTCGGCGCGCTGCTGCGCCGGCTGTGGCCGCTGCTCGCCGGCCTGACGGTCGGCACGCTGACGGGCGGGTTGCCGGCGCTTGCGGCCGGCAGCACGTGGACGCACGCGGCGCTCGGCGTGGTGCTGGTGCTTTACGGGCTATGGGGGCTGGCGGCCGCACGGTTGCCCGCGCCGGGGCGCCACGAAAAATGGCTGTCGGCCGTGGTCGGCTACCTGACGGGCGTCGTGACGGCCGCGACCGGCGTGTTCGTCGTACCGGCCGTGCCGTACCTGCAGGCGCTGCGGCTGTCCAAGGACGATCTGATCCAGGCGCTCGGGCTGTCGTTTACCGCGTCGACGATCGTGCTCGGCCTGCAGTTGCGTGTGACGGGCGCATTGCAGACGGTCGATCTCGGCGTGTCGGCGCTCGCGCTCGTGCCCGCGCTGGCGGGAATGGCCGGCGGCCAATATGCGCGGCGCGTGATGAGCGAGAAGATGTTCAAGCGTTGCTTCTTCGTCGGGCTGGTTGTACTGGGCGCGTATATGGCGGGGGCAGGGTGGTGGTGAACGTGTAGCCGGGCGCCGAATGGTCCCGAAGCCGGTTTCGCGAGCCGTCACGGGATCCCGGTCACGCGCCTCACGCCGGATCGGCTACTTCAGTTTCCACCCGACCGTGCGAGTCGCGCCCGCGCCGAGTGTGACCGGCTTCGGCGTGCACGCGACGTTCGAAGGCAGTTGCCCGACCGGCAGCGTCGACAGCGGATTCGTCGTGCCGTTCACCGCTCGGCGTATCGGTGTGCGAGGCCGAGCGCAGGCCGGCGCGCGCGACGGCCTGCCGTTCCGACGACGTCAAAGCTGCTTCTCGATCGCCGCCTTGTCGATCACCGACCACACCTGGCGGATCTTGCCTTCGTGAAATTCGTAGAACACGTTCTCGGCGAACGTGACCTTGCGGCCGTCGATGGCGAGCCCCATGAACGTCCCTTTCGGTGAACACGTGAAGCGAAGGCGGCACGCGACGCGCGGCGGCTCGCACACGAGCAGCCGGATCTCGAAACGCAGATCGGGGATGTCGCGGAAGTCCTGTTCCAGCATCGCGCGATAACCGGCGAGGCCGAGCGGCCGGTCGTTGTGGATCACGTCGTCCGATACGTATTCGCCGAGCGACGGCCAGTCCTGCCGGTTCAGGCAGTCGATATACGCGCGATAGCGGGTGGCGAGATCGGTATCGGTCATGGCCATGTCTCCGTATGTCGATCGGGTGAGTCGAATGTGGCGCGCGTTACCGCGGCGGCGCGTCGCCCGACAAAAACGCGACGAATTCGCGCGTGTACTTCGGCAGCGTGTCGAACGACCGCGCGCAGAGCGTCAGTTTCCGATGGCTCCACGGATCGGACAGCTCGACGAGCCGCACGTCCATCGTCTGCATCGCGCGCTCGGCCGCATGCCGCGACACGATGCCGATGCCCACGCCGCTCGCGATCACGCGGCAGATCGCGTCGAAGCTCTTCAATTGCACGCGATAGCGGATCCGCTTGCCGAGCGCGCGCGCCTGGTCGGCGAGATGCACCTGCAGCGCGCTGCCGTCGGTGAGGCCGATGAAGTCTTCGCCCGCGATGTCGTCGAACGCGATCTTGTCGTGCGACGCGAGCGGATGCGCGGCCGGCACGACGACGATCAGCCAGTCTTCGCGGAACGGCTTTTGTTCGAGCCCGCCGAGGCCGACCGAATCGGCGACGATGCCGATCTCGGCCGTCTTGTTGCGGATCGCATGCACGATCTCCTGGCTCGAGCGTTCCTCGACGCTGATCGACAGCTTCGGATGGCGCGGCAGGTAATCGGCCAGTGCGTCGGGCAGGTATTCGCTCAGCGATGCGGTGTTGCACAGCAGCCGGATATGGCCGCGCAGCCCCTGGCCGTATTGCTGCAGTTCGCCGCGCATGTGATCGATCTGCTGCAGCACGGTGCGCGCGTGGTGTTCGAGCGCGCGGCCCGCATCGGTCGCCTGCGCGCCCGACTTGGTCCGGTGCAGCAGCGGCACGCCCAGTTCGTCCTCCATCCCGCGAATGCGCTCGCTCGCCGCCTGCAGCGTGATGTGCGTGCGTTCGGCGCCGCTCGTGATCGTGCCGGCCTCGCAGATGTTCAGGAAGAGCCGCAGGTCGGTCAGGTCGAAGCGCATGATGGCAAGGCGATGGGGGAATGGCCGATAAGTTAGCAGGAACCGCGGCGGCGGTCTCAGGGTTGGCCTGAGACCCGGTTCGCCGCTTCCGCATTTCCGGGGCGCGATCGATGGCCGATCATGAACGCACATCAACCGGGGAGCCCGTCATGCGGATCGATTCGTCATGGGGCGTGTCGTTCAAGATCGCGCTGCATCTGCTGTTCCTGTGCGTCGGCGTCGCGTGGGCCGGGGCCCAATTCGTCGCATGGTTGCGATGAACGTCGCGCGTTTGTCTATGAAAATGGAGTTGCCATAGTTTTTTGCGACGAAAATTCTTCCGTTTTTCTCCGAAAGGACCATCAAGTTTTTCCGGATCGGACCGTATTACCGGTAACGCATGCCGGCCGGCATCCGCTCCGTGATCGTTTGTCATCATTGTTTGCATCCGGTTACACGTCGGCCGTTCCGTTTTTGAGATGCTTGAAAGATTGTCAAACCGGAGTCGGATCGTCCATGAAAACGCGCGAGATTCACCGCAAGGCGGCGTGGCTGTCGGGCCTGGCCGCCGTGCTCGTCATGGCCGGTTGTGCAAGTACGCAGTCCGTTGCGCCGAGCGACACGCTGGCGGGGCAGCCTTCCGATTCGAGCCGGCCTGCCGCGCCGTCGGCCGGACCGATGCCGGCCGCGCCTAAGCCGGCCGCGCCTATGCCGGCCGCGCCGATTCTCGTCGCGAAAAAGTACGTCGTGAAGCGCGGCGACACGCTGACGGGCATCGCATCCGCGAACGATTGCAGCGTGGCCGACTTGCGCACCTGGAACAAGCTGGCCGCGAACGGCAGGCTGCGCATGGGGCAGGTCCTGCGCATCGTCAAGCAGCAGCCGCTGCCGCCCGCGGGCGCGGCCGGCACGCAGGCTGTGGCGGGCAATGGCGCGGCGGATAATCAGGCCGCTTCGCCGGCCAATCCGCAAGCCACTTCGCAGGCCACCGCGTCGACCGCGAGCGACCGCCAGGTCGTCAAGGAAACGAAGCGCCATGCGGGCGGCGTCGCGCTGAAGTGGCCCGCAACCGGCAAGATCGTCGAAGGGTTCCGGCCCGGGCAGAACCGCGGCATCCAGATCGCCGGCCGGCCAGGCGACCCGGTTCGCGCCGCGGCCGACGGCCGGGTGATGTATGCGGGCACCGGCCTGAACGATTACGGCAGCCTGATCATCGTGCAGCACAACGCGGATTTCCTGACCGCCTATGCACACAACCGCAAGCTGCTCGTGAAGACGGGCGACATCGTGCATCAGGGCGATGCGATCGCCGAGATGGGCGACCTCGACAACTCGCGTGTCGCGCTGCTGTTCGAGGTGCGACGCGACGGCAAGCCGGTGAACCCGATGCCGTACCTGCCTTCGTCGCAAGGGTGAAGCGCGGCCGTCGCGCTGGAACGCGGCGGCGGTCGCTGCTACGCTAGGTGTTCATGCGAATCCCGCCATCGCGGGGCCGACGGGCGTCTTTCGGGGATGCGCGGCGAATGCCGTCGCGGGCCGGCCGTCGGCGTGAACGGTCGCGCGTCGCCGATGCGCGGCCGCGTTGCTTCGCGCCACCGTTTCCGACAGAACAGATCTCATCCATGGAACATTCTCCGACACGCCGCTCGCTGTTGCTTGCCGCCGTTGCCGCGCCGTTCGTTGCCGCATGCACGTCGGCGCCGGTCGCCGACCAGGGGCGCGCCCATACTGGACAAGCCGAACTCGCCGCGCTGGAAAAAGCCTCGAACGGGCGGCTCGGCGTCGCCGCGCTCGATACGTCGAACGGCGTGCGCATCGCGCACCACGCGCGCGAGCGCTTCCCGCTGTGCGGCACGTATGCGGTCATGGCGGCCGCCGCGATGCTCGCGCGCGGCGCGCTCGACGCATCGCTGCTGCCGCGCCGCATCCTGTACCGTCGCTATGAAATCGTGTCCGGCTCGCCGATTACGGAAAGCCGCG
The DNA here is from genome assembly GCF_029268935.1 of Burkholderia semiarida. Taxonomy (NCBI): domain Bacteria; kingdom Pseudomonadati; phylum Pseudomonadota; class Betaproteobacteria; order Burkholderiales; family Burkholderiaceae; genus Burkholderia; species Burkholderia semiarida. The sequence goes on along the minus strand of NZ_JAHLCL010000008.1, from coordinate 1,365,750 downwards.
TCGACACCGGCATGACGATCGCGCAGCTGTGCGCGGCGATGCTGCAGTCGGGCGACAAGGGCGCGGGCAACCTGCTGATGGGCGTGCTCGGCGGCCCGCAGGCCGTCACGGCGTTCGCGCGCGAAAGCGGCGACACCACCTTCCGCCTCGATCACTGGGAACCCGAGCTGAACAAGGCCGCGCCCGGCGACGAGCGCGACACGTCGACGCCGGTCGCGATGGTCGACACGCTGCAGCGGCTGCTGCTCGGCGACACGCTGCGCGAACCGCAGCGCGCGCAACTGACGGAATGGATGGTCGGCGGCGCGCGCGGCGCGACCGGCATCGCGGCTGGCGTGCCGCCCGGCTGGCGCGTCGCCGACAAGGCCGGCACCGGCGGCTACGGCACGACGACCGACATCGCGGTGCTGTGGCCGCCGTCGCACGCGCCGATCGTGATGGCCGTGTCGTTCACGCAGCCGGAGGCGACTGCCGCGGCGCGCGCGGACGTCGTCGCATCGGCGGCGCGCATCGCGGCGGGCGCGCTTACCGCGACGGCCTGAGTATCCGGCGTCTCGCGCAAAGCCGGCGTTTGGCTTATCGTGTCGGTCAGCGCGCGCCGGCGTCGGCGCGCGGCCCATCCGCGCCGTTTCCCGTTTCCCGTTCGCCATGCGCCGACTTCCGCCCCTGCACGCGCTGCAGATCTTCTCGACGGTGGCTCGCCACCGCAGCTTCACGCGCGCGGCCGAGCAGCTGTGCATCACGCAGGGCGCGGTGAGCCGGCAGATCCAGACGCTCGAGGCGCATTACGGTTTTCCGCTGTTCAGGCGGCATGCGAAGGGCCTCACGCTGACGGCCGAGGGCGAGCAGTTGTTGCCGGTGGTCGACGAGAGCTTCGCGCGGATCGAGGACATCTCGATGAAGCTCACGCGGCAGCGCACCGATCTCGCGCTGAAGGTGCCGACCTGCGTGATCCGCTGGATGCTGCCGCGCATCATGCGTTTCCAGGGCGAACATCCCGATCTCCACGTGCAGATCACGACCGCGTGGCAGCACGTCGTCGATTTCTCGAGCGAACCGTTCGATGCGGCGATCGTCTACGGGACCTCGCCCGGCCCGGGCGTCGTCGCGCTGCCGCTGTTCGACGAGCGGCTGACACCCGTTTGCGCGCCCGAGTTGCGGCAAGCGTCGCCGCTCGATGCGGTCGGCGATCTCGCGCGCCATACGCTGCTGCATCCGACGCGCGACCACCGCGACTGGCGCGCATGGCTCGACCATGCGGGCGAGCGTGGAGTCGATCCCGCGCGCGGGCCGACGTTCGACACGCTCGATCTCGCGACGAACGCGGCGATGCAGGGCTTCGGCGTCGCGATCGGCGACGTGACGCTCGTCGACGACGACGTCAGCGCGCGCCGGCTCGAACGGCCGTTCGACATCGTGCTCGAGACGGGCGCGCGCTACTTCTTCGTCTATCCCGAGAACCTCGGCGGCCAGCAGAAGATTCGCGCGTTCAGCGACTGGATCGCGCGCCATCGCGACTGACGCGCGGCCGCGGCGAGCTTTACTGGTAGGTCACGACGGCGATCATCGGTGCACGACTGTTGCCCGCGCGCTTCGGTAAAACGATTGCGCCCGAAGCTTCGGTAAAGGTCGTGGTCTTGACGGCCTGCTGGCTCGCCGCGTCGACGAACGCGATCTGCCCGGTCGCGGGCCGCGGGCAATCGGCGCGTATGCGGGCGGCGTTGGCCGTGTCGGGCGCGAACGAGCAGGGCGGCTCGACGATCATGCCGGTGAAGTGGATGATGCCGGATGCGCCTTCGGCAAAGGACGAGGAAGGCGCCAGAAGCGAGGCAGCCAATGCGAACGAGGCGGCGAACAGGCGATGCTTCATGACAGGCTCCAGAGAGGAAGCGCGTCGCAGCGAGGCCGCTCGAATGGCAGTCCGTCAACGCTGCGATGCTGTATGCGTAAACGGCAATTTCATCGAACCTCTTGAGTGAGAAACCGGAAATAACGACGACGAGCAAACGACGCCGTGTTTCTTCAATCAATTTATCTCAAAATTGTGCGGCCGCAAGTCAGGGTATTGCCGATGACGTAGGCTCGGTGGATACCCGTCAATGGATGCGGGATTTGCAGGTAAATCGTTGAGGGCTCAACGAATCGGCAATCCTGAGAATGGCGATTCGCCAAAAGAAAACGGCCGCTCGCGCGGGGCGAGCGGCCGTGTTGCGCTGGCGCGCGGCGGGCGGTGTTCAGCCCGCGCGCTTGCGGATCGCGCCGACGACCACGAGCAGCACGATCGCGCCGATGATCGACGCGATCCAGCCGGCGCCCTGGCCAGGCGCGTACCAGCCGGCCGCGCGGCCGACGTAGCCGGCGACCAGCGAACCCACGACGCCGAGCACGATGGTCATCAGGATACCCATCTTGTCGTCGCCCGGCTTGAACGCGCGGGCGAGGAGGCCGACGATGAGCCCGACGACCAGGGTTTCGATGAATTGCAGCATGGATGCCCCCTGTTGCTGTTGAGTTGTTGACGAAAGGAAATGGACTCGCCCGGCGCACCGGGGTTCCCTGCGACGGCGAACCCGTGCGCGGCGTGCCGAGTATCGCATGCCGGCGCGTCGTGCGGATGTCAGGCGGTCGGCACACCGGCCGCCGGATCGAGCCGTCGATAGCCTTCGGTCGCGTTCAGCAGCGTGCGCGTGTAGTCGCGTGCGACCTGCCCGGCGCGCACGTCCTCGACCCGCAATTGCTCGACGATCTCGCCGTGCTGCATTACCGCGACGCGCTGGCACAGGAAGCCGATCACCGCGAGGTTGTGGCTGACGAGGATCATCGTCAGGTTGCGTTCGCGATGCAGGCGGCGCAGCAGGTTGAGGATCTCGGCCTGCACCGATACGTCGAGCGCGGACGTCGGCTCGTCGAGCAGCAGCACGCGCGGCTCGACGATCAGCGCACGCGCGATCGCCACGCGCTGCCGCTGGCCGCCCGACAACTGGTGCGGATAGCGGAAGCGGAACGCGGGGCCGAGGCCGACCTCGGCGAGCGCGCGGGCGATCCGCGCATCGGGGTCGTCGATCGCATGGATCGACAGCGGCTCGCGCAGCGTCTGATCGACGGTGAAGCGCGGATGCAGCGACGCGTACGGATCCTGGAACACCATCTGCACGTGGCGGCGGAACGCGCGATCGGGCGTGCCGCCCACCGGGCGGCCGTCGATCGACAGGCTGCCGGACGCGAGCGGCACGAGGCCCGTCAGCGCACGCAGCAGCGTCGACTTGCCGGAACCCGATTCGCCGACCAGCCCGAACACTTCGCCGTCGCGCACCGCGAAGCTCGCGTCGCGCACGGCGTCGACGTGACCCGTGCGGGTCGGGAAACGGATCGATGCGTGATCGACGTCGATCATCGTGCGGGCTCCTGTCGATTGGCGGGCGCGAAGGCGGGCGGTGCGGAATCGAGCCATGCCGGATCGCGCCGCAGCACCGGCAGTTCGTCGGGCGGGTTCGCGAGCGGCGGGTTGGCCGCGAGCAGGCCGCGCGTATAGGGATGCGAAGCGTCGCGCAGGTCGCGCGCGGCGCAGGTTTCGACCACGCGGCCCGCATACATCACCGCGACGCGATCGCAGAACGACATCACGAGCGGCAGGTCGTGACTGATGAACATCAGGCCCGTGCCGTGGCGCGCGATCATCGCGTCGAGCACCGCGAGCACCTGCATCGACACCGCGACGTCGAGCGCGGACGTCGGCTCGTCGGCGATCAAGAGGCGCGGGCCGGTCGACACCATCATCGCGATCATCACGCGCTGACCCATGCCGCCCGACAGCTCGTGCGGATACGCATCGGCGACGCGCGCCGGGTCGCGGATCTGCACGGCCGCGAGCGCCTCGACGATCCGTTCGCGCAGCGCGCGGCCGCGCAAGCCGGGCTCGTGCAGGCGGAACGCCTCGCCCATCTGCTTCGCGACCGTCATCACCGGATTCAGCGAATATTTCGGGTCCTGCAGGATCATCCCCATCTGGCTGCCGCACAGCCGCCGGCGCTCGCGCGGCGACATCGCGAGCAGGTCGTGCCCCGCGAAGCGCATCGTGCGCGCCGAAAAGCGCGCGGCGTCGGGCAGCAGGCCGAGCAGCGCGCGGCCCGTCAGCGACTTGCCGGAGCCCGATTCGCCGACGATGCCGAGCCGTTCGCCGGGCGCGAGGGTCAGCGACAGGTCGCGCACGGCGTCGGTCACGCTGCCGTCGTGCCCGCGAAAGCCGATCTTCAGCCCGTCGATCTCGCAGAGCGGCGCCGGCGCGGTAGTGGAATTCGTCGGCATGTCACGCTCCATGACGGGGATCGAAGACGTCGCGCAGCCCGTCGCCGAGCAGGTTGAACGCGAGGCTCACGAGCAGGATCGCGATGCCGGGCAGCGTCGCGACCCACCACGCGTCGAGCAGCACGTTGCGGCCCGACGCGACCATGAAACCCCACTCGGGGCTCGGCGGCTGCGCGCCGAGGCCGAGAAAGCCGAGGCCCGCGACGGTCAGGATGATGCCGGCCATGTCGAGCGTCGCGCGCACGATCACCGACGACATGCACAGCGGCATGATGTAGCGCAGCAGGATGCGCGGGCCCGACGCGCCTTGCAGCCGCGCGGCATGGATGTAGTCGGCTTGCGCGATGCGGATCGTCTCCGCGCGCGCGAGCCGCGCATACGCGGGCCACGCGGTGATCGAGATCGCGACCACGGCGTTGATCACGCCGGGGCCGAGCGCGGCCGCGAACGCGAGCGCGAGCACGATCTTCGGGAACGCGAGCGCGATGTCGGTGATGCGCATCAGCACGCTGTCGACGAAGCCGCCGCAATAGCCGGCCGTCGTGCCGATCAGGAGGCCGATCGGCACGACGATCGCGACGACGAGCAGCGCGATGCCGAGCGTCAGGCGCGACCCGGCGATCAGCCGCGAGAGGATGTCGCGGCCGAGCTGGTCGGTGCCGAACCAGTGCGACGGCGAGCCGGGCGGCAGCAGCCGGTCGGACAGCACCTGGCGCAGCGGATCGTGCGGCATGATCAGCGGGCCGACGATCGCGACGACGATCAGCGCAAGCAGGATCGCCAGCCCGAACAGGTTGAGCGGATTCGTGGCGAACCGGCGCCAGCGCCGGTACGCGAGGCCGAACGCGGCTTGCGAGCGCGACGCGGGCGCATCGGAAAGCAGCCACGCGCGCAGGGACAGACGCTCGGCGCTCATGGTTGGACGACCTTCGGCATCGGCGATGAAAGAAGCAGGAGGGAAGCGGTCATGTCGGGGCAGTCCTTTAGCGCGCACGCGGATCGAACACGCGGTACAGCGCGTCGGTCAGCAGGTTGACGGTGATGAACATCGCGCCGATCACGAGCGTCGCGCCGAGCACCGCGTTCATGTCGGCGTTCAGCAGCGCGCCGGTCAGGTACGAGCCGAGCCCCGGCCACGCGAACACGATCTCGGTCAGCACCGAGCCTTCGAGCAGGTTGCTGTACGTGAGCGCGATCACGGTGAGCAACGGCACCATGATGTTGCCGAACGCATGCCGCCAGATCACGCGGCGCTCGGACAGGCCCTTCGCGCGCGCGGTGACGATGTATTCCTGGCTCAGCTGGTCGAGCATGAACGAGCGCGTCATGCGGCTCAGATACGCGACCGAGTAGTAGCCGAGGATCGCGGCCGGCAGCGCGATGTGCGATACCGCGTTGCGGAACACGTCCCACTCGCCCGCGAGCGCCGCATCCAGCAGCAGGCTGCCGGTGCGCGGATCGACCATGCCGTCGTACACCGGGTCGAGCCGGCCGGGGCCGCCGACCCAGTGCAGCCGCGCATAGAACAGCAGCAGCCCCATCAACCCGAGCCAGAACACCGGCACGGAATTGCCGATCAGCCCGACGAAGCGCGCGACGTGATCGATCGGCCGGTTGTGCTTCACCGCGGCCGCGACGCCGAGCGGCACGCCGATCGCGATGCCGATCAGCGTCGCGATCGTCGCCAGTTCGAGCGTGGCCGGAAACACGCGCCGGATATCGTCGAGCACCGGGTTCGCGGTCAGCAGCGACACGCCGAGATTGCCGTGCAGCACGTCGCGCGCGTAGATCAGGAATTGCGTGGCGAGCGGCTTGTCGAGCCCGAGCGCGATGCGCTCGGCCGCGTACGCTTCGGCCGACGCGCGATCGCCGAGGATCGCGAGCACAGGGTCGATCGGCACCTTGCGGCCGATCACGAACGTCAGCGCGAGCAGCCCCGCGAACGTGACGGCGAGCGTGATCGCCCAGCGCAGCACGCGCAGCGCCCAGCGTACGGCCGGGCGCCGCGCGGGCAGCGTGCGCAGCGCTTCGAGGGAGGAGGCGGGAGTCGACATGCGGCGAATCTTATTGCTTCTTCAGGTTGCGGTACGACACGAGATCGTTGATCGGCCCGACTTCGAGCCCGCTCACGCCGGGCCGCGTCGCGACCTGCGCGACTTTCTCGAACATGATCACGAACGGCGAGCGCGCGAGCACTTCCTTCTGCATCGTCTGGTAAAGCTGCGCGCGTTTCGCGGCGGCCGGTTCGGCGAGCGCGGCGTCGGTTTGCTTCGTCAGTTGCGGGATGTCCCAGCTGTTGCGCCAGGCCAGCATTTTATAGCTCGACTTGTCGGCGTTGTCCGGATTCCACGCGAAACCCTGCGCGTTGCTGTGCGGATCGATGTAGTCGGCCGACCATTCGCCGATGTAGATGTCGTGCTGGCGCGCGCGGTATTTCGCGAGCGTCTGCTTGTTGTCGCCGGGGATCAGTTGCACCTTGATGCCGGCCTGCGCGAAATTCGCCTGCACGGCCTGCGCGATCTCCGTGTACGGATAGTCGTTGCGCACGTCCATCGTCACCGAAAAGCCGTTCGGCACGCCGGCCTTCGCGAGCAGCGCCTTCGCCTTCGCGACGTCGAGCTTGTACGGGTTCGCGTTCAGCGTGCCGAGGAAGCCTTCGGGCAGGAAGGTCTGGTGCACCTTGTAGGTCGTCTTCACGACGTTGCCCTGGATACCCGCGTAGTCGACGAGCCATTTCAGCGCTTCCTGCACGTCGGGTTTCGCGAGCGTCGGGTTCTTCGTGTTCAGGCCGAGATACAGCAGCGTCGCCTGCGGCGATGCCGCCACCTTCGCCTTGCCCGACTTCACGACCGACGCCAGATCGTCGGGGCTCAGGTCGCGCGCCGCGTCGACGTCGCCGTTTTCCAGCAGCAGGCGCTGGCTTGCCGCTTCGGGCACGTGGCGCAGCACGATGCGCTTCATCGCGAGCGGCAGCCGGTAGCCGTCGAAGCGTTGCAGCACGAGGCTGTCGCCGGCCGTCCATTTGACGAGCCTGTATGCGCCGGAGCCGGCTTCGTTGGTCTTCAGCCACGCGTTGCCGAAGTCGTTGCCTTGCTGGTGCGACAGCAGCAGCTTCCTGTCGAGCACCGACGCGGGCCACGAGCCGAGCACGTTTAGCACGAAGGTCGGCGCGTACTTGCGGTCGGTCGTGACCGACACCGTCGCGTCGTCGAGCTTCTTCACGTTCGCGACGACGTTCGCCTTCGTGAGGCCGATGCCGGTCAGCACGGCGGCCGGCCCCTTGTCGAGCAGCACCGCGCGCTGGATCGACCACGCGACGTCGTCGGCCGTCAGCGGGTTGCCCGAGTGGAACTTCAGGCCGGTACGCAGCTTGAACGTGTAGGTCAGGCCGTCGGGGCTCACCGTCCACGATTGCGCGACGTCGCCGTTGAATTTCGATGGATCGCGCAGGTCGACGCGCACGAGCCGGTCGTACGTGTTCGCGACGTATTCCTCCGGCACCAGTTCGTAGATTTCGCCCGGGTCGAGCGTCGTGAATTCGTCGAGCAGCGTGGCCATCACGAACATGTCCTTCGGCGTTTCCGCGTGGGCGGCGGCAAGCGGAACGGCGGCGAATACGGACGCGGCGGCCAGCGCCGCGACGAGCCGGGAGGTCGGGAATTTCATGGGCGCTTCTCCATCTGTCGTTTGAGTCGTTGAACGTGAACGTGCATGAAAAAGGGGGCGTGCGCTGCCGCTACATCAGGCGCCACGGGCCGCTCGCCGCATTGTCGATCTGCGGCAACGCGTGCGAGCCGGGCAGTTCGTAGTGCCACCATTCGCTGTCGATGTGCGCGAAGCCGGCCGCGTGCATCACGCCGAGCAGCAGCAGCCGGTTGCATTGCACGTGTTCGGGCAATCCCGCGTGAAAATGACCCGACGCGGCGACCATCTCGTCGAAGCCCGTGCCCATGTCGAGCGGCTCGCCGTTCGCGCCGACGAGCGTCAGGTCGAGCGCGGTGCCGCGGCTGTGATTCGAGCCGCGCCCGAGATCGGCGATGAAATTCGGATCGGGCAGGAAGTCCCACAGCACCTGCTGCGCCTGCGGCGGCCGGTAGGCGTCGTAGATGCGCAGCGTGAAGCCGGCCTGCGCGGCGACGTCGACCGCGCGGCGCAATGCGGCTTCGGCCGGCGCCAGCAGCAGGCAGTGCGCGCGGCGGTAGATCGGCTTGCCGGTCAGGTTGCGGTCGGTCGCATAGACGAGATCGATGTCGACGCGATGCGTGGCGGGCGTGATTTCGACGAGGCGGTGATCGTTCATCGGCGGGGCGGCTTCGCTCAGGATTCGAATTGGTCGAACGTGCGCTGCAGTTCGCGGTTGCGCGCGACGCGCCGGTCGATCGCGGGGCCGAGGCGGTCGACCACGGCCGTGATCAGCAGGTTGAACAGGCAGGTGAGCGGTGCGAGCGAATCCCAGAACTGGCCGACGTCGGTTTTCACCTGCAGCAGATCCGCCGGCCATTCGCGCGCCCACGGGCAATACAGATCGGTGACCAGCGCGAACGGCTGCCCGCGCTCGGCGGCCGCCTGGCAATAGCGGCGCGCGCTGCGCGAATACGCGCGCGTGTCGGTGACGATGCAGTACGGCCGTTCGAACTCGGAATTCAGCGAATCGACGTACGAACCCGACTGGCCGTCGGAATAGAACACGCGCGGGCGCAGGTATTCGAGGTAGCTGCTGAATGCGTTGCTGATGCCGCGCGTCGACTGGATGCCGAGGATGAACACGGCGTCGGCATGCGCGATCCGGTCTGCCACCTGCGCGAACACCGGGCCTTCGGCCAGGCGGTACACGTGGCGGATCGCGTCGAGCTCGCGCTCGAGCGACGACGCGAGCGTGCTGCCATTGCTGTTGCTGTCGCGCTCGCCGGCGGTCGTTTGCGTGGCGCTGGCGCGGCGGTACTCGTCGAGCCGGTCGGTGATCATCCACGGGCGATCGCCGCCGCCGCGCAGTTCGCGTTTCAGGTCGTCGAGATTGCGGTAGCCGACGCTGCGCAGGAACCGCCCGACCGAAATGCCGCTGGTGCCGGCTTGCTGCGCGATCTGGTCGGCGGTCTCGAGGCCGAGCCGATCGAGGTTCGCGAGCATGTAGCTCGCGATGCGCTTGGCGGTCGGCGTCAGCTCGGCATAGCGGGACTCGACGGTATGGGCGAACGCGCAGGTCATCGGCTGTTAGATCGTTGTCATTTGATGATTCGATGTCATCTATCTGACAAAACCAAAATCATTGGCGCCAGCGAATAAAAACTATGGCTGGCTCACGATGATAGGGGCGGGGAACACCCGATGAGCGGAGACGGGTGGCCCGCATGACGGATTATTCCTGACAGGCATATTGCGCGTTTATGTTTGACGGGAATAATTTGCGTTTATTTCTCACAGAGATATACTGCATGGATCGTATACCGAGCCCATCCCCGTGAATCTCATCGTCAATACCCCCGTGCAACTGGCTGAAATCCTGTCGTCCGCACGTCAGGCCAAGGGGCTGACGCAAGCCGAAGCGGCGGCGCGCATCGGCGTCGGCCAGTCGCGCCTGTCGTCGCTCGAAACCACTCGCACCGAAAGCCTGTCGCTCAGGCAGTTGCTCGAATTGACCGCGCTGTACGGTCTCGAACTCAGCATCTGCACGAAGGACGGGCGCGACGCTGCCAACGTCGACTGGTAATCGATGGGACGCAAATCGCACGGCCGCGCGCTATCGATCTGGGCCAACGGCGTGCGGGTGGGAATCTGGCGGATTCCCGCGCGCGGCGACATGGAACTGCTGTACGACGCCGGCTGGAAACAGTCGGACGCCGGCCGCCCGTTGTCGCTGTCGCTGCCGTTCGGCGTCGGCGATGCGCCGTTGCGCGGCGAGCGCGTCAATCACTACTTCGACAATCTGCTGCCGGACAGCGATGCAATTCGTCGGCGGCTTGCATCGCGGTTCGGCACGGCGACGATCGAGCCTTTCGATCTGCTCGCCGCGCTCGGCCGGGACTGCGTCGGCGCGGTGCAGTTGCTCGGCGAGGATGAAACCCCGGCAGGCCATGACCGGATCGACGGCACGCCGTTGTCCGACGACGAGGTGGCGCGCGTGCTCGATCAGGCGAGGGGGGCGGTGGGCGGTGCGCAGGACGACGACGATTTCCGCCTGTCGCTGGCCGGCGCGCAGGAAAAGACCGCGCTGCTGTTTCACGACGGGCGATGGATGCGTCCGCATGGCGCGACCCCGACGACGCATATTCTGAAGTTGCCGCTCGGGCTGGTCGGCAACAAGCGTGCGGATCTGACGACATCCGTCGAAAACGAATGGCTGTGCCTCGCGATCCTGCGTGCGTTCGGCCTGCCGACGGCGGAGGCCGACATCGTGCGTTTCGGCGCACACAAGGTGCTGTCGGTCACGCGCTTCGATCGCGCGCTGCATCGTGACGGCGGCTGGCTGTTGCGCTTGCCGCAAGAAGATTTCTGTCAGGCGCTCGGCGTGCCGCCGCATCTGAAATACGAATCGCAGGGTGGCCCCGGGGTGCCCGATCTGGCCGGCATCCTGCGCCGGTCGGAAACGGCGCAGGCCGACCTCGACACGTTGTTCACCGCGTTGGTGGCGTTCTGGATGCTTGCCGCACCGGACGGGCATGCGAAGAACTTCAGTCTGCGCCTGCTGCCGGGCGGCCGCTTCCGTCTGACGCCGCTCTACGACGTGATGTCGATCTGGCCGGTCGAGGGAGATGGCGCGAACCAGTGGTCGTGGCACAAGGCGAAGCTCGCGATGGCGGTGCACGGCAAGCGCAAGCACTACGCGATGCGCGATATCACGCGCCGGCACTTCACTGCGATGGCGGAGCATTGCCTGCTTGGCGATATCGCGACACCGATCGTCGACCGGCTCGTCGCGATGACGCCCCAGGTGATCGAATCGGTCGGCGCGGCGCTGCCGGCCGGATTTCCGGCGAGGATCGCCGAACGCATTCTCGGCGGATTGCGCTTCGCCGCGCAACGACTCGCCGACATGCCGCGGGAGTGACCCGCCCCGGTTCCGCTCCGGGCCGGTGAAAGCCGGCGCATCCGCATTTTTCCGTTCCGGTTTGCGCGCCAGGAAACCCGAATCGATGGCATCGGGCGGCAATCGCGCGGTGCGCATATCGAGCACAGCTTGCCGCCATTTACAGTCTGCTGCATCGCAATAATTACAAAATTAAAGTCGATCAGTTTAACTCATCAATCAAGATTAATAATTCATTTAATTTTTAGATGGTTTTGTATTTAACTTGCGTCACGGGATGTTTGATTTTCGGTAATTCGAAAAAGCGGCAAGTATTCCGTAATGGAAATTCTCTCGATTGCACGAATAAGAGGAAATCATGACGAATCTTTCTCGACGCAAGATGTTGACGAGCACGGCCGGCGCGATTGCCGCCGCGGGCATCGCGGTAACCGCCAAGGCCGCCTCGTTCGGTAATCCGGACAGCCCGCCGGAAGGCGCGGTGAATGCGCGCAACCGCCAGAGCCTGACCGATCCGGGGCCTAAAAATCCGGCCATCGCCAATCAATTCCCGTCCTTTCAGGATCCGCCGGCCACCGATATCAACGGGATGCCGTTATTCTGGGCGTCTTTCAATAATGCGCATAAGCGCATTCAAAATGGCGGATGGGCGCGCGAAGTCACGCAGGACGATTTCGCGATTTCCGAAACCATTTCCGGCGTCAACATGCGCCTGACGCGCGGCGGCATTCGCGAGATGCATTGGCACCAGCAGGCCGAGTGGGCGATCATGCTCGACGGCCGCTGCCGGATCACGGTGCTGGACGAACTCGGGCGGCCGTCGGTGCAGGACGTCAAGACCGGCGACCTCTGGTATTTCCCGCCCGGCCTGCCGCATTCGCTGCAGGGCATCGGCAGCGACGGCGCCGAATTTCTGCTCGCATTCGATAACGGCCGCGCATCGGAATTCAACACGCTGTTGCTGACCGACTGGATCGCGCATACGCCGCCCGACGTGCTTGCGCTGAACTTCGGCGTGCCGTCCGACGCGTTCAGGAACGTGCCGCTCGACAACCTGTGGATCTTCCAGGGCGACGAACCGGGCCCGCTTGCGGACGCGCAGCGCGCGTCGGCCGCGTCGGCCGGCGCGCCGCCGCATCCGTTCGTCTTTTCGCTCGGCGACATGAAACCGGTCAGGAAGACGCGCGGCGGCGAGGTGCGGATCGCGGACAGCACCAACTTCAACGTATCCACGACCGTCGCGGCGGCGCTCGTCACCGTGCACCCGGGCGGCATGCGCGAGTTGCACTGGCACCCGAACGCCGACGAATGGCAGTACTACCTGCAAGGCGAGGCGCGGATGACCGTGTTCGACACGGGGCCGAAGGCGCAGACGGCCGACTTCCGCGCGGGCGACGTCGGCTACGTGAAGAAGAGCCTCGGGCACTACGTGCAGAACACCGGCAAGACCGACCTCGTATTCCTCGAGATCTTCAAGACCGACCGCTATGCGGAGGTGTCGCTGTCCGACTGGCTCGCGCACACGCCGCCGAAGCTCGTCGAAGCGCACCTGAACATCGCGCCGGACGTGATCGCACGGTTTCCGCGCAACCGTCCCGACGTCGTGCCGCTGTGACGCCGCCGGCGTCCTGCCATGGCCGGCACGCGGCATGCTGGTTGTGGCGGGGCGCGATCCCTGAATCAGCCGTCCTCATTAGAACGGAATACTTGCCATGATTCCCGTCCCGAGCAAACCTGCCGGCGGCTTTGCGCTGCCGGGACTGTCCACCGAGCAGACCGACGGCGCGGCGCGTGCCGCGCTGGAAGGGCGCCGCACCGGCGTCGCCGCGTTGCTGCCGTTCGTCGGCCCGGCCGTGATCGCATCGATCGGCTACATGGATCCCGGCAACTTCGCGACCAACATCCAGGCCGGCGCCGCGTACGGCTACCGGCTGCTGTGGGTCGTGCTGGCCGCGAACGCGATCGCGATGCTGTTCCAGGCGATGTCGGCGAAGCTCGGCATCGTGACCGGCCGCAATCTCGCCGAGCTGTGCCGCGACCGCTTCCCCGCGCCGGTCGTGTGGGGCATGTGGGTGGCGTCGGAGATCGCCGCGATGGCGACCGATCTCGCCGAATTCCTCGGCGGCGCGCTCGCGTTCGGGTTGTTGTGCCACCTGTCGCTGTTCGCGGGGATGATCGCGACCGCGTTCGCGACCTGCGCGATCCTCGCGCTCGAAAAACGCGGCTTCCGGCCGCTGGAGGCGGCGATCGCGGCATTGGTCGGCGTGATCGGCGCGTGCTATCTCGGCGAACTGCTGATCGCGCCGCAGGACTGGCATGCGGCCGCGTTCCATCTGGTGGTCCCGCAGATTCCGGATCATGCGGCGCTGACGATCGCGGTCGGCATCATCGGCGCGACGATTATGCCGCACACGCTGTATCTGCATTCGGGCCTCACGCAGGATCGCACCGCGCCGCGCGACGACGCCGAGCGGCGGCGGCTCGTGCGTTTCTCGAACCGCGAGGTCGTGGTCGCGCTCGGGCTCGCCGGGTTCGTGAATCTCGCGATGGTGATGATGGCGTCGTCCGCGTTTCATGCGGCCGCGCCGGGCATGACCGACATCGGCGACGCCTATCACACGCTGATCCCGGTGTTCGGGCCGGCGGCCGGCGCGCTGTTTCTCGTCGCGTTGCTGACGTCGGGCGTGTCGAGCTCGGTGGTCGGCACGATGGCGGGGCAGGTCGTGATGCAGGGCTTCATCCACCGCCGCATGTCGATCTGGGTGCGGCGCGCGGTGACGATCGCGCCCGCGTTCGTGGTGGTGGCATTGGGCTGCGACGTCACGCGCGCGATGGTGGCGAGCCAGGTCGTGTTGAGCTTCGTGCTGCCGATGCCGATGATCGCGCTGCTGCTGCTGTCGGCGCGCACGGACGTGATGGGCGCTTACGCGATGCGGATGCCGCTGCGGATCGTCGCCGGCGCGGCGACGGTCGTGATCGTCGGGCTGAATGCATACCTGGTGTGGGCGGCATTCAATTGAACGGGTGCGGGCGGCCGCCTGCTGCCGCATGTCCGGCGCCCCGCGCGGCCGCCGGATCGCGTGGCACTGCCGGCCGCCGACGCGCGTCGCGGCCAGCGCGGGCGGCCGCGATTACTTCGCGAGCGTGCGGTACGACACGAGGTCGTTGATCGGCCCGATTTCCGGCCCGGTCGCGCCGGGGCGCGTGGCGACCTGCACGACCTTCTCGAACATGATGATGAACGGCGAGTTCGCGAGCACGGCCTTCTGCAGCGCCTCGTAACGCTGCGCGCGCTTCGCGGGCGACGGCTCGACGAGCGCGGCCTCGGTGTCCTTCGTCAGTTGCGGAATGTCCCAGCCGTTGCGCCATGCGAGCATCTTGGTCGGCGACTGGTCCGAGTTGTCCGGATTCCACGCGAAGCCGCGCGCGTTGCTGTTCGGGTCCATGTAGTCGGGCGACCATTCGCCGATGAAGATGTCGTGCTGGCGCGCGCGGTACTTGCCGATCGCCTGCTTCGCGTCGCCCGGGATCAGCTTCACGCGGATGCCCGCCTGCGCGAAGTTCGCCTGCAGCGCCTGCGCGATCTCGAGGTACGGATAGTCGTTCGGCATGTCCATCGTCACGTCGAAACCGTTCGGCAAGCCGGCCTTCGCGAGCAGCGCCTTCGCCTTCGCGACGTCCTGCTTGTACGGCCGCGCGTTCAGCGTGCCCAGGAAGCCTTCGGGCAGGAAGGTCTGATGCACCTTGTACGTCGTGCTGACGATATTGCGCTGGATGCCGTCGTAATCGACGAGCCACTTCATCGCCTGCTGCACGTCGGGCTTCGCGAGGTTCGGGTTCTTCGTGTTCAGGCTCAGGTACAGCAGGGCGGACACCGGCCACGACGCGACCTTGATCTTGCCGGCCTTCGACAGCGCGGCGAGGCTGTCGGGGCTCAGGTTGCGCGCGGCGTCGGCGTCGCCGTTCTCCAGCAGCAGCCGTTGCGCGGAGGCTTCGGGCACGTGGCGCAGCACCACGCGCTTCATCGGGTACGGCGTGCGGTATTTGTCGAAACGCTGCAGCACGATGGTCTCGTTCGGCGTCCACTTGACGAGCTGGTACGGGCCCGAGCCCGCGTCGTTGGTGCGCAGCCAGCCGCTGCCGAGATCGTTGCCTTGCTGGTGCGACAGCAGCAGCTTCTTGTCGAAGACCGATGCCGGGCACGCGCTCAGCACGTTGAGCACGAAGCTCGGCGCGTACTTGCGGTCGGTTTCGAGCGCGACGGTTTGCGGATCGACCACGCGCACCTTCTGCGTCACGTTCGCCTTCGTGAGGCCGAGATCGGCGAGCACGCCGGCCGGCCCCTTGTCGAGCAGGATGGTGCGCTGCAGCGACCACGCGACGTCGTCGGCGGTGACCGGGTTGCCGGAATGGAACGTGAGGCCGGGGCGCAGCTTGAACGTGTAGGTCACGCCGTCGGCGCCGACCGTCCACGATTGCGCGATCTGTCCGTCGAAGCGCGTCGGGTCCTTCAGGTCGACGCGCACCAGCCGCTCGTAGGTGTTCGCGACGTATTCGGACGGCACCAGCTCGTAGATCCCGCTCGGGTCGATGGTCGTGAATTCGCCGAGCTGCGTGGCGACGACGAAGATGCCGGGCGGCGTGGCCGCCTGCGCCGGCAGCGCCGGAACAAGCGCGACGAGCGCGGCGCTGACGAACAGCCGGGACAGCAGGTGCTTCATGCGGGCTCCATCGAAAGGGAATCGTGGTGCGATTCTCTCATCGACGGGCACCCGGATGAAAATATTCGGCACGCGCGCCGGGCGGCGCACAGCGGCGGGCCGGGCGGGCGCCCGGCGCCGGGGGCGTCAGATCGCGCAGCGCGCGATCGCGAAGCGCATCGCTTCCTCGGCCGGCTCGTTGCCGGAGCCACGCACGACCTTGATCACCGAGCCGCTGCCCGACGGCGTCAGCGTGACGAAGTAGGAATTCGAGCCGACGGCGATGTCGGTCACGCCGTTGTGCTGCGATTGCTCGGTGCCCGACAGGCGGCTGTCGAGGCAGTTCGCGACCGCGTAGGCCGGACGTTGCGACGACACGTAGATCATCGGCGCGGCGCCCGAGCCGGCCGAGTCGGACGAGGGCGAGGAACCGCAGGCGGCGAGCAGCGCGGCGGGAAGGAGCAGCAGGAATCGTTTCATGGTCGGCGTCGGGTGTCTCGTGTCGAGGCTGGGGCGCGGGGGGCGAAACGCGAAGCTTCGCGACGAAACCGCCCGGAATCGGGCCGCTTTTGACGGACGACGAGACGGCAGGCGGCTGACGACGGAGTATACCCGCGGCATCCGACGCCGTTGGCGCGTTGAAACGATTCGATACAACACGGGCTCGCTGCCGCATGGGCGCCTGCCGATGGTGCCGCCCTGACAGGCGAGTTCCGCCGTCCGCGCGACGCCGGCGCTGCGTCCCGCGCAACGAATGCCGATCAATGCGCGCCGGCCGCCGCCGCATCGGCATCGCCGCCGCCCGAGCGCACCGGTTTCGTGATCCAGATCAGCGGGATGATCGCGATGAAGATGATCGCCGACACGTAGAAGATGTCGTTCAATCCCATCACGGCCGCCTGCGAATCGACCGATGCATTGAAGAACGCGAGCGCCGAATCGGGGCTCAGGTGCAGCAGGGAACGGGTCGTGTCGAGCTGCTGCGTGAAGACCGGATTGGTGACGCTCGCCTGTTCGGTGAGCCGCACGTGATGCAGGATCGTGCGGTCGTTCCACGCATTGCTGATCAGCGACGTCCCCACCGCGCCGCAGAACGTGCGGCCGAAATTCGACAGGCCGGCCGCGGCCGGAATCTTCTCCGGCGGCAGCCCGGACAGGATGATCGACGTCAGCGGCACGAAGAACATCGCCATCGGAATGCCTTGCAGCAGCGTCGGCAGCACCAGATCCCAGCGCGACACGTCGGTGTAGAACGTCGTGCGCATCATGAACACGACCGCGAAGCCGACGAACGCGAGCGTCGCGATATAGCGCGGATCGGTGCGCGGCAGCAGACGCCCCATGACCGGCGTGAGCAGGATCGCGAACAGCCCGAGCGGCGCGGTGGCGAGCCCCGAATCGACTGCCCGGTAGCCGAGATAGCCCTGCATCCATTGCGGCAGCAGCACGAGCGTGCCGAAGAACATCCCGTACGCGACGGAGATCGCGATCGTGCCGCCCGCGAAGTTGCGCTGCGTGAAGAGCCGCAGGTCGACGATCGGGTTGGCCTCGTTCAGCTCCCACACGAGGAAGAACGCGAAGCCGATCAGCGCGACGATGCCCAGCGCGACGACGACGGGTGAATTGAACCAGTCGAGATCCTTGCCCTTGTCGAGCATGATCTGCAGCGACGCGACCCACAGCACGAGCAGGAGCAGGCCGACCGTATCGATCGGCAGGCGGCGCGTGGCCGATTCGCGATCGCGGAACACGAACCACGTGACGGCCGCCGCGAAGAAGCCGACCGGGATGTTGATGTAGAAGATCCACGACCAGTTGTAGTCGTAGGTGATCCAGCCGCCGAGCGACGGCCCGGCGATCGGGCCGACGAGGGCCGTCATCGACCACAGCGCGAGCGCGGTCGACGACTTCTGCCGCGGCCATGCGCCGAGCAGCAGCGCCTGCGACAGCGGCGCGAGCGGCCCCGCCACCGCGCCTTGCAGGATCCGCGCGGCGAGCAGCGTCGGCAGGTTCGGCGCGATCCCGCACAGCCACGACGCGAACACGAACAGCAGGATCGACGCGACGAACAGGCGTACCTGGCCGAAGCGTTGCGTGAGCCAGCCGGTCAGCGGAATCGATACCGCGTTCGCGGCCGCGAAGATCGTGATCACCCACGTGCCTTCATCGACGGACACGCCGAGGTCGCCCGAGATCGTCGGGATCGCGACGTTCGCGATCGACGAATCGAGCACGTTCATGAACATGGCGAGCGATACCGCGATCGTGCCGATCGCGAGCTTGCCGCCCGACAGCGGTGCCTGGGGTGACGGAGATGACATGGGGTTCCTGCGTGATGGATGAAGGCCATACGGCGCGCGCCGTCCGCCGCGCATGCACGCGACGGGCAGGCGCGCGGCGAAGCGCGAAACCGACGGACGGACGCCGCCCGGCGGTCGGGCGAGCGGCGCCGTCGCGTGCGGCGTACGGTTCGATCGGTGATCGGAATGGCGAAGCCGGGGCCGGCTTCGCGGGGCGGACTATCGCCGGTCAGGAGGGTGCGACGCGCGTGATGCGTCGGCGGGCAGCGGGCACGTGGCTGCCGTCGCGTGTGTGGTCGTTTTTCATCGTCACAGGCTAACCATGCGGAGAACGACGATCAACGCCTGCGCGCTCATTAATTCCTTTCCTGCGTCGCAATAATGTAGTCGACGTGCATCGATTGCCGGCCGTGCGAGGCCGGTTACGGCGCGGTTCGCCAGGTGGCGAACAGTTCCGTCAGAAACTCGACGAACGCACGCACCTTGCTGTCGAGCGTCGCGCGGCGCGGGTAGAGCGCGTGCAACTCGACGTCGTTGGTGCGATGCCAGTCGGGCAGCACGATCTCGAGCTCGTTCCTCGCGAGCTTCCGTGCGGTGAAATGCGTGGAGATCAGCGCAATGCCGCCGCCGCTCGTGGCCTGGCGCAACACCGTCACCGATTCGTTCGAGATCAGCACGGGTTGCACCGGGACGTCGGCCCGATCGCCGTTGGAGTTGCTGAGCCGCAGCGTCAGGCCCGGCGCATCGCGGCCGACGAACAGGATGTCGTGTTGCGCGAGATCGTTCGGCGTGCTCGGCCGCCCGGTGCGATCCAGGTAGGCGGGGCTCGCGGCGAGCTTCGCATGCGACCAGCCGAGCGAGCGCGCGACGTAACCCGAATCGTTCAGCAGACCCGCGCGCAGCGCGACGTCGAAGCCATGCTCGACGAGGTCGAGTGGACTGTTGTCGTAGATCAGCACCAGTTGCACGAGCGGGTAGCGCCGGCGGAATTCGGCGAGCGCCGGTTCGAGCTGGAACAGGCCGATCGCATAGGGCACCAGCACGCGCAGCGTGCCTTCGGGGTCGGTGCGAAGCGTGCGGACCTGGCGGTCCGCGTCGAGCAGGATGTCCTCGGCGCGCAGGCAGCGCTCGTAGTAATCGCGCCCGGCTTCGGTGACCGACACGCGGCGTGTGGTCCGGTACAGCAGTTGCACGCCGAGATCGTCCTCGAGGTGCTTGACCTTGCGGCTCACGCGACTGAGCGGCATGTCGAGTTCCACGGACGCGGCGGTGAAGCTGCCGCGCTCCACTACGCGCAAGAATATTCGGATGCTATCGAGGTCCATACAAATTTGTTACGTGTTCAGCCTGCGCGCATCTTACCGTTGTCGGTCCTGCCTCTGCATTTTCATGTCAGTTGTCCCGATTATTCCGTGCACTGCAATACCGCATTCCGTTTTCCCCGGTAGTGGCGCGTGCCGCACGATCGTATGCTCGACGCATGAAATTTTCCGTCCCCGGCCTGCCGCCGATTGCGGCCATCCGCGCCGCGCTGCGCGATGCGTGGCCCACCTTGCCGCCGGGCGCGCTCGGCTTCGCATTGCGCAATACCGCCGCGTCGTTGCTCGCGCTCCATATCGCGTTCCGCATGAATCTCGACGACCCGATCTGGGCCGCGTCGACCGTGTGGATCGTCGCGCAGGGCAGCCGCGGGATGGGGCTGTCGAAGAGCCAGTACCGGATTCTCGGCACCGCGATCGGTGCGGCCGTGGCGCTCGCGCTGACCAGCGCATTCGCGCAGACGCCGCAATTGTTCCTGCCCGCGCTCGCCGCGTGGATCGGCCTGTGCGCGGGCATCGCGACGTTCCAGCGGAATTTTCGTGCGTATGCGGCGGTGCTCGCGGGCTATACGGCCGCGATCGTCGCGATGGACGCGGTATCCGCGCCGCTGCATGCGTTCGACATCGCGGTCGCGCGGTTTCTGTACGTGGTGGTCGGCATTCTGTGCGGTGCGCTGTTTGAAACGGTCTTCGCGCCGGGCGCGCCGCTGAAGGAGGTCCGCACGCGGCTCGCGCGCTATCTCGACCGCGCGGCGGCGGTCGGCGCGGGCGCGCTGCGCCGCGAGCCGAACGACGCGGCCGTCCACCGGCTGTTCGCGGACGCGCTCGAACTCGATACGGCAGCCGAATATGCGGCGGCTGGCGCACCGCCCGTGCGTAACATGATCGGCCATCTGCGCGTGGCGGCGCTGGGCGTGCTCGCCGCGCAGGCCGCCGGGCAGGCGATCCGCGAGCATGCGGCGCGCAGCGGCGACGCGCCGGAACCGCTCGTCGACGAGGCGGCAAGCGTGCTCGACCGGGTCGCCGTGTCGGGCGACTCGGGGAACGAGATAGTGGCGCTACGCGCGCGCGTGGACGACGCGTTGCGTGTCGAAGCGGCCGTGCCGGCCGGCACGGACACGTCGCGCCTGCTCACGCTCGACCGGCTGTCGGCGCTGCTCGGCGGTTTCGGCCGCGCATTCGCGAGCCAGGCATTGCTCGACCGTCCGGTGCCGCCGCCCGCACGCGTGCGCTATGCGTTCCACCGCGATCCGGTGCTCGCGTGCCACAACGGCGTTCGTGCGTTCATCGCGGTGCTGGCGGCGTCGGCGATCTGGATCTTCACCGCGTGGCCGGCGGGGGGCGGGTTCGTCACGATCACGGCCGTGGTGAGCGCACTGTTCTCGACACGTCCCAATTCGGTGCGGGCGATCGTCGGTTTCCTGAAAGGCACCGCATGCGCGGCGGTCGCGGGCGTCGTCTGCAACTTCGCGCTGCTGCCTGCGGTGTCGGGCTTCGAGATGCTCGCCTACATCCTCGGCGTATTCCTGATCGGCACCGGGATCGCGATGCGCCATCCGCGCACGGCGGCGATGGGCAGCGCGTTCTCGATCTTCTTCTGGAATTTCACGTCGCCGGACAACACGACGCGCATCGGCGATACCGCGTTCCTGAACAGCGCGCTCGCGACGCTGCTCGGTATCGCGTTCGGCGCGCTGATCTTCGCGCTGGTGTTTCCCGGCGATCCCGGCACCAGCCGGCGCCGCCTGCATCGCGCGGTGCGCCGCGATCTGGCCGGGATCGCGCGCGATCCGCGTGCGTGGCCCGCGAGTGCATGGTTGAGCCGCACGGCCGACCGTCTCGCGCGCGAGCTCGGCTTCGCGGGCAGCCTGCCGCAGACGCTGATCGAGCGCGACATGCGCGATCTGCTCGCGATCTGGGGACTCGGCGACAGCCTGCTGTCGCTCGCCGAACTGGCCACGCACGAACCGGCCGTGCGCCGTGCGGCAGCGGTGGTGCGGGGGCGCATCGTTCAGGCGGATTTCGCGCGGCTCGAACACACGTGCGCCGCAGCGGCCCGCGTGTTGCGGCGTCGCGTGGCCGCGCGCGACGGCGACGCCGCGCATGCGTTGCTGAGCGGCGTGGTCCTGCTGCATCGGATCGCGGACGCGGCCGCCGAGCATGGCGGCTTCCTGCGTGGCCGTCGCGATTGGGCGGGGTGGGTCAGGTGACGCGGCAGGGCGGGTCGGGCGTCGCCTCCGCCGGCAGCGGCTCGCGGTTCGGGGCAGGCAGCCTCCGCAGCCGGTGCGCGCGCGGACGAACGATCTTCGCCGCGCTCCGTCAGGCGGCGATCGAGGCCGGCGCGGCCGCGCGATGCAGCAGCACGGGCAGCGACTTCGACGTCGGCGTGTTGCACACGTCGCCGACGCTGTCGAGCGGCACGAGCGGGTTGGTTTCCGGGTAGTACGCGCCGATGCAGCCGCGCGGGATGTCGTACTCGACGAGCAGGAAGCCGTTCGCGCGGCGCTCGATGCCGTCGTGCCACACGGTTTCCATGTCGACCCAGTCGCCGGCCGCAAGGCCCAGCATCGCGAGATCGTCGCGGTTGACGAACACCACGCGGCGCTGGCCGAACACGCCGCGGTAGCGGTCGTCGAGCCCGTAGACGGTCGTGTTGTATTGATCGTGCGAGCGCGTCGTCATCAGCGTCATCAGCCGCTTGCCGTGCAGCGCGCGGGCGCGCTGGATCGGCGTGTCGGTCGGCAGTGCATGCGCGATGAAGTTCGCCTTGCCCGTCGGCGTCAGCCATTCGCGGTCGCGCGACGCCACGCGCAGGTGGAAGCCGCCCGGCCGCGCGATGCGCGTGTTGTAGTCGTAGAAGCCGTCGAGCGTCGCCTCGATCGCGTCGCGGATCTTCGCGTAGTCGTCCTTGTACGCGAGCCAGTCGATCTTGTCGCTGCCGAACAGCGCGTGCGCCATGTGCGCGACGATCGCGGGCTCCGACATCAGGTTCGGCGACGCCGGCTTGTTCATCCCGTACGACACGTGGACCATGCTCATCGAATCCTCGACCGTCACGCCCTGCGCGACGTTGTCCTGCAGGTCGATCTCGGTGCGGCCGAGCGTCGGCAGGATCAGCGCGTCGCGGCCGTGGATCAGATGGCTGCGGTTCAGCTTGGTCGTGATGTGCACGGACAGTTCGCAGCGGCGCATGCCTTCCCACGTGCGCGGCGTGTCGGGCGTCGCCATCGCGAAGTTGCCGCCGAGGCCGATCAGCACCTTCACGCGGCCGTCGAGCATGCCTTCGATCGTTTCGACGACGTCGTAGCCGTGATGGCGCGGCGGTTCGAAACCGAACACGTGGCCGAGCCGGTCGAGGAACGCCTGCGACGGTTTTTCCTCGATGCCGACCGTGCGGTTGCCCTGCACGTTCGAGTGGCCGCGCACCGGGCACAGGCCGGCGCCGGGGCGGCCGATGTTGCCGCGCATCAGCATCAGGTTGGTCAGCATCTGCACCGTCGCGACCGAATGCTTGTGCTGCGTGATGCCCATCCCCCACGTCGCGATCACGCGTTCGCTGCGCGCGTAGCGCTGCGCGAGCGCATCGATCTGCTCGTACGGCACGCCGCTTTCGGCGGTCAGCGCGGCCCAGCTTTCGGCGCGCAGATCGTCGGCGAACGCGTCGAAGCCCGCCGTGTGCTCGCCGATGAACGCGGTGTCGACGACGCGCGGCGCCCCGGCGGCGCGCGCGGCGTCGTCGAGTTCGAGCACGCGCTTGGCCATCCCCTTGATCAGCGCGAAATCGCCGCCGATCGTCGGCTGGATGAACGTCGACGCGATCTTCGTGCCCGACATCGTCAGCATCTCGAGCGGGCTTTGCGGATCGGCGAAGCGTTCGAGGCCGCGCTCCTTCAGCGGGTTGATCGACACGATCGTCGCGCCGCGCTTCGCGCACTCGCGCAGCTCGCCCATCATCCGCGGGTGATTGGTCGCGGGGTTCTGGCCGAAGATCAGCAGCATGTCCGCATGCTCGAAATCGTCGAGCGTGACCGTGCCCTTGCCGACGCCGACCGACGCCGGCAGCCCGCGGCTCGTCGCCTCGTGGCACATGTTCGAGCAGTCGGGGAAGTTGTTCGTGCCGTACAGCCGCACGAACAATTGATAGAGGAACGCGGCTTCGTTGCTTGCGCGGCCGGACGTGTAGAACGCGGCCTGGTTCGGGTCGGGCAGCGCGCGCAGATGGCGCGCGATCAGCGCGAACGCATCGTCCCACGCGATCGGCACGTAGCGATCGGTCCGCGCGTCGTACACCATCGGGTCGGTGAGCCGGCCGTGCTGCTCCAGCTCGAAATCCGACTGTTCGAGCAGTTCGGTCACCGTGTGCGCGGCGAAGAATTCGGGCGTCACGCGCTTGCTCGTCGCTTCCGCGGCCACGGCCTTCACGCCGTTCTCGCAGAATTCGAACGTCGATGCGTGCTGGCGGTCCGGCCACGCACAGCCCGGGCAGTCGAAGCCGTCCGGCTGGTTCTGGCGCAGCAGCGTACGGTAGTTGCCGCCGGCGACCTTTTCCTTGATCAGGTTGATCGTGACGGCTTTCAGCGCGCCCCAGCCGGCGGCCGGGTGGGTGTACGGTTCGATGCGCGCGGTGGCAGATTTCTTTTTCATGATGCCGGGTGTCGGGGTCGATGCGTGCAGAGTACGCGCGGCGCCCGTGCGGCTGTGTGTACACCTGTTCACTTCAAAAAAGAGTACAGTTTCGGCCATTCATCCCGTGCGGATCGCAACTGTGTTGCTGAAGGGAAGTTGAAAGGGAGGCGCGTGAAGCGTTACGAACAACTGGCCGACGATCTCCAGGCGCAGATCGAGCGGGGCGTGTACCGGCCCGGCGAGCGGATTCCGTCGGTGCGGCACGCGAGCCGGCAGCAGCAGCTCAGCGTCACGACCGTGCTGCGCGCGTACCTCGTGCTGGAAAGCCGCGGCCTGATCGAGAGCCGGCCGCAGTCGGGCTATTTCGTACGGGCGCGCACGGCGGCGCCGGCCGAGGCCGAGCTGCATGTTTCCGCGCCGGCCGCCGAGCCGTCGGCCGTGGACGTGAGCCGGCTCGTGCTGTCGACGCTGCGCTCGATCGCGCGCGACGACGCGGTGCCGCTCGGCTCGCCGTACCCCGACGCGTCGCAATTTCCGGTGCAGCGCCTCGCGCGCTATGCGCAGGCGATCGGGCGGCGCCGCACGCGCTGGGGCGTGATCGACGATCTGCCGCCGGGCAACCAGGAACTGATTCGCCAGATCGCGCGGCGCTATGCGGAGCGCGGGGTCGCGGTCGAGCCGGGCGAGATCGTGATGACGATCGGCGCGACCGAGGCGATCAACCTGTGCCTGCAGGCGGTCGCGAAGCCGGGCGACACGATCGCGGTGGAGTCGCCGACGTTCTACGCGATGCTGCACGCGATCGAGCGGATGGGCATGCGCGCGCTGGAAGTCGCGACGCACCCGGGCGACGGCATCGATCTCGACGCGCTGGAGCGGGTCCTCGCGCGCGAGCGCATCGCCGCATGCATGGTGATGCCCAATTTCCAGAATCCGCTCGGCTTCCAGATGCCCGATGCGCGCAAGCGCGCGCTCGTCGAGCTGCTCGCGAAGCACGACGTGCCGGCGATCGAGAGCGACGTCTATCACGAGCTGCACTTCGGCGACACGGCGCCGAGCGCGCTGAAGTCGTTCGATCGCGACGGGCTCGTGCTGCATTGCGCGTCGTTCACGAAGAGCCTGTCGCCGCGCTACCGGATCGGCTGGGCGATGCCGGGCCGTTACCGCGACCAGGTCGAGAAGCTGAAATTCCTGAACACGCTCGCGACGCCCGCGATCGAGCAGCTCGCGATCGCCGAGTACCTGAAACACGACGGCTACGATTTTCATCTACGGCGCATGCGCAAGCAGTATGCGCAGCAGGCAAGCCTGATGAGCGCGATGGTGCGGCGTTTCTTCCCCGAAGGCACGCGGCTGTCGCAGCCGCAGGGCGGGTACGTGCTGTGGGTCGAGCTGCCGCCGCGGGTCGATGCAATGAAGCTGTACACGCTCGCGCTCGCGCAGCGGATCACGGTCGGGCCCGGGCACATGTTCTCGGCCGGCACCGATTACCGGCACTTCATCCGGCTCAACTACAGCTACCCGTGGTCGCGGCAGATCGAGGACGCGCTGAAGGTGCTGGGGCGGCTCGCGTCGGAGTGCGCGGCGCGCTGAGCGTTGCCGCGCGGCGGCCGGCCGCCGCGGCCGGTATCAGGCCGCGCGCCGCGTGTGCGGCCCGGCTTGCGCGGCGTCGACCATCTGCCGCATGTCGAAGCCCGACGGATGCTGATACACGCGCAGCCCGAACTCGGGCAGCACCGCGATCAGGTGGTCGAACAGGTCGGCCTGGATGGTCTCGTAGTCGACCCATGTCGTCGTATCGGTGAAGCAGTACAGCTCGAGCGGGATGCCTTCGGCCGTGAGCGGCAACTGTCGCGCCATGTTCATCATGTCGCGGCGGATGCGCGGATGGCCCTTCAGGTAGTTCGCGACGTATGCGCGGAACGTGCCGAGATTCGTCAGCTGGCGGCGGTTCGCCGGGCACTCGCCGGCCGCGCCGAGCGTGCCGTTCCATTGCTCGATCGCATCGACCTTGTCCGCCAGATAGTCCTTCAGCAGCGTCAGGCGTTCGAGCCGTTCGATCTCGTCGTTCGTGAGAAAGCGCACGCTCGTCGCATCGACGAACAACGCGCGCTTGATGCGGCGACCGCCCGCTTCGGTCATCCCGCGCCAGTTCTGGTAGCTCTCGGTGATCAGTTTCCAGGTCGGCACCGTGATGATCGTGTGATCGAAGTTCGCGACCTTGACGGTGTTCAGCGTGATGTCGATGACCGTGCCGTCCGCGCCGGCCGACGGCATCGTGATCCAGTCGCCGATCCGCAGCATGTCGTTCGACGACAGTTGCACGCCGGCGACGAGGCCGAGCAGCGTGTCCTTGAAGATCAGCATCAGCACCGCGGACATCGCGCCGATGCCGGACAGCAGCAGGCCGATCTGCTTGCCGGTCGCGTCGCCGATCACGACGAGCGCGGCCGTGATGAACATCACGAGCTTGACGAGCTGCATCGCGCCTTTCAGCGACAGCCGCGGCTGGTCGCGTCGGGACGTGCGGTGCGTATGTTCGAGTGCGGACAGCGTCGCGCTGATGGTCATCGTCACGAGGAACACGATCAACGCGAACAGCACCTTGTCGACGACCTGCACGACGAAGCCGGGAACGCCGGGCACCGCGCCGAGCCCGAGCTTGATCACGACGAACGGGACGATGCGGTTCAACCATTTGAAGGCACCGAATTCGAACAGCGCGTCGTCGACGCGCGTGGCGGACAGCCGCGCGAGCCGCGCGACCACGCGAAACAGCAGGAAATGGACGACGGCGGTGATTGCACCGGCGGCGGCGAGCAGGACGACGATGCCGACGAGCGGCGTCAACCAGGATTCGTTCAGGGGCATAGGGGCAGGCTGGGTCCTTCTTGTGCGTTGAATCGGCGCCGCGACGCGGCGCGCGCCCGGTGAAGGGCATATGAAAGGGACCGTGATTGTGCCATCGGGTTCCGGATGCGTATCGCAAATACATGTCGAGCGGCTCCCGTATCGGCTCACCATTGCACAGGTATCCTCTGCATCGACGTGAAGGAAGAGGCAATCCGCATCACCGCACGCTGACGTGCGAGCCGCTTGCCCGGCATGGCGGACGCAGGAGGGCGATCGGCTGGACGTCATGACGCAGGCCTTCGCGCGTCGATGCGCTCGATGGGCGATCCATGCAATCATGCGAACGTCGCAGGCGCTGCCGGCATGCCGTTCGCATTGGCGCGCAGTCCGTCCGGCGACGGTGAGCGACAGGCAACACCGTCGCGCACCCGTTCGTGGCTCCCGTCACTTCGACCTGACGCATTTCACGCATGCAAGATTCCAACGAAAGCCGTCCGTCGCGCGTGCGGCTGCTGAAAGGCATCCTCCCGGTCCGTCGCGGGGGCGCCATCCGCGACATCTTCGCGGGCATGTCGCTCGCGTCGATGGACATCCCGCAGGTGCTCGGCTACGCGCGCATCGCCGGCATGCCGGCCGTCACGGGGCTCTATACGGTGTTCCTGCCGCTCGTTGCGTTCGCGTGCTTCGGCGCGTCGCGCCATCTCGTGGTCGCCGCCGATTCCGCGACCGCGACGATTTTCGCGAGCCGGCTGTCGTCGATGGCGCCGGCCGGCAGCGCCGACTATGCGGCGCTGGCCGGCATGGTCGCGTTGCTGACCGCCGCGATGCTGCTGCTCGCGCGCATCTTCAAGCTCGGCTTCCTCGCCGATTTCCTGTCGCGCACGGTCCTGGTCGGCTTCCTCGCCGGCGTCGGCGTGCAGGTGTCGATCGCGATGCTCGGCGACATGCTCGGCCTGTCCGTGCCGTACCCGGCGTCGCGCAGCCTCGCGCAACTCCACTACGTCGTCACGCACCTCGTTCACGCGCACCGGCCGACGCTCGCGCTCGCGGCGCTCGTCGTCGCTGCGATTCTCGCGTGCAAGCGGTTCCTGCCGCGCGTGCCGATGCCGATGATCGCGGTCGCCGGCAGCATCGCCGCGAGCGCCGCGTTCGGCTTCGCCGCGCACGGCATCGCGGTGCTCGGGCCCGTGGCGGGCGGGCTGCCGCCGCTGCGCTGGCCGTCCGTCACATGGCAACAGTGCCTCGATCTCGTGCCGGTCGCCGCTTCGTGCTTCGTGATGATCATCGCGCAGAGCGCGGCCGCCGCGCGCGCGTTCGCGCAGCAGTATGGCGAGGCCGTCGACACCAATGCCGACATCCTCGGGCTCGCGGCCGCGAACGCGGCGGCGGCGCTCGGCGGTGCGTTCGTCGTCAACGGCAGCCCGACGCAGACGGCGATGGCCGACGGCGCGGGCGTGCGCAGCCAGATCGGGCATCTCGCGTTCGCCGCGGTCGTCGCCGTCGTGCTGCTGTTCTTCAGCCCGACGCTGCAGTACCTGCCGCACGCGGTGCTGGCGGGCATCGTCTTTACGATCGCGCTCGGGCTGATCAACGTGCGCAGCCTCGAGGCGATCCGCCAGGAAAGTCCCGGCGAATTCACGCTCGCGCTGATCACGGCCGCGGCCGTCGTGACGGTCGGCGTCGAGCAGGGCATCCTGCTGGCCGTCGCGTTGTCGCTGATGCGGCACGTGCGTCACAGCTACCAGCCGCACACGATGGTGCTCGAACCCGTCGCCGGCAACGGGCGGTGGCAGCCGGTGCCCGCACGGCGCGGCGCGATGACGGCGCCCGGGCTGATCGTCTACCGGTTCGGCTCCGACCTGTTCTTCGCGAACGATCACTTGTTCGCTGCCGAAGTGACCGCGCTCGTCGACGCGGCGCCGGTGCCGCCGCGCTGGTTCGTCGTCGATGCGGGCGCGATCACCGATATCGACTATTCGGCCGCGCGGACCTTGATCGATCTCGTCCGGGCGCTGCATGCGCGCGGCGTCGGCGTGCTGTTCGGGCGCGTGAGCCGCTATCTGCGCGCTGACATGGATCGTCACGGGATCACCGACGTGGTCGGCGCGTCGTGCATCTTTGCCACGCTGCATCAGGCGCTGGAGGCGGCGGGCACGACGCCCGCGTCGCAGGAGCCGGGCACGGTGTAGGGCCTGCGCAAGCCTGTCATTGGCATGGACAGGCCCTGGCGCCGCGGCGCTACGCGAGCGCGCGCAGGCGTGCGAAACCGTTGCGCAGGCAGCGGGCCAGTTCCGTCGCGGCCGGTGTGTGCTGGCCGCGCGGCACGTGCAGGTTGATCGAGAAATTCGGCAGGGCGGGCAGGCCGCTGCCGGCCGGCAGGATGTCGAGATCGGGCGGCACGGTGGACGCGAGCCAGACGGTCACGGCCAGATCGGCGCGCACGGTCGCGGCCGTGGCATCGAAGCTGCCGTTCTCGAACACGGTGCGCCACGGGCGATCGCAGCCGCGCAGTGCATCGAGCACCGTCGGGCGGAATGCGCAGGTCTGCGCGACCATCGATACCGGCAGCGGCGAGTGCCGGTGCGCGGTGCCGCCTTTCGCGCCGACCCACACCAGCCGGTCGACGGCGATGCACTCGCCGCGCGACGATCCGACCGGCGCCTCGATCAGCGCGACGTCGAGGTCACCGTGCGTGAGCCCGCGCCGCAGCTCCGGCGATGCCGCGCACACGAGCGTGAGCGCGACCTGCGGATGCGCGTGGGCATAGCTTCTCAGGATCGGCGCGAGACAGGTGCCGACCAGGTCCTGCGGCGCACCGAGACGCACCGCGCCTTCCACCGCACCGGCGCTCAGGTCGGCGAGCAGCGCATCGTGGACGGCGAGCAGCCGGCGCGCCTGTTCGAGCAGCCGCTCGCCGGCGGCCGTCAGCAGCAGATTGCGATGCTCGCGGACGAACAGCGGGCCCGACAGCATTTCGAGCCGCGCGACCTGCTGGCTGATCGCGCCCTGCGTCAGGTGCAGCGCGTGGCCGGCCGCCGTCATGCTGCGATGATCGGCCACCGAGACGAATGCGCGCAGCAGCGCGAGGTCGAGATTGCGTGCCATGCGTCGCATTATGAATGCTAATGCAAGGCATAAAAAGCTTTCGCTGTCGTAATGGAGGAATCGCAGGTAAAAACGAGGCTTCAGCAACGACGACCGGGAGCCTTCGTGCCGCTTCACGACTATCTGCCGCTGGTGCTGTTCGTGATCGTGTCCACCGTGACGCCGGGCGGCGCGACGACGCTCGCGACCGCATCGGGCGCCCATTTCGGCTATCGGCGTTCGCTGCCGCTGATGGCGGGCATCGCCGCGGGCCTCGCGTCGATGGCGGCGGCGGCCGCCGCCGGGCTCGGCAGTGTGCTGCTCGCGCTGCCCGCGTTGCAGCTCGCGATGAGGGCGGCCGGTTCGGCGTACCTGATGTGGCTCGCCGTGCGCATCGGACGTGGCGGCAAGCCGCGGCTCGATGTCGACGTGCACCGGCCGCAGGGGTTCGTCAGCGGCGTGTGGATGCTGTGGCACAACCCGAAAGGCTGGGCGATGACGCTCGGCGCGGCCGCGTCGTTCGCGGCGCTCGCGTCGGGGCCGGCGCGGCTCGGCGTGCTGCTCGGCTTTGCATTCGGCGTGGCCGCGATGGCGTCGCTGTCGCTGTGGTGTTTCGCCGGGCTGCTGTTCGCGCGCGTGTTGCGCACGGAGCGGCAGTGGCGTTGCCTGAATGCGGGGCTCGGCGTGCTGCTCGCGGCGTCGATCGTGCCGATGTGGCTGCCGTAGCGGAAGGCCGCGCACGCGGCGCGGCCCGTGTTCAGCGCGAACCGGCCGGTGCGTTGCCGGCCCGTCGGTCGCCGGCGCCTGCACCGGCCGAGCGCAACGGCAGCCGCAGCGTCGTCACGAAGCTCGCCGCGTGCAGCGCGCACAGCAGGCCGAACGCCCACGCATACGCGACGCCCTGCGTGCCGCCCGCCGCGACCGATTCGGCCTGCAGCCGCCACGCGAGAAACAGCGTGCATAGCGTCGTGAACGTCGGGCCGCCGAGCCGCTGCACGATATTGAGCGACGTGGTTGCCATCGGCAGGTTGCGGCGCTCGACCGACGCATACGCGGCGGCGATCGACGGTGCGCCGATCGCACTCTGGCCCATGCCGCGCAGAAACAGCGCCGGTACGAGCACGAGCGGATCGTAGCCGGTCAGCGCGAGGAACACGAACGGCAGCGTGGCGGCGAGTGCGAGCAAGGCACCGCCGGCGGCGAGCCGGCGTACGCCGAACCGGCTCGTCAGCGCGCCCATCGACGGATAGGTGACGAGCATGCCGAGCCCGAGCGGCGCGAGCAGCCAGCCCATCTCGCCCGGCGAGCGCCCACACGCCTGGATCAGGAATACGGGGATCAGCATCTGGCCTGCATACAGCGCACCGTTCGACAGGAACTGCGTGCCGGCCGCCGCCCCGAACACGCGCGAGCGAAACAGCGCGAGATCGATCAGCGCACGCTCGCCCCGGCGGCGCTCGAAGCGCACGAACGCGACGAGCAAGAGCGCCGAGCCTGCGACCGCCGCGATGCCGCTCATCGCGCCGATCCGCTCGACGCCGTACAGGAACAACACGAGGCCCGGCGACAGCAACGCGAGGCCGATCCAGTCGAGTTCGCGCCGCGGCGCATCGTCCCGGTCGCCGGGCAGGAACCGTACCGCCAGCGCGAGCGCGAGCGCGCCGACGGGCAGGTTCACCAGAAACAGCCAGCGCCACGACGTGTGTTGCAGGATCGCGCCGGCCACGACCGGGCCGAGGATCGGCGCGAGCAGCACCGGCACCGCCGCGTAGCCGATCACGCGCGCCATCTGCTGGCCGGCGACGCGCGCGATCATCATCTGCGCCATCGGCGCGAGCAAGCCGCCGCTGACGCCTTGCAGCACGCGAAACGCGATCAGCGACGGCGCGGACCACGCGAGCCCGCACAGCGCCGACGTCAGCGTGAACGCCGAGAAGCACCACAGGTACAGCGCCTTCACGCCGATGCGATCGACGAGCCAGCCGCTCAGCGGCAGCACCAGCGTCAGCGCGAGCAGGTAGCTGCTCGTCACCCACTGGATCGTCGACAGGCTCGCATGCAGGTCGGTCGCGAGGCTCGACAGCGACACGTTGACGATCGTCGCATCGAGTTGCGACAGCAGCGAACCGAGCGTCGCGACCGCGCTGACTTTCCAGATCGACGGATCGAGCCGGCCGGACGCATGGCCCGGCGCCGGCTGGATGCGTGGGGCGCTCACGCGCCGCGCCGGTCGAGCAGCGCGACGATGTCCTGCGTCGTGCCCGTCTCGCCGAGGCGCGGGAACAGCCGCTCGACGCTGTTGACGTGCGCGTCGGCATTGAGGTCGGTCATCGCGTCGACGGCGAGCGTCACGTGATAGCCGAGTTCGTGCGCCTGCCGCGCGGTCGATTCGACGCCGATGCTCGTCGCGACGCCGGCCAGCACGATCTGCGTGACGCCGGCTGCCTTCAGATGCGCGTCGAGACCGGTGCCGGTGAAGGCGCCCCAGGTGTGCTTCGTCACCACGTGGTCGCCTGGCTGGCGGTTCAGTTCGGGTACGAGTTCGGTCCAGTCGGCGGGAAGTTGCGCCGTGCGCGGCGGTTGCTCGGTGCGGCCCGGCGCGCCGCCCGCGACGTTGACCAGTACGACCGGCAGGCCACGGCTGCGGAATGCGTCGAGCAGTTCGCGGGCGTGCGCGATCACCGGTGCGACCGGATGCGCGGTGGGGAGGGCGACGATGCCTTTCTGCAGGTCGATGACGACCAGCGCCGTGTTCGTGTCGAGACGGGTTGCGCTCATGATGGGGCTCCGGGGAAAGGGCGAAGAAAGCCGGGCGCGCGCCTGCCGAGCGGCGCACCGGCCGGGTTCATTGCTCACCGATGCGGCGGATCAGCGGGATGGCCGCCGCGAGCGTGTCGATGTCTTGCGGATCGAGTTGTTCGATCGCCGCGCCGAGCCACCTGTGTTTCGCGGCATTGCGCTTGCGCCGCGCGTCGAGGCCGGCCGCGGTGAGTTTGAACAGGATCTGGCGGCCGTCGGTCGGATGCGGTTCGCGCTCGACGAGCGCGTCTTCCTCGAGGCTCGCGAGGATCGCCTTCATCGACTGCGGCTTCATCGCTTCGGCGCGCGCGAGATCGGCGGTCGTCATCGGCCCGTGCCGATCGAGCCGCGCGAGCGCGCTCGTCTGCGACATGCCGAGCCCTGCGGAATCGACCTCGGAGCGCAGCCGGCGGATGAGCTGGCCGACCGCGAGGGTAAGGTCGGCGGCGACGGTTTCGGCGGAAACGCCGGGTTTGCGTGGCGGGTTCATGCGGCGAATCTTAGAACACGACAGCTAAACTTGCAAGTTTAGCTGTCGAATTGATCGCCGGCCGGCGGCACCGGCAGCACGCGATTACATGCGCCGATGCACGACCCGTACGACTTCGCTGTATCGCGGGGTCGCGTTTTCGTGCAGCAGATCGCCGAGGTACTGGCCGAGTTCGTCCGCGGCGAGCGCGGATGGAATCTGCAGATTGGCCGGGCGCCGTTTGCCTTCGGCGCCGAGATCGAATACGGCCCAGCGGCCGTCCGTGCGCACGACGGCGAGCAGCCGGCCGAATGCGTTGAAGCGGTATTCGTGCTGCATGGCGTCGCTCCCGTGGCGTGAACGCGCCGGCTGCCCGTACGCGTTTACTGGATCGAACAGGACAGCCAGCGATGGATCCTGATTGCGTCGCTCGAAACGCCGGCACGCGTCGGTGCGCCGAGCAGCACGACCGTTTCGCGGCGGCCTTTCACGCGCATGCGCATCACGACCCCGTGCCCCGATTCGTTGATGAAGCCGGTTTTCTGCAGCCGGATCGGCAGGCGGCGGTAGCGCACGAGCGGGTCGGAATTCACGTACACGAGTTCGCCGTCGCCGGGGCGCACGGTGGTCGACAGATCGGTCGAGAAATAGCGGATCAGCGGATCCCGCGCGGCCGCGCCGACGAGCCGCGCGAGGTCTTCCGCCGTCGACACGTTGTGCGGCGACAGGCCGGTCGGCTCGCGGAAGTGCGTATGCCGCATGCCGAGCTGGCGCGCTTTCCGGTTCATCGCCTTGACGAACGCCGCGCGCCCGCCCGGGTAGTCGCGGCTCAGCGCGGCGGCCGCGCGGTTCTCCGACGACATCAGCGCGATATGGAACATCTCGCGGCGCGACAGTTCCGAGCCGACCTGCAGGCGCGAACCGGTGAACTTGATCGTGTCGCGGTCGCGTGCGGTCACGCGCAGCACGCCGTTCAGCGGCCGATCGGCGTCGCGCGCGACGACCGCCGTCATCAGTTTCGAGATCGACGCGATCGGCCGCACGGTGCGTGCGTTGCGCGCCAGCAGCGGCGTGCCGGAATCGACGTCGAGCACGTAGGCCGCGCGGGAATGCAGCGTCCCGACCGCGCGCGGGGTGTAGCCGCAGCTGGCGAGCAATGTCGGTTTCGCGGCCGGGCGCGGCCGCACGGCGGTCGTGCGTTTCGCGCGCCGCTGCTGCGGCGCGGGTGCCGCGTGGCGTTTGGCCGCCTGATGCGTCACGCGCGAGCGGCGATGCTTGACGGCCTTTTTCTTGCGATGGGGTTGCTTCTTGACGACCTTCGTGTGTGCATGCGGCTGCGCATGGGCGGTGCGATGCGGCTGCACGCGCTGCGCGGACGCATTCGTGGCGAATGCGAGCAGCAGGAACGACAGGGCGAGGATCAGGGTGATCCGGGCGCGAGGCACGCGCGCGATGAGGCCGGTCAAGCGAAAGTCTCCTTTTCACGCGCGATGCGGCTGCGCGGATGCATGGGCGGTCGGCGGGTGCGGGAAATTATACGGTCGATCGCGGAGCGATGACGATTCGATGACGCGCAATGACGCGCGATACGGGAGGATTCCGATCGTTTTCGAATTGTCGGGCAGCGATGCGCGTGGGACAGAACGCGAACAGAAGGCGAGCAGATGTGCGGGTCAGCGCGGCCAGTTTCGCCGCGATACGACCGCGAAACTGACCGCGATCGAACCCGTCACCGCGCGCGGCGGCGTGTCGTCCAGCGCATCGCCGAAGCGAAAGCGGCGGCTGCGCCCGTCGGTGCGTTCGGTACGACGTTTCGGTGCGCGCGTATCGGCGGTGACGACGCATGCGTTTGCGTCCGCGACATCGCATGGTGGCTCGGCTACGCAGTCGGCAGCTTGATCGACGGACATGAAAGTGGGTTCCGGGAAGGGCATGTCCGTATTGAACGCCATTGCGTTCGATCGGTAAAATGAATATTTCAATCGTTATGATTCCACGAAAGAATGGAACTGAAACTGCTGCGCACGTTCCTGACGGTCACCGAGCTGTGCCATTTCAGCCGTGCGGCCGATGCACTGCACATGAGCCAGCCCGCGCTCAGCAAGCAGATCGGCGCACTCGAGGCGAGCCTCGGCGGCAAGCTGTTCGAGCGCGGCCGGCATGGCGCGGAACTCACGCCGTTCGGCGAACGGTTCCTGCCCGACGCGCAGGCGCTCGTGCGCGATGCCGACGAAATCCTGGCGCGTGCGCGGGAAGCGACGAGCGGGCAGCGCGGACATTTGCGGCTCGGCATCTGCCTGTCGGTGCTGACGCTCGTGCCGAAACTGATCGCCGAGTTCCGTCGCTGCAATCCGGGTATCGCGGTGACGCTGAGCGACCTGTCGTCGTCCGAACAGACGCGCCGGCTGCGCGCCGGCAAGCTCGACGCCGGTTTCCTGCGCCTGCCTTCCGACGAAGGCTTGTCGTCGTTCAAGGTGACCGACGAAGCGCTCGCGCTCGCGGTGCCGCCGCATCTCGGCTTCAAGCGCGTGCCGGCCAACCTCGACGTGCTCAATGAAATCGGCTTCATCGCGCTGCAGCGTGCGCGCGGCCCGGGGCTGGCCGCGCAGATCGACCGGTGGTGCGTCGAGCGCCGCTTCGTGCCGCACGTGATGCAGCAGGCGGAAGACGTGCAGTCGGTGCTGACGTCTGTCGCGGCCGGCGTCGGCGTCGCGTTCATCCCGTCCAGTGCGCGGTATCTTTTGCGCGACGCGACGGTGCTGCCGCTCGACGGCCGGGACGCGAAGTGGCGCGTGGGGCTCGCATGGCGGTCCGAGCGCGACGATCCCGTCACCGCGCGTTTCGTGTCGTTCATGCGCGCGGCGCTCAAGGGCGCGTGACGCGGCGTATAGTGTCCGCGATCGTTTTCTCCATGCATGCCGGCCCGACGCCGGCCGACGAACCCGAACCGATGACTTCAGAATCCGACGAATCCCCGCTCGATCCCGCCCTCGTTGCCACGCTGGCGACGTTGAACGAAGCCGCGAGCGATCCGGCCGGCAAGACCTGGTCGTTGCCGAAGATCGCGAAGCGCACGCAACTGCCGATGAGCACGCTGCGCCGTGTACTGACGCAGCTCGACGCCGCGGGCCTGAGCGCGACGACGTTGAACGAGGACGGTACCGGCAGCGCGGCGCTGACCGACGAAGGGCGCGCGGTGTGCGTGCAACTGTTCGGCGCGAACGACGCCCAATGAATGAAAAACGGGCCGCTGAGGCGGCCCGTTCGTCACCGAACGACGGCAGGTCCGGTCGTGTGGCCCGCGCGGGTAGTGCACGGGCCGGCACGTCGTCATCGGCGCGCCATCAGAACCACTGCTTGTAGCGGCGCACGTAGATCGTCTTGACGATCTGCGCGAGCACGATGTAGCCGACCATCGTCGCGGCGAGCCACAGCCAGTAAGTGCCCGGCAGGTGCATGAAGCCGATCGCCTCCGCGAACGGCGAGAACGGCAGCCAGCAGCCGATCGCGATCGCGGTGAAGGTCGACAGCAGCACCGGCAGCGACGCCGTGCTTTGCAGGAACGGGATCTTCTGCGTGCGCAGCAGATGCACGACGAGCGTCTGCGACACGAGACTCTCGATGAACCAGCCCGAATTCATCACGATCTGGCCGCCCGAACCGCCGTTCAGGTGATACAGCGCGCCCGCACCGAACACGGTCCACATCAGGACGTACGTCGTGATGTCGAACACCGACGACGTGGGCCCGACCCACAGCATGAAGCGGCCGATGTTGCCGGCTTCCCACTTGCGCGGCTTCTTCAGGAACTCGGGGTCCATCCTGTCCCACGGCAGCAGCATCTGCGACGTGTCGTAGATCAGGTTCAGCACGAGCAGTTGCGTCGCGAGCATCGGCTCCCACGGCAGGAACGCGCTGGCGACGAGCACCGAGAATACGTTGCCGAAGTTCGAGCTGGCCGTCATGTTCAGGTACTTCAGGATGTTGCCGAACGTCTCGCGGCCCTTGATCACGCCTTCCTCCAGCACCATCAGGCTCTTTTCGAGCAGGATGATGTCGGCGGTTTCCTTTGCGATGTCGGCGCCGCTGTCGACCGAGATGCCGACGTCCGCGTCGCGCAGCGCGGGCGCATCGTTGATCCCGTCGCCGAGGAAGCCGACCGTGTGGCCGTTCGCCTGCAGCGCCTTGACGATGCGCGCCTTCTGCAGCGGCGTGAGCTTCGCGAACACGGTCGTGCGTTCGACCGCCTGCGCGAGCGTCGCATCGTCGAGCGCGTCGATTTCCGTACCGAGCATCGGCTTGCCCGGCGCGAGGCCGACCTGGCGGCACACCTTCATCGTGACGGTCGCGTTGTCGCCCGTCAGCACCTTCACCGCGACGCCGTTCTCGCGCAGCGCGGCGAGCGCCGGCGCGGCCGATTCCTTCGGCGGATCGAGGAAGGTCAGGAAGCCGCGCACGACGAGATCACGTTCGTCGGCGGTGCGGTATTGCGCGCGTTCGTCGCCGCGCGGGATCGTGCGCGTCGCGAGCACGAGCACGCGGAAGCCGTCCTCGTTGTACGCGGTGGCTTGTTCGAGCAATCGCTTGCGGGCCACGAAGTCGAGCGGGCGCACGCCGTCTTCGTCCTGCACGTGCGTGGAGACCGCCAGCATTTCCTCGACCGCGCCCTTGCAGATCAGCAGGTGCGTGCCGTGCGTATCCTCGACGACGACCGACAGGCGGCGCCGCACGAAATCGAACGGCAGTTCGTCGATCTTCTTGTAACCCTGCGGCTTCACGCGTTCGCCGATCTCGTCGGCGCGCGCGACGACCGCGATGTCGATCAGGTTCTTCTGGCCGCTCTGGTGGAAGCTGTTCAGCCAGCCGAGCCGCAGGATGTCCTCGTTCTTGTGACCGGACAGGTCGAGGTGGTGTTCGAGGATGATCTTGTCCTGCGTGAGCGTGCCGGTCTTGTCGGTACAGAGTACGTCCATCGCGCCGAAGTTCTGCACCGAGTTCAGCCGCTTGACGACGACCTTGCGGCGCGCCATCGCGACCGCGCCGCGCGCCAGGTTCGCGCTGACGATCATCGGCAGCATCTCGGGCGTGAGGCCCACGGCCACCGCGAGCGCGAACGTGAGGGCACTCAGCCAGTCGCCCTTGGTCAGGCCGTTGATCATGAACACGATCGGCACCATCACGAACATGAACTTGATCAGCAGCCAGCTCACGCTCGCCACCCCGCGGTCGAAGCTCGTCTCGATGCGCTTGTGGCTCACGACGTTGCGCGCGAGCGAGCCGAAGTACGTGTCCTCGCCGGTCGCGACGACGACGGCCGTCGCCGTGCCGCTGACGACGTTGGTGCCCATGAAGCAGACGTTCTCGAGATCGAGCAGCGACGCCGGTGCGTCGTTGGCCGCGCCGGCCGCGGGCGCGCCCGCGGATTTGCCGGCCACCGCGCCGAGCGTGTCGTACTTCTCGACCGGCAGCGCCTCGCCGGTCAGCACGGCCTGACTGATGAACAGGTCGCGCGACGCGAGCAGGCGCACGTCGGCGGGGATCATGTCGCCGGCGGACAGATGCACGATGTCGCCGACGACGACCTCGCGCATCGGCACTTCGCGGCGTGACGGCTCGGCCGTGTCGGTCACCGCGCGCTGCACGGTGGCCGTCGTACGGACCATCGCCTTGAGCTTCTCGGCCGCGCGCAGCGAACGGAATTCCTGCACGAAGCGCAGCAGCGCGCTGATCGTGACCATCGTCAGCAGGATCGTCATGCCGACGTAATCGCGATCGTCGGGCGCCGCGAAGTAGACGTCGGTAAAGAAGCTGATGGCGGCCAGCACCAGCAGCACGTAGACGAACGGGTTGTGGAACGAGAGCAGCAACTGGCGGCTCCAGTGCGGCGGCTTGTCGTGCGCGATTTCGTTCGGGCCGTCATGCTGCAGGCGGTCGGCGGCCTGATCGTAGGTGAGGCCGCGCGTGCTGGTGCGCAGCGACTTCAGCGTGTCTTCGAGCGGGCGGGCCGCTTCCCGCGCGGCGCGCATGATGCGCGGTTCGTTCTGCTGGCCGGCGCCGGCCTTGATGAAGCCGCGCTGTTTGTTGTGCGAGGTGTTGTGTCGTGTCGTCATGAGTCGCTCCTTGCGCACGAGGCGGCGGGCGGGGAGCGGCCGTGACGTTATCGACGCACGAACGCTCCCCGCCGCGTCGCGTCAGGCGCGATCGGCTGTGGATCGGTAAAGGCGGGAACGCTCGCCGGCGCGCGAGAGGCGCACAGCGTGTCGATGCGCGGCGTCGCACCGGCGAGCGGTAATCGACTACTGTCGTCTGAGTTCATCTGCACTCCTGTCGGTTGCGAATGGTCGGCACGGGCGATCGGCAGCGGCGCGCGCAACGAGGCGCGCGGCCGGACGGCACGCGAACGGAGGGCGCACGCGGCTGGCGTCGCGCGCGGCACGAACGCACACGCGCGACGGCGCGTCGCGTGCATTCGACAACATCGAAAATTCGGCGGGAGATCGGGCCGGTAGTCAGGCCGGAAGGGCGCCGCATCCTGCTTCCCGGGATGCGGCAGAAGACGAGGCTCTGCGCGTTTTCCTCAGGCAGCAGTCAAGTTGGTCATGCACCAACTACAACTCGCATCGGTGTTCACAGAACACTCCATGTAACTAGACGGGGGCGATGGTAATGGCTCGCCGTGCGAAGCGTCAACCCTTTTGTCGGGCGTTATTTCGAGATGCTTGATCGCGTGGGTGCATGTTCGCGGTCGCGCCCGACAACCCGCAATGAAACAGCCGCGCGCACACCTTGTCGGCATGCGCGCGGCCGCGTCGAACGAGATGCCGGTTACTGGTTCGCGGTCGCGACGGCGGCCGCTGCATCGAGGATGCCCGAGCCTGCCGGCATCGCGGTGCACGACGTGCCGGCCGAGAGCTTCGCCGCTGCAGCTTCTGCATGATCTGCGCGGGCGTGAGGTTGCCGTTCACCGACAGCATCAGCGCGGCAACTCCCGTCACCTGCGGCGTCGCGAGGCTGGTGCCGGTCGCGGGGCCATAGGTGTCCGAGCCCGGCGTCGTCGTGCCGGCGTTCGACGTCGACAGGATGTTGACGCCCGGTGCGCTCAGCGCGACGTCGGCGCCGAAGTTGCTGAACGATGCGCGTCGGCCCGTCGCGTCGGTCGCGCCGACGGTGATCACGCCGCGGCAGTTCGCGGGCTGGTCGAGCCCGGTCGACAGGCCGTCGTTGCCGGCCGCGACGATCACGGTCACGCCTTTCGCGGTCACGTCGTCGATCGCCCGCTGGAACGTCGTGCTGCACGCGCCGACCCCGCCGAGGCTCAGGTTGATGATCTTCGCCGGGCGCGGGTTCGTCGGTACGCCGGACACCGGAATGCCGGCTGCCCAGCGCATGCCGTCGGCGATGTCGCTCGTCACGCCGCCGCACTTGCCGAGTACGCGCACCGGCAGGATCTGGCCGAGCCACGACACGCCGGCGACGCCGGTGCCGTTGTTGGCGGTCGCGCCGATCACGCCCATCACGCGCGTGCCGTGCCAGCTGCTGTTGCTCGGCTGGCTCGCGCAGTGATAGAACGGGCCGTTGACGTCGTCGAGTTCCTGCTGCGTGACCCAGTCGCCCGGATCGGTTGCGTCCGGGCCGCGCCTCGAGCCGTTGTTGCTGGTGTTGATGTTGCTGATGAAGTTGTAGCCTTGCTGTATCAGATTGCCGACGAGGTC
This sequence comes from Burkholderia semiarida, assembly GCF_029268935.1. Classification (NCBI taxonomy): domain Bacteria; kingdom Pseudomonadati; phylum Pseudomonadota; class Betaproteobacteria; order Burkholderiales; family Burkholderiaceae; genus Burkholderia; species Burkholderia semiarida. The sequence goes on along the minus strand of NZ_JAHLCL010000008.1, from coordinate 1,324,559 downwards.
GCCGTGCGGCCGGTAGCCGGTATCGAGCACGGCCGTGACGACGGTCGGCGAACCCTTGGTCACGTTCCATGCGGGCGGCAGGTTGATGCCGGCGGTCGGATCGGACAGGTACCACTGCTGGTTGTAGAGCGGGTCGCTCGGCGTGTCGCGGATCTGCATCGGGTGATCCGGTTCCGCGTAGTCGACGTCGCTGTCGGCCGCGAACGCCTCTGCGAGCGCGGCGGCATCGGTGGCGGCCATGCGCTGGCCGAGCGACAGCACGGCCGCGCCGTTCGAGATCGTTCGCTCGACCTGAACGTTCACCGGCGTTTGCGCGATGGTGCTCGCGTACGCGCGTGCGCTGCCGGTCACCGGCGCCGTCCAGCGCGTCATCGCGCGCTGGATCACCGCGTCGAGTCTCGAACCGTCGTCGACGGCCGCCATCGCCCGCGTGGCCGTCAGCGTTTTCAGCTTGACGATGAGGTGATCGACCGGCGGCTCGACCGGCGTCGTCTGCGCGGCCATCTGCACGGCGGCCTGCTGCGACGAGCACGCATTGCCGCCGGACGACGCCGGCGGAGTGGTCGGGGCGGGCGCGGGTGCCGGCGTGGGAGCGGGCGTCGGCGCGGGCGCCGGTGCAGGTGACGCGTTGGACGGAGACGGGTCGCTGCCGCCGCCGCCGCCTCCGCCGCAACCGGCGAGGGGCAGAAGCGCGGCGGCGGACAGCATACCGGCGAGCATGCGCGCATGGGCCGAACGGGCCAGCGCGAAATTGAAGCGTTTGGCTTTCATGTTGAAAGTCGATCCTCGTAGATAACCGTCGTGCCGGCGGTGGTGCCCGGTCCGGCGTAAACCGGACCTTGTTCTTGTCGGGCGCACGCAGCGCTGCTGCGACGCGCCATGCATTGGGTAACGGCTGATGAGGCGGCTTCTTGAGTATGTTTTGTGCGAAAAAGGCGCGACACGCAAACGGTTGCGATGCTGTCTTGCAGCATGAACGCGCGTTTGGAACGGGCGACCTGTTCATGGGGTGCAAGATTGCAGGCAGCGGGCCCGGCGAAACGTGCGCCGCAGGCGCTTTTGCGCGTCGCGGAAACGATGCCTCACGGTGAGGCGCGTGACTGAGGGCGCTTGACGCTTTCCCCGATGCGGGGCGAATTTTGTCGGGCGTAGGATCGCGATTCGATCAAGGTTTCGTCAGGAGAAAAGCATGGATCACCGCTTCCGTTGGCTGGCTGTCGCGCTGGCCTGTGCGCTGGCCGGCGCCGCGCACGCGCAGGCCCTTACCGGTACGCTGAAGAAGATCAAGGACACGGGCGTCGTGTCGCTGGGCATTCGCGAGTCGTCGGTGCCGTTCTCGTATTCGGACAACCAGCAGAAGAACATCGGCTACTCGCGGGACATCGCGTCGCGCATCATCGACCAGTTGAAGACGGATCTGAACCGGCCGAACCTCGCGGTGAAGGAAATCCCGATCACGTCGCAGAACCGCATTCCGCTGCTGCAGAACGGGACGATCGACTTCGAATGCGGGTCGACGACGAACACGCTCGAGCGGCAAAAGCAGGCCGCGTTCTCGAACAGCATCTTTCTGTACGGCATTCGCTTCAGCACGCGCGAGGATTCGGGCGTGAAGGACTTCGCGGACCTGGCCGGCAAGACGGTCGCGACGACGGCCGGCACGTCAGACGAGCGCCTGCTGCGCAAGCTGAACGAAGAGAAGGCGATGAACATGACGATCATCAGCGCGAAGGATCACGCCGAAGCGTTCATGAACGTCACGACGGGCCGCGCGGTGGCGTTCGTGATGGACGAGCCGCTGCTGTACGGCGAGATCGCGAAGGACCGCAACCCGGGCGCGTATACGGTCGCGGGCACGCCGCTCGTTCACGAAAACTACGCGTGCATGATGCGCAGGGACGATCCGGCGTTCAAGCGCGTCGTCGACGGCGTGATCGCGAAGATGCAGACCTCGGGCGCGGCCGAGAAGCTCTACGATCAGTGGTTCATGCGGCCGATTCCGCCGAAGGGCGTGAGCCTCAACTATCCGCTGTCGCCGGAGATGAAGCAGCTGTTCAAGAATCCGACGGATCAGGCGCAGTATTGATCCGGCCGTCTCAAAGAAAAACCGCCGGCACGTGCCGGCGGTTCGGGCGCGGCGCGCCGAGTGGCGCGAATCGCGTCAGGCCTTGATTTCCGGGCCGCGTGCGGCCGGTGCGACGGGAGCGGCCGGCGTTGCCGGGGCCGCCGACGGCATCGGCGGCTGCGCCGGGACGATGACGAGCACCGGTTGAGGAGCGGCCCACGCCGGTATCGCGAACCCGACGGGCTGCGGCATCGGCATCGCGAGCGCGTTGGCGAGCGCGATGTGCTGGAGCGCCATCATCTGCTGCTGCATCGCGACCATCTGCGCCTGCGCCGCCTGCATCCGGTACTGCGCGGCCTGCATTTGCCGCAACGCCGCCGCGGACGGCATGCCGCCCGACGACGCCGTCTGCATCTCGAAGCTCGCGCCGCCTTGCGGGCTGTGCCAGCTCCACGTGCTGACCTTCATCGGGCCGACGGCCGTCTGGACGACCCGCGTTTCGGCCTTCACGGGCACGGCCTGTCCGTTGACATTGACGAACATCGGTTGGGCGGCGGCCGCCGCGCCGGCTTGCCCGGCCAGCGCGAACACGGGTACCAGCGCCAGCGCGCCCGCCGCCATATACGAACGGAATCGCATCTTCGTATCTCCATCGAACGAGACTGATCGAATCAACAATGACGTACGGCTCACGGAGTGAGCCATCCGAGACAATGCGGCCGTCGGCTTAAATCAACATTAAAATCGCCGCCCGCCGGCCCGATCGGCGCATGTCGGGACGTGCCGCGATCGGCATTCAACCTCGCCCGCGCCAGGGGGAATCCTGTCGCCCGGTGCAACAACAGGCACAATACGGAATTCGCCACCCCCGCACGCATGTTCGCCACGCGAACATTGACGTCGCGGCACTGCTGCCCGACCTCCTTCCCAGTCATGAACGCCACGCTCACTCCGGCGCGCGAGTCGAATTCGCCGCGCTTCCTGCTGTTCCTGATCTGCCTGTTCGCGTCCGCCGGCCAACTCGCGATCGACATCTACGTGCCCGCGCTGCCCGACATGGCACGTTCGTTCGCGACCACGCCGCAGGCGATCCAGTCGAGCGTGTCCGGCTACATGGCCGCTTACGCGCTCGGCCAGCTGATCTTCGGGCCGATTGCCGATGCGTACGGACGCAAGCGCGTGCTCGCGTTCGGGCTCGTGATCTACACGATCGGCTGCCTGCTGTCGCTCGGCGCGCCGAACCTGGAGACGTTCGTGCTCGCGCGCTGCCTGCAGGGCTTCGGGATCGCGACCACCAACCTGCTGGCGAAGGCGATCATCACCGATTCGTTCTCCGGCCAGGCGTTGATGCATGCGTTCACGTACATGTCGATCGCATGGGGGCTGGCGCCGATCATCGCGCCGGTGATCGGTGCGCACCTGCAGGAATGGCTCGGCTGGCGCGCGTGCCTCGTGTTCCTGCTGGTCTACTCGCTGGCGATGTGGGCGCTGCTGTGGCGCTACCGCGAAACCTTGCCGAAGCCGGTGCATCTCGAGCCGCGCACGCTGATGGCGAACACCGGCAAGGTGCTGGCGAGCCCCGTGTTCCAGAGCTGCTTCCTCGCACAGGGGCTGTGCTACAGCATCCTGCTGGTGTTCAACATCGTCGGGCCGTTCATGGTGCAGACCACGCTGCACAAGCCGCCGACCTTCTTCGGCTACCTCGCGCTCGGCATCGGCCTCATGTATTTCCTCGGCGGCCTGTCGAACCGGATCCACGGCCGCGGGCTGCCGAGCGCCGAGCAGCGGCTGCGCATCGGCGCGCGCGTGATGGCGGGCGCGTCGATCGCGATGCTGGTGCTGGCGCTGAGCGTCGGCCTGCGCGTGTGGACGCTCGCGACGCCGGTGCTCGTGATGGGTTTCTGCGCGGGCGCGATGTATCCGACGCTGATGGCCAAGGGCAATTCGCTGTTTCCGCATATCGCCGGCCTGACGAGCGCGATTCTCGGCTGCGCGCTGCTGCTCGTGTCGTCCGCGATGATGGGCCTGGCCGGTTTCGTGTCGATTCACGTGCTGACGCCGCTTGCGGTGTTCTTCGTCGCGTTGTCGTTCATCGTCGTGTGGATGGTGACGAAGCTGCTGCGCCATCTGTCGCGGCAGCAGGCGGCATCGGTCGTGTGCGGGAGCGGCGAGGCGGCGTAAGCGCCGGCTCGCGACCGACTGATGAACCGGATCCTGCTGAATCGCGTCGCCCGGTCCGATGCCGCCGACCTCATCGCCGCCAACTATGCGAGCCGGAGTCACCATTTGCCGTGGGTCGATTCGTTCATCGACCAGACCGGGTTCGATCAATGGTTCGCCCGCTGCCTGACGGGGCCGAACGTCGGATTGGTCGCGCGCGAGCGGGCGTCGGGCGCGGTGGTCGGCGTGGTGAATCTCAACGAGATCGTCGGCGGGGTGTTTCAGAGCGCTTATCTCGGGTACTACGGGATGGCGAATCTCAGCCGCCAGGGGCTGATGACGGACGCGGTGCGCGCGGCGGTCGACGTCGCGTTCCGCGAACTCGGGCTGCACCGGCTCGAAGCGAATATCCAGCCTGGCAACCATGCATCGATTGCGCTGGTCCGACGGCTCGGGTTCAGGCAAGAGGGGTTTTCGCCGCGCTATCTGCGCATCGGCGGCGAATGGCGCGACCACGAGCGTTGGGCGCTGCTGGCCGACGACGCGCGCGAAGCGAACGCCTGACGGTCGATTCCTGCCCCGTCTCGTGTTCCTTACAGCGGATGCGCGGCGCCGGCCTGCTGCAACAGCGACACGGCAACCGGATCCGGCAGTCCGTTCGAATCGATCGCCCCAGCCTTGGCCAGCGCAACGAGATCGCTGTCGACGCCCGGTTGGCCGACCACGAACGACGTGGTCAGGAACGCCGGTGCGGCCAGCGTGACCGCATAGCGCTGCTGCAGGTTCGTCACCACGGCCGATTGCGCGGCCTGCACGGTGTCCGGGCTGTTCATCGCCCGCTGGTAGCGCAGGGTGCCCTGGAAATTGCCGATCAGCCCGGCCGTGTTCGTCCCGAGTTGCGCCGCGAGATAGACGAGCATCAGCTCGGTCTCGGGCGTCGTATTGAAGGTGCCGCCCGCGTAGGCGAGCGAATGCAGGCTCGCGCCGCCCGCCGCCACGGTGATGACGCATGGCAGCGCGGCGTTGAGCGTCACCCGGTAGTTGCCGCCGCCGTCCGTCAGCGTCGTGGCCGACCCCGCCGCGCAATTGACGGCCACCTGCGCGCTCGCGAGCGCGTCGCCCGTCGCGGCCGTGCCTGACAGCGAGACGGTTTGCGTGTTGTCGTTGAAGCACGCGTCGACGCCGAAGCAGGCTTCGCCGTTGCAGGCCTGGAGGGCGGCGAGCGTTGCGACGCACAAGGCGCCCAGCGCGGGGCGGGTGAAGCGCGTAAGGCGAAGGTTCATGGTCGCGGGCGATCGAGAGAATGAGGCAACCGGTGCGCATCGGGAATGCGGTGCTGCTGTAATTCTATGTCGTGAACTGGCGTAAAAGCGAATGCAGCCGGCCAGCAAGACTGGCCCGCCGCCTCACGGCTTGCGCGCGGCCGGCTTCGCGAACGCGCCGCGTACCTCGAAGCCGATCGCATCGGCGACGTTGCCGCGCGCATCGACGAGTTCGAGCCGGTGCCTGCCGGGCCACGGCAGCCACGCGACGCGGTCGGCGTGCCCGATCACCTTGTCGTCGAGCCGCCACGCGAACTTCGTCGCGCGCCCCGCCGAGCGCTCGAACCAGATCCGCTGGTTCTTCGGCGGAATGTCCGGATCGATCGCGAAGATCGTGCCGTCGGTCGGCGCGCCGATCGTCAGCGGCGCACGCGCACCGTCCTTGCCCGGCGTGGCGGGCGCCGCGAGCCGGATCGTGTCCACCGCCGTGCCCGCGACGAACCATTCGTTGCGGGCCGGCTCGATGTCGCGCTCGAACGCGATCCGGCGCGTCTCCACGCCGGCCGGCGCACGCGGCGCACGGCTCGGCAGGTCGCGGTGCAGGTAGCCGACGACGGCCGACCACACGGGCGACGCGCCCGTGACGCCCGACACGTCCCACATCGGCGAGCCGTCCGCATTGCCGACCCACACGCCGACCGTATAGCGCGACGTGAAACCGATCGTCCAGTTGTCGCGCATGTCCTTGCTCGTGCCGGTCTTGACCGCCGAGAAGAAGCGCGTCGCGAGCGGGTTGTCGAAGCCGAAGGTGCGCACGCGCGCGTTGTTGTCGGACAGGATGTCGGTCACGACGAAGCTGGCCGCCTCGCTGAACACGCGCGTGCCGGCGTCCGGCCGCGCAGGCGCCGATGCGCCGGATGCCGGCGCGGGTGCGGCGGCCGGCAGGTCGACGACCTTGCGCGCGACGCCGCCGTTCGCGAGCGCGCGGTAGGCGTTGGTCAGCGACAGCAGCGTGACGTCCGCACTGCCGAGCGCGAGGCTGAAGCCGTAGTAATCGCCTTCCTGCGCGAGCGGCAGGCCAAGCGCGGTCAGCGTGCGCGCGAAGCGGTGCGGCGTGACGAGCACCAGCGTGCGCACGGCCGGTACGTTCAGCGAGCCGCCGAGCGCGCTGCGCACGCTCACCCAGCCCTTGAAATCCTTGTCGTAGTTCTGCGGAATGTACAGGCCGCCGCCGGCGGCGAGGTTGATCGGCGCATCGTCGAGCAGCGACGCGGCGGTCAGTCGTTTTTCGTCGATCGCTTGCGCGTAGAGGAACGGCTTGAGCGTCGAGCCGGCCTGGCGCGGCGCGAGCACGGCATCGACGTCGCGCGCGCTCGACAGCGCCCCCGACGAGCCGACCCACGCGCGGATCTCGCCGGTCGCGTTGTCGATCACGACGACCGCGCCGTCCTGCACGTTGCGCCGGTGCGCGGGTGCGTTCAGTTCGGTCAGCGCGCGCATCAGCGTGTCGCGCGCGAAGCGCTGCAACGGCGCGTCGAGCGTCGTGCGGACCTGCGCGCCGGCCGCGGGCCTGACCTCGGCCGCGATGCGCCGCGCGAAGTGCGGGGCGAGGGCGGCGCCCTCGTCGCGTACGGCATTGGCCGAGCGTGCGGTGACGAGCTGCACGTAGCCGTCGAGCGACGCGCATGCCTGCCCGGCCTGCATGTCGCGAAGGATCCGGCATGCGCGCTCGGCGAGCTTCGCCGGCGCCGCATTGGGCGCACGCACGAGTGCGGCGGCGATCGCGGCCTCGCGCGCGTCGAGGCCCGACGGCGCCTTGCCGAACAGCACCTGCGACAGCGCGCCGAGCCCGATCGTCTCGCCGCGGAACGGCACCAGGTTCAGGTAGGCCTCGAGGATCTGGTCCTTGCGCCAACTGCGTTCGAGCCACAGCGCGTTCACGGCCTGCGTGGCCTTCTGCGGCAGCGAGCGCTGGCCCGAGCGGCGCGGCGAATCGCCGAGCAGCCCCGCGAGCTGCATCGTGACGGTCGACGCGCCGCGCGTGCGCTCGTTCCACAGGTTGCCCCACGCGGCGCCGGCAATGCCGCGCCAGTCGACGCCGCTGTGTTCGTAGAAGCGCTTGTCCTCGGACACGACGATCGCCTCGCGGAACGCGGGCGATACGTCGGCGAGCGATACCCAGTCGCCGCGCCGCTCGGTGAGGTCGACGCGCGTGCGCTGCAGCGGCGTGCCGTCGCGCGCGAGCAGCACCCAGTCGGAGCTGCGCCAGTTGCGGCGCACGTCGTCGTAGCCGGGCAGCGCATGCGCGACGAGCGGGGCGGCCAGCACGACGGCGACGAATACGCGGCCGGCGAAACGCGCCGGCCGCGGCAAAGCCAGATCGATCATCGCGGTCTCGTTACTTGCCCGCTTCGGCCGGCTTCACGGTCATCGGCGGGTTCGGCCACAGGCCGTACACGGACGGCGCATACAGTGCCTCGACACGTGTCGGCGGCAGCCCGAACGTGCCGACGTTGTTCAGCCGCACCGTGTACTCGACCGAGAATTTGCCCTTCGGCAAATAGTCGTAATACGCGCGGTAGCCGTCGAAGTCGCGCTCGATGAACGTCGGCCATGCGCCGTCGGGCGTTTTCTCGCCCTGCGTCGCGGCTTCGGAATCGCGGCCGAGGCCCGACCCGAGGATCGTCGCGCCGGCCGGGATCGGATCGTTGACGGCGACCCACGTCATGTCGCTCTGCGCATCGATGTCGAGATGCACGCGCACGACGTCGCCGCGCGTCAGCACGCCGTTGACGGCCGGCGACACGGGCGTGACGGTCTTCGTGATCCGGTAGCCGGCCGCGAACGGCGCGCGCAGCGGCACGGCCGCGAGGCTCTCGACGGTTGCCCACGGGCGGCCGGTGCCGTCCTGCGTGACCGACAGCGTGGCCGGCCCCTGCGACGCACGCGGCCACGGCATCAGCACGCTGCGCGCGGCGGCCGCGCGGGTCGCCGGCGTGGCCGACGCGGGCGTATCGGCGGGCGCGGCCGATGCCGGCTGCGACCACGAGATCGAGCGCGCGTCGCCGCCGAGCGCCACCTTCGTCGCGCCGGTGACCGGCGTGCTCTCGTAGGTACGCGAGAAGCGCTCGACCGCGAGCAGGCCGAGCGCGTTCGACGTCGTCGTCTGCCATGCGCCCTGACGTTGCAGCGCGAGCAGGCCGGCGGTCACGCGCGGCATTTCATCCTTCCATGCCGGGTCGCCCGCGAATTCCAGCGCGAGACGCGCGGCATTGGTCTCGTTGCTGGTCATCAGCCACCACAGGTCGTCGTCGCGCGCGGTCGAGAACACGAGCTGCGTGCCCTGGTACGTGAGACGCGCCCGCAGGATCTGGTCGACCTGCGCGCGTTTCTCGTCGCGTTGCGGGATGTCCTTCACGCGCGTCAGGATCGCGTGATAGTCGATCACCGCCGACGTCGGCCACTGGTTCGGCGCGATCTCGATCGAACCGAGCATGCGGCCCTGTGCGGCGCCGTAGCGCGACAGCGCCTCGATCGCGGCGAGCTTGCGCAGGTCGCGATCCTGGCGCGGCGCCCACGCGTTGCGCTCGATGCGGCCGTCGACGAAGCGCGCGAGCCCGGCCTCGAGCTGCGTGCGCAGGTCTTCCGGCAACGCGAAGCGCGGATCGAGGCGGCTGGCTTCGTCGGACACCACGAGCAGGTACGACGACAGCGTCGGGCTGCCGTGGTGCGAATCGTCGGACGACGGCGGGAAGTAGCTCGCCAAGCCGTCGCTGTCGAGGTAGACGGGCATGCGCGCGATCAGCGCCTGCCATTGGGCGGGGTCGCGCAGCCCGATCGCGCGCGACGTCTGCTGTTCGAGGCAGCGGTACGGATAGCGCTCGAACCAGCGCCGCACGCCGGGCAGGCCGTCGGCGAGCTTCGACTGCAGCGATACGGCGATGCCGCCGCGCGGAATGCCTTGCGCGTTGCCGACCGCGCCGGCCGGGGCCGCGACGGGCACCGTCAACGTGCCGTCGACCTGCGCGAGCGTCGCCTGCTGCACCGTGACCGGCAGCGCCGGCACGACCTTCTGCGCGACGGCCAATGCATCGGACGCGCGCTTGCCGCCTTGCTCGGCCGCTTCGATGCGCCAGTTCAGTGCACCGGCCGCATCGAGCGCCTGCTCGGGCACGGTGATCGTCCACGCGACCTCGGTCGCCGCATTCGCCGCCAGCGACACGGTCTGCGGCGCGACGTCGAGGCCGGTCACGCGCGGCGTCACGACGACCTGCATCGCGCGGTCGGTCGTGTTGCGCAGCGTGACCTGCGCGCGGAACGCGTCGCCTTCGCGCACGAGCGGCGGCAGGCCGGAGATCAGTTGCAGATCCTGCGTGCTGCGGATCGACGTGCTGCCCGTGCCGAAACGGTCGGGGCCGACCGCCGCGATCGCGACGATCCGGAAGCGCGTGAGCGCGTCGTTCAGCGGCACCTCGACGGTTGCGCTGCCGTTGGCATCCAGCGTCACGCGCGGGTTCCACAGCAGCAGCGTGTCGAACAGCTCGCGGGTCGGCGCGCTGCCGCCCCCGCCGCCGGCCGGCACGGCCTTGCGGCCGAAGTGGCGGCGGCCGACGATTTCCATCTGCGCTGTGGCCGTCTCGACGCCGTATGCGCGCCGGCGCAGCATCGCGTCGAGCAGGTCCCAGCTGTTGTTCGGCATCAGTTCGAGCAGCGCCTCGTCGACGGCCGCGATGGCGATCTGCGTGCCGGCCGGTGCGGGCTGGCCGTTCGGCAGCGTGACCTTCACGTGCGCCTGCGCCTTGCCGCGTACGGTGTAGCGCGTCGCGTCGGTCGTCACGGTCACGCCGAGGCGATGCACGCCGGTGCCGACCTTGATCTCGCCGAGCCCGTAGCGGAACGCGGGCTTCGACAGGTCGACGAACGCGGTCGGCGCCTCATAGTGCCGACCTTCGCGCCAGAACGCGCGCGCCCATTCGACCGGCGCCTTCCAGCCCCACGTGAAGAACGAGTACCACGGCACCTCGCGAATCCGCCCGCGCAGCGCGAGCACCGATACGTAGACGTTCGGCCCCCACGATTCGCCGACCTTCAGGTCGACGGTCGGGTTCTTGCCGTTCAGCTCGACGATGTGCGTTTCCATCACGCCGCCGCGCTCCACCGCGACGAGCGCGGTTGCGTAGCGGAACGGCATGCGCACCTGGAAGCGGGCCGTTTCGCCCGGTTCGTACGACGTTTTCTCGGGGATCACGTCGATCCGGTCGGTGTTGTCGCCGCCGAACCAGAGTTCGTCCTCGCGCGTGACCCATACCGACGTCGACGCATTCGACGTGCGGCCGTCGCCGTCCTTCGCGACCGCGATCAGTTGCACGTTGCCGGCCTGATCGAGCGTCGCGTCGCAGGCCATGCGGCCCTTGTCGTCGGTCTTGCCCGAGCACAGCACGCCGAGGTCGCGCGTATCGCTCTTGTTGTCGTATGCATAGAAGCCGCCGACCATCCGCTTGCGCGACGACGTCGTGATGCGCGCGATGCCCTTGATTTCGATCGGCACCGACGCACGCGGCTTGCCCTGCAGGTCGACCGCCAGCGCCTGCACCGGCACGCGCTGGCCGACCGACACCCAGCGGCCGGCCTTGATGCCGGCCACCACCGCGGCCGGCCACAGGATCGTGTCGCCGCGGATCGTCTGCACCTCGCCGTTCGGGTCGGCGAACGTCGCCTCCAGCGCGATGCGCTTCGGTGCGTCGACATCGGGCAGGCCCTTGAGCGTGACCGTGCCCGCACCGTTGCGGTCGAGCGTCAGCGGCAGCTTGTCGGCGATCAGCTTCGTCGCGTCGGGATCGTTGCTCGATGCCGACGACGACGTGTTGTCGCCGTCCTGCGCATCGTCGTCGGCGTTGCCGTCGTTCGTGTCCGGACGATACGGCGTGAAGCTGAAATCCTCGAAACGATCGGCGAACGGCGGCGATGCCCACTTCATCAGCGCCGACACCTGCACCGGCAGGTTCGATGCGCCGCCGCCCGACACGTAGTCGATCTGCACCGCGAGAGGCGCTTCCTTCACGGCGACGAGCGGGCTTTTCTGCGCATCGCGCGCGCCGATCGAGCCTTTCAGCACCGGCAGGCGGAACGCCTCGACGCGGAAGCTGCCGCTGTAGTAGGTGGCGGTCGGCGCATCTTCCGGGCCGCCTTCGAGCTCGACGCCGTATTCGCCGAGCTTCGCGGCCGCCGGCAGCGTGAACTGCGAGTCCGCGCTGTGGTCGGCCGCCCACGTGAGCGGCAGCTTGTAGGTCTGGCCCGTGCCGAGGTGGCGGATCGTCACGCGCGTCGGGTATTGCGACGGGAACGCAAGGCTTTGCAGCGTCTCGGTGCGGATGAAATGCTTCATCGACACGGTTTCGCCGGCGCGCAGCAGCGTGCGGTCGAACACCGTATGCGCGCGCACGGTCGGCGCGCTGTCGGTGTCGGTCGGCACGTTGAAGCGCCACGATTCGATCCCGCGGTTCCAGCCCGAGCTGACGAACGCCATGTCGGGGCCCGTCTTCGGATCGTCGACGCGAGCCGATACGAAATAGTCGTTGAAGGTTTCCGACGCGTTGCACGCGCGCTTAGGCTCGAACGGCCCGTCGATCTTCAGCAGGCCCTGCGCGTCGGTCTTGCCGGCCGCGATCTCGTCGCCGTTGCAGTCCGACACGCGGATCTGCGCGTTCGGCACCGGCTTGCCCTTGTCCAGCGTCGTGACCCACACGAGGTTGTTCTCGCGGCCCTGTTTCAGGTGCACGCCGAGGTTCGTGACGAGCACGGTCGTGCGCACGTACATGCTCGACGGCTTCGCGAGCAGCGAGCGGCCGAGCGCGGGCGACGCGAGTTCGAGCACGTAGAAGCCGGGCTTGTCGATCGGCACGCCGACCACCTCGAACGGGCGCAGCGTCTTCGGGTCGGCCTTCGGCAGCGTCAGCACCTGCGCGCCGGGCTCGCCCGTCAGCAGCGACAGCGAGCGCACGTCGATGCGGCGGTTCTTCGGCGCGGGCTGCTTTTCGCCGGCCTCGAGCGGCACGTACACGGGGTGTTGGCCCTTGCGTTCCAGCAGGCCGGGAATCTGGTCGTCGATCGAGCCGGCCGTCATCGACCAGTTGTCGAAGCGATCGACGGTGCGCATCCATTGGCGGATCGCGGTGTCGTTCTCGACCTTCAGGTTCGCGAATTGCGCGCCGCCAGCATTGAGGCCGGCGATATGCAGGTCGGCCTCGACGTTGCGCAGCGTGACGGGCACCAGCGCGGGCGTATCGGGTTCGGCGAAGCGCTCGACGATCCCGAAGGTGCCCGACGAGAATTTGGCGAGCGGCGGCATCGGCGCGGTGCGCGTCGCGAGCGGGAACAGGTCGGCATTGGACAGCGGCCGGTCGGTCACGTCGTGCAGGCCGGACGGCAGCTCGACGGTCAGGCCGGCCTGCGCGGGCAGCGGCGGGTTGAACGTGACGGTCGTCACTTCCTCGCTGCGATCGTCGGCCGCGAAGGTGGGCGACAGCGAGCCGTCGGGGCCGCGCAGCTTGATCGCTTCGGCCTGCTTGCGCGAGATCGGTGCGTTGAACGACAGCGTGAGCGGGCGCAGCGGCGTGCAGGGCGCCTTCGCGTTTTCGCGTTCGCACGAGAAGCTCGCGGCGAACGGTGCGCGCACGGTGAAATCGAAGCGCCGTTCGGTGTCGTTCGCGATGCCGCTCGGGCTCGCGACGCCCTTGCCGTACACGAGCTGCATCTTCGCGCTCGCCGGCAGCGCCTGCGAGCACGACAGCGTCAGCACGCGCGCCGCCTCCTTCTTCCAGCCGAAGTGATCGAGCAGCGCGTTGCGCGTCTCGTCGTCGGCCGCCGTGACGGGAATGCGGTTGCCGATGCCGGCCGCTTCGCACCAGATGTTCGCGAGCGCCGAGCGCGGCTCGGCCGGGCCGTTCAGCTTCATCACGAAGACCTGCCGCTCCTCGATCTCGCGCGAGCCGGGGCGCACCGACACCGGAAACGGGCCGCCCGTCTGGAACGTGAAGCGACGCGGGCCGCTGACCGCGTTGCCGGCGACCGAGCGCAGCGTGTCGTTGAGCGCGACCGAGCAGCGCACGCCGGGCGGCAGGTCGCTTTCGAAATCGTAAACCCAGGTCTTGTCGTCGAGCCAGTGGCCCTGGCCGCGCGCGGCCGTCGAATCGTTGCAGGTCATGCGCGCCGGATTCGGCGCGGAGGCCGAGCCGAAGGCGACCATCGGTTCGTCGAACTTGACGACGCTCTGCCGGACTTCGGTGACGGTGCCTTGCGGCGACACGCTCACCGTGCGCGCCGCGCCCGCGTGCAGCGACAGCGCCGTGGCGCCGCCGAGCGCCGCGACGGCGCCGATGCGCCAGAGCAGGCGGGCCGTGTGGTTGGTCTGGTCGGTTTCTTTGTTGTGCTTGTCGCGTTGCTTCATCGCTCGATTGCCCTCGGAGGGAAGCTTTCTGTTTGATTGCACGGGATTCTAACCGACCGCCGTGCGCGCGCAGCGCGGCGTGCAGGGGCAGTGTGTGGTCGGCGCGCGACACGGGCAGGCGTGCCGCAGATTTGTCGCGTCGACGACACAAAAATGCAGCGAAATGTCGATTACGCCGGATTGCGGAACATTTAATGAACTATAAAAAGATTGTTCGATTCGATTTGTGCGCGTACATTTCAGGTCCGCGCCAATGTTTGAGAAATATCAAGCGTGGTTTTCCCGAATCCGGTGTTCGAGAGAAGGAAACATGCACAACGACAACACCCCCCAATCGCGTCGTGACGACGCAGCCGCAACCGGCATCACGCGGCGTCAATGGCTGCAGGGCGCACTGGCGCTGACGGCGGCGGGCCTCACCGGCTCGCTGGCGTTGCGGGCCCTGGCCGACGATCCCGGCACCGCGCCGCTCGATACGTTCATGACGCTTTCCGAAGCATTGACCGGCAAGAAAGGGCTGAGCCGCGTGACCGGTCAGCGCTATCTGCAGGCCTTGCAGAAGGGCTCGTTCAAGACGGCCGACAGCCTGCCGCAACTTGCCGGCGCGCTCGCATCCGGCTCGCTGAATCCCGACCAGGAATCGCTCGCATTGACGATTCTCGGCGCGTGGTATCTCGGCATCGTCGACGATGTCGTGATTACCTACGAAGAAGCATTAATGTTCAGCGTGGTGTCCGATACCCTCGTGATCCCTTCGTATTGCCCCAACAAACCCGGCTTCTGGGCCGAAAAACCGATCGAGAGGCAAGCCTGATGGCCGATACCGATACGCAAAAGGCCGACATCGTCGTCGTCGGGTCCGGTGTCGCCGGCGCGATCGTCGCGCACCAGCTCGCGATGGCGGGCAAGTCCGTGATCCTGCTGGAAGCCGGCCCGCGCATGCCGCGCTGGGAAATCGTCGAGCGCTTTCGCAACCAGCCCGACAAGACGGATTTCATGGCGCCGTACCCGTCGAGCCCGTGGGCCCCGCATCCGGAATACGGCCCGCCGAACGACTACCTGATCCTGAAGGGCGAGCACAAGTTCAACTCGCAGTACATCCGCGCGGTGGGTGGCACGACGTGGCACTGGGCCGCGTCGGCGTGGCGCTTCATCCCGAACGACTTCAAGATGAAGACGGTGTACGGTGTCGGCCGCGACTGGCCGATCCAGTACGACGATCTCGAGCATTACTATCAGCGCGCCGAGGAAGAGCTCGGCGTGTGGGGCCCGGGCCCCGAGGAAGATTTGTACTCGCCGCGCAAGCAGGCGTACCCGATGCCGCCGCTGCCGTTGTCGTTCAACGAGCAGACCATCAAGAGCGCGCTGAACGGCTACGACCCGAAGTTCCACGTGGTCACCGAGCCCGTCGCGCGCAACAGCCGCCCGTACGACGGCCGGCCGACTTGTTGCGGGAACAACAACTGCATGCCGATCTGCCCGATCGGCGCGATGTACAACGGCATCGTCCACGTCGAGAAGGCCGAGCAGGCCGGCGCGAAGCTGATCGACAGCGCGGTGGTCTACAAGCTCGAGACCGGGCCGGACAAGCGCATCGTCGCCGCGATCTACAAGGACAAGACGGGCGCCGACCATCGCGTCGAGGGCAAGTACTTCGTACTCGCCGCGAACGGCATCGAGACGCCGAAGATCCTGCTGATGTCCGCGAACCGCGATTTCCCGAACGGCGTCGCGAACAGCTCCGACATGGTCGGCCGCAACCTGATGGACCACCCCGGCACCGGCGTGTCGTTCTACGCGAGCGAGAAGCTGTGGCCGGGCCGCGGCCCGCAGGAGATGACGTCGCTGATCGGTTTCCGCGACGGCCCGTTCCGCGCGACCGAAGCCGCGAAGAAGATCCATCTGTCGAACATGTCGCGCATCAACCAGGAGACGCAGAAGATCTTCAAGGCCGGCAAGCTGATGAAGCACGAGGAACTCGACGCGCAGATCCGCGACCGTTCCGCGCGCTACGTGCAGTTCGACTGCTTCCACGAAATCCTGCCGCAGCCCGAGAATCGCATCGTGCCGAGCAAGACGGCCACCGACGCGATCGGCATCCCGCGCCCCGAGATCACGTATGCGATCGACGATTACGTGAAGCGCGGCGCCGTGCACACGCGCGAGGTCTACGCGACGGCCGCGAAGGTGCTCGGCGGCACCGACGTCGTCTTCAACGACGAGTTCGCGCCGAACAACCACATCACCGGCGCGACGATCATGGGCGCGGATGCGCGCGACTCGGTCGTCGACAAGGACTGCCGCACGTTCGACCATCCGAACCTGTTCATCTCGAGCAGCTCGACGATGCCGACCGTCGGTACGGTGAACGTGACGCTGACGATCGCGGCGCTCGCGCTGCGGATGTCGGACACGCTGAAGAAGGAAGTCTGACCGTGCGGAAATCTACTCTCACCTTCCTCCTGGCCGGCTGCCTTGCGTTGCCCGGCCTCGCACGCGCGGCCGATTCGGCCGATCCGGCGCAGGTCAAGCGCGGCGAATACCTCGCGGTCGCCGGCGACTGCATGGCCTGCCACACCGCGAAAGGCGGCAAGCCGTTCGCGGGCGGCCTCGGCATGCCGGTGCCGATGCTCGGCAAGATCTATACGAGCAACATCACGCCCGATCCCGACACGGGCATCGGCAACTGGACGTTCGACGATTTCGAGCGCGCGGTGCGTCACGGCGTGTCGAAGAACGGCGACAACCTGTATCCGGCGATGCCGTACGTGTCGTACGCGAAGATCAACGACGACGACGTGCGGGCGCTGTACGCGTACTTCATGCACGGCGTCGAACCGGTCAAGCAGGCGCCGCCGAAGAACGAGATCCCCGCGCTGCTGAGCATGCGCTGGCCGCTGAAGATCTGGAACTGGCTGTTCCTGAAGGACGGCGTGTACCAGCCGAAGCCCGAGCAGAGCGCCGAGTGGAACCGCGGCGCGTATCTCGTGCAGGGCCTCGCGCACTGCAGCACGTGCCACACGCCGCGCGGCATCGCGATGCAGGAGAAGTCGCTCGACGAAACGGGCGGCAGCTTCCTGTCGGGCTCGGTGCTCGCGGGCTGGGACGGCTACAACATCACGTCCGACCCGAACGCGGGGATCGGCGGCTGGACGCAGCAGCAGCTCGTCCAGTACCTGCGCACCGGCAGCGTGCCGGGCCTCGCGCAGGCAGCCGGCCCGATGGCGGAGGCGATCG
Source organism: Burkholderia semiarida (assembly GCF_029268935.1). Taxonomy (NCBI): domain Bacteria; kingdom Pseudomonadati; phylum Pseudomonadota; class Betaproteobacteria; order Burkholderiales; family Burkholderiaceae; genus Burkholderia; species Burkholderia semiarida. The sequence goes on along the minus strand of NZ_JAHLCL010000008.1, from coordinate 1,307,389 downwards.
AGCACAGCTTCTCGAAGATGACCGAAGCCGACATCGGCGCGATCTCGACGTACATTCGTACGGTGCCGGCCGTGGCCAGCGGCGACGCGAAGCAGTCGCGCTCGTCGTGGGGCAAGCCGGCCGAGGACGGCCTGAAGCTGCGCGGCGTCGCGCTCGCGTCGTCGGGTATCGATCCGGCGCGGCTGTATCTCGGCAACTGCGCGACCTGTCACCAGATGCAGGGCAAGGGCACGCCGGACGGTTACTACCCGCCGCTGTTCCACAACTCGACGGTCGGCGCGTCGAATCCGACCAACCTCGTGCAGGTGATCCTGAACGGCGTGCAGCGCAAGGCCGGTAGCGAGGACGTCGGGATGCCGGCGTTCCGCCACGAGCTGTCGGATGCGCAGATCGCCGCGCTGACGAACTACCTGACCGGGCAGTTCGGCAATCCGGCCGCGAAGGTGACCGAGCAGGACGTCGCGAAGCTGCGCTGACGCGGCGCGCGACGAAGCAGGGCGACAACATAAAAGAGGAGGAGCACAGCACATCGGGCGGGTCCCGATGCCGGTTGTTGCAGAGCGGAGCGGGCGGCGCGGATGGCCGCCCGCTCCGGTTCACAGGCAATCCGGTGCGTGCGGCTGCGCGCATCGTTTTCGTTGATCACACCATGACACCGAATCAACCGTTTCTCGCGTCCCAGCGCGATGTGCTGCTGCTGCTGTCCCGCATTCTGCTCGTGATCCTGTTCGTGATGTTCGGCTGGAAGAAGATTGTCGACTTCTCCGGTACGATCGCGTTCATGGGTAGCGAGGGCGCGCCGGCGCCGATCATCTCGGCGGCGATCTCCGTCGTGATGGAGCTGTTCGTCGGGATCGCGATCCTCGTCGGTTTCCAGACGCGCGCGCTCGCGCTGCTGCTTGCGCTGTATACGATCGGCACCGGCATCATCGGCCATCACTACTGGACGATGACGGGCGGCGAGCAGATCAACAACATGATTCACTTCTACAAGAACATCGCGATCTCGGGCGGCTTGCTCGCGCTCTGCGCGGCCGGCCCCGGACGTTTTTCGATCGATCGCGGCTAAGCAGACCCGAGGCGCGTGCATGGGGCGCGCGTCGGACGGTCGAGACTTCGAGGGGGCATCATTTTGCGACTCAAATACCTTGCATGGCTGCTTGCGGCCGCCACGCCGGCGGTTGCGTTTGCACAGACGAGCGTCACGCTGTACGGCCGGATCGACGGCGGCGTCGAATACCTGAACCACATCGCGAAGCCGAACGGCGGCAGCGGCACGCGCTGGAGCGCGGAAAGCGGCGACTGGGGCACCAGCATGTTCGGGCTGAAGGGCGTCGAGGATCTCGGCGGCGGGCTGTCGACGGTCTTCAACCTGGAAACCGCGTTCCAGGTGATGAACGGCCAGACGGGCGGCGGGCGCATGTGGTCACGGCGCGCATACGTCGGGCTGAAGAGCGACACGTGGGGCCAGTTGCAGGCCGGCCGCAACCTGTTCATCGACAGCGACGGCGTGTGGGAATTCGATCCGTTCGTCCAGCAGGCGTTTTCGTCGGCGTCGCTCGTGCGCGGTCGCAACTGGCCGCAAAGCAGCAACAACATCGAATATCACAGCCCGGTGATCGGCGGCTTCGACGTGCAGGCGCAATACGCGTTCGGCAACCAGTCGCGCGGGTTCAACTACGGTGCGGCCGACGATTTCGGCCGCTCGGACGGGATCATGATCTCGTACCACTCGCCGGTGCTCGACGTGCGCGGCATCTACGACGAACTGCGCGACAACAACGGCAAGTTCAGCAACATCTTCACCGCGTCGCGCGAGTACTTCGTCGGGGCGAACGTGAAGGTGTCGAAGTTCAAGATCCAGGGGGCATATACGCACTACCAGGCGCCGGACAGCCCGGCGGGGGTGGCCGATCGTGCCGATCATTACTGGCTCGGTGCGACGTATACGGCGACGCCGCAATGGGCGGTGACGGGCGGCGGGTACTACGTGAAGGTGGGCGACGGCGGCGGCGATGCGTCGCACGATCCGTCGGGTCACGCGATCATGTACGTGCTCGGCACCACGTACAACTTGTCGAAACGCACGTTCCTGTATGGGACGGTCGCGTATGTGCGGAATGGCGGCAATTCGAACTTTTCGCTGATTGCGTCGCCGCGCGATGCGACGTCAGGGACGAGTCCGATGACGGGCGAGTCGCAGACCGGCGCGTATGTGGGGATGATGCATACGTTCTGAGTGAGGTGGTTCGTGTAGGGGAAAAAGGCATGGGCGATGAAGCTCCGTGCCTTTTTGCGTTTACGGCGTTGCCGGATCATTGTGACGTGCACATCAGCGCCGGCGCGCAGATCGAGGTGCGCCGGGCCTGCCGCAGGCCGTTATATGGCTGCCGGGCATCGCCCATTCATCTTTTCGCCGCGAGTCTTATAGCTGGCGTTACGCATCGTGCTACCGATAACGTGCGTTGATCAGCCGATTGATGTTGGCCAGCACGCGTTCGCCGTCATGCGGACGATCGGGACCATGAAACAGCTCGACCTGCATGTCGATCACGAGCAGCGCGCGTTTCGGGGAAGGGGCTTCGGACATGGCGTTTCTCCTGAGTGGCCGATGCAGACGGAGAAACGAAAAGACCCCGTCCGGAACCGGCGGGGCCTGTGGGAATCGGTGACGCTACGATCTTGCGCGCACTCGCCGCACGGGCCCGCCGAAGGCGGTCGTGCGCGTGGTCGTCGAAAGGATGATCGTGGCGTTGTGCATTGGTCGATGATGCCCGATGGGCGCGCGCAAGGTCAATGACGCTTCGCGTGCCGCGCACCGGCCAACGCTCAATCGAGCGCCTTCCCCGCCTTCTCGTCCATGCAGCGAATCGCGAGCAGCGTGAAGACACCACACCCGATCGCATACCACGCCGGCGCATTCGGATTGCCGGTCGCCGCGATCAGCCACGTGACGAAGAACTGCGCGAAGCCGCCGAAGATCGCGACGCCCACGCTATACACGAGCGCACCGCCGGTCGCCCGCACCGCTCGCGGAAACAACTCGCCGAGCATCGCCCCCGTCGCGCCGATGTTGATCGCATGCACGATCGACAGCGCGGCGATGATCGACAGCAGCGACGCGGCGCCCGGCCAGCGATTCAGTGCGATGAACGCGGGGTAGATCGCGGCCATCAGCACGATGCGCGTCCACCATACGATCCGGTTGCGCCCGTACACGTCGGACAGATGGCCGCCGATCGGTGTCACGAGCATCAGGATCGCACCGGCGACGCAGCCTGCCGTCATCGACAGCCACGTCGGCAGGTGCAGCACCTGCACGCCGTAGATCGCCATGTAGAACACGATGATGTAGTGGATCGACGTGCCGCCGATCGTCACGCCGAGGCCTGCGAACACGGCCTTGCCGTGATGACGCAGCACGTCGGCGAGCGGTAGCGACGCGACCTTTTCCCCGGATGCATGCGCGGCAGCAGCAGGCGCGGCCGCAGGCACTTCCTCGACGGTCTTGCGCAGCCAGTAGCCGAGCGGCACGAACAGCGTGCCGATGATGAACGGCACGCGCCAGCCCCAGCTTTCGAGTTGCGCGGCCGTCAGCGTCGACGTCAGCGCGACGCCGGTGAGCGCGCCCGCGAGCGCGGCGAGCCCCTGGCTCGAGAACTGGAACGACGCATAGAAACCGCGCCGATGCTGCGGCGCCTGTTCGAGCAGCAACGTCGTCGACGCACCGACTTCGCCGCCCGACGCGAAGCCCTGCAACAACCGGGCGAGCACGAGCAGCAGCGGCGCGGCGATGCCGATCTGCGCGAAGGTCGGCGCGACCGCGATCGTCGCGGTGCCGAGCGCCATCAGCAGCAGCGTGAGGATCATCGCCTTCTTGCGGCCGGCGCGGTCCGCATACATGCCGATCACGAGCCCGCCGAGCGGACGCGTGACGAAGCCGACACCGAAGCTCGCGACCGCGAGCATCAGTTGCCCGAACGACGAATGCACCGGAAAGAACAGCTTGCCGATCAGGATCGCGAAGAAGCTGTAGACGGTGAAGTCGTAGAACTCGAGCGCGTTGCCGACGGCGGCGGCCGCGATCAGCCGGCGTTTCCTCGCGGCGGCGCGGGCATCGACCGGCGTGCCGGCGAACGGAAGGGCGGACGTTTCCATGGGGTTCTCCCGGTTAGCGCGAAACTGCGTGGTGAAGGGCGTTCAGGCCGCGAGCCAGGCTTCGGCGACGCGAACCCAGTAACTCGCGCCGATGGCGAGGATGTCGTCGTTGAAGTCGTAGCCGGGGTTGTGGACCATGCAGCCGCCCTTGCTGCCGACTCCGTTGCCGATGAACGCGTAGCAGCCGGGGCGCGCCTCGAGCATGAATGCGAAGTCCTCGCTGCCCATCAGCGGCGCCGCTTCGGTTTCGACGCGTTCCGCGCCGAGGATCTGGCGCGCGATGCCGGCCGCGAACGCGGTCGGTTCCGCGTGATTGACGAGTACCGGATAGCCGTAGTCGTAGTCGATTTCCGCGGTGACGCCGAAGCTTTCCGCCTGGCCTCTCGCAAGCGCTTCGATGCGGCGCGCGAGCAGGGCGCGCACGTCCGCGTTCAGCGCGCGCACCGACAGTTTCATCACGACGGTTTCCGGAATGATGTTGAACGTCTCGCCGGCCTGCACGCTGCCGACGGTGATCACGGCCGCATGCTGCGCATCGACCTCGCGCGCGACGATCGTCTGCAGCGCGACCATGATGCTGCCGGCGGCGGACATTGGATCGCGCGCGAAATGCGGCATCGCGCCGTGGCCGCCGACGCCGCGCAGCGTGATCGTCACGCGGTCGGCCGACGCCATCGCGGCGCCGGTGCGGAACGCCATGTCACCGGCCGCGCGGCCCGGCATGTTGTGGATCGCGAAAATCGCGTCGCACGGGAAACGGTCGAACAGGCCGTCGTCCATCATCGCCTTCGCGCCGCCGAAGTTTTCCTCGGCCGGCTGGAAGATCAGGTTCAGCGTGCCGGAGAACTGGCGCGTGGCCGCGAGGTGGCGTGCCGCGCACAGCAGCATCGCGGTATGGCCGTCATGGCCGCATGCATGCATCTTGTTCGCATGGCGGCTGGCGTACGGCAGGCCGGTGGTTTCCGCGAGCGGCAGCGCGTCCATGTCGGCGCGCAGGCCGACCGTGCGCGTGCCTTGCCCTTCGCGCAGCACGCCGACCACGCCCGTCTTGCCGATGCCGCGATGCACGTCGTAGCCCCAGCCGCTGAGCAGTTCGGCGACGAGGTCGCTCGTGAGCGTCTCTTCGAATGCGAGTTCGGGATGGGCGTGGATGCGGCGACGTACTTCGACGAGCTCGGGGGCGATCGCGGCGATGCCGGGGATGACGGGGTTCACGGCTTGCAGCATGGTGTCTCCTGTGGGGCTGGTGGGGCATTTGACGCGCATATGACGACCAAGCATATAAATTTCTTTTGCGTACCAGAAGCTGCTAAATTGCTTTGGTGCACACCGTCAGTTGCCGCTCGGGAATACCCTGAACCCCCTGCGCGGTACGGCGCACAGGGTTTCCACGGATCACGCATCGCCCCATGAAATACCATCAGCTGAAAGCGTTCGTCACCGCCGCGGAGGAAGGGAGCATTCGCGCGGCCGCGCGGCGCCTGAACGTGTCGCCGGCCGCGCTGACGAAGGCGGTCAAGGAACTGGAGATCGCGCTCGGCGTATCGCTCGTCGTGCGCACCGCGCGCGGCGTGCAACTCACCGCGTTCGGCCAGCAGTTGCAGGTGCGCGCGCGGCTGATCGTCGCCGAAATGCAGCGCGCCCGCGACGACATCGAGCAGGCGCAGGGGGCGATGACGGGTTCCGTCTCGGCGGCGATCACGCCGGCGGCGGCGGTCACGATCCTGCCCGACGCGTTTCGTGCGTTCCGGCGCCGCTTTCCAGTGGCGCGCGTCAACCTGATCGAAGGGTTTCCCGGTGTCGCGCTGCCGCGCCTGCACGACGGTTCGCTCGATTTTGCGGTGGTGGTCGTCGTGCCCGAATTGCTGGCGGCCGAGTTCGATCATGCGGAGCTCTATGCGAGCCGTTCGCTGATCGTCGCGCGCAAAGGGCATCCGCTCGCGTCGGCCACGTCGCTCGCCGATCTCGTCGAGGCCGACTGGCTGATGAATCCGTCGCCGGAAAGCTCGACGCAGGTGCTGTTCAACTCGTTCGTCGCGTACGGGCTGCCGGTGCCGGCGCGCGTCGTCGAATGCCCGAGCTTCGGTCTCGCGCACAGCCTGATGACGCGTTGCGACCTGATCGCATCGATGCCGGAACAGTTGCTGCAAGGCGAATGGGCGCGCGACCAGCTCGCGGTGCTGCCGATTCGCGAGCGCTTGCCGGGCGTATCGGTGCAGGTCGTCACGCGCCGCGACAGCCCGCTGACGCCGGCCGCGGCGATGCTGCTCGATTGCCTGCGCGATTCCGCGCGACGCAAGGGGCTGCGATGAAAGGGCGCCTTGCGCGGATCGCGTAGTGATCCTGACGATCCTGGGGCCGGCACGCGCTGGCCGCGTACCATTGCGGCGCCCGCCGCGCGAGCCGGTATCATAGCGGCCGGCCCGCCGCTTCGGCCGGCCTTCAAATCCATCGCCATCCGGCATCCAGCAATCAGAGGCATCACATGACCAGTGCAACCCAATTCGACAACGTATCGGTCGTCAAGCGCGCGAACGTCTATTTCGACGGCAAGTGCGTGTCGCATACCGTGCTCTTCCCGGACGGCACGCGCAAGACGCTCGGCGTGATCCTGCCGTGCGCGCTCAACTTCGGCACGGATGCGCCCGAACTGATGGAAGTGCAGGCCGGCAAGTGCCGCGTGAAACTCGACGGCAGCAGCGAATGGCAGACCTACGGCGCCGGCGAATCGTTCTCGGTGCCGGGCAAGAGCCGCTTCGACATCGAGGTGATCGAGACGCTCGACTACGTGTGCAGCTACCTGTAACGCGCTTTTCGCGCGGCAAAGAAAAAGCCCCGCCGAAGCGGGGCCCGTTGCAAGCGGATGGCGCAAGGCCATCCGGTGCGCCAGCCTTCGTTACAGGCAGGCGCTGATGTCGCCGGCGGCCGCTGCGTCGCCGCGCACGCCGACCCACGTCTTCGCATCCGGCTTCCACGACGGACGAACCATCGCGGCGGCGCCGTTCGGCGGCTGCTGGCCCGGTGCGTACACGTCGGTCGCGAGGCCGTTGGCCAGCACGTTTTGCGAGATCACTTGTTGTTGCGACTTGTCGGCCCAGGTCTTGGCGATGCATGCCGAGACGTCCGGCGCTGCTTTCTGGCTTTGTCCCACGTTCTGCACGGCGGGTTCGGCCGCATGAGCAGAAATTGCCACGGTCAATGCGATGAGCGGTAAGTATTTCACGTTCACGTTATCTCCCTCGAGTCGTGATTGATTGAGTGGGATGCGCAGCAGTGCTGCGTGCAAGTGAGATCGCGTTGGGCACGCACGGTTCCGGTCATTCCGAAACAAGTTGTTAACGCGCTTGCCAAACGGCGGCTCGAATGCTGCGCATGTTGCTGCGGCGCGGCATGCGTCGTGTACGGCTCGACGTCATGCGTCGGTCGGCGCGCTGCCCGATGGTGGTGTGGTGGGGTGATGGCCGCGGCGGGCGGCATGTGCGTGCATGCCGCGCCGCGACTCTTTATCGGATGACGAAGTGGAATGGCTGATGGATGGCCCCGTCGCATGAGCACGATGATGACAAACTTTCGTCGGCGGGATTGTTAACCAACTTTAAACGGGTGAAAGCAACGGAGTGAGGCGATGCGGCGCGCCACGGGCGCGCCGCATCGTGGAGCAGTGCGCGGGCGAGGAAGCGATGCGCGCGGCAGAGCGCCGCGCACGCGGGTGATGTCAGCCGGCCTTGCGCGAGCCGACGTCGCGCAGGTTGACCGGAACGACCGGACGGAAGCGCTCGCGCTTCTGTTCGTCGTCGAAGTGCTGGAGCGCCGGCTTGATCAGGTCGCTGCGCGACACGATGCCCGTGATGCGCAGCGATTGCTCGTCGGCGACCACCGGTAGGCGTTCGAGGCCGAGCATCGCAAGGCGCGACGCGACGACACGGCAGGTTTCGTGCGCGAACGCGACGGCCGGTGCGCGCTCGGCGAACGCGGCCGAGATCGGCGTGTCGGCGCCGGCCTGCGCGCGCTGTGCATCGAGCGTCGCGCGATCGACGAGGCCGAGCAGCCGGCCGTGCTGCACGACCGGGTACGCACGGTGCGTCTGTTTCGCGCCGAAGTATTGCGCTTCGACGGTATCGAGCGTGGCCGCGCCGTCGATCGCGACGAGCCGGTCGGCCGACGTCATCACTTCGCCGATGTCGTGCCGCTCGAGCGGATCGACACCGTATTCGCGATAGATGTGGTAGCCGCGGCGCGCGATCTTTTCCGTCATGATCGAGCGTTTCATCGCGATGGTCGCGAAGCCGTGCGCGACGAGCGTCGCCGCGAGCAGCGGCAGCAGCGCGTTGGTGTCGTGCGTGAGACCGAAGGCGAATACGATCGCGGTGAGCGGGGCGCCGAGCGTCGCACCGAGCGTCGCGGCCATGCACACGAGCGGCCACAGCGCGGGATCGCCACCCGGCAGTACCGGCGACAGCACGGTGCCGAGACCGGCGCCGAGCATCAGCAGCGGGGCCAGTACGCCGCCCGACGTACCCGAGCCGAGTGCGATCACCCACATCACGGCCTTCACGATCAGCAGTGCGAGCGCGATCTTCAGCGCGATGTGCTGGTGCAGCAGGTCGCCGATCACGTCGTAGCCGACGCCGAGCGCGCGCGGCTCGAGCCAGCCGCCGACGCCGATCGCGATCGCGCCGATCGCCGGCCACCACATCCAGTGCACGGGCAGCTTCGCGAAGGCGTCTTCGACGCGGTAGAGCGCGGCCGACAAGCCGCACGCGAGCAGGCCCGAGAGCACGCCCGCGACGATGCACGACAGCAGCGCGACGGGCGTCGGCGCGGCCGTCGTCAGCGGAAACAGCGGATCGACGCCGAAGAACACCGCGCGGGCGAAACCGGCCACCGCGCACGCGAGCGCGACCGGCAGGAAACTGCGCGGACGCCATTCGAACAGCAGCAGTTCGACCGCGAGCAGCACGGCGGCCACCGGCGTGCCGAACACGGCCGTCATGCCGGCGGCCGCACCGGCGACGAGCAGCGTCTTGCGCTCGGCGGCGGTCACGTGCACGCATTGCGCGATCAGCGAGCCGAGCGCGCCGCCCGTCATGATGATCGGGCCTTCGGCGCCGAACGGGCCGCCGCTGCCGATCACGACGCCGGACGACAGCGGCTTGAGGATCGCGACCTTCGGCGACATCCGGCTCTTGCCGAACAGGATCGCCTCGATCGCCTCGGGAATGCCGTGGCCGCGGATCTTTTCCGAACCGAAACGCGCCATCAAGCCGACGATCAGCCCGCCGATCACCGGGACCGCGATCACCCATGCGCCGAGCGTGTTGTTCGCGGGCGAACGGTCGGCGAACGACAGTTGCTGGAAGAAGAACAGGTTCGTGAACAGGTGGATCAGGCTCAACAGCACGAACGCGGCAAGCGTGCTGAGCAGGCCGATCCCGGCGGCAAGCAACGCGATCCTGGGCAGGCGTTCGTTGGTCGAGAAATCGCGTTTGTGCGGTGCGTTCATCGAAGTGGCAGGGGTCAGTAATCGATTTGGGGGACCTGGAACGTGCCCTTGAGCGACTTCAGCTCGGCACGATGCATGGCCGCGAGACGGGCGAGCAGCGTTTCGCCGGCCGCTTCGAGGTGGACTTCGACCTGGCGGCGGTCGGCTTCGCTCGGCTTGCGCTTCACGAGTCCGAGCGCTTCGCAGCGCGTCACCAGCGCCACGACGCCGTGGTGGTGCGCCTGCAGGCGTTCCGCGAGTTCGCCGATGGTCGCCCATTCGCGATGCGGATAGCCCTTGATGTGCAGCAGCAGCAGGTATTGCAGTGGCGTCACGCCTTCGCTTTGCGCGGCACGTTCGGAGAAGCGCTCGAAGCGGCGCATCTGGTAGCGGAACTCGGACAGTTGCTGGAAATCGCTTTTCGTCAGTGCGCGTCGGGTATCGTTCATCGGTGGGGCGGGCATTCGGTTACGGTGGCGGTAAATATATCATAACGTGATATAAATGGACGAAATCGGGCGGAACGGGCGCGTTTCACGTTTCGCGTTCCGCGGACAGTGACGGGGCGTGCGCTACGCGGCCTCGAGCATTTGGGTCTGCCGATAAAGGCCCGTGACGAGATCCGTCTGCGTGATGATGCCGACGAGCCGGCGCGACGCATCGACGACCGGAATATGGTGGTGGCCCGAATGCGTGAACAGCGGCACGAGCGCCGTGATCGGCATCGTTTCCGGCACCGCCGCGACGTCGCGCGTCATCACGGACGCGACGCTCGCGGGCTGGCCGCCGAACGATCGCGGCAATCGTGCGGACAGGCGTTGCCACAGCGGGGTCGAACGGCGCAACGGGCGCGTGAGGTCGGCGCGCGTGACGATGCCGGTCAGGCGGCCTTCGCCGTCGACCACGGGCAGCGCCTTCACGCGGTGGCGGTCGAGCAGCGCGAGCGCGGCCGTGATCGACGTGGACGGCGCGACCTCGATCGCGTTCTTCGTCATCAGGTCGGCGCACTTCAACTGGCCGAACGTGCGCGCATAAGCCTGCATTTCGGTTTCGCGCAGCAGCGTTTCGAGATCGTCCGGATCGACGTCGAGCCATTCGCCGCGGCGCTTGAGCACCGCGTCGAGGTCGCCGCGCGTGAAGCCGCCGCGCGTCGGCGCGGCGCCGCCGGCCTGCGGTTTCGCTTCGGCGCGCACGCCGCCGTGCGGGTAGCGGTGCCCGGTCAGCGCGTGATAGACGAGCGCGGCCGACAGCAGGATCGCCGATTGCAGCGCGATCGGCTGAAGGACGAAGCCGAAGCCGAGCGCATGGATCGCGGGGCCGCCCACCACGGCCGTGAGCGCGACGGCGCCCGACGGCGGGTGCACGCAGCGCAGCGCGAACATCCCGCCGATCGCGCAGGCGATCGCGACCGCGGCGGCCGTGATCGGATCGGCGATCCATTGCGCGCACGCGACGCCGACTGTCGCCGCGACGAGATTGCCGCCGATGATCGACCACGGCTGCGCGAGCGGGCTCGCCGGCACCGCGAACAGCAGTACGGCCGACGCGCCCATCGGCGCGACGAGCAGCGGCACGAGGCCCGGCACGCCGGGCAATAGCCGCATCGTGACGCCGACCGTCGCAATGCCCACGAGCGCGCCGGTGCACGAGCGCAGGCGCTCGCGCCAGCCGAGTGCCATCGGATGGGGAATGAAGCTGTGCAGCCATTGCCGCAACGTGCGGCGCGACGGGGAGGAGCCTGGCGACATGGGGGTAAGCGGTAAAAACGGCAACGCGGAGGCGCGGCGACAAGCGCGGGATTATATCGTGTTGTGATACAAATTGTCGCGCCGCATCAGGCGCGTTGGCCGCGCGTGATGCACGAATCTTGCGAAAACCTTTCATCGGATGGGAGCTTGTGCGCGCGTAACCGCGCAAATTTGTCCGCAGCGGCGTACAATTCGGCGCACTCGATTCCCCCGTCATGCCAGAACCCTGTCCTCGATGCCCGCTCTCCCGCCTTCTCCCCGGCACGGCGCTCGATTCGACGTGGCTCTTCGCGCCCGCGTTCCGTTACCCACCTGACGCGAGCGCCGCCGACGTCTCCCCACTGACTCTCCCCAAGCCAATTCAATGGACATGCTCGAAAACATGCGCCTGTTCGTGCGCGTTGTCGAAGCCGGCAGTTTTACCGCGGTCGCGAAGGAAATCGACGCGACCACCGCCCAGGTGTCGCGCGCGGTCTCGAATCTCGAAGCCCACGTACAGACACGCCTGCTGCATCGCACGACCCGCCATCTCGGCCTGACCGAAAGCGGCGAGCGCTATTTCGAGCGCGCGAAATCGATCCTCGCGGAGCTCGACTACGCGAACGCGGAGGCGCGCAACGCGCTGCTGCGGCCGAGCGGCAAGATGCGCATTCATGCGATGACGGGGCTCGGGAAGAGTCATGTCGTGTCGTCGATCGTCCGGTACCAGGAGGACAACCCCGACGTGTCGGTCGAGCTGACGCTGGCGCAGCGGATGCCGAATCTGGTCGAGGAGGGCTACGACGTGTCGATCGTGACGGCGTCGCAGTTGCCCGATTCGGGTTATGTCGCGCAGATCTGCGGCACGAGCTGCAGCGTGCTCGTCGCGTCGCGCGAATACCTCGCGCGGCACGGCACGCCGCAGACGCCCGACGACCTGCCGAACCACGTGTGCCTGCGCCTCGACACGCCCGCGTCGCCGGCCAGCGAATGGCGCCTGGAGCGCGGCGACGGCGAGGAAACCGTCTACGAGCTGCAGCCGGCGCCGTTCCAGGTCAACGTGCCGGACGCGCTGTGCGTCGCGGTGCGTGCCGGGCGCGGGATCGCGTGCGTGGCGCTGTATACGGTGCTCGACGATATCCGCGAAGGGCGCCTGATCCGCGTGCTGCCGGCGTACCGGCTGCAGACGGTGAGCGTCTATGCCGTCTACGCGACACGCCGCTATCTCGACGCGAAGATCCGCACCTTCCTCGATCACCTGCGTACGACGCTCACGCCCGCGTTGGAAAACGATCTGCGCGAGCTCGACCGGCTGACGACGGAGCACATGCCGGGCGGCCGCCTGCGCGCGTGACCGCGCCGGTGTGCCGCCGCGGCGTTCATGCGGCTGGCGCGATGCGGATCCGCTCGAAGCGGCCCGCGAGCCACCCGTACGCGGCCATGCCGATCAGCCCGTGCGCGGCGACGAACCACAGCGCACCGGCGAACGAACCCGTGCTGGCGACGAAGTAGCCGATCACGAGCGGCGTGACGATCCCGGCGATGTTGCCGAGGCCGTTGAAGACGCCGCCGCTCAGCCCGACCATGCCTTCCGGCGCCGTGTCGGCGAGCACGGCCCACCCGACCGCCGCGAGCCCCTTGCCGAAGAACGCGACCGTCATCAGCGCGATCACGGCCGCGTTCGATGATGCGCCGTTCGCGAGCACGAGCAGCGTCGCCATCGCCATCCCCGCGACGAATGGCGTCTTGCGCGCCTTCGACGGATGCATGCCGCGCCGGATCAGCCAGTCCGACAGCACGCCGCCGAGCACGCCGCCCGTGAAGCCGCAGATCGCCGGCAGCGCGGCGACCCAGCCGGCTTCCATGATCGTCATTCCGCGCCCCTTGATCAGATAGATCGGAAACCACGTGATGAAGAAGTAGGTGAGCGCCGTGATGCAGTACTGGCCGATGTAGATCGCCCACAGGTTCCGGTGGCGGAACAGTTGCGACACGTCGTGCCACGACGCGCGCGGCCGCTCGCGCATACGGTTCGCCTCGAGATCGACGAGCGCGCCGTGGGCGCGCAGGTAGTCGCGCTCCGCGTTCGTCATGCGCGGGTGGCCGTGCGGCTCGCGATACCACGCGAACCACAGCGCGGCGAGCGCGATGCCGAGCAGCCCCATCCACAGGAACACGTGTTCCCAGCCGAGCGCATGCGTGAGCCATGCCATGGCCGGCGTGAACAGCACGACGGCCATGTATTGCGCGGAATTGAACAAGGCCGACGCGGTGCCGCGTTCGGCCGTCGGGAACCAGCATGCGACGATCCGCGAATTGGCCGGAAACGCCGGCGATTCGACGAGCCCGAGCATGAAGCGCATGACGAACAGCGCCAGCGTCGCGGCCGCGCCGTGCACGGCGAACGCGCCGACCGTGCCCTGCAGCATCGTGAATACCGACCACAGCAACAGGCTCAGGCCGTACACGCGCCTTGCGCCGAAGCGGTCGAGCAGCCAGCCGCCCGGAATCTGGCCGATCGCATAGGCCCAGGCGAACGCCGAAAAGACGACGCCGAGCTGCACGGGCGTGAGCCCGAGGTCGTGCGCGACGCCGGTGCCGGCGATCGACATCGTCGCGCGGTCCGCGTAGTTGACGACGGTAACCGAGAAAATCAGCGCGAGGACCGCATAACGGACGCGGCCGATCGTGCGCGATGCGGCGGGCGAGGCGGCGACGGCGGCGCCGCTGGATCGATTGGACATGCGTGTCTCCTGGCCTCCGTCGTGCGGAGGCATCCGTGTCGTAATGGAAGGGGCGGCGCCGCGCTCAGTGCGTGACGCTGGTCGGCGGGCGCTGGCCCGCGAAGCACGCGGCGAGGTTCGCGAGCACGATGCGGCCCATTGCCTCGCGCGTTTCATGCGTGGCGCTCGCGCGGTGCGGCTGCACGACGACGCGGTCGAGTTCGAGCAGCGCGGCCGGCACGTGCGGTTCGTGCGCGAACACGTCGAGACCGGCGCCGGCGATCGTGCCGTCGGCCAGCGCGCGCACGAGCGCGGCTTCGTCGACCAGCTTGCCGCGCGCGACGTTGATCAGGAATCCTTTGGGGCCGAGCGCGGCGAGCACGTCGGCCGTCACGAGCACGTTGCCGTGATCGGCCGAGGCCGCGATCACGAGCACGTCGCTGTCATGCGCGAGCGCGGCGAGGTCGGGCACGTAGCGATAGCCGCTGTCGCGATGCTCGCGAGGCCCGAAGTAACTGACGGGCATCCGGAACGCCTGCGCGCGCTGCGCGATCGCGCGTCCGACGCGGCCGAGCCCGACGATGCCGAGCCGCTTGCCCGTGACCTGCGTCGCGAGCGGCTGGGTCGTTTTGCCCCAGCGGCCGGCGCGCACGATCCGCTCGCCGGCGCCGAGGTCGCGCAGGGTCATCAGGATCAGCCCCAGCGCCATGTCGGCGACGTCGTCGGTCAGCACGTCGGGCGTCGTCGTCACGTGGATGCCGCGCGCCCGGGCACGATCGAGATCGACCGCGTCGGTGCCGATGCCGTTGATCGCGACGATCTCGAGCGCGCCGAGCCGCTCCATCAGCGCGGTGGACAGGCCGTTCGCGCCGCCCGTCACGACGCCGCGAATACGCGGTGCCACGCGATCGAGCAGTGCTTCCGGTTGCTCGGCCGCATACAGCCGGTGCACGGTGTAGCGGGCGGCGAGTTCGGCGTCGATCGCGTCGGGGAGCGGCTGGGTCAGCAGGATGTCGATGGTCATGAAGGTCTCGGTCGTCGTGCGCGGCGCGGGCCGCGCATCAGGTGGAACCGAGTATAGAAATCGCATCGATATGCGTCTAACATCAAAAGACTATCGATTGATTCAAGATTTGAATGATTGAACTGCACCAGCTTCGCTGCTTCGTCGCGGTTGCCGAAGAGCTGCATTTCGGCCGCGCGGCCCGGCGGCTCTTCATGACCCAGCCGCCGCTCAGCCGGCAGATCCAGTTGCTCGAGCACGCGCTCGGCATCGCGCTGCTCGAGCGCAGCAGCCGGCTGGTCAGCCTGACCGCGGCCGGCGAGCGCTTCCTGCGCGATGCGCGGCACATCCTCGAATTCTCCGCGCGCGCCGAGCAGGCCGCGCAGCGTGTCGCGCACGGCGGGGCCGGGCGCATCACGCTGGGGTTCACGGCCGTCAGTGCGTACCGGATGATCCCGGTTCTGCTCGCGCATGCGGCGCACGCGCTGCCGGACGTTGACGTCGAACTGCGGGAGATGGTGTCGACCGTGCAGATCGACGCGCTCGCGTCGCGGATGCTCGACGCGGGTTTCGTGCGCCAGCGCGCCGCGCGCCAGCCGCTCGAATACCGGCTCGTGCAGCGCGAGCCGATGCTCGTCGCGGTCGCGGAAGGCGCGCCGCTCGCGGCCTACGAGCAGATCGGCCCCGACGAGCTCGACCGGCAGCCGTTCATCGCGTATTCGCCGAACGAGGGCAAGTATTTCCACGACATGATCTCGGGGATGTTCGCGGGCGCCGGGCGGCTGCCGAATTACCTGCACTA
This sequence comes from Burkholderia semiarida, assembly GCF_029268935.1. Lineage (NCBI taxonomy): Bacteria > Pseudomonadati > Pseudomonadota > Betaproteobacteria > Burkholderiales > Burkholderiaceae > Burkholderia > Burkholderia semiarida. Next base: position 1,291,494 of record NZ_JAHLCL010000008.1, on the reverse strand, counting down.
CGTCGGCCAGACGCATACGATCCTCGGCCTCGTGCGCGCGGGGCTCGGCGCGGCGCTGGTGCCGGCGTCGGCGCGCGAGCTTCATGTCGACGGCGTGGTGTTCCGGCCGCTCGCGGGCGTCAACGTGGCGGCGGAGCTGTATCTCGCGTGGCGCGCGGACAACGACAACCCGGCGCTGCCGGTGTTCAACGCGATGGTCGAGCGGTTTCTGACCGAAAGCACGGACGACGCGGGCGTCTAGCGGCGCTTGCTCGCCCGTTCCGCGCAGCGGCCCGTCAATGGGTGATCGACAGGAACAGGTACGCGGCGAACAGCGCGACGTGCACGACGCCGTGCAGCACCGTCGTGCGCCCCTGGCTCAGCGTGAGCGTGCTGACCAGCAGCGTGAGCGCGAGCAGGACGGTTTCCATCGCGCCGATCCCGAGCGTGAGCGGCTGGCCGACCCAGATGAACACGGCCGCGACGGTCGGAATCGTGAGCCCGATGCTCGCGAGCGCCGACCCGAGCGCGAGGTTCATGCTGGTCTGCAACCGGTTCGCACGCGCGGCGGTGACGGCCGCGAGCCCTTCCGGCAGCAGCACGAGCGCGGCGATCACGATACCGACCGCGGCTTCGGGCGCGCCGAGCTTCAGCACCGCGTGCTCGACGGCCGGCGACAGCAGCTTCGCGAGCAGCACGACCGCGACGAGGCTCGCGAACAGCAGCACCATGCTGATGGCCGCGGTGCGGTTGCTCGGCGCCGCCGCGTGCACCGCTTCGTTGGCGCTGTCGTGCTCGGCGAGGAAGTAGTCGCGGTGGCGCACGGTCTGCACGAACACGAATGCGCCGTACAGCACGAGCGACGCGACGCCGGCGAACGCAAGCTGCGATTTCGAGAAGAACGGGCCCGGCGCGGCGTTCAGGTAGTTCGGCATCACGAGCGACAGTACCGACAGCGACGCGAGCACCGCGAGCGCCTTGCTCGCGCCGCGCCCCTGGAAATCCTGTTCGCCGTGCTTCCATGCGCCGACCAGCAGGCAGATGCCGACGATGCCGTTACAGATGATCATCACGGCGGCGAACACGGTGTCGCGGGCAAGGCCCGATTTCTCGGGGCCCGCGCCGAGCATCACCGACACGATCAGCGCGACTTCGATGACGGTCACGGCGACCGCGAGCACGAGCGTGCCGAACGGTTCGCCGACGCGGTGCGCGACGACTTCCGCATGGTGGACGGCGGAGAACACGGCGCCGGCGAGCGCGGCCGCGAACACCGCGATGACGAGGCCTTCGGCCGGCACGACGCGCGACAGCGCGAGCACCAGCCAGGCGGCAAGCGGGGCCCAGAGGGTCCAGCGCGGGAGCTGGTTGGACGAGAGCGGCATGAGGGGTTCCTTATGCGAGTGGCGGCGCGCGACGCGCCGTCACGGGTTGATGAAGCCCGGCCGTACTATCCGCCGAACGAGGACGATGAAACCGAAGGGCGGCAGCGCGCAATGGCGCTGCCCGGTTCGCTGCCGCGAGGCGGCGAGGGGCGCGGGCGGGCCGAAGCCCGTCGCGGGACGAAACGGTTCGATGCGGCTGCCCGCGGACAGCGAGACAAGCATGGGTGGCGACGCGCGGGCCGGTGGCTCGATTCGCCCCCATAAGGACGGCCGGCGATGGACGGCGGTGACGGCGCGACACGCGTTTCCCCCTTCAATCCGGCAATTTGTCGAATTTTATCAGGCGTTGCGGGGTCGCTATCTCATATTCGAGCGCTTACATTGACCTTTCGGTTTGCAAAAAGTGCCGCGCTCTTTCGATTTTTTTGTCGTTGCGGTTTTCGTCATGCTCTCTTGCACGACAAATTCGGGCTCGCCCTGACATAAATCTACCGACCGGTCGGTTTATAATCGATCGCATTCCCACTTCATGACGGATCGCAATCGATGGCTGTTTCCTCTGCACATTCGGTGAACTCGGGCGCGCTGGCGCCGTCGGCCGTCGTCGGCGTGATCGGCGCCGGCGCGATGGGCGCGGGCATTGCACAGGTCGCGGCGGCGGCCGGCCATCCGGTGTTGCTGTACGACCTGAACGAAGCGGCCTGCGACAAGGCGCTGGCCGGCATCCGTGCACAGTTCGCGCGGCTGGCGGAGAAGGGCCGGCTCGAACCGGCGCAGGCCGACGCGGCCGGCAACCGGATCCGCGCGGTGCGCGCGCTGGCCGATTTCGCGGGCGCCGCGCTGATCGTCGAGGCGGCGGCCGAACGGCTCGACGTGAAGCGCGAGATCTTCGCGACCCTCGAGCGCCATGTCGACGACGCGTGCGTACTGGCGACCAACACGTCGTCGATCTCGATCACGTCGATCGCGGCCGGGCTGCGCGTGCCGCAGCGCGTCGCCGGCCTGCATTTCTTCAATCCGGCGCCGCTGATGGCGCTCGTCGAGGTGGTCAGCGGGCTCGCGACCGCGCCCGATATCGCCCGGATGCTCGTTGCGACCGCCGCTGCATGGGGCAAGCAACCGGTGATGGCGAAATCGACGCCGGGCTTCATCGTGAACCGCGTCGCGCGGCCGTATTACGCGGAGGCGCTGCGCGTGCTGAACGAGCAGGGCGGCGCGCCGGCCACGATCGACGCGGTGATGCGCGAAGCCGCCGGCTTCCGGATGGGGCCGTTCGAGCTGATGGACCTGATCGGCCACGACGTGAACTTCGCGGTGACCGAGTCGGTGTTCCGCGCGTATTTCAACGACCCGCGCTACACGCCGTCGTTGATCCAGCAGGAACTCGTGAACGCGGGCTTTCTCGGGCGCAAGTCCGGGCGCGGCTTCTATTCGTATGCGGACGGCGCGACGCCGCCCGCCCCCGATCTCGAACCGCCGCGCGCCGCGCCGGCCGACGTCGTGCTGTTTGCGCAGGACGGCCCGGCCGCCGCGTTGCACGCACGCTTGGCCGAACGTATCGACGGCGTCCGGCAGGCCGGCGCGCAGCCGGACGAACTGCTCGCAACGGCCGGCCGCGCGTCGATCGCGCTGACCGACGGCCGGACGGCCACGGCGCGCGCCGCGCAAACCGGCGTTGCCGATCTCGTGCTCGTCGACCTCGCGCGCGATTACGCGCAGGCCGGGCTCGTCGCGCTGACGCGCGCGCTCCAGTGCGGCGACGCCGCGTACGCCGATGCGGTCGGGCTCTTTCAGCAGGCGGGCTTTCGCGTCGTCGGCTTGGCTGACGTGCCGGGCATGGTGGCGATGCGCACCGTCGCGATGCTCGCGAACGAAGCCGCCGACACGGTGAACCAGGGCGTGTGCTCGCCGGCCGATCTCGACCTCGCGATGGAGAAGGGCGTGAACTACCCGTGCGGCCCGCTCGCGTGGGCCGATGCAATCGGCATCGGCCGCGTGCACCGCGTGCTGTCGAACCTGGCGGCGAGCTACGGCGAGGACCGCTATCGCGTGTCGCCGCGGCTCGCCGCGCTGCATGCGGCCGGCCGCATGTTCCGGTCGTGACCGCCTCGTCACCTCGAACACGATAACGACATCACTCCATTGGAGGAGCCCCCGATGATTCACCCGACGCACCCCGCCGCCGCCCTCGAGCCGATCGAGACCGCCAGCCGCGACGAACTGCAGGCGCTGCAGCTCGACCGCCTCAAGTGGTCGCTGCGCCACGCGTACGACAACGTCCCGCACTATCGGCGCACGTTCGATGCGGCAGGCGTGCATCCTGACGATCTGAAGTCGCTCGCCGATCTCGCGAAGTTCCCGTTCTCGACCAAGAGCGATCTGCGCGACAACTATCCGTTCGGCCTCTTCGCGGTGCCGCGCGAGCAGGTCGTGCGCGTGCACGCGTCGAGCGGCACGACCGGCAAGCCGACGGTCGTCGGCTACACCGCGCGCGACATCGATACGTGGGCGAACGTGACCGCGCGCTCGATCCGCGCGGCCGGCGGCCGCCCGGGCGATACGCTGCACAACGCGTTCGGCTACGGGCTTTTCACCGGCGGTCTCGGGATTCACTACGGCGCGGAGCGGCTCGGCTGCATGGTCGTGCCGATGTCCGGCGGGCAGACCGAGAAGCAGGTGCAACTGATTCGCGATTTCGAGCCGAAGATCATCCTCGTCACGCCGTCGTACATGCTGAACCTGATCGACGAGATGGTGCGGCAGGGGATGGACCCGGCCGAATCGTCGCTGAAGATCGGCATTTTCGGCGCCGAGCCGTGGACGCAGGCGCTGCGCGACGAAGTGGAGACGCGCGCGGGCATCGACGCGCTCGACATCTACGGGCTGTCGGAAGTGATGGGCCCGGGCGTCGCGTGCGAATGCGTCGAGACGAAGGACGGCCCGGTGATCTGGGAGGACCATTTTTACCCCGAGATCATCGACCCCGTCACCGGCGAAGTGCTGCCCGACGGCAGCCAGGGCGAGCTCGTGTTCACGTCGCTGACGAAGGAGGCAATGCCGGTGATCCGCTACCGCACGCGCGACCTCACCGCGCTGCTGCCGCCGACCGCGCGCGCGATGCGCCGGCTCGCGAAGATCACGGGCCGCTCCGACGACATGCTGATCGTGCGCGGCGTGAACGTGTTCCCGAGCCAGATCGAGGAGATCGTCGTCGCGCTGCCGCAGTTGTCGGGCCAATTCCAGATCACGCTGTCGCGCGACGGTCACATGGACCGGCTCGACCTCGCGGTCGAGTTGCGCTCCGAGGCGGCGGCGTCCGTTTCCGACGCCGATCGCGCGGCGCTCGCGCGCGAGCTGCAGCACCGGATCAAGACGATGGTCGGCGTGTCGTCCGGCGTGACGGTGCTCGCGGCCGGCGGCATTCCCGCGAGCGCGACCGGCAAGGCGCGGCGCGTGATCGATCGCCGCCAGGCCGCCTGATTGCCGATGGATGCCGTTCTACCCGAGGAAACCTGTTCGATGGATGGATTGAAGACCCTGGCCGTCAAGGTCGATGCGCGCGGCATCGCGACCGTCGCGCTGCAGCGCGGCGACGTGCTGAACGCGTTCGACGAGACGATGATCGCGGAGCTGACCGACGCGTTCACGACGATCGGTCGGCGCGACGACGTACGCGCGATCGTGCTGCGTTCGGATGGCCGCGCATTTTGCGCGGGCGCCGACCTGCAGTGGATGCAGCGTGCGAGCGCGAACGACGCGGCCGCGAACCTGCGCGACGCCGAGCGGTTCGCCGCGATGATGCGCGCGATCCGGCAATGTCCGAAACCGACGGTCGCCCGCGTGCAGGGCCACGCGTTCGGCGGCGGGGTGGGCCTGTGCGCCGCATGCGACATCGTGATTGCGAGCGACCACGCGCGCTTTTCGGTCAGCGAGGCGCGCTTCGGGATCCTGCCGGCCGTGATCGGCCCGTATCTGGTCGAGGCGGTCGGGCAACGCCAGGCGCGCCGTCTCGCGCTGACCGCGACGCAGCTCGCGGCCGCCGAAGCCGTCGCGATCGGGCTGATTCATCAGGCCGTGCCGCTCGATGCGCTGGACGACACGCTCGAGCGGACGCTCGCGGAACTCGGCCGCAACGGCCCGCACGCGCTGATGGAGATCAAGCGCTTTTTCGACGCGATCGGCGAGTACCCGCCGTCGGATGAGCGCGCGGCGTTCACCGCGCAGACGATCTCCCGCGTGCGGGCGACGCCGGAAGCGAAGGAAGGCTTCGCGGCCTTCTTCGCGAAGCGGCCGCCGGCGTGGGAGACGGGCGCCGAATAAGGCTGCGCGACGATCTTTCATGACGATCGACGCGGAAACCGGGGGCGGCCGCATTTTGCGTCTCGGGCACGGGCGCTTGCACTACAATGCGTGACCCCCGGCGCGCTGCCGGCCCCGTCCCGACCGATGCTTCGCACGATGATCGTCAACCGCCTTGTCTCCGAGATCCTGTTCGGCTTTACCGGCCTGATCGGCATCATCAATCCGATCGGCATCGCGTTCCTGTTTCTCGAGCGGACCGAGGCGCTCACCGCGCATGAACGGGATCTGCTCGCGCGGAAGGTCGCGTTCAATGCGTTCGTCGTGCTGATGGTCGCCTTCTTCGCCGGCACGCCGGTGCTGCATTTCTTCGGGATCTCGATGGAAGCGCTGCGGATCGGCGGCGGCTTCGCGGTTGCCGTGGCCGGCTGGCAGATGCTGAACGAACCGGACGGGCCGGGCGGCGGCGACACGCCGGTCAAGCCGATCGACGCGAACGCGATCATGACGCGCGCGTTCTTCCCGTTGACCATGCCGCTGACGGTCGGCCCCGGCTCGATCGCGACCGCGATCGCGCTGAACGCGAACCGCACGCACAAGCTGTCGGAGTTCGCGCTGTCGAGCATCGTGTCGATCGCCGTGTCCGTGCTCGTCGCGCTCGTGATCTGGCAGGTCTACAGCCGCTCCGCGCTGCTCGCGCGCTACCTCGGCAGCGAAGGGACGAAGGTCGCGAAACGCGTGTCGGCGTTCCTGCTGCTGTGCATCGGCGTGCAGATCATGCTGACCGGCTTCTCCGCGTTCCTGCAACCGCTCGCCGACCAGGCCAGATAACCGGGGCCACCCGGTTCATCCTTCAAGGGGCCTCCTTTCACGCAGCCTGCACGCGGCGCGCGGTCATGCGCGTTCGCGGCATGCGGGATACCATGCGACGTCTGGCGGATGCGCGGCGCGCATCCGGCCGCAATCCCCACCTGATTGGCGAGGCGTGCAATGGAATACGTGAAATTCGGGTCGACCGGGCTGGACGTGTCGAAGCTGGTGCTGGGCTGCATGACGTTCGGCGAGCCGTCGCGCGGCACGCATCCGTGGACGCTGCCGGAAGCGGAAAGCCGCCCGATCATCCAGCGGGCGGTCGAGGCCGGCATCAATTTCTTCGACACCGCGAACATGTATTCGGACGGAACGTCCGAGGAGATCGTCGGCCGCGCGCTGCGCGATTTCGCGAAGCGCGACGACGTCGTGATCGCGACCAAGGTGTTCTACCGGATGCGGCCGGGGCCGAACGGCGCCGGCCTGTCGCGCAAGGCGATCATGACCGACATCGATCAGAGCCTGAAGCGGCTCGGCACCGACTACGTCGACCTCTACCAGATTCACCGCTGGGACTACGGCACGCCGATCGAGGAGACGCTCGAGGCGCTGCACGATGTCGTGAAGGCCGGCAAGGCGCGCTATATCGGCGCCTCGTCGATGTTCGCGTGGCAGTTCGCGAAGGCGCTGCACACGTCGAAGCAGAACGGCTGGACGCGCTTCGTCAGCATGCAGAATCACCTGAACCTGCTGTATCGCGAGGAAGAGCGCGAAATGCTGCCGCTGTGCGAGGACGAAGGCATCGCGGTGATTCCGTGGAGCCCGCTCGCGCGCGGGCGCCTGACGCGCAACTGGGACGAATCGTCGGAACGGCAGCAGAAGGACGACGTCGGCCAGCGGCTGTACGACGCCACTGCCGATGCGGACAAGGCGGTCGTCGAGGCCGTCGCGGCGATCGCCGCCGCGCGCAACGTGCCGCGGGCGCAGGTCGCGCTGGCGTGGGTCGCGCAAAAGCGCGGCGTGACCGCACCGATCGTCGGCATTTCGAAGCCGCGGCAACTGGACGATGCGCTCGGCGCGCTCGCGCTGAAGCTGACCGACGATGAAATCGCCACGCTCGAACGCCCGTACGTGCCGCACGCGGTCGCCGGGTTCAACTGAGCGACGGCGGCGGTACCTGCGCCGCGTTCAGTGCGCGGCGGCGAGCATCGGGTAGGTGAACAGGCCGAAGTGGACGACGTTCAGCCCCGCGTGCGCGAGCGCGGCGGCGAGCAGTCCGCCGCGCCGCCACGCGAGGCCGTAGCCGACGCCGGCCACCGTGCCGAGCACGATCCATTGCCAGCCGCCCGCCGCGTGCGCGGCGCCGAACAGCACCGCGCCCGCCGCGAGCGCGACCCACGGGCCCCACGAGTACGCGCGGAACATGCGTGTCAGCCCGCCTTGCACGTAGCCGCGAAACAGCGCTTCCTCGGCGAGCGTCACCAGCAACAGGTTGTTCACGAGCCACAGCCAGCCCGACGGCGGCCATTTGGGCGCCCAGCCGACCATCCCGAACGCGAGCGCGCCGGCCAGGCACGCGGCGGCCGTGGCGACGGCCGCCACGACGCCGGTGCGCAGCGCGCGCGACAGCGCGACGCCGGGGGCAACCCACGGCAGCACCCACAACAGCCACAGCCCGACGAGCGGCTTGTCGAAGTTCAGGTACATCGTGAATGGCGCGGCGTCCGGGGTGAAGCGGATCGGCCCGATCACGCGCGGATTGTGGAAGCCCGGAATCAGGTGCAGGCTCAGCGCGATCGCCAGCGCGGCGAAGACGAGGTGCGCCACGATGCGCACCGCGAGCGGGCGCTCGGGCAGCACGCCCCACGCGGCCGCGATCAGCAGCGCGAAGGGCGCCAGCGTGATCGGCGCAAGCTGGCCGAATGCGAGCGCACCCGCATAGCCGAGCACGGCGAGGCCGATGCTCAGGCCGTGCAGCGGGCGGTGCCATGCGAATGCGGCGGCCGCGAACAGGGCGATCCAGATCGTGGCACACGGAAGGAGCGAAAGGGACATGACGGGAAACGGATGGGCGGACGAGACGCCGCGCATCATACAGCAGGCGCCGTGAAACGCGGCCGGGCAGCCGGCGCACCGCGTGTCAGCGGCCGGCGGTTTCCGTGACGCCGCCGCGGCCCGGGATGTCGACGCTGTTGCGCACGCGCATCCGTCGCCGATACCAGAACGTCCACAGCAGCAGGCAGCCGAACACCGTGTAGCCCATCACCGGCGACACGACGAGTACGCGTTCGACCGGCCAGTTGGCGACCATCCACCAGCGCAGCAGCATCTCGAGCGTCATGATCGCGCCCCACACGAACGTCATCAGCCGCAGCATCTGCCGCAGGCCCGGCTGCGCGTCCCAGACCGCTTCGAAGTGCGCGGCGCCGCCGTCCATCTCGCGGGCCACGGTGGCGCGGGCCAGATAGTAGATCAGCGGGCGTTCGCGCAACAGCGACAGCAGGAACACGATGCCGATCGTGCCCGAGCCGATCGATTCGCGCATCAGCAGCGTGCGCGGGCTGCCGCCGAACGCCATCCCGACGATCGACAGCGTGATGCCGAGCAGCACGATGGCCGCCACCGCGTCGATGCGGCGCGAGCGGATGAATTCGACGATCGACCAGACGATCGGCGGAACCGCGGACGCGTACAGCGCGCCGGTTTCGCCGAAATACGGATGCGCGACCCGATAGGCTACCCACGGCAGCACGAGGTTGACGAAGAGTTCGAGTATCAGTCCGGCTCGCGGTTTCACGGTGCGCCATCCCACGCAGGTCGGGGCGAACGCGCGAAAGGCGTGGTCGCCCCCGGTTGCCCCGACAATGCCCTGAAAAGGGTTCGGTCCAGTATATCGAAGAATCGCGCGGGGCTCGGGGTTGTGAATGTTTCCGCGTGCCGCGTCCGGATGGAACGCGGCATGGCAGCAGCCCCGGACCGGGGTGATGAGGGTTGCGTGCCACGCCGCGCGGAGAAGGGAGGCGGAGTCAAGCGCGCCGCCCGCGCAGGGGCAGGGGCGACGCTACGACGGCATAGCGGCGGCCTGCGCACCGCGGCGCGAATCGATGCCGCGGATGCCGCGGGCGGGCGCGTGCGGTCAGGAGACGGCCGGCTGGACGATGATCTTCACGTTGCGGTCCTTGTGGTTGACCAATTCCTCGAAGCCGCGCGTGACGATGTCGCCGAGCGCGATGCGCCCGGTGATGAGCGGCTGCACGTCGATGCGGCCGTCCGCGATGAAGCGGATCACGTCCGCGAATTCGCCGTTGTACGCGAGCGAGCCGATCACTTCCTTCTCGGTCGACACGATGTCGAAGAAGTTGAACGGCGCCGGTTCCTCGAAGATGCCGACCATCACCGACTTGCCGGCCTTGCGGATCACGTCGATCGCGAGCTTCGCGGTGGCCGTGTGCCCGATGCATTCGAACGACACGTCGGCGCCGTAGCCGCCCGTCAGCGCCCGGACTTCAGCGATCGCATCGGACGTCTTCGGATCGATGACGACGCTCGCGCCCACCTCCAGCGCCTTCTGCTTGCGCGCGGCCGACATTTCCAGCGCGATCACGCGCCCGGCGCCCGCGGCCTTCGCGCACATGATCGTGCACAGGCCGATCGTGCCCGCGCCGACCACGACGACGGTCTGCCCGACGATGTTGCCGGCCTTCTTCACCGCATGCAGCCCGACCGCGAGCGGTTCGATCAGCGCGCCGGCCTCGGTCGGGAAATCGTCGGGCAGCTTGTACAGCAGCTCGGCCGGCACGTTCACGTATTCGGCGAATGCGCCGTTGTTCATCAGCCCGGTGAACGCGAGGTTCTCGCAGATGTTGTACAGCCCGTGCCGGCAGTACCAGCAGGTGCCGCAATGCTGGCACGCGTCGGCCGTCACGCGGTCGCCGACCGCGAAGCCCGACACGCCCGCGCCCAACTCGGCGATCTCGCCGCTGAACTCGTGGCCGAGGATGCACTGGCCCTTCAGGCCGGTCAGCGGGTGCGGCGCGTCGACCGGGATGAACACGGGCCCGGCGACGTATTCGTGCAGGTCGGAGCCGCAGATGCCGCACCAATGCACGCGAATCGTCACCCAGCCCGCGGGCGGGCGCTGCGGAACGGGAACCTCTTCGACGCGGATGTCGTGGCGGCCATGCCAGACGGCGGCCTTCATGCTGGGCGGGGTGATCGATGCCGGTGTACTCACGTTGCTGTCTCCGTCGGGTTGTCGTCGGGTGCGCGGCAATGCTGCCGGTGCGCCCGTCGCGCGATTGCGCGATCGACGGGTATGCAGGAACGGGGCCAGCGTGAATCAGGGCGGTGCGTGGCAAGCCGAAGCACGCGTGGCGTGCGTTGCACCATGTCGCTTTCCGGCGGCCGGCAACGATTCGGAAGAAACGGAGCGTCGGCTCTGCTGCGATAGCGAAACGGCGGGCGGGGTGAGACGGCGGGACGTTCGTCTCACTGAGATGAGACGAATCGCGAGACGAACGTGACGGGGGCGTTGCCCGCTTCGCGTTCAGGCGAGCACTTCGTCCACGGCAACCGCGGCGAGCGACGTGAATCCGGCGGCGCGGTACAGCGGCTGACCGGTTTCGGTCGAGATGAGCCACGCGCGGCGCGCACCGCGGTGCCGCGCGTGCGCGACGATCGCGGCGAGCAGTTGCGTCGCGAGGCCGCGGCGCCGGTATGCGTCCGCTGTCCCGACGCGGTCGACGACGATATCGCGGGGCGACGCGAAGCCGTAGCGCGCGGTGGCCGCGATCTGCCCGTCGAGCCGGTGCGCGAACAGGAACGCGGCGGGATTCGGCTGGAATGGCGGGAAGGCGCCGCTCGTGTTGAACGCTTTGATCGCGTCCGGCGTGTCGCAGGCCAGCGCTTGCGCGAGCGCGTCGTCGCCGGACAGCCCGTCGATATCGGCGGCCATGAAATGCTCGTCGGTCAGCCGGCGCGTCCTGCCCCGCAGCGCGGGCGGCAGCGGTGCCGCGCCGTAGCGCGTGATCCACGCGCCGACGGCAAACGGGCCGGCGCCGGATTCGGGCGCACCCTCGATCATGAAATGCTCGAAAGGCCGGCCCATCGCGCGGTCGAACTGCACGACATGGCCGTCCGGGCCGTCGTGCAGCGGCGCGTCGCGCCGGTCGCGCGCGGCGCAGTACCCGGAGATGAACGCGCGTACGGCCGCCTTGCGGCGGGGGAAATCGGACCAGGCTTCGTCGAGCGGGAACAGCGTGGCCGGGGCGGGGGAGGCGGTCGGCATGCGTAGGGGCGCGGCGTTGTCAGGGCGAAGGCGCCAGCTTAGACCAGGATGCCGTCGCGTGTCGCGCCGGCCATTGCCGCGATCGCCGAAACGGACCGTTGCGCACGCTACCTCTTTACTTGAAGTTAACTTCAATTTGTATCATGTGCGCCAGTCCGATTGCGCTCGCGTGCGGCATCCCGTTGCACGCGGCCGCCAAGCATGCTCAACACCATGGAAAGCCCGATCTGCGAAGAAGACCTGTCGTGCGACGCGTCGGCGTTGGACGAAGACGATGCGATGCCGTCGCGCGGCGGCGCGGTCGCGCATCCGCTCGTGACGATCGGCCGTACGCCGATTCCTGAGCAGGCGACCGCCGCGGCGTCGCCGTTGCGCCCGCAACTGTTCGTCACGGTGCTGGAGGCGGGCGACGACGCGCTGCTGGTGCGCTGGGTCGAGAGCGGCCGGTGTCATTACGGCGAGCAGCGCTGGCGCCTGCGCGTCGCGTTGCAGCCCGGGCGCTGCGCGCTGTCCGGGCAGCCGATCGAGCCGGGCGAACCGGTGTTTCGGCCGGTGCGGCGGCCCGTGCCGGCCAACGGCGACGAGATGATCTGTCCGGCCGCGGTGCCGGGCGTGGCAGGTGCGGCGCACGATGGCGCGCCGGAAGACGGTGGCGCACGCCATCCGGCCGATGTTCATGGCTGAACATCGGCCGTCGGGGAGCGACGTCATTTCTTCAGATCGTGCCGGTACTGGATGAAGCCGGCGTTGTTCGCGAGCTTGTCGTACAGCGCGCGCGCGGTCGTGTTGGTCTCGTGCGTGAGCCAGTACACGCGGCTCGCGCCGGCTTCGCGGGCCCGTTCGTACACGGCCTCGATCAGCGCGCCGCCCGCGCCCTGGCCGCGCGCGTCGGGCGCCGTGTACAGATCCTGCAGGTAGCAGTACGGCCCTTCGGTCCAGCACGAGCGGTGGTAGATCGCGTGCACGATCCCGACGAGCGCACCCGACGCATCGAACGCGCCGAGCACGAACATCGGCTCGTCCGGATCCATCAGGCGCGCCCATGTGGTCGCGAACACCGCGTCGCTCAGCGCGGTGTCATAGAACGTCTGGTAACCCTGCCACAGCGGGCGCCACGCGGCTTCGTCGGCGGCGACGAGCGGGCGCACCGTGACGCGCGTCGCGTCGTTCGCGCGGCTGGCCGCGTCGCGCGCGTTGGCCTGCGCGTGGCGGATCGCGGTGAGCGACTGGCGCTGGTTGCCTTCGGCGTCGAAATTCTCCGGCGCGAGCCAGGCTTCGAACGCGGCGCGGACGTCCGGCCATTCGCCGTCGATGATCGAGAACCACGCGGTGTCGCGATTGCGGCCGCGGTAGACCATCGCCTGCCGGAACGTGCCCTCGTAGCGGAAGCCGAGGCGCGCGGCCGCCTTGCGCGACGGCGCGTTCAGGTCGTCGCACTTCCATTCGTAGCGGCGGTAGCCGAGCGTATCGAACGCATACTTCATCAGCAGGAACTGCGCTTCGGTCGATACCGGCGTGTGCTTGAGCAGCGGCGAGAACGTGACGGAACCGACCTCGATCACGCCGTTGGCCGGATCGATGCGCATCAGCGCGAGCGTGCCGACCGCGCGGCCCGTGGCGCGATCGATCACCGTGTAGTGCAGCGGATCGGCGCTCGCCTGCGCGCCGCGCGCGTAGTCGCGGTAGCTGGACGCATCGGCGTACGGGCCGTGAGCCAGATAGGTCCAGTCGCGGCCGTCGGGCGCCTGCGCGTACGCGGCGTACAGATCGGCCGCGTGGCGTTCGGCGTCGAGCGGTTCGAGCCGGCAGTAGCGGCCTTCGAGCGCGATGCGCTCGGGGCGCGGGCGCGCGGACCAGTCGGGAACGGGTTGGCCGATGGGCTGCTGGAAAGCGTTGGTGAGCGTGGGCAAGGTCGATCTCGCTTCGGTTGGCGGCCGGCGACATGCCGGCATGCAGACGATCGTAGTCCCGGCGAGGTACCATGAGAAGCGCCAGCGTGCGGCAAATTTATGGTGCCACGGTCGGTGGCCGCCAGCCGTACGCCGCTCATCATCCGTCCCGTTCCGACCTCTTCACGCCGCGATGTTCCGATGACGACTGCCTTTCTTCCCGACGACACGCCGTTGCTGCCGCTCGATGCGCCGCTGGCGCGTACGCCCGGCGCCCCGTCGCTGCAGCGCCAGCTGCTGCGCCGCTTGCGCGACGCGATTCTCGGCGGCGCGATGCCGGCCGGCACGCGGCTGCCCGGCACGCGCGCGCTGGCCGACACGCTCGGCGTGTCGCGCAATACGACGGCCGCGGTATACGAGCAGCTCGTCGCCGAAGGTTTCCTGCAGTCGGACCGTCGCGGCACGCGGGTCGTCGGGCTGTCGCGGCCGGCGCCGCCGCGCCGGCGTGCCGCGCCGCCAGCCGTCGCGCAGCGGCTCGGCCGGATTCGCTCGAGCCTCGTCGGCACCGGCGAATCGGAGGGCTTCCGGCCGGGCGTGCCCGCGCTGTCGCATTTCCCGGTGGACGCGTGGCGGCATGCGATCGATCGCGCATTGCGCCGCGCCGGCCGCGATCTGCTCGCGTACGGCGATCCGCTCGGCGAGCCCGCGTTGCGCGAATCGATCGCGCGCCACCTGGCCGTCACGCGCGGCGTGCGCTGCTATCCCGAGCAGATCGTGATCACCGAAGGCGCACAGGGCGCGATCGCGCTGTGCGCGCAGTTGCTGACGAATCCGGGCGATACGGTGTGGGTCGAGGAGCCCGGCTATCGCGGCGCGCGCTCCGCGATGCAGGCGGCCGACCTCGACGTCGTGCCGATGCCCGTCGACGCGGAAGGGCTGCGCGCGGAACCGGACGACTGGCGCGAGCGGCCGCCGCGCCTCGTCTACACGACGCCGTCGAACCAGTTCCCGACCGGCGCGGTGCTGTCGATCTCGCGCCGGCTCGCGCTGATCGATGCGGCACGCCGCCATCGCGCGTGGATCATCGAGGACGACTACGACAGCGAATTCCGTCACACCGGCGAGCCGATCGGCGCGATGCAGGGGCTCGCGCCCGATTCGCCGGTCGTCTATCTCGGCTCGTTCAGCAAGACGATGTTTCCGGCGCTGCGGATCGGTTTTCTCGTGCTGCCCGACACGCTGCTGGCCGCCGTGCGGCCGGCGTTGCCGGAGATGCTGCGCGGCGGGACGCGCCATGTGCAGCTCGCGCTCGCCGATTTCATCGAGACGGGCGAGTACGGCCGGCATCTCGGCCGGATGCGCCGGCTGTATCGCGACCGGCGGCGTGAGCTGCTCGCCGCGCTCGACAGCAGCCTGAGCGTGCCGCACCAGGTCGAGGGCGGCCCCTGCGGGCTGCATCTCGCGCTGCGGCTGCCGGCGCGTTATCGCGATCGCGCGATCGTCGAAGCGGCGCGCGCGCACGGCATCGGGCCGTTTCCGCTGTCGGGTTTCGCGATCGATGCGGGGCGGGCCGGCAACGGGCTCGTGCTCGGTTTCGGCAATACGTCCGCGGATGCGTTCGAGCCGATGTTGCGGGTGGTGTCGGCGATCGCGGAGCGGGTGGGCGCGGGTCACGCGTGACGGGTGGATTCAATACCGGCGCTTTAAAGGCCATGGCGGGCCGCGAATCATTCAATATTTTAAAAATCCGGCCGATATCTCGATATTGTCGATTTCCGACCGCGCAGCCTGAATCGAAAGTTTTGTCTTTTCCATCGTAAAAAATGGTCAATGTCGCTTGTCACGGCTTCTGCGATGAGCGACGATTTCGCTCCGTAACAAACGGTTACTTTTGTGCCGTCACTGGATATCGGAGAACGAAGGCCGCGATGAGTCGCGTCGGCCGAGTGCTCCAATAAATAACAATGCCGATCGCGACGAGATCGGCCGCAGGCATCCGAGTGCGCGACCACCGCATATGCCGCCTGCGAAACCGTATAGAACGACATGAAATCGGATTCAAGCCGCTATTGCTTCCCGAATCTGCTGGAAGCGTTTTTTATCGTCGTCGTGCTGAACATGGTCGAGTATGTGACGAACTCGATCATCTGGTCGGCCGGTCGCGGCGCCGGCCTGCAACCGATGGCGATCGCCAGTATCGGGCGCGTGCTCGCGAATGGGCTCGTATTTACGGTGCTGCTTCATCACGGCAAATTCACCTACCGTCGCTTGCTGCACGATGGCGTCGATTCCTGGCGAACGACGATCGGGCGATTTCTCGTGCCCGTCGTGCTGATTACGCCCGCATTGGTGGTGGCGATGAGCGTGCTGGAAGTCGGCATCGGGCAGTTTTTCTCGTGGAGCGGCAGCCGCGATGAAGCCCGGGAAGTGTATGTCAACGGCGGGCTCGGCCTGATCGTATTGACCTGCGTGATTGCGCCGCTACTCGAAGAGATGCTGTTTCGCGGCGTGATGCTGCGCAGCTTCCTGCGACAGTATCCGGAGGGAACGGCTATCGCCCATTCGGCCGCGGTGTTCGGTCTTGCGCATATGAACGTCTATCAGTTCGTGCTCGCATTCGGACTCGGCTTGCTGATCGGAAAGCTCTATGCGGCTACCCGATCGCTGTTGCCGGGCATGTTGATTCATGCCAGCTACAACACGGCCGTGGTGATCGTCGCGCTGAAATCGCCGTTCGTCCTTGCCAAGGAGAGCCTGCTCGAGATCTGGCCGGCTTCCTGGTGGTTCGGCGCGCTTGCGTTGGGCGGTGTCGGCGCATGGGGGCTGGTCAAGTCGGTCGATGCGCTGCGAATGGCGCCGGCCGGTATGGCAAACGACGATGTCGCGAACTGAACGCGCGCGGTGACGGGCTTCTACAACGAGCAAACGAGGTGAAGCATGCGGGGCAAGCAAGTCTGTCTGGTGGGGCTGGCGAGTACTGTGTTGATGCTGACGGCATGTGGCGGCGATGACGGTGGCGCGGCCAAAACGGGCAGCAACGCGTCGAACAACGACACGGCGGGAACGCCGACGGTCCCGTCGCCCGCCACGCCGGCGCCGGGCGCGCCTGCCCAGCCGTCCGTCCCCACGGCCTGCCGCCCGAACGGCAGCTTCAGCTATTCGGGCGCTGCGTCGCCGGTCGCGGCGAACAACGGCCAGCTCGCGGTGCTCGTGGTGCCGAATTTGCCGAGCGAGTGGGCGAAGAATCGCAACATGACGGCGGCCGATGTGCCGGCAACGAGCCTGGTTCAGCAGGGAAGCGGCGCGTTTACGACGCTGGCGTCGTCGGCGGCGGCGACCGACTGCCTCGGACTCGACCACGGGGCCGTGACCGAGATCCAGGGCGTCGGCACCGATGTGGCGATCGGCCGGTGGAATCGCGCGATGGATACCGACGGCAATACCTATGCCGATACGCAGGGCGTGCACTACGCGGTCGGCACGCCGCTGTCATTGCCCGCGACGGGCGGCCCGCTTTCGTGTACGCAGGTGATCGCCGACACGGTGGCGAGCAACGAGGGCGGCACGAACGGGACGCTCGTGTCGGCTTCGGCCACGCTCGATCCGGTCACGCGCATGCTCACCACGCTGGACCTGTCGATCAAGCTCGGGAGCGCGCAATACGGGTTGACGTACACGCAGGTGCCGTTGAACGGCGTGTTGAAGACCGCCGGGCCCGCGACGATTCAATCGATCGTCGTCGGACATGACGCGGCTCAGCCGCTCGTTGCCGTCGGCTACACGGCGGCGGTGCCGAACACGCAAGGCGTTGGTGGGGTCGCTGTGTTGTCGTGCCACTGACTGGAGTCGATGCCGGTTCGTCGACGGAAGGAGGCCGATGACGAACCGTTCGCTGTTTGCGCGCCGCATGCGGTCTGTCGGCAATGCGCGACCGGCAAATGGGTGGCCGCGGACCGCGACGATGAGGTGGCGGCGACGCGCACAGTGAGCGATGCGTGGTGAATATTCGGATTGACGAACCGCGCAGTTTGTTCGAAACGAACGCCGTCGCGGTTCCACCACCGCGACACCTTCCGGCATACGGGTTTCGATTCGTATGTCCCAACCGGCGCTTGGGCTATAAATGGTTGGGTGTACCGGTGCTTGTCGGACGCCTGCGCGTCTCGCGCAGGGCGGCGTCGCGGCTGCCGGGGGAGGTGCGCCGTGGTTTGCCAGACGCTTGCTCGCGCCGTGCTTCGCACCGCGTTGATCGGGGGCGTGTTCGCCGGAATCCTGCCGCCGCCCGCCGCCGTTGCCGGCACGCTCGCGCCGCACGCCGCACCGCCGGCGATGAAGGCGCGGCCGCCCGCCGCACCTTATGCGATGCCGGTCGACTTCCCGGCGATCGTCGAGCGCTACGGCCCGGCGGTCGTGACCGTCATGGCCGCCACCCCCGATCCGCAAACCGGCGGCCCGGCCTTTGCCGCCCTCGATCCCGACGATCCGCTCGCCGCGTTCTTCCGGCATGGCGCGCCGCCGGCCGCGCAGGGGCCGCAGGCACAGGCGCCCGATCCGGCGCCGCGCGCGGTGTCCGGCAGCGGCTCGGGTTTCATCGTCAGCGCCGATGGCCTGATCCTGACGTCCGCCCATGTGGTCGACGAGGCGACCGACGTGACGGTGCGCCTCACCGACCGCCGCGAATTCAAGGCGACGGTGCTGGCCGTCGATCCGCAAAGCGATGTCGCCGTGCTGCACGTCGACGCGACGAAGCTGCCGTTCGTGCGCGTCGGCGATTCGTCGAAAGTCCGCGCGGGCGAGCCGGTGATGACGATCGGCGCGCCGGACGGATCGGGCAACACGGTCACGGCCGGCATCGTCAGCGCGACGTCGCGCCGGTTGCCGGACGGCAGCGCGTTTCCGTTCTTCGAGACCGACATCGCGCCGAATCCGGACAACTCGGGCGGCCCCGTGTTCAATCGCGCGGGCGACGTGATCGGCATCGCGGTGCAGGTCTATACGGGCGCCGACCGCTACGCGAGCACGACGTTCGCCATCCCGATCGCATTCGCGGCCAAGGTGCGCGCCCAGTTGCGCGCGCAACAGCAGGCGCAGATGCAGGCGCAGATGCAGGCGCAGATGCAGGCGCAGCCGGCTCAGGCGCCCGCTCCGGGCGCGCCGCCGTCGGCCAATGCGTTCGGCGTCGACGTGCAGGACGTTGGCGTCGGTCTGGCCGCGGCGTTCGGGCTGCCGCGTCCGGCCGGCGCGCTCGTCAACGGCGTCGCGCCCGGCTCGCCGGCCGCCGCGGCCGGGCTGAAGCCCGGCGACGTGATCGTGAAGATGGGCGACAAGGCCATCGGCCGCTCGGCGGAACTGGACGACCTGGCCGCCGCGCTGCCGCCCGGCGCGAAGGCGCCGCTGCGCGTGATCCGCAACCGTGCGCCGGTGAAGCTGACGATCGTCGGCGCCGACGATGCGGGCGGCGGCCCGGCCGCGACAATCGGCACGGCCGCGCCGAAGGCCGCTGCACGGTTGGGGCCAGCCGCGGGCGAAGCAGGCGACCACGGCGACCGCCTCGGGCTGACGATGCACGCGTTGAGCGATGACGAGCGCCGTTCGACGGGGCTCGCGGTCGGAATGATGGTGGACGCGGTGCACGGCCCGGCCGCGCGCGCGGGCATCCAGCCGGGCGACGTCGTGCTGGCGCTCAACGACACGCTGCTCGAGACGCCGGACGACGTGCCGTCGCTCGAAGCGAACGGCGGCAGCGTGATCGCCGTGCTGATCCAGCGCAACAACGCGCGGAAGTTCGTCTCGGTGCGCACGCGTTAGGGCGTTGACGCGGCTGGCGTGGTCCGCCTAACATCAGCCGATATCGCTGGCGGCTCGCCGCCACGCATTCATGACATTCATGACATTCAGGAGCCATTCGGCATGAAAACGGCTTGCTTGATCGTAGTAGCCCACAGGCGCAGGGCCCGGTAGCGGGATCGCGCCGGTACCCATGCGCCCCCGACTCGTTCGGGGGCTTTTTTTTGCGTTGCGCACGGCCGTGCGGCCCGTGTGCGGGAGGGCATCCGCTTGCCATCGAACCCGTCGACCGCTTCCGCCGCGGCGTCGCCGCGGCACGCCACGCTGATCATGCTGTGCGCGCTGTCGGTCCTGCCGCTGAGCCTGTTCCTGCCGTCGCTGACGGGCGCGCTGCTGACCCCCGCCAACGCGGGCTACCTGCCGCTCGCGATGATGCTGCTGTCGGCGGCGATCGCGCTGGCGGCCGCCGTGTGCGTGCGGGCATTCGACGGACGCGACGCCGCGCGGTGAGCGCGGGTGCGCCCCGGTACCGGCGCGCGGCCGAATGGCGGACAATCCGCCGCATGCCGGGAGATGACGCATGATCGGCGCGCCGCGTGTCCCGGCGAGCGAGAAGGGCGACTGGACGAGGATGCGATGAGCGACTTTTCTGATTTCCAGCGGGACATTGCCGATGCCGCGAGGGCGACCTTCAGGGCGCTGCGGGCGTTGCACCCGGACGAGCATTTCTATGCGTTTGCGTTGTACACCGACAGCGGCGCGATGACGGTGGTGCCGGCCGCCAATTCGGTCGAAGGGCTGCGCCGGATTTGCGCGCGACAGGCGGTCGCGGACGACGATCCGTGGTTCGTGTGGGGCGTGTCCGAGTGGGCGTACGCGGCGGCCGAGGCGTCGCCGTTCAACGCGATCTGCGGCAGGCTGGCCGACGAAGTGCTGAGTCCGCAGTTCGTCCAGTCGCGCTTCACGGAATTTTCCCGACAACTGCACGCCGACATGATCGCGGCATTGCGGCTGCTCGATCGCGACGGCGTGTTCGGCACGGGCGACGCCAGGGCGGCCATCACGCTGTTCGTGTCGATCAGCGACGACGACGCGGCCGAGGCGCTGGAAAACGCGTCGGCGAAAGCGCTGAATCCGCCGGCCGTCGCCGACGCCTTCCTGCGCCGCTACGACTGACCGGCATCGGGATCTCGCGGGGCGGCCCGGGCAGGCCGCCCTGTAAACGGCATTACGGCTTCGCGCCGACCACGAATTCGAAAGTCGCGACGCCGTCGACGCCGCCCGTCACGCGATCGCCCGGCTGCAGCGCGCCGACGCCGGCCGGCGTGCCGGTGAAGATCAGGTCGCCGGCCTTCAGCTCGACCGAGCGCGACACGTACGCGATGACGTCGGGCACGGGCCAGATCATGTCGGCGAGGTCGCCTTGCTGGCGAGTGTCGCCGTTGACCGCGAGCCAGATGCGGCCGGTCGCCGGGTGGCCGGTGGTGGCCGCCGCGCGCAGCGCGGTCACGGGGCCCGACGCGTCAAAACCCTTCGCCCAGTCCCACGGACGGCTCAGCTTCTTCGCGTCGGCCTGCAGGTCGCGGCGCGTGAGGTCGACGCCGACGCCGTAGCCCCACACGTGCGACAGCGCATCGGCCGGGTCGATCGACCGGCCGTCCTTGCCGATCGCGACGACCAGCTCGATTTCGTGATGGAGATCGTTCGTCAGCGGCGGATAGGCGACCGTGCCGCTGGCCGGGACGATCGCGTCGGCGGGCTTCGTGAAGAAGAACGGCGGTTCGCGGTCGGGGTCGGCGCCCATTTCGCGGGCATGGTCGGCATAGTTGCGGCCGACGCAGAAGACGCGGCGCACCGGAAAGCGCGCGGACGATTGTTCGACTTCGACGGAAGGACGCTCGGCGGCGTCGATGACATAGGCGGACATCGGAAGGCCTCGTTCGGTAGGAAGACGGAGGGCCGGCGCACCGGCCGGCATGCGTGCAACGATACCCGACGCGCGTGCGTGCGGATGCGACGCAACTGCGTTTTACCGGGACAAAACTACGCGTCGGCGGCCGGCGGCGTGTCGTCGCCGCCGGGCGGCGCGGCGTTCGCGTCGCGGTACGCCTTCGGCGACACGCCGACCCGCGCGCGGAAACGCCGCGCGAAATACCCTTCATCGCGGAAGCCGACCGAGCGCGCGATGTCCGCGATGCGCCGGCTGGTGTGGGCCAGCAGCGATTGCGCGAGCGCGATCCGGCGCTCGGTCACGAGATCGGTGAAGGTGCTGCCGGTTTCCTTGCGGACCAGGTGCGCGAGGTAGTTCGGGGAGAGAAACGCGGCTTCGGCGGTCGCCGCGAGCGTCAGGTCCTCGCGGGTCAGGTTCGCCCGCACGTGGCGCAGCACGCGAGCCAGCGCGTCGCGCCGGCCGGCGCGCTGGGCGCCGCGCTGCGCGAGCTTGTCGAGCGCGCCCGCGTACTGCGTGCAGACGAGCCCGATCAGTTGCAGCAGGTAGCCGCGCAGCAACGTGGTCGAGCCGAACGTGCGCACGCGATCGGCATCGAGCATGCACAGCGCGAGGCGGCGCGCTTCGTCGTACGTGTCGCCGGTCAGGATGAAATCGAGGTGCTCCTGGAAGCGGAACGGCGTCAGCTCGGGGAAGCGGTGCGCGGGCACGTCCTCGAGATCGAGCGGATCGACGTCGAGATCGGCGCGCAGGAACGCCTGGCTGAAGTTGATCACGATGAAGTGCGCGCCTTCCGGATGCGGAATCAGGTGCTCGCGGTGCGGCAGCACGAACGCGAGCGCGCCGCGCGGAAACGGCCGCGTGACGCCGCCGATGCGCTGCTCGGTGTCGCCGCCGAGGTTGAACTGGATCTGGAAATACGCGTGCCGGTGCGGCTCGGTGATCGCCTGGCGCGACGCCTGGTCGCGGATGTAGAAATCGAGCCGGTCGCTGCGTTCGGGCATCCCGTACAGGCGCGGCGGGGCGGTGGAGGGCATGAAGGATTCTGCTGTTCGTGACGCGGTTGAGCCGCGATGGTACAGCGAACCGGGCGCGACGGGCACGGGCGCTCGCGCGGTCAGCCCGCGACGAGCCGCGCGACCCGGCGCCGCAGTTCGGGCACGACCTCGGCGTCGAACCACGGATGGTGCTTGAACCATGCCTGGTTGCGCGGCGACGGATGCGGCAGCGGCAGGAGAGCAGGGCCGTAGTCGCGCCAGGCCTGCACGGTGTCGGTCAGCGTCGCCTTGCGCGTGTCGCGCAGGAAATGCCGCTGCGCGTACTGGCCGATCAGCAGCGTGAGCCGGATCGACGGCAGTTCGGCCAGCAGCCGGTCGATCCACAGTCGCGCGCATTCGGGGCGCGGCGGGTTGTCGCCGCTCGCGCCGCGGCCCGGGTAGCAGAAGCCCATCGGCACGATCGCGAAGCGTGTCTCGTCGTAGAAGGTGTCGGTGTCGACGCCGAGCCAGTCGCGCAGCCGCTTGCCGCTCGCGTCGTCCCACGGGATGCCGCTCGCATGGACGCGCGCGCCCGGCGCCTGCCCGACGATCAGGATGCGTGCGTCGCGATGGGCGCGCACGACCGGGCGCGGGCCGAGCGGCAGGTCGGCCTCGCATGCACGGCACGCGCGGATTTCGGTGAGCAGCACGTCGAGCGGCGTGCGCGTGGGTTTCGGCATCGATTCGGAGCGGGGACGGAGTAGCAACGCGGTGTCGGCCGCGCGGCACGGGCAGGCAGCGGCCGGACGGCCGGCCCGGCGTGGAGCGGCCCGGGCGGGCGAGCCGCCCGCCTCGTGCGTCCGGCTTCGGACCTCACGCTCGCGACGGGCCTGCCGCGCCTTCGGCGACCGCAGCATCATACAACGCGGTCTGCGCGATCGCCGCGGCGATACGCGCGTCGTCGTGCGAACCGTCGAGCATGCCCCAGCGCCGGTATTGCGACAGGAACCACACGCCTTCGCGCGGATCGGGCCGGTTCACCGTGCCGCCGTCGTGGAAGCGGATCGGCAGCGGCGGCGTGGCGAACGGCCCCGCGCCGTAGTCGCCGAGCAGGCGCGGCGCGATCAGCCGGGCCGGCACGCCGAGCGCGTCGGGCGACGCGAGCCAGTCGGCCGCCTCGCGGCGGTGCGCGGCGCTGTCGAGCCACGCGCATGCATCGACGAGCGTGCGGACCAGTGCGCGCGCGGTGGCCGGATACAGCGCGACGAAGTCGCGCCGGGTCGCGAGCACCTTCTCCGGATGATCGGGCCAGATCTCGCTCGTGACGGCGACGGTGCGGCCCGCGCCGCATGCTTCGGCCACCGCGTGCCACGGCTCGCCCGCGCAGAAGCCGTCGAGCTCGCCGCCCGCGAGCGCCGCGACCATCTCGGGCGGGGGAATCACGACGCTGCGCACGTCGCGCAGCGGATCGATGCCGTGCGACGCGAGCCACGCGTTCAGCCACATCGCATGCGTGCCGGTCGGGAAAGTCTGGGCGAGCAGCGGCTTGCGGCCGAGCGTCGCGAACGCGGTGCGCACGCTGGCGGTTTCGCGGTAAGCGTCGGCGAGGCCGCGCGACAGCGTGATCGCCTGGCCGTTGCGGTTCAGCACCATCAGCGCGGCCATGTCGGCCTGCGGGCCGCCGATGCCGAGCTGCAGCCCGCAGACGAGCCCGTACAGCGCATGCGCGGCGTCGAGCTCGCCGCTGAGCAGCTTGTCGCGCACGGCCGCCCACGACGGCTGGCGACTCAATTCGAGCGTGAGGCCATGGCGCGCGCCGAGGTTCAGGCGCTGCGCGACGATCAGCGGGGCCGCGTCGCTGAGCGCGACGAACCCGAGGCGAAGATGCGCGCGTTCCGGCGCGGCGGGAGGTGAGGTATTCATGGCACTCATGACTGGGGTGACGCGTCGAGTAGTTGTCGCGCGACGTCGACGATGCGCAGGCCCTGATCCATCGCGCGCTTGCGCAGCGCCGCATACGCATCGTGTTCGGACAGCTTGCGCTGGTCCATCAGCACGCGTTTCGCGCGGTCGATCAGCTTGCGCTCCTCGAGTTCGCGCTCGACGTCGGCCAGCCGGCGGCGCAGCGCATCGTCGTGCGAGAAGCGCGCGAGCGCGACTTCCAGAATCGGCGCGAGACGCTCGGCCGACAACCCTTCGACGAGATACGCGCTGACGCCCGCGCCGACCGCCGCGCGGATCAGTTCCTGGTTGGCGTCGTGACTGAACATCAGCACGGGGCGCGGGGCGGTCGCATGCATGACCGCGAGTTGCTCGAGCGTATCGCGCGACGGCGAATCGGTATCGATGATCACGACGTCGGGACGTTGCTCCTCGACGGCCGCCGGCAGGCGCGCGGGCGTCGCGACGTCGTTCAGCATCTCGTAGCCGAGGCGCGCGAGCGCGTCGCCAAGTTCGCCGATCGGCTTGTCGGTATCGGTGACGAGCAGCACGCGCAGGCGGGCGGGCGGGGCGGACGAACTCATGAGGCGGGCAACAGGAGCAGTGACGCGTCGGCGCAAGGGGCGAACGATGCATGCCGGCCGCACGCGCGGCCGGTGCTGAACGGAACGGGGAGCGGCCGAAGCCGCGCGGGGCCGCGCATGTCAGGCGGCCCGTGCCAGCGCCGCGTCGGTCGTCGCTTCGGCGTCCGCGCCCTGCGCGGCCGCTTCGCCGATCGCGCCGCCGACGAGGATCACGGCCGGGCTGCCGAGCCGCGCGGCTTCGATGCCGCGCGCGAGCGCGCCCAACGTGCCGGTCCAGCGGCGCTCGTCGGGCGTGCCGACCCATTGCACGGCCGCCGCCGGCGTCGACGCGGGGAGCGCGGCGAGCAGGCCCGCCGCGATGCGGTCGACGCGGCTCATCCCCATGTAGATCGCGAGCGTGGTGCCGGTCGCCGCGAGCCGTGCCCAGTCGGGTTCGCCGTGGTCCTGGCGGTGCGCGGTGACGAACGTGACGCCCTGGCAGTGCTCGCGGTGCGTGAGCGAGATGCCGAGGCTCGCGGCGGCGGCGAATCCCGACGAGATGCCATTGACGATCTCGACCGGAATCGCGGCCGCGCGCAGCGTCGCGAGTTCTTCGCCGGCGCGCCCGAACAGCAGCGCGTCGCCGCCTTTCACGCGCACCACGTGCGCGCCCCGCAGCGCGTAGCGGCGCATCAGTTTCTCGATGAACGCCTGCGGCGTGGAGCGGCAGCCGCCGCGCTTGCCCACGCGGATCACGCGCGCGTGCGGCGCGAGTTCGACGATGCCGGGCGCGACGAGATCGTCGAGCAGCAGCACGTCGGCGGCGGCCAGCGCCTTGACCGCCTTCAGCGTGAGGAGATCGGGATCGCCGGGCCCGGCGCCCAGCAGCGTGACTTTGCCTGTCGTCATGTCGTGTTCCTGTGCCGCATCGCATTGCTGCGGCGGTCTGATGTCGCGTTGTTGCTCGGCGGCGGCGGGCGGTCGAAACGCACCGGCATCCGGCCGTGCCGTGCACGGAGGGGACGCCGTTGTCCTGACGGGCCCGCCGTGAGCGGCGGGCCGGGTTTGCGGGGACTGCCCACCGGCGCCGTTGCCGGTGTGACGAAGGTTCAGCAATATCCGGGCCAGCCGGCGCGACGATGCGGCCGTTGCGCGGCGCGGCGCACCGTGCGATGGCCGCGGGCATGCACGTGCTCGCTGCGCGCGAGCAGTCCCCATGCCGCATCGGCGTGCATCGTGCCCCGTCGGCGCGCACCGCGTCCCGCACGGCGACAGTGCTGCAGCGCACCACATCTGTGCCTCGGTGCATCGCGACGGAGAGCGCGCCGCGCGCCGCGGTGACGCGCCCGATGCCCGGCGCGCCTTGTGCGGCGGGGCTCGCGGCGCGATTGACGCAGACATGGCACGTCGCTTGCGTAAGCTGGTTCGGGCGGATCAACGGCGATTCGCTTGCAGCACCGAATACCGACGCGCCCGGCAACGGGCTTCATGGGCAACGGCGTCCTACGCATCGGGTCTCGACGAGACCGGTGCGCAGGACGCCGTTTTTCGTTTGGCGGATGACATGACCGACAAAGCTACCCGTATCGATCTCTTCAGCCTCCGCACCGCGCCGATGCGCGCGTTCCACCTGACGTGGATGGCGTTCTTCGTATGCTTCTTCGCGTGGTTCGCGTGCGCGCCGCTGATGCCGCTGATCGCACGCGAATTCCATCTCACGGCGGCGCAAGTCGCCAACATCAACATCGCCGCGGTGGTCGCGACGATCGCCGTGCGGCTGCTGGTCGGCCCGCTGTGCGACCGCTTCGGCCCGCGCCGCGTGTATGCCGGGCTGCTGCTGCTCGGTGCGATTCCCGTGTTCGCCGTGTCGTTCACGCACGATTACCTGTGGTTCCTGATCTGCCGGCTCGGCATCGGTGCGATCGGCGCGGGCTTCGTGATCACGCAGTACCACACGTCGGTGATGTTCGCGCCGAACGTGGTCGGCACAGCGAACGCGACGACGGCCGGCTGGGGCAATGCCGGCGCGGGCGCGACGCAGGCGCTGATGCCGCTGCTGGTCGCCGCCGGCCTGATGCTCGGCTTCGGCGAGGATTCGTCGTGGCGCGTCGCGCTGATCGTGCCGGGCGTGGCGATGCTCGTGATGGCCTGGGCGTACTGGCGCTTCACGCAGGACTGCCCGCAAGGCGATTTCGTCGCGCTGCGCAAGGAAGGCGTGACGGTCGACAGCGGCAAGAAGGGCGGCTGGGCGAGCTTCTTCGCCGCGTGCGGCAACTATCGCGTGTGGATGCTGTTCGTCACGTACGGCGCGTGCTTCGGCGTCGAGGTGTTCATCCACAACATCGCCGCGCTGTACTACGTCGATCACTTCAGCCTGTCGCTGAAGGACGCGGGCCTCGCGGCCGGCATGTTCGGGCTGCTCGCGCTGTTCGCCCGCGCGCTCGGCGGCTGGCTGTCCGACAAGATCGCGGCGCGCCGCAGCCTCGACGTGCGGGCGGCGCTGCTGTGCGCGCTGATCGTCGGCGAAGGGCTCGGGCTGATCTGGTTCTCGCATGCGCAAAGCGTCGGCATCGCACTCGTCGCGATGCTGACCTTCGGCCTCTTCACGCACATGGCCTGCGGCGCGACCTACGCGCTGGTGCCGTTCATCGACCGCAAGGCGCTCGGCGGCGTCGCGGGGATCGTCGGCGCGGGCGGCAACGTCGGCGCGGTGGCTGCGGCTTTCCTGCTGAAGGGCGTCGGCGACGTGCAGCACACGCTGAGCCTGCTCGGCCTCGCCGTCACCGCGACCGCGCTCTGCGCGATGGCCGTGCGCTTCAGCGAAGAACACAAGGCGCGCGAAGCCGAGCTGCGCGATCGCGCGCTAGCCGCCGCCGCCAACGCCGCGAACTGATCGACCGAAGGAACCGTCATCATGAAACTCATCGTCATCGGCCACGGCATGGTCGGCCACAAGCTCCTCGAATGCGTCGCGGCGCAAGCCGGCACGGCGGGCGCGCCGCACGTCACCGTGCTCGGCGAGGAGCCGCGTCCGGCCTACGATCGCGTGCACCTGTCCGAATTCTTCGCGGGCAAGTCGGCGGACGACCTGTCGCTCGTCGAACCCGGCTTCTTCGAGCGCCATCCGCGGTTCGACCTGCGCCTGAACGCGCCAGTCGCGTCGATCGACCGCGCCGCGCATACCGTCACGCTCGCGTCGGGCGAAACGCTCGCGTACGACAAGCTGGTGCTCGCCACCGGCTCGCGTCCGTTCGTGCCGCCGGTGCCGGGCCGCGATCGCGCGGGCTGCTTCGTGTACCGGACGATCGAGGATCTCGAAGCGATGCAGGCGTGCGGCGCGCAGGCCCGGCGCGGCGTCGTGATCGGCGGCGGGCTGCTCGGCCTCGAATGCGCGAAGGCGCTGCGCGACATGGGGCTCGACACGCACGTGGTCGAATTCGCGCCGCGGCTGATGGCCGTGCAGGTCGACGACGGCGGCGGCCGGATGCTGCGTGCGAAGATCGAGGCGCTCGGCGTGACCGTGCATACCGGCAAGAACACGCTCGAGATCGTCGACGGCGACGAAGGCGCGCACCGGATGGTGTTCGCCGACGGCTCGCATCTCGACACCGACATGATCGTGTTCTCGGCCGGCATCCGGCCGCGCGACGAACTGGCCCGCGCATGCGGGCTCGAGATCGGCCCGCGCGGCGGCGTCGCGATCGACGACGCGTGCCGCACGAGCGACGCCGACATCTACGCGATCGGCGAATGCGCGGCGTGGAACGGCACGGTGTACGGCCTCGTCGCGCCCGGCTACGACATGGCGCGCGTGGTCGCGAAACAGCTCGCGGGCGACGCCGCCGAAGCGGCGGACGCCGCGTTCGCCGGCGCCGACATGAGCACGAAGCTGAAGCTGATGGGCGTCGACGTCGCGAGCATCGGCGACGCGCACGGCACGACGGCCGGCAGCCGCACCTACCAGTACGCGGACGAGCGCCGCCAGGTCTACAAGAAGCTCGTGGTGTCCGACTGCGGCAAGTTCCTGCACGGCGCGGTGATGGTCGGCGACGCGGCCGAGTACGGCACGCTGCTGCAGATGATGCTGAACCGCATCGAGTTGCCCGAGTCGCCGGAATTCCTGATCCTGCCGTCGTCGGACGGCGCGGCGAAGCCGGCACTCGGCGTCGACGCGCTGCCGGAAGGCGCGCAGATCTGCTCGTGCAACAACGTGTCGAAGTCGCAGATCTGCGCGGCCGTGGCCGACGGCGCGACGAGCCTCGGCGCGCTGAAGACATGCACGGGCGCCGGCACGTCGTGCGGCGGCTGCGTGCCGCTCGTCACGCAGATCATGAAGGCCGAGATGAAGAAGCAGGGCCTCGCGGTCAACAACCATCTGTGCGAGCACTTCCCGTATTCGCGGCAGGAGCTGTTCCACCTGATCCGCGTCGAGCGCATCACGACGTTCGACGCACTGCTCGCCAGGCACGGCCGCGGGCTCGGCTGCGACGTGTGCAAGCCGGCCGTCGCGGGCATCCTGGCGTCGTGCTTCAACGAGTTCGTGCTGAAGAAGGAGCACGCGGGCCTGCAGGATTCGAACGACTACTACCTCGCGAACATCCAGCGCGACGGTACGTACTCGGTCGTGCCGCGCATGCCGGGCGGCGAGGTCACGCCGGAAGGGCTGATCGCGGTCGGCCAGGTCGCGAAAAAATACGGCCTGTACACGAAGATCACGGGCGGCCAGCGCGTCGACCTGTTCGGTGCGCGCGTCGAGCAGTTGCCGTCGATCTGGGAGGAACTGATCGCGGCCGGCTTCGAATCGGGGCACGCGTACGGCAAGGCGCTGCGCACCGTGAAGTCGTGCGTCGGGTCGACGTGGTGCCGCTACGGCGTCGACGATTCGGTCGGCCTCGCGATCGACCTGGAGAATCGCTACAAGGGGCTGCGCGCGCCGCACAAGATCAAGTTCGGCGTGTCCGGCTGCACGCGCGAGTGCGCGGAAGCGCAGGGCAAGGACGTCGGCATCATCGCGACCGAGAAGGGCTGGAACCTGTACGTGTGCGGCAACGGCGGAATGAAGCCGCGCCACGCGGAACTGCTCGCGTCCGACCTCGATCGCGCGACGCTGATCCGCTACATCGACCGCTTCCTGATGTTCTACGTGCGCACGGCCGACCGTCTGCAGCGCACCAGCGTGTGGCGCGACAACCTCGAAGGCGGCCTCGACTACCTGATCGACGTCGTCGTGCACGACAAGCTCGCGATCGCGGCCGAGCTCGAGGCCGACATGCAGCACGTGGTCGACACCTACGAGTGCGAATGGAAGCGGGCCGTCATCGATCCGGACACGCGCAAGCGCTTCCGCCACTTCGTGAACAGCGACGCGCCGGACACGACGATCGAATTCGTCGAGACGCGCGGCCAGATCCGGCCCGCGACGCCCGCCGAGCGCGCGGGCGGCAAGCCCGTGGCGATTCCGGTCGTCGCCGAGCCGGCGACCGTCTGACCCCGACCGACATCCGTAACCGAGCAAGGAGCCCATCATGAACGACCGTCTTCCGCTGTCCTGGACCCGCGTGTGTCCGCTCGACGACATCGTGCCGAACACCGGCGTGTGCGCGCTCGTCAACGGCGAGCAGGTCGCGGTGTTTCACGTCGCGCATCCCGACGGCGGCGTGTTCGCGATCGACAACGTCGATCCCGTGTCGCAGGCCGCCGTGATGTCGCGCGGGCTGATCGGCAGCCTCGGCGAACGCGTCGTGGTCGCGTCGCCGCTGTACAAGCAGCACTTCGACCTGCGTACCGGCGAATGCCTGGAAGCGCCCGAGCAGTCGGTGAGCGCGTATCCGTCGCGGGTCGAGGACGGTTTCGTGTGGGTCGCGGCCTGAGCCCGCCGGAGCACGCATGACCGCCACCCCCGTCAAGAGCGTGTGCCCGTACTGCGGCGTCGGCTGCGGGATGGTGCTGCACGTCGAGGACGGCGAAGTCGTCAAGGTATCCGGCGACGCCGACCATCCGACCAACTTCGGGCGGCTGTGCACGAAGGGTTCGTCGGCGCACGTCGCGCTGCGCCGTTCGGGCCGGCTCGACCGTGCGTTCGTGCGCCGCGCGCGCGAGGACGACCTCGTGCCGCTGCCGGCGCGCGACGCGATCGCCGAGACCGCGCGGCGGCTGCGCGCGGTGCTCGACGCGCACGGGCCCGATGCGCTGTCGTTCTACGTGTCGGGGCAGATGTCGATCGAGGCGCAGTATCTCGTCAACAAGCTCGCGAAGGGCTTCGTCGGCACCAACAACATCGAGTCGAACTCGCGCCTGTGCATGGCGAGCGCGAGCACCGGCTACAAGCAGTCGCTCGGCGCGGACGGCCCGCCCGGGTCGTACGACGATTTCGATCGCGCGAACCTGTTCTTCGTGATCGGCGCGAACATGGCCGACTGTCACCCGATCCTGTTCCTGCGGATGATGGATCGCGTGAAGGCCGGCGCGAAGCTCGTCGTCGTCGATCCGCGCCGCACCGGCACGGCCGACAAGGCCGACCTGTTCCTGCAGATCCGGCCCGGCACCGATCTCGCGCTGATCAACGGGCTCTTGCACCTGCTGCATGCGAACGGGCGCACCGATGCCGCGTTCATCGACGCATACACCGAAGGCTGGGACGCGATGCCCGCGTTCCTCGCCGACTACACGCCCGAGCGCGTCGCCGCCATCACGGGGCTTGCCGAGGCCGACATCCGCACGGCCGCGCAATGGATCGGCGACGCGCAGGAATGGATGAGCTGCTGGACGATGGGGCTCAACCAGAGCACGCACGGCGTGTGGAACACCAACGCGATCTGCAACCTGCATCTCGCGACCGGCAAGATCTGCCGCCCGGGCAGCGGGCCGTTCTCGCTGACCGGCCAGCCGAACGCGATGGGCGGGCGCGAGATGGGCTACATGGGCCCGGGGCTGCCGGGCCAGCGCTCGGTGGCGTCCGACGACGACCGCCGCTTCGTCGAGAACCTGTGGCGCGTGCCGGCCGGCACGCTGCGCAAGGACACGGGCAACGGTACGGTCGACCTGTTCGAGCGGATGGCGGCCGGCGACATCAAGGCGTGCTGGATCGTCTGCACGAACCCGGTCGCGACCGTGCCGAACCGGCGCAACGTAATCGCCGGGCTGCAAGCCGCGGAGCTCGTGATCGCGCAGGACGCGTTCCTCGATACCGAGACCAACCGCTACGCGGACATCCTGCTGCCCGGCGCGCTATGGGCCGAGGGTGACGGCGTGATGATCAACTCCGAGCGCAACATGACGCTGATGCGCGCGGCGGTCGCGCCGCCCGGCGATGCGCTGCCGGACTGGCGCATCGTCGCGGAAGTCGCGCGCGCGATGGGCTTTGGCGACGCGTTCGACTATGCGTCTGCGGCGGACGTGTTCGACGAGATCGTGCGTTTCTCGAATCCGGCGACCGGCTACGACCTGCGCGGCGCGAGCCATGCGGCGCTGCGCGACGGGCCCGTGCAATGGCCGGTCGCGCCGGGCACCGCGCGCGAGCGGCACCCGATCCGTTACCTGAACGACGGCGTGAGCCAGACGCCGCGCGCGGCGGCCGACGGCCGCGCCGCGCCGCGCCTCGCGTTCCCGACGCCGTCGGGCAAGGCGCGCTTTTTCGCGCGACCGCACGTCGATCCGGCCGAACTGCCCGACGGCACGTTCCCGATCGTGCTGAACACCGGGCGATTGCAGCATCAGTGGCACACGATGACGAAGACGGGCAAGGTCGCGATGCTGAACAAGCTCAACCCGCGTCCATTCGTCGAACTGCACCCGGACGATGCGCGCGCGCTCGGCATCGCCGCGAAGGACAGCGTCGAGATCCGTTCGGCGCGCGGCCGCGCGGTGTTGCCGGCCGTCGTGACCGAGCGCGTGCGGCGCGGCAACTGCTTCGCGCCGATGCACTGGAACGACGTGTACGGCGACGACCTGTGCATCAACGCGGTGACGAACGACGCGATCGACCCGGAATCGCAGCAACCCGAACTGAAATACTGCGCGGTCGCGCTCACGCGCGTCGACACGGACGCGTTCGCGTCGGCCGACGACGACACGGCGCGCGTCGACGCAGGCGCGGACGATGCACCGCCCGCGCCTGCGATCTCGCCGATCGCGGCTTCACAGGAATTCGACATGGCAGACATCGACACTTTCGCGGCCGCGCTCGGCGTCGCCGATCTCGCGCCGCCGCCGCTGACCGACGCCGAGCGGCTGTACGTGGCCGGCCTCGTCGGCGGGCTGAAGGCGAGCGTCGGCCGGCGCGACGGCGGCGTGCCCGTGCTGCCGGCCGGCGCGCCGTTGACGCCGCCCGTGCGGTTCTGGCTCGACGGGATGCTCGCCGGCCTGTTCAGCCGCGCGCTGCCTGCCGGCGCGCAGAGCGCGGCGGCGCCCGCGCTGCCGGCCGACGCCGCCGCGGCCGGCGGCGTGCGCATCGTGCGCCCGCGCCCGAAGGTCACGTTGTTGTGGGCGTCGCAGACCGGCAACATCGAATCGCTGACCGAGGATTACGCGACGAAGCTGATGAACGCCGGCTTCGAGATCCGCACGGCGTGCATGTCCGACTATCCGGTCGCGTCGCTCGCCGGTGCGCAATACGTGCTGCTGATGACGAGCACGTTCGGCGACGGCGATGCGCCCGACAACGGCAGCGAATTCTGGGACGCGTTGCAGGCCGGCGGCGCCGCTCGCCTCGACGGCGTGCATTTCGCGGTGCTCGCGTTCGGCGACCGCAACTACGACCAGTTCTGCGGCCACGGCCGCCGGCTCGACGCGCGCCTCGCGGAACTCGGCGCGGCGCGCCTGTGCGCGCGGGTCGATTGCGACGTCGAATTCCAGCACGATGCCGATCAGTGGCTCGAACGCGTCGTCGCGCGCATCAAGGAGGCCGATGCCGCGCTGCACGCGGTGCCGTCCGGCGGGATGAGTCCGTCGGGGCTGGTGCCGACGAAGGCGCATCCGGCGCCGTCGAAGCTCGTCGCGAACCTGCGGCTGAACCGTCCGGGCGCCGCGAAGGACACGCGCTACGTATCGCTGTCGACCCAGGGCGCGAATCTGGAATACGAAACCGGCGACGCGCTCGGCGTATGGCCGACCAACTGCCCCGAACTGGTCGACGAACTGCTGTCCGTCACCGCGCTGAAGGCCGATGCGCCGGTGTCGGTGCCGGGCGTCGGCGACATCCGGCTCGGCGATGCACTCGCGCGCCACTTCGACATCACGCGCCCGCATCCGGACACGCTGGCCTTCATCGCGTCGCGCACCGCGAACGGCGCGCTGAAGTCGCTGCTCGGTGACGATCGCAAGAGCGACCTGAAGCAATGGTTGTGGGGGCAACAGCTTGCGGACGTGCTGCACGAATACCCGATCGAACTGTCGGGCGCGGAGCTGGCCGGCATGCTCAAGCGCATGCAGCCGCGCCTCTATTCGATCGCGTCGAGCCCGAGCGCGCACGCGGGCGAGATTCACCTGACCGTGTCGGCCGTGCGCTATCACAACGGCCGCCGCGCGCGCAAAGGCGTCGCGTCGACGTTCCTCGCCGATCGCGCGGACGACGGCCGCGTGCCCGTGTTCGTGCAGAAGTCCGCGCACTTCCGGCCTCCGGTGAACGGCGACGTGCCGATCGTGATGGTCGGCCCGGGCACCGGCGTCGCGCCGTTCCGCGGCTTCCTGCACGAGCGGCGGGCGCGCGGCGCACGCGGGCGCAACTGGCTGTTCTTCGGCGAGCAGCACGCGCGGACCGACTTCTATTACGGCGACGAGCTCAGCGAGATGCATGAAAGCGGCTTCCTGACGCGGCTCGATCTCGCGTTCTCGCGCGACCAGGCCGACAAGGTCTACGTGCAGGACCGGATGCGCGAGCAGGGCGCCGAGCTGTTCGCATGGCTGGAGGAAGGCGCGCACTTCTACGTGTGCGGCGACGCCGCGCGCATGGCCAAGGACGTCGATACGGCGCTGAAGGCGATCGTCGCCGAGCATGGCGGCATGTCGGACGAAGCCGCGAACGATTACGTCGCGCGGCTTTCGAAGGCGCGGCGCTACATGCGCGACGTGTACTGAATCGCGCGAGCGGCGGGCGGGAGGGCCGCCGCTTCTCCGGCGGCTTACTGCCGCCGCTCCCACGCACGCGCCTGCTCGGCGCGCACGAACGCTTCCGACGCCGCCGGCAGCAGGTTGCGGAACGCGCCGCCGTCGCCGTCGATCACGTCGACCATCTTCGCGATCATTTCCTCCGGGTCGTGCTGTTCGAGCGGGAACGTCAGCCGCGCGGGCGTCACGGTATGCGCGGCCGGATCGTGCCAGCGACGTATCGTTTCCATCATCCGGTCGTTGAAGCCGGTGCGGTACGGGCCGGGGTTCACGACCGCGACCTGGATTCCGTGCGGCGCGAGTTCCGCATGCATCGCCTCGGCCACGGATTCGACAGCGTGCTTCGACGCGCAATACGCGCCGGTGAACGGCCCCGTGATCAGCCCGGCGATCGACGACACGAACACGATCTTGCCGTGTTTGCGCGCGAGCATCCCGCGTGCGATCTGCTGCGTGAGTTCGAGCGGCCCGAACACGTTGACGTCGAACAACTCGCGAACGATCTCGACCGGCAGGTCGACTAGCGCGCCGGCTTCGCCCACCCCCGCGTTGTTCACGAGCACGTCGATGTCGAATTCGGCGGCGCGGGCGCGATCGTAGGCCGACGTGACGTCCAGCTTCACCGCGCGCAACGCGGTGCCGCGCTGCGCGGCATCGTCCGCCAGTGCGTCGAGCTCGACGGCCGTGCGTACGCCGGCCGTCACGTCGTGGCCGCGCGCGGCGAGCCGCAGCGCGACTTCGCGGCCGAAGCCCGAACCTGCGCCGGTGATGAGGATGCGTTTCTGTGCCATCTGCTTACCTTGTGGTGTGAAGGGTTGCCTGAAAAAGGTCGCGGCAGTGCCGCGCGATCGCGGTGTCTTCGTCGACGCTGCCGCCCGAGACGCCGATCGCGCCGACGCAGCGCCCGTCGCCGTCGACGAGCGGTTCGCCGCCGCCGAACGTGACGAGCCCGCCGTGGCTGTGCTCGATGCCGCGCAGCGGGCCGTCGCCCGACATCGCGCCGAGCGCGCCGGTCGACGCGCGAAAGCGCACCGCCGTC
Organism: Burkholderia semiarida; assembly: GCF_029268935.1. Lineage (NCBI taxonomy): Bacteria > Pseudomonadati > Pseudomonadota > Betaproteobacteria > Burkholderiales > Burkholderiaceae > Burkholderia > Burkholderia semiarida. The sequence goes on along the minus strand of NZ_JAHLCL010000008.1, from coordinate 1,255,486 downwards.
AGCGCCTTGCGCTGCGCGAGATCGATCGCGCCGAGAAAACAGCCGTCGGTGCGCACGAACGCGAGCAGGTTCGCGCCGGCATCGACGATGGCGATCGCGACGCCAGCCATCTGTAGCGATGCGGCATGCGCGAGCGCCGCGTCGATCGTGCGGCGGGCGACGGCGAGCGGCAGTGCGGCGGTGAGCGGGTTCATGCGAGGGGCTCCGATAAGACGACAGGGCCAGTGTAGGCAGTTGCGGTATATGGGAGAATCCGCATTCCGCTGGAAGCAGTTTCAAGTTTTTTTAATGATGGGGCAGGCGATGAGCAGACGCGATCCGATGGCCGGGCTGCACGTGTTCATGACCGTCGCGACGGCCGGCAACTTCACGCGCGCCGCCGCCGCGCTGGGTCTGACGCCGGCCGCCGTCAGCCTCGCGATCGGGCAGCTCGAGGGCGAGTTGAACGTGAAGCTGTTCAACCGCAGCACGCGCGGCGTGAGTCTCACGGAAGCCGGCCAGCGCTACTGGCGGCAGACCGAACCCGCGTACCGGCAGGTCATGCAGGCACGCGACGAACTGAAGGATGCGCGCAGCGAGCCGAACGGGCTGCTGCGCGTGACCGCGCTGCCGCTCGCGCGCTTGCTCGTGATCGCGCCGGTGCTCGCGACGTTCCGCGAGCGCTATCCGAAAGTCCGGCTCGAAATTCGCTACGAGAACGAACTCGTCGACATCGCGAAGGACGGCTTCGATGCGGGAATCCGCCTGGCCGACCGGCTACAGCCGGGCATGATCGGCGTGCGGATCGCGCCTGCGCTGACGTGTGCGCTGGTCGCGTCGCCGGCCTATCTTGCCCGGCACGGCACGCCCGAGTCGATCGCCGCGCTCGCGCGGCATGCGTGCATCCGTTTCCGGTTTTCGGAAAGCGGACGCCTGCACAAATGGCTGCTGCGCGACGGGCGGCACGACGTCGATCTCGATCCGGACGGCGTGTTCGTGACGAACGACGACGATGCGGTGATCGACGCGGCGCGCGCCGGAGTCGGCATCGCGTTCGCGTTCGTGCGCGAGCGGATCGAGCAGGACCTGCGCGACGGCACGCTGGTCGAGGTGCTGCCCGGTGCGTGCCGGACGCTGCCGCCGATGTGGCTGTATTACGTGAACCGCAAGCACGTGCCGGCCAAGCTGCGCGCGTTCATCGACGTGCTGCGCGAGCGTGAAGGCGCGGGCGCGGTGTAAGCGCAGCGCCCGTTCGCTGCAGCAATGGATCCGGCGGCGCATGATGGCGGCTCCAGCCACGAAGCCATGGAGTCGCGCGATGACCATATTTCCGCATTTTCCGATTCGAACGCTCGTGATTGCCGCAGCGTTGGCGGCCGCCACGATTTCCAGCGCACCGGCCATTGGCCAGACGTCGACGGTGCCGGCAGGCTCGGCGGTCGCGACGCCCGACAATGCGGTGCTGCTGACGGTGTTCCTGAAACACGACCAATCCCGCCCGCTTGCCGAGTTGAATGCGCAACTCGCGAAGCAGGGGTTCTACAAGGCATTCCCGCCGCCGGGCGTCGAGGTGGTGAGCTGGACGGTCACGATGGGCATCGGGCAGATCGTCGTGCTGCGGCTGCCGGCGTCGCGGCTGCGCGAGGTCAATCGCGTGCTCGAGGACACGGCCTGGGGCGCGTACCGGACGGAGTTCTACCCGACCTACGATTACAAGGCGATCGGGTTGGGCGAGCATGAGCGGGCGAAATAGCGTACGGGAGCGTAGTTCCGCACCGACGGTGCGCCGCGCGGGCGCACCGGATCGACTCGTTCCCATTCCGAAACGCGCGGCGCCGTCGCGTTTTCGTCCTCACTGTCCGCGCTTGGCGCGGCAGATTTCTCCGAAATGGATCACAACGCGTTCATCCGATGAAAAAACCGCCCCGGTTCCCGGTATGATGCGCACCTGCGTTCGTGGAGCGCCGTATTTCTATGCGGTTTTGATGCGCAAGACATCACAAATTCGCACAAAGCGAACATGAAAGATTTTGTAATATAAGTTCCGTATACTCGTAAATTCTGGTTTCGGCGCCGCCCGCCCTCGTCCTGGCCGGCCGCCCACGCAGAACAACGAGATTTTCGTCGCCGCCCGGCCCACCCGCGCCGCGACACGCTATGCACCACCACTGAACACGTTATGTCTTCCCGCCACCCTGGTTCGCCCGGCCCTGCCGCGGCGGTGATCGCCCGTGCCCGGGCGCTGATCCGCAACGAGCGCGTGCTGTCGCCGCTGCTCGCGCTCGGTATCGGCCTGCTGCTGATCGTGGTTTTCCAGCACCTGTCGGAATCCGTCGACTACCGGTCGGTGATGCGCCAGTTGCGTCACATGTCCGTCGGCGAGTGGAGCGCGTCGCTCGCCGCGACGGCGCTCAGCTATCTCGCGCTCGTCGCCCGCGATGCGGTCGGCCTGCGCTACGTCGCGGCCAGGGTGCCGCGCGTCGCGCTATGGATCGGCGCGATCGCCGGCTCCGCGCTCGGCAACGCGACCGGCTTCGGCGCGCTGACGGGCGGCGCGGTGCGCGCCCGCGTGTACGGCGTGTCGGGCGTCACGCCTGCCCAGATCGGCCGGATGACGGTGTTCACGAGCGGCACGCTGGCGCTCGCGATGGTGCTGATGACGGCGGTCGGCATGGTCTGCGTGCCGGAGGCGCTCGCCGCGATGCTGCACGTCGCGCCCGGCGTGCTCACGTGGACGGGGGCCGCGTTGCTCGTCGTGCTCGCCGCGCTGGTCGTGCTGTGCGGCAACGCCGCGCGCCCGGTCGTCACGCGCTTCAAATGGTTGTCGTTCGACGTGCCGGCGCGGCGCGATCTCGTCGCGCAAGTCGTCTACGCGGTGCTCGACGTCGTCGCCGCGGGCCTGACGCTGTGGGTGTTGCTGCCGGCGGCGCCCGTCGGCTTCCCGACCTTCATTACCGTCTATGCCGCCGCGTTGCTGCTCGGGATGATCGGCCATACGCCGGGCGGGATCGGCGTGTTCGAAGCGGCGATGGTCTTCACGCTCGGCCGCGAAGTGCCCGCGCACGAAATGGTTGCCGCGCTGATCGCGTATCGCGCGATCTATTTCGGCGTGCCGCTCGTGCTGTCGGCCGGCCTGCTGGCCGGCTTCGAAGGCCGTGCGCTGCGACGCCGGCTCGTCACGCGGCAGGCCGCGCGCGTGTCGCAGCTCGCGCCGGTGTTCCTGAGCCTCGTGACGTTCGCGGTCGGCGGGATGCTGGTGATCTCGAGCGCGACGCCCGCGTTCTGGCACCGGATCGCGATCCTGCGCCACATCGTGCCGCTGTGGGTGCTCGAAGGCTCGCAGGTGATCTGCAGCGTGCTCGGCGTCGCGCTGCTGTTCGTCGCGCGCGGGCTGCTGCGCCGGCTCGACGGCGCGTGGTGGATGACCTTCGCATTGACGCTCGCGAGCCTCGCGCTGTCGCTGGCCAAGGGCCTCGCGTTCGTCGAGGCCGGCGTGCTCGGGACGCTGCTCGTGCTGCTGCTCGTCAGCCGCCGCCGGTTCAACCGTCATTCGTCGTTGCTCGCCGAGCGCTTCACCGTGAGCTGGTTCGTGTCGGTGGCGCTGGTGCTGATGCTGGCCGTGTGGGTGCTGTTCTTCGCGTTCCGCGACGTGCCGTACACGCGCGAGCTGTGGTCACATTTCTCGTTCGATGCGCGCGCGCCGCGGGCGCTGCGCGCGACGCTCGCCGCCGGCGTGTTCGTTGCCTTGTTCGCGCTGTGGCAACTGCTGCGCCCGGCGCCCGGGCGTTTCGTGAAGCCCGCGGCGCAGGACCTGGTCGACGCGGAGCAGATCATCCGCGCGCAGGAATGCAGCGACGCGGGCCTCGCGCTGATGGGCGACAAGTCGTTCCTGTTCTCGGAGTCGCGGCGCGCGTTCCTGATGTACGCGAAGAACGGCCGCACGTGGGCCGCGCTCCACGACCCGGTCGGGCCGCGCGAAGAGTGGCCGGCGCTGATCAGCAAGTTCATCGCGCTCGCGCATGCGCACAGCGGTCGCGCGGCGTTCTACCAGGTGCGCGCGAACGCGCTGCCGCTGTATCTCGACGCGGGGCTCACGCTGATGAAGCTGGGCGAGGAAGCGCATATCGCGCTCGACCGGTTCGACCTGAAGGGATCGAACCGCTCGCACCTGCGCTACGCGCTGCGCCGCGGCGACAAGGATGCGCTGACGGTCGAGGTGATCGCGCCGGACGACGTGCCGGCCGCGCTGCCCGCGCTGCGCGACATCTCCGACGGCTGGCTCGACAGCCGCGATGCGCGCGAGAAGAGCTTCTCGGTGGCCGCGTTCCACGACGGCTATCTCGCGACGCAATCGGTGATGCTGGTGCGGCAGGCCGACAAGCCGATCGCGTTCGTCACGTTCATGACGACCGACCTCAACACCGAGGCGACGGTCGGCGTGATGCGCCATCTGCCGGACGCTTCGCCGTACGCGATGGAGTATCTGTTTACGCAGCTCGCGCTGCATCTGAAGGAAGCGGGGTTCCGCAAGCTGAGCCTGGGTATCGCGCCGTTCTCGGGGATGGGCGCGGCGAAGATGCCGTCGCCGTTCCACCGGCTCGGCCTGATGGTCTGGCGCTTCGGCGGCCGCTTCTACAACTTCCGCGGCTTGCGCGCTTTCAAGAGCAAGTTCGAACCGCACTGGGAGCCGCGTTATCTCGCGGCCTCGGGCTCGGTCGGCGTGTTCGTCACGCTCGCGGATCTCTCATTGCTGGCTGGAGGTCGGCGTTCATGATGTTGACGAAGGGAATCGCGCGGGCGGCAGCCGCCTGCGCGGGAATGATGCTGGCCGGCGCCGCGTGCGCGGCGCAGCCGGCCGCAGTGAAAGCCGAAACCGTGTCCGGCGGCCGCTATGGGCCCGTGACCGTGACGAAGCCAAGCGGGCCGCTGCGTGGTTTCGTCGTACTGTTCTCGCGTGAGGCCGGCTGGCATGCCGCCGATCAGCAGGCGGCCGACGCGCTCGCGAAAGCCGGTGCGATGACGGTCGGCGTCGATTCCGCGCGTTACGCGGCGAATCTCGCCGCGAAGCAGGAGGCCTGCCACCACCTCGACGGCGACGCCGAGGCGGTCAGCCATCAGCTCGAACGTCTCGCGCAGTCGTCGCGCTATTTCACGCCGATCGTCGCGGGCGTGGGCCAGGGCGGCGCGATCGCGAAGCAGATCCTGTCGATGGCGCCGGAGAACACGATCGCCGGTGTCGTCGCGGTCGGTCCGGCCGCGAAGCTCGATCCGCGCTTCAAGCCGTGTCCGCCCGATCCGACGATCGTGCGCCGCGCGATGCCGGGCTTCGTCGAAACGGCGGCGGCGGGCGACACTGGGAAGCTCGTGTCGCTCGTCACGTCGCACCTGCACGACACCACCAGCAGCGACGAGCTCGACGTATCGGACCTGCCGCTCGTCGAGCTGCCGGCCAAGGGCGGCAGCGACCGGCTCGCGATCGTGATCTCGGGCGACGGCGGCTGGCGCGATCTCGACAAGACGATCGCCGAGGCGTTGCGGCGCGACGGCGTGTCGGTGGTCGGCATCGACAGCCTGCGCTATTTCTGGAGCGAGAAGCCGCCCGCGCAGGTGAGCCGCGATCTGGCCCGCGTGATGCGCACCTACATGGCGCGCTGGCATGCGAGCCGCGTGGCGCTGGTCGGCTACTCGTTCGGCGCCGACGTGATGCCGTTCGCGTACAACCGGCTGCCGGCCGACCTGCGCGACAAGGTCGTGGTGATGTCGCTGCTCGGCTTCGCGCCGTCCGCCGATTTCCAGATCCGCGTGACGGGCTGGCTCGGCATGCCCGCCAGCGACAACGCGCTGAAGGTCGCGCCGGAGATCGCGAAGGTGCCGCCGGCGCTCGTGCAGTGCTTCTATGGCGCGGAAGAGACGGACACGATGTGCCCGGCGCTCGCGAACACGGGCGCCGACGTGATCAAGACGCAGGGCGATCACCACTTCGGCCGCGATTACATCGCGCTCGAAAAGAAGATCCTCGGCGGGTTCGGCAAGGCGACGGCGGCGCGCTGAACGCCGGCGGGCGCCCGCGTGACGTCGGGTGCCCGCCGGTTTGCTTGCGGTTCATCGCGTTCCGAGGTCAAGCGTCGACGACGAGCGCCGGATCGAGTGCGCGGATGCGCTGGTCGATGAAGTAGCCGCCGCCTTCCTGGTAGCGCAGGAACAGGCGGCCGCACGTGCGGCAGCGGCTGACGGTGCAGCGGTTGTACGGGAAATGGCGCGGCGCGATCGGTGCGTCGTCCGATGCGTAGCGCGTGCCGGCCGGATGATATTCCGCATAGGTCGGCTCGGCTTCGCCCGGCGCGACGAGCGTGGCCACTTCGGTCAGTTGCGTGTCCGGCAGCGACAGCGGCAGGGTCGTCCAGCCGGCGAGCGAGGTCCTCGTGCATGCGCACGGCTGCGTGACATGCGCGGCTTCGGCCGTCAGTTTCAGCAGCGCGTCGTGATCGACGTAAGGCAGTGGGCTCATGGGCAATCGGGAAAGGGCGGCAGGACCTGCAATGTAACCCGCGTGCGGCCTGGCTGCATGGCCGTGACGCGCCCCGCGCCGCGCGCATCGTGTGCGATCAGCCTGCCTTGCGGACGGGCGGCTGCGCGACCAGTTCGCCGAGCACGCGGATCGCGCGTTCGATGTCGCGGCTCCACGGGTGGCCGAAGTTCACGCGCACGCAGCGCTCGAAGCCGTGCGCGGCCGAAAAGAGCGGCCCCGGCGCGAAGCTGATGCCGCGGGCGATCGCCTGGCGATGCAGTTCCATCGCGTCGATCGCGTCGGGAAACGCGAGCCACAGAAAATACCCGCCGTCGGGCCGTACCCATTCGACGCCGGCCGGCAGCCAGCGCCGCAGCGCGTCGTCCATCCGGTCGAGCTGCGCGTGCAGCGCGCCGCGCAGCTTGCGCAGGTGCCGGTCGTAGCCGCCGTGCTCGAGATAGTTCGCGATGCCGGCCTGCGCCGGAATGCTGGCCGACAGCGTCGTCATCAGCTTGAGCCGCTGCACCTTCTCCGCGAACCGGCCGGCGGCGGCCCAGCCGATCCGGTAGCCGGGCGCGAGCGTCTTCGAGAACGAACTGCAGTGCATCACGAGGCCATGACGGTCGAACGCGCGCGCGGGCAGCGGGTAGTCCGGGCCGAAATGCAGCTCGCCGTACACGTCGTCCTCGATCAGCGGCACCTCGCGCGCCGCGAGCAGGTCGACGAGCGCGCGCTTTTTTTCGGCGGACAGCGTGACGCCGGTCGGATTCTGGAAATTGGTCATGAACCAGCACGCGCGGATGTCGTGCCGGTCGAGCGCGTTCGCGAGCGCATCGAGATCGAGGCCCGTGCGCGGATCGACGGGAATCTCGACCGCGCGCAGGTCGAGCCGCTCGATCGCCTGCAGCGCCGCATAGAAGCCGGGCGCTTCGACGGCGACGACGTCGCCGGGCCGCGTGACGGCCATCAGGCACAGGTTCAGTGCTTCGAGTGCACCGTTCGTGACGACGATTTCGTCGATCGGCTGCGAGATGCCGGTGGCGAGATAGCGCCGCGCGATCTGCTGGCGCAGCGCTTCGCTGCCGGGCGGCAGGTCGACGACGGTGCTCCACGGGCTCACGAGCCGCGCGGCTTGCGCGAGCGACTTCGCCAGACGCGGCAGCGGAAACAGTTGCGGCGCCGGGAACGCGGACCCGAGCGGCACGATGCCCGGCTGCGTGGCCGCATCGAGCACGGAGAACACGAGGTTGCTGATGTCGACCTTGCGCGTGGCGCCGACGCGGCGCGTACGGTGCTTCGCCGCCGGGCTCGCGGCCGGTTGCGCGCCCGGCGCGACGTAGTAGCCGGAGCGTTCGCGCGCGCGGATCAACCCCCACTGTTCGAGCAGGTAATACGCGCGAAACACCGTCGACTGGCTCACGCCATGCTGCGCGATGATCTGCCGCAGCGACGGCAGGCGCGTGCCGACGGCAAGGTTGCCGTTGCGGATGTCGTCGGCGATCGTATGGGCGAGGGTTTCGTAGCGTTTCATCGGCGTGGGCGGAGTGCGTCGCCGCCGCACGCGGGCCGCAGCGGCGCCGCGCCGGCGGGCGCGGCCCATTGTCCGATGCGCGGCCCGAAAAGGAAAGCGCGGCTGTTCCGGCCGCGCCGTCCCGCGGCGTCAGGCCGCGTTCGGCTCGGCGTTGCGCCCGCTGCCGCCGCGCCGCAGCGGCGGCAACGGCTCGACCTTGCCGACCACGAACAGGTACGACAGTGCACCGACCACGCACAGCGCGCCGGCCACCGCGAGCGGCACCACGAACGAGCCTTTCGTGATCGACAGCATCACGCCGGTGAAGGTCGTGATGAAGATGCCCGCGAGATTGCCCGCGAAGTTCTGGATGCCGCCGAGCGAGGCGACGTGCGCGGGCGTCGGCGCGACTTCGCCGACGAGCGTCCACACGTTGGCGCCGGCGAACGACAGGCTGGCATACGCGAGTGCGAACAGGCCGAGGCAGGCCCAGTCGTTTTCGACGAACGCGGACAGCGCGATCGACGACGACAGCAGCATGCCGAACACGAGGCAGGTCTTGCGCGCGGCGGTGGCGCTCCAGCCGCGGCGGAACAGGCTGTCCGACACGTAGCCGCCGAGCCAGCCGCCGGGAATCGCGAGCAGCGCGGGCAGCATGCCCCACGTGCCGAGCGACGCGAGCGAGAAGCCGCGCGACTGCAGCAGGTAGCTCGGGAACCACGTGATGAAGAAGTAGATCGCGAAGTTCAGGCAGAACAGGCCGATCATCATTCCCCACACGGTGCGGTAGCGGAACAGGTCGAGCCACGACACCTTCGGGCCGTCGGTTGCGGCCGCAACCGTCGGCGCGCCGCGTTGCGCGAGCAGCGCGTCGACGGCGTCCGGCGCGATCGCGCGATAGCGTTCCGGATCGCGATAGACGAACCACCACGCCAGCGCCCATACGATGCCGATGCCGCCCGTGATCACGAACGACCCGCGCCAGCCGACCAGCGAGATCAGCCACGCGACGAGCGGCAGCGACAACGCCGAGCCGACGCGCGAGCCGCTGTCGAAGATGCTGCTGGCCAGCCCGCGCTCGCTGCGCGGGAACCAGTTGAACGCGACCTTCGCGAACGAAGGGATCGCGGCCGCTTCGCCGACGCCGAGCATCAGCCGTACGCCGACCAGTTGCGCGAGGCCGCGCGCGGCGCCCGTCGCGACGGTGAACACCGACCACCAGCCGACGGCCAGCGCGAGGCTAACGCGCACGCCGACCTTGTCGATGAACCAGCCGGCCGGCAATTGCAGGAACGCATAGGTCCAGAAGAACGCGCTCAGCACGAGCCCCATGCCGACCGCGTCGAGGCCGAGATCGGCACGGATGCTGGGTGCGGCGATCGCGAGGTTCGCGCGATCGATGAAGTTGATGACGTTGGCCAGGAAGCACATCAGGATCATGGCCCATCGGATGCGTGGCATGCAGGTGTCTCCGTGCGGAATGTCGTGGCGGGCGACCGGCGATCCGCTGCGCCGGCCGCCTCGAAAGGCGGATTACCGCGACGCTTGCGGTGCGCGGTCGAACTTCGTCAGCGCTTCCCACAGGCCGTTCAGGTAGACCGCGCCGAGCGCTCGGTCGTAGAGGCCGTAGCCGGGCTTGCCCGTTTCGCCCCAGATCATGCGGCCATGGTCGGGGCGCACGTAGCCGGTGAAGCCGGTGTCGTGGTACGCCTTCACGATCGCGGCGATGTCGAGCGAGCCGCAGCTCGACAGATGCGCGGTTTCCTCGAAATCGCCGTTCGCATCGACCTTCACGTTGCGGATGTGCGCGAAATGGATGCGGCCCATCGCGCCGAACTCGCGCACGAGCGCTTCGACGTCGTTCTCGGGGCCCGCGCCGAGCGAGCCCGAGCACAGCGTCAAGCCGTTCGCGGGGGAATCGACGAGGCGCACGATCCGCGCGAGATCGTCGCGGTTCTTCACGATGCGCGGTAGCCCGAAGATCGGTCGCGGCGGATCGTCGGGGTGGATCGCCATCTTCACGCCGGCTTCCTCGGCGACCGGAATGATCGCCTTCAGGAAGTATTCAAGGTTGGCCCACAGCGCGTGCTCGTCGACGTCGCGGTAGTCGGCGAGCAGCGCCTGCAACTGTTCGGGCCGGTAGCTCGAATCCCAGCCGGGCAGCGCGATGCCGTCGTTCGGATCGATCCGGTCGACCGCGTCGGTGCTGAATGCGAGGCAGGTCGAACCGTCGTCGAGCGTCTTCGACAGCTCGGTGCGCGTCCAGTCGAACACGGGCATGAAGTTGTAGCAGACGACGCGGATGCCGGCCGCGCCGAGATGGCGGATCGTCTGCCGGTAGTGGTCGATCAGGCGGTCGCGGCCCGGCTTGCCGAGCTTGATGTCCTCGTGCACGGGCACCGACTCGACGACGTCGAACTGCAGGCCGGCGCGTTCGATCGTCGCCTTCAGCGCTTCGATCTTGTGCGCGGGCCAGACCTCGCCCACCGGTTCGTCGTAGATCGCGGACACGATATGCGTGACGCCGGGGATCTGGCGGATGTATTGCAGCGAGACCGGATCGGACTCGCCGTACCAACGGAAAGACATCTTCACTGGAGCGGCTCCTGGCTGGCGGTTCATGCGTCGGACGGCCGGGGCGGCAGCGTGCCGGCCCGTCGTCGGTATGCGGATTATGATTGGTATGCCAATTGTGCGGGATAGTGGTTTACCAGTTGTTCGGGCGAACGCTGGTCCGTGTGACGTTTCCGGAAGCGCCAGACAAGGCCGGCCAACGGTCGAACCGGGGGTGTCGTACAAATTGGTGTACCATTTTGACGATCCGGCGCCGCAGCGGCGCCGGCCAGCCTGTTGCGAGCCTTCCGATGACCGATCTTTCCAGCCTGCCCGCCAGCCGCGACACCGATGCCGCGGACCGCTCCTATATCGGCCTCGCGCGACAGATTCACGCGATGGTGGCCGCCGGCGCGTTCGAAGCCGGCGCGCGGCTGCCGTCGGAGCGCAGCCTGGCCGACCAGTTCGGCGTGAGCCGCACGCAGGTGCGCGAGGCGATCATCGCGCTCGAGGTGCAGGGAATCGTCGAGGTGCGGATCGGCTCGGGCATCTATGTGTCGGCGGCCGATGCCGCGCGGCCTGTGACGTTCGAAGTACCGCGCGGCCCGGGGCCGATCGAGACGCTGCGCGCGCGCGGGCTGATCGAGGCGGAAGTCGCGGCGCTCGCGGCGACCGAACGCAAGGATGCCGATCTCGACCGCCTGTTTTTCTCGCTGACGACGATGCGCGAGCAGATGAACGACAAGGCCGCCTATGACGCGGCCGATCGTCAGTTCCATCTGCGAATCGCGGAATCGACCGGCAACACGGTGCTGCTGCACATGGTCACGGCGATGTGGGATTGTGCGCGCAGCGATCCGCTGTGGGACAAGATCGAGGAGCACTTTCACTCGACCGCGCTGCGCGAGGCGTCGCAGGACGATCACCAGCGCATCTTCGCGACGATCATGGCGCGCGACGCGGACGGTGCGCGCGACGCGATGCGCGCGCACCTGTCGCGCGTGATCGCGGAATTCACGCAGGCCTGGCGCTGACGTTCGTCTTCGCGACCCGACACGGGCCTGAGTTATCGCGTCGCATTTGCCGTCCGCGGCCCGCGAACGCGCGCCGTGTGCGGCTTGTTCCAATTGCGCGACCGTGCGTTTTATGGTCTCGTTGCGGGATATCGCATCGACTCGAAAAAGGACAGTCGAATGCAGCCGGGCGATTCACACGGGGTCCCATTGATCAGCGGAATTGGCGCACCCAGGCGCGCACGCGGCGCCGTGCGCGCGCTGCTCGTCATATTGACGCTGGGCTTGCTGGCGCCCGTGCCGCCCACCTTCGCCGCCTCTCCCGAAACCGCCAACGACAACGTGCTGCGCGTGCTGGCGTGGCCCGGTTATGCCGACAGCGATATCGTCAGCGCATTCGAGGCGCAGTTTCATGTGCGCGTCGAGGTGACGCTGGTCGATTCCGACGAAGCGCTGTGGGCGCGCATGCACAGCGCATCGCCGCCCCCGTACGACGTGCTGGCCGCGAATACGGCCGAGATCCAGCGCTATGCGCACGAACACCTGCTCGCACCGATCGACCTGCCGCGCGTCCCGAACCGGCGGCGGCAGTTGCCGAATTTCCAGCAGCTCGCGACGATCGGCGGCCTCGTGCAGGACGGCGCGTCCTACGCGATTCCGTTCACGTATTCGTCGATGGGGCTGATCTACGACCGCAAGCAGGTGCCGGCCGCGCCGCGCTCGATGCGCGAGTTGTGGAATCCGCGTTACCGCGGCAAGGTGCTCGACTTCAACAGCGCGCAGCACAATTTCTCGTTTACGGCGCTGGCGCTCGGCTATCCCGACCCGTTCCGCCTGTCGCCTGCGCAGACGCTTGCCGTCGCCCGCAAGCTGATCGACCTGCGCCGCAACCTGCTGACGTACTACACGCTGCCCGAGGAGGCGACCGCGCTCTTTGTCCAGCATCGCGCAGCGCTGATGTTCGGCAACTACGGCACGCAGCAGGTCGAGCAGTTGCGTCGCGCCGGCGCGGACGTCGGCTACGTGATCCCGGACGAAGGCGCGCTGGCATGGCTCGACTGCTGGGCCGTCACGCGCGGCGCGCAACGTCCCCAGCTCGCGTTCGCGTGGATCAACTACATGCTCGAACCGGCGATCGGCACGCTGCTCACCGAGCGCCAGGGTCTCGCGAACACGCTCGAGCCGCCTCGCGGCGTGGAGACCGGGCGCCAGCATCTCGTCTGGATTCAGCCCGTGGAGGACATCGCGCGCCGCGAATCGCTGTGGAGCCGCATCGTGTCGGGCGACCGGCCGGAGCAGTTCGGAAAATGATCCGGCTCGGGCTCACGTCGAAGCTGTCGGTGCTGTTCGCATGCATCGGCGTGATCGCGTCCGGCACGACCGGCTACTACGCGTATCGCGCCAACCGCGCGATGCTCGTGCAGGAAGCGCAGCACAGCCTGCTGATGTCGACGCAATTGCTCGGCCAGCGCTTCACGACCGCGCTCGCCGACGTGGCCGACGATGCGCTCGTGCTCGCGCAGTTGCCGTCGTCCGCGTTCGTCGCGGGCACCGACCACCCGGACAACGCGAGCCGCATGCGGCTCGAGCAGGTGTATTACAGCTTCATGAGGAATCATCCGGAATACCTGCAGATCCGCCTGATCGCGAGCGGGCATTTCGGGATCGAACGCATTCGCCTCGATCGTGATGCGCGCGGCATCGTCGTGCTGCCCGAAAGCGTATTCCAGGAGAAAGGACAGTTTTCCTACGTATTCGATACGCTCGCGATGGCGCCCGGTCATATCTACCTGTCGCCGATCGCGATCAATCACGAGACGGGCGCGCATGCGGCGCAAGGGCTGCCGATCCTGCGCGTGGGGACGCCGGTGGTCGACGCGTCGGGCCAGACGGTCGGCGCGCTCGTCGTCGACGTCGAGCTGTCGCGCGTGTTCGACCGGCTCGAACGCGACTTGCCGCGAGACTACGGGGTCTATCTCGCGAACGAGTGGGGCGACTTTCTCGTGCATCCCGATTCGTCACAGACGTTCGGCTTCGATCGCGGCCGGCGCGTGCTGATGCAGGATCGCTTCGCGGCCACGCGCGCGCTGTTCGACAGTGCGCGCACGAACGTGACGCTCAACGGCCTCGCGCAGCCCGACGAGGCGCCGGGCCAGATGTTCGCGTTCGTGCGTACGCCGTTCGGGCACGACGACGGCAACCGCTTCGTCGTGCTCGGGATGGCCCGCCCGCTGGGCGACGTGCTCGCGCCGGCCGGCATGCTGGGCGAACGGATCGTCAGGATGGTGCTCGTATCGAGCATGCTCGCGGTGATCCTTGCGATCCTGTTCGCGCGTGCGATCACGCGGCCGTTGCAGACGCTTGCGCGCGCGGCGACGCATGTGTTCGACGATCCGGCCGCCGAGCGGCTGCCGGTCGAGCGTGCCGACGAGATCGGCGTGCTCGCGCGCTGTTTCGAAAGCATGCGCGTCGAGATCCGCACGCAGGTCGCGATGCTGCGCGCGAAGCAGCAGGAGCTCACGCATCTCGCCGGCCACGATCCGCTGACCGCGCTGCCGAACCGTATGCTGTTCATGGAGCATCTGGACGCCGCGATCCGGCACGCGGCCGCGGTACGCGAAGGGCTGGCCGTCATGTTCGTCGACCTGGACGGGTTCAAGCAGATCAACGACCAGCTCGGACACTCGGCCGGCGATCGCACGCTGGTCACCGTTGCGAAGCGGTTGACCCACGTGCTGCGCAGCGGCGACATGGTGGCCCGGCTGGGCGGCGACGAATTCATCGTGCTGCTCTCGGACGTGCATTCGCCGGCGGTGATCGGCGATGTCGCGACGCGCATCCAGATCGTGATGGCCGAGGAACTGGAGTTCGACGAACGGCGCGTGGCCGTCGGGGCGAGCATCGGTGTCAGCGAGTTCCCCGCGGACGGCGCGTCGGCCGAGGAACTGCTCGTCAAGGCCGACGCGGCGATGTACGCGGCCAAGGCGTCCGCGCAGCGCGCATGCGTGCGCTACCAGGATCTGATTCGGGGCAGCGCGCCGGACGAGACCGGCCGCGTCGCGTCGGGCGGCCGCTGACGGCGGGCCGAAACGCGAAGAGCCCGTCGCGGGACGGGCTCCTCGCCGTGCGGGCTGCGCGCGCAGGGCGCGCGGCGGCGCGCTTAATGGCCGAAGTAGACCGAGTCGTGCCGGCTTTGCACCCGCACGGCCGGTGCGCCGCTCTCGCCGGTCGCGGCCGGTTGCGAACCGAAGCCGCTGTTGTCGACGCCGCGCACGCGGGCTTCCGCGGCCTGGACGTCGGCCGGGTAGTACGGGCTCGACTGGCTCGGCTTGTAGCCGGCGTTTTCGAGCTGGACCAGTTCATTGCGCACCTGGGCACGGGTCACGGTGCTTTGTGCGAATGCGCCGAACGAGGCGGACAGGGCGACGGCGGCTGCGACTGCGGAAACGAGCGATTTCATGATGACCTCCGGTGTTTATTGGCTTTCCGCGTTCGACGCCATGTCGTCAGCGGTTGAATACATCGTAGGCGCGGGGTCACCTAGGGTAAACGTGAATTTGAGTGAAAGATCGTTGCTTTCGCGGTAACAATGCCGCGACCGAACCCCTTCTGTCCCCACGCTGTATTACGGGGATTGAACGGAGTGGCGGGAGAGTGAAAGGGCGGGATGTCGCGCGGGCGCGGGCGCCCGGGCGTCGAAGGGCCGGCGACCGTCGCGCGGCGGCACGGCTCGCGCCAGGGTGCCGGCTCAGACCCCGTCGTCGTCGATTTCCTTGCGCTCGCGGCGCTCCTCGTTGCCGCGACGCGCGCGCAGCCGCTGGCGCGACAGGACCGCGATCACTTGCTGGGTCGGCGCGCCGGACGGCAACTCGTTGCGGATGCGATCGGGGACCATCGGCAGGCCCGCGCGCTGCCGGCGCAGCGCCTTGGCGATTGCCCGGCGGCATTCGTCGCCGTGGCAATCCCATTCATCGCGGATTCTCAGGCAATAACGGCATTGTTCCATCCGGCTAGTCTAGCGCGTCTTCGGGAATGAAGCAGGACGTGGTGCCGGACGCCGGCGGCGCCGGGCGTGGCAGTCGTTCAGTCGGATTGAAGTGCATCATCGAATGGTGCGGCGTGGCGACGCGTGGCTGTCCGCTGCCTGACCGCAGGGCCGGTTCAATATAATTCAAGAGAACGCGGCATACCATGCACAGAATACATGCCCTCGAACAAGGAAACCCGATGACGCTTGCCCAGTTGCAGGCCCTGGCTGCGGTGGTGGAGCTCGGCTCGCTGACGGCCGCGGCAGACCGGCTCAGCCGCAGCCAATCCGCGATCAGCCACGCGCTGACGGAGCTGGAGGACATCACGCAGATCAAGCTGCTCTGGCGCGACCGGCAGCCGGTCCTCCTGACGGCGGCCGGCGAACGCCTGTGGCCGTATGTGCAGAGCGTGGTGCGGGAAGCGCAGATGCTGCGTCAGCAGTTCAGCCTGGCGCGCGGCAAGCTCGAAGGAAAGCTGGTGGTCGCGTCGCTGCCGAGCGTCTCGCTGGCGTTCGTCGTTCCCGCGCTCGAGGCGTTGAAGGCGATGCACCCGGGCGTATCGGCGGTGCTGCTCGAAGGCACGGACAGCGAAGTCGAAGGGTGGATCGACGACGGGACGGCCGACGTCGGCGTGGTGGCCGGCACGAAGACGTTCGCGCACAACCTGCCGCTGCTCGACGAGGATTTCGTCGCGGTGGCGGCCGCCGACATGTTCGCCGGCCGCAAGAGCGTGTCGGCCAGGCAGTTGGCCGCGGCGCCGTTCATCTTCTCGAAGGCCGGGTGCGGGCCGGTGATCGCGGATTACTTCGCGCGCGGCGGCGCGCCGCTTCGGGCGGCGTTCAACGTGGTCGAGATGCGCACCATCCTGTCGATGGCTGAAGCCGGCATGGGCGTGTCGATCGTGCCGCGCATCACGCTCACGTACACACCGTTCGGCGGCCGCGTGCTGGCCCTGTCGCCGCGGCTGCATCGGTCCGTGCGGCTGGCGTGGAATACCGCCGGCAACGCGGTCGCCGACGCGTTCGTGCGGCTCGTCGACGCGCAACGTGCGAAAGCGGAAAAGACGATTCGCACGCGCGCGAAAAAGGGCAGGTAGCGGCCGGCCGCAAGATGAACGGCGCTCATGGGCCGCTTGCAGTTTATTCATGCCGACGACGGCCGCGATGCAATACATTGTTCGCACCTCGTGATCGTCGCCCTGAAGGAGCGTGCCGTGCCTGCCTTGCCCACCCTGTTTGCGTTCGGACTCGTGTCGCTCGGCATGGTGCTGACGCCCGGACCGAACATGATCTACCTGGTTTCGCGCTCGATCTGCCAGGGCCGCCGCGCCGGGCTGGTGTCGCTCGGCGGCGTCGCGCTGGGATTCGTGTTCTACATGGTCTGCGCGGCAGTGGGCATCACCGCGCTGGTGATGACCGTGCCGTATGCGTACGATGCGCTGCGCGTTGCCGGCGCGCTGTATCTCGCCTACCTCGCGTGGCAGGCGCTGAAGCCGGGCGGGCGCTCCGCGTTTCAGGTCAGGGAGTTGCCGCACGACAGCCGCATCAGGTTGTTCGCGATGGGCTTCATCACGAACCTCGTGAACCCGAAGATCGCGGTGATGTACCTGTCGTTGCTGCCGCAGTTCATCGTGCCGGGGCACGGCAGCGTGCTCGCGCAATCGCTCGCGCTCGGCTGCGTGCAGATCGCGGTGAGCGTCAGCGTCAACGCGCTGATCGCGTGCGCGGCGGGTTCGATCGCGGGCTTTCTCGCGGGGCGGCCGCTCTGGGCGGCGGCTCAGCGCTGGCTGATGGGGACGGTGCTGGCCGGGCTGGCGATGCGGATCGCGCTCGAATCGCGAAGCTAGCGCGGTGGACGCGGCTCCGAGCACGGCCGGTCGGGATCCGGCCTGCCGTCAATGCCCCGGCCATCGTCACCCGTGGCAATTGCCCTCGGCCTGCTTGCTCGTCCGCACGCGCTTGGCCTTGTCACGACGCCGGCCGCGTGTCGCGAGCCAGCACAGGATCGACCCGCCGCACACCATCGACGCGCCTTGCCAGAATTCGGCGGACAGCGGCGCATCGAGCAGCATCGCGGCGAGGGCAGCGGCGAGCACCGGGGTGAAGTACGATGCGCCGACGATGACCGTCACGTTGCCGTGCATGATGCCGGTGTTCCAGGCCGCATAGCCGAAGCCGAGCGCCGACGCGGCCAGCACGAGATACGCGACCGCGTGCAAACTGAACGTCATGGCGCCGCCGCCTTCGATCGCGAACTTGATCCAGAGCACCGCGGCGACCAGCATGAAGAACGGCGTGACGCCGTTCCTGCCGTCGGCGATGCGCGCGGTCACCGTGCAATAACCGGCCCAGATCAGCGCGCCGAAGAATGCCAGCCCGTAACTCAGCGGATTGTCCGCGACGTTGCGCAGCATGCCGGCCGGATCGAGCCCCTGGTCGCCGCCGAGCACCCGGCAGATGCCGAGCATCGACAGCAGGACGCCCGGCACGACGAGCAGGTTCGCGCGCTGCTTGTTGAACACGATGGCGGCGACCAGCGTGAGGCTCGGCCACAGATAGTTGACCATCGCGACTTCGATCGCTTGCTGACCGTTGCGCGCATAGCCGATCGACAGCGACAGGCATACCTCGTACGACACGAACAGCAGCCCGCCCCAGAGCAGATAGTTTTTCGGGAATCGGCTCAGGTCGGGGAAGCCGATCGAGAACAGCAGCAGCACGGACGCCACCGTATAGATCATCGCCGCGCCGCCGGTCGCGCCGAGGCTTTCGCTGACCCCGCGAACGAGCGCGACCACCGACGCCCATAACAGCACCGCGCCGAGCCCGAGGAGCGTTGCCTGGTTCTTGCGTTTCATGCTTGCTGCGTGTTTCAACATGCCCATTCGATTTCGGATGATTCGGGTCGGCTCGCGCGTGCTGTTGTCGCAAGCAGCGGTACCAAGCGAAGGTTCCGCCGGAAACGCGCATTTTACGGGGGCGCGGCCGTTGCGGCGTTGCAGCCGCACCTGTATGACCGACGCAGTCGCGAGAACCGATCACGCGTCGTCGATGCGCCACGGCGCGCCGATTTCCGACAACGCGGGTCGATCGAGTCGAGCATCGCGTTCCGCATCGGGCCGAGCGTGGTGACAAGGAGGAAGCCGGCTTCGTCGATCGACAGATCGATCAGCGGCCAGCCGCCGGCCGCATCGCGAACTTCAAGCCGCCGTTCGTGTGGATCGACGTCGACGTCGCCATGCGCTTGTCGCGGCACATGGCGACGGCATCGAATGCGGCGGCCGAAGGCGGCGTGTGAATGCGGTATTCGAAACTCATCTGCATGGGGCGGTGTGCGAGGCGGGCAGTCTAACTCGCGCCGGGGTATTCCGTTCTCGACGGCAACGCGTCGGACGTCCGCCGCAGCGGGCGCCCGACGCGTCGATCACCGCTCGTGCCGCTTCTTGCTCAGCTCGATCGTCTCGAACAGTTCGTATTGCGCGGTTGGCTGCTGGTCGGCGCCCGGCGCGTGGTAGTAGCGCATCGTGATCGTCGTGTGGCCGCCCGGCTTGCCCGGATCGTGGTCGAACACCGCGATCCCGTAGCCGGTGCCCGTATCGCGGCGCGCGGACCAGATCGCATCCTCGAGCGCATCGGCCGGCTGGCGCACGAACGTGTTCGGCGCGGTGCCCGGCACCGGCCGGTTCGGCTTCGTGAACACCTTCGCCTGCGCGAAACCGGTCGACGGGTTTTCGCCGTACACGTCGAGCGGCGCGCTGGTGCCGCCGCCGCCGAGGATCAGGTGGATCGTGCCGTGGCTCGTGTCGAACGTCGTGCGGCCGGGATCGTTCGAGCCGACCGGGCGCGGCTGCAGCGTTTCGACCACTTCGCCGGTTTTCGCATCGACGCCCGCGCGGTGATTGCAGCCGCGCACCGGATAGCTGCGCTCGTAGTCGTGATCGTGGCCGCACAGCACGAGATCGACGCCGTAGCGGTCGAACAGCGGCAGCCACGCTTCGCGAATGCCCTTGTCGGACCCGTTGCCCGTCTTCGACGAACTGAGCGCGTCCTGGTGCATCTGCACGACGATCCAGTCGATGTCGTCGTCATGCGCGGCGTGCCGCAGCGTGCGTTCGAGCCAGCGTGTCTGCTCGCCGTTGCTGTAGCCGCGCACATAGAACGACGTACCGGGCTCGATCGGCGGGCGGCCGGTGCTCGCGGCCGGCACGAGCGGCGCCGGGCCGCCGACGAACGCGGCGGCATCCTGGTACACGACGTCGTCGGCGTCGAGCGACACGAACAGCACCGAGCTCACGCGGAAGCTGTACCAGCGGCCCGGGAAGTGCGTGCCGTTCTCCGGCAGCGTGTAGCGGGCGAGGTACGAGTCGAGCCCCTGCGGACCGTTGTTGAATTCGATCTCGTGGTTGCCGGGGCAGGGCATCCACGGGCGATTCGCGGCCGACGTCTGGTTGTTGTTGCCGAAATCGCGCCACACGTCGGGCTGGTGCGCGGGGTTCAGGTTCGCGTAGCAGAGGTCGCCGTTCAGCAGGTGAAAGAGCGGCTGGAACTGCTCGACGGCCTGCACCGCGAAGCGGCTCTGCGGCGACGACAGCACCCACGCGCCGTTCGGCGTCGCGAGGTCGCCGTAGCTCGTGAAACGAAACGGTGCGCGGCCGCGCGGCGCGGTCGAGAAATTCGCGGAGAACGGCTGCGCGGCATGGCTGTCGTTGTCGGCCGTGATCTCGTAGCGGTAGCGCGTATCCGGCTTCAGCCCGTGCACGCGCGCGTGGTACGTGAACACCGTTTCGCCGTTCAGGCCGTCGGTGTACAGGCGCTGGACGCCGTGCACGGTGCGCGCCGGCTCGCCGTCGGCGACGATGCGCGCGCGCGGGTTCACGGCCGGCGCGAGCGACGCCCACGAGATCACGACTTCGGACGTCGGGTCGTTGCCCCACGTCAGGTGAACCTGTTCGGGCGTGCCGTCCGGGTTCGACGCGCCGGCGCGGGCAGCCGCGAGCCCGCCGGCGGCGGTGGCGAGGCCGGAGACGCCGGCGAGTTTCAGGAAGCCGCGACGCGACACGGACGCGGCCGGCTCGTTCGGCTGGTCAGGGAGAGTGTCCTGGTTCGACATGGTCGGTGTTTTCGTTGATGGGGCGCGAGGTGGGGAACCGTGCGGCCATGCGCGAGCACGGCCGGGGCCTGGGCCGGAAACGAGCGGGATCCCGGTCGCATGCATTGTCGAAGGGCAGTTTTGCCGCGGTGTGACAGTACCGCGACCCGGCATGCGTGGTGGCCGGTGCGGACAACCGCGCGTTGTGCGCCTCCAGTCACCATCGGTGCCGGGGCGCACCCGAAATTTATTTGCCGACACCGCGACGGATTTCTTCTGCCTGCTCCGTTTAACGCATGAACGACCGCTTCTGGTCGATGCCCGTTATTTCGGAGTCTTTCATGAAACTTTCCGTTCAGTTGCGATTGGCTGCCGGATGCGTGGCCGCGCTTGCGGCGTCGGCGGCATTCGCGCAGGCCGTCATCGTCGCGCCTTACGCGCCGCCACCGCCGCGCGTCGAAGTGATGCCGGCGCCCCGTGCCGGTTACGTGTGGGACCAGGGCCACTGGCACTGGCGGCAAGGCCGTTACGTGTGGATTCCGGGACACTGGCAGGTCGTGCGCGTCGGTTACCACTGGGTGCCCGGGCATTGGGCCGCGCGCGGCCCGGCCTGGCGCTGGGTGCCGGGTCACTGGGCCTGACGCGCAGGCCGCCGCCCGGCATGCGATGCCGGCGCAGCGGATTTTCCACGCAATATCATGAGCCGAAGCGATGCCTTTTCGAACCATCGTAATCGTGGCGGCCGCAGCCATCGTGCTGGCCGGCTGCGTCGTGGTGCCGGCCCGTCCGGTGTATTACCGGCCCGCGCCGGTCGTCGTATATTGAGCGCGCCGGCCGACGCTCGCGCGGCCGGCTGACGGGATCGACATGCGGCGCGAACCGGACGTCGATGAAACGGATATGGCCGACACCGTGTGCCATGTCGGGCGCGACGCGCGCGGCGTTGACGAACGGGCGGCATGGCGCCGTCCGGCGCCGGCCCGACGCATGCAAGGAGAGCACCACGATGAGCTTCAGCCGGGCGGCGGTTCCCTCTGCCGTGACAGTGCAGCGCTCGCGCGCCGCTCGACGGAGCCGGCGGCGTTGAGCGATCGCGGCGACCGCGATCCGGACGCGGAACTCGTCGCGCGCGTCGGCGCGCGCGATTCATCGGCGGTGCGCGTGCTCGTCGCGCGCAAGCTGCCGCGGCTGCTCGCATTGGCGACGCGCATGCTCGGCGACCGGAACGAAGCCGAGGACGTCGCGCAGGAGACGTTCTTGCGAATCTGGAATCAGGCGCCGCGCTGGCGTGAAGGCGAAGCCCGCTTCGACACGTGGCTGCATCGCGTCGTGCTGAACCTGTGCTACGACCGGTTGCGGGGCCGGCGCGAGGAGCCCGTCGATACGCTGCCCGACGTGCCCGACACGCAACCGGAGCCGGCCGCGCATGCGGAACTGCGTTCGCGCGACGCGCGCGTGCGCCAGGCCCTGGCTGCATTGCCGCCGAGGCAGCGGGAAGCGCTGGTGCTCCAGTACTATCAGGAAATGTCGAACGTGGAAGCGGCCAACCTGATGGGCATCACCGTCGATGCGCTGGAAAGCCTGCTCGCCCGTGCGCGGCGCAATCTGCGCGCGCAACTGGCCGGCGACCCACCTAGCGAGGACAAGCGATGACACCCGAACGATTTCGCACCATCGTCGCCGCGTACGGCTCGGACGCGCGGCGCTGGCCGGCCGCCGAGCGCGCGGCCGCCGAGGCGTGGGCGCACGCGAACCCGCGCGACGCGCTGCTGGCGCTCGACGATGCGGCCGACCTCGATGCGTGGCTCGCGTGCGATACGGTCGAGCCGCCGGCGCCGTCGCTCGTCGAGCGCATCGTCGCGACGGCGCCCGCGCCGCGGCGCGCACGCCGGCGCGGCGCCGTATGGTGGTCGGGCGCGGCGTTCGCGGGCGTCGGCCTGGCCGGTGCGCTCGCGGGCGCGGTGGCCGTGTCGATGCTGATGCTCGGCAGCGCGCCGCCGGCGCCGCACGAGCCGGGCTATCTGACGACGACGTTCGGCAGTCCGGGCGTGGACGGGAGCGACGAATGACCGAACGCGGCTGGAAACTCACCCTCGTCGGCTCGGTCGTGCTGAACGTGTTCATGCTCGGCGCGATCGGCGGCGGCGCATATCAATGGTTCTCGACGCATCGCGACCTGCATGCGGGCGGCACGCCCGCGCAGCGCACGGCGTTGCGATTCGCGGCGGACGAATTGCCCGATGCGCGGCAGCGCGAGTTTGCCGCCGCGCTGAAGGCGGCGCGCAAGAGCGGCCGCGATTTCGCGCGCGAAGGGCGCGACGGCCGAATCACCGTGCTGGACCTGCTCGCCGCGCCACAACTCGATCGCGCAGCGATCGATGCGGCGCTCGATCGCACGCGCGCGGCCGACACCGCGATGCGTGCGCAGGTCGAGCGCAGCGTCGTCGATTTCGCGGCGACGCTGACGCCCGACGAGCGCGTGAAGTTCGTCGACGGGTTGCAGCACAGCGGCAACTGGCGTCTGCCGCCGAAGCTGCGGAAGAAGCCGGACGCATCGGCGAGCGAGTAAGCCGCGCGCGGGCGGCACGCGACTCCGCGTATTGCTCGCGCGTCATGCGTGTGCCGGTTCCGGCGCATCGCCCGGGCGTTGTCCGTCGACGATGTGCGCCGCCGTGCGGCGAGATTTCCGCCCGGCGTTTCCCCGATCACGAGAAATATTTTCCCGCCCCGCGACGGATTTCCCGGTGCGCTTGCGTTGAACGTGAGTACGCACCGCAAGAGAGCCCGTCATGGACCATCCGAACGACGCCACGCCGGCCGCGATCGCGCTGAACCGTTTCGGTCTCGGCGCACGGGCCGACGAAGCACCGCCCGCCGAGCCGAAGGCGGCACTCGTCGCGCAATTCGACCGCTACGACGCGCGGCCCGCCGCATGGGCCGGCGAGCCGGACGCGGTCACGCTTGCCACGCGCTTCGCGAACATCCGCAACGCGATGACGGGCGACGACGCGGCCGCGAAGCGCGCGACCGCGCAATCGATCCGCCGCGACGGCTACGACGCGTATCGCAGCGCCGTCGCCGCGCGCATGAACAGCGCGCTGACCACGTCCGCGCCGTTCGTCGAACGTCTCGTGCATTTCTGGGCGAACCATTTCGCGGTATCGGTCGACAAGGGGCAGGTGGCCGCGTATGCGGGCGCGTTCGAACGCGACGCGATCCGTCCGCACGTGCTCGGCCGGTTCGAGGACATGCTCGTCGCCGTCGAGCAGCATCCCGCGATGCAGGTGTTCCTCGATCAGGCGCGCTCGGTCGGCCCCGACAGCCCGGCCGCGCTGCGTGCGCAGGCACGCAATCCGTCGGCGAAGCGCGGGCTCAACGAGAACCTCGCGCGCGAAATCATGGAACTGCACACGCTCGGCGTGCGTACCGGTTACACGCAAGCCGACGTGACGGAATTCGCCCGTGCGTTGACCGGCTGGAGCATCGCCGGCGGGCGCGGGCCGCAGCCGGGCGATGCGGCGCCCGGCGCATTCGTGTTTCGCCCGAATCTGCACGAACCGGGCACGCGCACGGTGATGGGCCGCACCTACGATCAACCGGGCGAAGCGCAGGCGCGCGCGATCCTGCATGACCTCGCGTGTTCGGAGGCGACGGGCCGGCACATCGCGTTCCAGCTTGCTCGTCATTTCGTTGCCGACAACCTGCCGCCCGCGCTGACCGACCGGCTCGCGCGCGCATTCGCCGCGAGCGGCGGCGATTTACCGACCGTCTATCGCGCGCTTGTCGATGCGCCCGATGCGTGGGCGCCGGTCAACCGCAAGTTCAAGACGCCGTGGGAGTGGGCCGTATCGTCGCTGCGCGGGCTCGGGTGGCGCGACACGGGTGATCTCGAGGCCGCGCCGCTGCTCGCGCAGCTCGGCCAGCCGGTGTGGCGGCCGGGCTCGCCGGCCGGCTACGACGACGTCGCCGCGAGCTGGGCCGCGCCCGACGCGCTCGTGCGCCGCGTCGAGATCGCGCAGCGTCTCGCCGCGCGTACGGGCGACCGGCTCGACCCGCGCACGCTCGGCGACACGCTGCTCGCCGGTTCGATGAGCGCGCCGACCGCGACCGCGCTCGCGCGCGCCGAAAGCGCGACGACGTCACTTGCGCTGCTGCTCGTGTCGCCCGATTTCCAACGGAGATGACCATGGCACTGTCCCGCCGACAATTCCTCAGCGTTGCCGCCGCCGGCGCGGGCGCGATCCTCGTCGCGCCGCGGATCGTATTCGCGAATGTCGAAACCGACCGGCGCTTCGTGTTCGTGATCCAGCGCGGCGCGGCCGACGGCCTGAACATCGTCGTCCCGTATGCGGAGCCCGCGTATGCGTCGCTGCGCGGCCCGCTCGCGATCGACACGGCGGCGGCGACGCGGCTCGACGGCACGTTCGCGCTGCATCCGTCGCTCGCGCAGACCGCGCAGTTGTACCGCGACGGCCACGCGCTGTTCGTCCATGCGATCGCGTCGCCGTATCGCGACCGCTCGCATTTCGACGGCCAGAACGTGCTCGAAACGGGCGGCCGTGCGCCGTACCAGGTGAAGGACGGCTGGCTGAACCGGCTCGCCGCGCTGCTGCCGGCGACGCGCGACAGCGCAATCGCGTTCGCGCCGACCGTGCCGCTTGCGCTGCGCGGCACGGTGCAGGCCGCGTCGTATGCGCCGTCCGGTTTGCCGGCCGCGCCGGACGATCTGCTCACGCGCGTGTCGGCGCTCTACGAAGCCGACGCACAGCTCGGCCCGTTGTGGCAGTCGGCGATGGAAGCGCGCGGCCTCGCAGGCGACGCGCATGCGCGGCAGGACCCGGCCGGCGTCGGCAAGCTCGCCGCGACGTTTCTCGCGCGCGACGACGGGCCGCGGATCGCGATGATCGAGACGAGCGGTTGGGATACGCACAGCGCGCAGAACGCGCGGCTCGCGAATCAGTTGAAGGCGCTCGATACGATGCTCGCCGCACTGCGCGACGGCCTCGGGCCGGCATGGCAGCAGACCACGGTGCTGGTCGCGACCGAGTTCGGCCGCACGGCCGCGGCGAACGGCACGGGCGGCACCGATCATGGGCAGGCGTCGGTCGCGATGCTCGCGGGCGGCGCGGTCGCAGGCGGGCGTGTGATCGCCGACTGGCCGGGGCTGCGGCCCGGCGACCTGTACGAAGGGCGCGACCTGAAACCGACCGCGTCGCTCGACGCGCTGATCGCGGGCGCGGCCGCCGACAGCCTTGGGCTCGACCCGCGCCGCACCGCGTCCGCGTTGTTCGCGGAAAGCGGCGCGATACGGCCGATGAGCGGCCTGATTCGCGGGGTCGCGTGACGCGGTGCATGCCGTGCGCGGCCCGATCAACTCATTACACAACAGGGAGAAATCGACAATGAAGATCCGATCCGTTTCGCTGGCCATGCTGGTGAGCGCAAGTGCCGCGCTGATGTCCGCCTGCGTGGTCGAGCCCGTGCGGCCACCCCAGCCCGCGCCCGTCGTCGAGGTGGCGCCGCCGCCGCCCGCGCCCGGCTATCGGTGGGCGAAGGGGCATTACCGGTGGGCCGGCAATCACTGGGCGTGGGTGCCGGGGCACTGGGTCGCCGTGTACTGACACGGCACGCGTGTCGACGCGTCGCGCGGCGAGCTCGACATGCGTGCGGCAAGCAATCGTGCGAAGTGCAACCACGACGCGTTTGGGGCGGGCTCGACCTCGTTCACCGAGTCGCGGTGCGCCGGCCAGGTGTTCAGTCCCACCCGATCCGGTGCTTCTCCTCCGTCTCGCGATGCCGCCAGTCGTCGTCCGCGTGAAGATACTGGCTCGTCGTCGTGAGCGACACATGCCCGAGGTTGTCGCGCACGAGCCGCAGGTCGACGCGGCCGTCGGCCATGTGCGAGCCTGCACTGTGGCGCAGCCAGTGCGCGGACGCCTGTTCGAGCACGCGCGCCGCCTGTTCGCCGGCTTCGCCGTTCGCGCGCAGCCGATCGGCCGCGTACCGGAACACCTGCTTCACGATCCGGTGCAGCGCCGCGCGCGTGAGCCGCTTGCGCGCCTGGCCGACCGGCAGCACGAGCGGGGTCGGTTCGCCGGCAAGCGGCAGCGCGGGCAGGCCATGCGCGCGCCGGTAGCGCACCAGCTCGGCCATCATCTCGTCGGTGGCCGGCACGAGCCGCTGCCGGCCGCCTTTGCCCGTCACGTCGAGCCACCAGCGCTCGTGCCCGCTCGCGTCGCGTCGGCAGAAGAACTGGCCCATCGTCGTATCGGCTGCTTCGGTGATGCGCAGCCCGCCGAGATACAGCAGCGTGAACAGCCAGCGCGCGCGATCCGCATGAAAGCACGCGCGCGCATCGTCGCGCGGCATCGCGGCGATCGCGTCCTTCACCGATTGCCACAGCGGCTGCCCGAGATGGCGCGTGACGCGCGGCGCGGGCCGGCGCTGCCGCTGTCGCGACAACGCGAGCGGGTTGCCGGCCAGATAGCCGGCCTGCACGAGCCACGAGAACATCACGTTCAGGATCACCAGCGCCTGTCGCTGGCTGGCCGCCGACAGCGGCCCGTAAAACGGCCGCCAGCGCGGATCGTCGCGCGGATGCTTGCGGCCGCCGTTCGCGCACCACACCTCGGCCGGCGCGGGCGCGAGCAGGAATTGCCGGTACACGACGAGATCCTCGTGCGTGAGCGACGACAGCGGCTTGCCGCACGCGATCACGGCCCACAGCAGCAGGCGCTCGGCTTCCTTGCGGTAGTTCTGGAACGTGGTCGGCGTATCGACGAAGCGGGCGAGCCACGCGCGCACGGCGTCGAGGTCGTTGGTCGCGGCGATCTGCGGATGCGCGCTGCCCGAGCGGTTGGTGCCCGTGCGTCCGTCGAGCGCGGCCGGCACGGCGAGCGTATCGATCGGCAGCGGGCGGAGTGCAGTGTCGGACAGAGCGGATGAGGTCATGCGAAGGAACGCGCTGCGCGAACCGCGCGGGCGTGGTCGGCGAACGAAGGCAGTGCGTCGAAGCGTGTCGGGAAGCGCCGATGGTACACGATCACTACCCGGTGAAGCGGCCGTCGATGGCGATCGCGTGGCCGGTGACGATGCACGCCGCGGGCCCGGGAGGCGGTAACGTATCGGCTCGCACGCGACATCCGACAAACCGGAATGGCCGAACGCGTTCTGCAAGGTGTTTGTGAACCTTCTCGCCGGGTGGCTCGTCTAATTGGCCCTGCAACGCTCCCAGAGGCATGCCCGATGATTCACAAGACCCGAACGCTGCTTGGCGTGGCCGCCATTGCCGGCAGCATGCTCGTCGCCGGATGCCAGACCGACGCGGCGGCCACCGCGCCGAATGCCGCTCGCCCGGCCGACGGCAAGCCGGTGACCAAAACCGTCTACGTCGCGCCGCAGTCCGCGCGCTGCACGGGCGTCGCGCCGATGGAGTGCCTGCAGGTGCGCGGCAGCCCGAGCGAGCCGTGGAGCCTGTGGTACGCGGGAATCGAAGGGTTCGCGTACCAGCCCGGCTACCTGTACACGCTCGAAGTCGACGAATACCGCGTCGCGCGGCCGCCGGCCGACGCTTCGTCGATCCGCTGGGTGCTCAAGCGCGTCGTCGAGCGCCGCCAGGTGAACTGACGGCCGCGATCACGCGGAAGGGCGCGCCGCGGTACCGGCCGCCGGCGCGGCCGTATCGATCCGCCGGAACACGACGGACGACAGCAGCGTCACCGCACCCATGCAGGCAAACGACAGCATGAACCCGTGCGCCGTCGAGCCCCGATAAGTGGCGAACAGGTTGACGAGTCCGCCGCCGATCGACACGCCCAAACCCATCGCGAGCATCTGCATCATCGTGAACAGGCTGTTGCCGCTGCCGGCGTCGGCATGCGACAGCCCCTTGAGCGTCACGCCGTTCATCGCCGCGAACTGCATCGAATTCGCGGCGCCGAACACGATCAGCAGCGCACCTTCCAGCACCGGCGCGGGCCGCGCCGACACCAGCGCGAACCCTGCGATCGCGCAGCCGACGATCCCCGTATTCACGACCAGAAACGCTGCATAGCCGAAGCGCTTCACGAGCGGCGCGATCCACCGCTTCGCGATGACGCCCGCGATCGCGGCCGGCAGCATCATCAGCCCCGACTGCAGCGGCGTATAGCCGAGCTGCACTTGCATCAGCAGCGGCAGCATGAACGGTACCGAACTCGTGCCGATCCGGCACAGCAGGTTGCCGAGCAGCCCCGACCCGAAGTTCGGCTCGCGGAACAGCCCGAGGCGGAACAGCGGCTGCGTGCGTCGCCGCGCGTGAGGCAGGTACGCAAGCGCGCTCGCCAGCCCGAGCCCGGCGAGCGCGGCCGCCCACGCGGCGCGATGCGCGGACATCGGCGGGTCGATCGCCAGCGACAGCGCGATCATCGCGGCCGACAGCAGCGCACAGCCGACGAAGTCGAACGGTGGCGGCTGCGTCGCCTGGTCGTGCGGCAGGTAGCGCTGCACGGCGATGAAGCCGACCACACCGACCGGCACGTTGACGATGAACACCCAGTGCCACGAAATCGCCTGTGTGAGCCAGCCGCCGAGCGTCGGCCCGACGATCGGGCCGAGCTGCCCGGCGATCGACACGAACGCGATGGCCGCGACGTACTGTTCGCCCGGCACGCGGCGCAGCACGGCGAGCCGCCCGATCGGCAGCAGCATCGAGCCGCCGATGCCCTGCACGGCGCGCGCGACGACGAGCTGGCCGAGCGTGTGCGACGCCGCGCAGCCGATCGACGCGAGCACGAACACGAGGATCGCGACCGAGAACACGCGGCGCGTGCCGAACCGGTCGGCGAGCCAGCCGGATGCCGGTGTGAGCATCGCCATCGTCAGCGTGTAGACGACCACGACGGGCTGCATCGCGAGCGGCGACGCATGCAGGCTTTGGGCGATCGAAGGCAGCGCCGTGTTGACGATCGTCGTATCGAGCGACTGCATGAAGAAGGCAGCGGCGACGATCCAGAGCAGCGCGGAATGTGTGGGTTCCCGGGACATGGCGAAATCGGTGGTACGGAAGTCCGGCGTGAGCGGCGCCGCTGCATGGTCGCACGGCGGCGGCCGGACGTCGATCGCCCGATGGTACCGATTCCGCTCGTCATCGGGAAGCGGTTTCGCCTACTGCATCGACGACATGTTCCTCGTCGGACGGACGGTGCTCGACGCGGCGGACGCGCGTTCGCTCGGGCGCGCCGCGGGCCGGGCGTGCGTCGTTGCGCGTGGCGATGAACGGATGCTCGACGTAGCGGTAAGTCAGCAGCGCACACAGGACGGCAATCAGCGCGCATGCGAGTGCGAGCGCCCAGATGCCCGAGTCGCCGGCCGAATTGATCGGGAAAACGAACTTGTTGAACGCATGGATGATCATGTACACGATCACCATGTGGATCATGTAGATGCTGAAACTGGTGGTGCCGAGCAGCGCGAGCGGCCGGGTCTTGAGCACGCCGTAGAACGTGTTTCCGCTGGCGATGCAGAGAAACACCGGAAGCAGCGGCAGCGCGCCTTCGATCGAATAGCGTTCGGCCGGGGACGGAGACGTCGCGAGGATCAGCAGCGCGACGGTTGCCGCCGGTTTCGTGGCCAGCCGCGCGCGGATCGCGGGATGTCGCGACACCTCGTAGGCCACGGCGCCGAACGCGAACAGCAGCGCCATGCCGCCCGGCGGCCCGTACAGCGCGGCGCAGGCCGTGACGATCGCGAGCGCGAGCAGCTTGCGCCACGCACGCGTGGCGACGAACCACGCGAGAAACGGAACGGCGACGTAGAACCGCCATTCGTAGGCGAGGGTCCACCAGACGCCGCTCAGATAGGGCGTGCGCTCTGCTCCGTTGATCGGGAATGCCCCGAACCAGCCGAGCGAAACGGTCTTGAGCAGGTCGGCCAGCAACTGCGTCGGTGCGCCGACGGCGTTGCGGGGAAACCAGTAAAGCGTGCATGCGACGATGACGGCCGCGTAAAACAGATAGAGCGGCGCGAGGCGCCGCACGCGCCCGACGAAGAAAGTCCGCACGTCGAGCGTGCCTCGGCATGCACGTTCCCAGAACAGCAGCCCGGTGACCATGAAGAACATCGCGACGGGGATCGTCCCGAGATTGCGCAGGAATTCGGTGCCGGCGCCCCAGACGCCGGTCGACAGCAACGCCTGGTTGCACGCGAAGTGATGAAAGACCACGGAGGTGGCCAGGATGCCGCGGAAACCGTCGAGATTGCGATAGCGCATCGACAGCGACTTGTCGACGGCCGATCGGTAGAACGGTACGTGTCGGGCGACGAGCCACGCAATGATCGCCACGGCCGCAAGGCAGGCCGGGAAGTAGAGTTTGTCGGGTGTCGGGGAGAAGAGGGTTTCCAGCGTTGGCGTAACAAGGTCCACTGAAGAGCGTCTCGTGTCTTGGATCGGGATTTCAGGCACGGAGGGTCCGCGTCGATGCAAGGTCTTCTGCGCGCTTCGCACGGCGTTCGATCGCCGGTCTTGTGGTCTGATGGTATCAAACGATAGCGATGCCCGCGGTCGGTTATGCAACACGATGTTTCAGCGCGAATCGACGCGACGGGCCGCGGTCGTCGCGCATGTCGCCGACGAGGGCTGCGTCGCAAATTGCGTTCCTCGCGGGCCAACGCGCATCGTGATCCATGGGCGCCACACTGGCCGTTCGGCCGGCTTCCACATCGTCCCGCTCCGGCTTACCTTGAGCGACAGCAGGTCGATGCGTCGGGCCAGCGGCGAAAGGGGGCGAATGCTCGCCGTCCGTTGCCGCCGGTTCGCGTCGACTCCCGTGTCCATCCGGTTACAAGAGTGATAGCAACGCTTGCAATTTACCCTCGTGACGCTATCATTGATAGCAAATCTGGATGGAGGTACTCATGGCAAATCTTCTGGTGCGTAACGTGGATGACACTATCGTTCAAAGCCTGCGTGAGCAGGCAGCGGCCAACGGCAGGAGCGCCGAGGCCGAACATCGAGCCATTCTGGCCGAAGCGCTCGGTCGGCCGAAGCGGCGGACATTCGCGCAGGTGCTGATGAGCATGCCGGAGGTTGGCGAAGACGCGGATTTCCAACGTGTTCAGGATTCAGGCGAGGTCGGCCGTGTTTTTGATTGATACGAACGTCATCAGCGAAATCAGGAAGGGCAAGCGAACCAACCGGGGCGTGCGGGCGTTCTTCCGGCAGGCCGAAGCCGACGCGAGCCCGCTTTACCTGTCGGTCGTGACGGTGGCCGAGCTGCGGCGCGGTGTCGACCTGATCCGTCATCGCGGCGATCACAGTCAGGCGTCGGCGCTCGAGGCCTGGGTGGCGATGATCCTGTCCGGCTATGCGCCGAACATCCTGCCGGTCGATGTCGAGACCAGCCAGATGTGGGGGCATTTGCGCGTGCCGGATCCGACGCATGAGCTCGACAAGCTGATCGCGGCCACCGCGCTGATCAACGATCTGACGGTCGTCACGCGCAACGTCGACGATTTCGCTCGCACCGGCGTCCGGCTGCTGAATCCATTCGACTAGCGTAGCAGGGGCGGTCCACCATCCCGAGAAGCCGGGACGGGCGGCGGTCGGCCCGCCCGACGCCGGCTCCCGTGGCAGGGCCAACACGGCAGCTACATGTCACGCTCCGAGCATCGAAACGCCTCCGGCGTGCCTTTCGCGCAGCAATCCTCGTCTTTTAGCGCTCGCTTTCCTCGTCCCCGACAGACGATCTAACGCCACATCGGCCCGGCCAGAATCCTTCACGAACAACGGATATGAATCAGGAGGCGGCCGGCATGATCGACGTCCGTGCGCGGGTTATGTCGTCGAGGTGTCGCGTGTCAATGCGTGGCACTGCTATGCAGAAGACGTTTGCACGTCTTTCCTCCGAAAGCCGGCGAATCTGCTTTTCAGCGCGAGCGCTGGCTTCTCTACGAGGAACCACGAAGCAGCGGCGAGTGGGGTGACGATCGCGACGGTGAAAAGAGATAGCTTGGTCGGGCCGATGCCGGTTCCGAAGTGCCATACCAGAATCTGTTGCACGAGGAACGCGTAGATATAAACGCCGTACGAAATGTCGAAGCGGTTCAGGAACGCCAGCCTGGGCAGGCGTTCCGCCGCGAAAATGACAACGAACGGCAGCAGCAGGTTGAAGGCGTACGCCCTGATCTTCCAGTCTGAATGGGACGCGAACAGATAGAAGGGCAGCAGGGCCAGCAAGACCGAAGCTGTCCACAGGATCCAGCTACGCGGCAAGGTTACGGTCGCGAGAAACGCTCCTCCCCAGAAGAACACGCCAAGGCGAGAAAGCTGGAAGGTGTTCACGCCGATCAGATTGTTCCCTTGCCAGAGCAAATCACCCATCAGCGCCACGTAACAGCCGATCAGCATCAGCAATAGCCCCTTCCAGTTCAATGCTCCGGCCCACGATACGCCAAGCAGCATCAGATAGCACGTTACCTCGAGCGACAACGTCCAGAGTGAGCCGTTGATGACGGGAACCGGGTTCGTCGCGAAGAAGTGGGGGAGCGTCGGGACGAGCTGGTACATCGACAGGTTTGTCATGTATTCGAGCCACTCGGGCAACCACGTATGCGTCATGATCGGGCCGGCGACGAAGATCGTCAGCAGTAGCAAAACCGCCAGGCCCGGGAAGATGCGCAGCGCGCGGTTGCGCAGATAGACGATCGAATTCGGGTTCCGTTGCAGCGACTTACACACAAGGTACCCGCTGATCGCGAAGAACGCGCTCACACCGAACTCACTGAACTGCGGGAAGCCATGCGCCTCAAGCCAGTCATGCGGCAGTCCGAGCACGACGTAGCTGTGGGTGACGATCACTGCATATGCGGCCAACAGACGCAGGAAGGTGAAGGCGTTTTGGTTATTGGAGCTCATGGTAAGGTTTCCGGTCTTTCCGGCACGTATGGTAACCAGCAGGCATGCCGTTCAGAAGCATATGACAAATGCTTGATTTTACTGACTGCAAGGCGCCGTGTCCGACTGGAATTTTTGAGCCAAGACGACATCACAGGAAGGGCAAGCGAACCAACCGGGGCGTGCGGGCGTTCTTCCGGCAGGCCGAAGCCGACAGCCCGCTTTACCTGTCGGTCGTGACGGTGGCCGAACTGCGGCGCGGTGTCGACCTGATCCGTCATCGCGGCGATCACAGTCAGGCGTCGGCGCTCGAGGCCTGGGTGGCGATGATCCTGTCCGGCTATGCGCCGAACATCCTGCCGGTCGATGTCGAGACCAGCCAGATGTGGGGGCATTTGCGCGTGCCGGATCCGACGCATGAGCTCGACAAGCTGATCGCGGCCACCGCGCTGATCAACGATCTGACGGTCGTCACGCGCAACGTCGACGATTTCGCTCGCACCGGCGTCCGGTTGCTGAATCCATTCGACTAGCGTCGCAGGGGCGGTCCTCCCGTCCCAACAGACGATGTAGCGCCCTTGGCCGGCCGGCATCCTGCGCAGCGCCCGCGGGTCCGCGCTTGTGCGCTGCACCAAAAGAACTTGACGAAACGGCCGCGACCGCGTAGTGTCCGAGACCGAAGTCGTCAAGAAGTTCGATTGCTCATCATTGGCCGCACACCGTGCGGCAGTCGTTGGTCTCTCCCTCTTTGATTCTTTCTGTGCCCGTCACGGGCGCATCTTCATCATTCGTCATTTGTATTAAGGAAGTATTTGTGGATACCGGTACCGTCAAGTGGTTCAACGAAACCAAGGGCTTTGGTTTCATTTCCCCGGACAACGGCGGCGACGATCTGTTCGCCCATTTCTCGGAAATTCGCGGCACGGGCTTCAAGACCCTGGCCGAAGGCCAGAAGGTCAGCTTCGAAGTGAAGCGCGGCCCGAAGGGTCTGCAAGCGTCGAACATCACGCCGCAGTAAGCCGCATCGGCATCGGTTGCCCATCGGTGGCCGCTGCCGGATAGCGTATCGCGCGGGCGCCGCTCGACGGCAGCCTGTGCGTTCCGATGCGCACGACCGATGCATCGCGACATTCACGATGCATCGGTCGTGACGCCTCCCTCATCGCATGCCTGACCGCATGCGACGCAACGCCCTCGTGAAATGCATGCCGTTTCGCGAGCGCATCACCGCTTGAACGCATCAACCCGAGCAGACCGCCGCCATGCCGTAGCTGGCGCGGTCCCGACTTGCGCGGCGCCGCTGGCGCCGCAGCCACCGACCGCCCGAACGTCGCAACGCGCCGGGCACCGATCGCAAGACTGGCCCGAGGCCCGTCTGAACGAACCGATCCCGGCCGCTTGCCGGCCGCCGTCCCGTTTGCGGGAGTCGGCGCCGGGCAGTCGCCGCGGCCGCGGTCAATCACCTTGTCTGGAGGAATTGGTTTGGCAAAAGAAGAACTGCTGGAACTGGACGGAATCGTCGACGAAGTGCTGCCGGACAGCAAATACCGTGTCACGCTGGAAAACGGTGTCGTGGTCGGCGCGTACGCGTCGGGCCGCATGCGCAAGAACCACATCCGCATTCTCGCGGGCGATCGCGTGACGCTGGAACTGTCGGTGTACGACCTTACCAAGGGCCGCATCAACTTCCGGCACAAGGACGCGAATTCCCCGCGTCCGCCGCGAAGCGGCCAGCCGCGCCGCTAAGCGACCACGATCGGCGCGCGGCAGCGCGCACCGATCGTTCCCCGTCCGGCCTCGTGGCCGGACGAACCGGCTGAACGGCACATCGTGTGCCGTTCGTCGGTAGTCGGCGGCGCTGTCGCGCCGCGGCTTCTTCTGTTTCCCCGCCTTTACCGGCGCCGCGTGTGCCGAGCGCGCATGTCACGCGTCATGCCGACCGCTGTACGGCAACTGCCGCCACCGCCGCGCCCGTCAATTGAACCGCCGCGCCGGCGAACATCGCCACCCGCAGGCCGGTCGCGCCGCCGTGCATGGCGGCGAACGCCGTGCCGAGCACCGCGATCCCGAGCGTCGCGCCAGTCATTCGCGCGACGTTGACGAGCGCGCTGGCGGTGCCCGAGCGCGTCGCGTCGACGGCGCCGACCGCAACGGTCATCAACGGGCCCGTCGCGATTCCCATCCCCAGCCCCGTCAGCGCGAGGCCGATTTCTGCGCCGAACAGGCTCGACGCGTCCGCCGACGCGCCGATCGCGGCGAGCCCGCTTGCGATCACCGCGACACCGCTGGCCGTCGTCGCGCGCGTGCCGATGCGCTCGGAAAGCGGCCCCGACCACGGCGATACGACGACGAACACGAGCGCCATCGGCAACAGCGCGAGGCCCGCGCCGATCGAATCGAGGCGGCCGACGCTCTGCCACGTCAGCGGCAGCAGAAACAGCACACCGTACATTCCGAACGTCATGCCGGTGGTCGCGGCGATCGCGCCGCGAAACGCGCCGATCCGGAAAATATCGAGCGGTACCAGGGCGGCTTCGCCGTGGCGGCGCTCGATCGCCACGAACGCGACGAACGACGCAATCGCGATGCAGCCGGCGATCGCGCAGGCGGTCGGCGCTTCGCGGAACACGATCGCCGCATACGCGAGCGCGCCGAGCGCGAGGGCGCCCGCGACTTGCGCGGCGCCGTCGAAATGCCGGCCGTGCGGATCGGACGACTCGGGCACGGCCGGGATCGCGAGCAGCATCGCGGCGATGCTCAGCGGCACGACGACGAAAAAGATGCTGCGCCAGCCGAAGTGCCGGATCAACACGCCACCGAGCGTCGGGCCGATCGCCATCGCGACGCCATTGCATGCGGCCCAGATGCCGAGCGCTCGACCGCGTTCGACCGGGTCGCGCCACACGACGCGCACGATCGCAAGCGATGCCGGCAACAACAACGCGGCGCCGACGCCGGCCAGCGCGCGTGCGGCGATCAGCACCGACACCGACGGCGCCAGCGCGCACAGCAGCGACGCGATCGTGAAGATCGTCGTGCCGGCCATGAAGATGCGGCGGCGCCCGTACAGGTCGGCGAGCAGGCCACCCGTCAGCAGCAACACCGCGTACGTGAGGTTGTAGCTGTCGACGACCCACTGCAATGCGCCGACACCGGCATGGAAATAGGCGCCGATCGCGCGCGTCGCGAGATTGACGACGGCCGTATCGACCTGGGCGACGAGCACGGCGATGCATAGCGCGATCAGCGTCACGCCGCGGCGTTTGAGGGCGTGGTCGGCGAGTGCTGCGGTATCGGTCATGGCGGCGTTCCTCGGCAGGCGCTCGTGCAACTTTGAGCGCCGCCTGCTGCCAGCGTCATGTCAGCAGGCGAGGGCATCAGGCGGTGCAAGCGCCATGCCCGCACCTGCGCATGCGCTCAGGTCGCCACTCCGCGTTCGGGTCGCGAGTGCGTCAACGGCCTGCGTCGATCCTCATCCGGTCGCATACCGCGGCGAGCGCTTCATCGGCATGGTCGTTCGCGTACTTCGGCAAGATAATCGCCGAGCCCATCGGTTTTGATGAACAACGATGCGCGATTGCCGTCGGACGCGCAATCGTGCTTCAGCGAATGCGTCGATGTTCCCGAGCGTGACCGGCTCGATCGCGCGCGACGACTCCGTTGCGACGATTTCGCCGTACGCGGCCGATTGCATGCATGACACTGCGTACACCACCGGCGCCGATACCGATCGATTGCGTCACGCATCGCCATTGGCTTAAGATCGTCGCGAGATCATCCCACGCCTTCAGCGTCAATGAAAAAGAGCATAAGCCTGCGGGTCGCCGTCATCGCTTCCGCCGTTGCCGTGTACAGCGTCTACATGCACATCCAGCAGTTGATCAGCGGCTGCATGTGGGTCAGGGGCCATCAGCGCTGCAGTTTCGAAAACAGCACGAATTTCGAGGGCTGGATGGATCTGGACCTGATGATCACCTGTTGCTGGGTCGCCGCGGCGGTGGTCGGGTGGATCTCCGTTGCGCAGGGCGCGAAGAAGCCGGGTTAGCGACGTCATGCACGTGCTGCTCGATCGAGCAGGCACGACATCCCGCTCGACCGGATCGAATCTGTCAATTCGTGACAACGCGCATGGGCTCGCGAGCGAAGCCGGCGCGCTCGACGCATTCGGGCCCGAAACGAACGCCTGATTCCGCGGCCGTCGGGCGACATCGTGGCGATCTTCGGCGACAGGCGTCGCATCGTGCACTGCGCGAGGGGAGGTTCACGTGCAATTTCCGACAGGATCGGTGGTCGCGCTCAGCTCGGCCGCGGCGACGATGTTCTCGATGGGCATGCTGTTTCTCGGCTACTGGGGATTGCACGAAGCGCTGCCCTGGCGATTCGGCGACTTCGTCGTGATCGTGCCCGCGCTGGCGGGTTTCGCGTGCCTCGCCAGCGTGCCGTTTCTCGCAACATCGCCGATGAAAACGTCCGACGACGAGTCGCGAATGTTCGTCGCGCGACGCGTGTTTCTGTGCGGCGCGGGTGCGGTGTGGTGTGCGATCGTCGCGTCGCTGTTCGTGTGAGAACGGGGTGACGCGACGGCTCTCGGCACAGCCCGGCGAGCGCCTCCCGAAACGTCTTACGTGAGGCCGGAACGCAGGGTTTTCACGCCGCCATGACCGCGTTGCTTTCCCCCATTGCGTGCACTAGATTCGAAGCGTTCGTTTGTTTCAGAGCGCGAGGTGGAGCCATGACGCCGTGGGAGATTCAGGGCACCGAAATGATCAGTTGCAATTGCTCATACGGTTGCCCTTGCCAGTTCAATGCGCTGCCGACCAACGGCAACTGCGAAGCGATGGGCGCGATTTCGATCGACAGCGGACATTACGGCGACGTGGTGCTCGACGGCGTCAGGATCGCGGTGGTGTTCCAGTGGCCGGGCGCCGTTCACGAAGGCCACGGCAAGTGCCAGCCGGTCGTCGACGAGCGCGCCAGTCCGGCGCAGCGCGACGCCGTGTTGAAGATCATGACCGGTCAGGATACCGATCCATTCGCGACGATGTTTTCCGTGTATGCGTCGACGCTCGAGCACGCGTTCGAGCCGATCTTCACGAAGATCGATTTCGACGTCGATGTCGATGCGCGGCGCGGCCGGATTCACGTGGACGGCGTGTTCGACGCGGCGGGCGAACCCATCCGCAATCCGGTGACCGGTGACGAGCACCGCGTGCGGATCGACCTGCCGCACGGTTTCGAATACGAGCTGGCCGAGATCGGTTCGGGCACGGGGCGCTCGCAGGGCAACATCGCACTGAATCTCGACGGAACCTATGCGCAATTCGCGCGGCTGCATCTGAACAACCACGGACTGGTCCGGCATCGCGCCGCGGCATGACGCCGGTCGATACCTGGCTCGCGCGCGAGCGAGCCGTCACGCTGCTCGGCATGGCCGCGCTCGTCGGCCTGTGCTGGTTCTATCTGTGGACGGGTGCGGGAACCGGCATGTCGGCGCGGGAGATGACGGCCGTCGCGCTGTTTCCGCATCGGCTGGCGGACGACATGGGCAGCATGGATCCGTCGCTGCCGACCGTGATCGCGATGTGGTGGGTGATGATGATCGCGATGATGACGCCCGGCGCCGCGCCGCTCGTGATGCTGTACC
Source organism: Burkholderia semiarida (assembly GCF_029268935.1). Taxonomy (NCBI): domain Bacteria; kingdom Pseudomonadati; phylum Pseudomonadota; class Betaproteobacteria; order Burkholderiales; family Burkholderiaceae; genus Burkholderia; species Burkholderia semiarida. The sequence goes on along the minus strand of NZ_JAHLCL010000008.1, from coordinate 1,216,292 downwards.
GGCGCGTGCTGCGGCAGCACGGCGACGGGGCGGCGGGATCGACGTTCACGTCCGTGGCGCTGCTGGCCGGCTATCTGACGACGTGGCTGGCGTTCTCGATCGGCGCGGCGCTGCTGCAGGCGCTGCTGCAGCCGGCCGGGCTGATCTCCGCGATGATGCTGTGGTCGAAGAGCGCGCTCCTTTCCGCCATCGTGCTGGCGCTGGCCGGGCTCTATCAATTCTCGCCGCTGAAACGCGCGTGTCTGCGGCAATGCCGCGCGCCGGCTGCGTTCCTGGTCGCGCACTGGCGCCCGGGCGCTGCCGGCAGTTTCCTGCTGGGCGCGCGGCATGGTGCGGTTTGCGTGGGCTGCTGCTGGCTGCTGATGGCGCTGCTGTTCGTCGGCGGCGTGATGAACGTCGTGTGGATCGTCGCGTTGTCGCTGTTCGTGTTCGTGGAAAAGGTCCTGCCCGGCGGCGATCGTATCGGCCGTGTGCTGGGTGTCGTGCTGATCGCGTGGGCCGGTGTGACGTTGATCGTGTGAGGTGCGGCGCGTGCCTGCGGAAGAAGCATGTCGAGCCGGACGGGAGATGCTCGATGAAGATCTGCTTTCATGCTGTTGCCGTGTCGTGCGCGATGGCGATCGTTGTCATGCCGGCGCTCGCGGGCGGCGACATATCCGGCATGAACCCGCGCGACACGACCATGTCCGCGCCGGACACGAAGGTGACCGATGCGGAGGTGAAGCACATCGATGCCGCGCGACGGCTCGTGACGCTGAAGCACGGCGCGCTCGACAACCTCGGGATGCCGCCGATGACGATGACGTTCAAGGCCGGCGACGCGGCGATGATCCCGCCGCTGCATGTGGGCGACAAGGTCCGGGTTCGAGTGGAAAACGTCGACGGCACGCTGACGATCGTGAAGCTGGCGAGGCGGCAGTGACGAGGATGCGGCGCGTGCACGGAGCGACGCCGTCGGTTTTTCTCTGCACGTGCTACGTAACCGAGGGCCAGCGCGGCGCCGATTTCCGGCATGGTCGCCCGTGTCGTCGGTACCACACCGGCGACCGTGGTCAACGGTCGTGGGGCCGCCGCGGGCGGCGGGGCGGCCCGCGCTCGTTCATTTCCTGACGATATCGGCCCTTGCCGCCGGCCGTGCCAGCCCGCGCGCGGGCAGCGGCGTCGACATCACGATCGACGTGCGCGTTTCGCCGTACAGGTTGATGCGTTCGATCAACTGTTCGAGATGGGCCATGCTGACGGCGACGAACCGCATCACATACGAATCCGCGCCCGTCACGTGATGGCATTCGACGACTTCGGGAATCGTCTCCAGCAGCTTGAGGAACTTCGCTTTCGCCGGTTGCGGCACCGTAATGCCGATCAGCGCGCTCACCGGATAGCCGGCCGCGGACGGATTGATCCGGGCCGTATAGCCTTCGACCACGCCGGCTGCTTCAAGACGCTTCACGCGCTCCGTCACCGCCGGCACCGACAGGTGAACCTGGCGCGCGAGCTCCGTATAGCTGATGCGCCCGTTGTCCTGCAACAGCGCCAGTATCTTCCAGTCCAGATCGTCCATCGCGGCGGGCGTTTTTAAGGTAGAGCCGCCATTCTTCCTTAAAAACCGCATTCAGCGAGGGCCGGACTTTCCCTACGATGCCTGTTCGATCCACCGAATGTCGCAAGGAGCAGGCGATGCTGTTCATCAAATCCGTCGTGATGGGGCTGTCGATCGCGGTGCCGGTCGGCCCGATCGGCATGCTGTGCATTCAGCGCAGCCTGAGCCGCGGTTTCCAGGCGGGATTCGCGACGGGCATCGGCGCCGCGTGCGCCGACGCGATTTACGGCCTGCTCGGCGCGCTGGGCGTCGCGGGCATCGTCACCGCATTTCCGATGCTGACCGTCGGCCTGAAAATCGGCGGCGGCGCGTTTCTCGTGTGGCTCGCGTGGACCATCGCGCGCCAGGCGCCGGCCGCACCGGCCGGGCCACGCGACGTGCCGCGGACGACCGTCCTGCGCGATTTCCTGACGACGTTCGGCCTCACGCTGTCGAACCCGATGACGATCGTGTCGTTCGTCGGGATCTTCGCGGCGCTCGGCCCGCTGCCGGGGGCACGGGAAGGCGCGATGTGGGCGACAGTGGCGTGGATGGTCGCCGGCGTGTTCGTCGGCTCGGCCACGTGGTGGCTGTGCCTGAGCAGCGCGACCGCCGCGCTGCGCACGAAGCTGTCGTTCGCGTTCATGCACGGGCTGTCGCGCGCGTCGGCGGCCGTCGTCGCGGTATTCGGCGCGATCCAGCTCGCCGCGGGCGTGCGCGGGCTGATCTAGGTGCACGGCGCGGCGCGGGGCGACCGGATCGCGTCACCCGCCAGATTTGCCGCATTCGATCCGGGGAGCCGGCGATCCGGCCGATGCCGATGTCGTCCTTGTGTGCTTGCCCGTTGATCGCCGGCTCAATTCGATCCGTGCGGATTCAAGTGCGCGTGCACGAAGCGCGCGATTTCCTGGCTCAGGTCGATGTCCTCCGGCGCGCCCATGAACCCGCCGTGCGGCATGCCCTCGAACACGTGCAGCTCCGTCGGCACCTGCGCGCGCCGCAACGCGCGATGCAGGCGCACGGCGTTCGACAGGAACAGGTCGCGCGTGCCGCTCTGGATGAAGGTCGGCGGGAAGCCGGCGGCGAAATCGCCGAACAGCGGCGACAGGTACGGATGCGCGAGATCGGCGCCGTTCGCGTAGAGCAGGTTGTTCGCCATCAGAGGCGCCGGCAGCACGACATCGACGAGCCGGTTGGTCTCGAAGCTGTCGCCGGATTCGGTCAGGTCGGCTTCCGGCGACAGCAGCACGAGCGCGGCAGGCAGCGGCAAGCCTTCGTCGCGGGCACGCAGCACCATCGCGGCGGCGAGATTGCCGCCGGCGGAGCGGCCGCCGATGACGACGTTTTCCGGTGCGTGATGCGCCAGCACGTAAGCATAGGCGGCGATGCAGTCGTCGAGCGCGGCCGGATACGGGTGTTCCGGCGGCATCCGGTAGTCGACGCCGTAGCAGCGGATGCCGAGCCGGTCGGCCTGCATCTGCGCGCCGGCGCGGCACGCGGCGCCGCCGCCGACGACCAGCGCGCCGCCATGCAGATCGATGTAGGCGCAGGCGCCGGAAGCCGCGGCGTCGGGTGTCGCGACATGCACGTCCGCATCGCCGACGCGGATCGTCTCGACGCTCGAGCGCAAATAGCCGGCGAGTTGCTCGACCGCGGCCGTGTAATGCGCGTCGGCACCGGCCTTCACGCGCATCCATGCGTCGATGTCGTCCGGCGCCGGCATCACGTGCAACGCATTCAGCGGCACCCCGTCGTCGCCGGTCAGGCGTTGCAGCGCGGCGCGTGCTTCGTCGCTGATCGAGGTCGGGAAGGGCACGACACGGCTCGGCAGCACGACGCCGTCGGGTTTGTCTTTCATTGCTTGGATTCCGTTCGGTACGTCATGCGGCCGAAGGCCAGTGGCGCAGCATCACGTCGAGCGCATCGAGGCTGCGTGCCCACGACACGTCCGAATCCGGCGCGCTGTGCGAGAAGCCGCCGGCGCTTTCGAGCGTCACGTAGCCCATGAAGAAACCGCCGAGCAGGCGGATCGCATGCGCCTGTTCGCTATCGGGCAAGCCGTAGCTGCGCAGCACCGCTGCCGTCATCCTGACGAGTTGCCCGCCCGCGCTTGCGGCGGCGCGCCCGCCGCTCACCGGATGGCGCGCGGCCGCGAAGCGGCCCGGATGCGCACGTGCGTAGTCGCGATAGACGTTGGCGAGCGCGGCCAGCGCGTCCTTGCCGGTGCGGCCGGCCAGCGCGTCGGCGGCGCGCTCGGCCAGCTCCTGCAGCGCGAACAGCGCGATCCGGCTCTTGAGATCGTCGAAGCTCGCGACATGGGAATACAGGCTCGCCAGCTTGACGTCGAAATGCCGCGCGAGCGCTGCGCCGGTGAGTTGCTCGAAGCCGGTTTCATCGGCGAGCTGCGCGCCGGCTTCGACGAGCTTGTCCACGGTAATGCCGGCACGCGCCATGACGAATGCTATGCAGGTTAGTCAAAGAACTAATTCTATTAGCTTTTGCCGCGCTGTCAATTTTCCGCGCGTGCCGGTGTGGTGCGTCGCGCCGCTGCGTGCGGCCGTCAGAACGTATAGCTCACCTTGCCGAACGCGGTGCGCCCGAGCGTGTTGTAGCCGTACGCGGTCATGTATTGCCGGTCGAACAGGTTCGACAGCGACGCCGACACCGTCAGGTGCGAATTGATCCGGTACGACGCTCGCAGGTTCACCGTCAGGTACGACGCCAGATACTGCCGGTTGGCCGGGTCGTCGAACGTCGAGCCGCCGTACAGCAGCGACGCGCCTGTGCTCAGCGCGTGCAGCTTCAGTTCGTCCCACGTGTGGTCGACGTTCAGGCTGACCGTTTGGCGCGGCCGGCGGCTGAGCCAGGTCTGGTTGGTCTCGTCCTGCGGATTCAGGATGCCGACCGCGACGCTCACCGGCGTCGAGCGGCCGATCGTTCCCTTGTACGACAGGTCGATGCCCCGAATGTGCGAACGGCCGATGTTCATCGGCGAGAACGTCGCCGGGTTGTACGCGATCAGGTTGTTGACGCGCGTGTCGTAGATCGCCGCGGTGAACGTGCCGTACGCCGTGTTCGCGTCGAGCGCGGCCTCGACCGACGTGCTGCGTTCCGGGCTGAGGCTCGGATTGCCGTAGCCCGGGTAGTACAGGTCGTTGAACGTCGGCAGGCGGAACGCATTGCCGTACGACATGCGCGCCGTATAGACCGGCGTGATCGCCCACGACAGCGCGGCGTTGCCGGTGTTCACTGCTTGCCCGGCGATGATCTCGTGACGGCCGGCGACGAACATCGTCACGTTGCCGAGCGTCGCCGACTGGTGCAGCGAGAACGCGGAATCGTTGCGCGTCGGCACGCCGCCGGGAATGTCGACCGGCAGGAACGCCTGTTCGCGCGTGAAGTCGTACGCGAGCTTCGATTCGCCCGACAGCGGCAGCCCGAACAGGTGGAAACCGTGCGCCTGATGGGTCAGCGACGTCGACGTGCTGATGCGCTGCGAATTGATCTGGTCCGTCGCGAGGGCCGGGTTGTCTGCGTAGATGAACTGGCGATCGTTCGCATAGCCGAACGACTGGTCGAACTGCGTATCGGGCGTGATGTCGAGATGGAATGCAACGCCGGTCGTCAACTGGTGATCGCGCTCGCGATTCGCGTAGCCGCTGTTGTCGAAGGACAGATCGGAGCGGTGGTACAGCGCGAACGTCGAGATCGACCAGTTGTCGCGCGCATAGCCGAGCCGCGCGTCGAGATCCTGCGCGTGATACGGATTGCGGCCATCTTCGTGACCGTAGAAGAAAGGCCGCGTCGCATCGATGCCGGCCGTGTTGTAGTCGTGCAGCCCGAGCGAATAGGTGAGCCCGCCGAGCGCGGCCAGCGGCCCGGTCGACGGCACCGTGCCCGACGTGCGGAACTGCGTGTCGAACGTCTTGTTCGAACCGCCGCCGAACGACACGGTGGTCTGGTTCGGCTGGTCGGCGGCGCGGCGCGTGAAGAGCTGCACGACGCCGCCCATCGCGTTGTTGCCGAACGATGCGGCGGCCGGGCCGGAGATTACCTCGACGCGCTCGAACGCTTCGGTCGGCAGGTCGGCCCACGGCGCGATGCCGGTGGTCGGCGAGCCGATCCGGATGCCGTCGATGAACACCGCGACCTGGCTCGCCGACGAGCCGCGGATGCTGACCGACGCGGACGAGCCGGGCCCGCCGTTCTGCGCGACGGTCACGCCCGGCAGCGTCGCGAGCGCCTGCGTGATGCTCGGGTCGGCCGGCGACAGCCGGTCGAGATCCTCGCGCGTGAGCACCTGCGTCGACGCATAGCGCCGGTCGAACGATTCGGGCAGGTGCCGCGTGTCGGTCACGCTGATCGCGGGCAGGTCCGCGGCTGACGCCGGTGCCGCGGGCTGCGCAGGCGCCGCGTCGCCGGCCGCATGGGCGAGCGGGGAAAGCAGCGCGGTGGCGGCGGACGTGGCAAGCAGGTGACGAAGGTTCATGAGACAGCGGGACAAAGCGTGTGACGTGTACGGCGATCGTGAGCCGGGGGCCGGCAGGGGATGCATGCCGACGGCGCGTCGGGGCGACGCTTCCGGCCGGGAAGCGGATTCGGGAACGATGGACATCTGACGGATCCTGAGGTCGGGTCGTCCATGCAACGGGCGGCCGCCAACGGCGGTGCTTGCACATCGGGACACCCCGCCCGGTGCGGCTGCTGGACCTCGGGTCGATGGCAGGTCTCCTGGCTCGCGGGTCGCCATCCGTGCGGGCCTTCCCGGTTTCCCAGTGGCATGCGGTGGCACGGATTCGCCGCTCACAGTTGCGGGGGCAGCCGCAGATTCGAGACGTCGCCTCGCCTGCGTTCCCTTTTGATCCCATCCCTGGGAACCATCAGCGCGCAAGGGTAATGGCGCGCGGTCGGGCACGTCAATCGTCCGGGCGCGCGGATGCGAAAAAACGTCATTACCCGGTGTCGGCTTTCCGGATGCTTGCGTTCGAGGTGCCCGGGCGGCGTTTCAGGTCTGAAGAAATGGTCGGGTTCCAACGCATGCCGTCGCGCCCGGGCGGCGGCGATCGCGCGCGTATTCATGAAGACGCCTTCAGACCGACTTCGGGACGACGACGTAATCAGTCCGCGGCGCGAAACCTGGCGCGACGTGGAGGCGGGGCGGTGCGCGCATGACAGGATCTTCATGCGCGCCGTGACGCTCAGGCCGGTGCCGACACCAGCGCGCAGAAGTTCTCGAGATCGACGTTGCCGCCGCTGATCACCACGCCGACGCGCTTGCCCTGCAGCGCGTCCTTCATCCGTCGCACCGCGGCGAACGCCAGGCAGCCGGTCGGCTCGACGACGAGCTTCATGCGCGTGGCGAAGAAGCGCATGCAGTCGACCAGCTCCGCGTCCGTCGCGGTCAGGATGTCGTCGACGTCGCGGCGCAGGATCGGGAACGTGAGGTTGCCGACGTGCTGCGTCTGCGCGCCGTCGGCGATCGTGCGCGGCGTGTCGATGTGCACGATCGTGCCGGACCGGAACGATTGCTGCGCGTCGTTGCCGGCTTCGGGCTCGACGCCGTACAGCTTCGCGTGCGGCGACAGCGCGCGCGTGGCGAGCGCGGTGCCCGACAGCAGCCCGCCGCCGCCGAGCGGCGTGAACACCGCGTCGAGCGGGCCGACTTCGTCGAACAGTTCCTTGGCCGCGGTGCCCTGGCCGGCGATCACGTCCGGGTGATCGTAGGGCGGAACCAGCGTGAGCCCGTGCTTTTCCGCGAGCTCGCGCCCGATCTGCTCGCGATCCTCGGTGTAGCGGTCGTAGGTCACGACGTTGCCGCCGTAGCCGCGCGTCGCGGCCATCTTCGCGGCCGGCGCGTCCTGCGGCATCACGATCGTCGCGGGAATGCCGAGGATGCGCGCCGACAGCGCGATCGCCTGCGCATGGTTGCCCGACGAGAACGCGACGACGCCGTGGCGGCGCTGTTCCGCGTCGAAGCGCGACAGCGCGTTGAACGCGCCGCGGAACTTGAACGCGCCCATGCGCTGCAGGTTCTCGCACTTGAAGAACACCTGCGCGCCGAGCGCGTCGTCGATCGTCCGCGACGTCATCACCGGCGTGCGGTGCGCATGGCCTTCGAGCCGGGCCGCGGCGGCGGCGACGTCGTCGTACGTGGGGAGAGTCGGAGAATTCATGGTCGCTCGGGGTCGAAAAAGTCAGTCAATTGGAATGCGGGGCGCGCCGCGTCACTTCGCATCGTTGTAGACGGTGGCGCGCGACACGCCGAGATGCTGCGACACGATTTCCATCGCGCGGCGCACCTCGAGGAAGCCGTCCGCCTTCAGCGTGTGCATCAGCTCGCGGCGCTGGTCGGTCTTCAGCTCGCGCGGCGTCGTCGCGAGGCGTGTCGCGAAGGCGTCGATGCGCTGCCGGATCGCGTCCGCGCCGGCCGGGTCGAGCGTTTCGACGACGGCTTCGCCGTCCGTGCGGCAGAACTGGCTCAGCATGCCCTGGAAGCCGCGGAACAGCGTGACGTCGGCATTCAGGCACAGCGCGGCCACGTAGCGCCCGGTCGAATCCTTGATGCCGATCGACGTGCTTTTCGCAGTGCGGCCGTCGGCGAAGCGGTTCGGATAGTTCGCGAGCACCTGCGGGAAATCGTCGTCGGCGATGCGCGCGAGGCCGAGTTCGGTCGCCGGGTCGCCGACCGCGCGCCCGGACAGGTTGTTGTGAATCGCGAGGATCGCGTGCTCGGGCGTGCGCAGGTCGTGCACGACGACCTCGGTGAACGGCGCGAACATCTCGCCGAGCCCTTCGGCGATGCGCTGCACCTGCTCGATCAGCGATGCCTGCTCCGACAGCAGCGGTTTGCGGTTCGTGCTCATGCGTGCTCCTGCGGGGCGGGCGCGTCCGTCGTCTCGGGGCGCGTGATGTCGGCCAGCAGCGGGCGCGCGATCCGGACGTAGTCGGCCGTGTCGAGCACGACCGAGCGGTCGAGGCGGCCCGCGTTGAACGCGATCTCGGCGTTGCGCTCGACCAGCGCCGGATCGACGACGAGCGTCACGTTCGCATCGAATACGAACGGCGGCACGGCGCCCATCACGCAGCGCGTGACGGCGGCCGCGAGGTCGGGCGAGGCGAGCGTCGCCTTGCGCCGGCCGACCGCATCGGCGACCTTGCGGAAGTCGATCTTCAGGTGGCCGGGAATCACCGCGAGCGCGGTGGCGCCGCCGCCGTCCTTGAACGTGCAGAGCATCGCCTTCGCGCCCTGTTCGGGGCGCGTGCCGCGCAGCGCGGCGATCGCGTCGGATTTGCCTTCCGCCGGATGCTCGAGCACGCGGAAACGCGCGCCGGAGGTAGTCAGCAGTTCGCAAAGCGTGTCGAAAACGGGAGAGTCGTTCATGGCGCTCCGGGAGGCGGGCAGAGGCGCAGACGCGCGTGAATCAAAGAATTGTCCAAGTATAGACGTTTTGTCGCAGCCATGACAAAGGGGAGAGCAGTCGTCGCTGTCCGGCCTTGCCCGCGCGGCCCGTTCTCCAGCAGCCGAAAGGAGATTTCATATCGCGGAATTCGCATCGGCTTCCCGCCGCGGCGTTTTACCGCCGCTTGAAACCGTGTTTTGCATCGCAAAAACGCGTGGCTATCTCATTGAAAAACAACAAAAATTTATATCTTATGTCTTATATAAGACTTGACCGAAATGTTGCCGGGCGGGATTACTATTGAGTCCATGCAGTTCGCTTCGTCACACGCGGCGGGCACGCTGAACTCTTTACTCAAATGCGCTTCGTTCCCAGGAGATAGACATGTCCCAATATCAAGACGACATCAAGGCAGTGGCTGGCTTGAAGGAAAACCACGGCAGCGCGTGGAACGCCATCAGCCCCGAGTATGCGGCCCGCATGCGTGCCCAGAACAAGTTCAAGACCGGCCTGGACATCGCGAAGTACACCGCGAAGATCATGCGCGCCGACATGGCCGCGTACGACGCCGATCCGTCCAAGTACACGCAGTCGCTGGGTTGCTGGCACGGCTTCATCGGCCAGCAGAAGATGATCTCGATCAAGAAGCACTTCAACAGCACCGAACGCCGCTACCTGTATCTGTCGGGCTGGATGGTCGCCGCGCTGCGCTCGGAGTTCGGCCCGCTGCCGGACCAGTCGATGCACGAAAAGACCTCGGTCAGCGCGCTGATCCGCGAGCTGTACACGTTCCTGCGCCAGGCCGACGCCCGTGAGCTGGGCGGCCTGTTCCGCGAGCTGGATGCGGCGAAGGACCCGGCTGCCAAGGCCGCGATCCAGGAAAAGATCGACAACCACGTCACGCACGTCGTGCCGATCATCGCCGACATCGACGCCGGCTTCGGCAACGCGGAGGCGACCTACCTGCTGGCCAAGCAGTTCATCGAAGCGGGTGCGTGCTGCATCCAGATCGAGAACCAGGTGTCGGACGAGAAGCAGTGCGGCCATCAGGACGGCAAGGTCACGGTGCCGCACGAGGACTTCCTCGCGAAGATCCGCGCGATTCGCTACGCGTTCCTGGAGCTGGGCGTGGACGACGGCATCATCGTCGCGCGTACCGATTCGCTGGGCGCCGGCCTGACCAAGCAGATCGCCGTGACGAACCAGCCGGGCGACCTGGGCGATCAATACAACTCGTTCCTCGACTGCGAGGAGCTGTCGGCCGATCAGCTGGGCAACGGTGACGTCGTCATCAAGCGCGACGGCAAGCTGCTGCGTCCGAAGCGCCTGCCGAGCAACCTGTTCCAGTTCCGCGCCGGCACGGGCGAAGCGCGTTGCGTGCTCGACTGCATCACGTCGCTGCAGAACGGCGCCGACCTGCTGTGGATCGAAACCGAAAAGCCGCATATCGCGCAGATCGGCGGCATGGTCAGCGAGATCCGCAAGGTGATCCCGAACGCGAAGCTGGTGTACAACAACAGCCCGTCGTTCAACTGGACGCTGAATTTCCGTCAGCAGGCGTACGACGCGATGAAGGCCGAAGGCAAGGACGTGTCGGCGTACGACCGCGCGCAACTGATGAGCGTCGAATACGACGACACCGAACTGGCCAAGCTCGCCGACGAGAAGATCCGTACGTTCCAGGCCGATGCATCGCGTGAAGCAGGCATCTTCCACCACCTGATCACGCTGCCGACGTACCACACGGCCGCGCTGTCGACCGACAACCTGGCCAAGGAATACTTCGGCGATCAGGGCATGCTCGGCTACGTGGCCGGCGTGCAGCGCAAGGAAATCCGTCAGGGCATCGCGTGCGTGAAGCACCAGAACATGTCCGGTTCGGACATCGGCGACGATCACAAGGAATACTTCAGCGGCGAAGCGGCGCTGAAGGCAGCGGGCAAGGACAACACGATGAACCAGTTCGCGTAATCGTCATATCCGCGGCAGAAAGCCAATCCGTGACGGGTTGGCTTTTTTTCATTCGACGCGCGGAGCGCGTGATTGCCCGGCACCTCGTTTCGAGCGGGGGCGTCTATCGCGATTCGAACAGGATGTTTGTGTACGCAACTGATTCAGGGTTTGCCTGAGTAGCGAAAACGCTGATTCGCACGGCGTGTGTTCGCGTTGTTCGTTTGCCCAAGCGGCAGGTTGAAATTGCCGCTCGTGCGAAACCCTTGCAGGGCGGTCGTCACACGCGTTTCGTCCCCAAACTGTGTGCGACGACGCCGTAAAAAGAACCTGCCCGCAACGCGCATGCCGGCGCGTCGGCGCAGCGGGTTTCTTGCTGCAACGCAACGCCCGCCCAATAACGGCGATGGTATGCTGGCCGACATGGAGTTGTATGGCAGGTTGCTTGCATGGCGAAACTCGCGTTCGCACGCTTATATACGAGACATCACCTTCTCTCGCCCGCATCGCGGCATCGACGCGCGCTCCGCTCGCGCGTCCCGTCCTGCTGCGCGCTGCCGCTCCCTGCGCTCCGCACGCATTCCCATCTCGCGGGTTCACCCCGCATCCCCCATCCCCCGCCCAATAATCTGGAGACATCCCCATGTCGCAAAACACTTTGGCCGAAGCAACACATGGCCCGCTGATCGCTCCGCCGGCCTTCGTCAAGCATCGCGAGCTCATCGACTGGGTATCGCGCATCGCGGCGCTCACGGAGCCCGAGCGCGTCGTGTGGTGTGACGGTTCGCAGGAAGAATACGACGCGCTGTGCCAGGCGATGGTCGACCAGGGCACGCTCACGCGCCTGAACCCGGCGAAGCGCCCGAACTCGTATCTCGCGCAATCCGATCCGTCTGACGTCGCGCGCGTGGAGGATCGCACGTTCATCTGCGCGGCTTCGCGCGACGACGTCGGTCCGACCAACAACTGGATCGATCCGGCCGAAATGCGCGAGACGCTCAACGGTCTGTTCCGCGGCGCGATGCGCGGCCGCACGCTGTACGTCGTGCCGTTCTCGATGGGCCCGCTCGGCTCGCCGATCGCGCACGTCGGCGTCGAGTTGTCCGACAGCCCGTACGTCGCGGTGAACATGCGGATCATGACGCGCATGGGGCGCGACGTGTACGACGTGCTCGGCGAGGACGGCGATTTCGTGCCGTGCGTGCACAGCGTCGGCCATCCGCTCGAAGCCGGCCAGCAGGACGTGCGGTGGCCGTGCAATCCGGTGAAGTACATCGTGCACTTTCCCGAAACGCGCGAGATCTGGAGCTTCGGCTCGGGCTACGGCGGCAATGCGCTGCTCGGCAAGAAGTGCTTCGCACTGCGCATCGCGTCGACGATGGGCCGCGATCAGGGCTGGCTCGCGGAACACATGCTGATCCTCGGCGTGACGTCGCCGGCCGGCAAGAAGTATCACGTCGCGGCCGCGTTCCCGTCCGCGTGCGGCAAGACCAACTTCGCGATGCTGATCCCGCCGCAGGGCTTCGACGGCTGGAAGGTCACGACGATCGGCGACGACATCGCGTGGCTGAAGCCGGGCCGCGACGGCCGCCTGTATGCGATCAACCCGGAAGCCGGTTTCTTCGGCGTGGCGCCGGGTACCGGCGTGAAGACCAACCCGAACGCGATCGCCACGCTGAAGGAAAACGTGATCTTCACGAACGTCGCGCTGACGGAAGACGGCGACGTGTGGTGGGAAGGGCTGACCGACACGCCGCCTGCGAAGCTGACCGACTGGCAGGGCAATCCGTGGACGCCCGAGATTGGCAAGGAAACCGGCCGCAAGGCCGCGCATCCGAATTCACGCTTCACCGCGCCGGCCGCGCAGTGCCCGTCGATCGACGACGACTGGGAAAGCCCGGCCGGCGTGCCGATCGACGCGTTCATCTTCGGCGGCCGCCGCTCGACGACGGTGCCGCTCGTCACGGAAGCGCGCGACTGGGTCGAAGGCGTGTACATGGCCGCGACGATGGGCTCCGAGACGACCGCGGCGGCCGTCGGCCAGCAGGGCGTCGTGCGCCGCGATCCGTTCGCGATGCTGCCGTTCTGCGGCTACAACGTCAGCGATTATTTCGCGCACTGGCTCAAGCTTGGCAAGCAGCTCGAAGCCGCCGGCGCGACGCTGCCGAAGATCTATTGCGTGAACTGGTTCCGCAAGGATGCGAACGGCAAGTTCGTGTGGCCGGGCTTCGGCGAGAACATGCGCGTGCTGAAGTGGATGCTCGATCGTCTCGAGGGCACTGGCGGTGGCGGCGAGCATGCGTTCGGCGTGTCGCCTGCGTATGAAGACCTGCACTGGGACGGCCTCGATTTCACGCGCGATCAGTTCGATGCGGTGACGTCGATGAACGCCGACGAATGGCGCGAGGAGCTGAAGCTGCACGCGGCGCTGTTCGATACGTTGAAGCTGCGCTTGCCGGCTGAAATGAGCGACACGATGAAGAAAATTGAGCAGCGTATCGGTGGCTGACGACAGCAATCGACGTCACCCCCTGAAAGCGTCATGAACGCCCCGGGCCATCCATCGCATGGCCCGGGGCGTCGTCGTTTCCGGCGATCGACCGGCGGTTAGCCGAGATCGAGCGCGTTCGTCAAATCGCCCGGCGGCGTCGCGCCGCGCGCGGCGAACGCGTTGTCGCGCCGGACCACGCCGTCGAGCGGCGCGAGCCCGTGCACGCGGCTGATGAAGCGCAGGATCGAATTCGTGTCGTACAGCGTGTGATCGACGAAGCCCTTTTTCGCGAACGGCGAGATCACGAGCGCCGGGATGCGCGAGCCGGGGCCCCAGCGATCGCCGACCGGCGGCGCGACGTGATCCCACCAGCCGCCGTTCTCGTCGTGCGTCATCACGATCACGGTGTGTTCCCATTGCGGCCCGCGCCGGATATGGTCGATCACGGTCGCGATGTGGCGGTCGCCCGATTCGATGTCCGCATAGCCCGCGTGCATGTTCAGGTTGCCCTGCGGCTTGTAGAACGTGACGGCAGGCAGGCGCCCCGCGTCGATGTCGGCGATGAAGTGGTTGGTCGACGGTTCGTCGCCGAGCCCCGCGTCGCGCAAATGCTTGCGGCGGGCTTCGGTGCCGGGCGCGTAGTTCGCGAAGTAGTTGAACGGCTGGTGGTGATACTGGAAGTCGGGCACCGTGCCCGTGTCGCGATGATCGAGCGCGTACTGCCACGCGCCGCTGTACCACGCCCAGTCGATGTTCTTCTCCGACAGGCGGTCGCCGATCGTCGCGTAGCCCTGCGGCGGCATCACGCGATGGTCGGCCGGATCCGCATACGCGGCGTTGCCCGGATCGGGCGGCGGCACGTAGCTCGGCTGGTACGGCGGCGCCATCGTGTTCACGCCGTACCCGTCCGGCGTCAGCGGGCCGTCGACCGCGAATTTCGGCGGGCCGTCGAGCGCGGACGCGGGCGAATCGTCGGCGAGCTTCAGGCGCGTGCCGGCCGGATCGTCGCCTTCGACCTTCGACAACAGCTTCGCCGCATGCGGATGCTTGTGCGCGTCCGGATACAGCGGCGGCTGCGCGGAGATCAGGAACATGTGGTTCATCCACGAGCCGCCGAAGGCCGCCATGAAGAAGTTGTCGCACAGCGTGTATTGCCGTGCGAGATTCCACAGTCGCAGCGTGTCGGCTGAATTGCGGTAATGGCCCATCACGAGGCCGCCCGAATCGGCCCACGCGGCGAACTGGTTGTTGCGGCCGCCCGCGATCTGCATCTGGTTCTGGTAGAAGCGATGCCACAGGTCGCGCGTGATCACGCCGTTCGGCAGCGGCTTGCCCTGCGCGTCCGAAATCCGGAACGGCGCGTTCGGCAGCTTGTCGATGTCGCGCTCCGCGATCGCGTAGCGCTTGCCGTCCACTTCCTGCGCCTGCGGCACGAGCCCGCCCCAGATCTTCGGCAGCACCGGCAGCGGCGTCTTGCCGTCGCGATCGAGTTGCTGCGCGTGCTCGGGGCGCACTTCGCTCAGCGGGTAGCGCACGCCGGGGAAATCGCCGTACAGGTTCGCGAAGCTGCGGTTTTCCGCATAGATCACGACGATGTGGCGCACGCGCTGGCGCAACGCTTCGTCGATGCGCAGGTCGGCGGCCGAACGCGGCGCGTTGCCCGCGGTGGTTTCGCAGCCGGCGAGCGCGACACCGGCGCCGATCGCGGCGAGGCCGCCGAGCACACGGCGGCGGTCGGGATCGGCGGGAAGGTCGTCGGGGCGATCGGGGGTGTCGTTCACGTCGTGGGCTCCTCGGGTGGGCGGGTGGGTGTTGTCGTTCGATGCGCGCCGGCATCGCGCGGACTGACGCGACGCAGGGCGAAAAAATGCAACGGCCGGCATCGTGCGAGGCGGCGCACTGCGGCTGTCACGAAAATGTCATGCACGCGACTATAACGCGGCAAGGGGGCGGATGAAAGCCGTTCGTCTGACGATTCGACGCTCGCACGGCGAGCGATGCGCGACGTCCGTGCGCGAACTAGACTTGAACCAGGGGCGGTGCGTCGCGGCGTGCCGCCCGGGCGAGGGCCGCCCGGCGACGCCGGCCGATGGGGTTGCCGAGGCGGGATCGATGCGACGAACGACGCGACACAGCGAGGCGACGATGGCGCGGATGCATGCCGTTTTCGCATGGCTGCCGCGGCCGCATACCGGATGCGCGCGCGTGCCGGCGTGAGCGCACGCCGCGCAACAGGCAGGGCCGGCCCGATGCCATGGACAGGAAATTCGACTACCCGGGATTGCTGATCGCGGCGGGCTTCTTCGTGCTGTTCGCCGCGCAGTTGCTGATGCTGCGCCCGACGTCGGCGCCGATCGCATACAGCGATTTCCACCGGCTCGTCGCGGCGCGGCTCGTCGACGATCTCGAGGTCGGCCCGGCGTCGATCTCGGGCACGCTGAAGATGCCGCAGGCCGGCACGATCCTGCCTGCGTCCGATGCCGCGGTCGTGCGGCAGGCCGGCGCGCCGTGGCGCTTCACGACCAGCCGCGTGACCGACGAGCACCTGATCGACACGCTGACCGCCGCCGGCATCCGCTATCACGGCACGCCCGACACCGGCTGGCTCACATCGCTCGCGTCGTGGCTGCTGCCGCTGATGCTGCTCGTGTTCGTATGGAACATGATGCTGCGCAAGCGCGGCGGGCTGCAGGACTTCACCGGCATGGGCAAGAGCCGCGCGCGCGTGTACGTGCAGCAGGAAACCGGCATCACGTTCGACGACATCGCCGGCATCGACGAAGCGAAGGCCGAACTGCAGCAGCTCGTCGCGTTCCTGCGCAACCCCGACCGCTACCAGCGGCTCGGCGGCAAGATTCCGAAAGGCGTGCTCGTCGTCGGCGCGCCGGGTACGGGCAAGACGCTGCTCGCGCGCGCGGTGGCGGGCGAGGCGGCCGTGCCGTTCTTCTCGATCAGCGGCTCGGCGTTCGTCGAGATGTTCGTCGGCGTGGGCGCCGCGCGCGTGCGCGACCTCTTCGAGCAGGCGCAGCAGAAGGCGCCGTGCATCGTGTTCGTCGACGAGCTCGATGCGCTCGGCAAGGTGCGCGGCGTCGGCCCGATGTCGGGCAACGACGAGCGCGAACAGACGCTCAACCAGTTGCTGGTCGAGATGGACGGTTTCCAGGCCGGCTCCGGCGTGATCATCATGGCCGCGACGAACCGGCCCGAGATCCTCGATCCTGCACTGCTGAGGCCGGGGCGTTTCGATCGCCACATCGCGATCGACCGGCCGGACGTGAACGGCCGCCGCCAGATCCTCGGCGTGCACGTGAAGCGCGTGAAGCTCGCGGCCGACGTCGATCTCGGCGAGCTCGCGTCGCGCACGCCGGGCTTCGTCGGCGCCGATCTCGCGAACGTCGTCAACGAGGCCGCGCTGCATGCGGCCGAACTCGGCAAGCCGGCAGTCGGCATGGCCGACTTCGACGAGGCGATCGACCGCGCGCTGACGGGCCTCGAGCGCAAGAGCCGCGTGATGAACGAGCAGGAGAAGCTGACCATCGCGTATCACGAAGCCGGCCACGCGCTCGTCGCGGAAAGCCGCGCGCATTGCGACCCGGTGAAGAAGGTGTCGATCATTCCGCGCGGCGTCGCCGCACTCGGCTACACGCAGCAGGTGCCGACCGAGGATCGCTACGTCCTGCGCCGCAGCGAGCTGCTCGACCGGATCGACGCGCTGCTCGGCGGGCGCGTGGCGGAAGAACTCGTGTTCGGCGATGTGTCGACCGGCGCGCAGAACGACCTCGAACGCGCGACCGCGATGGCGCGCCACATGGTCATGCAGTATGGAATGAGCGAGAAGATCGGGCTCGCGACGTTCGACGACGGCGACGCGCGCCAGGGGCTGCCCGGCGCATGGCATGCGGGCGACGGCCGCTGCAGCGAGCACACCGCGCGGATGATCGACGACGAGGTGCGCACGCTGCTGGCCGATGCGCATGCGCGGGTCGCGGCGACGCTCGGCGAACGTCGCGACGCGCTCGAACGCATCGCGCGACGGCTGCTGCAATGCGAGGTGCTCGAACGCGATGTGCTGCAGGCGCTGATCGACGGGCGCATCGAACCGTCGTCGGCCACGCCGGTATTACCCGGCGACGAAACGAGCGCGCGCGGCGGTGCGATCGAAACGGAGCAGGCGTCGGCGGTCGAGCGCGATTTCGTCGCGTACGGCCGGCCGCACGAAACCGATCGATGAAGCCGTCGCGCGTTTTCTTTCCGTTCTTTCCCGCCACGGAGTCGCCATGAGCGACGCGCACGTATCGGTCGAGCGGCGTCGTGCTCGCATGCGCGGCGGCAGGGGCGTGAGCGCGCGTCGGCGCGTCAGGATTCGGTCGCGGCCGCCACTTCGGCCGCTTCGGTGAGCGCTTCGAGAAAGCGCGTGCGCCACCAGTGCACGTCGGTCTTGCGCATGATCGCCATCAGCGCCGCGTGACGCTGGCGGCGCTCTTCGAGCGGCATCGTGAGCGCGCGCTGGATCGCCTGCGCGGTGCCTTGCGTGTCGTACGGATTGACGAGCAGCGCCGACTTCAGTTGTTCGGCCGCACCCGCGAAACGCGACAGCACGAGCACGCCCGGGTCGGCCGCGTCTTGAGCCGCGAGGAACTCTTTCGCGACGAGATTCATCCCGTCGCGCAGCGGCGTGACGAGCGCGACCCGGCTCGCGCGGTAAAGGCCCGGCAGGCGCTTGCGCGCGACGGTGCGGTGAATGTAGCGCATCGGCATCCATTCGAGCTCGCCGTAGTCGCCGTTGATCGCGCCGCACAGGCTGTCCATCTCGCGCCGCAGGTCGTCGTACGCGCCGAGATCCTCGCGGCTCGGCGCGGCGATCTGGATCAGCGTCGCGCGGTCGCGGTTCTCCGGATACTGTTCGAGCAGCTCGCGGAATGCATGCACGCGCTGCGGCAGCCCTTTCGTGTAATCGAGCCGGTCGACGCCGACCAGCAACTGGCGCCGCGAATATTCGTCGCGCATGCGCTCGAACATGTCGAGGCCGTCGCGATCGCGCGCGAGCGACTCGAACTCGTCGACGTTGATGCCGATCGGGAACGCGCCGGCCGACAGCGTGCGGCCGAATGCCCGCAGCCGTCCGTCCGGCAGCCGCGCCGCGCCGGCTTCCGCCTCGACGTAATGCTCGAAGTGGAGCAGATCCGATTCGGTCTGGAAGCCGACGAGGTCGTACGCGAACAGCGAGCGCATCAGCCATTCGTGTTCCGGGATCGCGGCCATGATCGGCGGCGGCGGCATCGGAATGTGCAGGAAGAAGCCGATCGGATTCGTGCAGCCCATCGCGCGCAGCTCGGCGGCGAGCGGAATCAGCTGATAGTCGTGCACCCAGATCACGTCGTCGGGCCGCAGCAGCGTGCGCAGCTTGCGCGCGAACAACTGGTTCACGCGCCGGTAGCCGTCGGCGAAGCGCCGGTCGAACTGCGCGAGATCGAGCCGGTAGTGAAACACCGGCCACAGCACGTTGTTCGAGTATCCGAGGTAGTAAGCGTCGTAGTCCTGCGGATCGAGATCGACCGTCGCGAGCTGAATGCCGCCGACGTTCTGGACCTGCACGTCGTCGCCATGCGTGGGCTGATCGTCGCCGCCGCGTAGCCTGCCGCTCCAGCCGAACCAGACGCCGCCGGTTTCCTGCAGGCTGTCCTTCACGGCGACGGCGAGGCCGCCGGCCGCGGCTTTACGAGGGTCCGCGATGCGATTGGATACGACGACGAGTCGGCTCACCAGCTCTCCTGACGATTGTTGGGGGAAGGTTCGTGCGGCCTAGGCGCGAGAGGCAGACGCCGCCGTCGGCGCGCGGTGCGCGATACGACGGGGCCGCATGGCGATCGGACGGGAGTCAGGGCACGCGGTTCGCCGCCCGGTCGAAAAGTGCTTTTTTTAGGATACTCGTCATTCGTGCGTTTTAAAAGTCCGTGTCGACGGACGGGGCGGGCGCCTGCCGCGCGGTATCCATGGCAGCGATACGGTAACGGGCGATGCCCGAGCGGGACCGAAACTTGCGCCGCACGGCGAACGCAGTGTGCGCAAGCCTCCGCGGCGCGTACCGGCCGACGACGCCGCGCTGCCCCGCCGCGTTCCGCTGCGTCGTCTCGTCCATCTGCGCGATCGTGAGATTCCCCTCGAAGCGCGTCGTGTTCGCCCGCAGCGGGCGCCGCGGGCCGTACGAAGGTCAGAACGTGGTGCGCAGTCCGGCCATCACGCTGCGGCCGCCTTGCGGGGCGAAGCCGCGCACGACCGACGTCGCGTAGCGAATCTCCTGGTTCGTCAGGTTGTCGCCGCGCAGGTACGCGAGCCAGTGCGTAGGCCCGACGCGGAACTTGTACGTCAGCATCACGCCGAGCGACGTGTAGCCGTCGGTGGAGAAGTCGTTGTCGGGTACGCGATGCTGCGACCACGCGTGCGTGACTTGCGCACGCGCGCCGAACGGGCCGTAGCCGTAGTCGGCTGCCAGCGTCGCGCGCAGCGGCGCGATGCGCGGCAGCGGCTGGCCCGTATCGACGTTGCGCGCGCGCGTGTAGTCGGCCGTCAGTTCGAGATCGACCGTATGGCCGCGTCGCGCGAATGCACGCCACTTGCCGTCCAGCTCGATGCCGTAGAACTCGGCGCGCACGCCGCGATAGATCGCCTCGTTGAGCGAGCCGTCGGTGCCGGGCGCGACCGGTTCGCCGTCGTCGTCCACCACGCGGCCGGTGTTGTATTCGGTCAGGTAGTTCGAGAAGCGGTTGTAGAACACGCCGACGCTGCCGCGGTTCGGTCCGCTCGCATAGCGCAGCGACAGGTCGGTCGATACGGCCTTTTCCTTCGACGCGTTCGGGTTGCCGATCAGGAACTGGCCGGTCGCATCGTGCGGGCCGTTCGAATACAACTCGTAGAACGTCGGCGCGCGTTCGGTGTACGCGACGTTCGCCGCGACCGACCATACGGGCGTCAGCGAGAACAGCGCGCCGGCCGACAGGCTGCCCGCGTTGAAGTCGCGCGGCTGCGCGAGCGCGAATTTCTCGACGCCGGCCGGATCGGGATCGACCTTCACGTGCTCGAAGCGGCCGCCGAAGCTCAGCTTCAGCGCCGGGACGACCTGCCATTCCTCGAGGCCGAACAGCGCGACGCTGTTGGTGCGCGTGGACGGCACGAGCATTTCGTCGCCCAGCGCCGAGAACGTGTTCTGGCCGAACTGCACGCCGATCGCGCCTTCGAACGGCCCGATCTTGCGATGGCGCGCCTCGATGCGCGCCTCGTAGCCGCGATTGCGGAAGGTGGTCGCGGTCTCGCCGTTGTCGACTTCCTTGTGGCGATAATCGGTGTAGGCGAAATCGAATTTCAGCTTCGTGAACGGCCCGCTCAGGTTGCGCACCTCGGATGCGAGCGCGAGGCGTTCCTGGCGCATCCGCAGCCGCACGTCGCTCTCCGCGACGGAGCCGTAGTTCGATTCGTAGCCGCTGTACGACAGGCCCGCGAAACCGTCCGCCCACGTATACGACGCGCCGACCGCACCGCCGTGCACGCGGCCGTCGCTGTTCGGCACGTTGCCTTCCGGCTGCGGCGTATCGGGGCCGTCGATCGCGCGTTGCTGGCTGCTGCGTGCGTAGCCGGGAATCCGCAGCTTGCTCGTTTCGCGATCGAATGCGTCGACGTGGAACGCGAAGCGGCCGTTGCCGCCTTCGACCTGCGCGGCGCCGGCGCGCACGGAATTCGCGCCGCCATAGCGCGCGTCGAGCGCGCCGGTCACGCCCTGGATCGCCTCGCGCGGAATCCGGTTGTCGATCGTGTTGACCACGCCGCCCACCGCATTGCCGCCGTACAGCAGCGCGGCCGGGCCGCGCACGATCTCGACGCGCTCGATCGACAGCGGATCCTGCGGCACCGCGTGGTCGTACGACAGCGACGACGCGTCATACGCCGCGACGCCGTTCTGCAGCAGCCGGATCCGGTCGCCGTCCATCCCGCGGATGATCGGACGGCCGACCATCGGCCCGTAGGTGGTGGTCGACACGCCGGGCAGTCCGTCGAGTGTTTCGCCGAGCGAATCGGCCTGGCGGCGCGTCAGCGCATCGCCGGAAAGCTGGACGGTCGGTGCGAGCGGTTCGGCGTCGCCGAGCGGGTTCGCGGTCACGAAGATCGGTGCGAGCGGCGACGATGAGGCGGCTGGCGTGCCGGGTGCGGCGGGCGCATCGGTCTGCGCGTGGGCGACGGCGGCGAACAGCATCAGCGACAGGGACGAGAGCGGGCGAAGCGGTAAGCGAGGGAGGTCGCGCATGGTCGGTGAATCGGTTGGAATCGGGATCGGATAACGAGCGATGCGGGTCACGGATGGATACGATATATTGTTGCGTCAGTGACGCGCAGTAACCCGTTGGAACATGGCTCGGCGACGCGCGGCCACCTGACTGGAACGGTGTCAGGGGGACGAGCACGCGAAATGATATGTTATATCATGTCAAATTCCAAGCCGGATAATGGGATCTCGTCGGCTTTCCGTTGGAACGGTGAAGGCGCGGCGGGAGCGTCGGGCGGCGTGCAACCGCCGGCTCGCGCTTTCGCGTCAAACGACGCCGATCGTGCCGAAGCCGCGTCGACCGCTGCATCCGTTCCAATGCGTTGACGCGTATCAACGCGCTCCGATTCCGAAACCGGATACTGGGTCGCTCATCGACCAGACAGGAGCAACGCATGACCCAGACCATGAACGCGGCCGTGGTACACGCGTTCGGCGAGCCGTTGCGTATCGAGGAGGTGCCGGTCCCGACGCCGGGCCCCGGCCAGATTCTCGTGAACATCAAGGCGTCGGGCGTCTGCCATACCGATCTGCACGCGGCCGACGGCGACTGGCCCGTCAAGCCGTCGCTGCCGTTCATCCCCGGCCACGAAGGCGTGGGGATCGTCGCGGCGGTCGGCGCGGGCGTCACGCACGTGCGCGAGGGCGATCGCGTCGGCGTGCCGTGGCTCTATACGGCCTGCGGCCATTGCGAGTACTGCTGCACGGGATGGGAAACGCTGTGCCATGGCCAGCAGAACACCGGCTATTCGGTGAACGGCAGCTACGCCGAATACGTGCTGGCCGATCCCGATTACGTCGGCCAGTTGCCCGCGCAGGTGGCATTCGACGAGATCGCGCCGATCCTGTGCGCGGGCGTCACGGTCTACAAGGGCATTCGCGTCACCGATACGCGCCCGGGCCAGTGGCTCGCGATCTCCGGCATCGGCGGCCTCGGGCACGTGGCCGTGCAGTATGCGCGTGCGATGGGCCTGCACGTCGCCGCGATCGACATTTCACCCGACAAGCTCGCGCTGGCGCGGCAACTGGGTGCGCATCTGACGATCGATGCGTCGGTCGACGATCCCGCGAAAGTGATCCAGAAGGAAATCGGCGGCGCGCACGGCGTGCTGGTCACGGCCGTGTCGCGCAGCGCGTTCGCGCAGGCGCTCGGGATGGTCCGGCGCGGCGGTACGGTGGCGCTCAACGGGCTGCCGCCCGGCGATTTCCCGCTGCCGATCTTTTCGACCGTGCTGAACGGCATCACCGTGCGCGGGTCGATCGTCGGTACGCGCCGCGATCTGCAGGAGTCGCTCGATTTCGCGGCGGACGGCCTGGTGCGCGCGCATATCCATCGCGACCGGCTCGGCAACATCAACGACGTGTTCGCGAAGCTGCGGGAAGGGAAGGTCGACGGGCGCATCGTGCTCACCGACATGCATTGATGCCCACGCACGCCGCCGTGCGACGCGTCGCGTCGCGGCGGCGTGACGGTCATCCGCGCATCACGGCGCGAAGAACACGTCGGTGCGGTTCGTCAGATTGCCCGCGCTCGTCTGCACGAAGAACGGATGGAACGACGACGACGGCATGACGTCGAGCCCCTGGTAGTCGCCGATGAAGAACCCTTCGGCGTTGGGCGCGAGCTTCATGTCGAACGGGCCGCCGACGCGCCGCTCGTCGGCGAACGTGGCGCCGCCGTCGTGCGAGATCTTGCGCCAGAAGCCGGTCGGCAGCGTCGTCGTGTTGCCGGCCTGCAGGTCGCGGAAGTCGTAGTGCGTGACCATCACCGCACCCGTGTTGTCGACGCGCACCGACGGATTGAACGCGGGGCGCCCGGTCGGCGTGTTCACCTGTCGCGGGGCGCTCCACGTCGCGCCGCCATCCTTCGACGTCGATATCGCGATCTCGTCGTACGTGCCGCCATTGAAGCGGCTGTCCTGCCACACGACGTAGAGCTGGCCCGATGCCGGGTCGATCGCGGGTTCCGGAATGATGTCGCCGGTGCGCACGGGTTCGCCGGTGTTCGGATCCGTGACGCCGACCGTCTGCAGCCCCGCGATGATCCGCGGCTTGGTCCACGTCGCGCCGTCGTCGGTCGACTTGACGAACGCGACCTTGCCGGCCGCCTTGCCGAACGGCGGCTGGATCAGGTCGAAGAAATCGTAGAGCGTGCCGCTCTTCGGATCGACGACGATCTGGTTGCCGATCGTCTGCTGGCGCGACGGCACGTTGACGATGACCTTCGCGGCGCTCCACGTCTTGCCGCCGTCGGTCGTCTTCGAGAATAGCGTGGGCCCGCGGTACGCCTGCGTGTGCAGGTTCGCGTACGGGTTGCCGTTCGGCAGTTCGAGACGGTCCCATACCGCGTATGCGGTGCCCGCCTTCACCGGGTTGGCCGTCACCGATTCCTTGTCGTTGAAGAACTGCGTCGTCGGCTCGTCGTTCGCGATCAGCACGGCCGGGCTGCTCCACGTCTGTCCGCCGTCGGTCGACACCGATGCGCCCACCGCGTTGCCGTTGTTCGACTGGTTGAACGAGATCGACACCGAGTACGCAGTGCCGTCCGGCCCGAACGAGACCCATGGATCGGACGCGCGTTCGTACTTGAGCCCGCCCGGCGCGCAGGCGCTGAACGGCTGCGGCGTGCGCGCCCAGGTCGCGCCGGCGTCGAACGTATAGCCGGCGACGAGCCCGTGGGCGCCGCCGTTCGACCAGCGGTCCTGCTGCCACACGCCGATCATGTTGTTCGGGTTCGCCGGATTGACCGCGAGCCACGGTTCGACTTCTGCATTCACGTAGTTGGTGCCCGGGCCGCCGATGGTGCACGCGGCGAACGGGCTCGGCCCGGACACGACGACGGGCTCGGCGTGCGCCGCGGCGGCGGCGGCCAGCGCCATCGCGGCGGACAGGCGGGTAGCAAGCGGATGGGACACGATCATGCGTCGCATGGACGACTCCTCGGTGAGGTGCGGAGGCGATGGCGGGGCACGACGAGACGACGCGAACCGGTGCGACCGGTCGTGCCGCACGCGTCGTTACGTGCCGTTCAGCATGCCGCTTCAGCCATCGCGATCCGCGTGCGCTGGATGCCGCCAGCGCTTCGGTCAAGACTCCTCTTCGTTTTCCTTGCTTGTCGGCTGTGTCTGCGATGTCGACCCGACGGGAAAGCCAGTCCGGGCATGCGACGAATGTGTCGAAGTGGATTGCAATGTAGGCGATTCGAATGTCGCGCGACAGGCGGTTTTTTGTAACAGGACGTAGCCGGCAAGCGTTGCCGGAAGCGGGCGTCCGGCACGCAAGATTTGCCGTTGCGGCGGCATGAAAATCGAATCGAAAACGCGAATCGCAATCGCTTGCGATCGACGCCGGCACGAGCCGGTCGCGCGCGTGTAAAGCGCCGTTCAGCGCTCCGCCGGAAACCGCTCCTGCAATGCATGCAGCCAGCGGGCGACGACGTCGAGTTCGTCATCGGAAAACCCGTCGCAGAGCTTGCCGTTGAGTTCGCGCAGCAGCACGCGCGCACGCTTGAGGGCCGCGTGGCCTGCGTCGGTCAGGTATAGCCGCGTCGCGCGGCCGTCGTCCGAATCGGCATGGCGCGTGATGAGGCCGGCCTTCGCCATCCGGTCGGCGAGCCCCGTCATCGCGGACGGCGCGAGCTGCAGCGCGGCGCCGACTTCGCCGATCAGCGCGCCGTCCTGCTTCGCGAGGCAGAACAGCGCGCCGGCCTGCGCGGCACTCGCGCGCGTGTCGGTTTCGGCCTTGCGGTCGATCCAGCGCTGCACGCGCCGCTGGCCGATGTTCAACAGGAAAAACAGTCGTCGGTCTTCGCTCAAGCTGGGTTCCCGGCTGCAATGGAAAGGGAGGGGCGGCCCGCGGTGCGCGGCGTGTCGAGCGCCTGCGCGAGCCAGTCGGCGACGTCGGGCCACAGCACGGCGCCGGGCCGGCTCCGAAAGAAGCCCATGTGCCCGACCGGGCCGCTGCCCGCCGCGCGCGGATCGATCTGACGGCGTTCGACCTTCGCGCGGGTCAGATAGCTTACCAGCAGGCCGATCGCGGCCGGATTCGCCCACGGATCGTCGTCGAAGCCGAGCGCGAGGATCGGCAAGCGCTGCTTCGAGAAGCGCTCGGCCGCGCCGAGCGTTGGATCGTCGAAGAAGTAGTGCGGCAGCGTCGTCCAGCGGCTCCATTCGCGGAACACGCCGGCCGGCAGATCCTCGCCGAGCCCGAGCCGCTTGCCGGGCACGTAGCCGAGCAGTGCGGACGTCAGCGGGCCGAGCACGCGCAGGATCAGCCGCACCTTCAGGCGTTCGGCCGCCCGCGCGATCAGCCGCGTGCTGCCCGCGTGCGCGGCGACCAGCACGGCCGCGCGCAGATGCGTCGTCGCGCCGGACAGGCCGATCGCATGTCCGCCGACGCTATGGCCGACCGCCAGCAGCGGCAGCCCTTCATGCGTGTGCCGGGCCCAGGCGGTCGCCGCGCCGACGTCGAGCTCCATCCAGTCGCGCATGCGGGCCTGCAGCGCGCCCAGACGCGCGGGCCGCGATGCGCCGATGCCGCGATAGTCGTAGGTCAGCGCCGCGAAACCGCGCTCGGTCAGGAAGCGCGCGAAGCCCGCATACAGCCGCTCGGGCACGGCCGTCGCCGGATGGATCAGCACCAGCGCGCGCGGCGGCGCATGCGGCGACCACAGCGTGCCGTGCAGCACATAGCCGTCGGCGGCGGAAAACTCGATGGGTCGGGCCGTCATGGCGTCCTCGTTCGGGCAGTTGTTTTGTATGCGAAATATAGTGCGGGATTTATTTCGTGCACGAAATATCCATCGAGGAATCATTCGAACTTCACGTGGCGGCGGTGGTGCGGCGAGCCCCGGGCATGCACGCGTAATTCATAAAATATTTGCATCTTTACATAGAAGAATATTGCGTTTGTGTCATGAAACGGATCGACGTATCTTCACCGGTTCCATCCGTTGCGCCGGCGGTTTCGCACGGCGGACCATAGGGCGTCGCCGTCGCAAGGCCGCCCGCCAACCTTCCGGGAGATCATGTTGCTGAGCCGAATCGTCACGGCGCTCTTGCTGGCGCTCGCCGCGCAGCCGGGCATCGCCAAAGACACCGTCACGCTGCGCGTGGGTGAACAGAACTACTTCAACATCCAGGCGTCGATGGAAGCATCCGGCGTGCTGAAGGACCTGCCTTACACGATCGAGTGGAAGCACTTCCAGGCCGCCGCGCCGGTGGCCGAAAGCCTGAACGGCAACGCAATCGACCTCGGCTTCCTCGGCGATTCCGCGCTGCTCACGCTGGCCGCGCGCGGCGCGCCGGTCAAGGTCGTCGCGGTATCGCGGCAGAGCCTCGACGGCGTCGCGATCCTTGTGCCGAAGCACTCGCCGGTGCGGACCGTGGCCGACCTGCAGGGCAAGACCATCGCGGTATGGCGCGGCGCCTGGAGCCAGCAGCTCGTGCTGCGCGCGCTCGAACACGCGGGCCTGCGCGCCGATTCGGTGAAGTACGCGTACCTGATGCCGATCGACGCGACCAACGCGCTCGCGAACGGTTCGGTCGACGCGGTGTCGCTGTGGGAGCCGTTCGTCAGCACGCTCGCATTGCGGCAAGGCGCGCGCCCCGTGGCGACCGCGCAAGGGCTGATGCCGGCGCTGAGCTTCGTCGCCGCGAACGAGCAGGCCGCGTCGGGCAAGCGCGCCGAGATCACCGATTTCCTGCGGCGCGTGGTGGTGGCGCGCCAGTGGGTCGACACTCATCCGCGCGAGTACGCGGACCTGTGGGCGAAACGCGCGAAGCTCGAACCCGACGTCGCGTATCGCTGGCTCGACAACGCGAAGCAGCGCGTCGGCCCGGTCGACGAAACGGCCGCGAAGGATGCGCAGAACACGGCCGATTTCCTGTACAAGGCCGGCGTGATTCCGGCCGCGTACGACACGTCGAAGCTGCTCGACCGCTCGTATGCGGGCGCGTTCGCCGCGCCGGCGCAAAAGACGGCCGCCGCGCAGTGACCGGGCGGCCCGCGTCACGATTGCAGCGATTCCCGCGATTCCTGATCGACATACCCAAGGACATCCCGACATGCCAGTCGACATCATCGGCATGATCACCGCGACACCCGGCGCGGAGGTCGACGTACCGGGCGGCGTGGCCGTCCAGCCCGACTACGTGCGCCGCTTCGCGCGGGCGCACGAGGCCGCCGGTTTCGACCAGATCCTGATCGGCCATTTCAGCAACGCGGCGGACGGCTTCATCGTCGCGTCGTTCGCGGCCGCCGCCACCGAACGCATCCGCCTGCTGCTCGCGCACCGGCCGGGCGTGATCGTGCCGTCGGCCGCCGCGCGGCAGATAGCGACGCTCGACGTGTTCAGCGGTGGAAGGCTCGCGCTGAACGTGGTGTCGGGCGGCGATGATGCGGACCTGCAGCGCGACGGCGATTTCGTGCCGCACGATGCGCGCTACCGCCGCACCGGCGAATATCTCGACGTGCTGAAACGGATCTGGCTGGCCGATGCGCCGGTCGATCACGACGGCCCGTTCTATCGGCTGCGCGGTGCGTCGCCGGTCGTGAAGGGCGCGCAACGACCGCATGTGCCGATCTATTTCGGCGGCTCGTCGCCGGCTGCGCTCGCGGTCGCGGGCGAGCATGCGGATGTCTACATGACGTGGGGCGAGCCGCTCGACGCGGTGCGCGAGCAGATCGCGCGCGTGCGGGCCGCCGCCGCGCCGTTCGGGCGTGTGCCGCGCATCAGCGTGTCGTTCCGGCCGATCGTCGCCGATACCGAGGCGGCCGCGTGGGAGAAAGCGGAGGCGATCCGGGAGCGCGTGCGTGCGGCGCGGCTCGCGAACGGCCAGCCGATCGACGGCCACGCGCCGCAGAATGCGGGCTCGCAGCGGCTGATGGCGGCCGCCGCGCAGGGCGACGTGCTCGACGAGCGGCTGTGGATGGGTGTCGCGAACCTGACCGGCGCACGCTGGAACTCGACCGCGCTGGTCGGCACGCCGGAACAGGTTGCGCGAGCGCTGGGCGCGTATTACCGGCTCGGCGTCTCGACGTTCCTGATTCGCGGTTTCGATCCGCTCGACGATGCGCTGGCCTACGGGCGCGACCTGATCCCGGCGATTCACGCGCACATTGCGGAACTCGATCGCTCTCGGTCCGCGGTGCCCGCGTAGGGGAACGACAAGTCAATCGAATCGCCCCGGTATGTCCGTGACGACATGCCGGGGCGATGGTTTTGAACGAAACGCTCAGAACGACGGCAACCCCGGCGGATTGGTCTCCGCCCGCGCGATCGCCTCGCTCTGCAAACCCCAGCGCGCGAGCGCCTGCCCGTAGCGGCCGTTGCCGATCAGCGCGTTGGTCGCGAGCGTCAGCGCGGGCGCGAGCCCGCTGCCGCGACGCGTCGCGATCGCGACGTCCGCATTCGCCGGCCAGCCCGCATTGACGACGCCGACGCGGCGGATCTTGCCCGTGCGCGCGGCCTCGTACGCGAGCGATGCGTTCGGGTTCAGCTCCGCATCGGCCCGGCCCGACAGCAGCGCGACGCGCGCGGTCGCATCGTCGTCGAAATAGAGCAGCTCGGCCGGCTTCAACCCCTGCGCGACGTTGCGCTTGCTCCATTCGAGCAGGATGCGCTCCTGGCTCGTGCCGGCGCCGGTGATGATGCGCAAACCCGCGACGTCCTTCGGCTCCGCGATCTTCGCGATCGGGCTGCCGGTGCGCACGTAGAAGCCGTGCAGCCCGAGCCGGTAGGTCGTGAAATCGTATTTCTCCTTGCGCTTCTCGGTCACGCCGACGTTCGAGATCACCGCATCGTATTTGCCGGACGTCAGCCCGAGCGGCCAGTCGGCCCACGCGATCGGCACCAGCACGAGCGTGCGGCCGAGTGTGTCCGCGACCAATTGCGCATAGTCGGGATCGGCGCCGACCACGGTGCGAGCGTCGGTCGCATAGGTCGACACGGGCGGCGCGTGCGGTGAAATCGCGACCGTGAACGCGCCGTCGCGCACCCAGCGGTAGCCGCTGGCCGCACGGATGGCCGCGTCGTCGGGGCCGGCGCGCAGGCGGCCGGCCTGGCGCGGGTCGAGGTCGGCCGTGGCGGCCGCCGCCCGCGCCGCATGCCACGGCAGGCCCGATGCCGCGGCCAGCGCGGCCGTGATGAACTGGCGTCGATCGGTCATCGTGCGGCACCTCGCGAGTCGGGAGCGGCGCGCATCACAGCACCCGCGACAGGAACGCGCGGGTGCGCGCATGCGCCGGCGCGTCGAGCACGACGGCGGGCGGCCCGGCCTCGACGATGCGCCCGCGCTCCATGAACAGCACGTGGTCCGCGACTTCGCGCGCGAAGCCGATCTCGTGCGTGACGATCACGAGCGTCGTGCCCGAGCGCGCGAGCTCCTTGATCACGTCGAGCACTTCGTTGACGAGTTCGGGATCGAGCGCCGACGTCGGCTCGTCGAACAGCAGCACCTTCGGACGCAACGCAAGCGCCCGCGCGATCGCGACGCGTTGCTGCTGGCCGCCGGACAACTGGCGCGGGTACGCGTCGGCCTTGTCCGCGAGGCCGACCCGTGCGAGCAGCGTACGCGCGGTGTGCTCGGCCGCATCGCGCGTCACGCCGGCGACGGCGACCGGCGCTTCGATCAGGTTCTCGAGCACCGTCAGGTGCGGGAACAGGTTGAAGTTCTGGAACACCATGCCGACGGCCGTGCGCCGCTTCAGCACGTCGCGCTCCTTCAGCTCGTGCAGCACGTCGCCGTCGCGGCGATAGCCGATCAGTTCGCCGTCGATGTCGATGAAACCGTCGTCGACGCGTTCGAGATGGTTGATCGTGCGCAGCAGCGTCGATTTGCCGGAGCCCGACGGCCCGACGATCACGGTCACGCTGCCGCGCGGCGCGACGAACGACACGTTGTCGAGCACGCGCTGCATGCCGAACTGCTTCGACACGCCATGCACGGCCACTTCGCCGCCGGTGCGCGAGACGGCCGCAGCGGTATCGGCAGGCGTGCGGGCATTGGGTTGTGCACGGGCGATCGCCGCCGCGCGGCGCGACGCGACACGCCGCCACAGCCCGCCGAGGCGCGCGAGCGCGAACGTGACCACCGACGGCGGCGGATTGCGCAGCGCGCCGCGTGCATAGTGCCGCTCGACCTGTACCTGGATCGCGGACAGCACGGTCAGGATGATCAGGTACCAGACGGTCGCGACCATCAGCAGCGGAATCACTTCGAGGTTGCGGCGATAGATCACCTGCACCGTGTAGAACAGCTCGGGCATCGCGAGCACGTACACCATCGACGTGCCTTTCGCGAGCGTGATCAGGTCGTTGAACGCGGTCGGCAGGATCGCGCGCATCGCCTGCGGCAGCACGATCCGCGAGGTCTGGCGGCCGCGCGGCAGACCGAGCGCGGCGGCGGCTTCGAGCTGCCCCTGGTCGACCGCGAGAATGCCGCCGCGGATCACTTCCGCGGAAAACGCCGCGTGGTTCAGCGTGAGGCCGAGCACGGCCGCGAGGAACGGGCTGATCAGGTCGGTCGTCGGCGTGTCGAACCACACGATGTCGGTGAACGGCACACCGAGCCGCACGTGCTCGTACAGGTAGCCGAGGTTGTTCAGGATCAGCAGCAGCACGATCAGCGGAATCGAGCGGAACAGCCACACGAAGGTCCACGCGCTGGCGGACAGCAGGCGCGAACGCGACAGCCGCGCCAGCGCGACGAACGCGCCGAGCACGAAGCCGAACACCGCGCCGAGCAGCGTCAGCACCAGCGTGCGCGCGAGCCCCGACAGCACCGGCGGCGACAGGAACCATTCGGCGAACACCGGCCAGCCCCATTGCGGGTTGCCGAGGATCGAATGCAGCGTGATCGCGATCAGCGCGAGCGCGAGCACGGTGCCGGCCGTGCGCGACCGGTGGCGCGCGGGCACGATCCGCAAACGCGTGCCGGGCCCGCGTGCGCCGGGGGAAGAGAGCGGCGGCAGCGCGCCGCCGAGGTGGGTCGTGTCGCTCATGTCGTTGGCATCCTCGAATCGGTCGATCGGCGGGCGCGCCGCGCACGGGCGGCGCGGCGCGTCAGGCGTGCGCTACGGCGGCCGTTTCCTGGGCGGCGGCGCCGGGCGTCGCGTAGCGGCTCGCCTTGCGCGGCAGGCCGAGGTGGTCGCGCAGCGTGGCGCCGGGCAGGTCGCGGCTGTAGCGGCCGCGCGCCTCGAGCACCGGGATCACGAGCTCGATGAAATCGTCGACACCCTGCGCCTGCACCGGAAAGCCGAGGATGAAGCCGTCGCCCGCGCCTGCGTCGTGCCAGCGGATCAGCTCGTCGGCAACGTGCTCGGCCGTGCCGATGAAGTTCGGGCGCGGCGTCGCGACCGCGAGCGCCGTCTCGCGCAGCGACAGGCCCTTGCGCTTCGCATCGGCCTTGATCCGGTCGGTGGTCGAGCGGAAGCTGTTGCGGCCGAGCTCGCCGAGTTCCGGGAACGGCGCGTCGAGCGCGTACTGCGTGAAATCGTGGTGATCGAAATAGCGGCCGAGGTACGCGAGCGCCTCGTCGATCGTCAGCAGGTCGCGGATCGCCTGGTATTTGTCCTCCGCTTCGGCGGCCGTGCGGCCGACGATCGGCCCGACGCCGGGGAAGATCTTCACGTCGTCGGCCTGCCGCCCGTGCTCGATCGCGCTCTGTTTCACGCGCCGCGTGAACGCGGCCGTTTCCTCGATCGACGGGGAATGCGTGAACACGGCATCCGCGTATTTGCCCGCGAGACCGATGCCGGTGTCGGACGAGCCGGCCTGGAAGATCACCGGCTGCCCCTGCGGCGAGCGCTGGATGTTCAGCGGGCCCGCGACCTGGAAGAAGCGCCCGTGATGATCGAGCGTATGCAGCTTGTCGCGATCGAAGAAGCGGCCGGTCGCGCGGTCGCGCACGAAGGCATCGTCGTCCCAGCTGTCCCACAGGCCTTGTACGACCTCGAGGTATTCGTCGGCGATCTCGTAGCGCAGCTCGTGATCCGGGTGCGCCTTGCCGTAATTCTTTGCGGTGCCTTCGAGCGGCGTCGTCACGACGTTCCAGCCCGCGCGCCCGCCGCTGATCGCGTCGAGCGACGCGAGCTGGCGCGCGACTGTGAACGGCTCGCTGTACGACGTCGAGATCGTGCCCGCGAGCCCGATTTTCTTCGTCGCGACCGCGAGCGCCGACAGCACCGTCAGCGGCTCGAAGCGGTTCAGGAAGTGCGGGATCGACTTCTCGTTGATGTAGAGGCCGTCCGCGACGAACGCGAACGCGATGCCGGCGGCTTCCGCCTTGCGTGCGACGCCGATCGCGAAGTCGAGGTTGATGCTGGCATCCGGCGGGTTGCTCGGATGCCGCCATGCGTTCATGTGGCTGCCTGCGCCTTGCAGCATCAGGCCGAAGGGGATCGATCGTCGGGTCGTCATGATGGGAGCGTCATGCGTTCTGGTCGGGGGAGAGGGAGCGGTCGGCGCTGAGGGCCGCCTGCAACGGGGTGGTGGACAGCGCGCCGCCCAGCCATTCGACCGACGCGAGCCGCGCCGCGTAGTCGGTGACCGGCGAATCGATCACGAACGCATCGACGTCGAGCCGCCGGCTCAATGCGTCGAGCGCGCGGTGGATGCGCTCGGGCGTATCGGCGAGTACCGTCGGGCGCAACTCGTCGATCCGGTAGTCGGACGCGCCGCTTTGCCGCGCGAATTCCGCGGCCGCCTGTGCACTGGCGAGGTTGAAGCTCTGGCCGCCCGCGAACTGCAGCTTGAAAATCTTCAGCGGCCCGATCAGTTGCTCGGCCTCGTCGCGCGTCGGCGCGGCGACCGCGTACAGTGCGACGAGCGGTTTCTCGCCGCCCGCGCCGCGGTATGCGTCGAGCGAGCGTTCGAGATTCGCGTCGTCGCCGTTGAAATGGCCCGCGTAGCAGAAGCGCCAGCCGTTGCGTGCGGCGAGCGCGCCGCTGTCCGGCGACCCGCCGAGCAGGATGCGTTCGGGCAACTGCGGCGGCGCCGGCATCGCCACCGCGCCGGCGAGCGGATGATCTTCGGCCACGCCCCAGCGGAGAAACGCGTCGAGTTCCGCGAGCTGACCCGCGAAATCGGGCTTGCGCGCCTTGTCGTGGAACCACTGCAGCGCGCGCGTGGTCAGCGGCAGCCCGCCGGGCGCCTTGCCGATGCCGAGATCGACGCGGCCCGGCGCGAGCGCGGCCAGCAGCTTGAATGTCTCGGCGACCTTGAACGGGCTGTAATGCTGCAGCATCACGCCGCCGGAGCCGATGCGGATGCGCGACGTGTGCGCGAGCAGGTGCGCGACGACGATCTCCGGCGCCGAGCTGGCGAACCCCGGCGTGCCGTGATGTTCGGCAACCCAGAAGCGCGCGTAGCCGAGCTGTTCCGCGCGTTGCGCGAGCGTCGTGGTGAAGCGCAACGCATCGGCGGCGGTCGCGCCGTCGGCAATCGGACTCTTGTCCAGCAGCGAAAGCGAATAAGACATGGTGAGCGACGTTCCTGCGTGAGCGTGGATGGACGGTTGCGGGCGCGCGGCGCTCAGCTCTTCGGCAGCCCGGGCGGATTCGTGCGCGACTGGTCGATCGCTTCGGATGCGAGGTTCCAGCGATCGAGCACCTGCCGGTAGCGGCCGCTTTTGATGAGCCCGTTCAGCGCGACGGTCAGCGGATCGGCGAGGCCGCTGCCGCGGCGCGTCGCGATCGCGATGTCGGCCGTGCGCGGCCAGCCGCCGCTGATCGCACCGACGAGCCGCGTCTTGCCTTGCTGCGCGCTTTGATACGCGAGCACCGAATTCACGCTGAAGACCGCGTCGGCGCGGCCCGACTGCACGGCGACGATGCGCATCGCCTGGTCGTCGTAGTACTGGATCTGCACGGGTTTCAGCCCGTGCGCGACGTTTTCGCGATCCCACGCGAGCAGGATCTTTTCCTGGTTGGTGCCGGCGTCGGTCACGATGCGCAGACCCGCGACGTCCTTCGGCTCGCGGATCGACTGGATCTTGCTGTCGTTGCGCACGTAGAAGCCGACCTGATCCTTGCGATAGGTCGAGAAATCGAACTTCTGCTTGCGCTCCTCGGTGACGGTTACGTTCGAGATCACCGCGTCGACTTTCCCCGATTCGAGCGCCAGCGGCCAGTCGGCCCATGCGAGCGCGACGATTTTCAGCTTGCGGCCGAGGCTGTCGGACACGAGCTGGCCAATATCGGCGTCGAAGCCGACCACCGTGCGCGCGTCGGTCGCATACGAGCTGATCGGCGGCAGGCTCGGTGCGATGCCGATCGTCAGCGTGCCCGGCTCGGCGAACTTGAACGACGCGGGCACCGCGCGCTCGACTGCCGCATCGGCTGTGCCACGCGGCCGGCCGCGCTGCTCGGGGCTCAGGTCGAACGTCGCGGCGGCGGCGGCCGTGGCGGCGGCGAAGGCGGTCAGGCCGATCAGCGCGGCGGCCAGCGTGCGCGCGGCACGGGAGGAAAGCGATACGGCTCGATGCATGAAAGCGTCCTGTCGTGGAAGCGTGGAAGGCGGAATGGGCGAGGTGAAATGCGGGACGCCGTGCGCTCAGCGCGGTAGCGCCGCTTCGGGCACGGGCGCCCACAAGTCGGTGAGCGTCGACGTGCGCGACGGATCGACGAGATCCTTGCCGAAGCGCAGGTGGAAATACGCTTCGGGATCGATCGACGAATCGAACAGCCGCGTATAGCCGGTGCGGTCGTACAGCGCCCACGCTTCGGGCTGGCGAAAGCCGGTGGTCAGGTAGAGGCGGCGATAGCCCTGTTGCACGGCGCGCAGTTCGAGCGCTTCGACGATGCGCCGAGCGAGGCCCTGGCGGCGCAGGTCGGTGCGCGTCCAGATGCGTTTCAGTTCGGCGGTTTGCGCGTCGTAGCGCTTGAACGCGCCGCCGCCGATCGTCTCGCCGTCGCGCAGCAAGAGCACGAACGCGCCTTCGGGCGGCGCGAACAGTTCGGCCGGGTAGCGTGCGAGCTCGTCGCGGGCCGACGCGCGGCTATCGGGGCGGTACGCGTCGTAACGGGTCGAATATTCGTCGATCAGCGCGTCGATCAGCGGCTGCGCGCGGACGTCGAGCGGCGTCGTGTCGATGATGCGGTCGTTCGTGGCCATGGGCATCGCGAGTGGCGCGCGATGCGGACGTTCCTGGCGGGGTGCGGGCACGCGGCCCGTCCGGTCTGTTCCGTTATCGCGACGCGGTTGTCGTGATGGCGGCGGCTGTCGTGCTGCGTGCGAGGCATCCGGCGCGCCGCCGCCGTTTTGAACACGTTAGCGGCGCGGCCGGGAAAGGCGAACGAAGCAATTTCGATAAGGATTTCGCGAGCGGTGGAAGAAGGCTTGCAGGGAGAGTGGGGTGGGCGAACGGGCGTGATGGGGGCGGTGCCCGTTCGAGGTGTGTACGACGTAGATGATCGCCGAGGATTGGGAGCGTTGTCATTTCGATGGCCGACGGGCCATGCCGATTCGCGGCTGGTTCGTCAGGGTCGCGAGCGGCCGGTCGCGGCCCGCCGCCAGCGTGGCGACGGCCCCCCTCGAATGGTCGCGTCATCGCGAATCCCCGCCGTCGTGGGCGACGATTCTCGACAACGACGGCGTTCAGGCCGCTGCCGCCTGCTGAGTCACGTCGTACTGTTCGCCACCCAGAATATCGACGAGACCGGTCAGCATCCGCGCCAGTTCACCCGTCATCAGCGTGAAGTCCGAGTCGAAGCGCTCGTCGTCATTCTGCGCGGTGGGATCCGCCGCCTCCTTGATCACGTCGAGCGGCGTGACACGCTTGATCGTCAGCGACGGTGTCAGCACGAACGAGATTCGGTCATCCCAGGTCATCGCGAGGCGCATGCACTGTTTGCCGGCTTCGATGTGCCGGCGCATGTCGCTCGCTTCCAGCGCGTGGCCGACGTATCGCACCGTGGCGCCGCCTTCGCCGGTCGAACGCAACTCGGCGTCCTGGTCGACGGTGAATCCGCCCGGCGCCTCGCCGGACAGCAGCCAGTCCGTCATCGCGGCGACCGGGGAGCGCGCCACCTGAACGCTGGCGAGTGGCAGTTGATCGATCGACTTGACGAGCAGGCTGCGAACGTCGTCGGCAAGCGCTTGTGCCGCCGCATCGATGACGAGCCAGCCGTTCGCCGTGTCGATCCACACGCGGGTATCGCGGCGAATGCTGAACGCGCGCGGCAGCAGTTCGTCGGTCACCTGCTCCTTGAGTTCGCGCAGTTGTTTGCGGCCTACCTTGAAGCCCTGCTGCTCCTCGACCTCGAGCGCACGCGCCTTGGTGACCTGATTGACGACCGACGCCGGGAGCAGCTTCTTTTCGGCACGAAACACCAGCAGCATCTGCCGGTTGATCGAATAGACGAGCGCGCCGTCGTCACGCGGCGATGCCCATCCGACGCGCTGCATTTCGACGCTGCTGCCGGGCTGGAACGCGTGAGGCGCCAGCCATTTTTCCATCTGGTCGGGCGTGACGGCCCAAGGGGCCGGAAGACGATGAAGCTGAAGGTTCTTGAACCACATGGGAGGACGGGCAAAGCGCGTCATTCTAGCTGACGCGGAGAGTTGCAGGTCAGTTGCGGACCGTCGATGCCCGTGTCGAGGTGACTGTCCGCCATCGAAATAGAGACGATCGACGGTTGCATCAAGATTGACGACAATGGAAGCCATTCCAACAAGCGGGTAAAAACAATGATGACTTCCGGCGACGGCCTGACCAGCCCGGCGCGGCTCCTGCGGCTCGCCTCCTGGGCGATTGCGATCGTTTTCGCGGTCTTTCTGAACATGCTCGGCAGCCTCGTGATCCGCGACATGGCGTTCGCGCCGAGCGGCGGGCCGCCGGTCGTCGAGCAATTCGCCGATGCGCCGGTAAAAGCGCGGCTGGACGCGGCGCGACGTCAACTGCAGGCACAGCGCGACGCGCTTGCCGAGAAGGTCGACACGATGGAAGTGGCGCGCGGCCGCGCCGCGAAGGAGTACGAGGCCGAGAAGGAAAGTTTCCGCAACTGGCTGGCCACCCGCGCGGTGACGGGAGACGGTGCGACGGACCCGGACATTGTGGCGAGGACGCGCAAGCTGGATACGCTCCAGGCAGGGGTGGTCAACTGGCAGCATCAGATCGATGCGGTCGGTGATCAGCAACGGGCATTGGCATCGCAACTGACGCAAGTCGACACGCAAATCGCCGAAGCGGACGCAGCGGCCGAACGGCGCTTCGACGAGGCGACCCGGCGCTACGAGATGCAGGTGTTCGGGCTGCGGCTTGCGCTGACGTTACCGATCCTGCTGGTCGCGACCTGGCTGTTCATCCGCTACCGCAAGGCGCGTTATTGGCCGTTCGTGTACGGTTTCGGCCTGTTTGCGTTGAGTGCGTTTTTCATTGAACTGGTTCCGTACTTGCCGAATTTCGGCGGCTATGTCCGGGTCCTTGTCGGCATCGTGCTCACGGTATTCGCCGGTCTTTACATGATGAAGGCATTTCAGCGCTATGCCGAACGCAAGCGGCTCGAATTGCAGCAGGATCAGGGCGAACGCGCGCGTACGATCGGATACGAAAAAGCCGTTCGGTCGCTCGAGAAAAAGCGTTGCCCGTCATGCGACAAACAATGGAATCTCGGCGGCGACGACTCCACGTTTTGCGTGCATTGTGGATTGCGGCTTTTCAATGTCTGCGAATGCGGCGGTCGGAATTTCTTCTTCTTCCCGCATTGCCATCAATGCGGCGTTGCGCAGGGGAGCGCGTCGCCGGTGTCATCCGACTGACGGCCCGAGTGTACGTACCGGCATCGGCATACGACGCTCGTGAGCGTGTCAGTCGGGTTCATCACCCGATGACCCGCGGCGGCGTCGACAACTCCGCCAACTGAAACAGACAATCCCCGCGCCGCACCTGTGCGGGCACCCGCTTGCACACCACTTCGCCGTCGCCGTTGAACCGATGCAGCACCGGTTCCCGCAACGGCGTATCGGGGAAGTGCACCCACGCGGCCGGCTGCCCGGCCTTCACCTGGTCGCCGAGTTCGACGAGCGGTTCATACAGCCCGCGCTCGTACGCATAAACGAAATGGCGATCGCCGTCGA
The DNA here is from genome assembly GCF_029268935.1 of Burkholderia semiarida. NCBI lineage: Bacteria > Pseudomonadati > Pseudomonadota > Betaproteobacteria > Burkholderiales > Burkholderiaceae > Burkholderia > Burkholderia semiarida. Next base: position 1,177,481 of record NZ_JAHLCL010000008.1, on the reverse strand, counting down.
CGCGCATGAAGCGCGTGACGGTCGGCGGCGCGTCGGGCACGAGCGCGCCGTGCAGCAGCCCGATATAGCCGAGGTAATGCAGCAGCCCGTGGCGGCCGAGCCGGATCAGCGACGGGTCGGCCATGCCGGCGCCGCCGAGTTCGGTCACGATCGAGATCGCGCCTTGCCGACGCGCGGCCGACGCCGAATGCACGGGATTCGGCGCGTGCAGCAGCGCATTCTGCAACCCGAACGCGACCAGCAGCCCGTTGAGCTTCTCGGCTTCGTCCGCGTCGAGCGGATCGATCGCGAGCATGTTGCCGCCCTGGTACAGCAGCGAGCTGCCGCCCGAATGCAGGTCGACCAGATATTGCGCGCGCGACAGCAGCGCGTGTTCGATGTAGTGGGCGATCATCTGCGTCGGCGTGCCGGTCGGATCGCCGGGGAAGCTGCGGTTCAGGTTGCCCCCGTCGAGCGGCGACACGCGCAGGCCCGCATCCGCCGCCGGGAAATTGGCCATCGGCAGCAGGATCAACTGGCCGCTGACCATCTCCGGCTCGATCTCGCGCATCAGTTGCGACACGATGATCTGGCCTTCGTACTCGTCGCCGTGATTGCCGGCCATCACGAGTGCGACCGGGCCGTCGCCGTTGCGGATCGACGCGATCGGGATCGGCAGCCAGCCATATGCGGAGCGGTGCACGGAGTGCGGCAGCCGCAGGTAGCCCGCATGCTTGCCTTGTGCGTCGAGATCGATTTCGCAGTGAATGGGATTTCGGGAAGAGGAAGAGGCGGTCATGGCGGTATCGTTCGATGAACGGAATCTGCCATCTTATAGGGGAAAGCGGCAACGCGCGGCGGGCGGGCTCAACCAGGTGCGCGTGACGGCGGACGGGCGCGTTGTCGTGCGTTGCGGTGCCGATACGCGCGACCGCGCGCGATGTTGCAGCGATGAACGCATGCCGGCGCGCCAGCCGGCCGGTTCATGCGCCGGATGTCGCGCCGGGCCCTTGTCGCGACAGGGCCGGCGCGTGCAACCGGCTTACCGGCCGGATGTTTCAGCTTCGAGACGTCCTTCTTCCCACAGCGCCCAGAAACGGCTGCCGGCGCGATACGGATTCGCGCGCCGCGCGGCGTAATCGGCGACGCCCTGGCGAAACGCGCCGTACAGCGTAAGCGGCGGATTGTCGACGCATGCGGCTTCGTATGCGGCCGGCATCCGGCGGTCGGACACGAGCCGGCGGATCAGCGATGCGCCGTCGATCACCGCCTGTTCGTCGATGATTTCGGTTCGTGCGAGGACGTCGACGGTATTCATGTTGGGCTCCCTGAAACGTTCTTTCCGTATCAAGGAGCAATAAGAGTGCCAGTCGCGAAACACCGCTCCCGGCCTCGATCGTGCGGGCTTCTGCCGTCATCGTGCTGCGTGCCGGACGGCGATGTTACGGAACACGTCACGTGACATGCGAGCGCGCGGCGCCACGCGCGACCCGGCAAAGCGTTTCGGAATTGAATCGTCGGGAAGATGAGGCGGGTAGGAAAAAGGAATGCGCGGCGCGGCGCGCGATCGGCTCAGCTTGCGGCAACCGGCGCCACGCGGCGGCTGCCGCTCGAATAGAAGCAGTAGATGCCCTTGCCGGCCGACTTCGCGTCGTACAGCGCGCTGTCGGCCTGCCGGATCAGCTCGTCGGGCGAGCCGTGCCCGTCGTCGAGCGCGATGCCGATGCTGATGCCGATGCAGACGGTCTCGCCGATCGACAGCACGTACGGCGCCGAAATCTGCCGGATGATCCGCGCGGCGAGGATCGAGCACGCGTCCATCGTCGTGTCGTCGATCGCGACGACGAACTCGTCGCCGCCGATGCGCGCCGCGAGCTCGCCGCGCGGCAACGTCTTGCCGAGCCGCTCGGCGACCTGCGTGAGCACTTCGTCGCCGGCCTGGTGGCCGAAGCGGTCGTTGATCGACTTGAAGCCGTCGAGGTCGAGATACATGACGGCGAACGCGGGGCTCGGCAGCCGCGGCCGGCGCGCGAGCATCCGCTTGAGCTCCGCATGCAGTTCGTGGCGATTCGGCAACCCCGTCAGCGCGTCGTGCCGCGCGAGGTGGCGGATGTGCTGTTCGGTCTGGCGGCGCGCGGTGACGTCCTCGACGATGATCACCGCGTTGCCGTCAGGTACCCGGTGGCGCGTCAGTTCAAGCTGGCGCCCGTCGGCGAGCGCGATGTCGAGCGGCACGGGCTCGGCGCGGCTCAGCCACGCGGCACATTGCGCGGCGAGGCCGGCGCCGGCGGGATCGGTCGCCGCGTTCGCGCCGAGCGCGGCGACGACGGCCGGCAGCGGCGTATCGAGCATGACCTCGCGCGCCGAGCCGAACAGTTGCGCGGTGCGCCGGTTCACCACGATCACGCGGCTGTCGCCGTCGATCATGCACAGGCCGTGCGGCATGTAGGTGAGGGCGGCGTCGAAGCGCGCGACGAGTTCGGCGTTGCGCTGGCGCGCGGCGATCAGCGCGACGAGCACGCGGTAGTGGCGCTGCACGACCGTGCGCATCGCCGCGAGATAGATCGCGATCGGCGGCACCAGCAGCCACGCGCCCGGCCGCGGGGCCAGCAGCGCGCCGACGCCGATCGGCAGCACGCCGAGCACGACCTGCGTCATCGCGAGCCGCGGCAGCGCCGAATTGCGCGATGCGATCCCGCCGAACACGCCGCCCGCGACCATCACGGACAGCGTGCCGAGCTCGACGTCGGCGGCCTGTACGCAGCCCATCACGCCGAGGCCGAGCACGAAGCACGCGACGAGCGACACCGGCGCATAACGACTCGCCCAGTATTCGGTGCGATCGTCGCCGGCGTCGCGCCGCACCGTGTAGGCCCGTACGATCGACAGGCGCGCAATGAGCAGACCGACGTCGACGACGAGCCACGCGAGGCACCACAGCTGCTGCAGCCGGATCAGCGCAACGGCCGCGACGAAGCCGCTCGCGAGCCCGGACAGCGCCATCGGGCGCACGTCCTCGAACAGCGTCACGAGCATCGACGGACGCAGCGCGGCCGTCACGCGGTGATTACCGGAGGGGGGAGTGGCGAGAACGGAGTTCAGGAGAGATGCCCTGACTGCCATGGTTGTCGACCTCGACACGATGTCTCGATGGCTGGCGGCGCCCGCACGGCACGTGGCGGAGGCCCGGCCTAGCCGGATGCGCACGACATTACCATGAAAAACCGGCGGTGCGGGGCAGCCGGCAGCCCCGGCGCATCGCTGCGAGCACGAGTCGTCAACCCCGGTTGCGAGCGGCCCGCGGATTCGGCGGCGCGGAGGCGGCATCGTTGCGAACGGAACGATGTGCGGCTGCCACGCGGAAACTGGCGAGGCCGGCACAACGGTATCGAGCCGCACGCAAACGGCATGGGAATCGCCCCCGCGACTGCCCGCCGCGGCCGGCTGAAACCCGTTATAAGAAATTCAATAAGTATTTCATGCGGGAAATACTATAGGCGATATATCAAAAACAATGCCAGAATGCGCGCCGCTCCGAACGCCGCGACACCCGATCGCCGTCCGAGCCGCCTCAGGAGGTTCCCCCCAAATGAAAAACCACGGCCTGTCACGGCGGGGTTTTCTGAAAGCCAGCGTGCTGGCGGGTGTCGCTGTGTATGTCGCGCCCATCGGCAGCCGCGCGTTCGCGGCGCTCTTCGAAGAAAAACTCCTCACCCCCGTCAAATGGGATAGTGTCACCGGCATCCCCCAATTTCGCATCGACGGCATCGCGAAGGTCACGGGCTCGAAAGTGTTCGCCCGTGACGTGCGCGCCGCCGACATGCCGCACTGGCCGCAGCAGCAGTCGCACGCGCTGATCCTGCGCGTCACGCAGGCCGACCGCACGTACGAAGGCTTCGACCTGTCGCTGCTCGGCGATGAGCTGAAACCGGACCGCGTCGTCACGGCCGACGATCTCGCGCGCGACGGCGTCGCGTTCCCGGCGTTCTACGGCGACGACATGCTGTTGCCGGCCGGCAAGACGCCTGCGTATCTCGGCCATGCGGTCGCGATCCTGATCTATCACGACTTCGCGCGCTTCCGTTTCGCGAAGAACGCGCTGAAGTTTCGCGACGACGTGATTCGCTACGGCGCGGTCACGGGCCCGCTCGAACGCGATCCGTGGGGCACCTTCCGCTATGTGCGCGTGGGCGGCAAGACAGCCTATGACGACGACGTCTATTCGAGCCTGAAGGACGCGCCGATCTTCCCGAGCATGATGCGCAAGCACCTGCCGGTCTGGCCGGACGGCAAGGCGCACGGCAAGCTCGACGAGCAGGGCATGTTCCTCGCCGGGCAGATCGGTGCCGAACTCGATCATCCGCCCGCCGAGTGGCTCGTGTTCGACCGCGAATACAACACGCAGTCGGTCGATACAGCCGCGCTCGAACCCGACAACGCGAACTGCTGGTACGACGCTGCAACGCAAGCGCTGCACCTCGTCGTGCCGACCCAGTCGCCGCTCGAGGTGTCGGAGAACGCGGCCGCGATGGTCGCGAAATGCCGCTTCCCGGTGAAGAAGCTGTTCGTGCATCCGTGCTATACGGTCGGCTACGGCTCGAAGGATCACTTCAACGTGCCGTTCTACGGCCTCGTCTGCGCGCTGTACGCGGACGGCCGCCCGGTGCGTTTCGCGAACGACCGCTACGAGCAGTTCCAGACCTCGTTGAAGCGTCACGCGTTCAAGATGCATTACCGGATCGCGGTCGATCGCAACACCGGCCTGCTGCAGTCGTTCAAGGGCGATTTCGAGGCGAACGGCGGCGGGCGCTCGAACTTCTCGCCGTCGGTCGCGATGGTCGGTGCCACGGCCGCGCAATCGATCTACTACTTCCCGAAGAGCGATCTCGCGGCCGTCGCGATCGCGTCGCGCGCGATCGATGCCGGTTCCGCACGCGGCTACGGCACGCTGCAGAGCATGGCCGCGACCGAGATGGCGATCGACGAGATCGCCGCGCAACTGAACATCGACCCGATCGACTTTCGGCTGCGCAACGCGCTGCGTTCGGGGATGAAGAACACGCAGGGCGCGATTCCCGCCGGTGCGCTGCGCGTCGACGAAGTGCTCGAACGGGCGAAGCAGCATCCGCTGTGGACGCGCCGTGCCGCGCGCAAGGTCGAATTCGAGGCCGCGCATCCGGGCAAGCGCTACGGCGTCGGCTTCGCGTGCGTGCAGAAGGATTTCGGCACGGGCGCGGAAGCGTCGTTCGCGAAAGTCGAATTCGACGAGCACGGCAAGGTGTCTCTGCAGCATACGGCGGCCGAGATCGGCACCGGGATGTCGACGTCGCAGGCCGTCGCGGTCGCGAAATGGCTCGGCCGCCCGGCGACCGACGTCCGCGTGGCGCTGACCGAATGGCCGGACCTGCCGATCGAGACGAGCGGCGATCCGTATCTGATGTCGCAGGCCGACCAGGATCGCCTGAGCGCGAACCCGCGCTGGTCGCCGGGCTATGCATCGCCGTCGAGCGCGACGAACTCGGCGTACTACTTCACGCACAGCACGCGCGAAGCCGCGCGCGCCGTGTTCCGCTACGGGCTGTGGCCGGCCGCGATGTCGATCTGGACGCGCGGCCTCGGCGGCGGCCAGGCCGCGCCGTACACGATCCGCATCGAGGATGCGCGCTGGGTCGACGGCAAGCTGACCGCCGACGGCCTCGAGCCGCTGACGTTCGAGCAGCTCGCGAAGCAGGCGCATGCGCTCGGCCTGCCGACCGGCGCCGTCGTGCACGTGTTCAACCGCTGGCAGTGGACCGACGCCGAGTTCGAGGTGGGCGGCACGGTCGAGCGTCTGCCGATCGACGGGCTGTCGCTGCGTGTCGGCGCGCCGAAGACGGGCGACGACGGCCCGATCCCGGGCACCGCCGCCCCGGCCGGCGCGACCGCGTTGCGCGGCACGCTGCCGCCGACCGCGAACGGCTACCGCGTGCTGGACCGCAAGCGCGTGTTCATCCCGCCGACGAGCCGCAACAACGCGGCCGTCACGTACTACACGGCGGTCGGCACGCTCGTCGAGCTGGCCGTGCACGAAGCGACCGGCAAGGTCGAACTGCTCACGCACCACTCGATCATGGAATGCGGCAACCAGATTTCGCCGCAACTCGTGTCGGGCCAGTTGCAGGGCGGCCTCGCGATGGGCATCGGCCATGCGCTGCACGAGTACCTGCCGCTCTACGAGGACGGCCCCGGCAACGGCACGTGGAACTTCAACCGTTACCGGTTGCCGCGCGCGTCCGACGTCGCCGTCTGGACGCAAACGGGCGAGGTGCTGCCGCCGCTGTCCGAGACCGATCCGCCGAAGGGTGTCGCCGAAGTGGTGATGATCCCCGTCGTCGGCGCGATCGTGAACGGCATCGCGCACGCGATCGGCCATCGTTTCACCGACTTGCCGGTGACCCCGCAAAAGATTCAGGAGGTGCTCGCATGACGACCGCCCAAACCGCGGCTTCGGCCGCGAGCGCCAGCGCGGCTGCGACCGGCGCTTCCGTGCCGGCGGCGGCTTCGGCCGCCCCGGCGTCCGTTCCCGCCACGCCGGCTGCACCGGCACCGGCTGCCGTCGAACGTCCGCTCGTTCGGTTCCAGCAGAAGCCGCTGTCGGTCAGGATCAACGGCAACGCCGTCGGCCCGATGCAGGTGCCGGAAGGGCTGATGATGATCAAGTTCCTGCACGAGTACGTGGGCCTCACCGGTTCGCGGCTCGGCTGCGGGCAGGGCATCTGCCACGCGTGCGTCGTGATCGTCGACCAGCCGGACGGCACGAGCGAGGAAATGCGCACCTGCATCACCGGCGCGCACTTCTTCCATGGCCGTTCGATCCGCACGATCGAAGGCCACGCGAAGCGCAACGAGGCGGGCGAGGTCGTCGAGCTGTCGCCGATCCAGCAGAAGTTCCTCGAGCACTTCAGCTTCCAGTGCGGCTATTGCACGCCCGGCTTCGTCAACGCGGCGACCGTGCTGATCGAACGCCTGAAGCGCGAGCCGGTCGCGAAGGCCGACGTGGAACGCACGATCACCGACGCGCTCGATGCGCACCTCTGCCGCTGCACGGGCTATGTCCGCTACTACCAAGCCGTCAAGGACGTGGTGCTGACGACGCCAGGACTCGTGAAGGACGCCGCATGACACGCACACTCGCTCATCGTGTCGCGCGTGCCGCGGGCCTGCCCGCGCTCGCCGCGATCTGCGCGCTGCTGCTCGCCGCCTGCGGCGGCCACGACGCGTCGGCGTCGAGCGCGGCGTCCGGCGCGCCCGGCGCCGATGCGATCGCGCGCGGCCGCTATCTCGTCAAGGCTGCCGACTGCGCGGCGTGCCACACCGCGAAGGACGGCGCGCCATTCGCCGGCGGGGCGGCGCTCGAATCACCGTTCGGCACGTTCTACGGCTCGAACATCACGCCCGACAAGGAACACGGAATTGGCAACTGGAGCGCGGACGACTTCTACGCCGCGCTGCACGACGGCAAGGCGCCGGGCAAGCGCCTGTATCCGTCGATGCCGTACACGTCGTACCGGCAGCTCACGCGCGCCGACGCCGATGCGATGTACGCGTACCTGAAGACGGTGAAGCCGGTCGCGCAGGAAAACCGCGCGCACGACCTGAAGTTCCCGTACAACCTGCGCTTCGGCATGCTCTTCTGGGACATGCTGTTCCTGAAGGACAGCCTGCCGGATGCGTCGGCCGGGCAATCCGCCGGCTGGCGGCGCGGCCGCTATCTCGCGGGCGCGCTCGGCCATTGCGCGGAATGCCACACGCCGCGCGCGTTCACGGGCCAGCTCGACGGGGCGAAGCCGTTCGCGGGGGCCGCGCTCGGCCGCGTGGCCGCGCCCGACATCACGCCGGGCGGCCTCGCCGCGCGCGGCTGGACGGGCGCCGACCTGCAGACGTTCTTCGGCGTCGGCATCGCGCCGCAAGGCTCGGCATTCGGCGAGATGTATCCGGTCGTGCACCTGAGCACGCAGTACCTGACGAAGGACGACCTGCGCGCGCTGTCGGTGTACCTGCTCGGCGATACGCCGCCCGCGTCGCAACCGGTGAAGCCGGTGTCGGCCGATACCGCGCAGCTTGCCGCCGGCCGCTCGGTGTATCTCGCGGTCTGTGCGGGCTGTCACGGCTTCAACGGCGAAGGCAAGCCGCACGTGGCGGTGCCGATGAACGGCAACTCGACGGTGCGCCAGGACGACCCGCGCAACCTGCTGGTCGCGATGCTCGACGGCATCGACGAGCAGAAGTTCGCCGGCTTCGAGAACCTGCAGCCGATGCCGGCTTTCGCGCGCACGCTGAGCGACGACGAACTCGCGCAGCTCGCGAACTATCTGCGCGCGACGTGGGGCGGCCAGCCCGCGAGCGTCACGCCGGCCGACGTGAAGGCGATGCGGCGATAAATCGGACGACGAAACAGGGCGTCGCGCGCGACGCGGCCGAGTGCCGGCCGCGTTTGCGCGTGACGCCCCGTTCAAGCCAGTCCGGCGGCGCGTCAGTAGCCGCCGCCACTACCTCCGCTGCCTCCCGAGCCGCCGTACCGGCTCATGCCCGGTCCTTGCGAGACGCCGCTGCCCGACGACGTACAGCCCGCCGACAGCATGAGCACCAGCGCCGCGATCAGCGTCGCAGCCAGCGTTGCCGATTTCATTGCAATCTCCTTGCAGCGCGCAGGCCACGGGAAAGGCGGCTCATGGGAACCGCGCGCCTGCGCGATGACAAGACGTTTCGGCGAAGCGTTTATTCCATGCTTTTCGCGTATCGCCGCGGCGGCGGCGCCTGGATCAACGATAGACGAGATCGGCGCGGCGATTCTGCGCCCACGCTTCCTCGTCGTGGCCGAGTGCGACCGGTTTTTCCTTGCCGAGGCTGACCGCCTCGAGTTGCGTCGCCGGCACGCCGAGCGTTTCGAGCGCGCTCGCCACGGCCTGCGAGCGGCGCTGGCCGAGCGCGAGGTTGTATTCCGACGTGCCGCGCTCGTCGGTGTTGCCCTGGATCAGCACGCGCCGCGCGGGATGGCTGCGCAGATAGTCGGCATGCGCCTGCAGCAGCGACTGGAATTCGGGCTTCACCGAGTACTGGTCGAAATCGAAGTAGATGCTGCGCTTGGCGAGCGGGCTGTTCGGATTGTTCAGATCGTCGGCCGTCACTGTCGCGACGGCTTCGCTCGAGGGCGTCGGCGCCCCGCCGGCATTCTCGGGCGTTTTCGCCGCGTGGTGGCAACCGGCCAGCAGGACGAAAGTTGCCAGGACCGCAATTCGGTTCATTTTGCTCATCGTTCTTCTCCAGCGGTTGACTGCGTTGAAAGCGGGGCGCGTGCCGTTCGCACGCAGCCGTCCGGCCGCCATGGCGCGAAATGTCCGGCTTCGCTGCCGCGATGCGGATTCGTAAGCCGATGGTGCGCCAGATGAAAGAATGTTGCGACCGGAACGCCGGATCGCGGCGTCGCTGCAAACAGATTAGGAAAAATGTCACAACGCGACCAGTTTCTTCGCATTTTTTGCGCAAACGCGACAGCCGGGAGGCATTCTTGCTTCCGTGGGCGGTGCGCGGTAAGCAGCGCCTGCCACAGCGAAAAAGGCCGCGCACGGGGCGCGGCCTCGTCGGTGGCGGTCATGGCGCTTGGGTGATGCGGGAAGCGCTCGCCCGATGCAGCCGGTCGGCAGCGTGACACGGCGGCGCACGCCGCGTCGTCAAAACTTGTGCCGCAGCCCCAGCGCGACGACGGCCTGGTTGCTGTTCGCGGAAGGCGTCAAGGTCCAGACCGTCGCGTTGAACGCGGGGTTGCCGTTGCCGCCGCTCACGCGCTGATAGGTGCCTTCGAGATACGCATCCGTGCGCTTGGACAGCGCATAGTCGGCCTGCGCGACGACCTGGTTCCATTTCGGGCGCGTCTGGCCCGTGCGCGTATCGAAGCGACCCATCGTGTACGTGTACGCGGCGGCGACGGTCAACGCCCGCGTGACGAAGTAGCGTCCGTCGATCGAAAAATTGTCGAACACCAGCGATTCGCCTTTCAGCGGGGCGATGTTGCCGCCCTGGAGCACGCCCGTCACGCCGTCGGTGGTCGAATGCGACCATGCGACGCCGACCGAGTGCGGCCCGAACGCATAACGGCCCGCCATCGCCCAGATCTGCTGGTTGCCGCCCGTGACCGTCGCCGAGCCGTCGACGGTGCTCAGTGCGCCGTCAGGGTTCGATGCGTTGCGGTCGCGGCTGATCTTCAGGTAGCCGGCGCCGAACTTCAGCGGCCCGTTCGCATACGACACGCCCGTGCTCCACACCGCGTTGTTGGAGAACTGGCCGGCCGTGTTCGAGAAACCGATCATTGCGCCGAACCTGAGCCCGCGAACCGTCGGGCTCGTGTACTTCACCGCGTTGTTGATGCGCAGGTTGCGGTTCGAATCGTCGTTGTCGTACGGGTGGACCGCGAGGTTGCCGCCCCAGCCGGGCCGGCCGCGCCGAGCGGCGTCACGAAATCGAGGATCAGGTCGTACTGGCGGCCGAAGGACAGCGTGCCGGCCGTCTCCGAACCCACGCCGATCCACGCCTGGCGGCCGAACAGGTCGACGCCTTTCTGCGACAGCTTGCCGGTGGTGCCGGAGAAGCCGTTCTCGAGCGTGAAGACCGCGGCCATCCCGCCGCCGAGATCCTCGCGGCCGTGCAGCCCCCAGCGCGACGCGTTCAGCGCGCCGCTCGTCATCGCGACGCTGCCGCCGCCGGGCGAGCCGGCGCCGCGCGTGCGCTGGTTGCTCGAGTAGGTGATCGACGTGTCGATCAGGCCGTACAGCGTCACGCTGCTCTGGGCAAGCGCGACATCCGGCACGAAGCCGGTCAGGCAGGCGGCAATGACGGTCCCCGCGATGCGCGCGCCGGCATGCGGGTTCATTGTGCAGGAATGCATAGGTGTTTTTGTTGTTGTGTGGGAGCGGCCTGACGGCCGATGGATCGAGCGGCCATTATTGGAGATCGTGCGGCGGTCGATTAAGGCGTTGCACAGGAAAGGTCCTCTGCGGAATCGCTTGGAATTGCGATGCGTCGGCTGCACGGAGGCAGTCGGGGAGGGGGCGTGCGGGGGCGATGCGTGAGGTGCCGCGCACCCTTGCGCGATTGCGTGTCGGCCTGTCTGGCGGCTGGTGGCGGACATGCGGGGAGGGCGTGGCAGATGCCGGGGTTCGGCACCGGCCGCGACGGCGGCGGCGATCGTCGCATTGGCGGCGTCGGCTCGACAGGGGCTATCGCTCGATGACGCTTACGTCGTATCCCAGGCTGGTGCGTGAGCGGGCGGCAGGCTCGCGTTTGTTTTTGCGATTTCCGAACATCGATGCCCGGCAAATTCCCGAAGCACCCAGTCGCGCAATATTTCGGTTGCGTGTCTCGTCGCGGAACGAGGGCTATAGACGAGATCGTACTGGAAGCTGTCCAGCGCCAGGTCGAACGGCCGGACCAAGGTGCCGTTGGCCAATTCGTCGGAGACCAGGGTCAGGCTTATCAGGCCGATTCCCTGTCCGGCAAGGGTCGCTTGCATCGCATGGACCTCGTCGTTGAACCGGAGGCCGTCGTTCGGATCGGTGCCGCGTATTTTGGCCGCCTCCAGCCAGCGCGCCCATGTAATCGCGCGTTGATCGTCGCGAACGGCGGGCCCCCAATCGAAGTGAATCAGCGTCGCGCGCTGCAGGTCTTTCTCGTCGGAGATCGACAAATGCGGACGACACACCGGCGTAAAACGGTCCCTGAAAAGCGGTTCCGAAATGAGCCCGGGATAGTAGCCCGAACCGTAACGAATCGATGCATGCGCGGACTGATCGAGGTCCACGATGGCATTGGTGGCGTCGAGCCGAAGGGTCCAATCGGGATAGGCGGTACGAAATCCGCCTGCGCGAGCGGCGAGGCATTTTGCGGTGAATGCGACCGTGGACGTGAGCGTCGCGACCCTGGTTTCGTCGATGTTTCGCGCTGCCTCGATGGCGCGCTCGAAGCTGTCGAAGCCGTCACGAAGCGCCGGAAACAGCGCCTTGCCGTTTTCCGTCAACCGGACTCCGCGTGTCTCGCGCTCGAACAGTTTGACGTCGAGCCATTCTTCGAGTTGACGTATCTGGTGGCTGATGGCGGTAGGGGTGACATTGAGTTCGTCAGCCGCAGCTTTAAAGCCGGCGCGCCGCGCCGCGGCTTCGAATGCACGTAGCGCGCTCAACGGAGGCAGTTTGCGCATGGGTTAGAAAAGCTCATCTGTAAGGTGAGAATTGACCATTTGCTGCGCTCGAAAGCGCCATCGATACTCCGATCCTTGACAATCACGCGGAACTCGACGGAGAGCCTTCCATGAAAATCGAACAGGTGCACACGAATCCCGATCCCTATGTACCGTTTGCATTATCTCAAGCAATTCGGGTGGGCGGTTTCGTCTTCGTTTCTGGGCAGCCTGCCATTGGCGAGGACGGTGAAATCGAAGGTCCCGGCGATTTCGATCGTCAGGCGAGGCGCGCGTTCGGCAATCTGGAGCGTGCGTTGAAAGCGGCCGGTTCGGGAATGAATCAGGTCGTCAAGACGACGATCTTCCTGAAGTCGATGGCGTACCTCGACAGAATGGTCGACGTGCGTCGGGAATGGTTTTCCGCGCCGTATCCGGCGGAAAGTCTCGTCGAAGTCTCGGCCCTGTATTCGCCGGACGCATTGATCGAGGTCGAAGCGATCGCGGTCGTATCGGAAGCGACGTCGTAGAAACGGTGGTCGTACGCGCGGCGGCTGGACAGCTTACGATAGGCCGAAAAGCGGACATCTGAACTTAGCTAGAAGCGACATTACTACTTTGCTCTTACAACTTGTGTCATACCCGGATTCAGATGTCCACCTTCCAGCTATTTAAAAATGTCCGGTTTTAAGGTTGGTTTTGCTGTGTCTTTTTCCTCGTTTTGACCGTTACGCAGTGTCGAAGGTCGGCGCCTGAACGGGCAGGGCGCTCACGCTTGTTTCTCCAGCTTTTGCAGACCGACGGCCAGGTTTGTCTGCTGGCTTGGCGGGTTGCCTACGTTGCGCCAGATCCACGATCACATGCTCGACGTCGGCCTGCGTGATCTCGCGTTGCTTCTTCTTGCCTGGTTCAGCCTCGTTTCGGTTAGTTCGCGTCGAGTCGCCACGATGCGTTCGAGACGGCGCTTTACCGATTCGGCTGTTATCACGTTGCGCCTGAAGCGCTTGCGCGACCTGCAGTACATGACTCAAGCGCTTGTGCTCGACGACGGCACCTTGATCGATTTCGGCCAGACGGTCGTATTGTCTGCAGCGCAACACACGATCGTCAGACCGGATTTCGATCCGCCCATCCGGGTACTCCCACACCTCGATCGTTCGATCGATCAGCTTCCGATTCTCCGGCGTGTCGTCCAGCAAATACATCACCCGGTCGTACTGAACCGTGAGCGACTTCGTCACTTTCCGCGGCTCGCGCCACGTCAGCGCCCGGTCCAGACTCTCGTCGGCCCGCAACGGCCGGTGCGCATTGAAGTCGCTCTTTGGCGGCTTCGCGAAGCGCGTGTTGTGGGCGGCCATGAAGGAGGGCGCGTAAGCGTTGGCGTCGGCCATCGTGTTGATCCCGCGCAATCGCATCTCCTTAACCAATCGATCCTGCAACGTCAGGTGCGCTCGCTCCACGCGCCCCTTGGCCGAGCTGCTGTTCGCGCAGAACGTGTCGATGTTCAGTTCGTACATAGCCCGGCCGAACGGTGTCACGCGGTTACCGGTCTTGCCTGGCGTCACGTTGCGGAACACGCTGGCCTTGTCGCTATAGAACGCCCCAGGTTTGCCGTGCCGCTCGATGTACGCTCGCGTCGCTTCGAAGTAGCTGAAGGTCGATTCGGTCTGCGTGAAGTGCAGCATCATCAACCGGCTCGTCGCGTCGTCCACATACACCAGCAGTGTGCAGGCCGGCGCCCGTTCCTCGAACCACCGATGGTCGCTGCCGTCGATCTGGATCAGTTCGCCCAGACACGCCCGACGCGCGCGCGGCTGGTAGACCTTCGGCGGCCGTTGTCGGCGCGGAATCCAGAGCCCAGCGTCCGTCATCAGCTTCCTGACCGTCTCCTTGGCCAGCCGAATGCCGTGGCATTCGTACAGCTTCTCGCAGGCCAGCGTCGGCCCGAAATCGGCGTAGCGATCGCGGATGATCGACAGCGCACGATCAGCGGCTCCCGGGTCGAGACGACGGTTGCCGGGCTTCGATCGGTGTCCCGACACCAAACCTGCCGGCCCGTGCTCGCGCAGCCGGGCGACCAACCGGCGAACCTGGCGGGTCGTCAACTCCAGCCGTTCCGCTGCACGCCATGGTTTGAGCTTGCCGTCGGCTACGTCCTGAATGACCTTGAATCGATCCAGCTCGCGCATCGTCATCGTGATCCGTTCCGTTGCAGCCATCGCAGCCTCCGGCGCCGGACAACCGGCGGCCCGTCAGCTTACGCAGCCCGAATGCGGACATCTCTATGTAGCCAAAAGCGGACATTTCTATCTAGCCGCTACACACTTATTTGGGTGATAATTCACGTTATGTCAAGTAAGGAATAGACATGAACACCCTCCATCGCGCGGATTCCGCAATCCCGACGTGAGTCGAGAAATCCGCAAAACAGGCGCGCCGCACCCACAACGGCGCGCCTGCATTCACCCGGCCATCAAACGGCCATCACCGTCACCGACTTCGTAACGAGATACGGCTCCAGCGCTTCCGGCCCGCCTTCCGACCCATAGCCCGAATCCTTCACGCCGCCGAACGGCATTTCCGGCCACGGCGTCGCCGGCTGGTTGATCCACAGCATCCCGACTTCGAGGCGCTGCGTCAGCAGATGCACGTTCGCGAACGAACGCGTGAACGCGTAGCCGGCCAGACCGAACGGCAAACGGTTCGCCTCGGCGATCGCATCCTCCAGCTTGTCGAAACCGCGGATCGCCGCGACCGGGCCGAACGGCTCGTTGTTGAACACGTCCGCTTCGAGCGGCACGTTCGCGATCACGGTCGGTGCGAAGAAGTTGCCTTCCGCACCGATCCGCTCGCCGCCGGTTTCGATGCTCGCGCCGACCTTGCGCGCGTTGTCGACGACCGACGCCATCGCGCTCAGGCGCCGCGGGTTCGCGAGCGCGCCGAGCGTCGTGCCTTCGTCGAGGCCGTTGCCCACCTTCAGTCCTTCCGCATGCTTGACCAGCGCGCGCGTGAATTCGTCGCGGATGCTGTTGTGCACGAGAAAGCGCGTCGGCGAAATGCAGACCTGCCCCGCGTTGCGGAATTTCGCACCGCCGGCGGCCTTCACCGCGAGCGCGACGTCCGCATCCTCGGCGACGATCACCGGTGCGTGGCCGCCCAGTTCCATCGTCGCGCGCTTCATGTGCTGGCCCGCGAGCGCGGCCAGTTGCTTGCCGACCGGCGTCGAACCCGTGAACGTGACCTTGCGGATCACCGGGTGCGGAATCAGGTACGACGAAATTTCAGCCGGATCGCCGTACACGAGGCCGATCACGCCCGCGGGCACGCCCGCATCGACGAACGCGCGCAGCAGCGCGGCCGGCGATGCGGGGGTTTCTTCCGGCGCCTTCACGAGGAACGAGCAACCCGTGGCGAGCGCGGCACTCAGCTTGCGCACGACCTGGTTGACCGGGAAATTCCACGGCGTGAACGCCGCGACCGGGCCGACCGGCTCCTTCACGACCGTCTGCTGCGCACCGAGGTTGCGCGGCGGCACGATCCGGCCGTACACGCGGCGGCCCTCGTCCGCGAACCATTCGATGATGTCGGCCGCTGACAGCACTTCGACGCGCGCTTCGGTGAGCGGCTTGCCCTGCTCCTGCGTCATCAACTGCGCGATCGTGTCCGCGCGCTCGCGCACCAGCGCGGCCGCCTTGCGCATCGTCGCCGCGCGCTCGTGCGCGGGCACCTTGCGCCATGCTTCGAAGCCGCGCTGGGCGGCGGCGAGCGCGCGGTCGAGATCGGCGATGCCCGCGTGGGCCACCTTGCCGATCGGCTTGCCGGTCGCCGGGTTCACGACGTCGATCGTCCTGCCGCTCGCGGCGTCGACCCACTCGCCGTCGATCAGCAGTTGCGTATCCGTATAAGTCACGTTAGCCATCCAGACACCCCTACATTGCGTCGATAAAACGCGCGCTGCCGCGAACGGCCGCGCGCCGGTTGACAAAAAGCCATGCCGCCAGGGCAGGCACGCACCCGGCGGCATGGGCGGCAGGCACGCCGGCCCGCCCTCGTTTCGCGGCGCCCCGCGCTCAGTGCGCGGCCGCCGTCGCCTTGCGGAGTTTCGCGACGTCCGCCGCCTGCACGGCCGGCGCGCCGTTGTTCCACCCGGCGCGCATGAACGTCAGCACGTCGGCGATCTGCTGGTCGTTCAACTGGTTCGAGAACGCCGGCATCGGATACGCGGACGGCACGCCACCGATCACGAGCGTGTCGCTGCCGTTCAACGTCACGTTGATCAGCGACGATGCGTCCGCCTCCAGCACGTTCGGATTGCCGGCGAGCGGCGCGAGCAGCGGTGCATAGCCGCGCCCGTCCACACCGTGGCAATGCAGGCAGTAAGCGTTATACACCTTCGCGCCCGGATCCGTTGCCGGCCGGCCCAGCGCGACCTGCGTCGGCTTCGGATCGTAGCGGTACGGCGGTGCGCCCGTGCCGCCTGCCGCCGGCAGCGATTTCAGGTAGCGCGAGATCGCGGCCAGATCGTCGTCGGTCAGCTCCTGCGTGCTGTGGTTGATCACGCTCACCATCGAGCCGAATGCGGTCGCGTGCTGATTCGCGCCGGTCTTCAGGAACTGCGCGACGTCCGCCTCGTTCCAGCGGCCAAGCCCGGTGTTGTGCTCGCCGGTCAGGTTCGACGCGAACCAGTTGTCGATCGACGCGCCCGACAGGAACGCCGCGCCGCTTTCGTCGAGCGCCTTCTCCTGGAAGCCGACGCCGCGCGGCGTGTGGCACGACCCGCAGTGCCCGAGCCCCTGCACGAGATACGCGCCGCGGTTCCACACCGCATCCTTCGCCGGCTTGTCCGCGTACGGTGTGGAATCGAGGAACACCATGTTCCACAACGCGAGCGGCCAACGCATGTTGAGCGGCCACGGGATGTCGGACGGCCGGTTCGCCTGCTTCACCGGTTCGACGCCGTGCATGAAGTACGCATACAGCGCCTTCACGTCGTCGTCCTTCAGCTTCGCGTACGACGGATACGGCATCGCCGGATACAGGTTGTGGCCGTCCTTCGCGACGCCCTTGCGCAACGCGCTGGCGAAATCGGCCTCGGTATAGCCGCCGATGCCCGTATCCGGATCGGGCGTGATGTTGGTCGTGTAGATCGCGCCCATCGGCGTGACCATCTTCAGGCCGCCCGCGAACGGCGTGCCGCGCGGCGCGGTATGGCACGCGACGCAGTCGCCGGCTTTCGCGAGATACGCGCCGCGAGCGACGAGCGCGCTGTCGGCGGGCGCCGTTTGCGCGGCATGCGCGGCCGTGCCGGCCAGCAGTGCGGACAGCGCAAGCAGCGACGCGCGCAGCGCCTTCAGGTTCAAGGTGAGATGTCGCATGGTCGTCCCTCCCCTCAGGCCGTTTTCAGCTGGTTGCCGACCGGCAGCTTGCGCAGCCGCGTGCCGGTGGCCGCGAAGATCGCGTTCGACAGCGCCGCCGCGGTCGCGGCCGTGCCCGGCTCGCCGATCCCGCCCGGCGCCTCGCCGCTCTTCACCAGATGGACTTCGATCGGCGGCACCTCGTTGATTCGCATCATCCGGTAGTCGGTGAAGTTGCTCTGCACGACGCGGCCGTCCTCGATCGTGATCTCGCCGTACAGCGCGCCCGTGATCCCGAAGATGATGCCGCCCTGCACCTGCGCCTCGATCGTGTTCGGATTCACGACCATCCCGCAATCGACCGCGCACACGGCGCGCTTGACCTGCACCTCGCCGCCGTCCACCGCGACGTCGATGACGATCGAGAAGAAGCTGCCGAACGCATGCATCACCGATACGCCGCGCCCCTGCCCCTTCGGCAGCGACGCGCCCCAGCCGGCCGCCTTCGTCGCGACGTCGAGCACGTTGCGGGCGCGCGGCGACTTGTCGAGCAGCGCGCGGCGGTACTGCACCGGGTCGGTCTTGGTCTGCGCGGCGAGTTCGTCGATGAAGCTTTCGACGACGAACGTGCTGCGCGTCGGCCCGACGCCGCGCCAGAACGCGGTCGGCACGTGGCGCGGCTCCTGGCGCACGTAGTCGACGAGCTGGTTCGGCAGGTCGTACGGCAGTTCGGCCGCAACCTCGACCGCGTCGGGATCGACGCCGTCCTTGACCGCGGGCGGCGCGAAGCGCGCGAGGATCGACGAGCCGACGATCCGGTGCTGCCACGCAACCGGCTTGCCGTTCGCGTCGAGGCCGGCGGAGATCTTGTCGTAGTAGCACGGCCGGTACATGTCGTGCTGGACGTCTTCCTCGCGCGTCCAGATCACCTTCACCGGGGCATTGACCTGTTTGCCGACCTTCACGGCCTGGCCGATCATGTCGGTTTCGAGCCGTCGGCCGAATCCGCCGCCGAGCAGATGGTTGTGCACGACGATCTTGTCGGGCGACAGCCCGGTCAACTGTTGCGCCGTGTCGCGTGCGCGGGTCGGCACCTGCGTGCCGACCCAGATGTCGCAGCCGTCGCCGCGCACGTGCACCGTGCAGTTCACCGGCTCCATCGTCGCGTGGGCGAGCAGCGGCTGTTCGTAGACGGCATCGACGCGCGTCTTCGCGTTCGCGAACGCCTTGCCGACGTCGCCTTCCTTGCGCGCGACCGCGCCCTTGCCGTTCGCCGCCGCCTGCGCGAGATCCGCGAACAGATCCTTCGTCGACACCTTCGCGCCCGCCCCTTCGTTCCACTTCACGACGAGCGCCGATGCGCCGCGCTTCGCGGCCCACGTGTGATCGCCGACCACCGCGACCGCGTTGTCGA
The DNA here is from genome assembly GCF_029268935.1 of Burkholderia semiarida. NCBI lineage: Bacteria > Pseudomonadati > Pseudomonadota > Betaproteobacteria > Burkholderiales > Burkholderiaceae > Burkholderia > Burkholderia semiarida. Next base: position 1,158,526 of record NZ_JAHLCL010000008.1, on the reverse strand, counting down.
CGCGCACGACCTGGCGCACGCCGGGGATCTTCTTCGCGGCCGTGTCGTCAACGCTCGCAACCGTGCCGCCGAACACCGGGCTGTTCACGATCACCGCGTACAGCATCCCGGGCAGGCGCACGTCGAGCCCGAACTGCGCGGTGCCGTCGACCTTCTCCGGCGAATCGAGGCGCTTCGCGGGCGTGCCGATCAGCTTGAAATCCGCCGGCTGCTTCAGCACGACGTCCTTCGGCACCGGGAGCTTCGCCGCCGCGTCGGCCAACTGGCCGTACGATGCGCGCCGCCCGCTCGGCGGATGCTGCACTTCGCCGTTCGCCGCGCGGCAGCTCGCCGGATCGACGCTCCATTGCTTCGCGGCCGCCGAGACCAGCAGCGTGCGCGCGGTGGCGCCCGCGCGGCGCAGCGGCTCCCACGCGTAGCGCACCGACGTCGAGCCGCCGGTGAGCTGGCCGCCGAGCAGCGGGTCGAGGAACAGTTTCTCGTTGGGCGGCGCATGATCGAGCGTCACGCTCGACAGCGGCACTTCGAGCTCTTCCGCGATCAGCATCGGCAGCGCCGTATAGACACCCTGCCCCATCTCGACCTTCGGCATCACCAGCGTGACCTTGCCGGCGCGGTCGATCTGCACGAACGCGTTCGGCGCGAACACGCCGGGCGGCGCGGGTTCGGCGGCGTCGCCGCCGATCACCGAGCGACGTGTATCGTCACCGGCCGCCGGCAGGCTGAAGCCGAGCAGCAAGCCGCCGCCGGCGGCGGCGCCGAGCGACATGCCGAGTTTCAGAAACGACCGGCGCGACACGCTCGCGCCGGCCCGACCTGCTTCGATCAGTCCGCGTGACATGTCAGGCTCCTTTTGCGGCTTGTTTGACGGCCGCGCGAATCCGGTGGTACGTGCCGCAGCGGCAGATGTTGCCGGCCATCGCCGCGTCGATATCCGCATCGGTCGGGTTCGGGTTCGATGCGATCAGCGCGGTGGCGGCCATCACCTGCCCCGACTGGCAGTAGCCGCACTGGACGACGTCGAGCTCGCGCCACGCCTGCTGGACCTTGTGGCCGGCCGGCGTCGCGCCGACGGCCTCGATCGTCGTGATCTTGCGGCCGGCGACGGCCGCGACCGGCAGCACGCACGAACGTGCGGCCACACCGTCGAGATGCACGGTGCACGCGCCGCATTGCGCGATGCCGCAGCCGAACTTGGTGCCGGTGAGGCCGACGACGTCGCGCAGTACCCAGAGCAAGGGCATGTCGTCGGGGGCGTCGACCGAGCGGGTTTCGCCGTTGATGTTGAGGGTGATCATTCAGCCTCCGGGGCCGTTGTATTTGGGGAAGCGGCGCGAACGAGGCGCGCTGCGCCGCAGGGTCGTCGTCATCGCCGTTGCGTCGTGCGCAACGGGTGCCCCCGCGGCCCGGGTGCGGGCGAGCCGCGGCGGTGTTGCTTGCTTGCGTGGTTACTCGGCCACGTCGATGGCCGACAGCACCTTGATCACCGGAGGTGCGGTGAACCACTCGGCCGACTTCGTGCGGAATTCGCCGAAATACGGGCTCGCGAGGTGCGCGTCGAATGCCGCCTGGTCGTCGTAGATCTCGTACAGATGCAGGTTCGGCGATCCGTCCTGCTCGCGGAACAGGTCGTAGCGGCGGTTGCCCGGCTCGGTGCGCGTCTTCGCGACCATGCTGCGCAGTTCGGCCTCGGCGGCCTGCGCGTGTTCGGGTTTCAGGAACAGCGAAGCGATCACGTGAAGCGCCATTTTTCACTCCTTTGAAAACGGAAACGAGCATGCCACAAGCCGGCGTCTCGCGGCGCCAGCGTGCAGCGGGTATGTCGCCGTGCGGCGGGATCAGGCCAGCTCGTCCGGGCCGACGCGCACGACGACCTTGCCGAAATTCTTGCCGGCGAGCAGGCCGATCAGTGCTTGCGGCGCGTCGGCGAGATCGGGAACGACGTCCTCGCGCGTCTTCACCTTGCCCTGCGCGACCCATTCGGTCATGTCCTTCAGGAACGGCGCATAGCCGGTCGCATAGTGATCGAGGATGATGAAGCCCTGCACGCGGATGCGCTTGCGCAGGATCGCGCCCATCAGCGCCGGCACGCGGTCACGGCCGGTCGACACGGCCTTGTCGTCGTATGCCGCGTCGTTGTAATGCGCGATGATTCCGCAGACGGGCACGCGCGCATGGTCGTTCAGCAGCGGCCACACCGCGTCGAACACGGCGCCGCCGACGTTCTCGAAATAGATGTCGATGCCGTTCGGGCACGCATCCTTCAGCTTCGCGGCAAACGCCGGATCGTGGTGGTCGACGCATGCGTCGAAGCCGAGCGTACCGGTCACGTACGCGCACTTGTCGGCGCCGCCCGCGACGCCGACCACGCGGCAGCCCTTCAGCTTCGCGATCTGGCCGACCACCGCGCCGACCGCGCCGCTCGCGGCCGCGACGACCACGGTTTCGCCGGCCTTCGGCTCGCCGATCTTCAACAGGCCCGTGTAGGCGGTGAAGCCCGGCATGCCGAGCACGCCGAGCGCGTACGACGGGTGCGCGAAGTCGCGGCCGAGCGGGATCAGGTCGCGCCCGTCGGACAGCGCATAGTCCTGCCAGCCGGCGCCGGCGACGACGAGATCGCCTTCGCGAAACGCCGGCAGATTCGACGACACCACGCGGCTGACCGTGCCGCCGACCATCGGCTGGCCGAGTTCGGCCGGCGGTGCGTAGGACGGCGCGTCGCTCATCCGGCCGCGCATGTACGGGTCCAGCGACAGCCAGACGGTGCGCAGCAGGACCTGGCCGGCGCCGGGCACCGGCACGTCGCCGGTTTCGGCGCGGAAGTTGTCCGGTGTCGGTGCGCCGACCGGGCGCGAATTCAGGACGATCTGGCGGTTTGCAGTCTTGCTTTGCGGCATGTGAGCCTCCGTCAACAGGAATGAACGTGCGTCGTGGGCACGATCGGATCAGGGATGGACCAGCAGGAAGTGCGCGCCCCCGACGGCCGCGGCGGTGTGGCCGGGGCGGTCGCAGACAGGCGGTGGGAGCGATCGGGACAGCGTAACGCGGCGTATAGCGTTCGTCATGAATGATTGAGTAGACCAGTCGTCTATAATCAGGGCAAAAACAAGGCGCGCCATGCGCGCCGGAATTACGACTGCGCGCCGTCGGACGCGGCCGGCGGCAGATTCAGCATGCGCCGCGTTTCGATCATCGCCCTCTCGAGCGGTTTGCGGTTGCGGTGAATCTTTTCCAGCAGTGTCGCGCCCAGCCACAGCTCGTACAGGATCGCGGCCGCGTGCGACGGATCGTCGACGCCGCTCAGCGAACCGTCGGCCAGCCCGGCCTCGATGCCGCCCGCGAGCCGCTCGATGATCTGACTGGTGCCGCGCCGCAGTACCGCGCGCATCGCTTCCGACAGGTCCGACACTTCGGCGCCCAGCTTGACCGCGAGGCACTTGCCTTCCGGATCGTCCGCGCACTGCGTGTGCAGCCAGTTGCCCCAGTACGTCATCAGGCGCTCGGCGCCCGTGCCGGCCTGCTGCTTGAACAGCTTGTCGAGATGCGCGAGATAGCCTTCGAAATACGATTCGAGCAACGCTTCGCCGAATGCCTCTTTCGAGCCGAAGTAATGGTAGAACGAGCCCTTCGGGATGCCCGCCGCGGCGAGAATCTCGTTCAGACCGACCGCCGAAAAGCCCTTGTGGAGCATGATCGGCTTCGCGATGTTCAGGATGTGCTGGCGGACTTCGGCGCCTGAAGATGCATTCATGATGGCGTATGGTAGCAACGATTAGACCGGTCGTCTAGTAACGTCGAGCCGGCATGTTGAGCGGCACTTTACCCGATCCCCGTCGCGCGCCCAATGCCCCGGCCGGCGTTCTCCTCGCTCGTTCGTCCGTCTGCGGGTGGCGCGTCATATCGGCGCCCCGGTTTCGCTATCAGCGCGGCGCTTCGTCGGCGCGCTTTCTGGTGCGCGCCCGCCGCTCGCTGCGCTCGGCGGCCGGGACGGTCTTGACGCCGCGCAACGGCGGCCGGCGCACGAGCGCTGCCATCTCGCGCCTCAGCGCGTCGAGTTCGTGGCTGCGCGCCGCGCCGGTCGCCAGTGCGCCGTCGAGTTGCCCCTGAAGCACGCCGCAGCGATGCAGCGCATCGCCGAGTTGGGCTTGTAGCGCCGCCATTTCCTTTCGCTGCTGCGAGTCGCGTTGTTCCGCGCGCGATGTCGCTGCGTCGAGTTCCTTTTGCAATCGCGCGGCCGCGAGCCGCTCGCGATCGATTTCCTGAAGCGCCCGCTTCTCCGACGCGCGCAGCCGCTCTTCGGCGCGGCCGGCATCGTCGCGCAACCTGTCGAGCTGGGCGGTGAAATCCGCGCGGGCCTGCGCGAGCGCGCGGTCGCCCGCCGCGTTGTCGGCTTTCAGGCGCTCGATATCCGCTTGCAGCGCTTGCCGCGATGCATCGTCCGCCGCCCTCGCCTGCTCGAGCTCCTGAATGCGAACCTGCGCGGCCAGCAAGGCTGCCGTGCGTTGCTCCAGCGCGGTTTCGGTGCGGGCCAGGTCGGCCCGCACCGTCGCGACTTCCGTTTGCGCCGCGGCCCGCTGGGTTTCGACTTCCGCGCGCAGCGCATCGAGCGCGGCGGCCGCGTCGGTACTCGATCGATTCCACAACGCCGCGACGAGTTCGCCTGCCGCCGCCTGCAAGTCGGCCGGCAGGTCGGGATGCTCGATGCGCACGCGGCTCTTTTCCCGCAACTCGGCCCAGAACTCGCCGAGGACGGTCGTCGGCGTACTCATGCTGCCCTTGCGAACGAGTTGATACAGGCGGTTCGCCGTCGGCGTGATACCGAAGCGAAAGAACAGCAGCGCACACACTTCGCGGTACAACTCGCGCGTTTTCGGGAAGGCGGCCTTGAGCCGCTCGATTTCGGCGGTGAGGCGGGGTTCGTCGGCAGCGAGATCGGACATGGCGGGTTTGGTCGAGACTTTCGTTAATAATATAACGTAAACCGTTAAATATCCAATCAATAGAGCGATGTAATTTGACATTATTTCTATAATGTCGAGATCACATGAATCCATGAGATTCATCTGGCGCGTCAGGAAGGCCGGATTCCTCGCACGACGCGTTCGTTCGGCGTGTCATCGGCGTGCCACCGTAGGCCGGTAACGTTCGAAGCCGTCCCCGATCCCGACAAGCGATCCGCCATGCAGCGCCCGTCGCGCGCCACGCCCCACGTCTACGCGGCCACGTCCCGCGCCCTCGCCGTCAGCCTCGCGATCAACCTCTTGCTGCTCGCCGTCGAGACGGCGGCGGCACGGTCCGCGCATTCGTCGGGTTTGCTCGCGGACGTCGTGCATGCGGCGATCGATCTCGCGGCCGATGCGCTGATCCTCGTCGCCTGCCGGCTCGACGCGCGCCTGCCGCCGGCGCGCCGCCCGACCTACGAGCCGCTCGCGCTCGCGGGCCTCGGCGCGTTGCTGGCCGCGACCGGCGGGCGGATGATCTGGCATGCACTGACCGGGTTCGATACGCCGCCCGTCGTGCAGCCGGGCGCGACCGCATTCGCGCTGGTTGTCGTCACGCTCGCCGGCAAGGCCGTGCTGTCGTACTGGATGCTGCGCAAGGCGCGCGAGACCGGCTCCGCGCTGCTCGAGGCGAGCGGCTGGCACGTGCGAACCGATGCGCTATCGTCGTTGCTCGCGGCGCTCGCGATGAGTGCGGCGCTGGTCGGCTTCGGTCGGCTCGACGATCTGGCCGCGCTCGCGATCGGCGCGCTCGTGATCCGCACGGGCGCCGGATTCATCCGGCGCGGCTGGACGCAGTGGCCGGCATGGGCCGATTGGGCGAATCGCTCGACGCGCGGATCGTGAACGTCGCAGGTATCGCCTGACGGCCGATGCGTGCCGTTGCCTGCCCGATCGGGCTCCCTGTAACAGGTTATCGTTTGTTTTTTGTCAATACAGGCTATCATTTGTATTTTTGCAATACATGCCATAGACTGTATTTTCCGATTACAAACGATCGCCTGTCATCTCGCGGAGCGCCCGATGGCCTTTCCTGTCCAGACCTTGACCCAGTTGCGTCCGATACTCGTCGGCTTCCGCAAATCCGCGGGGCTCACGCAGGCGCAACTGGCCGCGCGCCTCGGCATCACCCAGCAATCCTATGCGCAGCTCGAAGCCAACCCGTCGGCGGCCAGTGTCGAACGGCTTTTGAAGGTGTTGAACGCGCTCGGCGTTCGCATGATGCTCAGCCTGGACGAGCGGGATGCGCGGGCGGAAGCGGCCGATCCGGCTTCCGATGCCGAGCCGCCGGCGCGCCGCAAGCCGGCCGCGAGCAAGCGCGGCACCACGGCCGCGCAATCCCCGGCCGGGGCCGCGGCCGACGCGGCGCGGAAGCGCCCGGCAGCGACGACTCGGGCCAGGCCACGCGTGTCGAAGCGGGAGGACTGGTGACGATGGCTGCACGCGCCCGCCATGATCGGCTCGACCTGTGGATGAACGGCATTCCAGTCGGCTATTGGGAAATCCGGCGCGGGGTCGAGCGTCTCGTGTACCTGCCGGACTGGCTCGACGATCCCCAGGGCCGGCCACTGTCGCTGTCGCTGCCCTTCACGCCCGGCAACCAGCCGCACCAGGGCGCGATCGTGGCCGACTACTTCGACAACCTGCTGCCCGACAGCGAGCCGATCCGCCGCCGCATCGCGCAGCGTTACCGGCTCGGATCGACGGCGCCGTTCGAATTGCTCGCGTCGGTCGGCCGCGATTGCGTGGGCGCGATCCAGATGCTGCCGCCCGGCGAGACGCCCGCCGATCTCGAGGCGATCGAAGGCGCGACGCTCGACGATGCAGCCGTTGCCGACGTGCTGCGCCACGCGACCGCCGCACCGCTGCCCGGCCACGCGGAGCCGGAAAGCGACCTGCGCCTGTCGATTGCCGGCGCGCAGGAAAAAACCGCGCTGCTGCGTCAGGGAAACCGCTGGCTGCGTCCGTCGGGCAGCACGCCGACGACCCACATCTTCAAGCTGCCGCTCGGGCGCGTCGGCAACATGCAGGCCGACATGCGCACGTCCGTCGAAAACGAATGGCTGTGTTCGAAGCTCGTCGCCGCGTACGGCCTGTCGGTCGCGCCGTGCGAGATCGGCCGGTTCGACGACCAGAAGGCGCTGATCGTCGAGCGCTTCGACCGGCGTCCGTCGCGCGACGGCTCGTGGATCCTGCGACTGCCGCAGGAGGACATGTGCCAGGCGACCGGCACGCCGTCGGGGGCGAAATACGAATCGGACGGCGGCCCCGGCATCGAGACGATCATGGGCATCCTCGCGAATTCGGCCGATGCGGCCCGCGACCGGATGAATTTCTTCGTCGCGCAGCTCGTGTTCTGGGTGCTGGCCGCGATCGACGGCCACGCGAAGAACTTCAGCATCGCGCACCTGCCCGGCAATGCGTATCGCAGCACGCCGCTGTACGACGTGCTGTCCGCGCATCCGATCATCGGTACGCGCCGCAACCAGATTCCGCCGCGCCGCGCACGCCTCGCGATGGCCGTCTGCGGGAAGAACCGGCATTACGTGATCGGTGAAGTCCAGCCGCGCCACTGGATCGCGCAGGGCCGGCGCGTCGGCCTGACCGAAGACGACGTGCGCGCCGCGATGGCGGCCGTCGTCGCCCGCACGGAACCCGCGATTGCCGAAGCCGCCGCGCAGATCCCGGCGGATTTTCCGGCGGACGTCGCGGATGCGATTTTCGCCGGCATGCGTCGGCACAGCCGCAAGCTCGCAACGGCCGATTCGGCGTGACACACCGACGGGCCGCGACGGGCTGTCGGCCTTCGCGGCAACACGTCAGCCCTGGATCGACGGGCAGCCCCGACGGAACGGAAGCCGTGACGCCGTCGCCGATACGGCATCGAGCGCCCCCGCGCCGGACCGCGCGCCGGCCGCCGGCGCTTGATCGTTCAGCCCGCGTCGCGCGCGCGGGCGAGTGCCGCGAGGTTGCCCTCGCCGAACCCGTGATGCCCCTTGCGCTGCACGATCTCGAAGAAGATCTCGCCGGGCCGGCGCTTGACGAAGGTCTGGAAGAACAGCCTCGGCACGCCGTCGCGGCCGATCTCGCCGTCGACCAGCACCGCGCGGCGGCGCAGCGCATCGAGATCGACGCCGTGCCCGGGCAGCCGCGCATCGACGTCGTCGTAATAGCGTGCGGGCGGCTCGATGAACTCGACACCGTTCGCACGCAGCGCATCGACGCACGACAGGATGTCGTCGGTCGCCAGTGCGACGTGCTGGACGCCCTCGCCCGGATGGTCGGGCAGGTACGCATGCATCAGCTCGGTGCGCCGCGTGCCTTCCTCGTACACGGGAATCCGCACCGCGCCGCACGGCGACACCATCACGCGCGATTCCTCCGACACATGCCAATGCGCGTCGATCTGGTGGATCTCGCGAAAATGCAGCAGGTCGTGGTAGAAATCGAGCCACTCCTGCATGCGGCCCGCGCCGACGGTTTGCGTGAAGTGGTCGACCTGCTGCAGGCCAACGCCGGCGCAATCGAGGTCGGTATGGGCGGTCGCGATGTCGATCGGCCGGAAATCGATGTCGAAGATCGAGATGTCGCCGACGCCGCCGCGCTGGCCGTCCCGCCCGCGCCAGCGGTCGACGAAATACAGGTGCGAATCGCCGATGCCCTGGATCGCCGGAATCTTGAGTTCGCCGACGCCGACCTTTTCGCCCTCGAACGCCCACGCACCGAGCTGGATCGCACGCTCGAACGCGCGCCGGGCGTTCGCCACGCGCAACCCGATCGCGCAGACGCCCATCCCGTATTCCTCCGCATAGCGCGCGGCGAACGAATCGGGCTCGGCGTTGATCAGGAAATGCATCTGCCCCTGCCGGTACAGCGTGACGTTCTTGCTGACGTGCCGCGCGATCGCCTTGAATCCGAGCTGCTCGAAGCGTTGCGCGAGTGCGTCCGGCACGGGCGCCGCGAATTCGACGAATTCGAGGCCGGCCATCCCGAGCGGATTGGCGGCCGGATCGGCGACGGGCGGCGTATCGCTGGACAGGGGGTGGGAATTGCCGGGCATTCCAGTCTCCGGGGACATGCGTCGATGGGGTAGCGTGCCTGTCGCGCGCGGCATGCGCGGCCGAGGTGGCGGCCGCACGCGCGCTCCGGACGGGCGAGTTGTCGATGCTGCAGATTTTAACCAGATCGTTCACGGCGGCACACCCCGGCCGAACGGATATCGTCGCGCCGCCTAGTGCAAACCCGGAAATCGTTCGATAATCGCACGGACTTGAACGATAATCGCGCAATTTATCCGATTGGCCGATTGCCGCCGTGCGGCGCGCGCCCTATTCTCCGTTCACTCATCGACTTCAATGCAGCATCGGACGCGGCGCCGCCACGATTCCACGATGCGCCGTGCCAGGAGACATCGCCATGACCCCCACCTTCGACACGCTCGACGCCGCTGCAGGCGCCCGTGCGCGCAACCAGGCCCGCAAGGCCGCGATCGGCAGCTTCGTCGGCGCCGTCGTCGACTGGTACGACTTCCTGCTGTACGGGATCGTCGCCGCGCTGGTGTTCAATTCGGAGTTCTTCCCGAAAGTCAGCCCGACGATGGGCACGCTCGCGGCGTTCGCCACCTTCGGCGTCGGCTTTCTGTTCCGGCCGCTCGGCGGCATCGTGTTCGGCCACTACGGCGACCGGCTCGGCCGCAAGCGGATGCTCGTGCTGACCGTGATGCTGATGGGGCTGTCGACCGTCGCGATCGGCCTGCTGCCGACGTTCTCGACGATCGGCTGGTGGGCGCCCGTGCTGCTGGTGCTGATGCGCGCGATCCAGGGTTTCGCGGTCGGCGGCGAATGGGGCGGCGCGGCGCTGATGGCCGTCGAAAGCGCGCCGAAGCAGAAGAAGGCGTTCTACAGCAGCGGCGTGCAGGTCGGCTACGGCGTCGGGCTCGTGCTGGCCACCGGCATCGTATCGATCCTGAGCCATACGCTCGGCGAGGCCGCGTTCAAGTCGTGGGGCTGGCGCCTGCCGTTCGTGTTCAGCATCGTGCTGGTGCTGATCGGGCTGTGGGTGCGCAAGAACATGGACGAATCGCAGGAGTTCGTCGAGAAGGTCGAGCACGGCAACCGCAAGCTGCGCCTGCCGGTGCTGGAAGCGCTGACGCGCCACCCGAAGGCGTTCCTGCTGATCGTCGCGCTGCGGCTCGCCGAACTGTTCACGATGTATATCGTCACCGCGTTCGCGCTCAGTTATTCGACGACGAACCTCGGCATGTCGCGCGACCTGTTCCTGAACATCGGCCTGCTGGTGGGCGCGGTGAGCTGCGTGACGATCCCCTGCTTCGCGTGGCTGGCCGACCGCTACGGCCTGCGCCGCATCTATCTGATTGGCGCACTGATCGGCGTTGCGTCCGCGGTGCCGTTCTTCCTCGCACTGGAAGCGCGGTCGATCGCGTGGATCGTGATCTTCTCGATCCTGCTGGCGAACGCCGCGCACGACATGGTCGTGAGCGTCCAGCAACCGCTGTTCACCGAGCTGTTCGGCGCCGAGTACCGCTACAGCGGCGCGGGCGTCGGCTACCAGTTCGCGAGCGTCGTCGGCGGCGGGTTCACGCCGTTCATCGCGGTCGGCCTCGTCAGCGTGGCCGGCGGTTCGTGGCACCTCGTCGCCGGCTATCTGGCGGCCGGCTGCCTGATCTCGCTGGTGGTCGCCGCACGGATGCGGGCGGCGCAATGACGCGATGAGCGCGTGGCCGGTCGCCGTCCGCGGTCGGCCACGCGGCTGGTCATTCGGCCATGCCGGCCGGCATTCGACCTGCTGCTTCACGGGCGCGACGTCAAACACTGTCAGTTACGCGCGCCGATTCCCCTTTTCCCCTGCGAACATTCCACGCCGCGTGCCGACCAATGGCATCATATGGGCCTACGTCAGTCACCGATACGCCCCCATATCATGTCGAATCTCATCGTCCACGGCGGCACTCCGCTGCGCGGGGACATCAAGCCGTCCGCGAACAAGAACGCCGTCCTGCCGATTCTGTGCGCCACCCTGTTGACCGATCAGCCGCTGCGCCTCGTCGGCGTGCCCGACATCACCGACGTGCGCAAGATCCTCGACATCTTCCGCACGCTCGGCAGCGACGTGTCGGTCGATTTCACGACGGGTCTGCTCGAGCTTCACCATCGCAACACGACGTTCGATCCGGCCGTCCACCGGCTGCCCGAGGCGATGCGTTCGTCGATCATGCTGATTCCGCCGCTGCTCGCGCGCTTCGGCGTCGCGCGCCTCGAGAACGACGTGAAAGGCTGCACGCTGGGCGTGCGCGAGATCGATCCGCACGTCGAGGTGTTCGAGCGGTTCGGCGCGCACATCGAACGCACGCCCGATTCGCTGATCGTCCGTACCGACGGCCCGCTGACGGCCAACGATCACTGGCTCGACTACGCGTCGGTGACGACCACCGAGAACTTCGCGCTGTGCGCGACGGCCGCGAACGGCACGTCGACGCTGATGAACGCGGCATCCGAGCCGCACGTGCAGGAGTTCTGCCAGTTCCTCGCGATGATCGGCGTCGCGATCGAGGGGATCGGCACGTCGCGGCTGTGCGTGACGGGCGGCGGCAAGCTCGGCGGCGGCGAGTTCCGTTTCGCCGAGGATTTCCACGAGATCGCGACGTTCCTCGCGCTCGGCGCGATCACGGGCGGCGACATCACGGTGCGCAACTCGTCGCCCGAGCATTTCCCGCTGATCGACCGCACGTTCGCGAAATTCGGCGTCACCGTCACGCACCGCGACGGCTGGTCGCGCGCGGAGCGCGACGGCCCGCTGCGCGTGCGCCGGCCGTTCACGCAGAACATCCTGACCAAGGTCGAGGCCGCGCCGTGGCCGTACCTGCCGGTCGACCTGCTGCCGATCTTCATCGCGCTCGGCGTGCGCGCGGAAGGCAGCGCGATGTTCTGGAACAAGGTCTACGACGGCGCGCTCGGCTGGTCCGGCGAACTGTCGAAGTTCGGCGCGCACGTGCTGCTGTCCGATCCGCACCGGCTGATCACGTTCGGCGGGCTGCAACTGACGCCGGCGCGCGTCGAGAGCCCGTACATCATTCGCGTCGCGATCGCGCTGCTGATGGTGGCCGCGAGCATCGAAGGCCGCTCGGAAATCATGAACGCGCTGCCGATTCGCCGCGCGCATCCGCATTTCGTCGAAAACCTGCGTTCGGTCGGTGCGAACGTCGAGTGGACGAGCAGCGAGTAAGGTCGTGACGGATGCGGCGCGCGCAACGGCCGCGTCGCATCCGGTTCGTCCGCTTTTCATGCCGTATCGGCCGTTTCCATGCGCGGCCGCGCGGCGTTCTGCCATCGGTTGCCATCAGTCCGCGTCAGCACGCTGCGTGCTGCTTCACGCCTTTTCCCGTAGTCGGCGTCAGCCTGACGATGCGTCATCGGGACGTCTACTCCCGCGACCCGCCGGCTTTTCCCGCTCGCGGAAAACCAGATTCGGACCCGTCCAATTGCCGAAACGTGAGCCCGGCCATAGCCTGCTTTCCTGATCCGGCGGAAAGTGCAAAAAACCGCACATCCTCCCTCCAGCACGAAAATGCACAGCCTATGGAACCTCGATTCACCCTGGCGCAGATGCGCGACGTCTGGATCGACGCGTATCGTCACGCCGATGTCGAACAACTCGATTTCGTCGCGAGCCCGCATTTCTTTGTCCGGCACGAAGCTCGCATTCGCCCGAAAGCGCAATTTCTTGCGCGAATGCGCGTCGTAGCGGCCGAACGCACACCGGACAGACCGGCTATCGCATATCGGGACGAAACCATGCAAATCGTTACGCGCGGACGGTGCGCGACGATAACGGGCATCGGATCGGTACGGATCGACCAGGCAATCGATTCCCGCTTCGATTTCGTTGAGCAGTGGTGCGTGATCGACGCCCGATGGCGCATTGCCGCGCTCTGGCACGAACACAAGTAAGCTGGGCGGCGCCGCAGGCGCGTTCCGGCGCTTGAATGGGTCGACTCAATCCGGCTCGTTTGCGTCGTTCCGCCTGAACCTGAAATCGCCCGGCAGCTTGCCTCTGAAACGCCTCAACGGCAGCAGAAGCGCTTCGGGGCTCGCGTGGCGGCTCGCGGCCAAAGCACCGGCATGGTGAACGACTATTTCGACTTCGTCGCCTTCACGTAGCCCCAACGCGTCGACCAGACCGACCGGAAGGCGCACGGCCAGACTATTCCCCCACTTTGCAACCCGCATACGTCCTCCTTGAATGGATGTCGCCGACTCTATATCGGCCCCTATCCCACGGGCAAGGATGGCGGATCAACCGACCTCCCGCTCCCCCACAACTCGCGCGATAATCGCCCACTCCCGCGCGAACACCGCGCGCCACCGCCCACCCGTGATGACGAAAAAGCCGGACCTCGACCGACGCGACTGGATTGCCGGCCTCGAAAAAGGCCTGATGATCCTGGAGGCCTTCGACAGCCAGCACGCGCGCATGACGCCCACGCAAGCCGCCGCGCGCACCGGCCTCACGCGCACGGCCGCGCGTCGCTACCTGCTGACGCTGGAATCGCTCGGCTACGTGTACACCGACGGCAAGCTGTATGGCCTCACGCCGCGCGTGCTGCGGGTCGGCTGGTCGTACTTCGATTCGGCGCGCCTGCCGCGCACGGTCCAGCCTTATCTGCAGCAGTTGAGCGCGTCGCTGAACGAATCGGCGTACGTCAGCGTGCTCGACGGCTGGGAGCTCGTGTTCATCGCGCGCAACGGCGTGTCGCGCGTGATGACGACGGGCTTCGTGCTCGGTGCGCGCGTGCCGGCGCCGCTGACGTCGCCCGGTGTCGTCCTGCTCGCCCATCATCCCGATCGCGAAGCCGTGCGCGCGTGGCTCGACGAGACCGAGCTGGCGCCGTTCACGCCGCACACGATCACCAACAAGGCGCGGCTGCTCGAACAGGTCGACCGGGCGCGCGAAGCCGGCTACGCGGCGATCGAGCAGCAATTGCAGGTCGGCGTACGCGGGATCGCGGTGCCGCTGAAGAACCGTCACGGCGAAGTCGTCGCCGCGCTGAGCACGAACATGCCGATCGGCGCGGAGACGACCGACGCGGCCGTGCGGCGCGTGCTGCCGCATCTGCAGGAAGCCGCGCTCGCGATGCTCAACGTGCTGTAGCAGCCGGCGCCGCCGTTACCCGATCCGCCACCACCGCGGCAGCAAATTGCGCACTTCGCGCCGCCGGTAACGGTCGTCGATCAGATGCACGACGCCCTCGTCGTGCTCGGTGCGGATCACGCGCCCGGCCGCCTGCACGACCTTCTGCAGCCCCGGATACAGGTACATGTAGTCGTAACCGTTGCCGAAGCGCGCGTCCATCGCGCGCCGCATCTGCTCGTTGATGTCGTTGACCTGCGGCAGTCCGAGCGTCGCGATGAACGCGCCGATCAACCGCTCGCCGACCAGGTCGACGCCTTCCGAGAAGGCGCCGCCCAGCACCGCGAAGCCGACGCCGCGTCCGCCCGCGTCGAAGCGCGCGAGAAACGCGTCGCGCTCGCTTTCGGCCATGCCGGGCGCCTGCGCCCACACGGGGACGTCCGGATGGCGCGTCTGCATCAGCGCGACCACGCGCCCGAGGTAGTCGAAGCTGCTCAGGAAGCCGAGATAGTTGCCGGGCCGTGCCGCGTATTGCGCGGCGATCAGGTCGGCGATCGGTTCGAGCGAACGATCGCGGTCGCGCCAGCGCGTCGACACGTGGCTCGCGACGCGCACCGTCAGTTGTTCGGCGCGGAACGGCCCGTCGACGTCGAGCCAGCCGGTATCGCCCGGCAGCCCGAGCGTGTCGCGATAGAAATGGAACGGGCTCAGCGTGCCCGAGAACAGCACGGTCGCGCGCGCGGCTTCGTAGCGCGGCGCGAGGAACCCGGCCGGGATCACGTTGCGCACGCACAGCGTCGACTGGACACGGCGCCGGCGGCCGGCCGTCGCGACGCCGTCGAGCGCCGGCTGGCGCGGCATCGGTTCGCCATGCAGCGTCGCGTCGAAGATCGACGCGCTGTCGAACGCCTCGGCCAGCACGCCGAACTGGATCGCCTCGAAATGGAAACGCAGCAGCGCGTCGTCGTTCGCGCGAGGCGCGTCGGTCAGGTGTTCGCCGATCGCCGCGACGAGGTTCTGCACGGCCGACACGATCGGGCCCGGCACCTCGGGATAGGCGGCATAGCGCTCCGCCTGCGCGCGATTGAGCGTCCCCCACGCGCGGGCGAGCCGGTCGAATGCCTTGCGCAGCGCGGCGGGCGCGGCTTCGCGCGCGGCCGCGAACGCGAATGGATCGAGCGACGCGCTGTACATCTTGCGGGCGCGGTCGAGCAGGTTGTGCGCTTCGTCCACGAGCACGCCGACGCGCCACTGGTTCTGCTGCGCGAGCGTATGCAGCATCGCGCTGCCGTCGTAGTAGTAGTTGTAGTCGCCGATCATCATGTCCGACCAGCGCGCGAGCTCCTGCGCCAGGTAGTACGGGCAGACGTCGTGCGCGAGCGCGGCGGCGCGCACGGTCTCGCGATCGAGGAGCCCGGCCTCGATCGCCGCATCGCGCGCGGCCGGCAGCCGGTCGTAGAAGCCCTTCGCGAGCGGGCACGATTCGCCGTGGCACGCGTTGTCCGGATGCTCGCACGCCTTGTCGCGCGCGACGAGTTCCAGCACACGCAGCGGCAAAGCGGGCGTGCCGGCGCCGAGCGTCGTCGCCGCTTCGAGCGCGAGCGCGCGGCCGGGGGTTTTCGCGGTCAGGAAAAATACGTGATCGAGTTCGCCCTCGCCGCAGGCCTTCAGCAACGGGAACACGGTGCCGAGCGTCTTGCCGATGCCGGTCGGCGCCTGCGCCATCAGGCAGCGTTCGTCGCGTGCCGCGCGATAGACGGCCACCGCCAGCTCGCGCTGGCCGCTGCGGAACTGCCCATGCGGAAACGCGAGCGCGCGCAGCGCCGCGTCGCGCGCGGCGCGATGGGCCGTCTCGCGTTCGGCCCAGCCGATGAAGCACGCGCACTGCTCGGCGAAGAACGTCGCGAGCGCGCCGGCATCGAGCGTTTCCGTCAGCACGGTCTCGCGCTCGGACACGATGTCGAAATACACGAGCGCGACGTCGATTTCATTCAGATCGCGCGCAGCGCACATCAGGTGCGCATAGACCTTCGCCTGCGCCCAATGCAGCGCGCGGTGGTTGGCCGGCATCGCATCGAGGCTGCCGCGGTAGGTCTTGATTTCCTCGAGCCGGTTCGCCACCGGATCGTAGCCGTCCGCGCGCCCGCGCACGGTGAGCATGCCCCACGTGCCCGTCAGCGCGATCTCGGTTTCGTAGCGCGCGCCGCGCTTCGACGTGACCGCGCCGTGGCCGGCGATGCCTTCGAGCGCGGTCGGCGCGGGCGTGAAGCGCAGGTCGAGATCGCCGCGCCGCGCGGTGAACTCGCACATCGCCCGCACCGCGACGACGTAGCTCATACGGACAACCCCGCCGCCTCGGCGTGCGCGACGCCCTCGCCGGCCCACTCGACGTCGACGACGCGCACCGGCATGCGGTGCGCGAGGCAGTAGGCGAGCCAGCGCGTCTGGTTGTCCTGCAGCCGGTCGCCGGGGCCCTTCACCTCGATCAGCTCGTAGCGTCGTTCGTCGGGCCAGAAGCGCACGAGATCGGGCAAGCCGGACCGGTTGCCGCGGATATCCGCGAGCAGGCGCGTGAACCACAGCCGCAGGTGCTCGGGCGGCAGGCACGCGAGCGCTTCGTCGAGCAACGCGTCGGTCAGCACGCCCCAGAACACGAACGGCGACTGCACGCCGGCCTTCGTCGCGAAATGCCGACGGATCGTGTCGCGGTACGCGCCCGAATCGAGCTGCGCGAAGCACGCGTCGAAGGCCGCCGCGCGACGCGCGGCGAAATCGGGCGCGTGCAGGTCGGCCGGGCCGCGCTGGAACGGGTGAAAGAACGCGCCGGGCACCGCCGCGAACACGGGTTCCCAGCACAGCAGACCGAACAGCGAATTGATCAGCGTGTTTTCGACGTAGTGGACCGGCGACGCCGGCTGCGCGAGATGGTCGCGCACCGCGAATTCGACGCTGACGGATGCGTCGGGACGCGCGAGCACGAGCGTCTCGCGCGGGACCGCCGCGGCGGCGGCCGCGCGTTCGACCCGCTGGCCGGCGCGGCGCTGCAGGCGCGGCAGCATGCGCTCGACGCGCTGGCGCTCCTCGTCGCTCTCGAAGCCGCCGCGCGCGTCGAGCGCCAGCGCGAGCGCGTCGCCGTCGCGCCCGCAGCGTTCGAGTACGCGGATGCGCCGATGGCGGCTGCCGGGCCACGCGCTGCGCGTGTACGCGTCGAGCGCGGCGCACCAGTCGGCACGACGTTCGCATGCCTGGCCCAGCGCGAACAGCAGCTTCGCGCGGCGCGTCGCGAGCCACGGCTGCGCACAGTCGACCGCGTCCAGCGCGCGGATCAGATCGTCGAAAGGCAGATCGTCGGGCCATGCGTCGAGCGCGTCGCGGCACATCTGCAGCGCGAGATATGCATCGACGTCGCCACGCTGCTGGAACGCGCGCGACGACGGCGCGATCGGCACGCATTCGTACTGGAACACGCCGAGATCGGCGAGCACGAACTCGCTCCAGTCTTGATGCAGATTGCCGAAGAACATCAGCCGCAGCCGGTCGCACAGCGGGCCGACCGTCACGCGCAGCACGCGGTCGTCGGCCTGCGCGCACCACGCGTCGAGCGGTTGCGCGACGTCGTGCGCGGGCCTCAGCCGTTCGAGCCAGTCGGCCTTGCGCTCGCCAGCATGCGCGGCGAGCGACGGAAAGATGCGCAGCAGATCGGCCTTGGTCGACAGCGCGAACAGCTCGTCGAGCGTGAGCGCGGGCGCCGGATCGACCCAGCCGAGCGCGACGAGCGGCGCGGCGGCGTCGAGCGTGCAGCCGATCTCGTCGTACACGAGCTTGCTCGCGCGGAAATCCGAGCCATTGCGCATCAGCATCCGCACGAGCAGCGCGCGCGACGCCTGCGGCAGCGTCGCGAACTGCCGGACGAACGCATGCTCGTGCGCGTCGAACAGGTCGTCGTAACGCTCGCCGAGCCACGCCAGCGCGCGTTCGAAATTGGTCAGGTAGTAAAACGCCGGAGGCGTCGGCGAAGCAGGCGTCACGGGGATCGATCACTGTGCATTTGTACAGGTCGCAATCATATCAAATGTGGCGGCCAATGCCGCACGCGGCATTGCCGTTCCGCTGCCCCGGCTTCGGTCAGAACTGGTAATTCACCGACATGTCGAACACGCCGTTGGTCGACTGCTGCGTGATCGGGCTGCGCGCCGCGCGGCCGACGAGCTGCTCGAGCGCGCCGTCCATCGTGACGAACCAGTGCTTGTTCACGAACCACACCATCGTCACGCCCACGCCGGCCGACTTGATCCCGGCCCCGGACGAATAGGCCGGCAGCCCCGAGCGCGCCGCAGCCCCCTGGTTCACGCCGAACCAGCTGTTCATGTAGCGGGAATCGGCGAACGACACGGTGGGCCCCGCGAACCAGAAGAAGTGTTCGTTGCTGCCGGGCATCGGCATGTACGCGGAAAAATCGCCGGTCCAGCCGTTCGACCCGCCGATGCTGCGCCGCACGTCCGCGCGCAGCACGAGCGGGAAATCCTTCGAGACCACGTAGTCGGCCGCGAGCTTCATCACGGGCGCCGCATTGATGTTGTCGAGACCGTTCAGATGGCCGAGATCATCGGCCGAACGGCGCCCGAGGTCATAGCCGACCGACAAACTCACGCGCCAGTTCGGCCCGCGCAGCACGTTCGCGCCGAGCCCCTCGCCGGTCGACAGGAAGAACAGGTCGCGATAGCGGATATCGAAATTCGGGCCGCCCATCACGCGATAGCGGTCGGAGCCCGCATAGCGCGGCTGCAGCGTCATCGCGGCGCCGACGCTGACCTGCCAGGTCGGGATATTCGGATCGAAGAGTTTGCGCAGCGGCACGCCCGCCGTGTATTGCCATTCGCCGAGCGGCGAAGGCGTCTGGGCCGACGCGTCGCGGGCGCCGGCGGCGGCGAGCGCCGCGAATGCCGACAGACTGGATACGAACCGGCGTGCGCCGGGGGACAGCAACAGGCGAGCAACAGGGGTCAAGGCGGTCTCCGTCGGTTGCATGAAAGGAACCTGAGGGAAAGCGCGTCGCGCTTCGTCGGCTGCAACGGCACGCAGCCTGCGGCGCGAACGTAGCATGCGCTGAATTAATGGACATCCTACGCGACGCGCGCACAGACGCAAAGCGCCCGCTGTATGCGGGCACTTTGCCGGAAGCCGGCATGAGCCGGCGGATGATTGCGGAATCAGAAACGCTCGACGTGATAGTCGCCGGCGAGCGCGGCCGGACTGCGCGTCGACATCATCCGGGAGAAACCGTCGGCGAGCCGGCCGAGCGCCAATTGCTTCTGGCTGGCGTCCCAGTGCGTAAAGGTGTCGTACGCGGCATCGTCGAACGAAACGGTCACGGCGACCGGGCGGCCGCTCGCGCGAAAGCCGATCTGCAGCACGCCGCCCGGCAATTCCTCGATGTGATAGTGCAGCGAACGCGATTCGAAATAGCGGCCCAGTACCTGAGCGATCGCGCGCTTGTCTGGCGATTGCACGTGAATGTCCATGACGGTCCTCCTTTTCAGTGTTCGCGCGGCCGGTGGTGGCGCGCTGCCCCGGGCGGCATCCGCATCGGCGGCGGGTTCGACGGCGGGTCGCCCTGCGGCAGCCCGTCGGGCACGGGCGGGTCGACCGGGTCGTCGTGCCCGGGCGGCGGCGGATCCGGTTCGACGTCGGGTGTCGTCGGTTCGGGGCGGTGCAGCATGGATGGCGTCTTCATGTCACTCCTGCGCGACGGCGCGCGCATCTCGATGGCGAGGCGAGCCCCGCAAGCGCCGTGCCCGCTCTCGCGCTGTTCCGTTCAATCGTCGTAAGCGGCCATGACGAGCCACATCGTGCGCCCCTCGGCGGACAGTTGCACGGCGAGCGCGAACGGGTCGGACGGTTCGCATTGCGCGACCAGCGCCTGCTGGGCCCGCTCCGGGCTGTCGTAGACGACGTCGTTCAGCTCGCGCACTTCGTCCTTGCCGTCGAACATGCGCCGCTCCGGCCGGTAGACCCGCGATTCGCGCTTCCACGTATCGAAACGCTCGCGCACGTGGCCGAAATCGCCGCCGCATACGTTCGCGTCGTAACGTATCCTTTCCCTGGCTGCATTCATCGCGATGTCCTCTCGTCCAGACCGGACGCGTGCCCGGCCGTCCTGGCCGGCTTGCAAGCGCCGTGCCCCGTGCGCCGCGGGTACGCCGCTTGCGCTTCTCATCGACAAGGAGGTCCGACCATGATCGTTCACGCCACCGGCCGCCGCGACGCCGTGTCACCGGTTGCCGGAGTGCTCCGGCTCGCCACGTCGCGCCCGCCGTCCGAAGACAAGACGGAGGAGCGCATCGACGAAGGGCTCGAGGAGACGTTCCCGGCCAGCGATCCGCCCGCCGTCGGCGGTGCGACCCGTATCGACCCCGCCAAGCCGTCCGGCGAGCATGAACGTCGCGCGCCGCACGTCCCTTCACCGCCCCCCGATCACGGCTGACGGCGGCACCCGGCCCGCGGTGCGGCAGCGCATGCGCGGGCCGGCGAAATCAGGAGCGATTCGATGAAAGTCCTTGAACGCAGATGGCATGAAATCAGTGGCGCGGCCGGCGTCGCGGCACTGGCCGCGATCGAAAGCGCGGTGGTGCTGGCGATCGTCACGATGACGGGGATTGGCCACTGACGGTCCCGCGTTGATGCCCCCTGCCGCGAGGCGGCGGCCGCCGTGGAAGATGTACAAGCGGGCTGGCAAATTTCTCCGTCCTCCGGCCGTCCGGGCCATGCGTTCGCGCATCGCGCGCGGCACGCGGCCTGCTCCCGCCTCGATCCGCTCACGAAGGAGACGTTCATGTATCGCGTCAACGAGATCATGTCGCGCGACGTAGTATGCGTCGCACCGACCGACACGATTCGCCGTGCGGCCGAATTGATGCAGCGCTTCGACATCGGCGTGCTGCCCGTGTGCGAGGGCACCGAGCTCGTCGCGATCGTGACCGACCGCGATCTCGCGGTGCGGGCGCTGTCGCACGGTCATTCTCCCGATACGCCGGTGCACGCGGTCGCGTCCAGGCCGGTGCAGTGGTGCGTGGAAGACGACGGCGTCGGCGACATTCAGCAGCGGATGGCCGACGTGCAGTTGCACCGGCTGCCGGTGCTCGATCGTAGCCGGAAGCTGGTGGGCATGGTATCGCTCGGCGACATCGCGACGCGCGCGGGCGGCCCGGCACGCGACGAACTGGCCAATACCCTCGAGGACGTATCGCTGCCGCGCCGCCGCTGACCCGCATCTCTCATCGTTCTGCGTTGCCCGCTACCCCGGCGCCGTACCCGCGCGATGGATTTGCGCGTGGACCGCGGTGCCGCTTCGACCAGGAGGTTTCGATGACAACGGACAAACCGTCGCGCGACGCCGCGCGCATCGTCGGCTCGAACCCGCGCACGGCCGCCGGCGGGCCGGGGCCCGACGTGATGGCCGCGCGCACGCTCGAAGACGATCGCGTGCTGACGATGGACGGCGACGACATCGGCAAGGTGAGCCACATCATGCTCGACGTACGCGCGGGACGGATCGCGTACGCGGTCGTGTCGTCGGGCGGCTTGCTCGGGATTGGCGACAAGCTGCTCGCGGTGCCGTGGAACGCGCTCGTTCTCGACGCCGAGCGCCAATGCTTCGTGCTGCCGGTCGACACCGCGCGCGTGCGCGAGGCGCCCGGCTTCGACAAGAGCCGATGGCCCGCGATGGCCGACCCCGAATGGGCCGAAGCGCTGCATGCGTACTACGGCAGCTCGCCTTACTGGCTGATCGAGGAAGGCGAAACGGCGCTCGATTCGCCGCCGTACGAGGCATCCCCCGGCGGCCCTGAAGACGGCACACGGCAGCACTGAAGCGCACCCGCCGCAATGCGGGTCACTGCGCGGTGGCCACCGTCTTCGCGAGTTGCCGCGCGGCGCCCAGGTGCGCGTTCAGCGTCGGCAGCGTGCGGGCCGCGAACGCGCGAAGCTGCGGGTCGCGACCGTCTTTCGCCTCGGTTTCGTAGAGCCGGACTGCCGCTTCCTGCGCGCGGGGCCCGGCCAGCGCCACGTACGCCGTATCGAATGCGTGCCCGTCCTTCGCTCGCAATGCCGTCACCTCCGGATCCACGAGCATCCGCGTCTGGACCGGCACGCCCTTCTGCGCGCCGAGATGCCGCAATTCGTCTGCGATACGCGCGTGATCGTCGACCATCCGGCGGGCGAAGGCTTTCACGTCCGCGTTCGACGATCGATCGAGCGCGAGCTGGCCGGCCTGTCGTTGTACCTTGCCGATCATGCCGGCCTTGTCGACGAACTCGGCGTCGAGGCCGGCCGGCCGCTGCGTCATACCGGCCTCGTCGGCGGTCGAGCCCGGCCGGATGACGCCCGGCGCGACCTGCGCGGACGAAGCGGGCGGCGCCTGCGCGTGCGATAGCGCGAACGTCCCGACACCGGCGGCGGCCATCAGCATGATGGCTGCCGGCCCACGCCCGCGTTGTTTCATCCGGTTCGTTTTATTCATCCGGGCCTCCGATGTCGGGCGACGAAGCGGGGCCGGCCGCGCGGCTTCCCGTCACGCGGGACGATGGGCCGACGTGAAGAAATCGGTCCACGCGCCGTTGTGCCATGCGCCCTCGGTGCGCTCCACCGACAGCGCGCCGGCGGCGAGCATCGTCCGCTCCGCGAACGCGATCGTGCGCCGCGTCACGTGCGCGGCCAGCACGACGCCGTTTTCGCATTGCTTCAGTGCGCCATGTCCCTCCGGTGCATCGCCGCGCATCCGGCCGAGCGCGCCGCACAACGCGCCGACATAGGCGCCGACGAGCGGCACGCCGATTCACGCGAGCGCGGAATGAAGCCCGCCCAGATGGAGCACCGCGGCCCCGGCGAGCCCGACGATCGCGCCGATGGCCACGCCTTCCAGCGCGCCGAGGCCGCCCGGCCGCGCGGCGGAGTCCGCATAGACGTCGCCGCCGAGCCAGAACAGCGCGTGCTGCCCGGGCGGATTGAGAAAGAAGACCTTCACGTCGTCCCGATGGATGGCGTGGCCGCGCAGTTGCTCCGCGCAGCGTTCCGCCTGCTCGAGCCGCGAGAAACGGCCCGCGATGATGGTGTCCATGTCGAACCCTCCTGCCCGGTGACGCGCAGGGTCGCGGGCGCGCGACGCCCGGTCGGCCCGGCGCTGGCCCGCGCATCACATTACTTCCGGCGGATCTGCAGCTTGTCGCGCACGCCGCTCACGCCGCTGACGTCGTGCGCGACGCGGACCGCGGCCGCGCGTTGCCGCTCGTCGGGCACGTTGCCCGTCAATTCGACCACGCGGTCGTGAACCTGCACGTCGATGTCGCCGGAAGCCAGGCCGCGTTCGGCGACGAGCGCGGCCCTGACGCGGGACGCGAGCGTCGCGTCGCGGATCTGGCCCCCGACGGCCGACGCCTGGCTCGCCAGCTTCGCACGCGTGCCCTCCTCGGCCGATGCGTAGCGGGGCGTCGCGATCCATGCACACGACAACATCAGTATGCTCGCGATCCGCCCGATCGGCGTCCCGCGTCGGGTGCGTGCCGGCTTGCCGCCCGTGCCGCCGCGCCGCGTGCTTTCCGTTGCGTCCATCGTGCCTCCTTTTTCGTATGCGGCCGCGGCGGTCAGGCGGCCGGATAGCCGCGCCCGTGTATTGGCCGTCACCGCTCGCGCGGCTTCGCGTCGCCCGCGTCGTCCGGGGCGACATCGACGATCACGCTCGCGAGGGTCGGCATGTCGACCGGCTTGCACAGATACGCATCGAACCCGGCGGCCATCACGCGGCGCCGGTCGGTCTTGCCGGCGTGCGCGGTCACCGCGACGACCGGCAGATGCCCGCCGCCGTTCGGCAGGCGCCGGATCCGGTCCAGCAGCCAGTAGCCATCGCCGTCCGGCATCGCGAGATCCGACAGCACGACGCTCGGCGGCTGCCGTGCCACCGCGTCGAGCGCGTCGTGCCCCGAACGCGCGGTCGATACCTGCGCGCCCATCGTTTCGAGCGCGGCCGCGAGGCTGGTGCGCGACGTCGCGTCGTCGTCGACCACCAGCACGCGCTGACCGTCGAGTGCGACCGTATTGGCCATGCCCTTCGCGCGCGCCGGCCGCTCCACCGGATCGTCGGCATCCCAGCCGGCCGGCAGCGTCACCGTGACGGTCGTTCCGCGCCCGGCGCCCGCGCTCGTCGCGACGACGTCGCCGCCGTGCAGCTGCACGATGTTGCGCACGATCGACAGGCCGAGCCCGAGGCCGCGCTTCGGCGACGTGAACGCGCCTTCCGGCCGGCTGAACGTCTCGAACAGATGCGGCAGGCGTTCCGGCGCGATACCTTGCCCGGTGTCGGCGACCGACAACCGTACGCGTTCGCCCGCGCGCGTCAGTGACACGTTGATGCGGCCGCCCGGCGGCGTGAACTTGATCGCGTTCGACAGCAGGTTCGACAGGACCTGGCGCAGGCGTTCGCCGTCCGCCGGAATCACGCAGGCCGGCATCGCATACTCGGTCGACAGCACGAGCCCGTTTGCCTGCGCCGTCGCGTCGAGTTCGCGCGCCGCGTCGCGCACGATCCGCACGAGATCGACCGGCACGCGTTCGAGGCGCAGCCGGCCGGTCGCGAGGGACGACGCGTCGAGCAGATCGGCGACCATGTGCGACAGCGACCGCGCGCTGCGGTCGATCGCATCGACCGCCTGTTGCGCGAAGCCCTGCCCGTCGGCGTTGCGCAGTACCTCGACCCAGCCGTAGATCACGTTCAGCGGCGTGCGCAGTTCGTGCGAGACCGTGGCCAGCAGCTCGTCCTTCAACCGGTTCGACGCATCGGCCTGCACGCGCGCGTCGCGAGCGCCACGCAGCGAACGCAGGTCGCGGCGCTCGCTGCGGCGGCGTTCGCCCGCTTCGCGCAGCATCAGCGACAGGCCCGTGCAATGGCCCTCTGCATCGACGATCGGCGAAGCGGCGAAGGTGGCGCGAAACCGGCCGCCGTCGTGGCGCACGCACAGTACGTCGAGTGGCCCGACCGGCGCGCGCAGGTCTGCGAACGACGCCGGCACCGCATGTCGGCGCAACCAGCGCGGCGCGATCATCGTGACGACGTCGCGTCCGCTCGCCTGCGCCGCATCGATGCCGAAGATTCGTGCCGCGGCCGGATTCCAGCTGGTGATGCGGCGCGCGGCGTCGATCCCGACGATCGCATCGGGCGACGCATCGACCACCTGACGCAGCAGCCCGTCGTCGCGCACGCCCGCGCCGACGGAAGGCTCGCGGTGCGGCGGATGCGGCTCGCCGCGGGCGTCGTCGAACGCGCGCGGACGATCGTTCGCGAGCAGCGGCTTCACGGCCGCCACCAGCACGCATTCGACGAAACCGATCGCGACGAACGTGCCGGCTTGCGCGAGCAGCGTTGCCAGCGGCGCGGCGCGCCACCACCATGCGGCGATCACGCCGATGCTGGCGACGGTCGCGACCAGACCGCCGCCGAACGACGTCAGCCATGCGGCAGCCGCCACGCCGGCATAAAAAGGCAGCGGCGCAAATGGCGCGTGCTCGCCGACAGCCCGGATCGCCCACGCCTGCAGCGCGGACGCGAGCCCGACGGCCAGTACGACCCATGCACCCTGCCGGAACAGCTCACGGGTCAGAGTCCTCATTGCATCCTTGTATCGCGCCGGCTCCCGTCGTGCGGGGGGAATGCCGCCTTTCGGCCATCCGGCATGCCGTCGAACGCGCCGGGGCGAGCTTGAGGGCGTCAGCAAAGAACGTACCCGGGTGGCGGCGCGTTCGCGGCTCGCGGCACCCGATGGCCGGCCCCCGCGCCGGCGCCCGGTGCGACCGGGCCGGTGGGGGGGCGAGTTCGCCGGGCGCGCCGCCGCGATATGTCGCCGGCCGCTTTTTTCATCGGGTTTCTGTAAAAAAGCGCTGGTCCTGACCGAATGCGTCATCACGCCGGGGCCGGCGACAAATCCGATGGCCTGTTGCTTTCACTCACGCCGCGCACATTGGAATTTTCTATTCGGCGGCACCTTCGCGGTCGTTTCGCTGTCGATGATAAATATTGCAATCAACGGAACGTGCGATGCCGTTTTTCAAAGCGGCCCGTGAACACCTATGGGTGAATCCGCCAACCGGGCGAAGCAGCGCGCAGACGGTCGCCGGCTGTCCGGCCGGTCCGCCGCGATGCGCACGCTGCTCGCCCGTATCGAGAAAATCGCGCCGACCCGCGCGAGCGTGATGATTGCCGGCGAAAGCGGGGTCGGCAAGGATATCGTCGCGCGGCGGCTGCACGATCTGAGCGCGCGACGCGACGGTCCGTTCGTGCCGATGAACTGCGGCGCGATTCCGCCCGACCTGGCCGAGGCGCATCTGTTCGGGCACGAGAAAGGCAGCTTTACCGGTGCGATCACGCAGCGTGAAGGCTTCTTCGAAGCCGCGCGCGGCGGCACGCTGCTGCTCGACGAGGTCGCGGAAATGCCCGCGGCGCTGCAGGTGAAGCTGCTGCGGGCGATCGAGTCGAACGCGATCGTGCGCGTGGGCGGCACCGAATCGATTCCGCTCGACGTGCGGTTCGTTTCGGCCACCCGTCACAATCCGGCCGACGCGGTGCGCGACGGCCGGTTGCGCGAGGACCTGTTCTACCGGCTCGCCGCGTTCGCGATCTACGTGCCGCCGCTGCGCCAGCGCGACGGCGACGTCGAGACGATCGCGCAGGAATTCGTCGACACGCTGAACGCGCGGCATCGCGCGCACAAGCGGCTGACCGACGCGGCGATCGCCGCGTTGCGCGCGTATTCGTGGCCCGGCAACGTGCGCGAACTGCACAACACGATCGAGCGTGCATACATCCTGTCGGACGAAGGTATCGACGTCGCGCTGCCGAAGCAGCCGCTGCCGGCGGCCGCCAGCACGTCGGAAGGCGCGATGGCGCTGCCGCTCGGCGCGACGCTGCACCATGTGCAGCAACGCTTCATCGCGGAGACGTTGCGTCACTTCGACGGCAACAAGCCGCGCGCGGCCAAGGCACTCGGCATCAGCCTGAAGACGCTCTACAACCGGCTCGCGCTGATGCGCGACCAGGGCGGCTCTTGAGCGGCGCGGCCCGCATGGCGCGGGCCGCGAGCCACCCGGCCACGGGGCGCGTCAGGCGACCTTGAACTGCCCGACGGTCGTCGCCAGCGCATTCGCCTGGGACTGCAGCGCGGTGGCCGCCGCCGTCGACTGTTCGACGAGCGCCGCGTTCTGCTGCACCATTTCGTCGAGCTGGCTGACCGCGCGGTTCACTTCCTGAATACCGCGCGTCTGCTCGTTCGCCGCGTGCGTGATCTCGGAGATGATGGTCGTCACGTTCGCCACGTTGGACACGATCTCGCGCATCGTGTCGCCGGCCTGGCGTACCTGCCCGGACCCGGCCGACACGCTCGCAACCGTCGATTCCACCAGCACCTTCACTTCGCGCGCGGCCTGCGCGCTGCGTTGCGCGAGGCTGCGCACTTCCTGCGCGACGACCGCGAAGCCGCGGCCCTGCTCGCCCGCCCGCGCCGCTTCGACGGCCGCGTTCAGCGCGAGGATGTTGGTCTGGAACGCGATCCCGTCGATCACGCCGATGATGTCGCCGATCCGGCCGGACGCTTCCTCGATCTTCCCCATCGTCGCGACGACGTCCGACACGACCACGCCGCCGTGCGACGCGATCCGCGACGCGGCCGCCGCGCGTTCGTCGGCCTGGCTGGCGGCGGCGGCCGACTGACCGACGGTCGCGGTGATCTCTTCCATCGACGCCGCGGTTTGCTCGAGGCTCGCCGCCGCCGATTCGGTACGCGACGACAGGTCCTGGTTGCCGGCCGCAATCTCGTTCGCGGCCGTGCGCACCGATTCGCTCGCGTCGCGGATCTGGCGCATCACGTCGTTCAGCTTGTCAACGAAGCTGTTGAACGAGCGTGCGATGTCGGCCACTTCGTCGCGGCCGGCAGCAGGCAGGCGCTGCGTCAGGTCGCCGGCGCCCGAGCCGATCGCGGCCATCGCGTGGCGCACCTGCGACAGGCGGCGGAATGCCGTCGTGGTGATCGCGCCGATGATCAGCGACGCCACGCCGACGATCACGATCAGCGTAATCAGCGACGCGGTCAGCAGCGAACGCATGCCGGCCGTCGCTTCGGCCTTGTCGAGCAGCACCAGCGCGTACCAGTCGGTGCCCGGCACGGGTTTCGCGCGCACGAGCTTCGCGTCGCCGCCGACGCCGACCTCGACCGGCGCGTTCGCCGCCGCGATCGATGCGGCGCCCAGCGAACCGAGTTCGGGCGATACGTCGGCGACCGGCTTCAGCGTGAGCTTCGCGTCCGGGTGCGCGACGACGTGGCCGCTGCTGTCGATCAGCATCCCGAAGCTCGCCGGCGTCGGGCGGATCGACTTGACGTTGGCGATCACGCTGTCCATCGACAGGTCCGCGGCGACCACGCCCTTCAGCGCGCCGTCGCGCAGGATCGGCACCGCGAACGTGACGACGAGGTTGCCGGTGCCGGCATCGACGTACGGCGGCGTCACGACCGGCTTGCCGGCCTGCGCGGCCTGCTTGTACCACGGGCGGCCGGTCGGATCGTAGTCGGGCGGGATGCCGGTCGGGTCGGAGAAGTGGAACGCCTTGTCCGCATAACCGGCATAGACGTTCGTGAAGCCGCCGGCCGCGGCCATCTGCTTGAACACCGGCAGCGGATCGGGCGTCAGCGCGGCATCCTGCAGCGACGCGATCATCCGGCTGCGGGTCGCGACCCAGTCGGCGATCCCCACCACGTGGCCGCTCGCGACTGAGACCAGGTTGCGGTCGATCGCGTCGTCGTTGTACGAGCGTGCGATGAAATAGTTGATCAGGGTCGTGGCGACGAGCGCGAATACGACGATGGAGACGCACGCGGCGAGAATGCGGGCGCGAATGGACGAAAACATGGCAACGACTCGGTAAGAGCGGGCGAACGCCCGGTGGACGAATTCACCGGGTAAACGGCAAATCGCACCACTTTCTTGAGGTCGTCGTGACGATTCAGTGAAACATATGACGAAAGGCGCCGGCGACTGTCGGCGGACCGTCAGGATGGATGGCGCGCCGGGCGCGCCGTGCGCCTGGCCCCCAACCGGCCGCCATCCGCTACAGTCGACGGCTCGGCCGCGGATCGGTGTCCGCGGGTGCCGCATCGGCGCGCGTATCGCGGTCGAGGTCGTCCTTCTGGCGCATCCGCTCACGCAGATGGCGGATCGCGAATACGTGGATGTAGTCGTGCACGCGCGCGCCGGACGACAGCGCGCGCACTTCGTCGTCGAGCATCGCACGCAGCTGATCCGCGCCGATCGCGCGCCGTTCGGCGGCTTCCTTCAGTGAATCGAGCAAATTGTCCTTGGACATCGACGGACTCCTGGCGGTCGAGGAACGAAACGGATGACGGTACTGGAAGCTTAAGACTGGATGGACGCGCGGCGTACGATGCGCCGGCGCGTGTTTGCGCGCGATCAACGGCACGTTGCGTGCCGCCGCGCCGATCCGTTTCCGGACCGGCCCCGCGAAGTTCGCGGGGCACATGGCCTGCGAACGACACCGGAAACCCTGCCACGCCACCCCGGGGCGCGGCACTGGCGACGGACGGCAGGTGGAACGCCATGCGACGCCGGTGCAGACGCGAACTTAGACCGGCCGAAATCATGCGTCAAGCAGCGCCGTGCGCGTACCGTCCATTCGTCGAACGAACGCGCCGAATCGGCCGGTCGGCCGCCACGTGTGTCAGCGGATTCCGATACGCGTCGCGCCATTTCCTGACAACGACTTCAGCACGCACCGCTTGGCAGCGCGCCGTCGCCACACGATACTGATCACATGAACCAGGCGTTCATACCGGAACATCGCTCAGCCGGCCACCGAGCCGGCACGCGGGGTTCCGCGCAGGAGACCAACCATGGCACATCGCAACTTACCGGGCCGGGACGGCCAGCGGCGCACGTCGGGCAACGCGCGCGCCCTGCCCGACCGGGCCGCGTCGGCCGGCAACCGTCCGTCCGACGACCTCGACACCTTGCTCGCGCTCGCACGCGAGGCCGGATTGCTCGTCACGCTGGACGGACAGATCGGCCGCGAAAAGTATCAGAGCGTCGCGGGCTCGGTCCTCGCATTGCAGCGGTTCGCCGCGGCACTGTGTGCGCGAAACGCGGCCGACGCGCCGGCCGCATCGGAGCCGCGTCGCAAGGCGCGCCCGGGCTGGCCGCATGCGAATCGTTTGCGCAGCCGCACGTGCAGCGCATGCGCGCCGCTGCATGTCGTTCGTCCGCATGGGCGGGTACGACGCGGCGTGGGCCGCCGGCACGACCTGCGATCGATTCTTCATACCCTCTGATCCGCGCACGTAACCGATGCGCGGCACGGGGCCGTGCAATGGGCGCGCGCACGACCCGGCCGCCACGCCGGCGTCGCGCCGTGCATCCGCCATGCTCGCCGCGATCCGTATCGAGGTGACCGCGCGCGACGACGCGCCGCTCGACGCGGCCGCGTTCCAAACCATTCGTTCGGGGAAATGAATTCGACGGGGCCACGCGGAAAGCGGACGGGGTGACTTCCACCCCGCCCGTCCTCCAAGGCAACCGTCGGTTGCCTACCCTCGTGCCAGAGAGTTCCCGGTCGGATGACGCGCCGGACAAATACGTGGCGCGACTCCTGAAACGATGTGACATGTGACGGCGGCGCGTGCGACCGTGATCGCCACTCGCATGCAGGCGCGGCAGACCGGCCGCGGCGCCGGATGTTCCATCACTGTCTCACGCGATATGCGCGGCGCTTCTGATGCAGGTCAATCCAGAACCGCTTCCACCGCCATGAGGCGCGACTCAGTCCGCGCCGCGCACCAACAGCACGGGCACTTCCGCGAGATGCGCGACCCGCCGCGCGACGCTGCCGATCAGCCACGCGGCGATGCCGCGACGGCCATGCGTGCCGACCACCAGCAGCTCGGCCCGCCAGTGCACGGCATCGCGCATCAGCGCATGGGCCACGTCGTCGCTGGTCGGACGCGTTTCGACGACGGCGCGCTTGGTCGGATTGCCCGTCGCATGGAACAGCGGGCCGACCTTCGCGAGCGCATCCTCGCCCTCCGCGCGGTATGCATCCTCGAGCGCGCGTACCGGCACGACATCCGTCAGACGAACCGCGCGATCGATCACGTACGCCGCATACAGCAACGTCGTCGGCGCCGCGAAGCCGAGGCCGACGCGCACCGCGTGCAGCGACGGCTCGCTGCCGTCGACCGCGAACATCAGCCGCTGCAGCGTGCCGTCCGACGGCCGTCCATAGGTGCCCGGCACGATCAGCAGCGCGCAGCGCGCGCGTTTCGTCAGCATGTCCGACATCGCGCCTTCGACGAGCCGCAACAGCCCGTGATGCGGATTCGCGCCGATCACCAGCACGTCCGCATGCCACGTCGACGTATCGTTCACCAGCGCGTCCGCTACCGAGCCGCCCGTGACCGACGTATCGATGACCGCCAGTTCGACTTCGATGTCGCTGTCGTCGAACAGCGCCGCGATCCGCTCGCCGGTAGCCTGCGCTTCGCGCATCATGTCCTCGCGCGCGGATGTCAGTAGCGCGTCGATGCGCGGAATGTCGGGCAGCACGAGACGCGGATTGTCGACCGCGCAAATGATGCGCAATCGCATGCCGGGACGCAGCAGCGTGCGCACGTAACGCGCGGCGGTCAACGATTCGGGCGTCGAATCGACGGCCAGTGCGATCCGAGCGAGCGTCGGGATGGGCTGGGCAGGCTGCATGGCGAAGGCCTCCGTGCGTGCACGTCGTCGCTGAACGACGACGGGCGCTTCGCGCGGTAGCGGCACGCGGCGGCCGGACTGCCGCCGCGGTCGCGGGGACCGGCGCGGTGCCACGCGAAGCGCGGACAAGCAATGCGTTCGTTCAGCATAGGCCGTCCGGCCCGCGCGTGCATGATCGCGATCAATGATCGCGAACGGTCGCGCGGCATCCTGCCCGCGCGGCTTACGACTTCGTCGGCATCGACTCGGCCGGACGGTTCGCATGGAACAGCGCGTACGCGATGCCGAGCAGCACGATCCATACCGGCCCGATCACGAGCGCGACGCGCGTGTCGGGCGTGAGCGCCATCAGCACGACGACCAGCGCGAGAAAGCCGAGCGCGACGAACGAACCGAGCGGATAGAACGGCACGCGGATCGGCAGGCGCGCGATCCTGTCGGCCGACAGCGTGCGACGAAAACGCATCTGCGCGATCAGGATCACGCACCACGTCCAGATCGCGCCGAACGTCGACACCGACGTGAGCCACGTGAACACGTGCTGCGGCGCGAGATAGTTGAGCAACACGCTGATCAGCAGCAGCGCGATCGACACCGCCACGCCGTACACGGGCACGCCGCTGCGGTTCACGCGACCGAGCGCGGCCGGCGCCTGGCCCTGCTGCGCGAGGTTATAGAGCATCCGCGCGGTGCTGAACAGGCCGCTGTTGCACGACGACAGCGCCGCGGTCAGCACGACGAAGTTGATGATGCCGGCGGCGGCGGGAATGCCGAGCCGCGAGAACGTCATCACGAACGGGCTGCCCTGCGTGCCGATCTGGTCCCATGGATAGAGCGACATGATCACGAACAGCGCGCCGATGTAGAAAATCAGCACGCGCCAGAACACCGAATTCACGGCTTTCGTCAGCGACTTCTCCGGGTTGCGCGCCTCGCCGGCCGTGAGGCCGAGCATCTCCACGCCGAGATACGCGAACATCACGATCGGCAGCGCGGCGATCACGCCATGGATTCCATTCGGCATGAATCCGCCGTGCGACCATAGATTCGAGATGCCGGTCGCGATACCGCCGTTGCCGATGCCGAACGCGATCATCAAGCCGCCTCCGATGATCATCAGCACGATCGTGACGATCTTGATCAGCGCGAACCAGAATTCGAATTCGCCATACAGTTTGACCGCGATGAAGTTCACCGAGCCCATCGCCAGCAGCGCCGCGAGCGCCCAGATCCAGTTCGGCACGCCGGGGACCCACATGTGCATGTAGACGCCGACCGCCGTGATTTCCGCCATGCAGGTGACGATCCACACGAACCAGTAGGTCCAGCCCGTCAGGTAACCGGCAAACGGGCCGAGGTAGTCGCGCGCATAGCGGCTGAAGGCGCCGGCGACCGGGTTGGTGATCGCCATTTCGCCGAGCGCGCGCATGATCAGGAAGATCGCGAGGCCGCCGAGCAGGTAGGTCAGCAGGATGGCCGGGCCGGCCGTGCGGATCGCGGTGGCCGAGCCGAGGAACAGGCCGACGCCGATCGTCGCACCGAGCGCCATCAGGTTGATGTGCCGTTCTTCCAGCCCGCGGTGCAGTTGGTCTTCTGGTTGTTTCAAATTCGTCTCCTGGCAGCCACGAGGGGCGCCGTCATTGTGTCGATGGCAATGCGCGCCCGGTCATGCCGATTTTTGAGCCGAAAACGAAATAATCCCTGGTGTCGATTTCTGAATGAGAAACGACGTGGACGCCGTGTCAATTCGGTTGGAATTGCTGCGGATTATCCGAATTTGCCAGAGCAATCTGGAAATACGGATAGCCTTTCACGGAATACACCCTGGGTCGACCGCCTGACGCGGCTGTGCGCGTGACGAGCGGCAAACGGGGGGCATCGTTTTCGGCGCGAACGAACGCGCGTCGAATGTGCGCAATCTCGCGCACGGAATATGCAGGCGGGATTATAGGGAGGATCGGTAGTTTCACGCCAGGCGATTTTGAGAAAATCTATCTTCCTGCCTCGGTTGCTGTCGTATTTCGCCATGGCCAAATACAACGCAGATCAAGACGGTATCACGATCCCGCTCAAAACTGCGCCGTTACTTGAAATCCGACTGTCACGCGCGCGGTCGGAAGTCCGGACGGCTTGTACACCGGGGTTCCTGCGAACAGGTCGTAGCCATAGCCGCCGAAGCGCGTTGCTACACTGCCCTTCACGCCGATCATCGCCCCAGCCATCTGCGTACCGACCAGAGCAACCGGTTGCGGTCCCCACACACGGCCGTAATCCAATCCCGCGTAAATCGCCTGTCCGGTCTGTCCGATCGGCATCTGCAACTCATTGCGCCAGTAAAGTCCGCGTGCCGCCGCCAGCATCGTTTCGCCGTCGAACCCGCGAACGGTGTACCTGCTGCCAATCGTCAAATCGTCGATGTAGTACAGCGAGTTCCCGGTATATTGGCCGTGGATGCTCGTCACGTATCGGAACGGCTGCTTTGCGATCGCGAACGGCACGGACAGGTTCGCATCGAGTACCGCCATCTTGAAGCGGTAAGTCGGACCGCACATCGAGCACGACATCGCTTTCTCCCGGCACGTCGGCCGGAACGATCTGCATCGACACGTCTTGACTCGTAACGCGCTTCATCTGCTCCAGACCTTGTTCAAGGTCGCGCAAGTTCAGTTCGCCGTCGCGTGTTGGGAACGCGGTTTTCCACGTGCCACGCAATTTTTCATCAGCGAAACGCACGCGTCGAATCACGCCGGGAATGAGCGAGACGTTCAATGTGCCGGTCGACAGGTCCTGTTCGGGCAGCAGCACGCGTGTCGTGATGTACCCGCGCGAAAGAATGTCTTGCGACAATGCTTTGACGAAAACGTCCAGCCCTTGTTTGCCGACACATTGGCCCGTGTAGTGTTCGAGCCATTCGCGCGCGAATGCGAAACGATCCATCGGCAACGCGGATGCGCCCTGAGTTTTCAAGCCATCCGGCAGCGAATCGGGAACATCGAGCGTGAAGCGGTCAATGCGGAAGCACGGTGTTTCGGCCGGAGGCGCTGGATAGCCTGCACTCGCTGCGACGCTCGAGCGAACGGCTGGCGCGGAAACGGTTCGTTCCCGCTCGCGGGCCTCTTCCTGCTGGCGTGCCTGTTGGTCGTTGCCAACCAGCGGAACCGACTGCGCCATCGTACAAGTTGAAGCAAATAGCAACGACCCCGCGACAAGGCTACCCCCTCGGATTTGCTTCATTTATTTGATTCTCTCGATTACGCGTACCGCGTGACCATCCAGACCCCGATCAGGATGACGACAGCGCCGACGACCTGCATCGGCCGCAACAGGTGT
The DNA here is from genome assembly GCF_029268935.1 of Burkholderia semiarida. NCBI lineage: Bacteria > Pseudomonadati > Pseudomonadota > Betaproteobacteria > Burkholderiales > Burkholderiaceae > Burkholderia > Burkholderia semiarida. The sequence continues at coordinate 1,123,250 of NZ_JAHLCL010000008.1, read as the reverse complement.
TCGTGCAAAGCCGTGAACGACAACACCACGAGCATGGAAATCGCCACCATCGCCGGATACGCCACGCTTAGCGTTGTTTTGCGCAGCGCGAGTGCGTTAAAGGAGGAAGCCGACACCGTAGGCACCTATGGCCGCCCCGCGGGCGATCCATGGCAACATGCTGGACTCACCAAGTGCGATGCCCTTGAGCGCCGCAACTCGGAGCAAGATGCTCGCGACACCGCCGAAAAAACCACTTGCGACGACGATCAGCCAGTTCACCGCGCGGCCTCCGTCACGACTGTCACATCCGGCCGGGGCGTGGTGTTAGTACGGATGTCATCGGATGCACCCGTGTTCCCGTCAAAAATCATATTGAACCGATTTGCGCCATGGAGCGCGATCAGCACGATGGCGGGAAAGACGACCGAAAAGTTTCGCGCCTCATCGCGGTAGCCGAAAAAGAAGAACAACACCAATACCGGCAGGAATGCCGCAAAAAAATAGATACGGTATCGATGTGGCGTCGCGCGCCACGCCGAGCCGAAGAAAACCGCAAGCGGTACAAGCATCAGCGGATTTTCGAGACTTGGCGTAAAGATGCCTTTACCGATCAGGTTGTAGAACGACAGGTAAGACAAGGGATTAAGCCAGAATTTCAGGTTATCCCACACGTGAAATTCGACGAAGCCACCAGCATTCGCGTCGTAGCCGCTCATGATGAAATGGCGAGTGCCCACGCAGATCACAAGTTGCAACACCAGCCAACCGACTCGTTTCGATACCGGAACGTCGCGCTCGTGCAGGAAAAATAGCGCAAGCGGAACAAGGAAGAACGTTTCCTTGTTCAGGGAGAAGATGGAAACCATCAACGTGCATGCCAGCATCCGCTTCTTCAGCAGGAAATAGCACGCACCGAGTACGCCGAGGAGTTCGAAGAAGTCGTAGTAATAGCCGCCCTGCTGAAACGTGAGCGGATAGACGAAGCCGAACGCCGCCAGAAAGCCAACGGATTGCCCGAAGTTCAGGCCGTGTAGCCTGGCTAGCCTGTAGACCAGCAACAGCGCGAACAGCGTCGACAACACGATCGCGATGTACGTCAGGTGGTAGACGAGTGCCACGATCGGTGTCCAATATTGGTCCGGCACACTCGTGAAATAGGCGTTGCGCAGCGAATCATGCCGTTTGATCGATTTGAAAAGCTTTTCCTGCTTTTCCTGGCCAAGCCGCTCGACTACCCATTTTGCGGCTCGCGGGAACGACGAGCGATAGACATACGGCTTCGGTGCCTCGCCGTTCATCATGCCGACGAGGCTGTAGCTGGTTGCAAAATCCCCTTTCTGGTCGTCACGAAAGCCCCACTTCAGCAACATGCTGTTGGTGATGTTTCCGGCGCATACGAACAACAGCACATAGACGATGGCGAAGCGGCAGAACGCCAGCACGCGGTTTCGGTTTTTTTCTGTCATAGGAACTGTGCCGCTCACGGAGCTGGCAAGAAGTGAGCGGCCAGCACGATCGCCACCATGACGCAAAGCATGCTGAAGCTACCGCGATTCTCGAGAATATGGACTATCGGATCGTCGTGCATCGCGCCACGCACCGTTGCGATCCATAGACGACCGAACAGGTAGATCAATCCGATCTGCACGAACCAGAGAAGATGCGGAATTGTGTAACGATCTACCGTTTCCGGGGCGTTGATGAACAGACCGAACACGACCACCGCAGCGAGGGAAGCACCGATGCCAAACGGCCAAAGGACTTCGAGGTCGCTCACTCGATAATCCCGACCTGCCGTCGCGCTTTTGTTACTCTGGCGCAAGAACACCAATTCGGAGCAACGTTTCACGAGTGCGAGGCTGAGAAAAGCAAACACGGAGAACGCAAGAAGCCATCGACTCACCATGATTTCCGCTGCAACTGCTCCTGCGACGATTCGGTACGTGTACAGCAATGACAGAACGACCACATCGAGTAGTACGACCGACTTCAAGCGCCAACTGTACGCGGTCGTCAGGAACAGATAGAGCGCGAACATGCCGGTGAATTCGGCCGACACCGCCAACGCCAATGCAAACGCCAATGTCAGCAGTACCGCTGCGCATGCAATGCCGTGACTGATCGACAACACCGCGCTCGCAAAGGGACGATCACGCTTTCGTGGATGTCTGCGATCACTGTCCAGATCCCAAAGATCGTTGCAAATGTAGGTTGCCGACGCGCCAAGCGACATTGACAAGAACGCCAGTGCAAGCACGCCGACTTTGTCGACGTCAAGAAATGCAAAGGCTGTCAGCAGCGGGACGAACAGCAGCAGGTTCTTTAGCCATTGGTGGACACGCAGGGCCCTGCACCACGTCAAGAACGTTGCACGCACATTCGTGAACTCGTGTTCGATGGGGACGTGGCCGCGGACATCTGCGGCGACATCAGAGGAAACGCCAGCAAGTACGGCACCTCTCGCGCCCGCCCAAACCGGCAAGTCAGCTTTGCTGTCGCCCGCATACACGAAGTCGTCGCCGATCTGCTCGCGAATGCAGGCCAGTTTCGCCTCCCCCTTGACATTCGTGTCGCCACTGGTAGCGATGACACGATCGAACAGGCCGAGATGCGTGCTCACACGCTCAGCGATCGAACAATGTGCGGCAGTTGCGAGGACGATTTTTCGACCGTTCTCGCGTTCACGGGTGAGGTAGTCGATTAGCGGTTCGCGGTACGGAAGCGTTTCCGCTCGAAAATCGGCATGCTCCGCGACCTTGGCCTTGAAGGCGGCGCGACCGCCCGCGAGCCAGAAAGGCAGGCGCAGTAGGTTTGCTGGCTTTCGCTTGACGACACGGATCACGGATTCCATCAAGGTATCCGAAACCGTCAACGTGCCGTCCAGATCAACGACGAGCGGAAGTTTTTTGGTCTCTCGCATTCTTTATGGATTGACCTTAATAGATCGGACCATCTGTTTAATAATCTTGATTTTATCTACCATTCCTCGAACCCATATTCAGATGGAATTTTACAATCGTCACCTGAAAATTTTTACCGACCGAAGCGTGGATCTCCGTAAGACTTTTTGCCATCAAACATCAAGCTATCAAATAAATTCGATAGATCTTGAAGCGCAAGACCGGCATGAATCAATCCTGCCTTTTCTGACAACTTGTCTCCTTTTATGGCCTAATCATATCGGTCGACGGCACCCCAAGTCGCACCACTTATGCTGTCGATATCTATGCTCGCCACGTCGTGGCGGTGCGGATGATACGCTGAAATTCCCCTCGATCGATAAATACGTCGAAGACACTTACGGGCTTGCCATCCATGCCATAGATGAGGCGTGCTTTTGATCCAGACTCCACGAGAAATACGTTATGTCCCTCATCTAACAGGCTGCGAGCAGACACTAAGTGAGTGTAATCACTGCTTTCGGCATCTGAATCTGCTGACGGAAACGCGCGTTCATATAAGACAGAATAAGCCTCAGCGATCGGCGCATTAAAAATATAATCATCTTCGACAGATTTTCCCAGGCAAGGCAATTTCGACAGCAGATGAAGGTCAACGCCAAGGGTTGAATTTTGCGAGCAAATTAATGTTTTTCCAATAAAAAATGCGAAGCATCCGTTTTCAAAATCTGGCGTTGACCACGAATCAACACGATCAAACCAGATCGCAAAACAGTTCGGATCACCAAAAATCATAGTCACTTCCCCTTAAACCCAAGTTCACGTCGCACTTCGATTGGAATCTTCGATACATTCAATTTTGCCTGGGCGTCACCGGTCGATCCCGTCCAATGAAATATCCCATTGCGATCCTCAGTAAACCGATGAATATTTCCGTTTGAATCAATAGCATAGCGGTCGTCTCCATCGCCCGGAACCGATGAGTTGAAAAGATCTAGAGAATTGCGAGGCTCTGTTCCGGCGTTCCAATTATTTCCCGGTGTATGTTTTGGATTCGATTTTACCTGCAAACCATTGTCAGCAGTCACCGGTTTGGGAATTGGCAGGCGATTGTCTCCCTCGCCTTTCGATGCAAGCCATGTATCAACCAACCCTGCAACGTCAGTTGGAAGAATTCCCGCAATCGCATCGAGTATCGCCTTACCAGCCGCCACCGGATTAATCAACGGACCGGTTTTCGCGGTCGGATCAAGCTCGGTCCGGTTATCGACAATACCACTGTCGTCTTTCCCGCGCGGCGACCCAAAGTATCCGCCCAATGGTGGCAGCGGCCCTGTTGGGGCAATCGAAAATTGATTGTTTTCGCCCTCAATTTTGGCGGCCCCCGCCGCCGTCGCGATATCCTGACCCGATATCGCTGCAACCCCGGCAACCAAGCTCGACACGAGGTTGTCGCGAGCTTCACGCTCCTCTGAAGACATATTGGTCGTCGGAGCCATCAAGCTTCCGATCACAGAGCTTGCTGCAGCCCCCATCGCGCCAGCGCCGCACGCTTGACCGCCGGCCGCCCCGCCAGCACATCCCACGATCGCATGAAGTGCTGCGCGCGCCTCGTCACTACCAAGGCCATCGGCGATTTGCTTGATGATTCGCACCCAACTGTTGCACGTATGCAATCGTCGCATTTTGCGCGAGTTGACCCATACCTCCCGTTACGTTGCTACCGGCCGCAACCGTAAGCGCGGTCAACACCTGACGATACGTGCCGCTCGGTCCCCACTCTGCGGCCAACTGATCGGCACGTTGTTGGGCCGCTGCTCGCTGCTCCGGCGTGAGATTTGGATCTTTTGCCGCCGCTTTTGCCGCATCCGCTTCCTTTGCCCGGTTGGCCACGAAGGTGCCAGCTTGATTCACAAACTGGCTCGTGATGTCGAAGCCAGCCTGAATCTTGTCCTTGTCGAAGATTGGCGCGAGTGCGCCACCCGCGTTCGATGTATCTCGATTGACGCTGGCGGCCGTTTCGTCAGCGGTTTTGCCCGTTATCTGCTGTTGCTTGACGTTATCGGTGATCTTGAGCGAGCCGCCGCTGATCCCGCTACGTGTGACCGAACTCGCATCATCTGACGCACCGAGCACGACAGGGGACGCGACTGCTAATCCGCTGCCGGTCTTCGGCAAGTCGGTTCCTGCCACCGGATTCACGTTATCGGCCGTGCCTTTCTGGTTCTTACCGATGCCACCGCCGTAACCGCCCGACATTCCGACCGACGACGCGTCGTAGGACGCATGGTTCCGGATATCGCTCGTCGTCAGCGTGGCCGTTGTCAGGCTGTTCACACCGTTCTGTACAGCCTTGTCGTTACTCGCGATCAAGCCGCCTTTCAGGTCCGTATTGCCTTTGACGTTGACTTGGAACCCACCGTTGCCAGCCTTGATGCCCGACTGTTCGGCAACCGCCGCGTAGTCGCTGTTCATCTTTTGCTGACTGATGTTGCCCGATACACTCGACGGTCCGGCACACAACGGCGGAACGCACACGCTAACCGACACCCCTGCGCCTTGCTGCTTCGAATTGTAATGGTCGGTGTCCTGCAAGCTCTCTATGTTCAGGTTGCCGCCTACGTCCGCGACGACTTGCTTGCCGGACGCGACTGCCCCCTTGATGTTCGTATCGCCGCCGGATTGAATCGTGAGCGTGTCGCCTGCCGCAACGTGCGTATTCGTCCAGGCGGTCGAATTACCATCGCTGTTTCCGCGATTCCCCGCGACGCCGGCCGTAAATGCGATGCCGGTCTGCTTGCCGCCACCGATCGATACCCCGACACCAAAACTACCACCGCTATTCTTCAACGATTGGCTGCTGGTGCTTTCAGGCGCTTGCAGATTCACATTGCCGTCAGCGGCGAGCTTGACGTTCCCTCCAGCCGAAATCGTGCTTCCGATCACATCGACGGTGCTATCCGCACCAGCGCCGGTTGCCTTCACTGATACGTTTCGGCCGGCCGATACCGTACTACCGACTGCCGTACTAGCTTGCGATTGCGATTGATTGTCGCTCTTGCTCGCGCCTACGGAAATATTAACGCCGACTGTTTTTCCGAGCGCAGCGGGACCGCCGCCACCCGTTGCATCATAGGCGTTCTTCGCAGCGAGGCAAGTCGTTGCTGCTGCAAGCGCGGTCAAACGCGCATCGCCCGTGGTCTTGCCGGCTGCATCAACCATCTGCCTGCTGGTCTGCGCCAATGCGATGACGGGACTTGTCACGCCGACCGTCACGCCGGCCTGTCGGTATTGCTGCTGCTTCGCCTCGCTCATCGTGTCGTAAGCCGAGTCGATCTTCACAGACTTACCTTCGAGCGACACGTCGTTACCTGCGTGCAATGTGCTACCGGTCGCGTGCAGATCGTTCCCGGCGGCCACATTCAGATTACCGTTCAGCGAACCGACCATGCTTCCGGTATTCGACACTTCGGTGGAATACCGCTGATCCGTCATCGAGCGCGTACCGATCGACACGGACATGCCTCCATTCGACATGAGACCCGATTGTTTTTTCTCGAAGCTGTTGGCCGACTTCACCGTGTCGTGCGAGGTCGTGATACGGACGTCACGCGCCGCCTTCAGATCGACATCACTGGTGCCGACTACATTGCTGCCCTGAACTGTAATGTCCTTGCCTGATTGAATCCTCACGGTGTCGCCCGAAACCGTGCTTGCGACACCGATATTCGCTTGCGTGTCGTGCGATTCCCTGGTGGTCGAACCCGACACGAAACTGCCGCGCTTCGTCTGGACCTTCCTATAGCTGTCGTGTTCCTCGCGGCCTTCGTTGATCGTCACGTTACCGCTGCCGGTAATCGTGACACCGCCCGGCGCCGCGCTGTCGGCGCCCGAGGTAACCGACGACCCCGTCAGCGTGACATTACCTTTCGTCTCATCAGCAACGTTGACAGCCGACAGTGCTGCATTGCGACCAGCCGAAAAGGTCGTGCCTACAGCGGTTTCGTCGTAGGCATGATCGATTTCCTTGCGTGCGCGCCCGTCGGTCGCGACGTTATCGATTTTGGCGGTATCAGTGACCGTCGTCGCGGTGAGGTTGCCGCCAGCCATCACTGACAAATCTTTGCCGGCTGAAACGGTCGCACCTTTGAGTACCGTATCGTTACCGCTCTGCATGACGAGATTGCCGTCTGCCTTAATGCCGCTCGCCACATTTTTCGTGGTGGATTCTTCCCAATGCCGCTGATCGTTCAATTGCATCGATTGGTTTGTGGTCGACTGAACCGTATCGACGTTGATGTTACGGCCGGCCAATGCCATCGCATCGCCGCCAGCCGACAGATTTGCACCATGCAGCGTCAGGTCGCGACCAGCCTGAACGGCAAGACCACCCGTTGCCGCGATCGTGCCTTGCTGGCCGCTTAGACTCGTGCTGATATTGCTCGCACCCGACGTGCCGGTTGCGCCAACCGTATCGACCAACGTCGTGTTGACGATATCGCGGCCCGCCAGCACGGCAATCCGATTGCCGGTAATCTGGCCTGACGCATTCACCACATCATTGCTTGCCGACACGACCGTTGTACCGTTCGTGCCTCTGCTCGAAATCGTACCGCCACGATTCAAAATGTCCGTCGCCGTCAGCACGGTTTTCGTGCCGCCCTTGATCACGCCGGAATTCGTCGCGCTACCCGTCGCATGAATTTCAACGTCGTCCGCCGCGATCAGCGCGCCAGTCGGCTGCAGATCGTTCGCATGCGTTTGCGCCATGTAAACGACCGGAGCCAGCACATGCGTCGTGCTGCCGTTCGGCAACGTTACTGTCTGATCGACCAGCCATACGATATCGCTCGTCAGCGCATCCATTTGCGCGGCCGTCAGCGCCATCCCCGGCACCAGACCGAACGCTTTTGCGTAATTCGCCCCGTTCGTCATCAGCGCGCGATATTCATCCTCGGCACTCGCGTAGCCCGGCAAGAAAGTGCGCCCCGTCAGTTGCGTGATCTGATTGCGCACCATCTGCTGCTCATACATCCCGTCACCCAAACGCTTTTCGATGCTCGCCGGGTTCAGGTTCAACTGGCCGAGCATGTAGTCGCTCGAAATGAAGTTCGTATAGCTCTGCAGGCGCGGATCGGTCACGATCAGGTACGGCTGACCAGGTGCGTCGTGAATCGAATAAAGACCGCTCGTCGGCAACGTGATCGGCAGTGCGCCCGACGCATTCGCGACCGATTGCTGTGCGCCAACCGGTGTCGATGACCCGCCTGCGGCACCCACTGGCGTCAACTTGCCACCGGATACGCCCTCATTGGCCGAATTATTTCCAAGCGTAGCGCCAGTCGCGCCAGTCGAAGAATTCTGGGCTGCAACGTTCTGGTTGTTGACATCCCTCGCGTCGATGATTACCGACTGGTTGGCGATGATCGTGCCGCCTGTTCCACCAATGGCAACCGGCGCATACACCTTCGGAGGCTGAACGATCGTGCCGCGATCCTGCGTCGTATCCTCGTTCCACGCGTACATCGACACGATGTTGTCGGTCTGATACTGATACAGCGTCCGCCCGACGTTGTTCACGACGGTGCCACTGTAGCTGCCTGAACCTGCACCGCCGGACACATCCGCATCGCCGATCTTGATCGAGCCGCCCGCCGCGATCGAGCTGTATTCGTTGTTGATCGTGCCGACGTTCTTCATCACGATGTTGTTGCCAGCAACAAGTTGCGCCTGTTGCGCCTGGCTCTTCACCTTGTCCTGCTGAACCGTGGTCGTCGTGTCTCGCCAGATTTCGACACGCTGATAACCGTTGTGGCCGTCGCTGCGTGTCGTGTATTCCGTATCCGGAACGTAGTTGACGTGCGGATCGTACGCATCCCAATAGTTGACCGTAACCGTACCGTCCGCGTTGGTCGTCAGCGTGTTGTAGTAAATCGTCTGCTGCTTGCCGTTCACGTTCACGACCAACACCTTGTCAGTCGCGCTCGGTCCGGACGTTTCCGATACAACCTGCGAAGGGCTATAGGTTGACGTGAGCGGCGTCTTATAGCCGTTGACCCACATTGCCTGCGAGCACCCGCCGTTCGGGTCCGCGTTCATCGTCGCGCAAACGATGTATTTCTGACGCTTGGTTTCGTGCTTGCTCGCCGTGCTCGTGGTTTCGGTGGTCACCTCCGGAGCCGGACGCGTGTTCGTGAACGTGCCAGCCGCAAGTTCGATACTGCCTTGCGCTTCCATCGCGGACTGATCGTTCAAGACATTTTGCGTACGGTTCGCGAGCAACCCGTTCGCGTCACGCTGACCGTTGGCGGCGATATTGATGTCGCCAATACTGAAGACGTTCGCGCCGCCCGTGTTCGACAACTGGTTGGACGCGTACAAATTCACCCGTTCGGCTGCGGCGATCACCGCCGCTGCACCGGTATTGTTGATCGTGCTCGCATTGGCGGTGACTTCGCGGCCGATGATCGTCGCGGCGTTGTTCAGCGTCGCGCTGTTGGTGGTGACCGTATCGCCTTCAATGCGACCTGCATTATCGATCGTGCCGCCGTCCGCGTTGACCGTCGTCGTGCTGGAATTCAGATCAGCGCCTGCTTGGTTCTCCACGTTCGCGGCATTCACCGTCAGCGCGCCGTTGGCGTCCAGCACGCCCTGGTTCGTCAGCTTACCCGACGTGGAAAACGTGAGGTCGCCGTTGGCATGCAACTTGTTCGCCGTGGTCTGCGTGTAGTCGCTCGCGAGCGTCACCGCACCGTTTCGGCCCGCTACGATCGACCCGTCGCCGCTCAACGCGCTTGCGGACAACGTCAGGTCCTGATCGCTGCCGATAACGCCGTTCTGGTTGGCAAACGTGCCGGCCTGGATTGAAATACCGCCGCCGCTGCCTGCGTCGTTACCAATTTTGCCGGACGTGTTGTCGATCGATGCGGTGTTCAGTGACAGCACGCCGTTTGAACGAATCGATCCGGCCCGATTCGACAGCGCTGCATTTACCGCGCTCAGCTTGAGGTTGTTCGCAGCTGACAGCACACCGCTCGTATTATCTACGTTGCTTGCAACGTTCAGCGTCAGATCGTGCCCGGACAGCGTCTGACCACCTTGAGCGTTCGTCAAGGTTTGCGCGGTCAGCGTAACATCGCCGTTTCCGCCGATCGTACCCGCACCCGCTTTGCCGGACGCGTTCGTGTTCGTGATCGACGCGCCGCCGTCGATCGTCGTTGCACCGCTGCCGATATTCGCGATACGTCCGTCGCTGTTGTCGACGTTGCTTCCCGACAGCGCGAGCGTCGAATTCGTGCCGTTCGCTTCGATTTGCCCTGCAGTGTTGTTGACCGCGCCTTGTGCTCGCAGCGACAGATTCCCGTTCGCCTGAACAAGACCGGCTGCATTCGCCATCGTACCGTTCGACTGCACCGAAAGCGCTTGCCCTGCTAGAAGTGAGCCGCCGGAATTATCGACACTGCGTGCCGACACCGAGACGTCCCCGTTGCCGCCAATGGTGCCGCCCGCCGTATTCGTCAGCGCGTTCGCCGTCGTGACCGACAACGCGCTCGTGCCCACGTTTTTAAGCGAGCCTCCGTCGTTAGCGACACTGTCGGCCGTCACTGAAACGCCATTGTTCGCTTCGAGCGTGCCCGCACGGTTATCGACAGCGCCCTGGGCCTTCAACGTAATGCTGTCCGCACCGACGTAGCCGCCCGCATGGTTATCGAGCGACTGCACATCGAGCGCCGCCTGTCGCTGCGCGGCCAGCGTACCTGCGCTATTCGATACGGCTGTCGCTTTCAGGCTCAACGCGCCATTGGTCGCGATCGCGCCACCTTGGTTCGACAATGCGCCAGTCGAAATCGACAGCGCAACGGTTCCGGCGTGAGTGATTTTCCCGTGGTCATTGATCAGCGTTGCGGGCGTCAGGTTCAGGTCGGTGCTGTTGGTCTGAACAACGCCGTTGCTCGAATTATCGAGTGTGTTCGAGACGGCGACATTCATTGCGCCAGTCCCTGTTTGTGTAATGGTACCGCCGCGGTTCGACAAATTCGTCGCCCCGAGCGACAACTGCGCTGCCTGTACCGAACCCGCATCGTTGCTCAGCGTCGCGGCATTCACGGTCGCGGATTGTCCGGCCGTAATGCTGCCCGAGCCGTTCGTCAACTGCGCACCCGCATTGATCACCGCGTTTTGTGCAGCCGACAACGTGCCGCTGCCGTTGTCGAGCGATTGCGTGCCGACGTTCAGATTCGTTTGTGCACTGACCGTGCCGTGGTTCACGACGCTGCCCGATTGAATCTCCACGCCGCCGTTACCACCGATGACACCGCCTTGTGCACCGAGTGCGGTCGTACCGGCCGCATTCGTCAGTTGCCCCTTCGTCGTAATGGACAGACCGTCCGAATTCAGCGACGTAACGCGGCCTGCACTATTGTCCAGCGAGCTCCCCGAAATATTCATTCCGGCTGCGCTCTGAATCGTGCCCTGGTTGTTCGCGATTGCACCGCCGCGCACCTGCATCGCATTTTCGGAAACGAGCGTGCCGCCGTGATTCTCTATTGCGCCGTTCGACTGCACATTCAGCGGACCTTGCGCCGATACCTTGCCACCCTGGTTCGAAATACTGCCCGCGGTCAACGTTGCATTGCCTTGGCTCGACAGCGTGCCGTGATCGTTGATCAACGCACCCGCTGCGTTCACATCGAGAGCGCCCTGCGCACTCGTTGTCGCATTCGAGAGAGTCAAGTCCCCGGCGCTTGCGTTCAGCGACACGTTACCGTTCGCGGCCGTCTGGCTACCCGCGAGGCTCACGGCAGCACCTGAAATCGACGCGCTCCCACCCGCGACGTTCTGCCCGCTCGCCGTCAATTTCCCGGCGCTCGACAAATTCAGATCGCCGCTTGTCCCGACGGAACCATCGTTATTGACACCCGCGCCGAGCGTCCCGGTCGAATTGATGCTGCCCGCGCTGACCGTCGCATTTTGCTGTGCAGCGAGCGTGCCGCTGTTCGACAGCGTACCGGCTGCTGAAACGTTCGCGCTCTGTTGCGCATACGTCGTGCCGCTGTTTTGAACGCTGTTTGCGGCCGCCGTGAGATTGCCGCTTGCGGTCGTCTTGCCAGTCAGTACAAGCTGACCGTTCGATTGCAGCGTCAGGTCGCCCGCTTGTGCCGCGATCGTCCCGGCGTTCGCGACACCAACACCGAATTCGTTCGATACGAGAAAGACCCTGTTCGTGTACATACCGCCAAGTTGGCTCACGTCGATTGCGATCGCCGGTGCCGCACCGTCGCCAACGATTGGTGTCGCCGCCAGCGTGCTGTGGTTGACCTGGTTCGCACCCGCGACGACGTTCAGGTTCTTCGCGTAAATGGCTGCATTGGCCTGTACCGCGCGCGAAATCAAGTCGACCTGATCGACATTCGATACATTCAGTCCCGCACCGCCGACGGAAATCAGGCCGCGCGACACGTTGAAGCCACCGAGCGAGCCGTCGGCGCCGTAATACGGCGTGCCGGTGGTGAGAACGGCTCTCGACGTATTGATGAACCCGCCGCCGTCAACCTGAATACCGGCACTGTTCGACAGGATCACTTCGGCACGATTGCCCGCGACCTCGACGTACCCTCGCAGTTGCGACGGCGCATTGCTGTTGACCTGGTTGACGATGATCCGCGCAGACTGGCCCGCACCGAAGTTCGGGTTGCCGTTGATCATCCCCGCCTGCTGCGTGTTCACGATCGTCGGCGAGTTGTTCAGGATCGCGCCCGGTTTTTGTACATCGAACTGGTTGTACGTGTTCACCGACACGCGGGCGCCAGACGGTGCGGCAATATTCACTTGCGGTATGCCGTTCTGCGTCTGAATCACGTGCGTACTCGTGCCCGGAGTCGGCGCGATTTGCGCAAAGCTGAACAACGGCACACCGAACAATAATGCAGCCGCCATCGCGATCGGTTGCCAAACGATCCGCAACCCCGCCAAGCCCGACGGCGCGCTCACGCCTTTATTCCCGACCGCACGCGGTGAACTACCGTTTTCCTGAACGGCGATCATCACGCCGCGCACGCGATTGAATACAACCCGATAGCATTTCTTGTTCATTCTTCGTTGACGCGCACTGCGCCCCTACTTGCAGTCTTATTTGAATACAGCGCAAATAGGACCGAACTTAATTCGCCGTCTGATCTTTAACGCGCTTGCAACGGATAGTCAGAGCGACAACGCCTCTCGTGCGCGTCGCGATTGAGAAACAGCGCTCGCAATGGCCCCGCTCATCCACTGCGCGATCCTAGCAGAAGCGATCCCCGTGCATTGTCAGAAATGATTAATGCGATACGCAAAGCATCGGCTTTTTCTTTGCAAGTACTGGAAATTTTCAAAAAACACTCAAGAATTAATGTTTTATAATGTTTTCAGAGTGTTAATTATGAGATGGAAGCGACTTTATTGGGATAAGCGCATCGCAATTTTAGACACAGTGCCAATCGTTCGATCGCGGCCAGATACCCATGATAGGGTCGGCCGAATCATTGCGAGATAAATGGCGATGGTGCCGTGAAATTCGTTGGTCGAAAATACACGAATCAAGATAGGACAATATGCGCTCTCGAGCGCCGAAGCATGCAACCGCAGCTACATCACTTCGACAACGTCGCCCGCACCGTATATTCGCCTTCCAGCCCACCGTGATCGGGCCGCACGAAGTACCGCGACGAATCCAGATCGGCCGGCAGCGGCTCGACCGGATAACCGTGCTTTTCCCACGCATCGAGGCCGCCCTTCAGCGCCCGGATGTTGTGGATCATCTTCTTGCGCTGCATCTTCGCGATCAGACGCTTGGCCGTGGCCTCGTTCGGGCATACGCAATAGACGACGATCGGCCGCTTCAGCACTTCCGGGTCGAGCAGGTCCGGGGAATCGAGATCGACCGGCAGCGCGCCGGCAATCCGGTACGGCTCGCGTTCGCGAATCGCTTTCGGCCGCGCATCGAAGATCAGCGGCGGTTCGTCGGACGTCATCATCTCGACGAGCTGCGGCGGCGAGATGCGTACCTGCGCGAGATAGCGGCGGAACTGCACGCGGCGCACCCAGCGGTACAGCAGGAACGTGATGAAGATCGCGAGGAACGCGTCGAGGATCGTGCCGCCGCTCGCGCGTACCCACAGCACGAACTGGACGATCTGGTCGTGAATGGCCGCGCCGCCGATCAGCCAGAACGCCGCCCACAGCGACGCGCCGGCCAGATCCCAGAACAGGAACACGCCAATGCCGATCGCGGTCGTACCGAGCAGCGGCGCCGACACGAGGCCGAGACCCGGCAGGAATTTCGATAGCACGAGCAGCGGCGCGCCGTACCTTTCGAATACGTTACGCGCGAAGCGCAGCGTCGTGTCGAGCGACAGCGAGAAGCGCACGAGGCCATTCAGCAGCCGCCGGCCGCGCGTGCGGCCCATGAAGAACCACAGCGAATCGGCCAGCATCGTCGCCCCGATCGCCGCCGCGAACATGCTGGCCCAGGACGCCTGCCCCATCGCCGCCATCGTGCCGCCGAGAATCAGCATCGGCACGGCCGGCACCGGCACGCCGAGCTGCGTGATCAACACGCTCGCGAAGACGGCCCACGGGCCGAGCGACGATGGAATAGCAATCGGAAAGTGCCACACGGCGGCGCTCCTGGAAGACATGCGGGCCGCGCGACAGGGCCGTCGGTACGGCGGCGCAACGGCCGCCGCGGCATGTCCGCGACCGACCGGTGCATCCTGCGCATTCTAAACGGGTTTGGCCGCGCTCGCGCGGAACACCGACCATCGGCACGGGCTTTGCGCCCGGCGTGACTCGGCCGTGACAGTCACGCGTCCGAGCGCGGCGCGAGCTGCGCGACGTGTTCCGCGTAGTCGGGAAACTCGGCCGCCAGCGCGGCCGCATCCGCCAGCTCGAATTCCGCGAACTCGAACCCCGGCGCCACCGTGCAGCCGACGAGCGCGACATGCTCGGGCGATGCACAGCGCGCGCCGAACCAGCTTCCGGCCGGCACGACCGCCTGGAACACGGTGCCGGGATGCGTGAGCGGGTTGCCGAGCCGGTGGATCGTCAGCCCGTCGCGCGCGTCGAGTACCCACACTTCGATCGGGTCGCCCGCATAGAAATGCCAGACCTCGTCGGAGCGGATGCGATGCCACGACGAATACGCGCCGTCGCACAGCAGATAGTAGATCGCGGTCGATGCGGCACGTCGCGCGCCATCGGCCGGGCGCACGACCGAATCGGTCGCACGGTAGGTTTCACGGAAATAGCCGCCTTCGGGATGCGGCTGCAGGTCGAACTGGCGAATCAGGTCGGTCGCGGAAATCGGCATGGCGCATGACGTCGGTAAGGTTGGAAACCGGCATTCGGCGGCCCGTCCGGTCCCGATTCAGGCGACCGGTGCCGCCGGATGTCCGTGCGTCGACCGCCGCGGCCATGCGCGCGGCGAACAAGCGGACACCGGCCGATGCTGCCAGAACTGCGTGCCGGGACGCAACCGTCGACGCTCGATCGCTTACCGCCAAGACTTCCGGCCGCCCGCCCCGGCACGCGGATCGTGCCGATATCCGGCCAGGCGCGCGAGGCAGCCCGCTGCCCGCAGATGCACGGCCCGCATCGCCAACCGTACCGCCGGCGATTACGCGGTCGCCGACGCCCGCGCCTCGCCGTGCCGCACCAGCAGCACGGGCCGGTCGGCCGCGCGCAGCAGCGATTCCGCCACGCTGCCGAGCAACAGCCTGCGCAGTCCGTGCCGGCCGCTCGTGCCCATCACGATCAGGTCGGCGTCGGCTTCGGCCGCCGTGCGCATCAGCACCGCCGCGATGTCCTCGCCGTACGCGTCGAGCGCGCGCACCGTGCCCCGCACATGCTGCTGCGCGAGCGCCGCTTTCGCGTCGTCGAGCACCGGCGTCGCGGCATCGGTCGCCGCGACATCGCCGTCGCGCTCGGCGGCGAAGCCTGCGTCGACGTCGACGAGCTGCGGCCGATGTTCGACGACGTACGCACAGGTCACTTCGCCGCCGGACGCCGCCGCGATCCGGATCGCCTCGTTCAGCGCGAGACGCGCGCTCGGGCTGCCGTCGAGCCCGACGAAAATCCGCTTGTACATGGTCCGTCCCTCCGACCGGGCGCGCATCGCGCGTTGCGCGACGAAGGCCCGTTGCCGCAAGCCGGCCCGGCGCCGGCTTGCCTGCCGAACAGTCTGCCCCACGTGCCGACACGCGGGTTGACGCGCATCAAGCGGGGCCGGCGCGCCCCTGCTTCAAGCCGTTTGCCGCGATTTCAACCGACCCCATTACAAAAAACGTGTAAAACGCGCACAATTTCATCTTCAAAATAGTCGTTGCACGCAGCCGGTGCGAGGTTTTCCGGTTTTGCCGCCCTGCCCGAGCGCCTTAGGTAGCCCGAACAACAGAATGGCCATCGAATGACCGCCAGTGGAACCCCGACGCGTGGCGCCCGAGGGCCCGCGCCCCTGCAGATCATGTTACGCCAGCCGCTCGCGGCCGGCGTCGTTGCGCTGTGCGCGGGCGCGGTGTTGTCGCTTGGCGTCGCGCTGCTGGTGCGCGAGCAGTGGCAAGCCGCCGTTCATACGCGTTTCGAACGCCGCACGGCGCACGTGACCGCGATGCTGCGCCACGAACTGCAGACCGGCGTCGCGGTGCTCGAAGGCGCGCGCGGCGCGTTCGGCCTCGTCCCGACCATGACGCCCGAGCAATGGCGTCGCTATGCGGAGACGCTCGATCTCGACAGCGCCCGCTCGCCGGTCCGGCAGATCGGCTATGTGCCGCTGACGCCCGCGGCGCGCAGCGCCCTCGCCGGCACGAAAGCGCCGTCGGCCGGCCCGCTCGCGGCAGCGACGCTCAGCGCCCCCGCGTCGAATGCACCGGTCGAGCGCTTCGGCGCGTCCGACGCGGCGCCGCTCGCGCATGCGCTGCGGACCGGCGATATCGCGCTCGGCGTTCATTCGGCCGACGACGATACGTCCCGCGACGCCCGCACGTTGACGCTGTTCCTGCCCGCGACGGCCTCGCCGCTTGCGGCGTCCAGACCGTCCGGCGCGCGCGAAACCGCCGCCGACGGCGTGCTGTTCGCGGCGTTGAGCCCGCGGCGCCTGCTCGAGCGCGCGCTCGATACTGAACGCGGGATCGACCTGTGGATGAGCGCCGGCGGCGATCCGCGCGCGATCGCCAGCGTCGAGACGACGACCGACGAAGCGTCGGCGTCGCCCGACCTGATGCGGCGCACCGACGTGCTGAATTTCGGCGGCACCGCGCTGACGCTCGCCTATTCCGCGGACGGCCGGCCGAGCGCGACCGGCGCGCAGCGTGCGGCCGGCACCGTGCTCGCCGCCGGGCTGATCGCGTCGTTCGGGTTCGCGGCGCTCGTCCATGCGCTGCTGCGCAGCCGCGCCGATGCCGGCGCGAGCAGCCGCGGCCTCCTCAACGAGGCACGGATGATGGGCATCATCCGCTCGTCGATGGAAGCGATCATCACGATCGACGAAAAGCAGACGGTCGTGATCTTCAATCCGATGGCCGAGCAGGTGTTCGGCGTGTCCGCGATGGAGGCGATCGGTGCGCCGCTGTCGCGCTTCATTCCGGAGCGGTTCCGCGCCGCGCACGCGAAACACGTCGACCAGTTCGGCGTGACGGGCGTATCCGAGCGGCAGATGGGCCGCCAGCGCGTACTGTTCGGGCTGCGGGCCAACGGCGAGGAATTCCCGATCGAAGCGTCGATCTCGCAGATCCGCGACGCGTCGGGCAAGCTTTATACGGTGATGCTGCGCGACATCACCGAGCGGCTGCGGGCCGAGAACGCGCTGAAGCGATCGCGCGAGGAATTGCGCGAACTGTCGGCGAACCTGCAGAACGTGCGCGAAGAGGAGAAGACGCGCATCGCGCGCGAGCTGCACGACGACCTCGGGCAGCAGCTCACCGCGCTGAAGATGGACCTGTCCGTCGTCGAGCAGCAACTGCGCATGCCCGGCCGCGCGCACCCCGACGATGGCGTGCAGACCCATCTGCAAGGCATGCGGCGGCTGATCGACGCGACGGTCGCGTCGGTGCGGCGCATCGCGGCCGACCTGCGGCCGGTGATGCTCGACGATCTCGGCCTCGTGCCCGCGATCGAATGGCTCGCGAACGATTTCACGAACCGCTACGGGATCGATGTCGAGCGCCACATCGAGACGGGCGGCCTTACGTTCACCAGCGCGGGCGCGACCACGCTGTTCCGCATCGTCCAGGAAGCGCTGACGAACGTCGCGCGCCATGCGGATGCGACGCGCGTGGCGTTGCGGCTCGACATCGAGGAAGGCTTTTGCGTGCTGCGCGTCGCGGACAACGGCCGCGGCGCGGCGCCCGGCGGTGCGGCCCACGAAGACAAGTCGTTCGGCCTGATCGGCATTCGCGAACGCGCACACATGCTGGGCGGCACCGTGACGATCGACACCGCGCTTGCGCGCGGCTTCTCGATCACCGTCGCGTTTCCGCTCGCCACCGTTCAACAGGACACGCTCATCACATGATCAAGGTGCTCATCGCCGACGACCATACGCTCGTACGCGACGGTCTGCGGCACATCCTCCAGAACGCCACCGGATTCGAGGTGGCCGGCGAGGCCTGCGACGGCCCGTCGACGATCGCGCTGGTGCGTGCGACGCCCGCGCAGGTGCTCGTGCTCGACCTGTCGATGCCCGGTCGCAACGGTGTCGAGCTGATCAAGCAGATCAAGGACGAGAAGCCCGCGCTGCGCGTGCTCGTGCTGACGATGCACGCGGAGCAGCAGTACGCGGTGCGCGCGTTCCGTGCGGGCGCGTCCGGCTATCTGACGAAGGAAAGCGCGAGCGCGGAGCTGGTCGGCGCGGTCACGAAAGTGGCGTCGGGCGGCGTCTACGTGAGCCTGGCGATGGCCGAGCAGTTCGCGCAGAGCCTGAACGAGCCGGCCGAAACGCTGCCGCATCAGCGGCTGTCCGATCGCGAATTCGACGTGTTCCGGCGAATCGCCGCGGGCCAGACGCTGACCGAGATCGCGAATGCGCTGTGCGTGAGCGCGAAGACGGTCAGCACCTACAAAACCCGGATCCTCGAAAAGATGCAGATGCCGCATGAAGCGGCGCTCGTGCGTTACGCGATGCGGCACAAGCTGCTCGACGAAACGGACGACGTGTAACGGACGACGTGTAGCCGGTGCGGCGCGGGCCTCGGCGGGCCCGCGCATGGCGGTTACTTCGCCGGCACCGGGCACGCGAGGTCGCCCTCCTCGCAGGCGAGATAGCCCTTCAACGTTTCGGTGCGCGCTTTCGTCAGATCGTCGAGACAGGTCGATACGACCATCGGGTATGCACTGCCGCCCTCGACATTCGCGCTCGAGAAACGGCATTCTGCATCGCGGTACGCGATCCATGCGCGCTGCGCGCTCACGAGCTTGTCGGCAAGCGGCTGCGCATCGCGCAGGCGCGCGGTGACGGCCTGGTAGGTCCGGTTCAGTTCCCCGTCGGATTTCTTGTACGCGCGATCGGCACACGCCGTCATCGTCGCCTGATCCGTCGCGTCCGCGCAATTCGCCTGCGCGTGGGCGACGCCCGCCACCAGCGCCAGCGAGCCCAGCAGACCGGTCAAGACACGCATGGATGCTCCTTTGTTGTTCGTTGAAGTGTGGAACCCGGTGCCTTGTCGCGCCCCGTGTGCATGGGCCGCGCCACCGCGCCGACATCGACCGCGATGCTAGCGCACGCGCGGCGGATTGTCAGCGGGTCGGCGCGGCGAGAGACGTGACCGTTCACGGCAAGGTATTGCTGAATCGGCGCCGATCGGTGACCGGCGTGTCGCTCATGCAAGCCGCAGGCTATTTGCGAACGGTTCGGCCGACGGCAATTCGTGCGTTGCCGTACTCGATGAAAGAGATGCAAAAAGCCCGCACACGATACGTGTGCGGGCTTTTCCGATACGGCTTCGGCCGCGGCCTTCGGGGCCGCGAGACAACAGCCGGCTCAGTGACCGAAGTACACCGACGAGCGGTCGCTCACGGCCGGCACGACCGCGCGCTGACCCGACTGCGACGTCGCGACCGGGTTCGAACCATAGCCGGTTGCGTCGGCTTGCGCACCGGCGTTCTGCGCGGCCGCGATCTTGGCCTGGGCGGCCTGGATGTTTTCCGGATAGTTGATCCAGTCGTTCGGGTTGTAGCCGGCCTTTTCGAGCTGAACCAGTTCGGCGCGCACTTGCGCGCGCGTCAGCGGCTGCTGGTTCGATTGGGCGAACGACACGACCGGTGCGGCCACCAGGGCGGCCAGTGCAACTGCCTTGATCAGCGATTTCATGATGCGTTACCTCCAGGATTGTTTTGTCAGGCGCTTCGGACTCGGAGTCGTTGCGCATGAGTGAAAGTCTAGGAGGCTCGACTATCAGGGTAAATACTTAAATCGCAAATTCACTGTTGACCGAAACCGTACAATCGCACGGGAATAGGTTAATTCATCAGACGATTATCGACGTTCGTGCACCGAATACCGCGATAGGGTGACGGCCGTGCGCGGGCCAGGCGTCAGCGCAGGCGGTCGATATCCGCCGACGCCATCTGCCTGTCGAACAGCAGTGCCTTGAGGCGAATCAGGTCGGCGGCGTCGATGTCGTCGAACGCCGCATGGTGCAGCGTCAGCGCCGGCACCGCCGGATCGGCATGCGCGGCCCGCACCGTGCCGGCGAGCGCCAGCCGCTCGACACGGCCGCCGGTTTCGTACGGCAGCATCACGCACAACGGCTCGCCGGGTGCCGCGATCGCCCGGCCGACGGCGATCGACAGACCGCTCAGGCTGAGGTCGTGCACCACCCCGATGCTTTCCGCTTCGTCCGCCGCGCCGCGGCAGCCGGCCGCGATGCGCACCGGCACGCGCGGCTCGGCGCGCGTGCGCAGCCGGTCGACGAAACCGGGCGGCGACAGGATCATGAACGGCGCGGCGCCCGACGCCTGCACCGATTCGACCGTCGCGCCGAAACGGGACACCGCGGCGCGGCCGACCGCCACCGCTTCGACGTCGTCGCCGCGCGCGAACGCGAGCGCGGTGGCGGGCTGCGGCTCGACGAACAGCGCCCCCGACGCGCCGACGCCGATCAGCCGGCATCGCTGCAGCGCGCGCGTCGTGCCGACCCGCCGGCGGATGCCGATCGCGGCGCCCGCCAACAAGCCCATGCGCATGGCGGGGACGCCCGTCGCCGCGGACGCGCATGGATCGGTGTCGGCGGCGTCGCGTCGGCGCATGGGGCGGAAATGGTCGAACAGGAAAGCGTGCTGCGCCGGGTCGGCCAGCGTCGTGCCGGCCGGCAGCAGCGCGGCGCCGTCGGCGTCGTAGAGGTCGAAGGCGAGCGGGACGCCCACGGAAAGATCGTCGCGCGCGAGCGCGACATAGTCAGTGGAAAGTCGCATCGGAGAAGCGCGGGGGCGACCGCGCGAGCTATCGTGACAACTTGATTACGGCAGCATCGCGCGGAATCTGAACGGCTCCGTCACTGCGAAGCGCCGGTCGAGTCAGGCGCGGCCGGCGCCGGCTCCGGCATCGGCGATGGGGCCGGCACGGCCGAAGGAGCGGCGCCGACACCGGCACCGCTTCCGCTCGTCGTACTCGCGCCCGCCGGCGGCTGAGCAGGCTGCGGCGGCTGCGATGCGCCCGACGACAGCGCCGCGGCCGACGCGGCTACTTCCGACGCCGGCACCCACTCCTCGACGATGCCGCCGGACGCGGCATCCGGCGCCGACGCGGCCGACGCTTCCGACGCCGCCCCTTCGTCGGCCTCGGCCGGACGTTCGATGCGCGGCGTCCTGACCGGCGCGGAAGCCTTCTTCGGCTCGGGCGGGAACCACGTGTCGAACAGGTCGGTCACGCGCTCGCGCAGCGAGCCGAACCAGCCCGGCGACGGCTCGGTATCGAATTTCGCCTTCGTATCGACGATCCGGGCGCGCTGCGCGCGCTGGAAGAAATCGCCGACGATCGGCAGCGCGCTGTGCGCGCCCTGCCCCCAGTAATCGCTGCGCAGCGTCACGCGGCCGTCGTCGAACCCGACCCACGCGCCGGCGACGAGGCCCGGCTGCATCAGGATGAACCAGCCGTCCGCATTGTCCTGCGTCGTGCCGGTCTTGCCGGCCACATCGCCGCGCACCCCGAAGCGCGTGCGGATGCTGCCGCCCGTGCCGCGCGTCACGACGTCGCGCATCACGTCGAGCAGCATCTTGTCGGTTTCGGCGTCGAGCGCGCGCTCGGGCGGCGCCGGTGCGTACTCGGCGAGCACGTCGCCCTGGCGGTTCTCGATGCGAGTGACCATCTGCGGCTCGACGTACAGCCCGCCGTTCGCGATCGTCGCGTACGACGCGACCATTTCCTTCAGCGTGACGGGGCTCGTGCCGAGCGCGAGCGACGGCACGCGTTCGAGCGGGCTTTCGCGCACGCCCATGTCGCGCGCCAGCCGCGCGACGGCGCCCGGCCCGACCTTCTCCATCACCTGCGCGGTGATCCGGTTGCGCGACAGCGCAACCGCGTCGCGCAGCGTCATCGGCTTGCCCGACGGCGGCACGTCGTCGTTCGGCCGCCAGATCTCGCCGCCCTTCAACGGGATCTCGACCGGCTGATCGATGAACGTATCGTCCGGCTTCATCCCGCTCGCGAACGCGGCGCCATAGACGAACGGCTTGAACGTCGAGCCCGGCTGACGCCGCGCCTGCGCGACGTGGTCGAACGGCTCGCGGGTGAAGTCGCGGCTGCCGACCCACGCGCGAATCTGCCCGTCACGCGGGTCGATCGCGAGGAAGCCGGCCTGCACGTCGGTCTTCGCCTTGCACAGCGCGTGCAGGAAGCCGCGGTCGGACGCGAGCAGCTTCATCGCCGCCGCGTCGTCCTTGCCGGCGTCCTGCGCGGCCTTGTACTCGGGCGATTCGCGCATGAAGGTGCGGAACACCTCGTTGTCGGTGCCGCAGCCGTCGCGGCCGCTCCATGCGTTGTTCGCGATACCCTGCAGTTGATTGCCCTGCAGCGTGAGCGCCTGCGTCGCCATCTGCTGGAGCCGCGAGTCGATCGTCGTACGGACGATCAGCCCGTCCGAGTAGATGTTGTAGTCGTTGCGGTCGGCCCACGCGATCAGCCATTTGCGCAACTGCTGCGCGAAATGCGGCGCCGGCCCCGGCGGCTCCTTCTGGCGCTCGAAGTCGATGCGCAGCGGCCGGCGCTGCAACTGCGCGAACTGCGCGGGCGACAGCTTGCCGTACTTCACCATCTGGCCGAGCACCGTGTTGCGCCGTTGCAGCGCGCGCTCGGGGTTCAGCACCGGGTTGTAGTAGCTATTGCCTTTCAGCATCCCGACGAGCGTCGCGCTGTCGAGCACGTCGAGCTCGTCGGCCGACTTGTCGAAATAGGTGCGCGCGGCCATCTCGACGCCGTACGCGTTGTACAGGAACGGCACCGTGTTCAGGTAGGTCTCGAGGATCTGGTCCTTGCTGTAGACGGCCTCGATCTTCAGCGCGGTGATCGCCTCCTTCACCTTGCGCGTGAGCGTCGGCGCGCGGCCGATCTCGTCCGGATACAGGTTGCGCGCGAGCTGCTGGGTGATCGTCGAGCCGCCCTGGCGGCTGCCCGAGAACGTATGGAGCGCGGCCGACGCCGTGCGCTTCCAGTCGAGGCCGTGGTGTTCGTAGAAGCGGTGATCCTCGGTCGCGATCAGCGCGTCGACCATGTGCGGCGAGATCTGCTTGAGCGCCACCCATTCGCGGTTCGACGGCTTGAATTCGGCCAGCAGCTTGCCGTCGGCGGACAGCACCTGCGCGGGCTGGTCGACGCGCGCCTTGCGGATGTCGCCGATGCCCGGCGTGAACGGGATGAGCACGACCACGTACAGCGCGAACAGCGCCGGCACGGCGGCGGCCGAGAGCAGTACGCCACGGCGCGTCGGGCGGCGGACATGGCGCCACGCGGTGGCGGCGAGAGGCTTGACGCGCGCGACGGCAGCCGCTGCGACGGGTTGGGCGCGCGCGACCCATCTGGCGCACAAGGCACGCACTGACGACACGTTTCGGCGATTCACGCGGGTGGA
This sequence comes from Burkholderia semiarida, assembly GCF_029268935.1. NCBI lineage: Bacteria > Pseudomonadati > Pseudomonadota > Betaproteobacteria > Burkholderiales > Burkholderiaceae > Burkholderia > Burkholderia semiarida. The sequence goes on along the minus strand of NZ_JAHLCL010000008.1, from coordinate 1,099,276 downwards.
GCTCTGCTGAAAAGGCTGCATCGTACCAAACTCGCGCGGCCGGCCGCCCCGCGGCGGCCTTGCGCCGGCACACGCGCCGCGGTGTCGCGGCGGCGCTCACGCAAGAAAGGCGGGTGCCCGGCAACCGGAACGACGCGCCAAACCTGGTACGACGAACGGAACGCCGCGCGAAGCGGCCGTAACGGGGACACCGCAATGGGGGGCGACCGGCGCCGCGGCTCAGCGCACGAGAAATCCGTACGTGAGCGGATCGCGCTCATCGACGATCCAGTTCGCGAACCCGCAGATATGCGCGCTGCCTTCCACTTCCGGGATCACGGCCGGGAGGCCGCCGACCGTCGTTTCGCGCAGCACGCGCCCCTTGAAGACCGTGCCGACGATCGATTCGTTGACGAGCGTGTCGGCCGCCGCGAGCAGCCCGCGCTGGTAGAGCTGCGCGACGCGCCCGCCGGTGCCGGAGCCGGTCGGCGAGCGGTCGACCTCGCGATCCGCGAACACGCAGCAGTTCGCCTGCGTCGAACCCGCGTGGCGCGGCGCGTTCGCGATGATCGTGCCGTAGATATGGTTGATTTCCGGGATCTCCGGATGCACGACCGGATACGCCGCGTTCGCGGCCGCCTTCACTTCCGCGCCGAAGCGAATCAGTTTTTCGACCGCCGATTCGCGCACCGGCAGGTCGAATGGCGCGCCGTCGACATAGAAATAGAACGCGCCGCCATACGCGATGTCGCCGGTCACGGTGCCGAACGACGGCGTCTGAACCGACACGTCGCGTTGCCAGATGAACGACGGCACGTTGACGAAGCGCACCGGCCCCGCATGCTCGCCGTCCCACTGGACGAACGCCTCGATGAAGCCGCACGGCGCGTCGATGCCGACCCGCGTCTCGGGCACCGTGCGCTGCACCCAGCCGAGCTCGACGGCCGCTGTCGACAGCGCGATCACACCGTGTCCGCAATGGTCGCTATAGCCTTCGTTGTGCACGAAGATCACGCCGAAATCGGCATTCGGCGACACGGGCTCGGTCAGATAGCCGCCATACATGTCGGCATGGCCGCGCGGTTCGAACATCAGCGCGCGGCGGATTTCGTCGGCATGCGCCTTGAGCCATGCGCGGCGCTGGACGATCGTCGCGCCGGGCAGCCGCGGCAGCCCGCTCGTGACGATGCGAAACGCTTCGCCGCCGGTATGCACTTCGACGGTGGACAGGGATCGGGAAATCTTCATGACGAATTGGATGCGTTGAAACGAAGGACGGCGGCCGGGCCGCCGTCCGGTGACGGGATTACTTCGCGTACGGTTCCGGCAGGCCGTTGCGGATCACGTAGACGGTGGTCGGCGCGCCTTTCAGGTCGCCGTTCGCGTCGAACGAATAGGTGCCGGCGACGCCCGCGTAGTTCGACTTCGCGAGCTGCGCGCTCAGCTTCGCCTTGTCGGTGGTCGTGCCGGCCTTGACCATCGCGTCGGCGAGCAGCTTCACGCCGTCGTAGTAATTGACGCCGTAGACCTGCGTATCGGTGTGATAGGTGTCGTGGTACTTCTTCAGGAATGCGCGCCCGGCCGGCGTCTTCTCGAGCGCGACGCCGCCCTGCGCGCAGTAGACGATCGACGCCGCCTCGCCCGCGACCTTGCCCATGTCGGCCGAACAAATGCCGTCACCGCCGAGCAGCTTCGCCCGCAAGCCGCGCTGCTTCATCTGCTTGGCCATCGGCGCGCCCTGCGCCGCATAGCCGCCGAGGAAGATCACGTCGGGGTTGGCGGCCTTGATCTTGGTGAGAATGCCGAGGAAGTCGGTGGCCGACGAATTCGTGTATTCCTGGTCGACGATCTTGATCCCGTTCGCCTGCGCGACGTTCATGAACTGCTCGGCGACGCCCTGCCCGTATGCGGTGCGATCGTCGATCACGGCGGCGGTTTTCGCGTTCAGCGTCTTCGCGGCGAACGTGGCCATCGTGCCGCCGAGCTGCTCGTCGCTCGCGCCGATCCTGAAGATGTTCTTGAAGCCCTGCTTCGTCAGCGCCGGGTTCGACGCGACCGGCAGGATCGGCACGCCGGCAGTCGAATACACGCGCGACGCAGGAATCGCGACACCGGAGTTATACGGCCCGAGCACCGCGACGACGCCCTTGTCGACGAGGTTCTGCGCGACCTGCACGCCGGCCTTCGGGTCGGCCTGGTCGTCTTCGGAAACCAGTTTGAAGGTCACGGTCTTTCCGCCGACCTTCACGCCAGCCTTGTTGAGCTCGTCGACCGCCAGCCGCGCGCCGTTTTCATTGTCCTTGCCGTTGGCGGCCTGCGGGCCCGTGAGCGGCGCCGAATGGCCGATCATCACGACCTCCTGCGCATGCGCGGAAGTCAGCGCGCCAGCGGCGACGGCCACCGAAAGCGCGGTCACGAGGTGTCGCATGATGTCTCCTGATTGGTTTTGTGTGAAACCAATGTAGGACATGCGTGGTCACATCGCAAGCAATTTCAAAATAATCGTCGGCATTTTGGTCATATTGAAGACCAGAACGGATGCGCGCGCGGGCCGGTCATTTCGGCGCGATGTCGCGCCGCACGCGGCGGATGTGCTGTTCGACGTAGAACGCAGCCGCATCGGCATCGCCGGACACGATCGCCTCGTAGATCAGCCGGTGTTCGGACACGTAGAGCCGGATCCGGCCCGCGTCGTAGATGCCGTCGTCCTTCAGCCGCTTCCACAGCGGCTGGTCCATCGTCTTCGCGACCTCGTCCGCGATCTTCACGATCAGCGCGTCGCCCGTCATCAGCGCGAGCTGCCGGTGGAACAGCCGGTCGCTCTCGTTCCACAGCGCGCGCTGGTGCGGATCGTCGATGTCGGTGATGGTTTCCATCTGCGCGAGATAGCGCTCGGCGCCGGCGTCGGCGCGGCCATGGGCGGCCGCGAGGCGCGCGATCGCGGGCTCCAGGATCAGCCGCACGTCGAGCGTCGACGTCGGGCTGAAATCGGCCTCGAGCACGGTGTGCGCGTCGCCGTGCCGCGAGAGCACGTCGAGCGGCGCCGCGACGACGTAGGTGCCCGAATTGCGCTTCGTGAAGACGAGACCTTCGTTCTGCAGCGCGCCGAGCGCTTCGCGCACCGCCGGCCGGCCGACCTGGAACAGCGCCGCGAGCTCGCGCTCGGACGGCAGCCGCGATTCGGCCGCGTAGCGCCCGGCGCGAATCTCGTCGCGGATCTTTTCGGCTACCTGCTCGTAGATCTGCAGCGGCCTGAAACCGCCTTCGAGTGAGTCGGGGCGCGCGGACATCATCGTATGGCTCCTGCCCGTTCGCGGGCGTGGGATCTGGAATGGGTTCGCACTATACCGGAGCGGGCGGGCAGCGCGGCATCGGCGAGCCTTCTGGCCAGATATTAGAACCAAAATCCACGAAGCGCTTTATTTTCTGGGTTGCGGGCGCGCCAGCAAGTGGTATAGATTCGATCCACTGCCCTGTGTCACGGTATCCGGCAGACCCGCGGCGGGCGCGGCATGCGTCCGCCGACCACACTCACCGACGCCCCCGACGTACACGATGACCGCCCTTTCCCCGATTCCCGTTTTCGACGCGGCCGACACGGCCGCGCTGCTCCACTACCCGGCGCTGCTCGCCACGCTCACGCAAGCGGTCGTCGAGTATGCGGCAGGCGAGATCGTCAGCCCCGAACGCTTGGTCGTGCCGCTACAAGGTGGCGGCGTGATGCTGTCGATGCCGTCGAGCGCGCACGACCTGGCGAGCCACAAGCTCGTGAACGTGTGCCCCGGCAACGGGGCGCGCGGGTTGCCGACGATCCTCGGCCAGGTCACCGCGTACGATGCCGCCACCGGGGAAATGCGCTTCGCGCTCGACGGCCCGACCGTCACCGGCCGCCGCACGGCGGCGATCACCGCGCTCGGCATCCACGCGCTGCACGGCGCCGCGCCGCGCGAGATCCTGCTGATCGGCACCGGCAAGCAGGCCGCCAATCATGCGGAAGCGCTCGCGGCGATCTTTCCGGACGCGCGCCTTCACGTGCGCGGCACGCGCGCGGACAGCGCGGCCGCGTTCTGCGCGGCCCACCGCGCGCATGCGCCGCACCTCGCGCCGCTCGACGGCGACGCGATTCCCGACGCGATCGACGTGGTCGTCACGCTGACGACGAGCCGCACGCCCGTCTACCGCGAAGCCGTGCGCGAAGGCCGGCTCGTGGTCGGCGTCGGCGCGTTCACCGCGGATGCCGCCGAGATCGACGCGAACACGGTGCGGGGCAGCCGGCTCGTCGTCGACGATCCGGCCGGCGCGCGCCACGAAGCCGGCGACTTGATCGTCGCGCAAGTCGACTGGCGGCACGTCGCATCGCTCGCCGACGTGCTGAACGGCACCTTCGCCCGCGGCGGCCCGCTGCTGTTCAAGAGCGTCGGCTGCGCCGCGTGGGACCTGGCCGCTTGCCGCACCGCGCGCGACGCACTGGCCGCGCGCGGCGCCGGCTGACCCGGCCGCGCGACCGTTCGCACCGCTCGCGCGGCATCGCCTCGTCGGATTCATACCGGCGATTTCCCGTACGCGGTGTAGGAAACGCCCTACACCGCGTCGAAGCGGCCTACACGAACTTCCAATTCGGCCGATTTCAATTTCGGCGGCGCAACACGATACTGCCGGCATGAATGCCAGCCTGTCGCCCGCCTTGCTCAGGGTGTTTCTCGTCGATCATGCGGTCGCCGTTCGCCAGCGGATCGCGCTGCTCGTCGGCGCGATCCGCGGGGTTGCGGTCGTGGGCGAAGCGGAAGACGGCCAGGACGCGTGGACGCATATCCGCAGCAGTGGCGCGGACGTGGTGATCGTCGACGTGCGGCTCGCGGACGGCAGCGGTCTCGACCTGATCGGGATGCTGTCGAAAGCCGCGCCGCGCATCGTCACGATCGTGCTGACGAACCACTCGGCACCGGCATTCAGAGAGGCATGCGCGACGGCGGGAGCCGACTACTTCTTCGACAAGACCGTCGAATTCGACGCCGCATGCCACGTGATCGAATCCCTGGTGCACGCTCGCGTGCGCCGCACCTGACGAGCCGGAGCGACTCATGTCCACCGCCACCGCCTTCGCCGCCGACGTGTCCGTCGTACCCCGGCCAACGATCCCGCTGCGCCCGGCCGCGCGCGCCGACGCCGCCAAACATCCGGCCGCCCGCTGCTCGGCCTGCGCGATGCGCTCGATGTGCCTGCCGCCGCACCTGACGCCCGCCGAATACGGCCGCCTCGACGCGATCATCTGCACGACGCGGCAGGTCCGCCAGGGCGACGCGCTGTTTCGCACCGACGATCCGTTCCAGAGCATCTACGCGGTGCGCGCGGGTTCGTTCAAGACGGTGATGATGCATCGCGACGGCCGCGAGCACGTGACCGGCTTCCAGATCGCCGGCGAAACGCTCGGGATGGACGGCATCGGCGGCGGCCAGCATTGCTGCGACGCGATCGCGCTGGAGGACAGCGTGGTGTGCATCATCCCGTTCGGCGCGCTCGAAGCCGCGTGCCGCGAGATGAAGCCGATGCAGCACTTTCTCTACCAGATGCTGAGCAGCGAGATCGTCCGCGAATCGAGCCAGATGCTGCTGCTCGGCACGATGTCGGCCGAGCAGCGCGTCGCGCATTTCCTGCTGAACCTGTCGTCGCGGTTCGAGGCGCGCGGCTATTCGGCGACCGAATTCAACCTGCGGATGACGCGCGAGGAAATCGGCTGCTATCTCGGGATGAAGCTCGAAACCGTCAGCCGGATGTTCTCGCGGTTCCATCGCGAAGCGCTCGTCGAAACGCGCGGCAAGCGCGTGCGCATCATCGACGCGCAAGCGCTCGCGCGGGTCTGACGCAGGGCGCCGGATCGCCGGCGCCACGTCATTGCATGGTGTCGCGCAGCGCCGCCGTGGCGGCGCCCCGCTGCCACGCGATCAGCGCGTGCTCGGCCTGCGCGAACGCGCGACGCAGCGCATCGTCCACATCGGCGCCGACGCATGGCGGCAGCGGCAAAGGCCTGAGCGCCGCGTCGTGCATCACCAGGTCGACCCGTACCTCGTACACGCGCTCGCCATCGGCCGCCGTGCGCAATTCGATCGCGAGGTGGCAGCCGTCGATCAATGCGCGAAACCGTTCGAGCCTCACCAGTTGCGCGCCGGCTTCGGCCTCGACCGCCGCCGAACCCGTGAATCCCAGGCAGGCGATCTGCATGCCCACGCCCATGTCGTGTCTCCTGACGGGGCCGCCGCTCGTCGACCGCCTTGCAAGTGCCGTCCGCATCGCCGTGCGGCGGCACGTGTTTCCCGTGGCGCGGCGCGCATGGTTCGATCGCGGCCGGCCGTTAGTCTGCCCGCGCCTGGCTGGCGCGGGACCGTTCATACGTTGAAGGTCTGCGACGCCTTCATCTCGATCCACGTCATGCCGGCCCGCAGCCCTTCGATCATCGCTTCGCGCTCCGTCGGATACGCGTGGCTGTGCTCGAAGGTATGATGAAACCGCGCGGCGCCGGCGCCGTGCTCGACCGACACGCGGCAGCGGAACTCGCCCGATTCGCACGGGCGCGTCTCCACTTCGACCGACCAGTCGCGTTCGTGAATGTTGCCCTGCAGTGTCATGCGCCCTCCTGCGGTATCAGCCTTCGAGCCGGAAGTGCCCGCTGTGCAGCAGCACCGGCCGGCCGCCGATTTCCTCGAGCATGCGTCGTGCCATCGCCTCGATGGCCGGGCGGTGCGCGTCGAATGCGCTCAGCAGATCGCGCTCGAGCAGCGAGCGCGCGCCGAAATGGTCCTCCAGCGCCTCGGCCGTGACCGCGCACTGGACGCAACGCCCGTCGACCAGCGCCGAAAACGCGACGACCAGGTCGCGCGCGCAGTATTCCGGCGGTTCGGACGGGAAAGCAATGTGCATCTGTCGGTCTGTCATCGTCGTGATGGCTCCATGACGAGAGCATAGTGGCGCGCGCGGCCGCGCGCTTGACCCACGTCAACCGGTTCGCCGCACCGCACGATCGCGCCGCCGCGCGACGCCGCCTCCGCCCGCTTCAGCCCGCGTCGGGCTCGATCGTCGCGCCGCGCTCCGCGAGCAGCTCGCGCAGCACGCTGCGGTGGCAATGGTTTTCGTCGTCGCAATAACAGCCGATCGAGAACGCGGTGGTCGCCGACAGCGCGGCCAGCAGGTCCAGCACCTTCGCCGGATCGCCGTGCGCCATCTCCGCGCGGAAGTGGCGCTTGAACGCCTTCCATTCGGCGTCGGTTTCGGCGGCCTGCGCCTGCGCGACGAGTTCGGGGCTCGGCGACAGCGTCGGCAACCATACATCATAGTAGTTGCGCGACGCGAATTCCGCCTTCGGCACGCCGCGCGGCGGCCGCCGCACCGTGCCGATCCGCAGGCCTTCGCCGGCCGCGCGCGGCGTGCCGAGCTGGATGATCCGGATGCCCATGTCGTTTCTCTGCTCCTCGGTCGTGCATGCGATCCCATGATCGTACCGCCGCGCCTGCCCGCGCGTCAGCCGGGCATCGCACATGACGGCCGCCCAACGAAAAACCGGCTGCTCCCGTGACGGGACACAGCCGGTTCTTCATCGTGACGCGCCGAGGCGCGCCGCGTTCAGACGCCGCTCTTCAGCACCTTGCCGATAGCGTCCGCGACGATGCCGACGTTCGAGTCGTTCAGGCCCGCCACGCACATCCGGCCCGAGCGCAGGATGTACACGCCGTGCACCTCGCGCAGCGCGTCGACCTGCGATTCGGTCAGGCCCGTGTACGTGAACATCCCGCGTTGCTTCACGTAGCGCGTGAGTGCCTCGCCGCTCACGTGGTCGCGCAGGCCGTCGTGGATCGACTGGCGCATCCGCGCGATGCGGCGGCACATCGCCGACAGTTCCTCTTCCCACTGCTTGCGCAGCGCCGGCGTGCCGAGCACGGCCGCGACGACCTTCGCGCCGTAGGTCTGCGGGTTGCTGTAGTTCGAGCGCACGGCCCCGGCCAGTTGGCCGAGCACGCGGTCGGCGGCGGCCGCGTCCTCGCAGACGACGCTCAGGCCGCCCACGCGCTCGCCGTACAGCGAGAAGTTCTTCGAGAACGAGTTCGCGACGAGCGTCGGCACGCCGCGGCGGGCCAGCTCGCGCACGGCGAACGCGTCCGCATCGAGCCCCGCGCCGAAGCCCTGGTACGCCATGTCGACGAACGGCAGCAGGCCGCGCGCCTCGATCACGTCGATCAGCTTCTCCCACTGGCCTTCGTCGAGATCGACGCCGGTCGGGTTATGGCAGCACGCGTGCAGCAGCACGATGCTGCGCGCCGGCAGCGCGTCGATCGCCGCGAGCATCGCGTCGAACTTCAGGCCGCCCGTCGCTTCGTCGTAGTACGGGTACGTGTTCACCGTGAAGCCGGCGCGCTCGAAGATGAAGCGGTGGTTTTCCCAGCTCGGATCGCTCAGCCACACCTGCGAATCCGGGAAATAGCGCTTCAGGAAATCGGCGCCGACCTTCAGCGCGCCCGAGCCGCCGAGCGTCTGCAGCGTCGCGATGCGGCCGGCCGCGCGGGCCGGGTGATCGGCGCCGAACACGAGCGATTGCACGGCGTCGCGATACGCGGCCAGGCCGACCATCGGCAGGTACGGCTTCGGGCCGCTGTCGCGCTGCAGCGCGGTTTCGGCTTCGCGCACGGCGCCCATCACCGGGATCCGGCCTTCGGCGTCGAAATAGATCCCGATGCTCAGGTTGACCTTCCGGTCGCGCGGATCTTGCTGGAAATTCTCGTTGAGCGTCAGGATCGGGTCGCCCGGGTACGCGTCGATGTGTTCGAACATGGCTTGAGTCGGTCTCGTTTGGAACAATGGTCGGTCGTGGCCTGCGTCAGCGTGCGGAGACGCCGTCGTGCACCGCCAAGCCCGCATTCTTCTGACGGAAGCGATACCCGATCGCGAGCACCGCGAGCCATACCGGGATCAGGTACACCGACAGGCGGAGATCCGGCGTCAGGTACATCACGACGAGAATGCCGGCCATGAATGCCAGGCACAGGTAATTCGTGAAAGGATAGCCCACACTGCGGAAGGATGTCTCTTCCCCGGCAGCACGCTTGGCCTGGCGGAACTTCAGGTGGATCAGCGTGATCATCGCCCAGTTGATGATCAGCGCCGACACGACGAGGCCCATCAGCACCTCGAACGCCTTGCCCGGCATGAAGTAGTTGACCAGCACGCACACGCCGGTCGCGAGCGCCGACGCGCCGAGCGCGGCGAGCGGAATGCCGCGCTTGTTCACCGAGCACAGCACCTTCGGCGCGTTGCCCTGCTTCGCGAGGCCGAACAGCATCCGGCTATTGCTGTACACGCCGCTGTTGTAGACCGACAGCGCGGCCGTCAGCACGACGACGTTCAGCACGTTCGCGACCACGTTGCTGCTCAGCGCATGGAAGATCAGCACGAACGGGCTGCCGCCGGTGACGACCTTTTCCCACGGATACAGCGACAGCAGCACGGCGAGCGCGCCGATGTAGAAAATCAGGATCCGGTAGATCACCTGGTTGGTCGCGCGCGGAATGCTGTGCTTCGGATCGTCCGCCTCGGCCGCGGTGATGCCGATCAGCTCCAGCCCGCCGAACGAGAACATGATCGCGGCCATCGACATCACGAGCCCCGACACGCCGTTCGGGAAGAAACCGCCGTGCCGCCACAGGTTCGCGATGCTCGCTTCGGGCCCCGCTTGCCCGCTCGCGAGCAGCCAGCCGCCGAAGCCGATCATCCCGACGATCGCGGCGACCTTGATGATCGAGAACCAGAATTCCGTCTCGCCGTACGACTTCACGCTCGCCAGATTCAGCAGGTTGATCGCGACGAAGAACACCAGCGCCGACACCCAGGTCGGCACGCCGGGCCACCAGTACTGCACATAGATTCCGACGGCCGACAGCTCGGCCATGCTGACGAGGATGTACAGCACCCAGTAGTTCCAGCCGGACAGGAAACCGGTGAAGTGGCCGACGTATTTGTCGGCGAAATAGCTGAACGAGCCGGCGACGGGTTCGTCGACGACCATCTCGCCGAGCTGGCGCATGATGAAAAACGCGACGATGCCGGCCACCGCGTAGCCGAGCAGCACGGACGGGCCGGCCATCTTGATCGTCTGCGCGATGCCGAGGAACAGCCCCGTGCCGAGCGCGCCACCGAGCGCGATCAGCTGGATGTGCCGGTTCTTCAGCCCGCGCTTGAGGCCAGCGCTCTCGTTTCCAGAAACCATGTCTTCTCCATTCTTCCCGCCTCCGCAGGAAGCGGCGCGGCGCGCCTCGGTGTGCCGGGCGCTGTTTTTGCTGTGCCGGCGGCCGTTCGTGGGGACGCCGGGTTGGGGACTGCAATTTTCGCGCGGGCGACACCCGATTCGCGTCGGCGTGCCGGCCAGACCGGCCGCCGACTCGTCGCCCATGCCGCATTGCCGCGGCCGAACACGAAAATCCGGCGTCAGTTTAGCGTCGCGACGGCGAAATCGGGTTGCGTAACCCGCTCATGCAAACCCTACATTATGAGATAAGATTGCGCCCAGGAGACAGATGAGGAAACAAAAATGCCTGAACCGCTTCTCGACCGCATCGATCGCCACTTGCTGTCGGTGTTGCAGGAGAACGGCCGTGCGTCGAACCTCGACCTGGCGAAGGCCGTCGGGCTGTCGCCCGCGCAGACCTTGCGGCGCCATCGGCGGCTGGAGGAAATCGGCGCGATCCGCCGTTATGAAACCCGGCTGTGCCCCGATACGCTCGGGTTCGGCGTCACCGCGTTCGTGCACGTGACGATGGAGCGCGGGCATATCCGCGATCTGTCGAAGTTCCAGAAACTCGTGTCGGATCTCGCGCAGATCCAGGAATGTTTCTCGGTCACGGGCGATATCGACTACGTGCTGAAGGTCGTCGCGCACGACCTGAAGGGGCTGTCGACGTTCTTGCTCGAAACGCTGATGCGCATTCCGGGCGTGAGCGGCGTGCATTCGAGCGTGTGTCTCGACGAGATCAAGTGCACGAGCGCGATGCCGGTGGAAGGTTGACGCGCCCGGCGCACCGCGCCGGCGCGTTCACCGCACCGCTTCGAACGCACTGATCAGCAGCGCGCCGCAAGCAATCACGAGGCACCCTGCCGCCCGACGCGGCGTCAGCCGCTCGCCGAGATACACGCGCGCGATCAGCGCCGCGAACACCACGCTCGTTTCTCGGAGCGCCGACACCGGCCCCATCGGCGCGCGATCCATCGCCCAGATCACGATGCCGTACGCGAGCGCCGCGAACACGCCGCCGCAGGCCGCCTTCGCGGTTTCGCCGACATCCTGCGTCAGCCGCAGCGGCCCCGCCCGCAGCCGGTAGTACGCGGCCATCATCGCGCCTGTCAGCACGAACATCCACGCGGTATAGCCGACCGTACTGCCGCTCTCGCGCACGCCGATCCCGTCGACCACGCTGTACGCCGCGATCGACACGCCGGTCGCGAACGCGGTCGGCAGCACCTGCATCATCCGGTGTTTCGCGCCGCGCCCGCGCTCCAGTCCGATCGCCATGATGCCCGCGCAGATCAGCACGAGCCCGCATTGCGCGCCGACGTTCAGGCGCTCGCCCGCGAACGCCGCCGCGCCGAGCGTGACCAGCAGCGGCGCGGTGCCGCGCGCGACCGGGTACGCGACGCTCAGGTCGCCGTGCTCGTAAGCACGGACGAGCAGCAGCGTATAGACGACGTGGATCACGGCCGACGCGACGACGCAGAGCCAGCTCGCCGGCGTGATCGGCGCGGCGGCCGGCAGGAACAGCAGCGCGAACAGCCCGATCGCGATCTGCAGCACCGTGGCCGAGCGCAGCCGGTCGCCGCTGCTGCGCACGAGCGCATTCCATGATGCGTGCAGGAACGCCGCGCACAGAACGGCAAACAGAACGGGGATCGGCACGCTCAATACTCCCTGACGGTCGGAAGCCGCACGGTGCACGGCAGGCGTTCATCGTATGAACGCGTCACCGTATTGTCAAAAAAGCGACGCGCGACGCCCTGCCAAGGATCCGGCCGGCGGCTGCCCGTCGCCCGCCCGGCAATGCTGGCGTCGCAAGCGACCGGCATGCGGCGACCTATGACGTGGAGGTTGCGGACAGTCCGCCCCTTTCCGTTCTCTTTCGCATCGCGCCGGGTCGTAATGAAACCGATACCGCGGCGCAACCGTCGCGAAAACACACCGTCCCCATATTTTCATACGCGGCTGTTCCAATGCGCGTGCTTCCTCACGAGCTCCGCGCCGAACCGACACGGCGACGGGGCCGTTCTCCACCATCGAAGGCCTTACCCTGGAGTTTCCCGATGTTCCGTCAAGCCTTGCTCGTCACCGCCTGCGCCGGCGCCACGCTTGCGCTGTTCGCCTGCGGCGGCAGTGACGATTCCACGCCGACGGCCGCCGTGTCGTCGCAGGATGCGCTGCAGACCGCCACGCCGATCAAGCACGTCGTCGTGATCTACGGCGAAAACATCTCGTTCGATCATTACTTCGGCACCTATCCGAACGCGACGAACCCGTCGGGCGAACCGGCGTTCACCGCGAAACCCGGCACGCCGACGCCGAACGGCCTGACGGGCACGCTGCTCACCGCGAACCCGAACTTCACGAACACGGCCAACGGCACCGACGCGGCGAACCCGTTCCGCCTCGACCGCACGCAGGCCGCGACCGCCGACCAGAACCACGCGTACACGGCCGAACAGCAGGCCGAGGACAACGGTCTTGCGGACCTGTTCCCGAAGTACACGGGCAAGGGCTCGTCCGGCGGCGCCGGCGCGTTCGGCACGAAAGGCCAGGTGATGGGCTATTTCGACGGCAACACGGTGACCGCGTTGTGGAACTACGCACAGCGCTTCGCGATGAGCGACAACACGTACACGACGGTCTACGGCCCGTCGACGCCGGGCGCGCTGAACGTCGTGTCGGGCCAGACCAACGGGATGCAGATCGTCAAGACGTCGAAGCAGCCGTCGACGCTCGCCGCGACCTCGTACTACATCAACGACGGCCAGGGCGGCCTCACGATGATCAACGACGTCGACCCGGGCTTCGACGTGTGTTCGAGCACGACCGACCAGGCGATGATGACCGGCAAGAACATCGGCGACCTGCTGAACGCCGCGAAGATCACGTGGGGCGGCTTCATGGGCGGCTTCAACCTGTCGACGACGAACGGCAACGGCACGACGGGCTGCGCGCGCAGCACGGTCGCCACCGCCGTAAACGCCGCGACGGCCGACTACATCCCGCATCACAACTGGTTCCAGTACTACGCGTCGACCGCGAACCCGCAACACACGCGTCCGAGCTCGATCGCGGCGATCGGTTCGAGCGTCGAGACCGACGGCAAGACGCCCGAACCGGCGAACCACCAGTACGACACGGACGACTTCTTCGCCGCCGTGAAGGCCGGCAACTTCCCGTCGGTGAGCTACCTGAAGGCGCCGGCCGCGCAGGACGGGCACGCGGGCTATTCGGATCCGCTCGACGAGCAGGCGTTCGTGACGAAGGTCGTCAACTTCCTGCAGCAGCAGCCGGACTGGCAGAACACGGCCGTGATCGTCACCTATGACGACTCGGACGGCTGGTACGACCACGTGTACACGGCGCCGACGCACGCATCGTCGGACCCGGTCGACCAGCTCAACGGCGCCGGCAAGTGCGGCACGGGCGGCACCACCGGCGTGAACGGCGCGACCGTGAACGGCCGCTGCGGCCCGGGCGTGCGCATTCCGCTGGTCGTGATCTCGCCGTACGCGAAGCAGAACTACGTCGACCACACGATGCTCGACCAGGCGTCCATCGTGCGCTTCATCGAGGACAACTGGCTCGGCGGCCAGCGGATCGGCGGCGGCTCGTTCGACGCGACGGCCGGCGACCTGCGCAACCTGTTCGACTTCACGTCGAAGCCGAACACGACGCCGCTGTATCTCGACCCGACGCTCGGCACCGTGCTGAGCACGGCCCCGGCGATCTGACCGGTACGGCCTGAACGCATGGCCGGCGCATCGCGCGCCGGCCGTTTCCATTTAACGCGCCGCCTCGTGCGGCGCCCGATTTTCGACCGACAGCATGACAGCTCGCCCCGCGTTTCCATCTCCCGATGCGTCCGGCACGCCCGCGCCGCGCGCCCCTTCCCGCGTGCTGCGCCGCGCGGCGTTCGTCCTCGGCGCGGCCGTGCTCGGCTATGGCGCGTTCGCGATCGCGTTTCCCGCGCGGGTGCCGGCGGCGATCGGCACCGCGGTCGCCGACTGGACCGGCGCGAACCCGCATCCGGTCGTGCTCCAGCGGCCTGCCGCGCAGCCGTTGTCGGCGGTCGCGCAGCTCGGGCGCGCGCTGTTCCACGATCCGTCGCTGTCGGCGTCGGGCAAGCAGTCTTGCGCGTCGTGTCACAGCCCCGATCACGCGTACGGCCCGCCGAACGCGCTCGACGTGCAGCCGGGCGGCCTCGCGATGACGCAGCAGGGCTATCGTCCGCCGCCGTCGCTGATGTACCTGTACCGTCAGCCGAATTTCAGCATCGGCCCCGATGCCGGCGAGAACGACGCCGCGCCGAGCGTCGCGCAGCAGGCCGCGGCGGCGGCCGGCGTCGTCAAGGCGCAGAAGGTGGCCGGCACGTCGGCGGCGCCGCAGCTCGTGCCGCAGGGCGGGATGTTCTGGGACGGCCGCGCCGATACGCTGCAGCAACAGGCGTTCGGGCCGCTGCTGAATCCGGTCGAGATGGCGAACGCGAGCGTCGACGACGTCGCGCGCAAGCTCGCGCAGTCGTCGCATCGCGCGCAATTCGAGCAGCTGTTCGGCGCGCGCGTGTTCTCCACGCCGCAGCTCGCGGTATCGGAAGCGATGTTCGCGATCGCGCGCTACCAGGTCGAGGACCCGTCGTTTCATCCGTACGACAGCAAGTACGACCGCTGGCTCGAAGGCCGCGCACGCCTCACGCAGGCCGAGTTGCGCGGGCTGCGCCTGTTCAACGATCCGGACAAGGCCAATTGCGCGGGCTGCCACCTGTCGAAGCCCGGCAAGGACGGCTTGCCGCCGATGTTTACCGACTACCAGTACGAGGCGCTGGGCGCGCCGCGCAACCGCGCGCTCGCGCAGAACCGCAACCCGGCGTTCCACGATCTCGGCGTGTGCGGGCCGTTCCGCGACGACCTGAAGGACCAGACGCAGTACTGTGGGATGTTCCTGACGCCGACGCTGCGCAACGCGGCGACGCGCCACGTGTTCTTCCACAACGGCGTATTCCATACGCTCGACCAGGTGATGGCGTTCTACAACGAGCGCAGCATCTCGCCGCAGAAGTTCTATCCGCGCGGGCCGGACGGCAAGATCGACGAATACGACGACATCCCGCCGAAATATCGCGCGAACGTCGACGTGACCGACGCGCCGTTCGATCGCAAGCCGGGCGACAAGCCTGCGATGACGGCGCAGGACATCAAGGATATCGAAGCGTTTCTCGGCACGCTGACGGACCCGTCGCCGCAGCGCTGAACGCCGGCCGAGCGCAGCGCCGCGTCAGCAGCGCGCGCGAATGCAGAGAAACGCCGGCGCGAGCGACAGCTCCGCATGAAGCCGTTCCGACACGGCTTTCATTTCCGGCAGCGGCTTCGGTTCGACGAAGCGGTCGAGCCGCCAGCCGCCGTCGGAGACCGCGTTCAGGATGTCGGCGAGCGGCCGCCGCCAGGCTTCGACGTACGGCCGCGGCTCGCCGAACCCCGACCAGTGAAAACCGAAGCGCGAGGTATCGAAGTAGGTGCCGTCGCCACGCGTGCGTTCGTCCAACCAGTCGCGCATCGGATGCGCCATCGAGAACACGAGCGTTGCCCCGGCACGCGCGACGCGCCGGAATTCCCGCAGCGTCGGTGCGAGGTCGCGCACGTAGTCGAGCGCGAGCGAGCACAGCACCTTGTCGACCGACGCGTCGGGCAGCCACGCGAGCGGCGCCTCCAGATCGCCTTCCGTGACGTCGACCGCCAGCCCGGCGCAGCGCGTTCGCGCGAGCGCGACCATCTCCGGCGTCACGTCGAACGCATGCACGGTCGCGCCGTGATGGGCCAGATGCGCGCTGCAGATGCCAGGCCCGCAGCCGGCGTCGAGCACCGTCAGGCCGTCGACGTCGCCGAGCAGCGCCATCGTAGCCGGCCGCTCGTAAAGCGCGTTGTGTGCCTTCGTCGGCGCGATGTCCGCATAGCGTTGCGCGAAGCTCGCGTAAGCGCGGCGGCCGGGCGATTCGTTCGGGTCGTTCGGTTCGGTCATGGGGTATCCGTCGGTCGAAACAGGGCAGGCCGATTCTGCCCGATCGGATAACGGATGGCGACTGCCGTCGCGCCTGCGTCAGGACAGACTGTCGAGCAACCGATACCACGCGACCCCGGCCGCGATATAGAAGCGCTGCAGCCCGTGCAACGGAATGGGTCGGATCGGCGAAACCCGGAACGGCAGCGGCAGTTGCGCATCGCCCGACAGATGCGCGGCCAGGTGCTTGCCGAGCGTCGTCGCCATCGCGATGCCGCGGCCGTTGTAGCCGAGCGCGATCGTCACGCCCGGCGCGGGCTCGTGCACGTGCGGCAGGAAATCCGCGGTGATCGCGACGCGCCCCGCCCAGCGGTATTCGAACCGGACGCCCTTCAGTTGCGGATACAGCAGCGTCGTCGCGCGTTCGAGATGGCGCCAGTCGCTCGGCGCGCGCGGGTCGGCGAACGGGCCGCGCCCCCCCATCAGCAGGCGCCCGGCCGCGTCGCGGCGAAAGTACAGCAGCAGGCGCCGCGCATCCGACGCGACTTCGCCGCCGGCGAGGATGTCGCGGCCAAGCGCCGGCGCGAGCGGTTCCGTCGCGACGATGAAACTGTTCGCGGCGATCACCGACTGACGCAAGCCGGGCCACAGCCCGTCCGTATAGCCGTTGGTCGCGATCACGACGCGCTCGGCCGACAGCGTCGCGCCGCCGGACGTCGCGATCCGCCAGCGGCCGTCGGCACGCGTCAGCCCGACGGCGCGGGTCGCTCCGTGCACGACCGCCCCGCTGGCCTGCACGGCGCGCACGAGGCCGCGCGTATAGCTGAGCGGCTGCACGCTGCCCGCGCGGCGATCGATCCAGCCGCCCGCATACGCTGGCGTGCCGAGCCGCCGCGCGACGTCGTCGCGGCCCAGCACGTCGACCGGCGCGCCGCGCGCGGCCCATTGCTGCGCGCGGCGCGCGACCGTATCGAGCATCGCGGCGGTCGGCGCCGGCTGGATCCAGCCCTCGCGACGCGCATCGCAATCGATCGCGTGCCGCGCGATCAGGTCGAACACCGTGTCGGCCGCGCCGCCGACGATACCGGCAAGCTGCTCGCCGGCCGCGTCGCCGAACCGGCGCACCAGTTCGTCGGGGTCGTATTTCAGCCCGGGAATCACCTGCCCGCCGTTGCGGCCCGACGCGCCCCACCCCGGCTGCGCGCCGTCGATCACGCGGACGTTCACGCCGCGCTCGGCCAGATGAAGTGCGGTCGACAGGCCGGTGAAGCCGGCGCCGACGATCGCCACGTCGCACGACGCGGACGCGTCGAGCGCGGGCGTATCGGGCGCCGGCGCGGCGGTCGCCGCCCACAGCGAATCCGGCCACCGCGAGCCGGGCCATCCGGGTGCCGCGTTCGTTGCGCTCATGTTCGATCCGGGTGGTCGGCGCCGTCCGACGCCAGCAAGCGGCGCAGGAATTCCTGCGTACGGGGATGCGTCGGCTGCGTGAGCACGTCGCGCGCCGGTCCGCTCTCGCAGATCGTGCCGTCGTGCAGGAAGCACACGCGATCGGCCACCTCGCGGGCGAATGCCATTTCATGCGTGACGACCACCATGGTCATCCCGTCGCGAGCGAGCCCGCGCATCACGCCGAGCACTTCGCCGACGAGCTCGGGGTCGAGTGCCGACGTCGGCTCGTCGAACAGAATCGCCTGCGGCTCCATCGCGAGCGCGCGCGCGATCGCGACGCGCTGCTGCTGCCCGCCCGACAGCTCCGACGGATACGCATTCATCCGGTGCGCGAGCCCGACCTTGTCGAGCAGTGCGCGGGCCTGCTCGCGCGCCTGCGCGGCCGGCATGCGCCGCACGTGCACGGGCCCTTCCATCACGTTCTCGAGCGCGGTGCGGTGCGCGAACAGGTTGAAGCGCTGGAACACCATGCCGACCCGCATTCGCAATTCGTGGATCCGCTTCGAATGCGCGTCGACCTTCACGCCGTCGATCGTGATCGACCCTTCGTCGTAGGTCTCGAAGCCGTTGATACAGCGCAGCACGGTCGACTTGCCGGAACCCGACGGCCCGATCAGGCACACGACCTCCCCCTGCCGCACGTCGAGGCTCACGCCCTTCAGCACCGCGTGCTGCTGAAACCGCTTGTGTATCGAATCGATCCGGATCATGCGCCTCTCCTCAGTGCGAGCCGCTTGCCGAGCCGGTTCACGCCGAACATCAGCGGCAGGCCGAGCGCGAGATACAGCAGCGCGACGAGCGTGTAGACGCTCATGTTCTGGAACGTCGACGACGCGATCAGCTGGCCGGCGCGCGTGATCTCGGCGACCGTGATCGTCGACGCGACCGACGAATCCTTCAGCAGCATCACCAGCGTGTTGCCGTACGGCGGCAGCGCGATGCGGAACGCCTGCGGCAGCACCACGCGCCGCATGATCATCGGGCCGCGCATGCCGATCGCGTGCGCGGCCTCGATCTGGCCGCGGTCGATCGCCTCGATGCCCGCGCGGAAATTCTCGGCCTGATACGCCGAATACGCGATGCCGAGGCCCAGCACGCCAGCTTGGAACGCCGACAGCTGCACGCCGAGATCGGGCAGCACAAAGTACATATAGAACAGTTGCACGATGATCGGCAGCCCGCGGATCACGTTGATGATCGTGCTGCCGGCCGTCGATACGGCCCGATTGCGCGACACCTTCAGCAATGCGAGGATCAGCCCGAGCACCGAGCTGAGCACGAACGCGCATGCGGTGATCTCGATCGTGACCACCGCGCCCTTCAGCAGGATCGGCAGGAAATCGATCGCGTTCTGGAAAAACATGAGGTCTCCTATGCGACGCCCGGACGGCGCGCCGCCGTGGATGCCCGCGACGCGCGGGCGATACCGGTCGGAACTCGGGCGCGGACGCTCAGCTCATGTGCCACTTCTGCAGGATCTGCTGCAGCGTGCCGTCGCTCTTCATCTTGCGGATCGCGCCGTTGAGCTGTTCGAGCATGGCGGTGTCGCCCTTGCGCACGATGAAGCACACCTGCCCCTTCACGACGCTCTGGTATTCGGGCACGAGCCGCACCTGGCGATTGACGCCGTGCTCGATCTGGTACGCGACGATCGGCTGGTCGGCGAAGCCGGCCTTGATGCGCCCGAGCGCGACGTCGCGCATGATGTCGGCGATCGAATCGTAGGTCCGGACTTCCTTGAAGATGCCCTTCTTGTTGAGCGCGTCGACGAAGGCCGTGCCGACCTGCGCGCCGACCGCCTGCCCCTTGAAATCGTCCATCGACGTGTAGCGGCCCGGGTCGTCGGCCTTCACGATCAGACCTTCGCCGAACGAGTAGACGGTGTCGGAGAAATCGACGACCTGCTGGCGCGCCGGCGTCTTCAGCATCGCGGCCGAGATGATGTCGATCTTCTGCGTGGTGAGCGACGGGATCAGCGCGGAGAACACGGTCTGCTGCACGTCGACGCGAAACCCGGCCGACTTCCCGGCCGCGGTGATCGCATCGACCATCATCCCCTGGATCGAATTGCTCTTGACGTCGAGAAACGTGAACGGCACGCCGGTGGCCGTCGCGCCGACCTTCAGCGTGGGCTCGGCGGCAACGGCGCTCGCCGAAGCCGTGGAGAGTGCGATACAGGTGGCGAAACCGGCGGCCAGTGCGCCGAACCGCTTGATGAACGGAACCATGGTGACTCCTTCTCGAATAATCCGATGCGCCGGCCGGCCGCTGATCGACACTGCGACGATGACCCGATCTTAGAACGAATCAAAAATATCGCAAACAGATTTTTGCGTATCGATATTCGATACGATATGATGCGATATCGAATCGCTCGCGCCCCTCGCCATGGACACCTTGCCCGACCAATCAAACGATCTGCTGTTCAACCAGTCGCTCGAGAAAGGGCTGAACGTGCTGCGCGCGTTCAGCGCGAAACGGCGCACGATGACGCTGGCGGAAGTGGCCGACGCGGCCGGGATGACGAAAAGCTCCGCGCAGCGAATGGTCTACACGCTCGAGAAGCTCGGCTACATCCGCAAGCATCCGGTCACGCGCCGCTACCAGCTCACACCGCACGTGATGCGGATCGGCTTCAACTATCTCGCGGCCGACACGTTGATCGACGTCGCGAATCCGTTCCTGTCCGAGCTCACGAACCTGACCGGCGAAACCACCAACCTCACCGAGCCGGACGAGGATGAAATGGTGTACGTCGCGCGTTTCGTGTCCACCAAGTTCGTGCCGATCCACATGCCGATCGGCAGCCGTATCCCGATGTATTGCACGGGCTCCGGCCGTGCGTTCCTGAGCGCGTTGCCGCCGGACGATGCGCGCGCGCGGCTCGACGGCATGGTGCGCACGCCGCATACGCCGCGCACGGTCACGGCGCTCGACGAGCTCGTCGCGCTGCTCGATGGCGCGCGGCGCGAAGGCTACGCGACCAACCAGGAAGAATTGTTCATCGGGGACATGTCGATCGCGGCGCCGGTGCTCGGCAGTCAGGGACAGCCGGTCGCGGCCGTGCACGTGGTCGCACCGACGAGCCGCTGGACGTTCGACGACGCGCGCCGCAAGCTCGCGCCGGCGGTGATCGACTGCGCGCGCGGCATCAGCAATTCGATCCGGACGCTTGAATAGCGCCGGGGAAATGACGCACGGCGCGCCGCTGCATTGCGCAGCGGCGTTTGATCGCTACCGCGGCTTTGGGGAATGCTCGGCCCGGTAGGTACCGTTCGGGCGCAATACGAGCTTCTTCGCCGCAGCGTCCAGTTCCTTGCCGTGATACAGATCGATGCACTTCAGGAAGTCGAACTTCACATCCCGGACTTCGGATTCGACAATCGGATTCCGATAGTCGCGCGCCAGATACTTCGCGACCAGCGCGTGAATCACGTCCGGTGCACGTTCCATGTCGTAGTAGGTCCAGTCGCGCAACGCGCTGGCGCTGCTGCCGATGTCCGTGCTCGCGCCGGGCTCGTGCTTATAAGCGGTAGCCAGGCACTCCGCAAGCACCATGTCCTTGAAGTTCTGGAGGTGAGTCCGTGAGCCGGCTTCGGGCGACGGCTGTGCGGCGTCCTTCGCCACGACCATCGCCGGTTGAAACGCGATGCACGCGAACGCGGCAGCGATCCGGACTCCCCTCATGACAAGCTCCAAAAATTTGCGCGATCGGTACGATACCGCGCGCCCGGCTCGTTGAAGTAGCAATGGTCCTAACATGTGCGCCCGTTGAATAGCGTGGCGTGGCCCTGTGCATCGCTCCACCCCGACACCTCGAACAGGATGACTCCCTGTCGACCAGCAAGTGGCCCTCCTGTCGACGGCGGATATTTGACACCCTCCGCCTTCCCCCATCGTTGCTCGAGAAAACGAATCAAATCCCTGACACGAAAAAAGTATTGCCGATTGTCTCGGCCCGATACAGTTTGGCCGAGGATTCTCGGCATCACCATACCGGCTTCACTCAGGATATAACTCATCCTCACCGCGCAAGTATTGCTCCATCGCTCTGTCGGGTTCGGATTGTTGACGTTCTTTTCGACGTACCCGCCTATCACTTTCGCGACGCGCTTACCGGAATTTGCCGGATCGTAGATTCGCTGAGATGCTGCCCATGCAACGGCAAACGATGGTCGTTTCACTTTGGCTCCTTATTGTTGAAATGAATTCGACTCGAGGAAACGCACCGAAGGCGCGCGACTGCTCATGCCCCGGATACCTTCGAATTCATCGAATCAAGGCGTCAGAATGCACGAATTGAAAGTTTTCCGTAAGACTCCCGGCTTCGCAGACGCCAATCCCTTTTTACTTCCCCCCTCGTTTTCCCCGATCCCGTTCGACTTGACTCGGCTCCCCCGATCGTCAAGACTTCACTCATCGCCAGTGTGATCACAGATCGCAGATCAAACCCAGGAGAACCCCGCCTTGCCGCCTCGTATCGTTCCGCCCGCCCTGAAAGCCATCGAACAGGAAACGATGGGAGACAAGGTCTACCAGCAACTGCGCGAAGCGCTGATGAGCGGCCGCTTCGCGCCTGGCCAGGCGCTGAGCCTGCGCAGCGTCGCCGAGGCGGTCGGCTCGTCGACGATGCCCGTGCGTGCCGCGCTCACGCGGCTGCGCGCCGAACGCGCGCTGGTCGACGGCCCGAATCGGGCGCTCGTCGTCCCGCCGATGACGCTCGACATGCTCGACGAACTGCGCGACGTGCGCATCGCGCTCGAAGGCTGCATCGCCGAGCGCGCGTGCGCCCGAATGACCGACGCGCAGATCGCGGCCGTGCGCAAGACCTGCGAAACGATGCAGGCACACGCCGAGGCCGGCCGCTCGCGCGCCTACCTGCAAAGCAATTTCGCGTTCCACAGCGCGATCTACGCGCACGGCGCCAGCGAAAACACGCTCGCGATCGTCGAGAACCTGTGGATGCGCGTCGGCCCGTTCCTCAACATGGTCGCGCTCGACATCCCGCACATGCGGCGCTCGATGGATGCGCACCGCGCGATCGTCGATGCGCTCGAACGGCGCGACGGCGCCGGCGTGCGGGCCGGCATCGCGCTCGACATCGGCGGCGCCGCGCACGATCTCGCCGAGACGCTGCGGGCCGAACAGACACCGCGGACCGTGAACGCGAAACCGTAGCGACCGCTTGCCACGGCCGCCCGCCGCACGAGCGGCCGCCATCCCACTACACCAACGATGGAGACGACCCGGCATGACAGCTGCCGAACTACTGAAACCCTATGACGGCCTGCGCGTCCTCGTGACGGGCGGCGCGTCGGGCATCGGCCTCGAAATCGCCAACGCGTTCGCCGAATGCGGCGCGCGCGTGCACGTGTGCGACGCGTCGCAAGCCGCGATCGCGGCGCTCGCCGACCGGCCGCCGCGCGCCGCGGCCCGTGCGATCGGCGCGACGCTCGCCGACGTATCCGACCCGGCCGCCGTCGAGCGCGTGTTCGCGGACGTGTCGACCACGCTCGGCGGCCTCGACGTGCTGGTCAACAACGCGGGCATCGCCGGCCCGACCGGCGGCATCGACGAAATCGACCCCGTGCAGTGGGAGCAGACCGTCGCGATCAACCTGAGCGCGCAATTCCAGTTCGCCCGCCGCGCGGTGCCGCTGCTGCGCGAGTCGAAACACGGCGGCGCGATCATCGCGCTGTCGTCGGTCGCCGGCCGGCTCGGCTATGCGTTCCGCACGCCGTACGCGGCCACCAAATGGGCGGTGGTCGGCCTCGTGAAGAGCCTCGCGATCGAGCTCGGGCCGCTCGGCATCCGCGTGAACGCGATTCAGCCCGGCATCGTGCGCGGCCCGCGAATGCGCCGCGTGATCGAGGCGCGCGCGCAGCAGCTCGGCATCGGCTACGACGAAATGGAAAAGCGCTATCTCGAGAAGATCTCGCTGCGGCGCATGACCGATCCGGCCGAAATCGCCGCGACCGCGCTGTTCCTGTGCTCGCCGGGCGGGCACGGGATCACGGGCCAGGCGATCTCCGTCTGCGGCAACGTCGAAGTGCTCTGAGCCCTCCTGCATCGTTCATCGAAAGGAATCCATCCGTGGCAAACGCTCGCAAAGTCATCATCACCTGTGCGCCGACCGGCGCGATCCATACGCCGTCGATGTCGCCGTACCTGCCCGTGACGCCGCACGAAATCGAAACGGCCGCGGTCGCGGCCGCGCAGGCCGGCGCGGCGATCCTGCACCTGCACGCACGCAACCCGTCCGACGGCAAGCCGACGCAGGATCCGGCCGTGTTCGCCGAATTCCTGCCGCGCATCAAGGCGCAGACCGACGCGGTGATCAACCTCACGTCGGGCGGCAGTCCGCACATGACGGTTGACGAACGATTGCAACCCGCACTGCACTTCCAGCCCGAGATCGCGTCGCTGAACATGGGCTCGATGAACTTCGGGCTGTACCCGATGCTCGAGCGCTTTCGCGAGCTGAAGCATCCGTGGGAGCGCGAGCATCTCGAGAAAAGCCGCGATCTCGTGTTCAAGAACACGTTCGCGGACATCGAGACGATCCTCACGCGCTGCGGCGCGAACGGCACGCGGTTCGAATTCGAGTGCTACGACATCTCGCACCTGTACAACCTCGCGCATTTCGTCGATCGCGGGCTCGCGAAGCCGCCGTTCTTCGTGCAAAGCGTGTTCGGGCTGCTCGGCGGGATCGGCGCGCATCCGGAGGATTTGATGCACATGCGGCGCACAGCCGACCGCCTGTTCGGCGGCGATTACGTGTGGTCGATCCTCGGCGCCGGGCGCAACCAGGTTCCGCTCGCGACGATCGGCGCCGCGCAGGGCGCGAACGTACGCGTCGGGCTCGAGGATTCGCTGTGGATCGCGCCCGGCAAGCTCGCGGAATCGAGCGCCGCCCAGGTCCTGAAAATGCGCCAGGTGCTCGAAGGCCTGTCGCTCGAGATCGCGACGCCGGCCGAGGCGCGCGCGATGCTCGCGCTCAAGGGCGGGGACGCGGTGAATTTCTGAGCGCCGGGCCATTCCCCAACAGCAGCATCCGCAAGCGCAGTGACAAGGCGCCCTTGATCGCCCCGCTCCATTCGAGCGCCGCCGGCGCGGCTCCGTCGTCTGCCCATCCGCTGCGACCGCAGCGGCATTTGCCGAACGCGGCGCGCCGTGCTTGCCGTGCGCGCCGGTTCGCCCTTACCGGAGTCGTCCGCATGTCCACTCATCACGCCCAGGCCTTGTCTTCCGCCGCCGGCGACGCGCACGCGTCGCTGAACCGGCTGCTGTTCCGCAAACTCATGCCGCTGCTGATCGCCGCGTACGTGATCAGCTTTCTCGACCGCACCAACATCGCGTTCGCCAAACATTCGATGGGGGTCGATCTCGGCATTTCGTCGGCCGCGTACGGGCTCGGCGCGGGGCTGTTCTTCCTGACCTACGCGCTTTTCGAGATCCCGAGCAACCTGATCATGCATCGCGTCGGCGCGCGCTTCTGGATCACGCGGATCATGATCACGTGGGGCGCGCTGTCGGTCGCGATGGCGTTCGTCCGCGGCGAGACGTCGTTCTACGTGATGCGCCTGCTGCTCGGTGTGGCCGAAGCCGGCCTGTTTCCGGGCGTGATGCTGTATCTGACGTACTGGTTCGGCCGCGAGGAGCGTGCGCGCGCGACCGGTTACTTCCTGCTCGGCGTGTGCATCGCCAACATCGTCGGCGGGCCGCTCGCCGGTGCGCTGATCGAGCTCGACGGCACGTTCGGCTTCCACGGCTGGCAATGGCTGTTCGTCATCGAAGGCATTCCGGCGATCCTGCTCGCGTTCGTCGTGTGGGCACGGTTGCCCGACCGTCCGAGCGCCGCGCCGTGGCTCGCGCCGGAAACAGCCCGCGCGCTCGAGCGGAAGCTCGCGGCCGAACAGGACGCGGGCGTCGCCGCGCACGGCGGCCATGCATTCGGCGCCGCGCTGCGCGATCCGCAGATCTGGCTCGCGATCTTCGTGTACTTCTGCCACCAGTTGACCATCTACACGGTGATCTTCTTCCTGCCGGGCATCATCGGCGCGTCGGGACGTCTTTCACCGGTGGCGGTCGGGTTGCTGACGTCGTTGCCCTGGCTCGCCGCCGCACTCGGGGCCGGGACGCTGCCGCGCTTCGCACGCGAATCGCGTCATTCGCGGCGGATGCTGTGCGCGGGGCTCGTCGTGATGGCGGCCGGGATGGTCGGCGCCGCGCATGCGTCGCCGGTGGCCGGGCTGCTCTGCGTGTGCGTGGCCGCATCGATGTTCTTCGTCGTGCAGTCGATCGTGTTCACGTTTCCGGCGTCGCGCCTCGCGGGCAGCGCACTGGCCGGCGGGCTCGGACTTGTGAATACGTGCGGGTTGCTCGGCGGCTTCGTCGGGCCGACCGTCGTCGGCGCGATCGAACAGGCGACCGGCAACGCGAAGAACGGACTGACGCTGCTGGCAGCCGCGCTCGTCGTCGCGGCGGTCGCGAGCCTCGCGTTGCGTCACGGGCACGAGCGCGCCGACGCGCGGTCGCGCGGCTGACAGGCAGGCTGGAATCAAGCTGGCGGGAGGTGGGCTCAGCCCCGCCCGCCTCTCGCCTCACGTCGTCAGAACAGATACATCGCCCCGACGAACACGACGCCCGAGAACAGCATCGTCGTCACGCAATACCCCATGATGTCGCGCATGCCGAGCCCCTAGTGCAGCAGCGCAACGTTCTCGTCGATTCGGCGCTGGATGTCCATGAGGGTGTCTTCGGTGATGATCCCCTCGTAGCGGCACTTCGCAATGGTCGAAAACTGGCTGGCCACGCCGCACATTCCGTCGATCATGTCGCCGGCAGCGGCTGCGGGAAGCTCCGCTTCCTTTGCCAGTCCGAGCAATGCGGCTCGGTCGATCCGCAGCGCCTCGCCCATGACGTCCATTTGGTGGTAACCGCCCGGCCCCTCGCAGAATGTCACGTCGTAGGCCGGCGCGAGCTTCCACTCGCCGGATCGCGACATGACGTACGCGAAGTTCTTCGGATGATCGTCGCGATTGTTGAATGCGACATTGAAGACAGCCCGTTCAAACGCCCGCGCCTTCTCGCGTACGTCGTTGGTGCACATGTGAGTGGCGCGCAAGAAATTCACGTAATCCAGCGCACCCGGCGTTTTGTAATCGGCGCCGGTGAACGCGGCAACGCTTTGCATGGGCACGCGCAGACCGTCCAGTCGATCGAAACGCCGGGACGCAAATGCCGCCATCCCGTCAGGCAAATTGAAATGCAGCGTGTCCGGGGTCTCGATGCCGCACATGCGCAAGCACTCGGCGTAGACCATTTCGATCGCACACACCTCGGGATGCTCTTGCCAAGCCGGGAACTTGACCAACCACGCTTCAAAGCCCGCCACCGCGGCCGTGGTAAATACGCCGGACCGCGGATCACGATAGACCAGGGCCTTTGGCCTGGCGCCTTGCGGAGAGCCACCGACCTGCAGCAATTGATGAAGGAATTCGCCACCCTCGCCATCGAGAACTTCCTGTACCTCGGCCGCAAGCCGAGCGAGGGGGATATCCTGCCGCGGCGCCAGGATCTCGGGCGCGACAGGCTCGAACGACAGGGCGCCCATTGCATGGTTGCCAATGTAAGCCAATCGCTCCAGCGGCCCGATACGTGCGGCGTTGAGACCGCGGCGTTTGAACAAGCGGTCCATCAGCAACATGCCCCATCCATCGGGCAACGCGTCATAGACCGGTCCGGGCAATCCAAGCTGGTGGACCGGAAAGTCCTTGCGCAGCCTCGCCCCATGCAATGGGAGCGCATAAGACGACAGTTCCAGCCCCCTCTTGCGCGCGTCGTCGCTATATTCGAATACGACCAACGGGCGCCCCGTGATCGCGGTCGTGGAAACCATCGATCCCCACAGCCAGTGTTCCCCCCAGCCGTCGTAGTAGACATCGATCCGCTCGATCATTTCTGGTTACCCCTCTTGACGCGCCGGCGTTTGGCACTTTTTTCATACCGGTGAACGTCTTCCAGGCTATCGAGCTTCGGCAGGAAAAGTCCCTCGAGTTCCTTGCTTCGTCCCAGAACCATCGCTATACGGATTACCGTCTCGAGGCTCACATTGCGGCCAGCTTCGAGATTGGACACGGTATTGACACCGACGCCGGCACGCGCGGCTACGTCGCTCTGCGTCAGTTGCAACGCGAGCCGCTCCGTGCGAAGCCGCGCACAAAGGAGGGTGACGATTTCGTCGGGCTTGCGGAAACTTAATTCCAACATAGTGGATCTTAGAACGCTTTATCTCTGATAACTCACAATATTATAGAGTTATGAGCGAGATACGCTCAAGAAATATAATCCCCGATTGTTGGGTCTTACCGTGAGATGTTCGGTTCTAATCCACTTCAAAAGGGAATTACGCGCGCGCCCCGTGCCCTTCCAGTATCCACGCGACGCCCGCCGAACACGCCAAGTCGTGGTGCGGTTCGTCGCGCTCGCCAGTACCTTGGATGTGGCCGGTCGTGAGCCCGGCTAGCGGGCAGCCGCTTCCAGCGTGCTGACAGCTGCGATCGCCCGCGCACGCCCCTCCGCCACCCGCTGCGCGAACCGGTACGCCACGAGCGAACCGGCCACGGCGAGCAACATCGGCACGAGGCAGTCGTGATTCGCGCGCGTGAATTCGAGCATCAGCACGACGGCCGTGATCGGCATCTGCATCGACGCGGCGAGAAACGCGGTCGCGCCGATCAGCGCGCATCCGCCGAGCGATGCGCCGGGCCATAAGGCGCTCCACAGCCCGCCGAGCACGACGCCGAGCAGCGCGCCGTTCGCGAGGCCCGGCGTCAGCAATCCGCCTTCCGCGCCGGCCCGCAGGCTGCCGGCCTCGATCAGCACCTTCAGCACCAGCAACGCCGCGGCAAGCCCGATCGTCAGCGTGCCGTCGAAACCCAGCGACGCCGGCCCCTTGCCGTTGCCGAGCAGTTGCGGAAACCCGATCGCTAGCAAGCCGATCACCGCGAAGTTGAGCAGCGCGAACACCGGCAGCCGCCAGTCCTTCGGCGCGTTCGCCCGCGCGCGGGTCGTGAGCCGCACGAAACCGTACGCGGCGAAGCCGAACAGCGGCCCGCAGACGACCGACCATGCGACGAGCGGCGTGCTCAGCACGAACGCCGGCACCGTGTACTGATGCTCGTTGCCGAGGCCGATCCACGCGACGATCGCCGCGATCGCGGACGTCACGACCGCCACGATCAGCGCACGCAGCTCGAACGTACCGAGCAGCACCTCCAGCACGAAGATCGCGCCGCCGAGCGGCACGTTGTAGACGGCCGCGAGCCCCGCGCCGGCGCCGCACGCGACCATCAGCCGGCAATCGTCGGGCGTGAGTCCCGCCGCATGGGCGAACCGCCCGGCGAGCAGCGAACCGATCTCGCGCGGCGCGACTTCGCGGCCGAGCGGCGAGCCGAGCGCGACGGTGACGATCTGCAGCAGCGCGTGAACCGTCGTGCTGACGAACGGCATCCGCGGATCGGCCGCGCACACCGCGCGACGGATGCTGACGAGCGGCCGGCCATACCGGTAAAGCGCCCACCAGCCGCCGCCGGCGACGAGTCCGCAGACGGCCAGCACCGCGAGCCGGCGCAGCGGATCGGCCGCGGTCACGCCAGCGAGGAAGCTCTCGGACCCGATCACGTGCGCGATGCTGTAGCCGTACGCGATGTGCTGGATCGCATGCAGCAGCAACGCGAGCAGCATGCCGCCGAGACCCGCGCCGATGCCGGTCAGGACCGTGACGACGGCCAGGCGCGCGAACGGGCTGGCGGGTGATGAAGAAGAAGCGGGAGCGGACGGAAGATCGAGGCGCATGGGGTCGGCGAACGAAGATCGAAAGGACGGTGCACAAATTGCACGCCGTCGTCAGGACCGAATCGTAGGCCCACGCCTCTCATGAGACAAACGTATTTTTCGAATCGACTGATGTATTTTGTGAATGCTTGACGGCCAGCGGGCCACGATGGCCCGCCTTTCCCATCAATCCGGATACGTAATGCGCTCCGGCTCGCGCCGCATGATGATCTTCCCGTGGCGCATCGACAGCGTGGCCTTCGCCTGCCGGCGCACGGCTTCGTAGTCGCTGTCCGCGTCGAGCACGACGAGATTGGCCGGCCGCCCGACCGCGATGCCGTAGCCATCACCGAGATGCATCGTCGTCGCGCTGTGGTCGGTCACAAAGTCGAGGCAGCGCTGCAGATCCTGATACCCCATCATGTGGCAGATGTGAAGGCCCGCATCGAGCACGCGCAGGATGTTGCCGTTGCCGAGCGGATACCACGGATCCTTGATCGAATCCTGCCCGAAGCACACGTTGATCCCGGCGCGATCGAGTTCCGCGACGCGCGTGACGCCGCGCCGCTTCGGAAACGTGTCGAAGCGCCCCTGCAGATGGATGCTCTCGGTCGGGCACGAGATGAAGTTCAACCCGGCCCGCTTCAGCAGCCGGAACAGCTTCGAGCAGTACGCGTTGTCGTACGAACCCATCGCGGTCGTGTGGCTCGCGGTGACGCGCGCGCCCATGCCGCGCACGCGCGCTTCCTCCGCGAGCACTTCGAGAAAGCGCGATTGCGGATCGTCGGTCTCGTCGCAGTGCACGTCGACGAGGCAGCCCGTGCGTTCCGCGAGATCCATCAGGAAGCGGATCGAGCTGACGCCCTGCTCCCGCGTGTTCTCGAAATGCGGGATTCCGCCGACGACGTCCGCGCCGAGCTCGATCGCCTGCTCCATCAGCGCGCGGCCGCCGTCGAACGATTCGATGCCCTCCTGCGGGAACGCGACGATCTGCAGGTCGATCAGCCCGCGCGCCTCGTCCTTCACTTCCAGCATCGCCTTCAGCGCGGCGAGCGTCGGATCGGTCACGTCGACGTGCGTGCGCACGTGCTGGATCCCGTGGTCGCGCAGCATGCCGATCGCCGCATGCGCGCGCGCCTTCGTGTCGTCGTGCGTGATCGTCGCCTTGCGCTCGGCCCAGCGCTCGATGCCCTCGAACAGCGTGCCGCTCATGTTCCACGCGGGCTCGCCGGCCGTCAGCACGGCATCGAGGTGGATATGCGGCTCGACGAGCGGCGCAATCGCGAGACGGCCGCCGCCATCGATATGGTCGGGATTCGTCGACGCGATCGGTGCGGCTTGCGCGTCGATGCGCGCGATCGTGCCGGCGTCGATGCCGATCGTGAACAGGCCGTCGCGGCCACGCAGGCGTACGTTGAACAGGTTCATGGGGGAGGCCTCTTGTCGTATGCATGAACACGGCCGCGCGATCTGCGTCGGCGTCCGTGCGGTCCGGACGACCAGTATGGAGGAAAAGCGGCGACGCGCGCACGTGCCGTGCATGTTGCATCGGCACGACAGCCGGGCCGCGCCGGACGGAGGCCGCTCGCCGGTCGTCACGCAAGAACCACCCGCCCAGCGCGCGCCACACGGCGTGTCGGTTTTGTGAACGACTCTTGCCGGATCTGGAACGGTGCGCTCGCGGCCGCCACGCCCTTGCGCACGCCGCGCATTCCTATACTTGCGCCGAACTTTCGTTTCCAGTCCCACACGCAGGAGCTTCACGATGAAAAAAACCCTGATCGCCGGCGCGGGCGCCGCCGCCCTGTTCGCGCCGCTCGCCCACGCGCAAGGCTCGGTCACGCTGTACGGCCTGATCGACGCCGGCATCGCCTATACCAACAACGCAAGCGGTGCGTCGCAATGGCGCATGACGACCGGCACGATCAACGGCAGCCGCTTCGGCCTGCGCGGCACCGAGGATCTCGGCGGCGGCCTGAAGGCGCTGTTCGTGCTCGAAAACGGCTTCAACGCGAACAACGGCGGGCTCGGCCAGGACGGCAAGCTGTTCGGCCGTCACGCGTATGTCGGCCTCGGCCAGGCCGGCTACGGCACGCTGACGCTCGGCCGCCAGTACGACACGATGGTCGACTTCGTCGCGCCGCTGTCCGCGACGACCGGCGATTTCGGCGATACGGGCTTCGCGCATCCGTTCGACAACGACAACCTGAACCACTCGCTGCGCATCAGCAACGCGGTCAAGTACACGAGCGACACGATCGCGGGCTTCAAGGTCGGCGCGCTGTACGCATTCTCCAACTCGGCGAATTTCAGCGCCAACCGCGCGTACAGCGTGGCCGCGAGCTACACGAACGGCCCGCTGAAGCTGGCAGGCGCGTACCTGCAGATGAACGGCACGAAGGGCTCGACGAGCGCGAGCCCGGGCGCGCTCGATTCGGCCGAGGCGAAGAGCCTGAACCAGGGTGGCTGGTCGATCGGCTCGGACCGCATGCGCACCTACGGCGGCGGCGTCGGCTACGTGTTCGGCCCGGCGACCGTCGGCTTCGTCTACACGCGCTCGCAGTACGACAACACGGGCGCGTTCGGCTCCAGCGGCCAGATCGCGTTCAACAACTACGACGTGAACGTGCGCTATGCGGTCACGCCGGCCGTCAGCGTCGGCGCGGCGTATGTCTATACCGACGCCAGCGTGTCGAATCCCGACAGCAAGCACGGCACCGACCCGAAATGGCATCAGGCCAACCTGCAGGCCGTGTACAAGCTGTCGCGCCGCACCGACCTGTACGCGGAAGCGATGTTCCAGCATGCATCGGGCCTCGGTTACCAGGCGTTCATCAACACGTCGGGCGGCGCATCGAGCACCGCGAACCAGGTGGTCGGCACGATCGGCATGCGCACGCGGTTCTGACCGGCATCGCGTCACGTCGCCCGCCTGCACTGCGCCCATGTTCGCTCACGGGCGCGATCGCCGCGGGCCACGCCGTCAATGTTGTTCTTTATGGAAGGCAGCCCTCCTGGAATCGGGGTGTTTGCGCGTGGCAGCGCTACGTAGACTGACGTCGAAGGTCGCAGCCGGGCGTCACGCGCCGCTGCGGTCACCCACCCCGTATTCAGGAGAACCTCGTGAAATCGCTCGTCGTAACCGCCGCCGCTGCCCTCCTGCTCGCCGCACCGGCCCTGTCGTTCGCCCAGCAGGCGACCTCGCCCGTCACGCGCGCGCAGGTGCTGCAGGAACTGATCGATCTCGAATCGGTCGGCTACAACCCGGCGCGCGGTGAAGTCGGCAACTATCCGGACGACATCCTGGCCGCGCAGGAACGACTGCAGGCGAAGCGTGTCGCCGCGAGGAAAGCGGCGCAGGCCGCTTACGGCCCGGCCGGCGAGCCGGCAACCGAATCTGGCGCGGCGGCCAGGCCCGCGCTGTGACGGCGCGCGTCACTCGCATCGGGCATCCATTGCGAGCGGCGCGTATCCGGTGTTTGCATGAAGCATGCCGCCGCGCGCCGATGCGCGCGCGGGGTTCCGATGGCCTGCGTTCAGGCGGCCTGCGGTTCGCGGTCGATCGCGTTCAGCATCTCGACGTCGCGCGCGATCATCCCCGGCACCTGCGCACGCAGCATCTCGACCCAGGTCCGCACCTTCGCATCGACGAAGCGGCGCGACGGGTACAGCGCATGCACGTTCATCTTCTGCAGGATATGCGTGGGCAGCACACGGACGAGCGTGCCGTCGCGCAATGCGTCGATCGCCGAATACACCGGCAGCATGCCGATCCCGATGCCGTCGCGGATCGCGAGCGCGAGCGATTCGGCGGTATTGGTCTGCACCGGCCCGGTGACGTGGATCTGCTCCACGCCTTCGGGCCCTTCGAGCACCCATTCGTGCGTCGGGAACGCCGGCGTACACAGCGTCAGGCACGCGTGCGCGGCGAGATCCCGCGGGCGGGCCGGCGCGCCGTGCCGTTTCACGTACTCGGGCGATGCGCACAGAATGCTGAACGTCGAGCCAAGCAGGTGCGACACGAGCTCCGAGTCGGGCAGCGACGAAGCGGTGACGACGGCCATGTCGCTCGTGCCGTCGAACAGGTCGGGCATGCGCTGCGACAGCGACAGCTCGATCGAGACGTCCGGGAACTGCGCGTGATAGCGCGTCAGCGCGGGCAATACGTAGTGATGGCCGACGCTCGCGAAGCTGTGCATGCGCAGCACGCCGGCCGGGCGCTCGTGCGCGCAGCTCGCCTCTTCTTCCGCGCGGTCCACGTCGGCGAGGATCTGGCGGCAGCGCCGCAGATAGTTTTCACCGGCCGACGTGAGCGCGAGACGGCGCGTCGAACGATTCATCAAGCGGGTGCGCAGGCGCGCCTCGAGCTCCGATACCGCGCGCGACATCGCGCCCGTCGTCGAATTCAGCGATTGCGCGGCCGCGGTGAAGCTGCCCGTCTCGACGACGCGCGAAAACACCCGCATGTTTTGTAGGGTATCCATTCCTGTGAGCAACCTGTAGCGGAGCCGTCATTTTCCTCCACCGGATGCGACAGATTGTTACTCCGGCTGCAACTATCGTTTCCCCGCAACTGCGTTAATGCGCGGGCGCCGCACTCCTACAATCGGCGCCTCACCCGTCGAACGGACCCGTTCGGGCGTACCGCGGCACCTTGCGCGGTCGGCCCTGGGCCCTCTTTTCATGAAGCCACAACCTGCGATCGAGCGACCTTCCATCGAACCGGCACGATGGAGAGCATGGCTCGATCCACTCGGCAACGCGGCGCGCGACTGGGCCGCGACCGACGGGCTGATCTGGCTGCACCTCGCGAAAACCGTGCTCGCGGCGCTGCTGGCGATGGGCATCGCGATGCGTCTGGAGATGTCGCAGCCGCGCACCGCGATGACCACCGTGTTCGTGTTGATGCAGCCGCTGTCGGGGATGGTGTTCGCGAAGAGCTTCTACCGCGTGCTCGGCACGGCGGCCGGCCTCGTCGGCGCGCTCGCGCTCGGCGGGCTGTTCGCGCAGCAGCCCGAGCTGTACATGGCCGGCATCACGCTGTGGATCGGCGGCTGCATCGCACTCGCGGTGCGCAACCGCCACTTCCGCTGGTACGGTTTCGTGCTCGCCGGCTACACGGCCGCGCTGATCGGCCTGCCGGCCGTGATGACGCCGCAGACGCTGTTCCAGTCCGCGCTCACGCGCGCCGCGGAAGTCGCGCTCGGCATCGCGTGCTCGGGCGCGGTCAGCGCGCTGATCCTGCCGTTGAGTTCCGCGAAGGCGCTGATGCGTTCGTTGAGCGCACGCCACGCAACGTTCGCGGCATTCACGGCCGGCGCACTGGCGGGCGACGTCGCACGCGGCGATTTCGAACGGCGCTTCGCCGACTTCGTCGACGACATCGTCGGCTTCGAAGCGAACCGCGCGTTCGCGTCGTTCGAGGATCCGCACATTCGCGCGCGCAGCCGCCGGCTCGCGCGGCTGAACAGCGAGTTCATGAACGCATGCACGCGGCTGCATGCGCTGCACCAGCTCGTCAAGCGCCTGCGCGCGAATCGCTCGGACGCGGTGCTCGAAGCGCTGGCGCCGCACGTCGACACGCTCGCGCTGCGCTTCGCCGCGTTGCGCGACGAACGCCAGCGCGGCATCGCACCGGCCACCGGCGCGCTGCTCGACCTGCGCCGCTTCCATGGCGCGCTGCCGAAGGCCGCGCGCGCGTCGCGCCGGGGCATCGAAGACCACGCGGCCGGCGGCCTGCTCGACTTCGATACCGCGATCGAGCTGCTGTACCGGTTCATCGGTGAATATCTCGGCTACGTCGACACCTACGCGTCGCTCGACCAGGACGATCACGCGTTCGAGCGCTCGGTCACGCATTACGCGGTCAAAACCAATTCGTTCTTCGTCGGTTTCGCGTTCCTGCGCACGGTGATCGCCGTCGGTGCGATGAGCGCGTTCTGGATCGCGTCCGAATGGCCGAGCGGCTCGCTCGCGGTGATCGCCACCGCGATCGCGTGCGCGCTCAGCTCGACCTCGCCGCGCGCGCCGAAGTTCGTCGCGCAGATGGGTGTCGGCGCGGCGTTCGCGACCGCGGTCGGCTATGTGTTCCTGTGCTACGTCTATCCGAACATCGACGGCTTCCCGCTGCTGTGCGCGGCGCTGGCTCCCGTGCTGGGCCTGGGCGCGTTTCTCGCGATGCGGCCGGGCCTGTCCGGCTACGGGATCGGCTTCGCGGTGTTCTTCTGCCTGCTCGCGGGCCCCGACAACACGATCGCGTATACGCCGGAAGTGCTGATCAACAACGGGCTGGCGGTCGTCGTCGCGATGCTCGCATGCTCGCTCGTGTTCGCCGTCGTGTTCCCCACCCACATGCCCTGGCTCACCGGCCGGATCGCGCACGACCTGCGCCGCCAGGTGACGCTTGCGTGCGAAGGCGCGCCGAACGGCCTCGCGCAGCGCTTCCAGTCGAGCACGCACGACCTGATGGCGCAATTGCGTACGCTGCTCGTGCGCCGCACGCGGCAGCATCGCGATGCACTGCGCTGGATGCTGTCGACGCTCGAGGTCGGCCACGCCGTGATCGACCTGCGCGACGAGGTGCACGCGTTCCGCGCGTCGAAACCGCCGCAGACGCTACGCTGGACCGGTTCGATCGATGCGGTGCTGCTCGAACTGCCGCGCTTCTTCGACGATCCGACGCCCGCCCGCCATGCGCGCACGCTGAAATCCGTGAATCTCGCGATCCGCGCGGCGCAGCACGCGCTGCAGGCGTGGTACGCGGTGCCCGACGCGCGCCGCAACATGCAGCGAATCGTCGGCTGCCTGCACTTCATGCGCAGCGCGCTGCTCGACAAGGACGCGCCGTTCAACCGGCACCGCCATTGAGGATGGATGTGCGCGCAACGGGATCGTTGTTTCGGATGGAAATAAGCTCTACAGCCCCGGTGATTAATCTTTAAGCAGTGCGAGCCTATAGTTTCCTCACTGCCAGCGAGACTGGCACTCACCCAGGAGAAACAAAATGAAGCCGCTGCACCTCGCCCTCGTTGCCCTGTCGCTCACCGCTGCCGTCGCCCACGCGCAGCCGGCGCCGGCAGACGCCGCACCGCAACAGGCGAACCGCGCCGAGGCGGTCCAGGCCGCCGGTCGCGTCGATCGTGCGCAATCGAAGCAGGAGGACCCGAACGCGTGCGTCGGCCCCGTCAGCTTCTGCAACATCTATTTCGGCAGTTGAGCATGACGCGACCTCGTCACGGCCAGGCCCGCATCGCCCACACCGCATGCATGACATGCGCGGGCGGACGGGGGGCCGGCCGATCGCGGTCCGGCCGGTCGCCGCATCGCCGTCCCGCGCTACGCCGCTTCGATTGAAGCGGCGCTTGCCGTCTCACGCGCCACGCCCCGGCCGCCAGCCCACTTCGCGCAACGCATCCAGCAAGCGCGCCGGCCCGATCCCTTCGACCCGCGCCCCGCGCGACTCGACGTCGCCGCCCGCGACCAGCGCATTCACGATCGCCTCCTCCACCGCTTCGGCCGCCGCGACGAACAGCGCGGAAATATGGTCGTTGTTGACCATCCGCACGCCGCTGGTCGGCATACCCTTGCTGCCGTAGTTCGCCGCGGGCAAGCCGTCGTTGCCGGTGGCGAACGCAAGAAAGATGTCGCCGCTCGAATCCTCGGTGCCGCCGCCGACGCGGGCGAGCCCGACGCCCGCGCGCTGCGCGAGACGCGTGCATTGATGCGGCAGCAACGGTGCATCGGTCGCGATCGTGACGACGATCGAGCCCATGCCGGCCTCGCCTTTCGCTTCGGATTCGCGAAACGGCGAATGCACGTGCCGCAGCACTTCGCCGACCGGATAACCGGCCACGCGCAGCATCTCGCGCACGCCGTAGTTCGCCTGCACGAGCGCGCCGACGGTCCAGCCGCCCGCATCGCTCGCCAGCACGCGCGACGCGGTGCCGATGCCGCCCTTGAACTCGTGGCAGATCATGCCCGTGCCGCCGCCCACGCCGCCTTCGGCGACCGGCCCCGACTGCGCGGCGGCCAGCGCCTGCAAGACGTGTGCGGCATTCACGTGCTGCCCCCAGATGTCGTTCAGCAGGCCGTCGTAGGTCTCCATCACGACCGGCATGCACCAGTACACGCGCCCGGCCGCCGCTTCGCGCTCATTCGCGACGAGCGCGTCGCGCACCGCGCCGACGCTGTGCGTGTTCGTATAGGCGATCGGCGTCGTCAGCAGGCCGGCTTCGCGGATCCATTCGAGCCCGGTCGCGTCGCCGTTGCCGTTCAGCACGTGCACGCCCGCGAAGCACGGCGAATCGTGCGCGGCGCCCGCGCGCGGCTCGATGATGGTGACGCCGGTGCGGATCGACGCGTCGCCGTCCTCGACGTTCAGCGTGCAGTGTCCGACCCGCACGCCCGGTACGTCCGTGATCGCGTTGAAGCGGCCGGGCGTGCCGAGGCCGATGCGGATGCCGAGATCCCTCGTGCGCATGATGCGATTCCTCCAGTCTTTCAATCTTTCAATGGTTCGATGTTTCGGTGCTGCAAGACGTCGATCCGGTGCTCAGAGCGCGCGGAATGCTTCGCTGTGGCGCGCCCACGCCACGTACATCGCGAGCGCCGCGACCAGCAGCCCCGCGATGATGATCAGGTCGGTCGGCTTCGTCGCCGTCGCGAGCGTCGTGTAGAGCGTATACGCGGCGCCCGCCACCGCGACGAGCGGCGTCACGGGCCACAGCGGCATCCGGTAGTGATGCTCGACGTCGCGGCGCACGAACCGGCTCGCGAGCGCGGCCAGCCCGACGACGAGGTAGATCAGCAGCAGCAGGTCGACGGTGAACGCGGTCAGTTCGTCGAGGCTCGACACGAACACGAGCCCGGCCGACGGAATGGCCAGCGCGATCGTCGCGAGCCACGGCGATTCGAGGCGCGGATGGATCGTCGAGAACGCGCGGTTGCAGGTGCGCGACCAGAGCGCATGCCGGCCGCTGCTGTACAGCAGGCGGCCCATCGTGATCACGATCGCGATGATCGCGTTGAACACCGACAGGAAGATCCCGCCGCTGACCACGCGCGACACGGCCGGATTGCTCAGCGAGCGCACGACATAGCCGATCGGGTCGGCGCTCTTCGTCAGTTCCGTCAGCGACGGCGCGCCGAGCACGATGGCGGTGAGCGGAACCAGTTCGACGACGAGGATCACGAGCAGCGAATAGATCACCGCCTTCGCGACGTTGCGGTTGCCGCCGCGCAGGTCTTCCGCGAGATAGGCGGCCGAGCCGAAGCCGTTGTAGCAGAAGATCGCGGTGCCGATCGCGGGCACGATGGCCGCGAGCGTGGCCGGCGCGAGCGCATTGCCGCTCGCGACGACCGGTGCGATCAATACGTCGGCGCCGCGCTGCGGCGAGCCGAAACCGAGGCCCGCGATCAACATCAGCACGCCGATTTCGACGACCAGGAACGCGCCGGTGATCCACGCATTCGTCTTGATGTTCAGCATGCCGAGCAGATAGCTGAGCAGCACGATCGTCAGCGCGACCGACTGGTTGCCGAAGTGCGTGCCGAGCGCGTTGTTCAGGTACGGCGCGGCGCCGCTCGCGAGCACCGCCGGGATGAACACGCTGACGGACAGCACCGTGATGAAGGTCAGGTAGCCGGGCAGCGTGCCGAACACGCGTTTGGCCATCACGTATTCGCCGCCCGCGCTGCGGTGCGCGGCGCTGAGTTCCGCATAGCAGAGCGCGAAAGCGAGCGCGAGCACGCCGCCGAGCACGAACGACAGCACGGCGCCGCTGCCGGCCTGCTGGATCGCGAACGGCGCGATCACGAAGATCGAGCTGGCCGGCGTCACGCCCGATACGGTGATCATGACTGCGTCGCGCACGCTGAGCGTCTGCGACAGCGCGCGCGGCGCGTCTTCCGTTGCAGAGGCCGCTTGCAGCGTGCCCTTGGATTCCGACATCATCGCCATTTCGTTCTTCCTGTGCCGCGTTTTTTTGAACACCCATACTCGGGCCCGATTGATTGCGTGGCAGTCTAGGAAGCCAATTTCAGGACCGCTATTCCCCCTTCGTGTTACGCCCTTCCGGTGGTGGTATGGATCGTCTCTTTTCCGAAATCGCGATGCACCAGGCGCTCGGCCGCGCAATCGATCATCTCGGCCAGCCGCGCTTCTGGCGGTTCCTCGTGCTGCTGCTCAACGAAATGGCGCCGTTCGACAACGCGCTCGCGACCGCGGTCGGCCGCGACGGCGTGCCGCTCGTGCTCGACGAATACGACACGGGCGGCACCGATACCCCGTCGCCGGTGCCGCTTTACCTGAATGGGTTATATCTGCTCGATCCGTTCCTGCAGGCCGCGCACGACGGGCTCGCCGACGGCTGCTACCGGCTCGAGGAAGTCGCGCCGGACCTGTTTCGGCAGAGCGAATATTTCCTGAGCTATTTCCGCGACGCGGTCGGCGACGACGAGATCCAGATTCTGGTGCGGCCGAATGCCGATACGCTGCTGTCGCTGTCGCTCGGTGCATCGGCGCGCTTCGACGTCGAGCCGCTCGGCAAGCTGACGGCCGCGATGCCGTGGGTGCTCGCGGTCATCCGGCAGCATTGGCGGCTGGTGGGTGATGCGGCGCGCACGACGCCCGATGCCGATCTCGGCGCGCGCGTCGAGCAGGCGCTCGCACGCTTCGGCGCGGGCGTGCTGACCGACCGCGAGATGTCGATCGCACGCATGGTGCTGCGCGGCAATTCGTCGAAGGCGATCGCCGAGCGGCTCGCGATTTCACCCGAAACGGTGAAGGTGCATCGGCGGCATGTGTACGCGAAGCTCGGGATTTCGTCTCAGCCGGAGCTGTTTTCCCGGTTCATTCAGGCGCTGGGGGACGATGCGGCCGGATGAGTGCGTCGGCCGGCACGCGCGGGCCGGGCTCGGGGACGGACGCCGAATACCGACGCATGACGACGATCGTCGCGCCGTTGCGCGCGGCCTACGTGCCGCCGATATGCCCCCCGATCTTCTCGCAGCGTCGCCAAAAACCGCCTATCGTGAAGAAGGCGCCCGTTTGCCGCCATTCGCCCCGGGTCGCTCGCTCGCGCGGGCGGGCGGCGACGGCGCCGTGCTCCGGCACCATTCATCGCGATTCCGGCGCACGCTCGCCCGTGCGCGATCGCGGCCGCTCACCGGACTATCAGGAGGCACTCATGAAAGCCGCGCTGCTCGTCAGCTCCGCCCTGCTCGCCATTGCGTCAGCTTCGGCCACGGCCCAGGGTTCCATCACGAAGGAAGAAAACGGCGCACTCGTCGCCGCGAACGGGATGACCGTCTACACGTTCGACAAGGACAAGCCCAACGCCGGCACCAGCGCCTGTTCAGGCCCATGCGAAACCCTCTGGCCGCCGTACAAGGCCAGCGCGACCGACGTACCGGTCGGCCCCTACACGATCGTCAAGCGCGACGACGGCAGCCCGCAATGGGCGTACAAGGGCAAGCCGCTGTACTTCTTCTCGAAGGACATGAAACAGGGCGAACGCAACGGCGACAACTTCAAGAACGTGTGGCACGTGGTCGCGCCGTAAGCACGTAAAAGGCCCGCCGCCGATCGGCGATCGGGGCGGGCCCTGGCGGTTCCGCAGGTCGCACCGGCTGGATGCAGCCGGTGCGCGCGTCAACTCAGCGGTTCGACGGGAAGCTGAACACCGTTCCTTCGCGCACGCCGGCCGACGGCCAACGCTGCGTGATCGTCTTGCGCTTCGTATAGAAGCGCACGGCATCCGGGCCGTACGCGTGCAGATCGCCGAACAGCGAACGCTTCCAGCCGCCGAACGAGTGATACGCGACCGGCACCGGCAGCGGCACGTTGATACCGACCATGCCGATCTGGATGTTGTCGCTGAAGTAGCGCGCGGCCTCGCCGTCGCGCGTGAACAGGCACGTGCCGTTGCCGTATTCGTGCGCGTCGATCAGCGCCATCGCGTCGTCGAGCGACTCCAGGCGGATCACGCCGAGCACCGGCCCGAAGATCTCGTGCTGATAGATCGGCATGCCGGGTTTCACGTTGTCGAACAGGCACGGGCCGAGGTAGTAGCCGCCGTCATGGCCGTCGACCTTCACGCCGCGGCCGTCGACGACGAGCGTTGCGCCCGCTGCCACACCCGCCTCGACGAAACCGGTGACCTTCTCGAAATGCTGCTGCGTGACGAGCGGGCCCATGTCGACGCCCGCGCCGTTGCCCGGGCCGACCTTCATCTTCTCGATCTCGGCCTTCAGCCCCGCGACGACCTGGTCCCCCGTTTCGTCGCCGATCGCGACGACCAGCGGAATCGCCATGCAGCGCTCGCCGCACGAGCCGTACGCGGCGCCCATCAGCGCGTTCACCGCGTTGGGGATATCGGCATCCGGCATCACGACCGCGAAGTTCTTCGCGCCGCCGAGCGCCTGCACGCGCTTGCCGTGCGCGCAGCCGGTCGAGTAGATATATTCGGCGATCGGCGTCGAGCCGACGAAGCTCACGGCCTTCACGCGCGGATCGGTCAGGA
Source organism: Burkholderia semiarida (assembly GCF_029268935.1). Classification (NCBI taxonomy): domain Bacteria; kingdom Pseudomonadati; phylum Pseudomonadota; class Betaproteobacteria; order Burkholderiales; family Burkholderiaceae; genus Burkholderia; species Burkholderia semiarida. Next base: position 1,057,222 of record NZ_JAHLCL010000008.1, on the reverse strand, counting down.
TCGTATCGACCGCTTCCTTGTCGCCGTTCACGACGTTCAGCACGCCCGGCGGCAGGCCGGCTTCGAGCGCGAGCTCGGCCATGCGCAGCGTCGACGACGGCGTGCGCTCGGACGGCTTCAGCACGAACGTGTTGCCGCACGCGACGGCCATCGGCCACATCCACAGCGGCACCATCACCGGGAAGTTGAACGGCGTGATGCCGGCCGCGACGCCGAGCGCCTGGAACTCGCTCCACGAATCGATCGCGGGGCCGACGTTCTTGCTGTGCTCCCCCTTCAGCAGCTCGGGCACGTAGCTCGCGTACTCGACGTTCTCGATCCCGCGCTGCAGTTCGCCCATCGCATCGGCGAGCACCTTGCCGTGCTCGGCCGTGATCAGCGCGCACAGTTCTTCCGCGTGCTCCTCGAGCAGCGTCTTGAAGCGGCTCATCACGCGGGCGCGCTTCAGCGGCGGCGTGTTGCGCCAGGCCGGAAACGCGGCCTGCGCGGACGCGATCGCGGCTTCGACGGTCAGCTTGTCGGCGAGCGCGACGCTCTTGTGCGATTCGCCGGTGGCCGGGTCGAACACCGGCTGGACGCGGCTGCCGCCGTCGACACGCTTGCCGTCGATCAGGTGGCCGACGGTGGAGGTCACATTGCTGTCGTGTTTCATGGTTCGGGCTCTATCGTGAATTCGGTTGTCGCTGCGGGCGAGCCGTGGCTCAGTCGACTTCGTTCAGTGCGTCGGACAGCGCGTTGACCAGGTTGTCGATCTCGCGCTTCTCGGCGATGAACGGCGGCGCGAGCTGGATCGTGTCGCCGCCGTAGCGCACGTAGAAGCCCTTCGCCCAGCAGCGCATCGCGATTTCGTATGGGCGCCGTGCCGGCTCGCCCGGCAGCGCGGCGATCGTCAGGCCGGCCGCCAGCCCGTAGTTGCGGATGTCCGCGATGTGGCGCTGGCCCTTCAGCCCGTGCACGGCCGCCTCGAAATGCGGCGCGAGATCGCGCACGCGGGCCACCGCGTCTTCCTTCACCAGCAGGTCGAGCGCCGCGACGCCGGCCGCGCAGGCGACCGGGTGCGCCGAATACGTGTAGCCGTGCGGGAACTCGAGCATGTACTCGGGGCCGCCCGCGGCCATGAACGTGTCGTAGATCTCCTTCGTCGCGATCACGCCGCCGAGCGGCTGCGTGCCGTTCGTCACCTGCTTCGCGAAGTTCATGATGTCCGGCACCACGCCGAATGCGTCGGCGCCCGTCATCGCGCCGGCCCGGCCGAAGCCCGTGATCACCTCGTCGAAGATCAGCAGGATGTCGTGCGCGGTACAGATGTCGCGCAGGCGCTTCAGATAGCCCTTCGGCGGCACGACCACGCCCGCCGAACCGGAGAACGGCTCGACGATCACGGCCGCGATGTTCGATGCGTCGTGCAGCGCGATCAGCTCGAGCAGGCGGTCGGCCAGCTCGGCGCCGTGCTCCGGCATGCCGCGCGAGAACTTGTTCTCGGCCAGTTGCGTATGCGGCAGGAAATCGGCGTCGAGGCCCTGGCCGAACAGCTTGCGGTTCGGCCCGATCCCGCCGACCGAGATGCCGCCGAAGTTCACGCCGTGGTAACCCTTCTCGCGGCCGATCAGGCGCGTCTTCGTGCCCTTGCCTTTCGCGCGCCAGTACGCGCGGGCCAGCTTCAGCGACGTGTCGGCCGCTTCCGAGCCCGAGCCCGTGAAGAACACGTAGTCGAGGCCGGCCGGCGTCAGTTCCTTGATCTTGTTGGCGAGCTCGAACGATTTCGGATGGCCGAACTGGAAGGCCGGCGCGTAGTCGAGCTGCGCGACCTGGCGGCTCACGGCCTCGACGATTTCCGTGCGGCCGTGACCGAGGCCCGTGCACCAGAGGCCCGACAGGCCGTCGAAGATCTTGCGGCCTTCGGCGTCGGTGTAATACGCGCCCTTGCCCGACACGATCAGGCGCGGATCGGCCTTGAACTGGCGGTTGGCCGTGAACGGCATCCAGTGCGCATCGAGCCACGCGGCGTCGGTGCGGAGGTTGGTTTCGTCGTGCTGGGCGGTGGTGATGTCGGTCATGTCGGTCGGCGCGGCGCGCCCCTCCTCCTGGTAATGATGTTGCACATTGTCGGGACGCCAATTAGTCTTTTGAATATCGCAATATCAATGTTCACTTGCTCATCCATGCAAGCAAAGAAACCGAAGAGCCGCGCGCTGCTCGGGCAGCTCAGCGACATGGACCTGCGCCTGCTGCGAGTCTTCAAGGGCGTCGTGCAGTGCGGCGGGATGGCGGCGGCCGAGCTGGAACTGAATATCGGCATCTCGACGATCAGCCGGCACGTGAAGGATCTGGAAACGCGGCTCGGCCTCGTGCTGTGCCGGCGCGGCCGCGCGGGCTTCACGCTGACGCCCGAGGGGCAGACGGTGTACGAGGAAACGCTGCGGCTGCTGGCGTCGATGGAAGCATTTCGCAGCAGGATCGACGGTATTCATGACAGGATGGGCGGAGAACTGCACATCGCGGTGTTCGACAAGACGGCCACCAATCCGCATGCGCGCCTGGGCGACGCGATTCGCCAGTTCGCGGACGAAGCGCCCGACGTCGCGCTGAACCTGCACGTCGCGTCGATCAACGAGGTCGAGCGCGGGATCATCGACGGCAGCTATCAGGTCGGGATCATTCCGGCGCACCGCAACTCGGGCAGCCTCGTGTATTCGTCGCTGTTCGACGAACGGATGCTGCTCTATTGCGGCCGCCAGCATCCGCTGTTCGACGCGCCGCACGGCAAGCTCACGTGGACGACGATCCGCAATCACGCATTCGCCGGGCTCGGTTTCCATTCGCCGAACATGGAACTGAGCCATCGCGCGAAGCTTACCCGCAGCGCGACCGCGTCGGACCAGGAATCGATCGCGACGCTGATCCTGTCCGGCCGCTATCTCGGCTTCCTGCCCGATCACTACGCGGAGAGTTTCGAAAACAAGGGGCTGATGCAGCCGGTCGCGCCGCACCGGTTCAATTACCAGTGCCGGTTCGTGAGCCTGCTGCGGCGCTCGCCGCGGCCGTCGCGGGCCGCGCTGCTGTTCCAGTCGTGCCTCGAAGCCGCGCATGCGGCGGTGCGGCCGGCGGCGTAGCGGTTTCCGGCTCGGTCAGGCCCCGTCGCCGCGCGGGCCCGGCCACGCCCGCCTGAGTGCGACGAAATGGGTCGCGACGCTCTGCGATAATGCCAACCTCTTTCCGTTTCCACGCCGCCTTCCGCCATGACGCAGCCGTCCGCCCCGCTCTCCACCGATCTGCCGCCGATCTCGTGCCTGCCCGGCGACGCGCTGCCGTGGTTGCCGATGAGCGCCGACCTGCCGGGGCTCGCGATCAAGTACCTGCACATCAATGCGGCCGAGGACACGCTTACCGCGCTGCTGAAGATGCCGGCCGGCGGCACGCTGCCGCGCCACCGCCACGACGGCGAGGTGTTCGTCCATACGCTGCAGGGGGCGTGGCGCTACCGCGAATACGACTGGGTCGCGCGCGCCGGTTCGACGGTGCTCGAACCGGCCGGCTCGGTGCATACGCCGGAAACGCTCGGCGCACCCGGTGAGGATGTGATCACGCTGAACGTGATGCGCGGCGACCTCGTGCTGCTCGACGACGACGGCCGCGAAACGGCGCGCGAGAACTGCCGCGTCGCGCTGCTGCGCCAGCGCAAGCATGCGCGGACGGCGCCGGATGCGGCCTCGGCGTTCGTGACGCGGTAAGTACATGACAAGACAGGCGACGTCGGCGCCGCGCGATCCGCGCGGCGGTGCCGCGGCCGATCGCCCGAATGGCCGCCGGCACGCTTCGCCGGCCACCCCGCTCGTTACCGAAATCGCCGGAAAAACCGCCGAATATCGTCGGCCAGCAGATCCGGCTCCTCCATCGCGGCGAAATGGCCGCCGCTCGGCATGTCGGTCCACTGCGCGACGTCGAACACACGTTCGAGCCAACTGCGCGGCGGGCGGCTGATCTCCTTCGGAAAACGCGCGAACGCGACCGGCGCCGCCACGCGTTGCCCGGCCGCAAACCGCATCGGCTGCAGCCGGTTTTCCCAATACATCTGCATCGACGAGCCGATGCAGCCGGTGAACCAGTACAGCGATATGCCCGTCAGCAGCGTGTCGTGCGAAAACCGCCGCGCGACATCGCCGTCGCAATCGCTCCACGCACGGAATTTCTCGGCGATCCACGCGGCCAGCCCGAGCGGCGAATCGTTGAGCGCGACGGCCAGCGTCCGCGGCTTCGTCATGTGGACGTGCGCGTACCCGCCTTCGAGCACCGCCCACTCGCCGCGCTGCTTCAGGAACGCCTGCTCGTCGTCGGTCAGCGGCCGCGCCGCGTCGATCGGCGGTTCGTAGTTGCCGGGCAGGTAGTTCAGATGGATGCCGTCGACCACGCCCTCATGCCGCGCACCGAGCGCGACCGACACGCCCGCGCCCAGGTCGCCGCCCTGCGCGCCGAACCGTGGGTAGCCGAGGCCGGCCATCAATTCCGCCCAGCAGTCGGCGACCTGGGCGCCGACGTGCCGGGCGCCGCCGGTGCGGGAGAAAACAGGAAGCCCGGCAGCGACGGCGCGACGATGTCGAATGCGTCGTCCGGATCGCCGCCGAACGCAGCCGGATCGCACAGGCGGTCGATCAGCGCGTGGAATTCGAATGCGGAACCGGGCCAGCCGTGCGTGACGACGAGCGGATAGGGTTTCGGCCCCGTGCCGCGCCGATGCACGAAATGCACGCGCCGGCCGCCGACGTCCGCGACGAACTGCGGCAGCCGGTTCAGCGCACGTTCCGCCGCGCGCCAATCGAAGCCGTCGACCCAGTACGCGGCCAGTTCGCGCAGCCACGTGCCGTCGACGCCCTGCTGCCAGGGCTCGGCCGGTGTGAGGTTCGGCGGGCGGCTGTCGCGCACGCGCCGACGCAGGTCGTCAAGGGCTTGATCGGGTATCGCAATATCGAACGGCTCGGCGCGCATCGTGTCTCCTCGCGAAACATGTCGACGCGATTCTGCGCGCTTTTTCGGACCCGCGCTGGCGGCGGCCGCGTGCGTCAGCGCGTTTCCCGTTCGTCCGCGCGCGCGTCGCGCCGCAACGCCTGCGGCGGCACGCCGAACCCGCGCACGAACGCGTCGCGCATGTGCCGGCGGTCGCGAAAACCGTTCTCCTTCGCGATCACGTCGAGCGGGTGGCGGCTTTGCTCGATCATCAGCCGCGCCGATTCGAGCCGCAGCCGCTCGATCGCCTTCGCGGGCGACTGCCCGGTTTCGAGCGTAAACACGCGGCTGAACTGGCGCGGGCTCAGGTGCACGGCCTCGGCCAGCTCCTCGACGCTGAGCGCACGGCCGAGGTTTTGCCGCGCGTAGTCGAGCGCGTTCTGGATCCGGTCGGATTTCGGCGCAAGCGCAAGCATTTCCGAATGCTGCGACTGGCCGCCGGCCCGGCGCTGATGCATCACCAGCTTGTGCGCGACCGAGCGCGCGGCGTCGGCGCCGAGATCCTTTTCCACCATCGCGAGCGCGAGATCGAGGCCAGCCGTCATCCCGGCCGACGTCCAGATCGGACCGTCGACGATGAAGATCCGGTCGTCCTCGACGCGGATCTCCGGGTAGTGCCGCTGCATGTCGCGGCCGAACGCCCAGTGCGTGGTCGCGCGACGCTGCGCGAGCAGCCCGGCCTCGGCCAGCACGAACGCGCCCGTACAGATGCCGGCGATCCGCCGCGCGTGCGCATTCGCGCGGCGCAGGTACGCGACGACGCCGGCCGGCGCTGGCGCGGCAAGCGGGTCGTTGACGCCCGCGACGATCCACGTATCGACGCCGAGCCGCCCGCGCAGCGCGCGCGTGGCGACCGGCAGCCCGAGCGACGAGCGCACGTCGCCGCCGTCGACCGAATAGTTGTCCATCGCGTAGAACGGCGCGTCCATCCCGATGTTCGCGTACTCGAACACCGACTGCGCGGCGAGCGCCATGATCTGGAAACCGTCGCTGATCAAGAAGCCGATTCGGTGCATATGCGCTCTCCGATCGTGTGCCGATTGGCCCGATGTCCGAAATCATACCCATCTACGTCATTTATGTCGCGGCGCGTCGAGGCCAGAATGCGTTCACGCCATCCGGCCACCCTCATCGAAACGGAGCACATCATGACGCAAGCACATCGCGGTACCGCCCTCATCACCGGCGCGTCGTCGGGCATCGGCGCCGTCTACGCGGACCGCCTCGCGCGCCGCGGCTACGACCTGATCCTGGTCGCGCGCAACCGCGACCGGCTGAACGCCCTCGCCGACCGCATCACGAACGACACGCGGCGCAGCGTCGAGATCGTCGACGCGGACCTCAACGACCGCGCGGCGCTCGCCGCCGTCGAAGCGAAGCTGAAACAGGACGCGAGCATCACGCTGCTCGTGAACAACGCGGGCGTCGGCACGCATGCGCCGCTGCTCGACAGCGACGTCGACGCGATGACGCGGATGATCGACCTGAACGTGACCGCGCTCACGCGGCTGACCTATGCGGCCGTGCCCGGCTTCGTCGCACGCGGCCGCGGCGCGGTGATCAACATTTCGTCGATCGTCGCGATCTCGCCGGAAACGCTGAACGGCGTGTACGGCGGCAGCAAGGCGTTCGTGCTCGCGTTCAGCCAGTCGCTGCATCACGAACTCGCCGAGCAGGGCGTGCAGGTGCAGGCCGTGCTGCCCGGCGCAACGGCCACCGATTTCTGGCAGACGGGCGGCCTGCCGCTCGAGCATCTGCCGAAGGAAATCGTAATGACCGCACAGGACATGGTCGATGCCGCCCTGGTCGGGTTCGATCGAGGCGAACTCGTGACGATCCCGTCGCTGCACGCGGGCGACGAATGGGAGGCGTACGAGGCCGCGCGCCGCACGATGGCGCCGCATTTGTCGGCCGATACGCCCGCGCCGCGTTACACCGCGGCGCGCTAGTTGGCGGCGGGGCCCGCGCCGCGCGGGGCGGCGCGCACGCCGAGCATCAGCGCCACCCCGCTCGCGACCAGCAGCGCGGCGAGCAGGTACACGGCGAGATCCATGCTGCCCGTGCGCGTGCGGATCATCCCGATCACCCACGGGCTGACGATGCCGCTCGTGATCCCGATGCTGCTGATCAGCGCGATCCCGGCCGCGGCCGCGTTGCCGGACAGGTAGCGGGTCGGCACGGCCCAGAAGATCGGCAGCGCGGCGAAGATCAGCGTCGCCGCGATCGACAGGCACGCGAGCATCGCAGCGAAGCTGTGCAGATGCAGCGTCAGCGCCGCGAGTGCGAGGCCGCCGCCGATCGTGCAGCACGCGAAGTGCTTGCGGCGCTCGCCGGTGCGGTCCGAGCGGCGCGCGATCAGCACCAGCCCCACCGCGCCCACCGCATTCGGCACGACCGTGTAGAGGCTCACGGCGACGACGTCGGTCACGCCGAAGTCGCGGATCATCAGCGGCATCCAGAAGTTGAGCGTCAGCGACGCGCAGGTCAGCGAGAAATAGATGAACGCGAACAGGTACACGCGCGGGTTCGCGAGCGCGGCCATCACGCTGCGCCCGTCGTGCGCGCCGCCGGGTGCTCGGCCTTCGGCGCACAGCGCGGCGACGCGCGCCTTTTCGTCGGCCGTGAGCCACGTGGCGTCCCGCGGCCGGTCGACGAGCAACGTGAACGCGGCGAACGCGAGCAGGATCGCCGGCGCGCCTTCGATCGCGAACATCCACTGCCAGCCGTGCAGCCCGAGCACGCCGCTCATGTCGCGCATGATCCAGCCGGACAACAGCCCGCCGAGCACGCCGGCCACCGCGACGCCCGCGAAGAACACCGAGATCGCCGCCGCCCGCCGGTTCGCGGGAAACCAGTAGGTCAGGTACAGCACGATGCCGGGGAAGAAGCCGGCCTCGAACACGCCGAGCAGGAAGCGCAGCACGTAGAAATGCGACGGCTGCGACACGAACATCATCCCGGTCGACGCGAGGCCCCACAGCAGCATGATCCGCGTGAACGTGCGGCGCGCGCCGAACCGCGCGAGCAGCATGTTGCTCGGCACTTCGCAGAACACGTAGCCGACGTAGAACACCGCGGCGCCGAGGCCGTACATCGCATCGCTGAAGCCGAGGTCGTGCTTCATCTGCAACTGCGCGAAGCCGATGTTGATGCGGTCGAGAAACGACACGACGTAGCAGAGGAACAGGAACGGAACGATCCGCCACGCGATCTTGCGGAACAGCAGCGCGTCGCCGATTGCGGAGTCGGATACGGAAGCCGAAGCGCTGGCGTGCGCGAGCGTCGCTTCGGCGGGAAGCGATTGGGGCATGTCTCTCTCCAAACGGGCCGCGCGATGTCGAGCGCGCGGCAGTCTCCGAGGGCGTGCGTGCGCCCTGCTTTCTTGTGAGACCGGATACGGCCGCCGGCTCCGCGGCGCGATGCCGCCGCGAATGCCGCAACCGTCAGGGAAACGGCGGCGCGGTCATCTGAACACCGCGCCGCCGCCTTGAGCGATTCACTCCTGGAGCGCGGCCCACATCTCCTTGTCGCGCTGCGCGGTCCAGATGCGCGGATGCGTGATGCCGCTCGCTTCGTCGAACGCGCGCGACACGTCGAACGGCAGACAGTGCTCGTAGATGAACACGTGGCCGAACTTCGGGTCCATCGCCTCGCGCGTGAGCGCCATCGCCGCCTTCAGGTCGAGATTGCGCTCGACGGCCTTGCGGCCCTGCGCGAGCAGCGTCGTGACGAAATCCTTCGTGTAGTCGAGGCCCTTGTTCACTTCGGCCGGATTCAGCAGCGCGGGGCCGCGGCCCGGGACGAGTTTCTCGGCGCCGAGCGCGCGCAGCGCCTCGAGCGTGGCCGGCCACTGTTCGAGCTGCGCGTCGCCGCAATAGCACGCGGCGTCGTATTCGACGAGGTCGCCGGAGAACAGCACCTTCTGCGACGGCAGCCACACGATCGTGTCGCCCTTCGTGTGGCCCGAGCCGACGTGCATGATCTTCACTTCGAGCTTGCCGAGAAACAGCGTGATCTCGCGCTCGAACACGAGCGTCGGCCACGTCAGCCCCGGCACCGTCTCGACGCCGGCGAACAGGCGCGGGAAGCGCTCGATCTCCGACTTCATGTCGGCCTCGCCGCGCTCGACGATCATCTCGTACGTGCCGCGGCTCGCGATCACGTGCTGCGCGCCTTCGGCGAAATACGCGGACGCGCCGAGCACGCGCACCGCGTGGTAATGCGACAGCACCACGTGCTTGATCGGCTTGTCGGTCACGCTGCGGATCCTCGCGATCAGGTCCTGCGCCATCGCGGGCGTCGCGGTCGTGTCGACGATCAGCACGCTGTCGTCGCCGATGATCACGCCGGAGTTCGGATCGCCTTCGGCTGTGTACGCGTACGCGTTCTCGGACAGCTGCGTCCAGGTGACTTTCTTCTCTTCCAGATCGGCTTGGGAGGCGAATGCTTTGGCCATTGTGCGTTCCGTGGCTGCGAGCCATGTGTTGAGGGGAATGAGCGGATCATCTGCCCGCATCGAATATTTGTCAATGGCAAACACGCTTGCTATTGTCTAATACGGGTAAACCTGCGGGCTGGCGCGAGAAATGGCGTCGGATACCATGCGGGGTTTCGTCAACGGAAGAATCATCGCGTGCAGAACCACGAAGTCAGCGCGGACGATGCGCCGCCCAAGGCGCAGCGCGGCATCCAGAGTGTCGAGGTCGGCGGCCGGCTGCTCGACGCGCTCGCGCGCCGGCGCAAGCCGCTCGGGCTGTCGGAGCTCGCCGCGGCGGCCGACCTCTCCACCGCGCAGGCGCACACCTATCTCGTGAGCCTGACGCGGCTCGCGCTCGTGAAACGCGACGCGATCACCGGCAACTACGAGCCCGGCCCGCTGTCGCTGCGGCTCGGGCTGATGTCGATCGAGCGCCAGCCGGCCTATCGCGCGACGCTGCCGCATGCGGTGCGGCTCGCGGAAACGGTCGGCCTGAGCGTCGCGTTGTCGGTGCCGGGCGTGCTCGGCCCGACGATCGTGCGCATCGAGCACGGCGGCTATCCGTTACACGTGAACCTGCACGTCGGTTCGGTGATGTCGCTCGACACAACGGCAACCGGCCGCGTGTTCCGCGCGTTCGGCGACGCCGCGCAACTCGACGCGATGGCGGCCAGCCAGGCCGGCGCGGGCGATACGCTCGCCGGCGCCGAACGCGAGCCGGCCGCGCCGGACGCCGATGCACAGCACGTCGAACTCGACGCGATCCGCGCGCGCGGCATCGACCGCAGCATCGACCGGCCCAGCCCCGGCGTCAGCGGGATGTGCGTGCCTGTTTTCGATGCACACGGGCGCCTGCAACTCGCGTTGACGGTGATCGGTTCGACGGGATCGATCGATGTCGACTGGAACGGGCCGATCGCGGCGGCCTTGCGCGACGCGGCGCGTCAGGCGACCGCGTCGCTCGGCGCGGTGGATGCGGAACCGACGCCCGCGCCGGCGTTGGCCGCGGCGCGCGTGCCGCCCGCGCTCGCCGACGACGCGAAAGCGCAACGCGGGATCAATGCCCTCGACAGCACCGGCGACTTGCTGCTCGCGCTGGTCTCGGCGGGCCGCGCGCTGCCGCTGCGCGATCTCGCGACGGCGGCCGGCATGCCGGCCGCGAAGGCGTTTCCGCATCTCGTCAGCCTGCAGAAGATCGGCCTGTTGAGCCGCGACGACGCCGGCTGCTTCGACGGCGGCCCGCTCGCGCAGGCGCTCGGCCTGATCGCGATGCAGCGCGTATCGCCGACGCGCGACGCGGAAGCCGAGATCGTCGCGCTCGCCGGCGCGACCGACATGAGCGTGGCCGCCGCGACGCTCGGGCCGCTCGGGCCGACCGTGATCCGGCTCGAGGAATCGGCGCGGCCGCAGCACGTGAGCCTGCAGGTCGGCACCGTGATGTCGCTCGTCAATACGGCGATCGGCCGGCTCTTCGCGTCCGGCATGTCCGACGACGTGCTGGCCGACTTGCTCGCCAACGAGCCCGTGCGCCTCGCCGGCGCGCCCGTCGCGCCGGATGACGCGGCCTTCCGCGCGCGGCTCGCGGCGATCCGCGCGGACGAACTCGATTTCGCGTTCGACGCGCCGGTGCCCGGCATCGGGACGATCGCCGCGCCCGTGTTCGATCACACCGGCAGCATCCGGCTCGTGATCGCAATCATCGGCTCGTCGCGCGGCTTCCCGCGCGGGCCGGACAGCGAGCTGGCGCAGACGCTGCGGGCCGCGACGCGGCGGCTGTCCTGGCGCTTCGGGTGGATCGGCCGGTAATCGCACCCTTTTCCCGAACGGACGCTCGAATCCCTTCTCTCGAATCCCTTTCTTTCTCCCCGCGAGGCCGTGCCGGCACGGCCTCGTCACGCCTATCCGCACGCCGCGGCGGCCAATATTCATGTTGCGCAGCAGCAACATAAATTGTCAGGAATTCCCATATAACGAAATCGAATTTCACAAAGCGGTGACGTTTCGCTATGATTAGGGTTATCCCTAACTCGCCACCTATATGGGGCTTCGTCATGCAAACGTCTAATGTCTCCGATCGTTCCACCCAATCCACTGGCTGGCTCGCACGTGTTGGCGAGCTGCTGGCGGAAGCCTGGGCACTGCACCTCGAGAACTGCGAAGTCATCGCTGAAGCACACGCGCGCCTGCCGCGCTGAGCGGGCAGCCGGATTGCCGGCCGCCGGAGCGCCGGCCGCCTGATCCGCTTGCGCTGACGCACGCCGGCAGCGGCTGTTGCCGCGCCGGTCGTGTAGCAAGAGGCCGGGCGCAACCCGCCGAATGCGCTCACCGCGCGGCGAGCGTTTCAAGATCGTCTTGAGAAGCCGTGTTTCAGGCCGATACCGGCGCCGATTCATCCGTTATCGGCGCGGATTGCTGTAAACCGGTCGCTTCGGCGAGAAACCATTCCCCGCCGGCGCGCGATTGTGCCCGGCCATCGCGGACGGAAGATTCATCCGTTTTCGTGTATCCGCGGGCCCTTTCCCCGGCGAGCCCTTCCTGTCGGCCCTGCGCCGGTTTCCTCCGCGCAAGCGCCAAGCCGCATCGCCGCCCGCCGCGACAACGGCCTCGCCCGCAATTCCCCCGTCACACCTGAATCGAAGGCACGTCCTTCATGCATCGCAGCGCGAACATCGAGCGGCTATGCCGGATGCTCGAAATCCGGTACAGCTTTTCCCGCAGAAAGCGTTCGTAGCCGGCCGTGCCGTCCACCGCCACCTTGATCCAGTAGTCGTATTCGCCCGACACGAGATACGCCTCGAGCACCTCCGGCAGCGCCGCCAGTTCGGCGCCGAAGCGCGCCAGCGCGTCGTCCTCGTGGCGATCGAGCGTGACTTCGAGGACCACGATGTCCGCGTAGCCGAGCTTGCGCTGGTTGACCAGTGCGACATAGCCGTCGATGTAGCCGTCGAGTTCGAGTTGCCGCGTGCGGTTCCAGCAGGCGGTGGTCGACATGCCGATCTGTTCGGCGAGTTCTGCATTCGACAGGCGCGCATTTTTCTGCAATGCACCCAGGATCTTGCGGTCCTGATTGTCGAGCGTTTTCGGCGTGCGTTCGCGGGTAGCCATGACGAGAAGAATCTTCTACTGAAAAACCCGATTCTATCTGAACGCCATTCCGGTTTCAGCGCCGTTTTGCTGGAAAACAGGAAGCCTTTTAACCGGGCCGCTTGATACATTTTCTCCATGCCTGCTGCCCGGCACGCTCCCCGCGATCACCCGTCGCAGCGGGACGCACGGCCGCAATCACGAGTTGCGGCGCCGGCCGGCAGGCATGCGATCCCCCGCCGCCCGCACGCCTATCCGACCGCGTGCGGGGCCGGTGCCTGCTTCCCCGTTCCTTGCCAGTCCGTATGTCGTTCAAGCTTTATCTGTCGTTCCTCGCCGCTTCCGTCGTCCTCATCTATGCGCCCGGCCCGGTCAACCTGCTCACGATGAACCAGGCGTTGCGCACCGGCTGGCGCCGCGCGCTGCCGTGCGTCTGGGGCGGCACGCTCGCCGTGCTGCTGCAACTCGCGCTGACCGCGCTGTGCCTGAATTCGCTGGTCCACCTCGACGAACATGCGCTGACCGTGCTGCGCTGGGCCGGCGCCGCATATCTCGTCTGGCTCGGCGGCAAGCAATGGCTGAGCCGCACGCCGGCCGGCGCAGCCGCGGCACCGGCCGACACCGGCGCCGCAACGGCAAGCGCCGCGCCGGACACCGACAGCGGGCGCGCGCTGTTCTGGCGTGGCGTCGCGACTTCCGGGCTGAACCCGAAGACGCTGCTGTTCTTTCCGTCGTTCTTTCCGCAGTTCATCAGCCCGAACGCCGACTGGAGCCTGAACCTTCAATACCTGCTGCTCGCCGCGACGTTCGCGCTGCTGTTCGCGGGCGGCGTCGCGTCGATGGCGCTGTTCTCGCACCGGCTGAGCCGCGCGTTGCAGCGGCCGGCGCGGATGCGCGCGATGAACCGCGTAACGGGCGGGCTGCTCGTCGGGATGGGCGCGATCATGGTCGGCTGGAACTGAGAACCGCCGACGCGTTCGTTTCCACGCGACCGCGACACCCCGCACCGGCGGCGACGCCGCCAGTACAATCGCGCGATGTCCGAATTGCTCACTTACGGCGGCCTGTTCGCCGTGTCGATGGTCGCCGCGACCCTGTTTCCGCTCCAGTCCGAAGCCGTGCTCGCCGGCCTGCTGCTCGCCGGGCGCGAACCCGTGTGGGCGCTGGTGCTGGTCGCGAGCATCGGCAATGTCGCCGGCTCGGCGATCAACTGGGCGCTCGGGCGCGGCATCGAGCACGTCCGCGAGCGCCGCTGGTTTCCGGTCAAGCCGTCCGCGCTCGCGCGCGCCGAGCGCTGGTACGCGCGCTACGGCCGCTGGTCGCTGCTGCTGAGCTGGGCGCCGGTGATCGGCGATCCGCTGACGATGATCGCCGGCGTGCTGCGCGAGCCGCTGCCGACCTTTCTCGTCATCGTGACGATCGCGAAGGTCGGCCGCTATCTGGCCGTCGCGTGGGTCGTCACGCACTGATCTCCGCCTCCCCTCGCCCGCCTGCGGGCCCGTGATCTGCGACGCCCGCTAAAGATTTCGCGAAAGTTGCCGTATTAACGGGTCCACGAGCGGTGACGCGTGCGTTCCGCCTCCTCTCACTCCTACTCAGGATGTCTCATGAGAATGACCCAATCGGGCCGAGTGAGCGTCGGCGCGCGTCTGGCCGCGCTGGCGTGCGCGCTCGTCGCCCTGCTGTTTACCGTGTTCGCGTGGACGCTCGCCCATTTCGCCGGCCAGCAGCTCGCCGACGAAGCGCATCAGCGGATCGACGACAAGGAGCAGTCGATCCGCGCGATGGTCGACCTGTTCGACAAGGCACTGAGCGCCGAAGCCAGCCGCTCGATGTCGTTGTTCGCGAGCTTCCTGCCGGCCGATTTCTCGCTCGACCCGGCCCGCACCGTCGATATCGGCGGCGTCGCCGCGCCGACGCTGCTCGCGGGTGGCCAGCCGCTCGACCTCGACTACTCGATTCCCGACCAGTTCCTGAAGAAAAGCGGCGCGATCGCGACGATCTTCGCGCGCGACGGCGACGATTTCGTGCGCATCACGACGTCGCTGAAGAAGCAGGACGGCGCGCGCGCCGTCGGCACGAAGCTCGACCGCGCCGGCCCCGCATATGCGCCGCTCGTCGCCGGGCGCAGCTACACGGGCCTCGCGAAGCTGTTCGGCCGGCCGTACATCACGCAGTACAAGCCGGTGACCGATGCGAGCGGCCGCGTGATCGGCGCGCTGTTCGTCGGTCTCGACATCGGCGCCGAACTCAAGCTCGTCGAAGACGGCATCCGCGCGCTGAAGATCGGCGACAACGGCTACTACTTCGTGCTCGACGCATCGCAGGGGCCGTCGCGCGGCACCTTCGTCGTGCATCCCGACGCGGCGGGCCAACGGGCCGACGACACGCGCGCGCCCTACGCGCAGATGCTCGCGGCGGCCCAAGGCCGGCTCGCGTACACGTCGACCGACCCGGCCGCGCACGACGCCGGGCCGACCGCGAAATTCGTGTCCTTCACGACGATTCCGCAGTGGCAATGGCTCGTCGGCGGCATCGCGCTCGACGACGAACTGCTCGCCACGATGCGCGCCACCCGCAACCGCTTCCTGATGATCGGCGCCGCGCTCGTCGCCGCGTTCGCGATGCTGTTCGTCATCGTCGTGCGACGCGTCGTGAGCCGGCCGCTGGAAGCCGCCGCCCGCGCGTCCGAGCGCTATGCGGCGGGCGATCTCAGCGTGCGCATCCGCGACGGCGCGGCCGCGCACGGCAGCGCGGGCAACGACGAGATCGGCCGGCTCGTGCAGGCGGTCGACGGGATCGGCGACGGCCTCGCGCGAATCGTCGCGCAGGTGCGCAACGGCGCGGCCGACATCGCGCACGGCACGGTCGGCATCGCGGCGGGCAGCAGCGACATCGCCGCGCGAATCGCGACGCAGGCGAGCAGCGTCGAGCAGACGGCCGCGAGCATGGAGCAGATCACCGCCGCCGTGCAGCAGAGCGCCGAGCATGCGGCGCAAGCCAACGCGCTGGTCGCGGACGCATCGGCCGCCGCGACGAACGGCGACGCCGCGGTGCAGCGCGTGGTCGCGACGATGGACGACATCGGCCGCGCGACGCGCCGGATCGCGGAGATCACCGGCGCGATCGAAGGCATCGCGTTCCAGACCAACATCCTCGCGCTGAACGCGGCCGTCGAGGCCGCCCGCGCGGGCGAGCACGGCAAGGGCTTCGCGGTGGTCGCGGCCGAGGTGCGCGCGCTCGCGCAGCGCAGCGCGGCCGCGGTCAAGGAGATCGACGCGCTGAGCGCCGAATCGTCGACGACCGTCGAACAGGGTTACCGGATCGCGGACGCCGCGCGCGGCACGATGCGCGACATCGTCGCGCGGGTCGACCAGGTGCGCACGCTGATCGGCGAGATCAGCGCCGCGTCGCGCGAGCAATCGACCGGCATCGAGCAGGTGAACCTGGCCGTCACGCAGATCGGCGAAGCGACGCAGCAGAATGCGACGCTGATTTCGGATGCCGAGCGCGCGGCCGTCGCGCTGCGCGAGCAGGCCGCGCAACTGTCGGACGCCGTCAGCGTGTTCCGGCTCGAACGCGGCGCGTGACCGACGCCCGATGATCGGCCACGGCCGGGTGCGCTGCCTACTTCTTGTCGCCCGCCAGGTCGATCGCCGTGTTCGAGCCGACCGCGTGACGCAACTGGAACTTCTGGATCTTGCCGGTCGAGGTCTTCGGCAGCTCGCCGAAGCGCACGGCCTTCGGCACCTTGAAGCCCGCGAGCAGTTGCCGGCAGTGCGCGACGATTTCCGCCTCGGTCGCGCTCGCGCCTTCGCGCAGCTCGACGAACGCGCACGGCACCTCGCCCCATTTCGGGTCGGGCATCGCGACGACGGCCGCCACGGCCACGGCCGGATGCCGGTACAGCGCGTCCTCGACCTCGATGCTCGAGATGTTCTCTCCGCCCGAGATGATGATGTCCTTCTTGCGATCCTTGATCCGGATATAGCCGTCCGGCATCAGCACCGCGAGATCGCCGGTATGGAACCAGCCGCCGTGGAACGCCTCGTCGGTCGCCTTCGGGTTCTTCAGGTAGCCCTTCATGCAGATGTTGCCGCGGAACATGATCTCGCCGAGCGTCTCGCCGTCGGGCGGCACCGGCGTCATCGTGTCGGGGTCGAGCACCGTCGCGCCCGCTTCGAGGTGGTAGCGCACGCCCTGGCGCGCATTGAGCCGTGCGCGTTCCTCGTCGGGCAGCGCATCCCAGTGCGCCTGCTTCGCGCAGACGGTCGCCGGGCCGTAGACCTCGGTCAGCCCGTACACGTGCAGCAGGTCGAAGCCGATCTCCTTCATCTTGGCGATCACGGCCGGCGCGGGCGCCGCGCCCGCGACCATCGCGTGCACCGTGTGGTCGATGCCTTCGCGCAACTCGGCCGGCGCGTTCGCGATCGCGCTCTGCACGATCGGCGCGCCGCAGTAATGCGTGACGCGCTCGCGGCGGATCAGGTCGAACACGGTCTTCGCGTCGAACTTGCGCAGGCACACGTTCACGCCCGCGCGCGCGGCGACGGCCCACGGGAAACACCAGCCGTTGCAGTGGAACATCGGCAGCGTCCACAGATACACCGCGTGCTTCGGCATGTCCCATTCGAGGATGTTGCTGATCGCCGCGAGATACGCGCCGCGATGGTGGTAGACGACGCCCTTCGGGTCGCCCGTCGTGCCGGACGTGTAGTTCAGCGCGATCGCGTCCCATTCGTCGGCGGGCGGCGTCCATGCATGGTCGGGGTCGCCGCCGGCCACGAACGCCTCGTAGTCGGTCGCGCCCGCGAAACGGTCGGGGTCGGCCGGCATCGCGTCGGCCACGCTGACGATCTTCAGGCCCGGCACCTCGAGCGCCGCGCGATGCGCGAGCTCCGCATATTCGGTGTCGACGATCAGCACCTTCGCCTCGCCGTGACGCAGCATGAACAGCACCGACGATACGTCGAGCCGCGTGTTGATCGTGTTCAGCACGGCGCCGGCCATCGGCACGCCGAAGTGCGCCTCGACCATCGCCGGGATGTTCGGCAGCAGCGCCGCGACCGTGTCGCCGCGCCCGACGCCGGCCTGCGCGAGCGCGCTCGCCAGTTGCTTCGCGCGCGTGCAGGTTTCGCCCCACGTGCGCCGCACGTCGCCGTGCACGATCGCGAGGCGCTCGCCGTAGACTTCGGCCGCGCGGATCAGGAAATCGATCGGCGTGAGCGGTACGTAGTTGGCGTCGCGGCGGCCGAGCCCGGCCTCGAACATCTGCGTCATGATCCTGTCTCCCGTGTTCTGTCGACCGGGGCGCATGCACCCCGGATCGTTTTGATGTGGTTCAATTGCCGACAGCCTAACGGGCGATATTGTGAGCCGTCTGTCATCGAAACGACAGAGTGCCGCGCGAGCGCTGCGCGTTATCCCTATCCTCGCAAACCCGCATCCATGCACGACCACCTCGACGCGGCCGCCGACCCGGCCGACACGCTTCCCGAACCGGGCCCGTTGCCGCCGCTGGCGACGCTGTTCGGCCAGTGCGCGTGGTTCCGCACGCTGGCGCCCGAACACCAGGCGCTCGTGCTCGCCCAGTCGCACGTCGCGCAGTGCGACGCCGGCGACGTGATCGCGCACCGGCTCGCGCCGTCCGAATACTGGATCGGCGTCCATCGGGGGCTGCTGAAGCTCGCGATCTTCAACGTATCGGGGCGCGGCTGCACGTTCTCCGGCGTGCCGTCGGGCGGCTGGTTCGGCGAAGGCAGCGTGATCAAGCGCGAGCTACGCAAATACGAGGTCGTCGCGATCCAGCGCTCGACCGTGCTGTTCGTGCCGGTCGACACGTTCCATGCGCTGCTCGACACGAGCCTGCCGTTCACGCGCTTCGTGATTCATCAGTTGAACAACCGGATGGGCGAATTCATCGCGTCGATCCAGAACAGCCGGCTGCTCGACGTCGACGCTCGTGTCGCGCAGGCGCTCGCGCAGCTCTTCAACCCCGCGCTGTATCCGGATACCGGCCCGTCGCTGTCGATCTCGCAGGAGGAACTGGGGATGCTCGTCGGCGTGTCGCGCCAGCGGATCAACCAGGCGCTGCAGCAGCTCGAGAAGCTCGGCGCGCTGCGGCTCGCGTACAACCAGATCGGGGTCGTCGATCTCGATGCGCTCGCGCGTTTCGGCATGGAGCAGATCTGAACGCGGTTCGGTCGACCACGAGCCGTCCGTCGCTTCCAAGACGGGTTGGCGCCCGATGACGGTCGTCCGTGCAAAAACTGCCCGGCCTAGAGTAAATCGAGTTACACCGGCCTCCGGCCGGGCCGCCCCGCGAATTTATCCGAAGAATAGTCTCAATAATGCCGTCGGCGCGCCGTTAATTTAAGATAATTATTCGTCGAGGATCGACGCGCAATACCCGGCTTTCCGATGCCGGTTCGCTTTTCGTCGCAAGCAGCGCGAGCCGTCGCTGTTACTCGACATAACCAGAACGAAGATCGCGTGTCATCAATGAAAATAAAGTTCTTTTATTCGACCGACTTCGACATCGAGTCGCTGGAAGGTTTTCATCTTCTTCAAGACCACGTCGGAACGCACTATCGCGCGCCCTGGGACGACTTCGATTACATCGTCACGTTTCAGGTACATCGATCTCACAATCGCCAGCGGCAGTCTTTCGGGGAAATCAAGGTTCTGGTCAATGGCTACCAGGATACGTCGAAATATTTCATCGAACATGGAACACCCGACGGGAAAAGCATCGATATTACCGACCTGCTCAAACCCGACAAGGTCGTTTCGCTCGCGAGCGACATCGACTACTACCAGCGCCTGCGCAAAGCCCTCTCCGACGACGCGCTGACCTATCTCGACGGCATTTGCGACGCCAGCTACAACTACGTCCAATTTCCGCAATACAGCACATGGCCCGGATTTTCCGGTTCGCTGTTCCGGGACGGCACGGCCGCACGGGCCATCCTGAAAAAGGGCAAGCAGATTGCGCTCGGCCGCTATATTCCGGAAAAGAAATTCGACATCACGGTCGACGACCTGCCGCAAACCTTCGACCCCGTCACCTTCAATTTCGACAATGAGCGAGCGCTCGGGCGCACCAATATCAACCTGGTCATCGGGAAAAACGGTGTCGGCAAGACAACCATCCTTCGCCGCATCGTCGACCACATCGCGGGGCTTGCCGCCAATGGCCAGAGCTGGCCGTACTTTCACAAAGTGATCGTGGCGGCTCATTCTCCGTTCGAGGATTTCGACACCAAGAATGCGCTGATCGACCGCCTGCGCGAACACTACGCGTTGCCGGACACCGTCGCGCCGTCGCAGAAGGATCGTCATGAGCGACAGCAGTTGTACGTGAACGAGTATTCCTATATCGGGTTCAAGAACGACGATAACGCGTTCTCTCTGTCCTGGCCGAAAGAGCACAGCGCGAAGTCGCTGGTGAAGATCATGGAGTACGACAACGACAACCTGTGGTGGACCGAGGACAGCCGGTTCGACCGATTGTTCGACACGCTCAGGCTGTCGATCGATTTCGATTGCCTGTCGTTGTCGACCTGTGACGGCGGCAAGCTCGAATTCCGGAAAGAGGAATCCGCGTCGAGGAAAACGATTCGCGAGCGTAAAACCAGCATCGATTTCGAGAAAGGGATCACGTTCAACAAGGACGGCCGTGCGTTGAGCCTCAGTTCGGGCCAACGCGTTTACTCGTATCTGCTGCCCTGCCTGGTCGCGGAAATCGATGAGGAAAGCCTATTGATCATCGACGAACCGGAGTTGTATCTGCATCCGACGATGGAAATCGGCCTCATCAACATGGTCAAGTATCTGCTGACCAAAACGACGTCGAACGCGATCATCGCGACCCATTCGTCGGTCATGGCGCGCGAAGTGGAACGCGACGGCATCACCCTGTTGCGACATGTCGACGGGCGGACCCAATCGTCGCGCCCCGGATTCGAAACGTTCGGCGCACCGATCGACCTGATCATCGGAGAAGCCTTCGACGACTATCGCATCAAGAAACCCTACGAGGAAACGCTGGATCGCGTCGTCACCTCGTACGGCTCGGTCGAGCACGCCATCCTGGCCATCGGTCAGCAGATCGGCGATGATGCGCTGGCCTACATCACCGCGAAATTCGAGGACGACTCGAAGGTGACCTTCGAGGAACCCGAATGAAATACCTGAACGACATGCTGGTTCGCGACGACG
The DNA here is from genome assembly GCF_029268935.1 of Burkholderia semiarida. Taxonomy (NCBI): domain Bacteria; kingdom Pseudomonadati; phylum Pseudomonadota; class Betaproteobacteria; order Burkholderiales; family Burkholderiaceae; genus Burkholderia; species Burkholderia semiarida. Next base: position 1,036,440 of record NZ_JAHLCL010000008.1, on the reverse strand, counting down.
ACTGGCTCCAGCTTGCCGTAGCCTCGTCGAAGGACGATGTGGAGGACCTCGCCGCGGAGGCATGCGGGCTCGTCACCCGGTATGGGCACTACGACGCGTGCATCGCCAGCCACGCCGATGCGCCGGACCCGAGCCGGTTCGCGCGGGTCCGCGCGCTGCTCGTCGATTTTTATGAAAATCCGCCGTCCGCCCTGAATGCCGAGCTCAAGGCCAGGCGGAACGATCACGGTCTCGCCGAGTGCCCTTCCTGCGGCTCGCCTTTCATACCCGATACGCTCGATCATTTCATGCCGAAGGAGGATTGGCCGGAATTCTCGATCTACCCCAACAATCTGATTCCGCAATGTCGAGGCTGCGCACCGATCAAGGGCAGGCGCTACTACTGCGCGACGCGCAAGACCGCAATGTTCCTTCATCCGATGTACAGCGACCTGCTGTCGAATATCGGGTTCAGGATCAACGTGACGCTCTCGGATCACGGTCCCGACTTCGCCATTGGCTTCGTCAAGCTCGCGGCAATCGACTCCGCCCTGGAGACACGGCTCTCGACACACTTCGAGGAACTCAAGATTCGCAGCCGGATTGCCTGTTTCTGCCATCGCGAGTACGTCAGATGGAAGAACAAGATCGCGGCCAAGAAATTCGACGTCAAACTGGCGTTTCAATTACGCGTCGGCGAACAGCCGGACGACGCGCCCACAACCGGGCGGGACTGGCGAACCGCGTTTTTCAAAGGGATGTTGCGCAACCCCGCGATCATCAGCCATCTGGAAAGTTTGGCTCCGCGCAAGCCGGCCCCGCAAATCGTCGAGTTTGGCGAACTGAACTGCTGACAGCTGCCGTCGACATCGAGCATCGCCCCAATAGGCGCGGGCGGCGACGGCCGCTATATTGATACCGGCTTCGTAGCGGATCCGCCGGGCAGGCGGCCGTCGACAGCCGCCACGCCCCAACCTGACAATTCCGCCAGTTTCGCGACAGTAACCCGTTGCGGGCCGACGCCTATCATTCGGGTTCCCTTCACCGCCGCCCGATCACCGCCTGTCCCGCCGCCTCCATGTGGATCGTCAATCTCGCGCTCAGGCGCCCCTACACGTTCATCGTCATGGCCATCATGATCGTGCTGGCCACCCCGCTGGCGCTGATGCGCACACCGGTCGACGTGCTGCCCGCGATCAACATCCCCGTGATCAGCGTGATCTGGAATTACAACGGCTTCTCCGCGACGGAGATGACGAACCGCATCACGTCCGTGCATGAACGGATCCTGACGACGACCGTCAACAATATCCAGCACGTCGAATCGACGTCGTTGCCCGGCATCGCGGTCGTCAAGGTGTTCCTGCAACCGGGCGCGAACGTGCAGACAGCGATCGCGCAGACGGTGTCGTCCGCGCAGGCGATCGTGCGGCAGATGCCGCAGGGCGCGACGCCGCCGCTCGTGATCACCTATTCCGCGTCGAGCATCCCGGTGATCCAGCTCGGGCTGTCGAGCAAGACGCTCAGCGAGCAGTCGCTCGCCGACATCGCGCTCAACTTCCTGCGCCCGCAGCTGATCACCGTGCCCGGCGTGCAGATTCCGTTCCCGTACGGCGGCCGCACGCGCGTGGTCGCGATCGACCTCGACCCGCAGGCGCTGCAGGCGAAGGGCCTCACGCCGGCCGACATCGTCAACGCGGTCAACGCGCAGAACCTCGTGCTGCCGACCGGCACCGCGAAGATGGGCCAGACCGAATACCGGATCGACACGAACGCGTCGGCCGATACGGTCGCCGACATCGGCAACCTGCCGGTCCAGACGATCAACGGCGCGACGACCTACCTGCGCGAGGTCGCGGCGGTGCGCGACGGCTTCGCGCCGCAGACCAACGTCGTGCGCCAGAACGGCCAGCGCGGCGTGCTGATCTCGATCCTGAAAAGCGGCGACGCGTCGACGCTCAAGGTCGTGTCCGACCTGAAGGCGCTGCTGCCGAAGGTGATCCCGACGCTGCCCGAGGGGCTCACGATCACGCCGCTGTTCGACCAGTCGGTGTTCGTCAACGCAGCCGTCCAGGGCGTGATCCACGAGGCGCTGATCGCCGCCGTGCTGACCGCGATGATGATCCTGCTGTTCCTCGGCAACTGGCGCAGCACGCTGATCATTGCAATCTCGATCCCGCTGTCGATCTTCACGTCGCTGATCGCGCTGTCCGCGCTCGGCGAGACCATCAACATCATGACGCTCGGCGGGCTCGCGCTCGCGGTCGGCATTCTCGTCGACGATGCAACCGTCACGATCGAGAACATCGAGCGGCATCTCCATCTCGGTACGAACCTGCACGAAGCGATTCTCGAAGGCGCGGGCGAGATCGCGGTACCGGCGCTCGTGTCGACGCTGTGCATCTGCATCGTGTTCGTGCCGATGTTCTTCCTGACCGGCGTCGCGCGCTTCCTGTTCGTGCCGCTCGCGGAAGCCGTGGTATTCGCGATGCTCGCGTCGTACGTGCTGTCGCGCACGCTGGTGCCGACGCTCGCGATGCTGCTGTTCCGCCCGCAGCAGGCGAGCACCGGCCCCGGCCCTTCGACGTCGCGCTTCGCGCGCATCCATCACGCGTTCAACCATGCGTTCGAACGGCTGCGCGCGTGGTACATCGTGCTGCTGAGCATCCTGCTCGTGCGCCGCCGTTTCTACGCGCTGTGCTTCCTCGGCTTCTGCGTGCTGTCGACGGGCCTCGTGTTCGTGCTCGGCCGCGACTTCTTCCCGAACGCCGATTCCGGCAACCTCCGGCTGCACGTGCGCGCGCCGACCGGCTACCGGATCGAGGAAACCGCGCGGCTCGCCGACCAGGTCGAACGCGTGATCCGCGAAACCGTGCCGCCCGACGAGCTCGGCGCGATCGTCGACAACCTCGGCCTGCCGGTCAGCGGCATCAACCTGTCGTACAGCAACGCCGGCACGATCGGCACGCTCGACGGCGAGCTGCTGATCGCGCTGAAGCCCGGCCACCGCGCGACCGGGCACTACGTGCAGACACTGCGCACGCTGCTGCCGCAGCGCTTCCCGGGCGTCGAGTTCTTCTTCCAGCCGTCGGACATCATCACGCAGATCCTCAACTTCGGGCAGCCGGCCGCGATCGACGTGCAGGTGCTCGGCAACGATCTCGCGAGTAACATGACCATTGCGAGCGGCCTGATGAAAAAGATCAGGCAAATCCCCGGCGCCGTCGACGTGCATGTACTGCAACGCAACGACGAACCGACCCTGCTGGCCGACATGGACCGTACGCGCATGCAGCAGCTCAATCTCTCCGCGCAGAACGTCGCGCAGAACATGCTGATCTCGCTGTCGGGGAGCTCGCAGACGACGCCGTCGTTCTGGATCAACCCGCGCACCGGCGTCCAGTACCCGCTGCAGATCCAGACCCCGCAATACAATCTGTCGTCGGTCGACGATCTGCTCGGCACGCCGATCTCCGCCAGCGGCCGCACGGGCACGCCGCTGCAACTGCTCGGCAACCTGGTGCAGGTGCGCAGTACCGCGAACCCCGCCGTGATCACGCACTACAACATCCGCCCGGCGATCGACGTATACGTGAGCGTCGAGGGCCGCGATCTCGGCGCGGTCGCGGGCGAGATCGACCGCATCGTGGCCGACGCGCGCGCGACGCTGCCGCGCGGCACCGCCCTCGCGATGCGCGGCCAGATCGAGACGATGCGCACGTCGTATCTCGGCCTCGGCGCGGGCGTCGCGATGGCGATCGTGCTCGTCTACCTGCTGATCGTCGTCAATTTCCAGTCGTGGCTCGACCCGCTGATCATCATCAGCGCGATGCCGGCCGCGCTCGCCGGCATCGCGTGGATGCTGTTCGTCACCGGCACGCACCTGAGCGTGCCCGCGCTGACGGGCGCGATCATGACGGTCGGCGTCGCGACCGCGAACAGCATTCTTGTCGTATCGTTCGCGCGGCAACGGCTCGCGGCCGGCGCGCCGCCGCTCACGGCCGCGCTGGAGGCCGGCGCGACGCGGATCCGGCCGGTGCTGATGACGGCGCTCGCGATGATCATCGGGATGGTGCCGATGGCGCTCGGTCTCGGCGAAGGCGCCGAGCAGAACGCGCCGCTCGGCCGCGCGGTGATCGGCGGGCTGCTGTTCGCGACCGTTTCGACGTTGCTGTTCGTGCCGCTCGTGTTCGGCGGCGTGCATGCGCGGCTGGCCCGGCGGCGCGCGCGCCAGGCCGGACACTGATTTTCGCCCCACTACCCGGTTGAATTGGTTGAATTCATGGAAGAGAAACATCACAGCGCCGTCGGCATCCAGGTGGACGAACACGGCATGCACCTGCCGGCGCGCGCGTCGGTGTCGCGACGCGGACGGATCGTCCTGATCGTGATCTGCGTGCTGCTGGTGGCGGGCGCCGCGCGCACCATCGTCGTCAACGTGCTGAACCGGCATCACCTCGACGCGGTCGCCGAGCAGAACACGCGCCAATATGTGAGCGTCGTGCATCCGGTCGACGCGGCCAGCGGCGGCAAGCTGACGTTGCCCGGCACGCTGCGCGGCTTCGTCGAGTCGCCGATCCATGCACGCGCCAGCGGCTACGTGCTGCGCTGGCAGGCCGACATCGGCGCGCACGTGAAGCAGGGGCAAACGCTCGCCGAACTCGACACGCCCGAGCTGAACCAGGAACTCGCGCAGGCCACCGCGCAACGCCAGCAGGCGCAAGCGGCGCTCGCGCTCGCGAAGACGTCGTTCGATCGCGCGCAGCAGTTGCGCCAGCGCGATGCCGTGTCGCAGCAGGAACTCGACGACCGGCAAGGCGCGTTCAGCCAGGGCGCCGCGACCCTCGCCGCGGCCGATGCGAACATGCGCCGCCTCACCGAGTTGAAAGGCTTCCAGCGGATCGTCGCGCCGATCGACGGGATCGTCACGCAGCGCAACGTCGACGTCGGCGATCTCGTCAATTCCGGCAACGCGGGCCGCGCGCTGTTCACGGTCGTGCAGGCCGACCGGCTGCGCCTGTACGTGCAGGTGCCGCAGGCGTATGCGCAGCAGGTGAAGGTCGGCCAGCACGTGAGCGTCGCGCAGGCCGAGCTGCCGGGCCGGACCTTCGACGGCACGATCACGCGCACGTCGCAGGCAATCGACGTCGCGACGCGCTCGCTGCAGATCGAGATCACGTTGCCGAACCCGGACGGGCGGCTGCTGCCCGGCGCGTACGTGCAGGCGACGCTGCCGATGACGCCGGTCGGCCGCCTGCAGGTGCCGGCCAATACGCTGCTGTTCCGCGCCGAAGGCCCGACGGTCGCGGCCGTCGATGCGAACGGCCAGGTTCATCTGAAACAGGTGACGGTCGTGCGCACGATCGGCCAGACGCTCGAAGTCGACGGGCCGATCACGCCGAACGACCGCCTCGTCGCGAACCCGGGCGACGCGCTCGCGACTGGCGACCGGGTCGTCGTGCAGGCGCCGGCGGCGCAGCCGGCCTCCGGCGCCGCGGGAGCGAAGTCGTGAGTGCGATACGCACCCGCGTGCGGCCCGCGGCGCTCGCCGCCGCCGTCGCCCTCGCCGGCTGCACGGTCGGCCCGGACTACCAACGCCCGGCCGTCGACACGCCGGCCGCGTGGCGGCTCGACCCGGCCGACGCATACTGGCACCCGGCCGCGCCGGCCCGCGCGCCGCTCGATCCGGCCTGGTGGACCGCGTTCGGCGACACGCAGCTCGACGCGCTGGAAGGCGACGCGCTGCGCAACAACCAGAACCTGAAGGCGGTGGCCGCGCGCTACGATCAGGCGAAGGCGACGCTCGCGTCGGTCGCGTCCGCGCAGTATCCGGCCGTCGGGCTGAACGCGAGCGGCCAGCGCTTCAAGATCTCCGCCGACCGGCCGCAGACCAACTACGCGACGAAGAGCATGTCGACCGTGCAGAACGAGATCCAGGTCGGCGCGGCGGTCAGCTACGAACTCGACCTGTTCGGCCGCGTGCGGCGCAACGTTGAATCGGCACAGGCGAACAGCGAGCAGGCGCGCGACGATTTCGCGAACGCGCGCCTCGTGCTGAGCGCCGATCTCGCGTCGAGCTATTTCACGCTGCGCGAGCTCGACACCGAGATCGACGTCGTCAAGCGCTCGATCGCGTTGCAGCAGAAAGCGCTCGATTACGTGAGCGCGCGCCACGACCTCGGCGCGGTGTCGGGCCTCGACCTGCTGCAGCAGCGCGCGCAGCTCGACGCGACGCGCACGCAGGTGCAGTTGCTGATCCAGCAGCGCGCGCAGGTCGAAACCGCGATCGCGACGCTGGTCGGCACGCCGGCCCCCGAATTCTCGCTGCCGGCGCGCGTGGTGCCGATCAACGCGCCCGCGCTGCCGACCGGCATGCCGAGCGACCTGCTGCAGCGGCGCCCCGACGTCGCGTCGGCCGAGCGCGCGATGGCCGCCGCGAACGCGCAGATCGGCGTCGCGCGCGCCGCGTATTTCCCGCGCATCACGCTGTCGCCCGACATCGGCTGGGATGCGACGCGCTTCGCGGGCCTGTTCACCGTGCCGGCGCTGCTGTGGTCGGTCGGCGGATCGCTCAGCCAGCCGCTGTTCGAAGGCGGCAAGCTGAAGGCCGGCGTCGATTTCGCGCAGGCCGGCTACGTCGCCGCGCAGGCCAGCTACCGGCAGACCGTGCTCACCGCGTTCCAGGAGGTGCAGAATGCGGTAACCGGCCTGTCGGTGCTGGCGCAGGCGGCGCAGCAGGCATCGGCCGCCGTCGACGACGCGCGCAAGCTCGTGTCGCTCGCGCAGGATCGCTACGCGGGCGGCCTGACGCCGTTCATCGACGTGCTGACGGCCCAGCAGCAATTGCTGACGAGCGAGCGCCAGGCCGTGCAGATCCAGGGCCAGCGCGCGGCGCTCGTCGTGTTTCTCGCGAAGGCGCTCGGCGGCGGCTGGGACGGCGATGCGGTGAACGGCGCCCCGCCGTCCGACGTCGCGTCGGCGGCCCCGCGGCGCGGCGCGGGCGTCGGCCCTTGACCTGCCCTTAACCGGTTACGCGGACAACGAACCTATGAAAGTGCTGATCGTCGAAGACGAACCGAAAGTCGTCGAATACCTGAAGAGCGGCCTGACCGAGGAAGGCTGGGTCGTCGATACCGCGCTCGACGGCGAGGACGGCGCGTGGAAAGCCGTCGAATTCGACTACGACGTGGTCGTGCTCGACGTGATGCTGCCGAAGCTCGACGGCTTCGGCGTGCTGCGTGCGCTGCGCGCGCAGAAGCAGACGCCCGTGATCATGCTGACCGCGCGCGATCGCGTCGACGACCGCGTGCGAGGCTTGCGCGGCGGCGCCGACGACTACCTGACCAAGCCGTTCTCGTTCCTCGAGCTGATCGAACGGCTGCGCGCGCTGACGCGCCGCGCGCGCGTGCAGGAATCGACGCTGATCTCGATCGGCGACCTGCGCGTGGATCTGATCGGCCGCCGCGCGACCCGCGACGGCGCGCGGCTCGACCTGACCGCGCAGGAATTCCAGTTGCTCGGCGTGCTCGCGCGGCGCAGCGGCGAGGTGCTGTCGAAGACGACGATCGCCGAACTCGTGTGGGACGTGAACTTCGACAGCAACGCGAACGTCGTCGAGACGGCGATCAAGCGCCTGCGCGCGAAACTCGACGGTCCGTTCGCGGAGAAGCTGCTGCACACGATCCGCGGGATGGGCTACGTGCTCGAGGCGCGCGAGGACGGCGACACGGAGCGGCGCGCATGAAACGCTCGATCATCCTGCGGCTCTCGGCGATGTTCGGCATCGTGTCGCTGCTGGTGTTCACGCTGGTCGGCTGCGGGCTGTTCGTGATGATGGAACGGCAACTGTTCGCCGAATTGCGCGCGACGCTCGACACGCGCGCCAAAGTCGCCGCGATGATCGTGTCGCACGCGACCACGGCCGCGCGCGGCCGCCTGATGCAGGAAAAGCTCGCCGATCTCGAACCGCCCGACGGCTCGACGCACTACCAGGTAATCAGCGACAACCCCGCGTTCCGCTTCGGCAGCCCGGTCAACGGCGTGCCGCTCGATCCGCCGTTCGGCGCGTTCCAGCGCTACCAGCTCAACGACAGCAGCTACGCGGTGATGACGAAAACCGTCACGCTGGCCGGCGCCGGCGAACGGCCGACGCTGCAGCTCGTCGTCGCGACGTCGTGCGAGCGTACGCAGCGGATGCTGCGCCGCTTCGGCTGGACGCTGGCCGCGCTGATCGCGACGGCCACCGTGATCACGCTGCTGCTGAGTCGCGCGGTCGCGCGCTTCGGGCTCGCGCCGCTCGACCGGCTGTCGCAGGACGCGGCGAGCGTGAGCGCGACGAACCGCCGCCAGCGCCTGCACACCGACGCGCTGCCGACCGAGCTGCGCGATCTCGCGACGTCGTTCAACGGCGCGCTCGAACGCATCCAGCAAACCTACGCGCGGCTCGAAGCGTTCAACGCGGACGTCGCGCACGAGCTGCGCACGCCGATCAGCATCCTGATCGGCCAGACCCAGGTCGCGCTGACGAGCCGCGACCGCTCGGTCGACCGGATGCGCCAGACGCTGCAGTCGAACCTCGAGGAATTCGAGCGGCTGCGCGTGATCATCAACGACATGCTGTTCCTGTCGCGCAGCGATCGCGGCGAACGCGCGACCGACCTGAAGGACGTGTCGCTGGCCGACGAGGTGCGGCGCATGCTCGACTTCCTCGAAATCCCGCTCGACGAGGCGCGGTTGCGCGCCGAACTGCACGGCGATGCGCGCGCGGCCGTCGATCCGTCGCTGTTCCGCCGCGCGATGACGAACCTGCTGATCAACGCGATCCAGCATTCGGCGCCCGGCGCGACGCTGAACGTGACGATCACGCACCGCGGCACGCTCGTCGAGATGGCCGTGTCGAACCCGGGCGAGCCGATCGACCCGGTGCAGCGCTCGCACGTGTTCGAACGTTTCTACCGGCTCGAGGAAGCGCGCGCGAACAGCAAGGAAAACCACGGGCTCGGGCTGTCGATCGTCAAGGCCGTGGCGGAGATGCACGGCGGCGGCGTGTTCGTCGCGTGCTCGGGCGGCGTCAATACGTTCGGCTTCTCGGTGTCGACGCAGCCCGGCTCGGGCGGGCCGCTGCGTCCGGGCGACGCCGCCGGCCCGCCCGATTCCACCGATTCCACCGATTCGGCGAATCCGGCCGATCTCCACGGCGCTCGCCCGGCGCACGCGCCGGGCGCACTGCACTGACGGCGGCCGCGCGCCGCCGAGGGCAGTTTTCTTCAATACGGACCGACGCGGCGCCCGTAGTCTCGATGCGACTTTCGACATGTCGCATGGAGACATCTGATGAGCATGCTGGTTTCGATGGCCGCGTTCGCGCTCGCCTCGTCGATCACCCCCGGTCCCGTCAACATCGTCGCGCTCGGCGCGGGCGCGCGCCACGGCCTCGGCGCGAGCCTGCGCTACGCGGCCGGCGCGACGCTCGGCTTCGTCGCGCTATTCCTGCTGATCGGCCTCGGCCTGCACGCGGCGCTCGCGCGCTGGCCCGTGCTGACGACGGCCACGCAGTGGTCGGGGATCGCGTTCCTGCTGTATATGGCGTTGCGGCTCGCGCTCGACGACGGCCGGCTGTCGGCCGATCCGGACGTGGCCGGCCCGTCGGCGGCGGCCGGCGCGGCGATGCAGTGGCTCAACCCGAAGGCGTGGCTCGCGTGCGTGGCCGCGATGGGCGCATATGCGGCCGATGGCGACCGCGCGCAGGTCTGGCAGTTCGCCGCGCTGTATCTAGTGATCTGCTTCGCGTCGATCGCATGCTGGGGCTATGCGGGCGCGTCGTTGCGGCACCGGCTCGCGAACGCACGGCGCATGCGCGTGTTCAACCGGCTGATGGCGCTGCTGCTCGCGGGCAGCGCGCTGTTGCTGCTCGACGTGTAGCGGCTTCGCCGGTCAGCGCATCGCACTGCGGTACTGCCCGGGCGTCGCGGCCGCGATTCGCCGAAAGGCGCGCTGGAAATGCGCCTGGTCCGCAAAGCCGGCATCGAGCGCGACTTCGGCGATCGGCCGGCCGCGGCGCAGCTCCGTGCGGCCGTACTGCACGCGCCGATCGATCAGGAACGCATGCGGCGTCATCCCGTAGCGCGCATTGAATGCGCGGATCAGGTACGACGGCGACAGGTCGGCCGCCGCGCAGATCGCATCGAGCGTAACGGCCTCGCGGCAATGGGCGGCGATGTAGTCGGCCGCGCGCGCGAGCTTCGCGTTGTCGTCGCCCGGCCGCGAATCGGGCGGTTCGCGTTCAAGCGCGCCGTGCAGCGCCGTGAAGAATTCGACCGCCGCGCTCTCCTTGCCGAGCGCATCGACGCGGGGCGACACGAGCGTGCGGTAGAAGCCGCCGAATTGCGCGAACAGATCGCCGCGCTCGGTCCACTTCGTCGAAAACCCGTGAAAATCGCGGTTCGGATCGCGGCCCAGCGCGTGTTGCAGCCGCGCGAGCCACGGCACGTCGACATAGACCATCCGGTACGCCCACGCATCGGGGCCGTACGGGTTGCACGCGTGCACCTGCTCGGGATCGATGATCACGAGCACGCCGCGCCCGACGTGCGCGTTCGTCGCACCGTTCACATACGTGCTCGTGCCGCCGACGATCGCGCCCACCGAAAACGTGTCGTGCGTGTGCTTTGCGTAGCAGATCGCGCGCCCGTCGTCGACGGTACGCGCCTCGACGAACGGCAGCGCCGCATCGCGCCAGAACGGCGACGGCACGGCGGATCGGTTGGCGGTACGGCTCACGCGGCAGGCTCCCGGTTCGGACGAACGCTCACCGTACAAGACTGTGCGGCGCCGCGCAACAGCGAACCGACGCCTGGCGGCTGGATCGCCTAAGCTTTGAATTCGGCCGCCGCGGCAGACGCGGCGGGTTCCGCTTCCTCTTCCAACCGGTACCACTCATGCAGATCGATCTGAAAGGCAAGACCGCGGTCGTTACCGCCTCCACCGCCGGCATCGGCTTCGCGATCGCCGAAGGGCTCGTGCGCGCCGGCGCGCACGTCGTCGTCAACGGCCGCAGCGACGCGTCGGTGCAGTCCGCGCTCGAGAAACTGCGCGACGCCGTGCCAGTCGCGAGCCTCGACGGCGTCGCCGCCGACCTGTCCGACGCGGCCGGCGTCGCGCGCGTCACGCAGCACACGCCGGATGCCGACATTCTCGTCAACAACGCGGGCATTTACGGCCTGAAGCCGTTCTTCGACATCGACGACGCCGAATGGGAACATTATTTTCAGATGAACGTGATGTCCGGCGTGCGGCTCGCGCGGCATTACCTGAAAGGGATGATCGAACGCAATGGCGGGCGCATCGTGTTCATTTCGTCGGAATCGGGCTTGAACATCCCGGTCGACATGATTCATTACGGGTTCACGAAAACCGCGCAACTGTCGATCGCGCGCGGCCTCGCGAAGCTCGCGGCCGGCACCCGCGTGACCGTCAATTCGGTGCTGCCGGGGCCGACGATGTCGGAAGGCGTGCGCGAGATGCTGAAGGCGCAGGCCGACGAAACGGGCCGCAGCATCGACGACATCGCGGTGGAATTCGTGCGCAGCGAGCGCGCGAGCTCGATCATCCAGCGGCCGGCGACGACCGAGGAAGTCGCGAACCTGGTCGTGTACGTGTGCTCGCCGCAGGCGTCGGCGACGACGGGCGCGGCGTTGCGCGTCGATGGCGGCGTGGTCGACACGATCGCGTGACGACTGCGTGACACGCTCGCGCGGCGCACGGCGGCCGCGCTAGCGCGAAGCGGCCTTCTCCGAGCGAAGCGCGCCCTTGCGGTCGGCGTCCATGCAGGAATCGAAGCCGTACCGCGTGACGACGCCGGCCTTGTCGAACACGACGAAGTACGCGCGGTGATCGTTGCCGTGCTCGATGAAATAGTTGTAGCAGACGCCGCTGCCGTTGCGGACCATCCACACGCTGCGCGGGTTGCCGGCGGCGCGGACGACGTCGGCGCGCGTCGCGCCATGCCGCGACGCGGCCCGCGCGAGCGGCGTGCGCGAGTACGAGAACGGCAGCCACGCGTCGAACCAGGCACAGCCGTGCAACATCAGGCAGCCGGCGGCCACGGACAGCGCCGCCGCGGGACGGGACATCGAAATCAATCGCATGCTCGGGAAATCTGCTGCGCCATGCCGGCGTGATCGAAAGCCCCATGCTACTCGACCTTTGGGTCCGGATCGAAAAGAAATGTAGAGATCTCTGTCCGAATCCCCGCGCTGGCGTGCATCCGCGCCAGCCGAATCGTCAACGAACGTTGCAACCGGCGCCCGTGCACGCATCCGCGCCGCTGCACCGCCGCGTCGAACCGGCATGCGCGGTCAGGCAATCCATTCGGCCCACAGCATCGTCAGCACCGTCATCAGCGCGGGACCGACGAACAGCCCGATCAGGCCGAACGTCTCCGCCCCGCCGAGGATGCCGAACAGCACGAGCAGGAACGGCAGCCGTGTCGAACCGCCGATCAGCACCGGCCGCACGAAATGCTCGGCGACGAACACGACGATGAACCCGAGCGCCGCGATCACGACGGCCCACATCGTCGCCCCCTGCACGAACAGCCAGAGCGCCGCGCCGCAGAACACGACCGGCGCGCAGAACGGCAGCATCGCGGCGACCGCCGTGACGAGGCCGAGCAGCGCCGCGTGCGGAACGCCCGCGAGCGCATAGGCGACGCCGAGCAACGCGCCCTCGCCGAGCCCGACGACGACGAGCCCCGTCACCGTGCCGTACACGGCCGCGACCATGCGCTCGATCAGTTCCGCGCCGTTGCGCCCGAACGCACGCCGCGCGCCCTGCAGCAACGCACCCGACAGCTTGTGGCCGGCGCGCAGGATCACGAACAGCGTGACGAGCATGAAGCCGAATTCGAGCAGCACGTGCGCAAGCTTCGTGCCGAAGTGCCGGCCGAACGCGATGAATTTCTCGCCGTTGACGCCGTGCATCGCGGTGGCCGCATGCAGCGGATGGCCGAGATTGGCCTGCCACCATTCGGTGATCTGCGCCGCGCCGTACGGCAACCGGCTGACCACGTCCGGCAGCGGAATGCCGTTGTCCTGGATCGTGCGCAGCCACTCGCGCAGATCGTGCGCCTGTGCGATCGCCTGGGTCGTCGCGACGGCCACCGGCAGCACGACGAGCAGCGAAATCGCCGCCGTGATGACGGTCGCGATCAGCGTCGGCCGGTTGCGGAACAGCCGGTGCGATTCAAAGCATTTCAGCAGCGGCCACATCGCGATGGCGATCACGCAGGCCCATGCGATGGCGGGAATGAAATCGCGGATCACCCACAGCGCGAGCACCAGCAACGCCGCATACAGCGCGACGCGGGCGATCTGCTGGGCGCGCGGCCGCGCGGCGGAATCGGAAGACGACGGGACATGCGCGCCCATGGCACCTCGGTCGAAATGAAAAAATGGCGGTTCGCGCAGGCAACCGGCCTGCGCGAACCGCCATTCTATCCATCGGCACCGGATCGGCGGCACGCGCGATGCGCGGGCCGCCCGGGCGCTGCGTCGTCACGCGTCGCTCACGCCACCTTGTCGGCGACCCGGTAGCGCTCGAGCCAGTGCGCGTACGGCGCGGGCAGCGTCCACGACGGACGCTCGACACCGAGCTGCCTGGCCGCGTAGTACGGCCAGTGCGGGTCGGCCAGATGCGCGCGGCCGACCATCACGAGATCGAGTTGCTGCTCCGCCACCACGCGATTCGCCAGTTGCGGCGTATCGATCCCCCACGCGGACGACACCGGCAGCCCGGCCTCGCGGCGCACGCGCTCGGCGATCGGCGCGAGAAACGCCGGTCCCCACGGAATCTGGGCGTCGGGCGTCGAGAAGCCGACCGACACGCTCAGCATGTCGAGCCCTTCGAGCTTCATCCGCTGCGTGAGCGCGATCGACTCGGCGAGCGTCTCCTCGTCGCGACCGTCGTATTCGATCACGCCCAGGCGCGCGGTCAACGGCAGATGCTCGGGCCAGACCTTGCGAACGGCCGCGAGCGTGTCGACGAGGAAACGGCCGCGGTTCTCGGCGGAACCGCCGTATTCATCGGTGCGCTGGTTCGAATGCACCGAGAAGAAGCTCTGGCCGAGATAGCCGTGCGCGAAGTGCAGCTCCAGCCATTCGAAACCGAGGTCGCGCGCGCGCCGCGCCGCCGCGACGAAGTCGGCCTGCACGCGCGCGATGTCGTCGCGCGTCATTTCGCGCGGCACCTTCGGCAGATGCGCGCCGAACGGCACGGCCGACGGCGCGATGGTCTGCCAGCCGCGCGGATCGCCGTCGGCGATATGGTCGTCGCCTTCCCACGGGCGGTTGGCGCTCGCCTTGCGGCCCGCGTGCGCGAGCTGGATACCGGGCACCGCGCCGGCCGCCTTGATCGCCGCGACCGACGGCGCGAACGCGTCGGCCTGCGCGTCGTTCCACAACCCCGCGCAGCCCGGCGTGATGCGGCCTTCCGGCGACACGGCCGTCGCCTCCGCGATCACGAGGCCCGCGCCGCCGCGCGCGATGCCGGCCAGATGCACGTGATGCCAGTCGTTGACGACGCCGTCCTCGGCGACGTACTGGCACATCGGCGGCACCGCGATACGGTTGCGCAGCGTGACATCCTTGAGTTTGAACGGTTCGAACAGGGCAGACATCCACGACTCCTTTGCTTGGTTCTGCAAAACGGCTGGGAATGCGCCGTGCGGGGCGCACGGCGCAACGATGCGGGCCGTCGGCGGGCCGGCTGCGCCCGGCGACGGCAAGGACGCGGCGCCGGCCGGGCCGGCGCCGCGTGTTTAGCGGTGGCCGAGCTTCGCGAGCAGCGCCTCGGCCGCGGGCGCCGACGATGCGGGGTTCTGCCCGGTGATCAGCAGCCCGTCGGTGACGACATGCGGCGCCCAGTCGGCGCTGCGCTCGAATGCCGCGCCGTTGGTCTTCAGCATGTCCTCGACGAGGAACGGCACGACTTCGGTCAGCTCGACGGCCGCTTCCTCGCTGTTGGTGAAGCCCGTCGCGCGCTTGCCGCGCACGACCGACTCGCCGGTCTGCGGGTTCTTCACGTGGCGCAGCACGCCCGGCGCGTGGCAGACCGCGGCGACCGGCTTGCCGGCCGCGAGCGCGCGCTCGATCAGGCCGATCGAATGCAGATCCTCGGCGAGATCCCACAGCGGGCCATGGCCGCCCGGGTAGAACACGGCGTCGTAATCGTCCATCGACACATCGGCCAGCTTGCGCGTCGACGCGAGTTCGGCCCGGGCCGCCGCATCGGCGTCGAAGCGGCGCGTCGCGTCGGTCTGGGCCGTCGGGTCGCTGCTTTTCGGGTCGAGCGGCGGCTGGCCGCCCTTCGGCGACGCCAGCGTCAGCTCGACGCCCGCATCCTTGAACGTGTAGTACGGCGCAGCCAGTTCCTCGAGCCAGAAGCCGGTTTTCTTGCCGGTGTCGCCGAGCGTGTCGTGCGAGGTCAGGACAACCAGAATCTTCATGATCGGACACTCCTTCGAAAATGAACGGGGAACGACGCCGCGCGTCGCGGCACGCCTGTCGGTTAGTCAGGCCGCGCGCGGCAACGTGCGAATCATTTCTCCGCATGCGATATATGCCTATTAGACCAGTCGTCTAGAAGCGGCCGAAATAAAACGACGGCGTCCCGCTGCCTGAATCCGCCAGGGACGTCGCCGCATTCACCAGCACGGATCATATCCCCGGATTAGACCGGTCGTCTAGAAGAACACGCATTCGCCCCTGCCGACGTCATGGCCTTTGCGACGGCGCGTCGTTCGACCACGCCCGCCGCCCCGCTCATCCGCCCTCGGTTCGCCGCGGCCGGAGGACCTAGCCGCGCAACGGACCGTCCGTGTCGCCCGCTTCGATCGTCGGCGCTTCGAGCCGATGCTCACGCGCGCCGTCGTCCAGCAGCCGCAGCATCAGTTCCGCCAGCGCGCGCCCGGATGCATGCCCGGTCGGCTGCACGACCGCCGTGACACGATACGGATGCGCGATATCGGGCGGCACGCCGTCATAGACGATCAGCGACAGGTCCGCACCCAGGCGCACCCCGCTGTCGACCAGCGCGCGAAATGCGCCGCCGCCCGCGATGTTGTTGTCGACCAGCAGCGCGGTCGGCGGCTCGGCCTGCGCAAGCAGCGCCCGCGCTGCCTGCCCCCCGCCGTCGTGCGTAAACGGGCACTCGACGAGCAGCGCCGGATCCGCGTCGATACCGGCTTCGCGCAATGCCGACAGACAGCCGGCGCGCCGTTGCGCGGCGAAATTCAGCGCCAGCGGTGCGCTGATCATCGCGATGCGCCGATGCCCGAAGCCGATCAGCCGGCGCACCGCGTCGCGCGCGCCCGCCTCGTTGTCGAAGTCGAACCATGCATACGGGCCGGCCGACTGCGTGCGGCCGTACGCGACATACGGAAACGCGCTCGCCTGCAGGTACGCGAGCCGTGGATCGTCGACCAGCGTGCGCGCGACGATCAGCCCGTCGACGAGCTTGCCGTCGACGATCCGCCGGTAGGTGTCCAGTTCCGCATTCGGTCGCGCGGACGCGATGATGAAATCGAGATTGCGCTCGGCGAGCCGCTCGGTGATGCCCGCGACGACCTCGCCGAAGCGCGGATCGCCGAGATCGCCGGCGCCAAACGGATAGACGATGCCGATCATGTCGGCCCGCCCCGTCGCCAGCCGGCGCGCGGTCGGATCGGCCACGTAGCCCATTTCCCGCGCGGCCTTCGCCACGCGCTCGCGCGTCGCCTCGTTGACGTCGTCGTAACCGTTCAACGCACGGCTGACCGTCGTGCGCGACAGACCGAGCGCGTCCGACAGCGCCTTCAGATTCACCTTCACCGTCACTCCTCGCATTCGCCGCTCCGCCCGGCCGCCCGACCATCGGGACACACCGACCAGGTAATTATTTCCAATTGGTAACGATTACCGTCAATTAAATATCTTTTGCGTTCCAAACCGGTTTGAAATAGCATCCAAACCGGTTTGGACATCGATGCCCACTCAGCCGTTCACTTTCACCTTTCCAGGAAACAACGACGAGATGACATACTTTCCCCTTTTCCGCCCGACCGCGGCCAAACGTTTGCTGCTCGCTGGCGGCGCACTCGCCGCCTTCGCGTCCGTCGCGCACGCGCAGTCCGGCGGCACGGGCGCGCCCCTGCCCACGCCCCACACGCAGCAAGCCTACGATCCCGAAGGCAACTTCACGATGCGCTGGACGCGAGCGGACATCCGCCAGATCGTCGCGCAATCGCACACCGCCGGTGCCGACAAGAACTCGCTGCCGCAAGCACTGACGATGCCGGACATCCCGCAGGACTTCCCGCTGATCAACTCGAACGTGTGGGTGTGGGACACGTGGCCGCTGGCCGACCTGCGCGCGAACCAGCTCAGCTACAAGGGCTGGGAGGTGATCTTCTCGCTCACCGCCGATCCGCACGCGGGCTACACGTTCGACGACCGGCACGTGCACGCCCGCATCGGCTTCTTCTATCGCCGCGCGGGCATCCCCGCGTCGCAACGCCCCGCGAACGGCGGCTGGACCTGGGGCGGCCACCTGTTCCCGGACGGCGCGAGCGCCAAGGTATTCGGCACCGCGCCGATGACCAACAACGCCGAATGGTCGGGCTCCGCGCGCCTCACGCACGGCAGCAACGTCAGCCTGTACTACACCGCGACGTCGTTCAACCGCTCGGCGCCCGGCGGCGCCGACATCACGCCGCCGCAGGCGATCATCACGCGCACCGACGGCAACATCCACGCCGACGACAAGCACGTGTGGTTCACCGGCTTCGGCGATCACAAGCCGCTGCTGGAACCGGACGGCAAGTACTACCAGACCGGCCAGCAGAACACCTACTTCTCGTTCCGCGATCCGTTCGTGTTCACCGACCCCGCGCATCCGGGCAAGACCTACATGGTGTTCGAAGGCAACACCGGCGGCCCGCGCGGCGCACGCACCTGCACCGAGGCCGATCTCGGCTACGCGCCGAACGATCCGAACCGCGAAGACCTCAACGCGGTGATGAATTCGGGCGCAGTGTATCAAAAGGCCAACGTCGGCCTCGCGGTCGCGACGAACCCGCAACTGACCGAATGGAAGTTCCTGCCGCCGATCCTGTCGGCGAACTGCGTCGACGACCAGACCGAGCGCCCGCAGATCTATCTGAAGGACGGCAAGTACTACCTGTTCACGATCAGCCACCGCACGACGATGGCGGCCGGCGTCGACGGCCCGGACGGCGTGTACGGCTTCGTCGGCAACGGCATCCGCAGCGACTTCCTGCCGCTGAACGGCGGCAGCGGCCTCGTGCTCGGCAACCCGACCGACTTCTCCGCCCCGGCCGGCGCGCCGTATTCGCAGGACCCGAACCAGAACCCGCGCGAATTCCAGTCGTATTCGCACTACGTGATGCCGGGCGGGCTCGTCGAGTCGTTCATCGATGCGATCGGCCCGCGCCGCGGCGGCACGCTCGCGCCGACGGTGAAGGTGAACATCAACGGCACGTCGACGTCGGTCGACCGCGCGTATGGACGCGGCGGCCTCGGCGGCTACGGCGACATCCCGGCGAACCTGCCCGCGACGGGGGCCGGCCACAACGACGGCAACGCGCAGGCCAATTAGGATCACCAACAATAACCGTCTTCGATAAAGGCACGAGGTTCAGGAGGCGCGTATCGCGCGTGTCGCGTGTGCGCCTCCTCTTTTTTCCTTCCTCCACTGCGCATGCCGCCGTTGCAGCGGCATCCGCCCTCCTTTCCCGCTTCGCCCGACGGAGCACCGGATCACGCATGAGATCAATGTTGTTCGGCCTTTCCGGCCCTTCCGGCCTTTCCGTCCGTTTCGCCGCGCTGCTGCTTGCCGCGGCCGCCTGCACACATGCCGCCGTCGCACCCTGCGGCGCGCCGGCCGAAAACGGCACGCCGCAATGGCGCCCGGCCCTCCACTACACGCCGCAGCGCAACTGGATGAACGATCCCAACGGGCTCGTGTACGAGAACGGCCGCTATCACCTGTTCTATCAGTACAACCCGCTCGGCAACGACTGGGGCAACATGTCGTGGGGCCATGCGACCAGCACCGATCTCGTCCACTGGCGCGAGCAGCCGGTCGCGATGCGCGCGAACGCCACCGAGGAAATCTTCTCCGGCTCGATCGTCGCCGATACGCTGCACACGTCCGGCCTCGGCACACCGGGCCACACGCCGCTCGTCGCGCTTTACACGAGCGTCTACAAGCCCGGCTCGGGTCACGCACCCGGCATACAGGCGCAGTCGCTCGCGTACAGCCTCGATCGGGGCGCGACCTGGCAGCCGTATGCGCACAATCCGGTGCTGACGCTCGATCCGGAATCGAAGCAATTTCGTGATCCGAAAGTGTCGTGGTATGCGCCGGGTGGCTACTGGTTGATGACGACGGTCGTCGCCGACGCGCACGTCGTGAAGCTCTATCGTTCCGACGACCTGCTCCACTGGTCGTTCCTGAGCGACTTCACGCTGCCCGACGTGCCGCATGCGGGCGCGCTGTGGGAAATGCCGGATCTCGTGCCGCTGCCGCTCGACGACGATCCGAAACGGATCAAGTGGGTGATGATCGTCAACGTCAACCCGTGGTCGATCGCCGGCGGTTCCGGCGCGATGTATTTCGTCGGCAACTTCGACGGCCGCACGTTCGTGCCCGACCGCGTCGCGCCGGCCGGCTCGGATCCCGCGCAATTCCGCTGGGTCGATCACGGCGCCGATTTTTATGCGGCCGGCACGTTCTCCGGCGCGCCCGGCGCCCGGCCGGTCGCGATCGCATGGATGAGCAACTGGGATTACGCGGCGAAAGCGCCGACCGCCCCGTGGCGCGGCGCGACCACGCTGCCGCGCGAGCTGTCGCTGAAGACGATCGGCGGCGAGCCGACCCTCGTCGTCGCGCCAGCCGCCGCCTTCGACGCATGGGCCGACAGCCGCCCCGCCGTGCACGAAGGCGACGTCACGGTCGACTCCGCGACGCGGGTGCTGTCGGCCGCGACGCGCGGCGTCGTCCAGCGCATCACGGTGACGATCTCGCCTCGGCATGCGGCGCGCGCGGGCCTGATCGTCCGGCGCTCGGCCGACGGCTCGACCGGCACGCGGATCGTGTACGACACGACGAAGCGCACGCTGACGCTCGACCGGTCGCAATCCGGCGACACGAATTTCGCCGGCACGTTCAGCCGCGAGCACATCGTCGATCTGCCGCTCGAGCACGGGCAACTGCGGCTCGAAATCGTCGTCGATCGCGGGTCGGTCGAAGTATTCGCGAACGGCGGCCGCGTGGCGCTGACCGACCTGATCTTTCCGCCGCTCGAGGCGGACCGCGTGGCCGTGTTCGCCGAGCACGGCCGCGCGACGTTCTCGGGATTGACGGTGACGCAACTGAAAGCCGGCGACGATACGCGTGACGCCTGCGCGTCCCGATAGGTGCGGGTGACGGGGCCGCGCGTCCGGCATCGCATCGCCGGCGACGGTCCCCGCCCGTCTGGCTCGTCAGAGCAACCCCATCCCGCCCGACGCGATGATTTCCGCACCGACGATGAACGCGGATTCCGGCGCGCTCAGGTGCAGCACCGTCGACGCGATTTCATCCGGCGTGCCGAAGCGGCCGATCGGCACGAGGCCCTTGATTTTCTCGGCCGTCTCGTCGAGCGCCGCCGCATCGAGCCCGAGCTTGCCGTACAGCGGCGTCTGCACGGGCCCGGGGCTCACCACGTTCACGCGCACGCCGTGCGGCAGCAGTTCCGTCGACAGCGTCTTCGCGAACGAATTGACGGCCGCCTTGCTCGCCGCGTACACCGACGAGCCGGGCATCCCGACATGCGCGTTGATCGAGCCGTTGATCACGATCGAGGCGCCGCGGTTCAACAGCGGCACGAGCGACTGGATCTGGAAATACGCGCCCTTCACGTTGGTGTTGAACACGAGATCCCACATCGCTTCGTCGCTGTCGGAGAACGGCGCGAGTTTCGCGACGCCCGCGTTGACGAATACGGCGTCGAGCCGCACGCCGGCGGCGGCGAGCGCATCGGCCAGCGCGCGGGCCGACGCGACGCTGCCGGCTTCGTTGCGAATCGTGAGCGCCCCTTCGCCGAGCGTTTGGCGGGCGGCTTCCAACGTCTGGGCGTCGCGCCCGGTGATGACGACCCGCGCGCCTTCGGACGCGAATGCCCGGGCGGCCGCCAGGCCGATGCCGCTGTTGCCGCCCGTGACGAGGACCGTCTTTCCTTCGAAGCGTTGCATGATGTTCTCCTGTGAACCGGTGAGTTGACCGTGAACACAGGATGCGCGCGGCGCCCGGCCTTGCCGTACGACGGGCGCGACGAACATGTTCGAAAACGTCGAACATGTTCGCGCGGGCGCGTTCAGCCGACCACGTCGATCCCGTCGAGCAGCCGCCGTGCGAGTCTCGGCTCGCGCAATTGCTCCAGCCACCATTGCAGTGCGCGGCCGTCGCGATCGCCGTGCCACGCGACGTACAACAGATTCGGCTCGCGCGGATCGGCCGTCTGCTTCTCGACCAGTTCGCCGCGCGCGAGCAGCGACGCGACGCGCCGGCGCGGCACCCAGCCGACGCCGAGCGCATCGCGCTGCGCGAGGATCTTCGCGCGCATCGACGGCACCGCGAGCACGGCCTGCCCGCCGAGCAGGCCATACGCGCGGCCGGCCGCGCGCCGCGACGAATCGGCGACGACGACCGAGCGGTGCGCACCGATCGCGTCGCGCGTCAGCGGGCCGCGCGCGGACGCCAGCGGATGGCGCGGCGACACCGCGAACACCCACTCCATCGCGCCGAGTTCGAACCACTTGAGGCCTGGAATGGCCGGCGGCTCGTTCGTCGCACCGACGACCAGATCCGCGCGGCCGTCGCGCAACGCTTCCCAGGTCCCGCCGAGCACCTCGTGCGTGAAACGCAGCGACACGCCCGAATCGAGCGCATCGAAGGCGCGGACGACCGGCACGAGCGTATCGAACTCCAGCACCTCGTCGCTGACGATCCACAGCCGGTCCTCCCAGCCGCTCGCGACCTGCCGCACGCGCTGCGTCAGCCGGGCGACGTCGAGCGCGAGCCGCGCCGCCTCGTCGGCCAGCAATTGTCCGGCCGGCGTGAGCTGCAGCCGGTAGCCGCGCCGGTCGAACAGCAGCGCGTCGAAGCGCGTTTCGAGCTGGCGCGCCGCGTGCGACACCGTCGACGGCGCCTTGCCGAGCCGCGCGGCGGCACGCGACAGGCTGCCGGTGGCGCGGATCGCGTCGAGCAGTGCCAGTTCGTCTTCGGACAGCATGAGGTCGCTCCGCGGTGAGGTTTGTCGTGGATCGTAAGGCAGCAGCGCACGGCGGTCCAATCGCGCGATGGCGGCCGCGGCCACGAGCCACGAACCGCCGCCGGCGCGCTCGACTTCCGGTATGCTGGCCGAGGCGAAATGACACGAATCGAGGTAACCACTGCGATGGACATCGCGATCCGCATCGAAGGCCGTCACGACCTGACGGGGCAAATCTTCCGGCAACTGCGCACCGCGATCGTCGACGGGCGTCTCGAAGCCGGCGCGCGGCTGCCGTCGACGCGCGACCTCGCGAAACAGCTCGGCGTGTCGCGCAAGACGACGCTCGACGCGTTCGAGCGCCTGGTGGCCGAGGGTTACCTGAATACGCGCGCCGGCGACGGCACGTTCGTTGCGGACGGCCTCGCGCGCGTGCCGCACGCCGCGGCCGCGTCGGCGCCGTCGATCGTCGACGAGATGCCGCGCATCGACGCGGTCGATGCGCGCGCGCTGTGGAACGACCTGCCGGACGCGCTCGCGATGCCCGCGCCGCACGATTCGCCCGGCTTCGACTTTCGCGGCGGCGTGACCGACAAGACGCTGTTCCCGTTCGACGCATGGCGGCGCTGCCTGCATCACGCGCTGCGCCAGCAGGCGCGCGGCCCCGGCCAGTATCACGATCCGGCCGGCGACCCGCAGTTGCGCGGCGCGATCGCGCGCTACGTCGGATTCAGCCGCGCGGTCGCATGCAGCTGGGACGACGTGCTCGTCACGCAAGGCGCGCAACAGGCGCTCGACCTGATCGCGCGCGTCGTCGTGCGGCCGGGCGACGTCGTCGCCGTCGAGGATCCCGGCTATCCGCCCGCGCGCGCCGCGTTCGCGTCGCTCGGCGCGACGGTGACCGGCGTGCCGGTGGACGCGCACGGCCTCGTCACGGAACGGCTGCCGGACGACGCACGGCTCGTCTACGTGACGCCGTCGCATCAGTTCCCGCTCGGCATGCCGATGACGCTCGACCGCCGCGTCGCGCTGCTCGAATGGGCGCAGCGTCGCCGTGCAGTGATCATCGAGGACGACTACGACGGCGAATTCCGCTTCGAAGGCCGCCCGGTCGAATCGCTGAAGAGCCTCGACCGCACGGGCCTCGTCGCGTACGTCGGCACGTTCTCGAAGACGATCTTTCCCGAGTTGCGGATCGGCTACGCGATTCCGCCGCGCGCGCTGCGCGGCGCGCTGGCCAAGGCGAAGCAGATCGTCGACTGGCACACGTGCACGCTGACGCAGGCGGCGCTCGCGCGCTTCATGCACGATGGCGATTTCGCGCGGCACCTGAAACGCGTGCAGAAGCACTACGACGCGCGGCGCAAGGTGCTGATCGCGCACCTGCGCGGCGAACTCGCGCCGTGGTTCGACGCGATCGTGCCGACCGCCGGCATCCATCTCGCCGCGCACCTGAAGCCGGGGCTCGACGAAGCGGCGCTGGTCCGCGCGGCGCGGGCGCAGGACATCGGCCTGTACGGAATCTCCGCGTTCCACGCGGACGTGCCGGTGCGTGCCGGGCTGCTGTTCGGCTATGGCGGGATCGACGCGCTGCGCATCGACACGGCGCTCGCGAAGCTGGCCCGGCTGCTGGAAGCCGGCATCGCAGGCGGGCCGCCACTGGTTACCTGAATTTCCACGGAATTGGCTATTCAAGCAGGCCAGTACGCGTCCTAAAGTGGGTCCTGTCGCGCCACCCCGGCGCTACCCAACCGAAAAGGACCTGCCATGCAACCGCGCCTGAACTTCTATGCCGCCAGCCCGAATGCGATCAAGGTGATGCGCAACGCCGAGGAATTCCTCGCGAAGTGCTCGATCGAGAAGCCGCTCGCCGAACTCGTCCGTCTGCGTGCGTCGCAGATCAACGGCTGCGCGTTCTGCGTCGACATGCATACGAGCGACGCACGCAAGGGCGGCGAAACCGACCGCCGTCTCGCGACCGTCGTCACGTGGCGTGAAACGCCGTTCTTCACTGAGCGCGAACGCGCGGCGCTGGAATGGACCGAGGCGCTGACGCTGGTGGCCGGCAACCACGTGCCCGACGCCGTCTGGGAAGCCGTGAAGCCGCATTTCACCGACGAGGAGCTGTTCGACCTGTCGATGCTGATCGCGACGATCAACTCGTGGAACCGCTTCGCGATCGCGTTCCGCAAGATGCCCGAGTAAGGCGGCGACGATGATTCGCTCCCCGCTCCATCGCATCGCGCCGTGCATCGGGCTCGTGCTCGCGGCGGCACTGCCGGCCGCCGCCCACGCGCACGACGCCGGCGACAGCGTCCACGCGATCATGCAGCAGGCCGTGCCCGAAGCGCCCGGCAAGCTCGTCGTCGTCGCGACGGTCGACTATGCGCCCGGTCAGGCGTCCGACGCGCACCGGCATCTCGGCTCGGTCTTCGCGGTCGTGTCGAAAGGCGAAGTGCTGTCGCAGGTGAACGGCGGCCCGCTGCGCCGCTATCGCGCCGGCGAAGGCTGGTACGAGCCGCCCGGCTCGCGCCATCAGGTATCGCGCAACGCGAGCGCGACCGAGCCCGCGCAACTGGTCGTGTTCGGGCTGACGGGCGAGCATCAGCCGCTGAAATCGCCGATCGATCAGTGATCCGGAGAATCGGACGAATCGGGCGAATGCTCGCGACGTAAACGAAAAAACCGGCTCGAAAGCCGGTTTTTTCATACCGCATGCCGTGAGCGGCGCTCGCGCGCCGCGCGACGTTTAGAAGCGGTGGATCATGCCGACGCCGACAGCGATCTGGTTCTGCTTCGAACCTGCCGCCACGCCGTCGCCGATCTGCGTCGTTGCTGCCTGGATGGTGCCAGTCTTGCTCAGCGTATTGCCCGACGCGTGCTGGTAAGCCTCGAGTGCGTACAGGCCCGTGCGCTTCGACAGGCTGTAGTACTGCGACAGCGTGACCTGATGGTACTTGGCCGCGCTCGTGATGCCGTTCGACTGCGTCGCCGCCGTGTACGAGTAGCCGACCGCGAAGTCCCACTGAGCCGCTGCCTTCCAGTGCAGCACGGCGCCGGCCGTGTTGAAGATCGCGCTGTTGCGGAACACCGAGCCGACGCCCGGCGTGTACTTGACGTTCGTGTACGACGCCGACACATCCCACGCCGGCGTGAACTGGTAACCGGCCGTCACGCCGATGCGCTGCTGCGACTGCGCCGTCTGATAACCGGCATTGAGCGCCGACACCGCCGGCTGGCCGCCGCTCGTGACCGTCGAGTTGTCGCCCCACACGCCGCCGCCGAGCGTCGAGTTGTTGACCTTCTGATAGCCGACCGCGATGCCTGCCGGGCCGTTCAGGTACTGGACCGCCGCGCTCCACGTCGAGCCGCGGTTGACGCTGCCCGGCACGCCGCCGAACGAGTACGAACCGCCGACCGTGAAGCCGTAGAACTTCGGCGACATGTAGACGAGCGAGTTGTTCGCGCGGTAGCTGGTATCCAGCGAGTCGATATCGCCCGGGTGCGCGCCGTATGCGCCCGTCAGCCACGTCGTCGGGCTGTACGGCGACAGCAGCGTGTAGTACGCCGTGTACTGACGGCCGGCCGTCAGCGTACCGTACGCCTGGTTCGTCATACCGACCCATGCCTGGCGGGTGAAGATGCCGCCTGCCCATTGCGACGCGCCGGTCGCCGAGTTCACGCCTGCTTCCAACTGGAAGATCGCCTTCGTGCCGCCGCCGAGATCTTCGCTGCCCTTCAGGCCGAAGCGGCTGCCTGCCCATACGCCGGTGGACATCGATACCTTCGAGTGACCGCCGGTCGTCGCACCCGTCGACGGGGCCGCGTTGTTCTGGTATGCCAGGCCGTTGTCGACGATACCGTACAGGGTCACGCTGCTCTGGGCGTGGGCGGCGGTAGCGGCTGCGAGACCCACTGCCGTCATGGCGAAAGCGACGCGCTTTTTCATTGATTCTCCGTCCTCAAAGAATGTTTCTTTTCTGGTGTGGTTTTGTGACCGACACATGTGCGAGTACATGCCGACGCGATTCTGACGGATTACCAATTGTTTCCCAACATGTGCAGTCGGTCATCGTATGATCG
Source organism: Burkholderia semiarida (assembly GCF_029268935.1). Classification (NCBI taxonomy): domain Bacteria; kingdom Pseudomonadati; phylum Pseudomonadota; class Betaproteobacteria; order Burkholderiales; family Burkholderiaceae; genus Burkholderia; species Burkholderia semiarida. The sequence continues at coordinate 1,010,069 of NZ_JAHLCL010000008.1, read as the reverse complement.
ACGCAACGCGGGCGTTCACCAAACGGTTACATAACAGCTCGAAATGCTTGTGCGGCGGGCCTTTCCGGCATTTGCCGGTGAAAACCCTAGCTTTACATTTTTACGGGTGCAACGCGACCGTCCGATGTCGTCAGACGCCTTCGGCAACCAAACATCTTACAAATGCGCGATCGAAGCTGACGCCGCGATTCACGCCGCCGCGCAGGATCGCCGACGTTCGTGACACCCACATTTCGAGACACGAAATCATGAAAACGTTTTTGTCCGTGCACGGGGCACGGGAGATCGGACGGGAACGGCCCGGCGAGCGCGGGCCGGGAGGCGATGCCGGCGCCGGTCGCACCGACGCGCTTCAGTGCTGCGACGCGGGGCGCGCGAGCCGCGCGGTCACGGCGTCGGCGAGCGCGCTCAGGCGCGCGCGGATCGCCGTGTTCGAACCGACCAGCGCGAGCGACGCCGCCATGATCCGGTAGACGCGCTTTCTCGGCACCTTGGCCGGCTGCGCCGGGTCGAGCCACGCAGCGTGGCCGGCCAGCAGTTCGAGCGTTTCGAGGCCGATCATGATCGGCCACAGGCAGGCGAGCCGAAGCCGCACGAAACGGCGCGGGATCGCGAGCGTATACAGGCATGCGTCGCGATACTGGTCGAGCGCGCCGCGCAGCAGGTCGACCAGCACGCCGCGCGCGCGCGCCGACGCATCGGGCTGCATCAGGTCGGCCACGACGAGCCCGTGCGCGCGCAGCACGTCGTCGGGCAGGTAGCAGCGGCCGATGCGCAGGTCCTTCGCGCAATCGCGCAGGATGTTCGTCATCTGCAGCGCCTTGCCGAAACGGATGCCCTTCTCGCGCATGTCCGGCAGATCCCAGCCGCGCGCGGCGCGCGTGTGCGCGCCCGTCATGTCGGTCCAGAATTCGCCGACGCAGCCGGCGACGAGGTACGTGTAGCGGTCGAGTTCGCCGCGCGTGGGCAGCGATGCGACCTGCCCCGACCGCTCGTCCGGAAACGTGCGCAGGTCGAATTCCATCCCCGCGGTGAGCGTCGCGACGACCTTGCGGATCGACGCGCGATCGACCTCCGGCTGCGCGCGCAGCAGCGCGAGCATCGGCTCCATCGAGCCGAGCAGCAGGTGTTCGTGCGAATCGGTCTGCATCCGCGTCACGTCCTCGAGCGAACGCGACAGCGCCGCGCCGTCGCCGAGCCGCTCGATGTCGTCGCGCAGGTCGGTCAGCAGCGCCGCGCGCCGGTCGGGCGCGACGAGCGCCGTGTCGGCGATCGTATCGGCCGCGCGTGCGAGCAGATACGCGAGGCCCACCGGGTCGCGCATGCCGTCGGGCAGCACGCGCAGCGTCAGGTAGAAGGAGCGGGAAACGTTCTTCAGCAGGTCGCCGAGCAGATAGGCGGGATCGGTATGGGTCGTCATGAGTCGGGAAAAATCGGCCGGCGCGGGCCCCGGACGCACACGGGCGCCGGGCGCCCGCGCCGGCCCGCGAGTCGCCGCATCGTCGCGCGCGGCGGGCAGCGGCCCCGGTGCGGCGATGCAAAATTCCCGCAAGTTTAGTGCATCCGGCGCGCGGGTTCGCTGTGACGGCCGGAATGCGATGTGCGCAAGGCTGCCGTCGCTCGCGCTGCCGCGCCCGTCGCCCCTTCAAAACAGAACAGAAAGCTGGAAGTAATACATATGTAATTATTCGATGCGACGATCGCGCACCGTTCGATTCCGTTCTGCCCGGCTTCTCGCCGGGCCGCCGACTCGAGCGCCCTTTCCGACTCCGTTTCGAAGGTTCAACGACATGCTCCTCAAGCGCCCGACCTCCCTGCGCTATGCCCCGTTCGCCTGCGCCGCCGCGCTCCTGCTCGCCGCGTGCGGCGGCGACGACGCTCTCACGCGCGCCCCCACGCAGCCGATCTCCGCGAAGGTCCAGGTGGTCGGCCATCGCGGCGCGAGCGCGCTGCGCCCCGAACACACGCTCGCGTCGTATCGCAAGGCGATCGAGGACGGCGCGGACGTGATCGAGCCCGACCTCGTGTCGACGCGCGACGGCGTGCTCGTCGCGCGCCACGAGAACGAGATCTCGGGCACGACGAACGTATCGGCGCTGCCGCAGTTCGCCGGCCGCAAGGCGACCAAGACGATCGACGGCGCGCAGTTGACCGGCTGGTTCACCGAGGATTTCACGCTCGCGGAGCTGAAGACGCTGCGGGCGCGCGAGCGCATTCCGCAGGTGCGCCCCGCGAATACGGCCTACAACGACCAGTTCGAGATTCCGACGTTCGACGAGATCGTCGCGCTCGCGAAGCAGATGTCCGCGCAGACAGGCCGCACGATCCATCTGTACCCGGAAACCAAGCATCCGACCTACTTCCAGTCGATCGGCCTGCCGCTCGAGGATCGCCTCGTCGACGCGCTGCTGAAGGATTCGTACACGTCGCGCACGGCGACCGTCTACATCCAGTCGTTCGAAGTCGCGAACCTGAAAGCGATCCGCAACCGGATCAAGTCGAGCCAGCCGAACTGGCAGCTCGTGCAGCTGATGGACGAAGCCGGCCAGCGCCCGTACGACTTCGTGAAGGCGAACGACACGCGCACCTACGGCGACCTGTCGACGCGCGACGGCATGCGCGAGATCGCGACCTATGCGAACGGCGTCGGCCCGTACAAGACGTCGATCATCGCGGTCGCCGCGGACGGCACGCTGCAGCAGCCGACGCCGTTCGTGCGCTACGCGCACGAGGCCGGCCTCGTCGTGCATCCGTACACGTTCCGCCCGGAAAACAACTTCCAGCCCGCATCGCTGAAGGACGGCGGCACGCCGGCCACGCGCAACACGGCCGGCTCGGTGCGCGAGATCCAGGCGTACCTGCGCGCGGGCATCGACGGCTTCTTCACCGACGATCCGGCCGTCGGCCGCACGGCCGTCGATACGTTCAAGCGCTGACACGAAGCGCCGATCCGCACGCGACCGGGCGCCGCGCACGAGGTGCCGCGCCCGGTTGCACCGCGTCGGTCAGATCACGTTGAAGTGGTGCGTGCCGTCCCGCTTCAACTGGTCGACCAGCCCGTATTCCCAGTCGAGATAAGCCTGCATCGCCGCGGCCGCGTTGTCGGTGCCTTCGTACGGGCGCCGATAGCGGTCGATGCGCGGCGACGCAAGACGGGTCTCGCCGCTCTCCAGCGGCAGCCCGGCGTCGATCCACGCGGCCGTGCCGCCGGTCAGCACGCGGATCTCGGCCGACGCCGGCAGCAGCGCGCGGGCGTCATCCGCCGCGAACCGCGCAAGCAGGCTCGATCCGCACGTGAACACGTAGCGCTTCGCGGGCGGAATCGCGGCCAGCGCGTCGCGCAACTGCGCACGCACGGCAAACCACGCGCCCGGCACATGACGCTTCACGTAGTTCGCGCTGGCCGTCACGTCGACGATCGCGAGCTCGCCGGGCGCGGCCTCCTTCAGCCAGCCGGCGAGCGTCGCGGGCGACACGTCGGCCGCGGGCGGCGTCGCGGGCACGTCGCGCGGCGGCTGGCCGCGCTCGACGAATGCCGCGGCGCCGGCCGGCTCGACCACGCGCACGTCCCAGCCCATCTGCGCGAGCCACGACGCGGTCATGTCCGCGCGCACGCCGTCGTCGTCGGCCAGCACGATCCGCGCGCCGCGCACGGCCGCATGATGGTCGGTCTCCTGCACGAGCTGGCCGCCCGGCGTGCTCAAGAAGCCCGGCAGGTGGCCGGCTTCGTATTCCTCCGGCGTGCGCACGTCGAAGCGGTACAGCGTGCGGCCCGGTTCGGCGAGCGCGGCGACGTCGGCCAGCGCGATGCGCGGCACGCCGGCGCGCTCGGCCACCGCGCGGGCGGCCCGACGCGCTTCGGCGCGCTGCGTCGCGTCGATCTCGTCCGGAAAGCGCCGTGCGGCGCCGCGCTCGAGCGTCTGGCCGGCCAGCGTCCAGCCGATCGTGCCGTTGCGCAGCGCGGCGACTGGGTTCGGCAGCCCCGCGTTGACGAGCGACTGCGTGCCGATGATGCTGCGCGTGCGGCCCGCGCAGTTGACGATCACCTGCGTGCGCGGGTCCGGCGCGAGCGCGCGCACGCGCAGCACGAGTTCAGCGCCCGGCACGCTGGTCGACGTCGGGATGTTCATCGTCTGGTATTCGTCGAAGCGGCGCGCGTCGACGATCACGACATCGGCTTTCGCGTCGATCAGCGCCTGCACCTCCTGCGCGGACAGCGACGGCGTATGACGCTCGGCCTCGACCCATTCGCCGAACGACTTGCTCGGCACGTTCACGTCGATGAACAGTTCGCCGCCCGCGGCGACCCAGCCGGCGAGGCCGCCGTCGAGCAGCCGCACGTCGGTGTAGCCGAGCCGCACGAGCGTCGCGGCCGCGCGCGGCGCGAGATCCTCGCCGCCCGCTTCGCCGAACACGACGATCGGCGTGTCGCGGCGCGGAATCCGCGTCCACGCGTCGAGTTCGAGCTTCGACAACGGAAAATTGGCGGCCCACAGCGGATGGCCCTGCGCGTACGGATCTTCCTCGCGTACGTCGATCAGCGCGATCTCGTCGCGGGCAAGCAGGCGCGCGCGTACGTCCTGGTACGACGCGACGGGGAAACGGGAAAGGGAATCTGCGGAGTGCGTCACGATGTCTCTGGGTTGAATACGTTGAAGTCGGTGAAGAAAACGGAACGGCTCGATCGTGGCCCTGCCGCCGCGCGCCCGCCACGGGCCGCGCGAGCGGGCGTTGCGTCAGGCATTCGAATAGCCCGACACGAACGGCTTCACGGTACCGTCGTCCAGGTAAACCGCGCGCTCGACCTTGCCGATGTTCGCGCCGTACACGTGGATGCTGATCGATACGCGGTCGGCAAATGCGTTGGTCACGCGGTGAACGTCGCCGATGCGCGGCGACACGGCCTCGACCTCGCCCGGCCGCAACCGCACGGCGTCGCCCGCGGGCACCGGCCTGCCGGCCGCGTCGAACCGGTACGGCTGCGAGAACTCGCCGCCGCGCAGCATCCCGATCAGCCCCCACACCGTGTGATCGTGGATCGGTGTCGCCTGGCCCGGCCCCCACACGAAGCTGACGACCGAGAAGCGCTCGTCCGGGTCCAGATGCAGCAGGTACTGCCGGTAACGCTCGGGATCGGGCTGCGCGAATGCGTCGGGCAACCAGTCGTCGTGCTCGACGAGCGCGGCGAGCAGCGCGCCGCCCTCGTCGAGAATGCGCGCCTCGTTCGCGCCGGACGCGAGCAGCGCATCCAGACCATCGACGAACGGACGCAGCGGCGTCTGTTGCAACGAAAGCGTACTCATCGGCCGTCTCCTCGAATATGATGCCGAATATGATGGATCGTCATGATGCACCCGAAAGACCATGCAGAACAAACATGAAAATTAGCGATATCGACGCTTTTGCAGCGGTCGTCCGCTGCCAGACCCTGAGCCAGGCCGCGGCCGAGCTCGGGATGACGCAGCCCGCGATCACGCGGCGCGTCCAGAATCTCGAGGAAACGCTCGGCGTGACGCTGCTCGACCGCAACACGAAGCCGCCGCGCCCGACCGACATCGGCCGGCAGGTGTTCGAGCAGTGTCGCGCGATCCTGCGCGAGGTCGACGCGCTGCGCGAACTGACGGCCGGCCAGCAGCCGCCCGCCGGTGAATTCAGGATCGGGCTCACGCAGGGCCTTGGCGAACTGATGCTGCCCGCGCTGATCGCGGATCTCGCCGCGCAGTGGCCCGCACTCGCGACGCAGGTCACGACCGCATGGGGCGGCCTGCTCGTCGACCGCATCGCCCGCCGCGAACTCGATGCGGCGCTGGTCTTCCTCGCGCGCGAGATGGTGCTGCCGGCGCAGGTCGAGGGTGAACGCTTGCTGGCCACGCGGCTCGTCGCGGTCGGCCGCAAGGGCGACTGGCCGCGCCGCAGCTACCGGCTCGCCGATTGCCACGCGCGCGGCTGGGTGCTCAACCCGGACGGCTGCGGCTTTCGTGCGGGCCTGCGGCGCGCGCTCGACGCGCAGGGCCTGCCGATGCCGGTCACGCTCGATGCGTACGGCCGCGACCTGCAACTGCAGAGCGTCGCCAACGGCTTCGGCCTCGGGCTGATGCCGCTGCCGCTCGTCGAAGGCAGCCCGCTGCGCGACGCGCTCGATATCGTGCCGCTTGCCGATTTCAAGCCGCAGATCGATCTGTGGCTGCTGCGCCGGCACGATGCCGCGCGCCTCGACGCGCCGCTCGCGGCCGTCGCCGCGCATGCGCGCACGGCGTTCGCGCTGCCCGAGCAATCGCACGACAAGGCCGCGTAACGTAGCCTCGGTGGCCGCGGTAGCCTCGGTGGCCGCGCGGCGCCTGCGTCGCGCCGCGCCGTTGCCGTGCGCGGCAACCTGGCCCGGCTCACGCATCGCGTCGACCGCCTTCGCTCCCGGTGCGTGACGTCGCGTCCGCCCCTGCATTCGTCTGCCCGCGCGTCGCCACGTCGAGCGCCGCCCGCCCCGCCGCCACCGCGATCGCATCGTCCTGCGGTGTATGCACGCGGCTGCACAGCACGTCGCGATAGTGGCGTTCGAGCGGATTGCCGCGGCTCAGCCCGTGATTGCCCGACAGCTTCAGCGCTTGCTCGACCGTCCGGATCGCGTGCTCGGTCACGGTGCGCTTGACGAGGCCGCTGGTCGTCACCGACGGCGCGTTGCCGGCGTCGGTGCGCGCGATGTGATCGTCGAGCAGCACACGGTTCGCGTGCAGCCAGCCTTCGATTTCCCCGACCGCCTCCTGCACGCGCGGCAGCGTCGCGAGCGGGGCGCCGAGCCCGCTCGGCGCACGCGTCGTCGCGAATTCGACGAGCCAGTCGCGCGACGCACGCGCCACCGCGTCGTACAGGCTGCCGAGCAGCACGACCATCCACGCCTGCTGGTCCGCCTGCGCGTCGGCATCCGCATGAGTGGCGGCCGATACGGTCCATGCGTCCGGCGCGCGTACGTCGACTGCATGGTCGGCCGGCAGCGGCACGTCGTCGAACACGACTTCGTGGCTGCCGGACGCACGCAGGCCGAGGTGATTCCAGCTTTCGATCACGCGGATGCGATCGCCGTCCGCCGCGGGGTCGCGCGGCACGAGAAACACGCCGACGCGCGGCGCCGGTTCGTCGGTGCGCGCCCACACGGCCAGCCAGCGCAGCGCCGGAATCCCGGTACTGTAGAGCTTGTGGCCCGACAGCCGCCAGCCGTCGCCATCGCGGCGCGCGAGGGTCGCCGGCAGCCCGCCGCGCGACGGCGAGCCGAGCGCCGGCTCGACGCGCAGCGCGTTGATCAGCGCGCCGTGCGCAACCGCGCTGTCGAACACCGCGCGCCGCACCTGCGCGGGCCAGCGGTTGTCGGCGCGGCCGAGCGCGCGGTGCTGCAGATACGTCATCGTCAGTACCAGCGCGGTTGCCGGATCGGCCCGCGCGACGGCCGCGACGATCCGGCTCGCCCGCGCCAGCGTCGCCCCGGCGCCGCCATGCTCGCGCGGCACGACCTGCGCGATCAGCCCGGCACGATGCAGTCGCGCGAAGTTCTCGTGCGGAAAGCGGGCCTCGACGTCGTTGCGGGCCGCATCGGCGGCGAGTTCGGGAGTGAGACGCTCGAGCAGCGCGGCGAGGCGCGCGTCGTCCGTCTCGTCGATGGCGTCGGCGTGGGCGGGCTTGGCGGCGTCCGCGGGCAGCAGGCGCAGCGAGGGTTGCGGTGGCGGCGAGGAAACGGCAAGGCTGGCGGACATCGAAACGGATTCCCTGGGTAGGTCGAACACGGCGGCGGAACGACGAAAACGGCGGGCGCAAACAGCAGGCGAAAACAGCGCCAACGCGCGCCCGATCATTCACGAGCCCACAGCGTATGCGCAACCCATACGGCCCCAAACCATGCAAATCTGATATTCAAATCCGGATTGATTATTTCCATTCCGCATGATCCCGGCGTTAACCTGCGCTCCATTCCTGCCCGGCCGTGCGCCGGGACATCCCTGCACCGGAGACCCAGATGAGCGTCGAATTCATCGGCATGATCCAGAGCCAGAAGCAGTCGGAAATCCACCCGGCGTCCGGCCCCGTGGTCGATCCCGACTATGTGCGCGACTTTGCCCGCGCCCACGAAACGGCCGGTTTCGACCGGATTCTCGTGCCGCATCACTCGACCGGCCCGTCGGCGACGCTGACGATCGCGTTCGCGGCGGCCGCGACCGAGCGCATCCATTTCATGCTCGCGCATCGCCCCGGCTTCACCGCGCCGACGCTCGCCGCGCGGCAGATCGCGACGCTCGACCAGTTCAGCCGCGGCCGGCTCGCCGTGCACTTCATCTCCGGCGGCTCGGACAGCGAGCAGCAGCGCGACGGCGATTTCCTCGATCACGACGCGCGCTATGCACGCACCGACGAATACCTCGGCATCCTGCGGCGAATCTGGACGGAAGCGCAGCCGTTCGATCACGACGGCGCGCATTACCGGTTCAAGCAGGGTTTCTCGGAAGTGAAGCCGTTCCAGCAGCCGCACGTGCCGATCTACTTCGGCGGCGCGTCGGAAGCCGCGCTCGCGGTGGCCGGCAAGCACGCGGACGTGTACGCGCTGTGGGGCGAATCGCTCGACCAGGTGCGCGACCTGACGACGCGCGTGCGCGCCGAAGCCGCGAAACACGGCCGCCAGGTGCGCTTCTCCGTATCCTTCCGCCCGATCCTCGCGGCGACCGAGGACGAAGCGTGGGCGCGTGCGCACCGCATCCTCGACGAAACGCGCCGGCTGCGCGAAGCGGCCGGGCTCGGCGCCGGCGGCCCACAGCAGAGCGAAGGCGCACGCCGCCTGCTCGCCGCGGCCGAGCGCGGCTCACGCGTCGACAAGCGGCTGTGGACCGAGATCGCGAAGCTCACCGGCGCGCGCTCGAATTCGACGGCGCTCGTCGGCACGCCCGAACAGGTCGCCGACGCGTTGCTCGACTACTACGACCTCGGCGTGACGACGTTCCTGATCCGCGGCTTCGACCCGCTGGAAGACGCGATCGACTACGGCCGTGAACTGATTCCGCGTGTGCGCGGCGCCGTCGCCGCACGCGACGCGGCGCGCCGCGCGGCCTGAGCCCAACGGAGCCATACGGAGCCCTACGCGATCATGTCCGCCGTCCTGTCCTCGCCCAACCGTACCGCATCGGGCCTCGTGCTCGCCGACACGCCGCGCCAGCACTTCTGGTTCGATCCGCCCGCACCGCGCCTCGACGTCGCCGCCGAGCGCCGCCACCGGCAGGAGCGGCTCGCGGCCGCGTTCCGCCTGTTCGCGCGCTTCGGCTTCGCGGCGGGCCTCGCGGGCCACATCACAGCACGCGATCCGGAGCTGCCGGATCATTTCTGGGTGAACCCGCTCGGCGTGCATTTCTCGCAGATCAAGGTCTCCGACCTGCTGCTCGTCAACGCACGGGGCGAAACCGCGATCGGCAAGCGGCCGCTGAACAAGGCCGCGTTCGCGATCCATGCGGCGATCCACGAGGCCCATCCGCACGTGGTCGCCGCCGCGCACACGCATTCGACGTACGGCAAGGCATGGTCGACGCTCGGCCGCCCGCTCGATCCGCTCACGCAGGACGCGTGCGTGTTCTACGAGGATCACGCGCTGTTCGACGATTTCACCGGGATGGTCGTCGACACCAGCGAAGGCGCGCGGATCGCCGATGCGCTCGCGAAGCCGGACGGCACCACGCACAAGGGCGTGATCCTGAAGAACCACGGGATCCTGACGGCCGGCCCGACGGTCGAGGCCGCCGCGTGGTGGTACATCGCGCTCGACAACGTCGCGCACACGCAGTTGCTGGCCGAAGCGGCCGGCACGCCGCAACCGATCGATCACGCGACCGCGCGCCATACGCACGGCCAGATCGGCGGTCCCGACGGTGCGCTGCATGCGTTCGACAGCCTGTTCGCGCGCGTCGTCGCCGACGAACCCGACCTGCTCGATTAGGGCCTGTTCACGCCAATAACGGACTTGCGCCACACCGGAGACCAGACCATGACCCAAACCACCGCACCCGCGCCCCACGACGCGCACGACGACCAACGCCGCCGGCTGCTGCGCGCGGCCGGCGCCGCCGCGCTCGCCGTGCCGGCAATCACGCTCGGCCGCCACGCGTGGTCGGCGCCGCCGCTGAAGAAGCTCACGTTCGCGTGGAACCAGAACGCGTTCTGCCTGACGCCGATCGTCGTCGCGCAGGAGCGCGGCTTCTTCGAGAAGAACGGGCTGCAGGTCGAGCTGATCAACTACAGCGGCTCGACCGATCAACTGCTCGAATCGATCGCGACCGGCAAGGCCGATGCGGCGGTCGGGATGATCCACCGCTGGCTGAAGCCGCTCGAAGCCGGCTTCGACGTGAAGATCATCGGCAGCTCGCACGGCGGCTGCGTGCGACTGCTCGGCGCGAAGGCGGCCGGCGTCACGACGCTGCAGGCGCTGAAGGGCAAGACGGTCGGCGTCAGCGATCTGGCCGCGCCCGGCAAGCACTTCTTCTCGATCCTGCTCGCGAAGAACGGCGTCGATCCCGAGCGCGACATCACGTGGCGGCAGTATCCGGCCGACCTGCTCGGCGTCGCGGTCGACAAGGGCGAAATCCACGCGATCGCCGACGGCGACCCGAATCTCTACCTGCTCGAAAAGCGCAGCAACGGCGCGTATACCGAACTCGCGACCAACCTGTCCGGCGAATACGCGCGCAAGGTGTGCTGCGTGATCGGCGCGCGCGGCGATCTCGTGCGCAACGACCGGCCGTCGGCCGCCGCGCTCGCGCGCTCGATCGTGCAGGCCACCGAGTACACGCACGACAACCCGAACGAAGCCGCGAAGGTGTTCGCGAAGTATTCGCCGAAGATCAGCCCCGAGGATCTGCGCAAGCTGTACGCGACGCTCACCTACACGCACCACCCGACCAACGTCGACCTGCAGCAGGAAATCGCGTTCTATGCGGACGACTTCCGCCGCATCAGCGTGCTGAAGAAGAGCACGGACCCGCAGCGCTTCGCGCAGCAGGTCTATGCGAACGTACTGGGGTAACGCGATGTCGACGATCGAACATGCGTCCGCCGCACGCGCCGCATCGGCCCCGGCCGGCGCCGCCAACGCCAATGCTTCCGCGCGAGCGGCCTGCACGACCTGCGACGCCGCGCTGGCCGCGGAAGCCCGGCGCGCGCGCACCTGGCCGACCGGCATCGCCGCCGCATTCGCGTGGGCCGCGCTCGGCGCGCTGACGCACCTGTGGCCGAACCGAATCGTCGGCTTCAGCGACTGGGCGTACACCGACACGTTCGGCACGGCCGCGTGGACGATCGCCGCGCTGCTGCTCGTCGCCGCGACGCTCGGCCATCGCGTTCCCGCGACCCGCACGCGGCTCGCACGCGTTCGCCCGGCCGGCCCGTGGCTCGTCGCGCTGCCGCTCGTGCTCGCCGCGTGGGAAATCGTCACCGCCAAAACCGGCTGGCTGCCGACGCCGTTCTTCGCGCCGCCGCAGGCGCTGATCGAGGTCTACGTCGACGACTGGCCGCGCCTCGCCGGCAGCGCCGGCAACACGCTGAAGCTGCTCGCGCTCGGCTTCGCGTACGGCGTCACGGTCGGCTTCGCGGTGGGCGTGTCGATCGGCTGGTCGCGCCGGATCGGCTACTGGGTGCATCCGGTGCTGCGCGTGCTTGGGCCCGTGCCGGCCACCGCGCTGCTGCCGCTCACGTTCTACTTCTTCCCGTCGAGCTATTCGGCCGCCGCGTTCCTGATCGCGCTTGCAACCGGCTTCCCGGTCGCCGTGCTGACGTGGTCGGGCGTCGCGAGCGTGAACAAGCAGTACTACGACGTCGCGCGCACGCTCGGCGCGAACGCGCGCTTCCTCGTGCTGCGCGTCGCGATTCCGGCCGCGCTGCCGCACGTGTTCGTCGGCATCTTCATGGGGCTGAGCGCGTCGTTCACGGTGCTGGTCGTCGCCGAGATGATGGGCGTCAAGTCGGGGCTCGGCTGGTATTTGAGCTGGGCGCAGGGCTGGGCGTCGTACGTGAACATGTATGCGGCGCTGATCGTGATGGCGCTGCTGTTTTCCGGGTTGATCGCGCTGCTGTTCGCGGTGCGCGACCGCGTGCTCGCCTGGCAGAAAGGAACCGTCAAATGGTAAGCGCCGCCGTACTCGAACCGTCCGCCGCCACTGTCGCGGCGCCCGCCGTCGCGCCGCCGCGCGGCGCACGCATCGACATCCGCCGCGTGAGCCACGCGTTCGACGGCCCCGGCGGCGCGCTGCCGGTGCTCGACGACGTGTCGCTGTCGGTCGCGGCCGGCGAATTCGTCGCGCTGCTCGGCCCGAGCGGCTGCGGGAAATCGACGCTGCTGCGCCTCGTCGCGGGGCTCGACGCCGCCAAGCAAGGCCGAATCGCGCAGGACGGCGTGCCGATCGAGCGCCCCGATCCGTCGCGCATCGTCGTGTTCCAGGACCCGACGCTGTACCCGTGGCGGCGCGTGCGCGCGAACGTCGCGCTCGGCCTCGAAGCACGCGGCGTGGCGCGTACCGCGCAGCATCGCGTCGACGATGCGCTCGCGCGCGTCGGGCTGGAGGACTTCGCGAACGTGTTTCCGCATCAGTTGTCCGGCGGGATGGCGCAGCGCGTCGCGCTCGCCCGCGCGCTCGTCAACGATCCGCGCCTGCTGATCCTCGACGAACCGCTCGGCAAGCTCGATTCGCTGACGCGGCTCACGATGCAGGCCGAACTGACCGCGCTGTGGCAACGCGACGGCTTCTCCGCGCTGCTCGTCACGCACGACGTGGAAGAAGCGCTGTTTCTCGCGCAGCGCGTGATCGTGTTCGGGCCGCGCCCGGCACGGATCGTCGCCGAACTGCGCGTCGACCTGCCCTACCCGCGCCATCGCGGCGACCCGCGCCTCGCCGAATTGCGCCACGACGCGCTGCGGCATCTCGGGCTCGATGCGAGCTGGTAGATGCCGGGTGCCGTTCGACGTTCGAATGCGGTCCGCCGGAGGCGCGCGCGATGAATGCGCCGCCGTTCGCCGACTGGGCCATCGCGTTCCTGCAACTGCTGTATCGCGCACAAATCGCGTTGGCGCATGGGTTGCACGCGATCGGCCTGACCGGCGACGCCGACGGCCAGGCCGCGTGGCCGTGGGCACACCGCATCGCGCTTGAAACGCTGCGCATCGACGCCGGGCTCACGCGGCAACTCGCGTTCGCGTGTACGTTGACGGCGCTGGCCGTCGGACTCGCCTGCGCCGCGCTGGCTTTGCGCAAGTGGCGTGTCGCGACGGCCATCGCCGCGCTGGCCGTCGCGTGGTTCGCGCCGTGGCCGCCCGCTTCGCTGTGGCTCGCGCCCGCCGTGCCGACGAGCTTCCAGCGCGACCCCACGCCGTTTTCCGTGTCGAACGTGATGCGCGGCGCGCACCTGTATGCGCAACATTGCGCGGCCTGCCACGGCGCGGACGGGCGCGGCGAAGGTCCGCTCGCGGCCACGCTCGCGCACTGGCCGCCGACCTTCGCCGGTGCGCTGCTCGCGCGTCGGCTCGACGGCGAACTGTTCTGGCGCGTGCGCCACGGCACGCGGGACGAGCACGGTGCGTCGACGATGCCCGGCTTCGCGGCGACGCTCGGCCCGCAGGACACATGGGCCGTGCTCGATTACCTGAAAGCGCTGGCCGCGGGCAGCGGCGCGCAGGCGGAAGGCGCGTGGCCGGTGCCCGTCCCGCTGCCGGCGCTCGACGTGCGGTGCGGCGACGCCGCGCCCCAGGCGCTCGAGCGCTGGCGCGAAGGCCAGCGCGTGCGCGTCGTCGCGCTCGCGGCCGGCGCGACGCCACCGCAGGAAGACGCGCGCTGGCAAACCTTGCTCGTTACCGAACGCGGCGCGCCCGTGCCGCCGTCAGCCGGCCCGCGCGCGAACTGCGTCGCGACGACCGCCGATGCGTGGCTCGCGTTCGCGACGATCGCCGGCGTCGCGCCCGATGCGCTCGGCGGCACGCAACTGCTCGCCGATCGGCGCGGCTGGCTGCGGGCGCGCGCATTGCCGGGCAGCGCCGGCTGGTCGGATGCCGACCTGCTGTGCCGCTCGGACACGGTGGCCCGCCCGGCCGCGCGCACCACGAGCGGCGACGCACTGACCGCGCTGCTGCTGCGCGTCGACCAGGAACCCGTGCGCGACGTACAGGCCGGGCTTCCGCATTGAATCCCTGAACCTTTCTTGAACCGAACTTCACGATGAATCCGACCCGACGCCATTTCCTCGCGCAGGCGAGCGCCCTTGCCACGATCGCCGCCGCCCCGGCCGCCGTGCGCGCGCAGTCGGGCGTACGCCCGCTGCTGCGCGCCGGCGACCAGAAAGGCGGGCTGCGCGCGCTGCTCGAAGCGGCCGGCGAACTGAACGGGCTCGCGTACGACATCGCGTGGACCGAATTCCCGGCCGCCGCGCCGCTCGCGGAAGCGCTGAACGCGGCCGCCGTCGACTGCGGGCCGATCGGCGACGCGCCGGTGATCTTCGCGCTCGCCTCGGGCGCCCGCATCAAGGTGATCGGCGCGAACCGTTCCGATCCATACGGCACGGCCGTGCTCGTGCAACCCGACGCCGCGCTGAAAGGCGCGGCCGACCTGAAGGGCAAGCGCATCGGCACCACGCGCGGCTCGATCGGCCATTTCGTCACGCTGAAGGCGCTCGATGCGGCCGGCCTGCCGCCCGATGCGGTGTCGTTCCGCTTCCTGCCGCCGGCCGACACGATGCTGGCGCTCGCCACCGGTTCGATCGACGCGTGGGCCACCTGGGAGCCCTATACCGCCCTCGCCGAAACGAGCGGCCGCGCGCGCGTGCTGGTCAACGGCCGCGGGCTGTGGTCGGGCCTCAGCTATCTCGCGGCGACCGACGCGGCGATCGCATCGAAGCGCGACGTGCTGCACGATTTCCTGCGGCGCGTCGTGCGCGCGCAGGCCTGGTCGTACCGGCACGCCGACGCGTATTCGGCGGCGCTCGCACGCATCATCGGCATTCCGCCGGCCGCCGCGAAGCTGCAGTTCGAGCGCCGCGGCACGCGCTGGCAGCCGATCGACGCAGCGGTGATCGCCGAACAGCAGCGCACGGCCGACTTCTACCTGAAGGCCGGGCTGCTGCGCCAGCCGCTCGACGTGCGCACGACCTTCGACACCGGCTTCCCGCTCGCCTGAGGAACGCGTGGCGGCGCACGACCGCCCGAACGGCTCACGCATGATCTGGCACAATCGCGATTCGATCATCCCGCCTCCAGCCAGCGTCACGTCATGCCAGCCATCGCCGAACTCTTCGTCTACCCGATCAAATCCTGCGCCGGCATCGCGCTGTCGCGCGCGCAACTGCTCGAAACGGGCCTCGCGTACGACCGTCACTGGCTGATCACCGATCCGCACGGACAGATGCTCACGCAGCGCACGCACCCGCGCCTCGCGCTGATCCACCCGACGCTCGACCGCGATGCGCTCGTGCTGAACGCGCCGGGCATGCCGGAGATCCGCACGCCGCTCGACGGCGACGCGACGCCCGCGACGCCGAAGATGGCCGCGACCGTGTGGCGCGACACCGTCGACGCGATCGACACGGGCGCCGAAACGGCCGCGTGGCTCACCGCATTTCTCGGCGCGCCGACGAAGCTCGCGCGCTTCGGCCCCGACGCGCGCCGCGGCTGCAACCGCAAATGGACCGGCGACATCGATACGCATACGCAGTTCGCCGACGGTTATCCGCTGCTGGTGATCGGCCAGTCGTCGCTAGACGACCTGAACGCGCGGCTTGCCGCGAAGGGCGCGCCGGCGATCCCGATGAACCGCTTCCGGCCAAACATCGTCGTGTCGGATCTCGATGCGTACGAAGAGGATTTCGTCGAGCATCTCGACGCCGGCGGCGACACGCCGGTGCGGCTGCGGCTCGTCAAGCTGTGCACGCGCTGCCCGGTGCCGACGATCGACCAGGCAACCGGCACGCCGGACCCGGCATGGCCGCACGAGCCGACCGACACGATGCAGACCTATCGCGCGAACCCGAACTACGACGGCGCGCTGACGTTCGGCATCAATGCGATCGTCGTCGAAGGCGCCGGCGCGTGGCTCGAAGTCGGGCAGCCGGTCGAAGCGGAGATCGGGTTCGGCGATTGAGCCGGACAGCGCGGCCCGCTACTACGCGCGCCGTCATACGGCGCGCGGCATCGCGTCGTTCACCGCCGCCGGCAGCCGGATCGTCACGATCAGCCCGCCGCCGGCCGCATCGGCCAACGTCACGCTCCCCTGATGCACGCGCGCGATTTCCCGCACGATCGACAGCCCGAGCCCGGTGCCTTCGACCGTCTGCGTCTTGCTGCCGCGATGGAAACGCTCGAACACCGCGTCGCGTTCGTCGGCCGGAATGCCCGGCCCGTCGTCGATCACGTCGAGCCGCGCCGCTTCGCCGTCGCGCGAGACGCGCACCGTGATCACCGCATGGTCGCCCGCATAACGGATCGCGTTGTCGATCAGATTGCCGATCATCTCGCCGAGCAGGTCGGACTGCCCGAGCACGTCGACGTCGGCTTCGTGCTCGAAGCCGAGATCGATGTCGCGCGCGCGGGCGACGGGCGACCAGTCGAGCGTCACGCTGCGTGCGAGCCGGTGCAGCGCAACCGGCTTGTGCGCGACCGCATGACCGCTGTCGGAATCGAGCCGCGACAGCGACAGCAGTTGCTGGACGATCTTCGCGGCCTGCCGCACCGCGCCGTTCGCGCGCCGCAGGTGCACGTTCATGCGCGGCTGCTCGTCGGGCCGCAGCGCGAGCTCGACGCCCGCCTGCACCGCCGCGAGCGGCGTCTTCAACTGATGGGCCGCATCGGCGAAGAAGCGGCGCCGCGCCACCTGCATCCGCTGCGTGCGGCCGATGTACTGGTTGATCGAATCGACGAGCGGCGCGAGTTCGCTCGGCATCGCGCCCGTGTCGAGCGGCGTCGTGTCGTCCTCGCTGCGCGCGGCGACGGTCGCCGACAGCCGGTTCAGCGGCCGCAGCCCGCGCCCGACGCCGAGCCACACGATCCCGAGCGCCAGCACGACGAGCAGCCCTTCCTGCAGCAGCGACCCGATCAGGATCTCGCGCGCGAGCGCCTGGCGCGCCTCGATCGTCTCGCCGACCATCACCCACACGATGCGCGACTGCGCGGTCGGCACGTCGTGCACCGGGATGCGCAGCGCGGCCATCCGCAGTTGTTCGCCGCGATACACGACGTCGTAGTAGCGCGTGACGAACAGCGCGCCGTCGCCCGCGTCGCGCCCGCGCGGCAGCGGCAGGTCCGGATAGCCGGTGACCGTGCGGCCGTTGTCCTCGCGGATCAGGTAGTAGATCTTGCCGCCGTCGCTCGACTCGAGCATTTCGAGCGCGAGATACGGGAGGTCGACCTCGATCTCGCCGTCGTTGAGCCGCACGCCTTCGCGGATCGACTTCAGCGACGACGACAGCGTGCGGTCGAACGCGACGTGCGCGGCGCTCATCGCGCGCTGGTACGTGAGCCACGAGTCGAGCGCGAGCAGGCCGAGCAGCGGCAGCAGCAGCCACAGCGCGACCTGCGCGCGCAGGTTCGGGCGGGTCATCATGCGTTCGGCCGGACCGCGCCAACGATCGCAGGCGCCGCGTCGGCCGCCGGCGAGCACGAACGAGCGCGACGGGCGCTCATTCGGCCGCCCCCGCCTTTGCTTCGAGCAGATAGCCGAGCCCGCGCAGCGTGACGATCGCGACGCCGGTGTTCTCCAGCTTCTTGCGCAGCCGGTATACGTAGATCTCGATCGCATCGGCGTTGACCGACTCGTCGAGCCCGAAGATCTTCTCCGACAGCGTGTCCTTGTTGATCGCGCGGCCGTTGCGCAGGATCAGCACCTCGAGCACCGAGCGCTCGCGCGGCGTGAGCGACAGCGGCTCGCCCGCGAGATGGAAGCTGCGATCGATACTGTCATACGAAAGCGGCCCGCATTCGACCCGCGAATGCTCGTGGCCGAGGCTGCGGCGGATCAGCGCGCGGGCGCGCGCCTCGAGTTCGGTCAGCTCGAACGGTTTCGCGAGATAGTCGTCGGCGCCGAGATCGAGCCCCTTCACGCGGTCCTCGACCGAACCGTGCGCGGTGAGAATCAACACCGGCACCGGATTGCGGCGCGCGCGCAGCCGCCGCAGCACCTCCAGCCCGTCGAGCTTCGGCAGCCCGAGATCGAGGATCACCAACGCGTAATCCTGCGTGCGCAGCACGTGGTCCGCCGCCTCGCCGTCGGCCATGTGATCGACCGCGAAGCGCGCGGCGCTCAGCGCATCGCTCAGCGACTGGGCCAGGTTCGGGTTGTCTTCGACGAGCAGCACACGCATGGGGATTCCGGTAAGGTCAGCGACAGCCCGCTACATTACATGATCCTTTCCGTCTCCACGCCTCGCGCAAACACGGGTTGCGCGGGTGCCGCGAACGGGCCGCGTCGTCGGCGGCGGCGTCGGGTATGCGGCGCGAACGGCCGCGTACGCGCGGCATGGTGGCCAAGTCCTCGGGCAACTGGTGGCCGCGCCCGCGTAGCCGGTCACCCCGCGTCGCGTCCCCCTGTTGCGCCGCGAAACCCGCGTCGCCCCCGGGAAATCCATGACGCGAACGGCGCAATCGCGAACGGAAATGAAAGCGGGCTGAAAGTGCCCCGCCCGTAACATCCGCGTCATTCGAACAACATCGACGCATCACTGGAGGAAGACATGCCGTTTGCACCGAAGCACCTCGCCGCCGCGCTGGCGGTCGTCCTGGGCACTGCCGCCGGCGGCGCCGCCGCGCAGGTTCCGGCCGGCTACCCGGGGAACTACCAGGGCGTGATCGACGCCGCGAAGAAGGAAGGCAAGCTGATCGTCTACTCGACGACCGACACGGGCCTCG
The DNA here is from genome assembly GCF_029268935.1 of Burkholderia semiarida. Lineage (NCBI taxonomy): Bacteria > Pseudomonadati > Pseudomonadota > Betaproteobacteria > Burkholderiales > Burkholderiaceae > Burkholderia > Burkholderia semiarida. The sequence goes on along the minus strand of NZ_JAHLCL010000008.1, from coordinate 991,174 downwards.
TGCGTCCGCTGATCAAGGACTTCGAAAGCCTGTACGGCGTGAAGGTCGAGTACAACGACATGAACAGCACCGAGCTGTACAACCGCTACATCAGCGAGAACGCGGCGAGCAGCACCAGCGCCGACGTGCTGTGGAGCTCGGCGATGGACCTGCAGGTCAAGCTCGTCAACGACGGCCTGATGGCGACGTACGATTCGCCCGAAAGCCCGAACGTGCCGCAATGGGCGCAGTACCAGAAGCAGGCGTACGGCACGACGTTCGAGCCGCTCGCGATCGTCTACAACAAGCGGCTGATCCCCGAGAACGAGGTGCCGAAAACCCGCGCCGACCTGATCAAGCTGCTCACCACGCAGGCCGACAAGTTCAAGGGCAAGGTCACGACCTACGACATCGAGAAATCGGGCGTCGGCTTCAACTACCTGACCCAGGACGCGCACGTAAACGAGAAGGTCACGTGGGAACTCGTGAAGGCGATCGGCGCGACCGGCCCGAAGCTGCAGTCGAGCACGGGCGCGATGATGGAGCGCATCTCGTCGGGCGAGAACCTGATCGGCTACAACATCATCGGCTCGTATGCGTACGCGAAGGCGAAGAAGGACAAGTCGATCGGCTACGTGTTTCCGAAGGACTACACGCAGGTCGTGAGCCGCCTCGCCACCGTGTCGAAGAAGGCGAAGAACCCGAACGCCGCGAAGCTGTGGGTCGACTACCTGCTGTCGAAGCGCGGCCAGACGCTGATCGCGAACCAGGCGAACCTGTACGCGATCCGCGCGGACGTGACCGGCGAAACGTCGGCCGCGAGCCTCACGAAGGAACTCGGCGATTCGCTCAAGCCGATCCAGATCGGCACCGGCCTGCTCGTCTATCTCGACCAGTCGAAGCGCCTCGCGTTCCTGAAGCAATGGCAGCAGGCGATCAAGCGCTGAGCCGCTGACGCCGGGCCGCCCGCCGCACGGCGCGCGGGCGGCCCCTTCCCCTTACCGACTTCCTTGAGGCGGCCATCCGGATGGCCGCAGGGGCGAACTCATGCTTTCCACCAGCACACGCGGCACGGCACCGGCCGTTCCGCCCGCCACCGGCCCGCGCGACGCGATTCCCGCGCTGCCGGTCAGCAGCCTGCAGCCGCTCGCCGGCATGCTGCGCTGGATCGTCGTCGCGGTACTGACCGTCGCGGTCGCGCTGCCGCTCGGCTTCATCCTGATCCAGAGCCTGCTGTCCGCGCCGTTCTTCGACGCGAACAAGACGCTCGGCATCGAAGGCTTCCGCTTCATCTTCAGCGATCCCGATTTCTGGTCGGCCGTGAAGAACTCGTTCATCATCGCCGGCGGGATGCTGTTCATCTCGATCCCGCTCGGCGGCATCCTCGCGTTCCTGATGGTGCGCACGGACCTGCCCGGCCGCCGCTGGCTCGAACCGCTGCTGCTCACGCCGGTGTTCGTGTCGCCGATGGTGCTCGCGTTCGGCTACGTGGTCGCGGCCGGCCCGGTCGGCTTCTACTCGGTGTGGTTCAAGGAGCTGTTCGGGGCGCAGAGCGTGCCCTGGAACGTGTATTCGATCTTCGCGATCACGGTGATCGTCGGCCTCACGCACGTGCCGCACGTGTACCTGTATTCGTCGGCCGCGCTGCGCAACCTCGGCTCGGACGTCGAGGAAGCCGCGCGCGTGGCGGGCGCCCGCCCGTTCCGCGTCGCGCTCGACGTGAGCCTGCCGATGACGATGCCCGCGCTGCTGTTCGCCGGCGTGCTGGTGTTCTTCCTCGGCTTCGAGGTGTTCGGGCTGCCGCTCGTGCTCGGCGACCCGGAAGGCCACCTCGTGCTCGCGACCTACCTGTACAAGCTGACCAACAAGCTCGGCGTGCCGTCGTATCACCTGATGGCCGCGGTCGCCGTGTGCATCGTCGCGATCACCTTCCCGCTCGTGCTGCTGCAGCGCCGCCTGCTGAAGACCGCGAACCGCTTCGTCACCGTGAAGGGCAAGGCCGGCCGCGCGACCGTGCTGCCGCTCGGCGTGTGGCGCTGGGTCGCGCTCGCGATCGTCGCGCTGTGGCTCGCGCTGACCGTGATCGTGCCGATCTCGGGCATCGTGCTGCGCGCGTTCGTGACCAACTGGGGCGAAGGCGTGCCGCTCGGCGAAGTGCTGACGCTGGCGAACTTCGTCGAGCTGTTCGAGCAGGACAACCTGGTGCGCGCGATCGTCAACACGCTCGGCATCGGCGTGATCGGCGGCGCGCTCGCGATCGGCTTCTACTCGCTCGTCGCGTTCGCCGGCCACCGCCGCCCCGACTGGGCGACCAGGCTGCTCGACTACCTCGTGCTGCTGCCGCGCGCCGTGCCGGGCCTGCTCGCCGGTCTCGCGTTCCTGTGGATCTTCCTGTTCGTGCCGGGCCTGCGCGAACTGAAGAACTCGATGTGGAGCATCTGGATCGCGTACACGGTCGTATGGCTCGCGTACGGGATGCGGCTCATCCAGAGCGCGCTGCTGCAGGTCGGCCCCGAGCTCGAGGAAGCCGGCCGCAGCGTCGGCGCGACGCGCAGCCGCGTGTCGCTCGACGTGACGCTGCCGCTCGTGCGCTTCGGCCTGCTCGCCGCGTGGCTGCTGATCTTCATGATCTTCGAGCGCGAATACTCGACCGCCGTCTACCTGCTGTCGCCCGGCACCGAAGTGATCGGCGCGCTGCTCGTGTCGCTGTGGGCGACCGGCGCCGTCGACCAGGTCGCCGCGCTCTCTGTCATCAACATCGCGATGGTCGGCGCCGGTCTCGGCGTGGCCCTGCGCTTCGGAGTGAAACTTCATGGATAAGCTCATCGTCGACGATCTGCACCTCAGCTACGGCGCCAACCCGATCCTCAAGGGCGTGTCGTTCGAACTGAAGGCCGGCGAAGTCGTGTGCCTGCTCGGCGCGTCGGGCAGCGGCAAGACCACGCTGCTGCGCGCGGTGGCCGGCCTCGAACAGCCGTCCGACGGCCGCATCCAGCTCGACGAGCGCGTGTTCTTCGACGGCGCGCGGCGTATCGACCTGCCCGTCGAACAGCGTTCGCTCGGCCTCGTGTTCCAGTCGTACGCGCTGTGGCCGCACCGCACCGTCGCCGACAACGTCGGCTACGGGCTCAAGCTGCGCCGCGTGGCGCCTGCCGAACAGAAACACCGCGTGCAGGCCGCGCTCGACCAGCTCGGCCTCGGCCATCTCGCCGAACGCTTTCCGCATCAACTGTCGGGCGGCCAGCAGCAGCGCGTCGCGATCGCCCGTGCGCTCGTCTACAACCCGCCGGTGATTCTGCTCGACGAGCCGCTGTCGAACCTCGACGCGAAGCTGCGCGAGGAAGCGCGTGCGTGGCTGCGCGAGCTGATCGTGTCGCTCGGACTGTCGGCCCTGTGCGTGACGCACGACCAGACCGAAGCGATGGCGATGTCCGACCGCATCCTGCTGCTGCGCAACGGCCGCATCGAGCAGGAAGGCACGCCGGCCGAGCTGTACGGTGCGCCGCGCTCGCTGTATACCGCCGAATTCATGGGCAGCAACAACCGGATCGACGCGCGCGTCGCGGCCGTCGACGGCGAACGCGTGACGCTTGCCGGCGACGGCTGGGAGTTGCAGGCGCTGGCCCGCGACACGTTCGCGCCGGGCCAGGACGCGCAGGCCGTGATCCGTCTCGAGCGCGTGCAGGTGGCCGACGGCCCGGGCGCGAACCGGCTGCAGGCCGACCTCGTCACGTCGATGTATCTCGGCGACCGCTGGGAATACCTGTTCCATTGCGGCGAGATGCGCCTGCGCGCGTTCGGCCACGTGCCGCGCGCGGCCGGCAAGCACTGGATCGAATTCCCGGCCAACGACTGCTGGGCGTTCGCGAAAGCGGGCTGATCCGCATCGCGGCGGCTCGCGTGCCGCCGCGCCGGCTTTCAAGCCGCCCCTTTGCGACTCGCATCGGCGGACGCTTCACGGCGTCCGCCGATGGCGCGCCGCGTACCCGTTTTCTGTTTCAACCCGCCCACAATAATCTAGGAGACACCGTCAAAATGAAGTCACGCGCAGAACGCTCTATTCGAACAGCAGTCCTCACCAGTTCGGCCGCGGCAGCCTGTCTCGCCGCGCCGGCCGCGCACGCGCAGTCGTCGGTCACGATATACGGGATCATGGACGCGGGCATCGAATACACGAACCATGCGGCCCCGGAGGGCGGCAATGCGTTCAAGCTGAAGTCGGGCAACAAGAACACGTCGCGCTGGGGCTTGCGCGGCGTCGAGGATCTCGGCGGCGGATTGAAAGCCGTGTTCCGCCTCGAAAGCGGCATCGATCTCGCGAATGGCGCGTCCGACGACGGCCCCGACTCAATCTTCGCGCGCCGCGCGACGGTCGGCCTGAAAGGCAAATGGGGCGAACTGTCGCTCGGCCGCAACTTCACCGTCACGTACGACTACATGCTGCCGTTCGACCCGATGGGCTACGCGCAGAACTACTCGTGGGCGACCTCGTCGATGGCGACGGGCGGCCGCAAGGACGGCCTGTTCACGCGCTCGTCGAACGCGGTGCGCTACGACGGCGAATTCAGCGGCTTCAAGTTCGGCGCGCTGTACGGTTTCGGCAACGTGCCGGGCAGCGTGAAGACCAGCTCGAAATACGATTTCGCGGTCGGTTACGAGACAGGGCCGTTCGCGGCCGTGGTCACGTTCGACCGGCAGAACGGCGCGGCCGACAGCGTCACGCCGGCCGATACCGTCAACTACATTCAAGGCATCCACGCGGGCCTGAGCTACGACTTCGGTAACCTGAAAACGATGGCCGGCTATCGCAACTATCGGCGCACGTATCACACCACGGCCGCGAACCAGTTGAGCGACATGTATTGGCTCGGCGGGTCGTACCAGTTCACGCCGACGTTCTCGTTGATCGCGGCCGTCTACCACCAGAACATCAAGGGCGGCACGGATGCCGACCCGACGCTGGTGTCGGTGCGTGCGCAGTACGCGCTGTCGAAGCGCACGGTGCTGTATGCAGCCGGTGCGTTCGCGATCGCGAAGCACGACCAGAAAGTCGGCGTGTCGCGCGATTTCAATGGGTACGGCACGACGCAGGTCGGGGTCACGGCGGGGATTCAGCAGCGGTTCTGACCGCTCCGACATGACGGCGGGCAGAGGACGGTGCGAGCGTTTCGGGGCGCGTCGCCCTCTGCTTCGTCGCATGTCGGGGCGCGGCACGGGCGACCGAAGAAACACGTTGAAACGGATGCGCGAGCAACGTGCCGGCGATTCGCTGAGCACGCGAACACCATGGCGCCTCGTTCAGAGAATCGCCCGGTAAGCTTCGAGCGCCTTGCAGGTCTGAACCATCCCCTGCCGCTGCAGGATGTCGAGGTAGCGATCCACCATCATCGGAGGATGCTTAAGCATTTCGCGTTGTCGCCGTGCTGCGCCGACAACCGCAGCCGGCTCGAGATCGAACAGATTGTCGACGAACACGTCGGGATGCTGCGCCTCCACCCCGTACGCCGACAGCACTGCGTCGGGAAAGTCCTTCTGGTTGAACGTCACGATCACACTGGCGTTGCAGCGGATCGCGGCGGCCAGTACATGCCGATCATCGGCATCCGGCAGCCTCAGGCCCTCGATCAACGCTTCGTACCCGGTCACCAGCGCATCAGGTATCGCGCGATCCATCAGACTCGCAGTCCGGTCGAGTTGTGCGGCGCCGAGGTCCGGGCGCTTGCGCAACAGGTTCCGTTTCCATTCGTTATGGATATCGGCACTCCAGCGAGCCCTGAAACACCCGCTCAATGCGAGCCACATCAGGAAATCGCGCAACGGTGCCGGGTACAGCACGCAGGCATCATAGACCGCCGTGAATGGCGAACTCGTCATTCGTAGCCCATCCCGAATTCCTGCGCTTGCCGCCCCAACTCTTCCATCGCATTGGCGCTCGCCCGATCGCGTTCGGTCTTGTAACGCATCAGATCGGAAAAGCGCACACGACGATGCTTGCCGGTCTTGTGATACGGCAGCGCCTTCGATTCGAGCAGCTTGATCAGGTGTGGACGGGACACATTGAGCAGGTCGGCTGCTTCCTGCGTGGTCAGTTCCGCGTGAACGGGCACGACCTTGACCGCATTGCCATCTGCAAGCTCCGCGAGGATGTCGACCAGCAGACGCAGTGCAGAAGTCGGAAGCTCGACCTGATGGGCGCGATTTTCGTCATCGAAAATCTGGATGCGCTGTATTTCCGTTCGCGTGGCCAGATAAGCCGCCAGCGCACGCTGTCCTTCGACCGCCGCCTGCACCTCGCGCTCCACCGGCAAGATCGTATCGGACATCGAGGTATGGGCCATCGCGCGCTCCCAAGCAGGGTTCTCAAATGCGCCATCTTATTCGAAATAAACGAAAATCGCAATAAACGAAAATCGATAGAGCCCTTATAAGACCGCCGAACCTCGATATCAGTCAATACGCGCCGTCACCCGGCTTCTGGTCCTTCCGCGTACAGAGTGACGACCGCGGCCCGCTCGTCGCCGTTCAGTCACCACGCATCGTGAACACCAAACGCACGGCGCTGCTCGTATCGCCCCAGTGCTCGCCGACAGCCGACAGCGGCACCGTGCGCGTGTCGATCGTCAGGCCCGCCGGCGCGGCGGCATCAAACACACCACGGATAGCACCCAGCAAGCCCGGCAACGGCACGCTGCCCAGACCGCTGCCCATCAGTTCGATCGCGGTCGCCCGCAGCACGGCGCCGGGCACCGGCAAGTCCGCGCCGCCGATCGAGCCGATCTGCACGAAACGCAGCCGCCGGCCGCCGGGTGTCGCTTTCGCGGCCGCGCCCAGCAGTGTCTGCGCGCTGGCGCCCCACAGATAATCGAGCACGACATCCACGCCCGCACGGAAATGCGGTTCGAGCGCCCGCGCCAGATCGGCGTCGTCCTGCTGCAGCGACACGACAGCATCCGCGCCGGCCTTCAGCAACGCCTGCAACGCGGCCGCGTTGCGGCCCGTCGCGATCACCTTCGCCGCACCGAGATGCTTCGCGATTCGCACCGCGAGCCGCCCGGACGTACCCGTTGCACCGTTGACGAGCACCGTCTCGCCCGCGACGAACCGCGCGCGTTCGGTCAGCGCCGCCCACGACGACATCCCCGGAATCGCGATCGCCGCGGCGGTGACATCGTCAAGCGTGTCCGGCAGCGGCACGCACTGCGTATCGGGCACGATCGTGCGTTCGGCCATCGCGCCGAACGGCACGGGGGCGCCGAAGAAGTAGACGCGCCGACCGTCGTCGAGACGCCCCACGCCGTCGACACCGACGACGAACGGATAGCGTCGATCCGACGAGTAATGCGTGCCGGCCGCGCGCCCCTGTGCGATGCGGCTCAGCGCGGACGCCGTCACGTCGATCAGGCTGTGGCCCGGCATCGCGCGCGGCGGTTCGAACTCGGTATAAACCGGGCGCTGTCCAGCGCCTTCAACAACTGCTGCTTTCATGGTGGTTCCTTCAATCTGGACGGTGGATCTTTACCGGGCGTCGAGCCACGCGCGCAGCGCGGGATCGCGCACTTCCAGCACGTCGAACAGGCCGAGCGCGCGCAGCGCGGGCAGCGCATCGATCGCATCGGCCTCCGCGCGCGCCCTGTCCGCCGGCGCGGCATTCGGATCGGTCAACACACGGGCATTGACCAGAAAAGCGCCAACCGTGCCCTTGCGGATCGTCGTTCCGCCGGCATCGATCTGGTTGGCATGGTCGGGAAGCATTTGTTCGGCTCGCATCGCGTCGTACTCCGGTTGTCATCGATGGACGCAGTGTAGGCGTGCAAATCCGGCCGTTCTCCGGTATAACGGCCATTCGATACCGATATCCGGCCATGTCCGATCCGCTTCTGCCCGCCCGCTTCGTCACGTCCGACGACGGCCCGTTCGTGGTCGCCGCCGCCCTGTCGCAACGCGCCCCCCGTATCACCGCGCCCCATTCGCATGCGCGCGGCCAGCTCGTCGGCGCGCTGAGCGGGCTCGTGACGATCGGCCTCGACGATCAGGAGTGGGTCGTGCCCGCGATCCACGCGATCTGGATCCCGCCGCACTGCCGGCATTCGCTGCGCTCGTTCGGGCCGATTTCCGGCTGGTCGGCGTTCGTCGCCGAAGCGCGCTGCGCGGCGCTGCCGGCCACGCCGCGTGCGATCCGCACGACGCCGCTGCTGCACGAGGCCGTGCAGCGCGCGGCGAGCTGGGGCGATTCCGAACTGGATGCCGCGCAGACACGGATCGCCGACGTGATCCTCGATGAAATCGCGGCATCGGAAGCCGAGGCGCTGGGGCTGGTGCGACCGCGGGACCCGCGGCTCGTGAAGATCACCGATGCGCTGGCCGCGGATCTCGCGAACGACCGGCGGCTGGAGGAATGGGCCGAATGGGCCGGCATCGGCGCACGGACGATGAGCCGCCGCTTCGTCGCCGAAACCGGGCTGACGTTCGCGCAATGGCGTCAGCAAGCGAGGCTGCTGCGGGCGCTGGAACGCATCGCCGACGGCGTGCCGGTGACGACGATCGCGCTCGATCTCGGATACGACAACGTGAGCGCGTTCATCGACATGTTCCGGCGCGCGCTGGGGACGACGCCGGGGAGATATTTGGCGGGAGGAAGCCAGGCGCAGGGATAGCGGCTTCATGCGCGCGCATGAAGCCGCACGGCGAAAATCCGGCGGGCGGCAGACAACAACCGCCCGCCGCCGCGTCAATACGTGCCGTCGCCCTTCTTCGCGGCGGCGTCGCCGCCCTTCTTGAACTGCGCCGCAAGCCGCTCCGCGCTCCTCGCCAGCAGCGTCGTATCGACACCGACCGCGACGAACAACGCGCTCGCTTCCAGATAGCGCCGCGCGGCCGCTTCATCCGCGCTCAGGATGCCCGGCGCCTTGCCGGCCGCCTTGATCGCGCGGATCGCGCCGTCGATCGCGGCCTGCACATCGGGGTGGCCTGGATTGCCGAGATGCCCGAGATCGGCGGCCAGATCGGCCGGGCCAATGAACACGCCATCGACACCGTCGACCCGCGCAATCGCATCGATCGCGTCGAGCCCGGCCCGCGTCTCGACCTGCACGAGCACGGCCATCTCGTCGTTCGCGCGATGCAGGTACTCGCCGACGCGATTCCACCGCGATGCGCGCGCGAGCGCGCTGCCGACGCCGCGGATTCCGTGCGGCGGATAACGGGTCGCGGCCACCGCCGCACGCGCCTCGTCCGCGTTCTGCACCATCGGCACGAGCAGCGTTTGCGCGCCGAGATCGAGCACCTGCTTGACGATCACCGGATCGTTCCACGGCACGCGCACGACCGGATGCGACGGATACGGCGCGATCGCCTGCAGTTGCGCGAGGATCGTCGGCACCGTGTTCGGTGCATGCTCGCCGTCGATCAGCAGCCAGTCGAAACCGGCGCCCGCGACCACTTCCGCGCTGTAGGGATTCGCGAGGCCGAGCCACAGGCCGATCTGCGCGTCGCCGCGCGCGAGCGCGGCCTTGAAGATATTCGACGGAATCCGCATCGTTCGCTCACCTCACTCGAAGTAGCACTGGATCGTCCCGAGCGGGCCGTAGTCGACGCTGAACGTATCGCCCGCACGCGCCGCGCAGGGCCGCGTAAACGACCCGCCGAGCACGATCTGCCCGGGCTCCAGCGCGACGTCGAAACGCGACAGCCTGTTCGCGAGCCACGCGACGCCATTCGCCGGATGGTTCAGCACGCCGGCCGCGACACCGGTTTCCTCGACCACGCCGTTGCGCGACATGATCGCCGCGACCCAGCGCAAATCGACGTCCCGCGGGCGCACCGGCCGGCCGCCGATCACCACGCCCGCGTTCGCCGCGTTGTCGGCGATCGTGTCGAACACCTTGCGCGGCCGCTTCGTATCGGGGTCGATCGACTGGCTGCGCGCGTCGATGATCTCGAGCGCCGGCACGACGTAATCGACCGCGTCGTACACGTCGAAGATCGTGCAGTTCGGGCCGGTGAGCCGCTTGCCGAGCACGAATGCGAGTTCGACTTCCACACGCGGCACGATGAAGCGGCCGGTCGGTATCGTGCCGCCGTCCTCGAAGAACATGTCGTCGAGCAGCGCGCCGTAGTCGGGCTCGTCGATCTGCGACGTGTTCTGCATCGCCTTCGACGTGAGGCCGATCTTGTGCCCCTTCAGCGTGCGGCCTTCCGCGAGCTTGAGCGTCACCCACGCGCGCTGGATCGCATACGCGTCGTCGATCGTGATGTCGGGATGGTCGAGCGAGATCTGGCGGATCTGCGTGCGCGCGCGCTCGGCGTCGTGCAGACGGTGCGCGAGCTGGTCGATGATGGCGGGTTCGAGCATGGTCGGATCGAAAATGGGTTTCAGCCGGCCCGCTTGTAGCGGGCGTGAATGTTGTTGTGCTTGTACGAGCCGCTTTCGCTGAACTCGATCAATTCCATCGACAGAGCAAGATAACGCTTCGCGTACAGCTCGGCGAAATGGGCCTTGATCGCGTCGAACAGCGTGTCGCATGCGGCTTGCTTCGTTTCGTCGCTGCGGCCCGCGCCGATCTTCAGTGTCACGTGGACGAACGCGTCGTCCTCCGCGCCGTCGGCGATGCAGTAGTCGTGCAGCTCGATCGCGCGCGAACGAATGCCGCCGGTCGGGAACACGCCGCCCTGCGCGATGAGCGTCGCGTTGATCGTGCGCAGCAGCGCGGGAATGCGTGCGTCGTCGCGGATGTTCGCGGTGTATTCGACGACGATGTGTGGCATGGCAAGTCTCCGGTCGGATTCGAAGTCGTGGTGCGCGGCAATGCTCAGGGCAGCGGGAAGATCGCGTTGATCTGCCCGGTGCCCGAGCTCGCGAAATAGTCGGTGACGATCTCGACGGGCTTGTCGTAGCGATCCCAGCCGAGCAGCCCGAGCAGCATCGCGGTGTCGTGCATGCCGCCTTCGCCGTGGCAATGCACGTTGTACTCGGGCAGCATCGCGCAAAACGTCCTGAAATCGCCCTGCTTCCACAGTTCGACCACGCGCAGGTCGACCTGCCGGAAGAATTCGCGACTGATCTGGTGGATCGATTCCTCGGGGCTGCCGTTGTCGTTGAAGCGGTGCGACAGCGAACCGCTCGCGAGGAACGCGACGTTCGAATCGCTCTTCTCGATCGCTTCGAGCAGCGCCTCGCCGAAGCGCCGGCTCTCGTCGAGTTGATGCCACATGCACCAGCCGGCGATCGACACGACCTTGAAGTGCTGGTCGCCATTCATGTAGCGCATCGGCACGAGCGTGCCGTACTCGAGTTCGAGGCTGTCGATCTCGTGCGCGCGCGTCGCGATGCCGCGCTCGGTGGCGGTTTCGGCGATCAGCCGGCCGAGCGCCGGGTTGCCCGGGTACGCGTACTGCATGTCGCGGATGAAATGCGGCAGCTCGTTGCTCGTATAGGTGCCGGCGAACCGCGCATTGCAGTTCACGTGATAGCCCGCGTTGACGAGCCAGTGCACGTCCGACACGACGATCGTATCGACGCCGAGCGCGCGGCAGCGCTCGCCGATCAGCCGGTGGCCGCGGATCGCCGCTTCACGGCAGCCGTGATGCTTGCCGGGCAGTTCCGACAGGTACATCGACGGCACGTGCGTGATCTTCGCGGCGAGGGACAGTTTGCCCATCGTTCAAGTCTCCCAGTCGGCCGGAGTTAGCGCTTTAGCGGTTACTCCGGCCCCATGCTTGGCCGGCGTGCAGGCCAAGGAATCGTTCGTTCTTGCGGCGACACCACCCGCTTCCGTCACACGCCCCAGCGCGGAATGTGATGCGAACCCATCGAAATGCACACGTTCTTGATCTCCGCGAACACCTCGAAACTGTACTCGCCGCCCTCGCGCCCGGTGCCCGATTCCTTCACGCCGCCGAACGGCTGGCGCAGGTCGCGCACGTTCTGGCTGTTCACGAACACCATCCCGGCCTCGATGCCGCGCGCGAGCCGATGCACCTTGCCGACGTCCTGCGTCCAGATGTACGACGCGAGGCCGTACGACGTGTCGTTCGCGAGCCGCAGCCCTTCGTCTTCGTCCTCGAACGGGATGACGCACGCGACCGGCCCGAAGATCTCTTCCTGCGCGATGCGCATCCGGTTGTCGACGTCGGCGAATACGGTCGGCCGCACGAAGTTGCCGTTGCGCAGATGGTCGGGCAGCCCGGCCGGCTTGTCGGCGCCGCCCGCGACCACGCGCGCGCCTTCCTGCTCGCCGATGCGGATGTAGCCCGTCACCTTTTCCCAGTGCTGGCGCGTGATCATCGCGCCGAGATTCGTGCCCGGATCCGCTGGATCGCCGACCACCAGGTTGTTCGCGCGGCGTGCGAATTCCTGCACGAAGCGGTCGTAGATCGTGCGCTGCACGAAGATCCGCGAGCCGGCAGTGCAGCGTTCGCCGTTGATCGAGAAGATCGTGAACAGCGACGCGTCGAGCGCGCGGTCGAAATCGGCGTCGTCGAAGATCAGCACCGGCGACTTGCCGCCAAGCTCCATCGAATACTTCTTGAGGCCCGCGCGCTCCATGATCCGCTTGCCGGTGACGGTACCGCCGGTAAACGACACCGCGCGCACGTCCGGATGGCGCACGAGCGCGTCGCCGGCCGTCGCGCCGTAACCCTGCACGACGTTCAGCACGCCCGGCGGGATGCCGGCTTCGAGCGCGAGCCGGCCGAGCTGGTCGGCCGTCAGCGGCGACAGCTCCGACATCTTCAGCACGGCCGTGTTGCCGAGCGCGAGGCACGGCGCCGTCTTCCACGTGGCCGTCATGAACGGCACGTTCCACGGCGACACCAGCGCGCATACGCCGACCGGCTGGTACAGCGTGTAGTTCAGCATCTGGTCGTCGACCGGATAAGTGCGGCCGTTCATCTGCACGCATACTTCGGCGAAGAAGTTGAAGTTCTCGGACGCGCGCGGAATCAGCTGCTTGCTCGTCTGCGCGATCGGCAGGCCGGTGTCCTGCGTCTCCAGCGCGGCGAGCATCGGCACGTTCTTCTCGATCAGCTCGCCGAGCCTGCGCATCAGCTTCGCGCGCTCCTTCGCCGGCGTGTTCGCCCATTTCGGGAACGCTTCCTTCGCCGCGCGCACGGCCGCGCCGACCTCGGCCTCGCCGCCCGACGCGACGTCGGTGATGACTTCACCCGTCGCCGGGTTCAGCGTCGTGAAGGTGTCGCGGCTCTCCACTTCGCGGCCGCCGATCCAGTGCTTGATGGTCATGTGCTCTCCTTCCTTGGGCGACGGCCTCAGCCGGCGCGATAGTAGTCCGCTTCGCCGACGATCGTGTTCACGAGCCGGCCGATCCCTTCGATTTCGGTCACGACCTCGTCGCCCGGCTTCGTGTCGGCCAGCCCCTCGGGCGTGCCGGTCAGGATCAGGTCGCCCGGCGAGAGCGTCATGAAGCTGCTGATGTGCTCGATCAGCGCCGGCACGTCGAACACCATGTCGCGCGTGCTGCCGCGCTGCGTCTCGCGGCCGTTCACCGTCGTGCGCAGCGTGAGGTCGCCCGCGTCGCCGATCTCGTCGCGGCTGACGAACCACGGCCCGAGCGGCGTGCAGGTGTCGCGGTTCTTCACGCGCAGGTTCGGCCGGTAGTAGTTCTCGAGATAGTCGCGGATCGCGTAGTCGTTCGCGACCGTATAGCCGGCCACGTAGTCGATCGCCTGCGCGCGGCTCACGTGGCGCGCGGGCCGGCCGATCACGACGGCCAGTTCGCACTCGTAGTGCATGTGCGCGGCGTCCGCCGGGCGCACGGTCAGCGACCGGTGGCCGATGAACGTGTTCGGCCCCTTCAGGAAAATCAGCGGTTCGCTCGGTGCGTTGAACGCGAGTTCCTTCGCGTGGTCCGCATAGTTCAGCCCGAGCGCGAACGTCGTGCGGGGCGCGACGGGCGGCAGCCATGCCACCGCGTCCTCGGCCACCACGCGCCCCGTATCGAGGCGGATCGCGCCGTCGCCGGCCGGTTCGGCCGCGTGGAGTGCGCCGTTGTAGATCACGCGCGCCGTCTTCATCGTGCTTCCTCCGCCATCAGCGTATGCCGCAACGTGCCGATGCCGGCCGCGGCGATCTCGATCGTGCTGCCCGCGCGGGCACGCGGTGCGCCGCCCGCGACGCCGAGCAGCAGCACGTCGCCCGCGTCGAACGACATGAAGGCCGTCACGTCGGCGATCAGCGCGCGCACCGGGCGAATCAGCGTCGCGGTCGACGCGGCCGCGGCCACCGCGCCGTCGATCCGCACCGTCAGGCCGATCGCGTCGACATCGGCGAGCGCGGCGGCCGGCACGATCGCCGGGCCGAGCGGGCAGAAGCCGTCACGGCACTTGAAGCGCACGGCCGGACGGTAGTAGTCGGGATGCGGCACCGACACGTCGCTCGCGAGCGTGAAGCCGTGCACGTAGTCGAGCGCCTGCGCGGCCGGCACGCGCGTCGCACGCCGCGCGAACACGACGGCCACCGATGCGCCGATCTCCAGCGCGTCGACGCCGGCCGGCACGACGACGGCGGCGCCGTCGGCCGCATGCGTGTTGGCGGATTTGATGTACAGGATCGGCGCCTGCGGCGGGCGGCCGTAAGGCGGCGCGTTCACGGCGTCGCCGAGCGCGTCGAGCGCCGCGCGCTCGTTGAGCAACGCGCCGTAGACGGTACCGATGGCGACCGGCAACGGCGGCGCCGCGGCGTTCGTGCAAGACAGCTCCATGCGTCGTTCCCCTGCCGCGCGTCGCGGCGCATCGTCAATAGTTAATATCTTAAGTAAACAATCGTGCGCTGGCAACCTCGATTACCCTGATACGCGAAATTCATCAGCTTCGGCTGTTAAGATTGATGCGTCCCCGACCTCTGCCCACCCCGATGAACCGTACGCTCGACCATCGCAACCTGGCCATGCTGCTGCTCGAGGCCCGCGAAACGCTGATGGGTCTGTTTCGCCCCATTCTCAAGGAATTCTCGCTGACCGAACAGCAATGGCGGATCATCCGCGTGCTCGACGGCGAACCGGCGCAGGCGCTCGAAGCCGGGCAGATCGCGAAACGCTGCTGCATCCTGAGCCCGAGCCTGACCGGCGTGCTGGAACGGATGGAGCGCGACGGCCTGATCACGCGCACGCGCGCGCAGGAGGATCAGCGCCGGCTGCTGGTCAGCCTGACGCCGCAAAGCAGGAAACTGGTGACGGAAATCGGTCCGCGCATCGACGAGCAATACCGGCAACTCGAGTCGCGGTTCGGCGAGGACGGCCTCGAGGACATCTACCGCGCGCTCGACCGGCTCATCGAGCTCGGCAGCGACGCGTGACGGCGGCGCCCGCTTCCGCGGCCTGCGGGAACGGGCGCCGGTGCGGCGCGGACGATCAGTGGAACGCGCCGCGCATCAGTTCGGTCACGGCCACGCCGCGCGACGTGCGCATGCACTCCTCGACGTAATCGATGAACGGCAACGGTTCGAAATCGATTTCATCGCGCACGCGGCGATTGTCGAATACGCGATCGACCGTCGCGAATTCCCCGCAGCGCTGCAGCGCCCGGCCGATCACGCGCTCCAGGGCCGGATCGCGGCGCCCGAGCACGTCGCGCACGACGAGCGGCAGTTCGGCCGGCGCGCATGCCGCGTAGCGCGGCGCCCCGGTCATTCCCGCCGCCTCGTCCATCGCGCGCACGATCTGCGCGACCTGCGGCGCCTCGTCGCCGGCCGACACGTGATAGACGTCATGCGCGAGCGTCGGCTTGACGGCCAGCAGCATCGTCGCGCGCGCCACGTCGTCCACCGACACGATGTCGATGCGCGTCATCGGCCGCGCGGTGAAGCGGCGCGCCGCATGCGCGAGCCGGAACATCCAGAACGAATTCGGCGCGGGCCGCGTGCCGAGCACCGTGTGGCCGACCACGTGCGACGGCCGCACGACGACGAGCGGCAGCCCGAGCGCGCGCAGGCGCTGCTCCGTTTGCGCCTTCGCGTGCAGGTAGTCGGCCGCGAGCACCGCACCCGGCAGGCCTTCAGCGCCCGGCGCGGCATCGTTGCCCGCGGCGCGTTCCGCTTCCTCCTGCACGATCCCGCCGCGGCCCGCGTGCGCGTAGGCCGTGCCGACGTACACGAAGCGCTGCAGGCGCGGCGCGCGCGCAAAGCGTTCGGCGAAGCGCACCGCATCGGCGATGTCGGCCTGCAGGTGCGCGCCGTCGGCCGGCGATGCGTGGCCCGCGCAGTGAATCACGTGCGTCGCGCCGGCCAGGCGCGGCGCGTCGGCGCCGTGCCACACGTCGCCGAGCGCGCCGACGATCACGTTCGCTTCGGTCAGGCGCGATGCCCAGTACGGCGCGAGCCCCGCGCGCAGCGCGGCTTCACGCAGCCGCGCGACCGCATGGCCGCGGTCCTGCGCGCGCACGACGCACACCACGCGTTCGAGCAGCCCTGCATTGACGAGCGCCGTCAGCACGGTACTGCCGATGAAGCCCGTGGCGCCGGTCAGCACGAGCCGGCCGACGTTCGCCGCCGCGACCGGCGCGCTGGCCGGCGACACGAGGCTCGTGCGCCAGTTGAGCGACAACGCGGTTTTCCAGATCAGCACGATAGTCTCCTTCGAAGAATCGGCCGGGCGGCGCGGCGCCCGCGGTTGCGGGCCGGCGCACGGCTCAGCGGCCGGGCCGGGGCTGACGCGCGCCCCGGCGGCTCCCGATCGGGCGGACGCCCTGCGATCGCGTCGATCGCGCGCTGGCACGAGGCGGCGGCAGCCGGCGCGGACGGGCGTCCGCGCATGGGATCGGGAAGTGCCCAGTGTGGGGCTCGAACGCGTGCAAGTCTGTCCCGAAAGTTTCGTGAAAGTGTGCAGATTTGTACGCGATTGTCGGAGTGTGTCGTGCCGGCCGCCGCGTCGGAACGCTGAAACGTTCGGTGCGGCTGTGTTCGGGCGGTGCCCGACGGCGCCGGGCGGCCCCGATTCGAACGCGGCCGGCGCGCGACAGATCGACGCGGGCGGCCGCCCCGTCATCCCATCTCTTGACCGCCGCGCGTGTCCGGCCGGGCGCCGCGATCGCCGCTATCGCCCGTGTGTGCTGACGCATCGGGAATGACCATGCATCGTCAGACGTCCTTTCATCTGAAACCGAAATGGACGCAATACGGATTTATTGCGGTTTATCACTTGCGTTTCACACCAGTCTATCTAGACTGTTCAAGTCAAATCGGTCGAACGTTTCAACTTTTCAGGAGCGGATCCAATGCGCCTCACCATTCGGATTAATGGCAGCGAATCGGCAACCCGGCATTCCTTCGCGGTCTTGTGGGTCGATACCGACGAGGGACTGTGGTCGCGCGAGGCACATCAGGGCATCGACCTTCCGACCTGGGGCAAGGTCCGCGACGTGCAGGGCTCGATGGCGCTCTGCGCGGCCGACAGCGGCAATGCCGTCTGTCAATTGAAGGGGCTGTCGTTCGACGCGATGCGGCGCGAACAGGGCCCCGCCGTGCTCGCCGGCGAGCATCCCGCAGGCGCTTGGCGGCTGCAGGCGGTCGATACCTGCACGACCCAGCCGGAATACCGCGAATTTATTTCCGTGGCCCGATAGGTATTATTGACCTGAATCGTCTGCGGTTTTCGGGTTTATTCCGACATCCACGATATTCATTTCGATATTCAGCATGAATGGCGCCTCGGCTCGAGGCGCTTTTCATTTTCGAGATTAAAGAAATAACCGGAACACGGGCAATTGATCGCGTGCGGGGCAATCGCGATCGATCGATGCCGGTCACCCCGTGCCCCGCCTCGGCGCACGGCGAATCGTCCGTGTTTCCCCGCCGCAGCCGCCGCCGCATTCCGTTACGGCGCCGCCCTGCCCCCTTTTCGCTCCATTCTCGGGATCACCTACCATTCGCCTTTTTGCGGGGCCGGAACATACTTTCCCCACACGTTGTTTACTCATTTATTACAATCGCATTATTCAGACTGACCCGCCGCCGTCCGGCGGCCCGACCCGGCCTTTGCATGAGCGTGAAAAAAAAGACCCACCCCGCCGATCCGTACGCCGCGGCGACCAAGAATCCGATGCTCGCGTCGCGGCTTCCGATGTGGCGCTCCCGGCTGATCGTGGTCGTCGTGTTCCTCGCGTTCGCCGCGTTGATCGCCCGCGCTTTCTGGGTGCAGGTCGCGAACCAGGATTTCTACGTCGGCCAGGGCCAGAAGCGTTACCAGCGCACGATCGAGCTCGACGCGATGCGCGGGCGCATCGTCGACCGCAACGGCGCGATGCTCGCGGTCAGCCTGTCGACCTATGAAATCTGGGCGAACCCGAAACAGGTCGCCGACACCGATTATCCGCAGATCGCGAAGCTGCTCGACATGCCGCTCGTCGAGGTGAAGCGGCGTCTCGGCAACGACAAGACGTTCGTGCTGCTCAAGCGGCAGGTCGATGCGGATACCGCGAGCCGGCTCGACAAGCTCGCGATCGACGGCATCACGCAGATCGCCGATTCGAAGCGTTTCTACCCGGAAGGCGAATCGGCCGCGCACGTGGTCGGCTTCACGAACGTCGAGGACAAGGGCCAGGAAGGCGTCGAGCTGGCGGCGAACGCGCGCCTGCAAGGCACGTCCGGCCAGCGCGAGGTGATTCGCGACCGGCTCGGCCGCATCGTGTCGGACACGCGCCCGCTCGTGCCCGCGCAGCACGGCGCGACGATCGAACTGACGATCGACCGCCGCATCCAGCAGCTCGCCTTCAGCCAGCTCAAGGCGGCCGTGATCGAAAACAACGCGGTGGCCGGCAGCGTCGTCGTACTCGACGCGCAGAACGGCGAGATTCTCGCGCTCGCGAACTATCCGACCTTCGACCCGAACGATCGCGCCCGCCTCACCGGCCAGCAATTGCGCAACCGCGCGGTGGTGGACACGTTCGAACCGGGCTCGACGATCAAGCCGCTCGTCGTCGCGCTGTCGATCGACGAGCGCAAGGTCACGCCGAACACGATCATCAACACGTCGCCGGGCACCTACAAGATCGGCCCGGCCGTGATCCACGACACGTCGAACCACGGGCCGCTGACGGTGTCGCAGGCGCTGCAGAAGTCGAGCAACGTCGCGCTCGCGAAACTCGCGCTGAACCTGCCCGCCGAAACGATCTGGAACAAATACCAGGAATACGGGATCGGCCGCGCGCCGGAACTGACGTTCCCCGGCGTCGCGTCGGGCCGGCTGCGCGGCTACAAGCGCTGGCGGCCGATCGAGCAGGCGACGATGGCGTACGGCTACGGGCTTTCGATGTCGCTGCTGCAGATCGCGCAGACCTACACCGCCTATGCGGGCGACGGCACGCTGCATCCGGTGTCGCTGCTGAAGAACGGCACCGACCAGCAGACGATCGACGCGCACCGCGGCCACCGCGTGACGTCGCCGCAAACGGCCGCCGCGATCCGCTCGATGCTCGAGATGGCGGTGGGTGAAGGCGGCACGGGGCGCCGCGCGCGCGTCGACGGCTACCGGATCGGCGGCAAGACGGGTACCGCGCGCAAGCAGGTCGGCGCGAGCTACGCGAAGGGCAAGTACCGCGCGCTGTTCGCGGGGATGGCGCCGATGAGCAACCCGCGCCTGATCGTCGCGGTGATGATCGACGAGCCGCGCGGCAAGGGCTACTACGGCGGCACGGTGGCCGGCCCGGTGTTCGCGTCGGTCACGAGCGGCGCGCTGCAGTTGCTCGGCGTGCCGCCCGATGCACCGGTCGAACCGGAAGAGAATGCGCCGGCGAAGGCCGGCGCGCCGCAGAAGACGGTCGCGGCGCCGAAACCGGCGGCGCCGGCAACGACGGCCGCGCAGTCCACCCGCCCCGCGCCCGCGAAAGTGGCCGCCGCAGGCTGACGAAGCCAGGCGCGCCGCCGCGCGCCGTCAATGCGCGGCCGCGACCGGCTTCGCCATCCGGCCGAGCACGTGCTCGGTCATCCCGCGCGCGAGTTCGGTCTCGCCCATGAACACGGTGCCGATACCCTCGTTCGACAGCAGCGCGGCCTCGTCGCCGCTGTTCGTGCAGAGCACGACCTCGAGCGTCGGGTTGAGCGTGCGCGAGATCTCGACGATCTGCCGCACGTCGAATACGTCGGGCAGCGTGACGACCAGCATCCCGGCGCGGGCGATATGCGCCTGCACGAGCACGATCGGCTCGATCGCGTCGCCCGACACGGCCGCGATGCCGTCCGCGCGCAGCTTCTCGACGAGCTCGCGATTCTGCTCGACGACGACATACGCAATCGAGCGCTCGTCCAGCGCATGCGCGATCCGCGTGCCGACCTTGCCATAGCCGACGATCACGACCTGCCCGGTCAGGTGCGTCTGCGGCGTCGACATCGGCAGCGCGGCGAGCGGATCGTCGCGCGCCTCGAGCTTGCGCGCGAACGCCGAATGCTTGCGGATCCATGCGAGCGCCGGATCGATCATCGCGAACAGCAGCGTATTCATCGCGATCGAGATCAGCGCGACCGCGAGAATCAGGCTCTGCCCCTCGGCCGATAGCAGCCCGAGCGCGCGGCCGAGCCCCGCGAGGATGAACGAGAATTCGCCGATCTGCGCGAGGCCGGCCCCCACCGTCAGCGCGGTATTCAGCGGATAGCGGAACGCGATCACGAGCGCGACGGCCGCGAGCGTCTTGCCGATCAGCACGATGCCCGCGACCTCGATCACGTGCAGCGGCTCGTCGAGCAGCACCTTCGGGTCGAACAGCATGCCGACCGAGATGAAGAACAGCACCGAGAACGCATCGCGCAGCGGCAGCGTTTCGTCGGCCGCGCGCCGGCTGAATTCCGATTCGCGCATCATCATCCCGGCGAAGAAGGCGCCGAGCGCGAACGACACGTCGAACAGCTTCGCGGCGCCGAACGCGATGCCGACCGCGGCCGCGATCATGCACAGCGTGAACAGCTCGCGCGAGCCCGTGCGCGCGACGAGCCACAGAATGCGCGGGAACACGCGCTTGCCGACCACCAGCATCAGCGCGATGAACGCGGCGACCTTCAGCATCGTGACGCCGAGCGTGCCCCACACGCTGCCGCCGGCCGCCTGCGCGTCGCCGGGCGGCGTGCCGCCGAGCAGCCCCGCCACCGGCGGCAGCAGCACCAGCACGAGCACCATCACGAGATCCTCGACGACCAGCCAGCCGACCGCGATGCGCCCGTTGACCGTCTCGACGAGCCCGCGCCCCTCGAGCGCGCGCAGCAGCACGACAGTGCTCGCGACCGACAGCGCCAGCCCGAACACGAGCGCCGCACCGAGGCTCCAGCCCCAGGTGAGCGCCAGCCCGCCGCCGAGCAGCGTCGCGACGGTGATCTGCACGATGGCGCCCGGCAGCGCGATCTTGCGCACCGCGAGCAGATCGCCGAGCGAGAAATGCAGGCCGACGCCGAACATCAACAGCATCACGCCGACTTCGGCGAGTTGCTGCGCGAGCGACAGGTCGCCGACGAAGCCGGGCGTGCCGGGGCCGATCACGATCCCGGCGAGCAGATAGCCGACGAGCGGCGGCATTTTCAGCAGCGACGCGAGGTAACCGAAAATCATCGCGAGACCGAAACCGGCCGCGAGCAACGCAATCAGGCTGACGTCATGAGGCATCCCCCCTCCCAAGCTCTTGTAACGATTTAGTAAGGTTCAAGAGTGAAAGGATACGGGATGAGGCGGAAGAATGGCGCGCGGCCGCGAAAATTTCACGCGGCGGCGCGGGTTGGCGGGGCGCGACCCCGGCGAAGACCGAGGCGTCACGGGCCCGGTCACGCATCGACGCGGACCGGGTGACGGGCGGGGCCGGCGCCCCGCCGCCGCGCCGTCAGCGGGACGCTTGCGGGAACCGCGCGCCCGGCGGCGGCTCGGGCCGCGTCGACGGCACGCTCTTGCGCACCTTCGCGACCTGCGCGGCCGTCACCGGCGCACCCGTGTTGCCCCAGCTCGTGCGCACGAAGTTCGACACGTCCGCGACTTCCTGATCCGACAGGCGCCAGCCGAACGGCGGCATCGTGAAGGTCGACGGCGCGGTGCGCGTGCCCTGCAGCGCGCTGCCTTCCAGCACGACGTGAATCAGCGACGTCGGATCGTCGCCCTGCACCACCGGGTTGCCGGCGAGCGCCGGGAACACGCGCGTGTAGCCGTGGCCGTCGCTGCGGTGGCAGGCCATGCAGTTGTCGCGATAGACGGCCGCGCCCGGCTTGCTCGCGTCGCCCATCTGCAGCGCCTTCGCCGCGGCCGCGTCGTACACGTGCGGCTGCTCGCCCTGCACGCGCGGCGGCAGCGTCTTCAGGTAGCGCGCGATCGCGTTCAGATCGTCGTCGGTCATGTGCTGCATGCTGTGGCCGACCACGTCCGTCATCCCGCCGAACGCGGCCGTGCGCAGCGTACGGCCCGTCTTCAGGAACTGTACGATCTCGGTTTCGCTCCACGTGCCGAGGCCCGTGCGCGGCTCGCCGCGCAGGCTCGTCGGCACCCAGCCGTCGATCGCCGCGCCGCCGGCCAGGAAGTCGAGGCCGTCCGCGTCGGTCAGCCCGCGCTCCTGCATCGTCGGCGCGCGCGGCGTGTGGCACGCGCCGCAGTGGCCGAGGCCCTGCACGAGATACGCGCCGCGTGCGACCGCCGGGTCGCTGTACGACGCCGCGTCGAACGGCTTCGGCGACGGCGCGAACATCTTGCGCCAGATGCCGAGCGGCCAGCGCATCGACAGCGGCCACACGATGTCGACCGCGCGGTTCTCGTGCTCGACCGGCGCGACGCCGTGCATGAAGTATGCGTACAGCGCCTTCATGTCGTCGTCGGTCAGCCGCGAATACGACGGGAACGGCATCGCCGGATACATCGTGTCGCCGTTCTTGCGCACGCCTTCGCGCACCGCGCGGGTGAAGTCCTCGTAAGTCCAGCCGCCGAGGCCCGTCTTCGGATCCGGCGTGATGTTCGTCGAGTAGATCGCGCCGATCGGCGTGTCGAACTTCAGGCCGCCCGCGAACGGCTTGCCGCCGCTCGCGGTGTGGCATGCGATGCAGTCGCCGGCGCGGGCGAGGTATTCGCCGCGCTTGATCAGGGCCGCGTCGGCGGATTGGGCGGCCGGTGCGACCGCCGGGCCGGAGGCTGCTGCGGGGGCCGCCGGTTGCGCAAGCGCCGCCGAGCCCGCGAAGCCGAACGCGGCCCAGGCTGCACCGGCCGCCAGCGCGCGCGACATCCGGCGCGCGACGTTGTGGTTCATCGTCCTCTTCATGCGGTCACCAGCGGGGCGGGATTTTTCAGGTACTGCTCGCGGATCGCACGTGCCGACCAGTAGGCCAGCGCCGCGATGATCCCGGTCGGGTTGTAGCCGATGCCCTGCGGCAGCGCGGACGCGCCCATCACGAACACGTTGTGCACGTCCCAGCACTGCAGGTAGCGGTTCAGCACGCTCGTCTTCGGGTCGGTGCCCATGATCGCGCCGCCGACGAGATGGGTGGTCTGGTACTGGCGCGAGTCGAAGTGCTTGCCGAACTCGCGCGTCGACACGCCGATCGCCTTCGGCCCCATCGCCTCCGCGATCTTCTTCATCTGCCCGGTCACGTACTGCGCCATCCTGATGTCGTTGTCCTTCCAGTCGAACGTCATCCGCAACAGCGGCTGGCCGTACGAATCGCGATAGGTCGGATCGAGGTCGAGATACACGTCGCGGTACGACATGTTGGTGCCATGCGCGTCCATCGAGATCGTGTGCGCGTAGTTGTCCTTAACGGCCTTCTTCCATGCCGAGCCCCATTGCGGCGTGCCGGGCGGCGTCGCGATGCCGCTGATCGGCTTCACGCCGGCCTGGTTCACCCACAGCGGCGAGCCGCCGACGAAGCCGAGCGGGCCGTGGTCGAAGTTGTCCGCGTTGAAATCGTCCACCGCGACGCCGTTGCCGCCCGCGCCGATGAACGGATTCGTGTAGGTGTCCTTGTCGAAGAACGCCTTGATCGTCGACAGGTTCTGGTACGCGAAATTGCGGCCGACCACACCTTCGCCCGAGATCGGATCGTACGGCTTGCCGATGCCCGACAGCAGCAGCAGGTGCACGTTGTGATACTGGAACGCGGCCACGATCACGAGATCGGCCGGCTGGTGCACTTCACGCCCGGCCGGATCGACGTAGGTCACGCCGGTCGCGCGCTTCTTCGTGTCGTCGAGATCGACGCGCAGCACGTGGCACTTCGAGCGCAGCTCGAAGTTCGGCGCCTGCTTCAGCGCCGGCAGGATGTTCAGGTTCGGCGACGCCTTCGAATACATGTAGCACGCGTAGCCGCTGCAATATCCACAGAAGTTGCACGGGCCCATCTGCACGCCGTACGGGTTCGTGTACGGGCCCGACGTGTTCGCGGACGGCAGCCGGTACGGATGCAGGCCGAGCGAGCGGGCCGCATCGAAGAAGCGCTGCGCCGAATACGTATTGAGCTGCGCGGGCAGCGGGAAGTGGTCGCTGCGGTTGGCCTCGAACACGTTGCCGTCGCCGACCACCTTGCCGCCGACCTTGTACGCCTGCCCCGACGTGCCGAACACCTTCTCGGCGAAATCGAAATGCGGCTCGAGCTCCTCGTAGGTCACGCCCGTGTCCTGGATCGTCATCCCTTCGGGGATGAACTTCTTGCCGTAGCGCTCTTCGTAGTGGCTGCGCAGGCGCAGCTCTTCCGGCGTGATCCGGAAGTGCACGCCCGACCAGTGCAGCCCCGCGCCGCCCACGCCTTCGCCCGGCAGGAACGCGGCGAGCTGCCGGTACGGCAGCGCGGTGTCCTGCAGCCCGTGGCGAATCGACACGGTCGTCTTCGACAGGTCGAGAAACAGCTTCTTGCGGATGTTGTAGGTCAGCTCGTCGATCGTGTTCGGGTACGCGCCGTCCGGGTAGGTGTCGCGATATTCGCCGCGCTCGAGCGCGACGACGTTCAAACCGGCTTCGGTCAGTTCCTTCGCGAGAATCGCGCCGGTCCAGCCGAACCCGACGATCACCGCGTCGACATGCGGCTTCTTGTCTGCGGCCATCAGCTGCGCTCCCCGTTGATCGAGACGGGGCCGTACGGATAGGGCTTGCCGCTCTGGTTGACGAAATCCATGAAGTCCGCGCGCGCGCCCGGGAAACCGATCATCTTCCACGCGGCCATGTCGCGATTGCCGCCATGCACCGGATCGCAGAAGTAGCCCTCTCGCGTGTTCTGCAGCAACTGGCCGAGAAACACGCCGGGCGGCACGTCGTCGATCTGCGCGCCGCCCTTCTCCAGCGCGCCGAGCACCGTGTCGCGCGTCGGCGCGTCGAGATCCGCGAACGCCTTGCCGTGCGCCTTTTCGCAATAGCGGTTGACGGCCGCGATGCCGAGCCGGTAGATGTCGCGCGGCACGAGCTTCAACTGGTAGCCGAGCTCGGGCACGCCCTGCTGGAACGGCCCCTGCATGTACCACGTCGCGCCGTGCGCATACGGTGTCTCCATCTGGCGATCGATGAATTCGGGCACGCCGGCTTCGAGCGCGCCGGGGCCTTCGGCATCGGCCGGAATCAGCCGGTCGACGGCGGCCTGGACGAACGCCCATTCCTTCGCATCGAAAAAGGTCGGCTTGTACGGCGCGCGCTCGGCGCCGGCCGACGCGGCGGATGCATTGCCGGCCGTCGTCGCGGACGGCGACGACGAGCGCAGGTCGCAGCCGGCGACCGACGCGATCGGCACGAGCGCGACCGACGTGCGCAGGAAACGGCGACGCGAATTGGGTTTGTCAGGTGGCGTGGACATGGTCGGATGTTGATCGTTGGGGATCGGGGTTCGGACGCGCGCATTCCGCATGCCGCGTGCCCGGCAGGCAGCCGTGCCGCACGCGGCCGGTCGCCCTGTTCTTTCGTGTGTTGCGCACAACCTCGATTGCAGGCGCCCGGCCGCGAGCCGCGGTGGCGCCGTCATTGCAGCCGCACCCCGCCCCGGTACCGGTGGCGCTGTGCGGATCGACCTCTTCGCGGGCCCTATCGTCGGACAAATACCGGCATCAGCCTGCATCTCTCCGTCATCGCCCATGACCCTTGTTCAACTTAGACGTCACGTCTGCCCACCGCAAGCGCAACGTGCACGACCCTCTTTCGGGTCCGGCGACGAGTGCGGCGAATTATATATGGAACCGGTTCCATTGGTAGAGGGATCGATGCAATTCAGTGCATCGAAATCAGCAACAATGGGAAATTGAGAAGCCGGAATGTGCAAGGATGGGAAGACGGCGGACGGCGCTGGCCGTCGGCGCGCGCTACGGCGTGCCCGTGATCCTCGAAGTCGATGCGCAGCGCATGCACCGGCAGGGCCATGCGTTCTTCGTCGCCGAAAACAGTGTCTGACTGACCGATGCCGTGCCGGCCGAATATCTCGAGTTGATCGATACGCGCGCCGAGTGAGCCGTGCGCCAGTCGCCATTCACCACGGCCAGAACATCGACGCGATCGACAACGCCAGCGCCGCGCACAACGGCGAGTAATACAGCGTGTCCATCCGCGCGAAACGCGACCCGCGGATCCGCTTGAAGAAGCCGACGTAGCGGAAATCGCCGACGGCCCGCACCGCGAAGATCAATGCGAGCGCAACGGCCGCGAATGCGATCGTGCATGGATGCGCGTTGCGCCCGAGCCAGCCGGCACGCACTGCGACCACGCACGCGCCGCCCAGCAGGGCCGCCGCGACGGCAAGCGTGCCGACGGCGGTCGGCCGCAGCAGCGGTACGCCGTCCTGCTCCGGAATGGCCGCACGCTTGCCCAGCCGCCCGCCGCACGCCCAGTAGACGTGCACCAGCGCGAGGGCGCAAAGCGTCGGCACGCTGAAATACGCACCGGTCATGTCGATCGATGTCCTCGTGTCGTTGTCTCGTCGTCTTGCCGAAAACGTTCGGCCCGCGACACGCATGACGATACCGAAACCCGATCACGCGCGCATTGCGACGTCCGGTCGCAACCGGTGGCCGCGCATGCTGCGCTGCAGTGCGCATGCATCGCGCGCAGGCCGCACGCTTGACTTCCGTCCGCGCGCTACTACCCTGTTATTCCAGTACTGCGGTCGGCACGCCGCCGCGCAACCGCCTGCCCGCACGACGACGATAACGAAGGCCATGGAGGCGACTCATGCTGGTCGGTGTGCCGAAAGAGATCAAGAACCACGAATACCGTGTCGGCCTCACGCCGGCCGGCGCGCGCGAACTCACGCGGCACGGCCATCGCGTGCTCGTGCAGCGCGGCGCGGGCACGGCGATCGGCCTGCTCGACGACGACTACGCGGCCGCCGGCGCATCGCTCAGCGACGGCGCCGACGAAATCTTCGCGCGGGCCGACATGATCATCAAGGTGAAGGAGCCGCAGCCCGCCGAGTGCGCGATGCTGCGGCGCGGCCAGATTCTCTACACGTACCTGCATCTCGCGCCCGATCCCGATCAGGCCGCCGCGCTCGTGAAATCCGGTGCGGTGTGCATCGCGTACGAAACCGTGACGGGCCCCGGCGGCGGCCTGCCGCTGCTCGCGCCGATGAGCGAAGTCGCCGGCCGCATGTCGATCCAGGTCGCGGCGACCCACCTCGAAAGCCCGCGCGGCGGCCGTGGCCTGCTGATGGCCGGCGTACCGGGCGTGCCGGCCGCGCACGTCGTCGTGCTCGGCGCGGGCGTCGTGGGCACCGGCGCGCTGCAGATGGCGGTGGGCCTCGGCGCGCGCGTCACCGTGCTCGACAACAACGTGAACCGGTTGCGCCAGCTCGATCTCGTGTTCGCCAACCGGATCGCGACCGTCTGCTCGAATGCGCATACGGTCGACGAAGCCGTGCGCGATGCCGACGTCGTGATCGGCGCCGTGCTCGTGCCGGGCGCGTCGGCGCCGCGGCTCGTCACGCGCGACATGATCGCGACGATGCGCAAGGGGGCGGTCGTCGTCGACGTCGCGATCGACCAGGGCGGATGCTTCGAGACCTCGCATGCGACCACGCACGCGGCGCCGACCTTCGTCGTCGACGGCGTGGTCCACTACTGCGTCGCGAACATGCCCGGCGCGGTCGCGCGCACGTCCACCTTTGCGCTGAACAATGCGACGCTCGGCCATGCGCTCGCGCTCGCCGACAAGGGCTGGAAACAGGCGATGCTCGACGATCCGCACCTGCGCGCGGGCCTGAACGTGTGCGACGGCCACATCACGTACGAAGCCGTCGCGCAGGCGCTCGGGCTGCCGTACGTCCCGGCCACCGGCGTGCTGGCATGACCGTGCCGGCATGAACCGAACGCAACGCGGCCGGCCGCGTTACGTTCACGCGCCCTTCGACCGGCTCCGCTTGCCGCCGCCCATCGTGCGCGCCAGCAGCGGCCGCAGTTGCGCGAGCGTGCGCGTGTTCAGCACGTCGTGCCGCGTCAGCCAGCCGCGCCGCGCCTGGTCGACGCCGAACGCGAGATTGTCGAGTTCGTCCGCGCTGCATGCATCCGAACCGATCGCGACCGGCACGCCGGCCTTCGCGGCCTCGCGACACCAGACGTCCGGCAAGTCCAGGCGCCGCGGCTGAGCATCGAGTTCGACGAAACAGCCGCGCGCGGCAGCCTGCGCGAGCACGCGCGGCACATCGAGTTCGCAGGCGTCGCGCTCGCCGAGCATGCGACCGGTCGGATGCGCGAGAATCGTGAAATACGGATGGTCCATCGCGCGCAGCATGCGATCGGTCTGCACGCCGCGCGGCAGGTCGAAACCGTCGCGTACCGCGCCCACCACGAGATCGAGCCGGCCGAGCATCGCGTCGGGCACGTCCAGGCTGCCATCCTCGCGAATGCCCGCTTCCACGCCCTTGAGCAACACGAAATCGTCGAACGTCGCGTTGACGCGATCGATGTCGTCGAGCTGCCGCGCGAGCCACTCGAAGCCGCCGCGAGCGCCGTCGCCAGGCGGGACGCGATCGGTGACGGCCAGATACGCGAGCCCGCGCGCACGCGCGGCCGCGGCCATCGCGCGCAGGCCGTCGCGGCCGGCCGACACGTCGGTATGCGCGTGCAGGTCGCCATGCAGATGCTTGCGCTCCACCAGCGCCGGCAGCGTGCCGGCACGGGACGCATCGACCTCGCCGCGATCCTCGCGCAACTCGGGCGGCACCTCGTGCAGCCCGATGGCCGCGTAGACCGATGCCTCCGTCGCGCCGGCAATCCGCTCGTCGCCGCGAAACACGCCGTATTCGTTGATCTTCAGGCCGCCGGCCTGCGCGATCCTGCGCAGCGCGATGTTGTGCGCCTTCGATCCGGTGAAGTAGACGAGCGCCGCGCCGAACGCATCGGCATCGACGACGCGCAGGTCGACCTGCAACCCGTTGGCGAGCATCGCGCTCGACCGGGTCTTGCCGTGTGCGAGCACGCGCGCCACGTCGCCGTAGCCGACGAACGCGTCGGCGACCGCGGCAGCATCGCGTGCGGTGACGAGGATGTCGAGATCGCCGACCGTCTCGCGGCGGCGGCGGAAGCTGCCGGCCGGCACGGCCTTGCCGACACCGGCCACCGCACGCAGGCGTTCGAGCAACGGCGTCAGCGCATGCGCGGCGTCGGGCAGCAGGAAGCGTTGCGGCTCACGCTGCAGGCGATCGTCGATCGCCTCGATCAGATGGGCTTCGGTTTTCGCACCGAAGCCCGGCAGTTCGCGCACGTGCCCGCTCTTCGCTTCGGCGCGCAACTGCTCGAGCGAATCGACGTGCAGCGCGTCGTGCAGCGCCTTCACGCGTTTCGCGCCGAGCCCGGGCACGTCGAGCAGCGCGACGATCGCGCCCGGCAACGCATGACGCAAGGTTTGCTGCAGTTCGCAGGTGCCGGTCGCGGCGATCTCGCGCAGCTTCGACGCGAGATCGGCCCCGATCGACGGAATCTTCCCGAGATCGTCGCCGTTCGCGATCATCGTCGGGATATCGCGGCCGTAGTCGGCGATCGTGCGGGCGGCGTTGCGGTATGCCCGCACGCGAAACGGGTTGGCGCCCTGGATCTCGAGCATGTCGCCGATTTCGGCGAACACGGCCGCGCACTCCGCATTGTGGATCGGCATGATCGGCGTGCCCCCTTCCACGTGGATGGCGCCGCGCGCCGGCGCGACGGCGTCTGCCCGCCCGGCGCCGCGTGTCGACGGCACCGGGCGCCAGTTGGTCATCCTGCGCCGGCCGCCCGGCGCGTGCAGCGCGGTGGAAACCGCGACGTCAGAGCGACGCGCGCGGCGTCGTTGCGTAGCGGCGCTCGTAGAGCGACTGGCAATGCGTGCAGCGTTCGGCGGTCGGGCGCGCCAGCAGGCGCTCGTAGCCGACCGAGCCGTCGCAGTCGATGCATTCGCCGTAACTGCCGTCGCGCATCCGCCGCTGCGCGCGGCCGATCGCGCGCAGCTCGGTCAGCTTCATGCCGATCAACGCGTGATCGACGTCGACGAACAGATCGGCGTTCGCCTCGTCGCCCTCGTCCGGCGCCGCGCCGGCAAGGTCCGCATAGGATTCCAGCGCGCGCTGGTCCTCGCTCGCGCGGATCTCCGCACGCAGCGCCTGCTCGCTCTCGTTCAGCCGCTGTTTCAGCGTCTGCCGTTGTTGTTGGTCGAGCGACATGGCCGTCTCTCCTGTTCCGGGTTCCGCGCGAAAAAGTGAGGCGCGCGGTATCGCGCCGGTACGCGGCGCGCAGGCATGACCTGCGTCGCCGCATCCGGATGCGCGGCCGGACGTGCAGAACGCCGGACGCATTCGACGCAGGATAAACCCATTGAACATGCGTGTGTTGACCGGAATCAGCGTGCCGGTCACGCAGCGTCAGCGGTGAGGAAACTGGGGACGGACGCGCAATCCCGCCCTGCGGCTCGCGCCGCGCGGCCCGTCCGCGCAACCGCGGCGCAGCAATTTCCGCGCGGCCGCGCGCGTCTTCCCGTGCCCGCGAACCGGCATCAGGCCGTCGGTACGATCGCTCGCGCGGCGCCGACTCGATCATTCGTTTTCCTCAGAATGCATTGCGGCCGATGAAGCCGCGCACCACCGTCAGCAGGATGATCTTGATGTCGAACCAGAAGCTCCAGTTCTGCATGTAGAACAGATCGAACTTCACGCGCGCCGCCATCGCCTCGACCTTGCGCGTCTCGCCGCGATAGCCGTTCACCTGGGCCCATCCGGTGATGCCGGGCCGCACACGGTAGCGGTACATGTAGCAGTCGACCAGTTGCCGATAGAAGTCGTCGTGTTCGATCGCATGCGGGCGCGGGCCGACCACCGACATCTGCCCGAACAGCACGTTGAAGAACTGCGGCAGCTCGTCGAGCGAGGTGCGCCGCAGGAACGCGCCGACGCGCGTGATGCGCGCATCGTTGCGCGACGCCTGCCGCAGGACGCCCGGCTGCGCGCGATGCACGCGCATCGTCCGGAACTTCAGGATGTCGAACTCACGGCCGTCGACGCCCTTGCGGCGCTGCCTGAACAGCACGGGCCCGGGCGAAGACAGCTTGACCGCGATCGCGAGCATCGTCAGCAGCGGCAGCAATGGAATCAGCACGGCGAACGCGAACAGACGGTCGAACGCGAACTTCGCCCACAGCTCCGGCGCGGAGCGCGGCGTGGTCGCGAGATTGATCGCCGGCATGCCGAGCACGTCGGTCGCCGAGCGGTCGACGACCGCCATCTGCCGCACGTCGGGCAACAGCCGCAACTCGACGAACTCGTCGCGCAGTTCGCGCACGATGCGCTGGATCCGCCACTCGTGCGACATCGGCAGCGTGAGCCAGACCTCGTCGATGTCACCGCCGCGAATCCGGTCGCGCAACGCGTTCCAGTCGTCGATCACCGGCACGCCGCCGATGCCGCTCGCGGCGGCCGCCGCATCGTCGTCGAATACGCACGCGGCCACGAACGGGCCGTTCGGCGCAAGCTGCATCCGCTCGATCGCCACGCGCCCGTAGGCCGTCGCGCCGACGACGGCGACGCGGCGTTGCCGTGCGCGCGGGTCGCCGCGCGTCAGCGCGAGCGCCAGCAGCGCCGCGCGGCCGAGCAGCAGCGTCGCGTCGCCGGCCAGCACCGTTTGCACGATCCAGCGCGTCGTGACCGTGCCGCCGCGATTCATCATCCATACCGTGCCGGCCACCGTCAGCACGCTCGCGCACATCACCGCCACCAGCGTGTGCGTCAGCACGTGCGCGCCGCCCTGCACCGCCACGCCGCCGCGCACGGTGCGCAGGTAGCGCGGCAGCAGCGCCACCGTCAGCACGCACAGCAGCGCGATCGCGCCGCGCTGCGCGTCGGACAGCGCATGCCAGCCGAGGCCCCACGCCGCCTGTGCGGCGAGCGCCCCCGCCAGCACGAGCACGACGTCGGCCGCCGCGATCACGGCACGCCGCATCGCATTCGTTCCACCGGACATCGGCTGCATCGTCACGCACCGTGTGCCGGGAATCCGCGACGGCTCTCCAGCATGCGCGGGTGGACCGTCGCCGGCCTCGCATTCCCGCGCGTGCCGAGCAGCCGGCGATAGTCCGCGCGAATCAGGTCGTAGCATTCGCACGCATGATGTTCGAGGCCGTCGCGGTCGAGCACCGTGATGCGGCCGCGGCGCTGCCGGATCAGCCCGGCTTCCTGCAGGTTGCCGGCCGCCTCCGTCACACCCTCGCGCCGCACGCCGAGCATGTTCGCGATCGTCTGCTGCGTGACCGTTAGCTCGTCGCCGTCGATCCGATCATGCGCGAGCAGCAGCCAGCGGCTGAGCTGCTCGCTGACCGAGTGGTGGCGGTTGCACAGCGCGCTGCGCGAGATTTGCGCCATCGTTGCCTGGCAGGTGTTCAGCAGCAGCCGGTAGGTCTGCGGCGACCGCTCGAACTCGGCGCGCATCACGCAACTCGGCACGCGATAGGCCATTCCGCCGATGCGCACCTCGACCCGGCTCGACGCCGCGATGCCGCCCACCAGCGTCCCCAGCCCGACCACCCCCTCGCGGCCGACCACCGCCACCTCGACCATCGCACCGTCCTCCATCAGGTGCTGCACCGACATCATCGCCGTCGTCGGAAAGTGCAGATGACGCATCGGTTCGCCAACCCGATCGAGCATCCCGGCCTTGATCCTGACCAGTTCGAGATGCGGTGCGATGGTGCGGATGCTGTCCTCCGGGAGGGCAGCAAGGATGGCGTTCGCCGAGTAGCTCGAGTGAAGATGAAGCATGTCTGTATCCCTTTTATCGTCCGCGCCGCCTGCAGCCGCGTGCACGGAACTCGTTATCGCGATGCGCGTCCGGACATTGATGCGGTTGCGGCCCACAACCCCGAATCCGACTGACCATCGGCTTGTCATCGCCGGATTGAGTCCACTGCCACGTTTCGACACGCCAGCCCGAATAAGCGATTTACGTGCCAATACGCGTCCATCCTTAATATATGAATGACATTCGATTTAGAGCCCCCGAATAACCGGCCCCAAAAGCAAAAAAACGTCTCATTTCCGGACACTCGCCCACGCAACGGACACAGCAGGCATTCGATCGGTCAATCCCCATGCATCGGGCCGGCACGGTCGCGTGGGGCCACGATGCTTATCGTTCAAATACTTACAGCGGATTTTCAATTGTTTCCATGATGTGCAGCGCAGCATTCCCCGACGTCGGCGCGCCGCGCACGTTCGTTTCAAACTGTCTCAAATTTGAATCGGCACACTAATTCAGCCCTCTGTCGGTTAGCGCACATATCGCTTACAAGTTATTGATTCAATTGACAAATCAGGCGATCCCCATTTTTTTGTCAAACAATGTTCAATGACTTTCCGGCACTTCGCGGTACGATGCGCAACGTCGTTCGATTGATTCCCTGTCGGCATTGAATGACAAGCAAGCACACGATTCCATTTCCGGATGATTAATTTCAGGGAAACGAATCATTAAATCGGCATAACGTTTGCGGCCAATCTCAACCGTCAAACTTTGTGAAATGGCAGGATGCGCAATTATGTGAATTCAATTGCGTGCTAGCCTTTTTTGCGAGTATCGTCATTCGGTTTTTGATCAACAAAAGTCCGCACGGTCGTGCGAAATTTCCGTTCCGGAGTTCGCGCGGACGACGCGCGACCGTCATTCTGCGAGGATGCGCCGTGACTCATCAGGCTCCCGACGCCGTCGCGTATGCGAACGGCATGATCGAGCTTTCCCACAGCTTCGATGCCAACCGTTTTCTCGCGGCCATCGACCGCGACGAACTCGCCACGCTGACGCCCCACCTTCAACTCGTTCACCTGAAATCCGGGCAGGTGCTCTGCGAACCGGGCGAAATGCTCGCCGCCGTCTACCTGCCGGTCACGACCGCGATCTCGCTGCAGTACGTGTCGTCTGGCGGCATGACGCTGGAAGTCGCGGAGATCGGCAGCGAAAGCGTGGTCTGCGACGACGTGATCGGCGGCAGCGGCCAGATGCCGTGCCGGGCGCTCGCGTGCCGCGACGGGTTCGTCTACCGGCTCGACCGGCGCGTCTTCGCGGCCGCGTTCGATGCGTCGCCGGTGATCCGCCATCTCGTGTTCGTCTGCGTGCGGCTGCTGATGGCGCAGGTCTCGCAGATCACGTTCTGCAGCCGTCATCACGTGCTCAAACATCAGTTATGCAGATGGTTTCTGCTCGCGTTCGACCGCACCCGCAGTATCGAGATCCAGGTGACGCACAGCATGCTCGCGCAAATGCTCGGCGTACGGCGCGAAACGGTCACGGACGCCGCCGGCGAAATCCAGAAGCTCGGCCTGATCCGGCAATACCGCAGCTCGATCGAGCTCGCCGACCTCGGCGGCCTAGAAAAAATGTCGTGCGGCTGCCGCGCGATCGTGCGCGACGAGATGAAGCGCATCCTGTCGGCCGACTCGGGCGTGCCAGCAGCATCGCGCGCGTGACCGGCGTGCCGGACCGGGACGGCGCTTCGGCGCCGCACGCGTACCGGTTCAGCTGTTTGTAGGGTGGCGAACAGAACGCCGTGTCTGCCAGTGGTCTACTGATGCCGGACTGCCGGGGGGATGTCAGCGCATATCGCGCGTTCGCCCGAGCGGACGACACCACGCACGCCGGAGCAGCACGTGAAAAACGAAATCAGAACCATCCTGAAGCACGTCGCCCATCTCGAAGCCGCGATCGATTCGATCGGCGACGGGGACGACCTCTACGAAGCGGGCCTCTCCTCCCTCGATACGATCCAGTTGATGCTCGCGATCGAAAAGCAGTTCAACATCGAGATTCCCGACGAGATGCTGAACCGCAACCTGTTCCGCAGCATCGACGCGCTCGCGGACACGATCGCCACGCTGCAACGCACCGAGCACTCCGCATGAGCGCGCTGCTTCCCGAACTCGCGCCCGACAGCGATTCGCATCGCCTCGACGAGGCCGCGCATGCCGTCGCGCAAATCGCCGCCCAGCATGCCGATGCGGTCGATCGCGACGCGCGCTGCCCCGTCGAGGCGATCGAGGCGATGCGCGCGCGCCGCCTGCTCGGCGCGATGGTGCCGACCCATCTCGGCGGCGCGGGCGCGTCGCTGGAAGACATCGCGTCGGCCTGCTCGATCCTCGGCCAGGCCTGCGCGTCGTCGGCGATGGTGTTCGCGATGCACCAGATCCAGGTCGCGTGCATCGTCGACCACGCCGCCGACCAGGGCTGGCACAAGCTGTTCCTGCAGCAGCTCGTGCGTCACCAGTGGCTGCTGGCGTCGGCCACGTCGGAAGACGGCGTCGGCGGCAACCTGCGCGCGAGCCAGTGCGCGCTCGAAATCGACGGCGGCGGATTCCGGCTGCACAAGGCCGCGCCGACGATCTCGTACGGCGACTACGCGGACGGCATTCTCGCCACCGCGCGACGCGATGCGGATGCGCCGGCTTCCGAGCAGGTGCTCGTCACGCTGCTGCGCGACGGCTATACGCTCACGCGCCGCGGCGAATGGGACACGCTCGGCATGCGCGGCACGTGCAGCAACGGCTTCGTGCTCGACGCGCAGGGCGCCGCCGTGCAATGCCTGCCGGTGCCGTTCGCGAAGATCGCCGAGGAAACGATGGTGCCCGTCTCGCACATCCTGTGGGCCGCGGTGTGGATCGGCGTGGCCGGCGACGCGTTCCATCGCGCGCACCAGTTCTTCCGCGCGCAGGCGCGCCAGACCGACGGCGCGCCGTCGCCCGCCGCGCGGCGCATCGCCGAATCGCTGGCGCTGATGCAGGCGATGCAGGCCCGCGTCGACAACGTGCTGCGCCTCCACGCGAACGCGCAGGCCCGCTCGTGGTCGGCCGGCATGGCCTGGGCCGCCGAGATCAATACGCTGAAGACCTACGTGTCGGCGACCGCGCTCGAAGTCGCGCATCAGGCGATGATGATCTGCGGGATGGCCGGCTACAAGCAAGGCACGCCGTTCAGCATCGGCCGCCACATTCGCGACCTGCACGCGGCGCCGCTGATGATCAGCAACGACCGCATTGCCGCCAACACTGCGAGCCTGTTGCTCGCGCTGCGTCCCGCGACGCTGGAGAAACATACGTGAACGATCGCCTCGCCGTGCCTTCCGCCGCCTCCGTTCCCGCCGACGCGCCGCTCGACCGTGCGGGCGTCAACCCGCTGCGCGACGCGCTGATCGACGCGGGCCTGCTGGTCTCGACCGGCATCCAGGGCCTGTTCGGCCGCAGCGAGCGATTCGAGCGCGTCGTCGAAGCGCTCGACGCGTTCGTCACGCGCATCGGCGCCGACCAGCAGGCCGAAGTGCTGCGCTTCCCGCCGGCGATGAGCCGCACCGAGTTCGAGCGCAGCGAATACATGAAGAGCTTCCCGCAACTGGCGGGCAGCGTGCACGCGTTCTGCGGCGACGAGCGCCAGCACCAGCGCGTGCTGCAATGCCTCGATCGCGGCGACGACTGGACCGAGAACCAGAAGCCGACCTACGTCGTGATGACGCCGGCCGCGTGCTACCCCGTGTATCCCGTCGTCGCGCGCGCGGGCGCGCTGCACCCGGACGGCCGCATCGTCGACGTGTTCTCGTACTGCTTCCGTCACGAACCGTCGCTCGACCCGACCCGCATGCAGTTGTTCCGGATGCGCGAGTACGTGCGGATCGGCACGCCCGAGCAGATCGTCTCGTTCCGCGAGACGTGGATCGAACGCGGCACGCGGATGATCGAAGCGCTGCGCCTGCCGAATGCGATTGATCTGGCGAACGACCCGTTCTTCGGACGCGGCGGCAAGATCGTCGCGGACAGCCAGCGCGAGCAGAACCTGAAGTTCGAGCTGCTGATCCCGATCGAGCACGACGACCGCCAGACCGCGTGCCTGAGCTTCAACTACCACATGGATCATTTCGGGCTGCTGTGGGACATCCGTACCGCGACGGGCGACGTCGCGCACACGGGCTGCGTCGGCTTCGGCCTCGAACGGCTCACGCTCGCGCTGTTCCGCCACCACGGCTTCGATATCGACGCGTGGCCGCGCGACGTGCGCGACGTGCTGTGGGGTACGCGATGAGGTTCGTTTCCCGCGACGGCGAAGACGCGTCGTTCGAGAGCGTGCGCCATCGCGCGCGCCACTACCGGCCGCATCCGCTGCACAGTCAGGAGATGGTCTGGAAACAGACCAACTGCTACGTCGACATGTGGCTCGAGGTGCTCCGGTGGTGGGGTCTCAATCCGTACGCGGCGCTGCCGTTTACGATCGCGCTCGATTTCGAGGGCGACCAGTTCACGTTCTTCAAGTTTCCGCACGACGAGCTGGAGCGACTCTACGGGATCGTCGTGCAGGAACATTCGATCTACGAGCCGCTCGACCAGCACATCGAGACGCAGGTCGCGCGCGGACACCTGATGATCGTCGAGGTCGATGCGTGGTTCCTGCCCGATACGCGCGGCAGCAGTTACCGCACGCAGCACACGAAGACGACGATCGGCATCGACGCGATCGACCGCGCGAAGCACCAGATCGGCTATTTCCACAACAGCGGCTATTACGTCGCCGAGGATGTCGATTACAGCGGGCTCGTCGGCGGCAGTTCGCCGATGGCGCTGCCGCCGTACGTCGAATGCGCGAAGCGACGCTTTGCGCCGCTCGACGAGCGCGCGCTCTGCGATGCCTCCCTCGCCGCGTTGCAGCGCCACCTGCGGCGCCTGCCGGTCGTCGATCCGGTCGCGGCATTTCGCCGGCAGTTGCAGACCGACGCACCGATTCTCGCGGAAGCGCCGCTCGAACGCTTCCATGCGTACTCGTTCAATTCGGTGCGGCAGCTCGGCGCGAATTTCGAACTGTTCGGCCACTACGCGCGCTGGCTGCAGGCAAGCGGCTGCACCGGGCCGTTCGCCGAAATCCGCGCCGCGTGCGATCGCATCGCGTCGGAAGCAATGGTGCTCGAATTCCGGCTCGCGCGCGCGTGCGCACGCGGCAAGGAAGAGCGCGGCGATTCGACGCTCGACGCGATCGAGGCCGCGTATGGCGACCTCGTCGCGTGCGCGCGGCAGATCGGCGCGCCGCTGCGGCACGTGACGCCGGTGCGCTGCGACACGGAGCCCGTGTCGGCCATGCGGTGACGCGCGCGCGCCCCCTGCCCGCGTGGTCGATGCTGGCGACGCCCGCGGGCGCCGTGCAGCACCCGCGCGACCTCCCGGCCGACCCAGGCGGCTGGATCGCGGCGCCGGTGCCGGGCACGGTCGCGCAGGCGCTCGCGCTGGCCGGCCGGCTCGACGAAGCCGCGTCGCTCGACGAGCGCGACCACTGGTACCGGCTCGCGCTGCGCGGGCGCGGGCCGCGCATCCTGCGCTTTCACGGCCTCGCGACGCTTGCACAGGCGTGGCTCGACGACACGCCGATCCACAGCTCGGACAGCATGTTCGTCGCGCACGACGTGCCCGTGTCGCTCGACGGCACGCACCGGCTGACCGTCTGTTTCCGCGCCCTCGCGCCGCACCTGCGCGACGCGCGCGCGCCGCGCCGTGCGCGCTGGCGCACGCGGCTCGCCGAGCCGGCCGCGCTGCGCACGATCCGCACGTCGCTGTTCGGGCACATGCCGGGCTGGTTCCCGCCGTATGTGCCCACCGGCCCGTGGCGGCCCGTCGACGTGCTCGATCCGGCCGACGGGCCCGTTCTGGCCGATTGCACACTGCAGGCACGCGTCGAGGGCGACACGGGCTGGCTCGACGCGGAACTCACGTTCGCCGTGGCGCTGCCCGACACGTTCGCGGCGCGGCTGTCGTGCGGCGACCATCACGCGACGCTCGAACGTGCCGGCGCCGCCCAACTGCGCGCAAGCGTTCCGGTACCGAACGTGCGTCGCTGGTGGCCGCATACGCACGGCGAGCCGGCGCTCTACGAGATCGCGCTGCATATCGGCGATGCGCGCCGGCCGCTCGGCTCGACGGGTTTCCGCACGATCGACGTCGATTCCGGCGCGGACGGCAAGGGTTTCGGGCTGCGCGTCAACGGCGTGCCCGTATTCGCGCGCGGCGCATGCTGGAGCAGCGCCGCGCCGCTCGCGCTGCACGCGGACGACGCGACCTACGGCCGCCTGCTCGGGCTCGCGCGCGACGCTGGCTTCAACATGATCCGGGTAGGCGGCACGATGGCCTACGAGGCCGACGCCTTCCACGCATGGTGCGACCGGCTCGGGCTGCTGGTCTGGCAGGACTTCGGCTTCGCGAACTTCGATTACGCGCTCGACGACCCCGCGTTCGCGGCCAACGTCGACCGCGAAGCGAGCCAGTTCCTCTCGCGTCACGGCGCTTCGCCGTCGCTTGCGGTGCTGTGCGGCGGCAGCGAGATCGCGCAACAGGCCGCGATGTCGGGGCTCGGGCCGAAGCAGCGCTTTCTCGAACTGACGGCCGACCGGCTGGCCGCTCACGCGGCCGCGCACCGCCCCGACGTCCCGTACGTGCCCGATTCGCCCGACGGCGGCGTGCTGCCGTTCACGCCGCGCGAGCGCGTGTCGCACTACTACGGCGTCGGCGCGTATCTGCGCCCGCTCGACGACGCGCGCCGCGCGGACGTGCGCTTCGCGAGCGAATGCCTCGCATTCGCGAACGTGCCATGCGATGCGACGCTCGCCGAACTCGGCTGGCCCGGCGTGCACGAACCGCGCTGGAAGGCGGCCGTGCCGCGCGACCCCGGCACGTCGTGGGATTTCGACGATATCCGCGACCACTATCTGCAGACGCTGTACGACGTCGCGCCCGACCGGCTGCGGCGCGAGGATCCGGCGCGCTATGTCGAGCTGTCGCGCGCCGTGATCGCGGACGTGATGCGCGAGACGTTTTCCGAGTGGCGACGCACCGGTTCGCGGTGCGCCGGCGCGCTCGTGTGGCAACTCCAGGACGTGATGCCGGGCGCCGGATGGGGCGTGATCGACGCCGCGCACCGGCCGAAATCGGCATGGTATGCGCTGCGCCAGGTACTGCAGCCGGTCCAGGTGCTGCTCGTCGACGAAGGGCTGAACGGGCTCGACGTGCATGTGGTCAACGAGCTCCCGGCACCGCTGTCGGCCGCGATCGAGCTGGTCGCGCTGCGCGACGGCCGCACGCCGGTCGCGCGGGCCGGCTGCGCGGTGCGGATCGCCGCGCACGACACGGTGCGGCTCGGCTCGGCCGAACTGCTCGGCCGCTTCTTCGATTGGACCTACGCGTACCGCTTCGGCCCGTGCGAACACGATACGGTGGTCGCCACGCTGCGCGCCGACGACGGCACGCCGCTGTCGCAGGCGTTCCATTTCCCGTCCCGCACGCATCCGGCCGTGCTGGCGCGCCGCGAACCCGGGATCGAGGCGTGCGTGTCGCGCACCGGCGAGACCTGGCACGTCGACATCGACACGCGACACGTCGCTCGCCACGTGCAGATCGACGCGCCGGGCTTCATGCCGAGCGACGACTGGTTCCATCTCGCGCCCGGCACGCCGGCGCGCATCGCGCTCATTCCGTCGAGAATCGACGGGAAGCCTGCGGCGGCCGACGATAACGCACCGCCTGCGGTGGAAATCCGGGCCGTCAACGCCGCGCGCGCCGTGCGGGCCACGCCGGCCGGATGACGCGACGCTCGCGGCCGCCGCGAGCGTCATGCTTCCCGTATCAGTCGGACGAGCCCGTCCCGCGCGGTCGCTCGATGCCGTACGCCTCCATCCAGCGATACAGCGTCGCGCGCGACACGCCGAGCTCGCGCGCGGAAGCCGCGACGCGCCCGCGCGTCCGCAGCAACGCGGTTTCGATCGCCTCGCGCTCGATCGACTTGCGGATGTCGGCGACCGACGGCGACGCCGCATCGAGGCAGTATTCGAGCTCGAGGTCCTGCGCGGTGATCAGGCGCCCCTCCGTCATCACGACCGCACGGCGCACGCGGTTGATCAGTTCGCGGACATTGCCCGGCCAGTCGTGCTTGTAAAGCGCCGTGATCGCATCCGTCGAGAACCCACGCACACGATGGCGCGCATCGCCGCGAAAGCGCTCGAGCATGTGATGCGCGAGCAGCTCGATGTCCTTGCCGCGCGCGCGCAGCGGCGGCTGGTCGATGCGCATCACGCACAGCCGGTGGAACAGGTCGGCGCGAAAACGCCCTTCCTCCATCGCATCGCGCAGATCGACGTGCGTCGCCGACACGATCCTGACATCGACCGGCACCGGATCGCTGCCGCCGAGACGATGAATCGAACGCTCCTGCAGAAACCGCAGCAGGCTTGCCTGGCTCTCGTGCGGCAGATCGCCGATCTCGTCGAGCAGCAGCGTGCCGCCGTTCGCGGCTTCGACGTAGCCGATCTTGCGCGCGTTCGCGCCGGTAAACGCGCCGCGCTCATAGCCGAACAGCTCCGATTGCAGCAGATGCGGCGGAATCGCACCGCAGTTGACCGCGACGAACGGGCCGTTGCGCCGCTCCGAATGACGATGGATCGCGACGGCCGTGAGTTCCTTGCCGGTGCCGGTTTCGCCGAACACGAACACCGGTGCGTCGGTGCGCGCGAAACGCCGCACCGTGTCGAACAGCCGCAGCATCGCGCTGCAGGTGCCGACGATGCCCTTTTCCTCCGATTCGAGCTGTTCGCGATCGCGCGCGAACAGGCATTCCATGCCGTACGCATGGCCGACCGTATCGGCGATCCGCTGGTGCGACGCCGGCAACGTGACATAGTCGAAGCAGTAGTCGCGCAACAGCGCGCGCACGTTCGGCGACGCGGTCTGGCCGACGTCCACGAGCGCCACCCAGACGACGTCGCGCATCGACGCGCAGGTCGACGCGATGCTGCCGATCGCATCGGCGTGGCCGCCGCTCAGGTCGAGAATGCCGCAGGTAATTTCGCCCGACGTGTCGCGCAGTTCGTTCGCATGCGCGACCACCGTCACTTTCCAGTCGCGGCGCGACAATTCCTTTCGCAGCATCACGGACGGCGACTGCGTCCAGTAAATCAGCGGACGCTGCCCGTTACCGCTCCCCACGCCGGCGCTCTTATCGCGCGTTATTGGCATATTCATAACGAACCGTCACTTTCCGCACTCCGCGAACCGTTCGCGTGCGCTGCGACCGGCGGCGCATGGCCGCCTTTCCGCGCTGCGCTTGCGCAGCGTTGGCGAAGATCGAAACTGCACACGGCGAACACCCCCGGAGGTCGAGCCGAATGTCATCCGGCCTCGTTGTCATCGAACTCGAACGGAATGCGCGGCTTCGGGAGCCATGACATTCCGGCTTTGAAGCGACCCGCCGTCAGGCGGGGCACGTCGGCAAACGGAGACCCCGTCCGCATGTACGGCGCGTCGTACGCGACAGTCGCGCCCGCCGCGGAACCGGACGGCCGCCAAACCGTCGCCGGATTGGCCGCCCCATTTCATCCGCACCTGAATTTACACCCCGTTTCGAGTTGACCTTGTTACCAAAAGATAAACCTGAATCAGGCGGTTACGCTGCCCCGGGTTGCGCGCCATGCGCGTTTGACCACCGAGATTTGATTATCTACGACCATTGCCGTCAATCAGTGGCAAATACTACTTTTCCGCAATATTGATCCTGTCGATTACCGGCGATTTCCGCCGAAATCTCCCCAAAGTACGTGGAACCGTGCTCCACGGACCGCATAATCGCGCCGGCCGCCGCGTAACCGCATCGCGTTGCGCCGGTGTGCCGGCCGCCTGGTCGTTACACGCCGTAATCACCGGCATCCCGCCGCGCGGGCCTTTTCGGCGCATTCGCCCCGGGCGGCCTGGATTTCAGGACGCCGGCACGCGCGTCGTGCAGTGCAGCACGATGGCCATCGCGACCCGCCAACCCGCACGTCTGGACCGGAAGCCGGCACGCCGGAAGATCACCACGGCGGTGCAAACGCGCGACCGGCAGCGTACCGGCTCAGGCGTGCACGCCGCGCGGGCGCGCGGGATTTCGACGGGACGCGGCGAGATCGCATCCCCGGTCGGCACCACGCGATCGACTGCGCCCCGTGCCCGGCCCGACTCGGCCGCATGCGACCACGCCGCCGCGAACGATCGCCGCCATTCCCGGCCCCGCACGCGCAGCGCGTCGTTTGCGTGCGATGTCGGCCGGCCGCGCTTCATTGCCGGCCGCCACGATGAATCAATTATGAAAAAGCACCGGCGCCGACGGTGTGTGCTACCGCACATTGCGACGCTCCCGCGACGCGCGCGTCGCCTCGTATCCCGCGCCGCGCCTGCGAATCCGGAGCGTGAGTGCGCTTTCGAACAGACCGCCACATCGCGCATCCGGATGATGAAGATCGCCGCGCCGCACGGATCGATCGCGTCCGTAGGGTGCGGCGTGCCGAAGGCATCACGCGAGGACAGCATCATGGAATGGCATTGTTGTGAATTCGAACATCTGAGCGCCGTCGATCTCTATGCAATCCTGCGCGCGCGCAACGCCGTGCTGGTGGTCGAGGACGCGCACACGCATCTCGACATCGACGGCAAGGACGCCGGCGCGCTGCACGTCTATGCGAGCATGCGCAACGGCGACGCCACGGAAGTCGTGGCCTACGCGCGTATCCTGCCCGGCGACGACATCGATCCGGACGTCGTGATCGACAAGGTGCTGACGAGCGAAAGCTGTCGGGACGACGACACGCTCGAACGCCTGATCGGACGCGCGCTCACCGCCGCGCAGGCCGCATGGCCGGACACCGCCGTGCGCACGCACGTCCCGGCGCCACGTCAGGCGTTCTACAAACAGTTCGGATTCCGCAAGGCCTACGGCCCGTATCTCGAACAGGGTGCGCCGTTCGTCGGCCTGGTACGGTCGGCCGACCGTGCGGCCGGCGCGCTGCGTTACCTGCTGTCGCGGGCCGTCTCCGTCTCGCGCAACGACGACGCGCGCGCCGACGGCCGCGCTCGCACCCGGCTGCCCGTCGATACCGGAGCGAACCGATGACCCCCACCCTTCGCCAGGTTCCCGAACCCGATCTGCCGAGCATCCTGCCGGTGATTCTCGCCGGCGGCTCCGGCACGCGGCTGTGGCCGTTGTCGCGCGAACAGTATCCGAAGCAGCTGATCGAGCTGGTTTCGGACGAATCGCCACTGTCGGCGACGGCACGCCGCCTGAACGGTATCGCGAACGCGTCGCTCGGCGACACGCTGCTGCTCGTATGCGGCGAACAGCATCGCTTCATGAGCGCCGAGCAGGTGCAAGGCCGGTCGGCGCCCGCCCGCATCCTGCTGGAGCCGGCCGCGCGCAACACCGCGCCCGCGCTGACGCTTGCCGCGCTCGACGCGAGCGCGCTCGTGGACGATCCCGTGCTCGCCGTGATGCCGGCCGACCACGTGATCGTCGATGTCGGCGCATTCCAGGACGCGATCGCCCGCGCGGCACGCTATGCGCAGGAAGGCGCGATCGTCACGCTCGGCGTGCTGCCGCGCCGTGCCGAAACGGGCTACGGCTACATCCAGGTGGGCGAGCCGCGCGCGGGCCGCCATGGCAGCGAAGGCGGCTACGCGATCGGGCGTTTCGTCGAAAAACCCGATGCGACGCTCGCCG
Organism: Burkholderia semiarida; assembly: GCF_029268935.1. Classification (NCBI taxonomy): domain Bacteria; kingdom Pseudomonadati; phylum Pseudomonadota; class Betaproteobacteria; order Burkholderiales; family Burkholderiaceae; genus Burkholderia; species Burkholderia semiarida. Next base: position 946,292 of record NZ_JAHLCL010000008.1, on the reverse strand, counting down.
AGCGCTACCTGCAATCGGGCGACTACTGGTGGAACAGCGGGATCTTCGTCACGCGCGCATCGGTCTGGCTGAAGGCGATCGGCGCGCTCGCGCCGGACATCCACGCCGCTTGCGAAAGCGCGTGGCGCGCCGGCGTCGCGGACGATCCGTTTTTCCGGATCGATGCGGCGGCCTTCGACGCGTGCCCGTCGGATTCGATCGACTATGCGGTGATGGAGCGCCTCGCGGAACACCGCGAGCTCGGCATCGAAGGCATCGTGGTGCCGCTCGCGGCGGGCTGGTCGGACGTCGGCACGTGGGACGCGATCTGGGAAATCATGCCGAAGGACGATCACGGCAACGTCGCGCGCGGCCCGATCGTGTTCGAGGACACGCAGGACAGCTTCGTACGCTCGGAAGGCCGCCTGATCGCGTGCGTCGGGATGAAGGACGTCGTCGTGATCGAGACGGCCGATGCCGTGCTCGTGGCGAACAAGCACGACGTGCAGCGCGTGAAAAACGTCGTCGCCCGCCTGAAGACCGACCGGCGCCCGCAGGCGAGCGAGCACCGCAAGGTGCAGCGGCCGTGGGGCCATTACGATTCGATCGATTTCGGCGCGCGCTTCCAGGTGAAGCGGATCGTCGTCGAACCCGGCAGGCGGCTGTCGCTGCAGATGCACTATCACCGCGCCGAGCACTGGATCGTCGTGCGCGGCACCGCGAAGGTGACGCGCGGCGCCGAGACGTTCCTGCTGTGCGAGAACGAATCGACGTACATCGCCGTCGGTGAAGTGCATCGACTCGAGAATCCCGGCCGGATTCCGCTCGAAATCATCGAAGTGCAATCGGGCGACTATCTCGGCGAAGACGATATCGTGCGGTTCGATGATCAGTACGGGCGGGCAATCGTCGGCGCCGCTCCGCCGCGCTCGGGGACGACGTCCGCGCAGCCGACGCCGGTCGTACCGCTCTCCGCCGGCGAACCGGGCTGACCGGAGAATGCTGGGGAACGCGACGCCGTGCGACAAGTGCGTGCGAATCGCGTCGGCGCGCGTGCCGCGCACCGCTCGATCAGGGCCTGTTCACCCTAATCCGTGCCGCGCTGCGACCAGCGCGGCCGTCTGACGGATTCACGCACGCGCGGCAGCAGCGACGTATCGGCGCCGAGCGCGTCGGGCGCACCCGGCGCAGACTGGCGGGCGCGCGCACACGGAACGCTCCTCGACCGATCGTTCGCGGAAGGGTCCGCGGGCGCGCCGGCCGAGCACTCCGGTTCAGGTCCGACCCGCACCGGCAAGCCGCCGATCCCGGACAGCCGATTGTCCGCCAGCCGTATGTCCGACACGTTGCCCCACAACCGAATGCCGTCGAATCTCGCATTCGACACGCGATTGCCGATCACGGTCACCCGCGACACCGAACCGGACCACGTGCTGACCTCGATCGCCGCTTGCTGCGTGAGCGGGCGCGAATCGGTCCGCCCTGTCGCAGTCTGGATATCGGCAATCACGTTGCGCTCGATCCGGACGTCGGACGAGCCGGCTGTGCGGTTGCTGTCCTCCTGCGCGACGAGAATCCCGGCGCTGACCTGCACGTTGCGCACGATGTTGTTCGAAATCGTCACGTCCGCACCGCCGACGACGGTGATGCCACGCCCCCACGGGTTGCCTTCCAGCGAGTTGCCGGTAATCATCACGTTGCGGGTCAGCACGCCCTCCGCCTGGTAACTCACCACGGCGATCATGTCGTCGCCGGTGCCGCGCACGACGTTGCCCTGTACCAGCACGTTGCGCGAGCCGTGCGTCATGTGGATGCCGTCCGCCAGCGTCGACAGCACCTCGTTGCCGACGATCGCGACATCCGCACCGCCGAATACGAAGATGCCGGCACCCGCGCCGCCGTCGACGACGTTGTCGAGCACCTGCACGTCTCGCCCGGTTACCTCGACCTTCGTCGACTCCGGCGTCGTCAGGCGCGTCGTGCCGGTTCCCATAAGCCGGAACCCGACGAGCGTCGTACCGTCGCCGCGCAGCTCGATCGTCTGATCGTTCGGCGCCGTGGCGATCAGCGTCGCGCCGAATCCCGACAGCACCACACGCGCCTGCCGTACGACGAGCGAGCGGCCGACGACATAGCGCCCCGGTGCGAATACGAGCCGCTGCCCCGGGCGCAACGCATCGAGCGCGCGCTGCAACGCGTCGCCCTGATCGGCCGCGGCGCGATCCGGACGCACGTATGCGTCCGGTACGGCCGCATGAAGCACGGCCGGTTCGCCCGCGGCGGTCGCGGATACCGCGGGTTCCGACCACGACAGCCCGCCCGCGATGCACATCGCGGCGATCACGCCGCGCGACAGACGTTGCAATTCATGCATGGCGTATCGTTTCCCTGGCAGGTTTTCGCGCGCGTTGAACCGCACATGTCGGCGGCCGACTGCATGGCCCGTCCGCGAGGCCGACGAAAGCGGCGACGCTTCGACGTTGATTAGATCAGGGGCGCCGATCGGCTTCGGTGCGTCATCAGACCAAGCGCGCAACGTCCGGGCCAGACGATGATGCCGAAGCTCAAGCGGTACGCGTTCGTACCGCCGTATCGCGTCCCGGCCATGACGGAAAGCCGGCAATATGCGCGAACCCTGTCCGCAATGCGACCAGATAGACGGCGACCGGGATCGCGACACCGGCCAGCGTGCCGAGCACGAGGTGGACTGCCAGATCGGTGACGCCGGCGCGCATCAGCACGATCCGTACGGCCGCCATCGCAAAGATGTGGGTCAGGTAGATCGGCATCGATGCGCAACCGATCGCCGCCAGCCATCCCGCGCGTGCGGGCTGTGACGCATACCGGTGCGCGAGTTGCAGCGCCAGCGCGATGCCCGAGAACGCGGCGGGAAGCGCCCAGATGCTCGTCGCGCTACCGAAGCCGTGAGCGAACACGACCGCGGCGACGAACGCCGTTGCCGTGGCGGCGCATGCGGTCGGCCCGCTATGGCGCGCGAGCCACCGGGGCAATGCCTGCGACGCAAGCACACCCGCCACGAAGAACGGTGCATTCATCAGCGTGATCGACAGGATGCCCCACTGCGTCGCCGCGCCGAGCGCCAGCCCGAGCATCGCGCATCCGGCGAGCCAGCCGCGCGCCCGCGATGGCATGGGTGCGCGCGCCACATCCGGCACGGCCGCCGCGAACGCCCGGATGCCCAGCATGCAGAGCATCAGCGCGTACAGGAACCAGAACTGGGCGAACGGTCGCCAGCCGATCGCCAGCAGGTCGTTCAGCGTAAACGGATGATTGGTGCCGTGCGACGCCATCGCAATCTGCACGGCGCCCTGCGCGATCGACCACAGCAGGTACGGATACACGATCGTCCGGATCTTCGACCACAGGAAGCCGTGCGGCGTGCGGCGCAGCGAGCTGCAGACGTGCAGGCCGGACAGGAAGAAGAACACCGGCATGTGGAACGTGTAGATCACGTAGTCGTTCCACGCGAATGCCGTGTCGGCCGCGCCTGCCGGCACGAGGTCGGCGGAAACGGCGCCGCGCAGCACATGCCCGTATACGACGAGAATGATTCCCGCGCCGCGGGCGACATCGAGGTAGGTTTCGCGTGCAGTCATGATGAAGCGGTGGCCGGCCCGTCAGGTTCCGCACCGCCGAGATATCGGATAGTCGTTCACTGTATGGATGGCCGACGCACGGGACAGTGCGGTGGGGAACAGTGAGTCGTCGTGCAGCCCGGCGGATGCCCTACAGCCCCTCGAATATCTCCTTCATCATCTCGGCGCTTCTGCTCCAGCGATACTTGTCCGCGTGCAGGCGCCCCTTGCGTTTGAGCTCGGCCCTGAGTTCGTCGGAATCGAGCAGGCTCCGCAATTTCCGCGCGATGTCGTCCTGCGAATACGGATCGCAGTACAGCGCCGCGTCCGCACAGACTTCCGGCAGGGCTGCCGATTTGCCGACCACGGCCGGGCATCCGTAGCGCATCGCCTCGAGAGGCGGTATGCCGAAGCCTTCGTAGATCGACGGGTAAAGAAAGCACGCCGCGTTCTGATACAGCGCCTTCAACTGTTCGTCGCTGATATAGCCGACGTACTTGATGTTCGGCTCCGCGGCCGCCGCCATCGGGTCCTGCTTGCCGAACACGGTGGTGTTCTGCATCCCGACGATGACGAGATCGACCGACGGATCGTCGATCTGCCTGAACGCCGCGATCAGCCGGCCGAAGTTCTTGGTGGGATTCATGCTGCTGACCGCGAGCACGAACCGGTTCGGCGTCAGCGCATGCTTGTCGAGCACGCTCGTGTCCGGTTCCAGCGTGTCGAGATGATCCGCGCCGAGCGGCACGACGCTGATCTTCTCCGCGGCAACCCCGCAGTGATGCGCGAGGCGATCCCGCGAGAAATACGAGTTGGTCAGCACGCGGACGGAGGTTCGCGCCAGGATCCAGAACATGATCCGGTACCACACGCGAAACGGGCGCGAGAAATGCGCGGGCGTGTCGAATACCGCCGCGTCGTGCATGTAGATGATCTGGTTGCCGATGAAAATGGATGCCGAATTGCTGAGATTGACGACGCGGCCGCGGCGCGCGAACAACGGGAGCACCAGTTGCTCCCAGACCACGCCCTTGTAAAAGCCGACCTTGACCGTCCTCGCTCCACTCACCTCGATACCGGGCTGCGGAGGCACCAGCACGGTTACCGGATCCTGCGGCTGAAACTTGATCAACGCGGCGATCAGCTCGCGTGCGACGCGTTGCACGCCGGTTGTCTTCTGCGTGGTGAATCGGCCGTTGTATACGAGTTGCCTCGGTTTCTTGAAAGCGCTCATGTCAATAAGGGGATATCGAAATCAGGCTTTGACGTGATCCACGGCAACCGGCTCGAAGTCGCGCGTGGCAACGCGCGGTTCGTCGGGACCCAGTCCGTAAAGCGCATGCCATTGCCGGAAGATCGCGCTCATCGAAAACCGCTGAATCGCGCGCTTTCGCGCGGCTTCGCCCATCTGCTCGCGAAGCCGACGGTCGTCGCGGAGCGTGCTCAGATAGCCGACCATCTCGGCGGGGGTCGACGCGACGTAGCCGGTCACGCCGTGGATCACCACGTCGCGATTGCCGACGACGTTCGTCACCACGGCCGGGATCCCGGCAACCTGCGCTTCGATCAGCGCGACCGGCATCCCCTCCCAGCGGGAGGTCTGGACATAGATGTCCAGTTCCGACGTGAGCGTCAGCGCACGCTCGCGGGTCACCCAGCCGCTGCAGGCGACGGCCTGGCGCCGCGACGAATCGGGAATCTCCGCCACGTTGCCGCCGATCCAGAGAAATTCGACGTCGGCGCCGTGCAGCTCGTCGGCCAGTCGTACGAATGCTTCGTGATTCTTCTGGAACGACGCGCGACCGCTCATCCCGATGACGACCTTGCGATCGTCGCGTGTTCGGCGAGGCGGAATCTCGGCGACGTTCACCCCGTTTTCCACCAGAACCGCGGATTTCGCGCGAACTTTGCGGTTGATCTCGCCGAGCTCGCTGCCCGAGCACGCGACAATGGTGCCGCCGATACGCGCCGCGATGCGCTCGAAGCTCAGATACGCGAACTGCTTCATGCGAGACACGTCGCAGCGCAGGAACGACAGACCGTGCGGCGAGTAAAGCACCGTCGCGGTCGGCGCGGCGATCCGGGCGGCGATGCGTCCCAGCACGCCTGCCTTCGACGAGTGCAGATGAACCGCGGTCGGCCCGCAGTCACGCAGGTTCCGGACCAGCGCGCGCAAGCTCCGCAGATCACGCCGGACGTCGACCTCGCGCACCATGTCGACATAAACGAGCTTCACGTCGGGCCGGAACAGCGTAGCGAAATCGCGCGGGGTTTCCGGCCGGATCGAGTGAAGTACCGTCACGTCGACGCCCGCTGCCGCGGCATGGTTGGCGAGATAGGTCAGCATCGACAGCACGCCGCCGCCAAACGCCTCGGCAATATGAACGATCTTTTCTTTGGTCATCTCTGGATTGGTCGATTCGATCGCACTGTTCGTTGCCCAGCGCGCCGATGAGGCGGCGCATCGTCAAGTCGCGAGCGATCCATACACATCGGAATCCCGATGTATTACGCATTCCTCATTGATGAACACGTGGCCGTCACGGACATTGCTTCGCGTCCGTCATGGCGGGCCTCGCTGCCGCGCCACGCGGCCACCGATATCCGTCGTTACGCGTTCCTCAACGGTCCGGACCATTGTGCAGCGCATGCCGGACGCACTGGGTGCGATGGCTAACCGAACAGGCGATTCGGCCGGCGCAGCCGCGAGCGCGCGGTGCTCATTGCACGTCGGTGCGTGCGGCGGGCAGCTTGCGCACGCGCGCAAGCGGATTGGACAGGTAGCGGATCGCGCGATTGCTCAGCGCGGACGACGGCAGCAAACATGCGAGCGACAGCACGGTGACCGCTGCCTTCTTGGCAGGACGCCAGAACGGATTGCGCAGCACGGTATGCCAGTAGCGTCCGGATTCGCACAGAAACCAGCGCCAGCGCCGCGCCAACGGCGCGCGATACAGCGTGCTCGCGAAGCGCGCCTTCTCGATCGCGAAGTCGAGCGGGGCGATCGGTAGCGCTTCCTGCAGCCGCGCGCCGGCGAGCGTGCGCAGGATCGACCAGCGGCGTTCGGCCTTCAGCGCACCGGTGGCCGCGTCTTCCGAATTGGCGAGCGCAAGGGCCGGGGCGTCGGTTGTGCTTGCATTCGACTGCTGGTGCACGCGATAGCCGCCGAGCGTCGCGTCGATCATGTGGACGGCCCCGAGCAGCGCGATGCCGTAGATCGCGTAGAAATCGGCGCCGTGCAGATTGTCGGCGGTGACGGGTACCGGAAAGATGCGCTTCAGCGCGGCGACGCGATACGCGTTGCCCGATGCAGGCGGCGACGGATACAGCCAGCCTGCGCGCAACAGGCGGCCGCAATCCGTATCGACCGCGGACTGCGGCACGCTCGCGCCGGTCCGCACGCCATCGTGCGCGATCACGTCGAGCCGGAAATGAACCTTCACGAAATCGCCGGACGCGAACGCGGCGAGCACGCGTGCCGCGGCGTCGGCATAGAGCAGATCGTCCGCGTCGAGCAGGATGACGTAGCGCGACGCGACATGCTCGAGCGCGCGGTTGTACGCGGCTACCTGGCCGCGATTCTCCTGGAACACCGCCGTCACGCGCTCGCCGTACGAGCGAATGATGTCGCGCGAATCGTCGGTCGACCCGTCGTCGACGATCAGCACGCGGACGTCGCGCACGGTCTGCGCGAGCGCCGAGTCGATCGCTGCGCGCAGGTACGCACCATGGTTGTAGTTGCAGATTGCGATGGTCAGGTCGGTCATGTGCGGAAGTCGGACGAGCAGCGCGCGGACAATCCTGGTCATGATACGGATCGCGCGGCCGCGCACAGTTCGCGAGCCTACCGTTCCGGATTTCGCGTCGCGCGTGGAATAGTGCGTCGTCGATGCGGTGCGGGTGCGAGTGGCCATGCCGTCGCGCCGCCGTCCCGCTCGTTGGTTTCGGCGGCGCGCGCCCCGCGTCCGGATACCGCGCGCGTGGCGGAAGGCGCAACGCTCGCCGGCCGCTTCCCGAACCAATGGAACACGATGATCGGCAGCACGATCGGCAGGAAATTGCGTCCGCTGAACAGATTCGGCGTACGCATGATCTCCATCAACGACACGTAGAGCACCGCGTGCGCGCAGCACCAGAACCCGTTGCCGCTGCGCCAGCCCGCATAGCTGCGGCCGACCAACCAGCCGAGCACGGCCGCGTCGAGCAGCCCGAACCAGCCCCACTCGTAGAAGTGGACGAAGATACCGGACGGATTGTTGAATTCCGGGTCTGCGTAGCTGTTCAGAAACAGGTTGAAGCTGTCGCTCGAATCGATCCACGGCCGGAACGTCTCGCCGATCACCGGAAAGCGCATCAACCAGTCGAACGTGAACATCGGATGGCCCTGCCCCCAGCCCAGTACGGCAAGCATCCCGGCACCGTTGTTCAGCGACGTCGAATAGTACAGGCCGAGCCGTTCGAGCGCGAAGTCGAAGATGTTGTCGTAGATGTTGACGTAATAGGCTTCCCACGACCGGTTGTACTCGTTCGCGATAAACAGCGCGAACAACAGCGGGATCGCCGCGTACGGCCCAAGCGTGAGCAGCCGCGCATACCGGCCCTGCAGCCGGAACCGCACGACCATCAGCGCGAGCGGCATCACCATCTCGATCAACGCCAGGCGCTCCGCGAAGAGGAAACTGCGCAGCACCGTCAGCACCGCGAGCACGGCCATGTAGATCTTGTAGCGGTTCAGGCCTTTCACCGGCGTTCGGAACACGTAGAAATAGAGTGCGACGAACGGTGACGTCGCCTGCGTGAACGAACTCAACCCGGTGACGCGGCCGATCTGCTGGAGCATGTCGTACGCGGTAGCCTGGCCATGCAGGAATTCGAGCAGCAGCGCCGGCCGCGCGATGATCCCGCTCATCATCACGAGATTGCCGAACAGCGCGAGCGCGAACAGGCAATCGAGCACGCGCGGCGGCACCTCGACGGGCGTTTCCGGCGGCCCGCGCCGCGTCCGCGCTTCGGTCGTCGCGAGCCACGCCGTCGCCGCCACCACCATCAGGAACAACGCGCCGGCAAATGCGTAGTAACCGTCGAAATAGATTCGTGCGATCGACTTCTGGTCGCCCAGCAGGCTGAGCGACAGCAATCCATACAACGGCAGGATGAACATCGGCACGAGCCGTGCCGGATCCTCCCACCAGTAGCCCGCATAACCGCCCGCGACACCGCGCACGCGCGCCATCCCGCGCGCCATCCCGCGCGCCGTCGCCGCGCCCGGTCGCGGGCCGGCACCGCCTGCTCTCCGATTCATGACGCGCGTTCCGCCCGCTGCCGCGGTGCGATCATCCCCGTCAACCCTGCCTCGGCCTGATGCGTGTTCGCGCCCGTATAGCCGTAGTCGTACCGTCCCGGCGCGCCCTTGTAGTCGTTCAGGATCACGCCGCGCACATCGATATGCGCGTGCTCGAGCCGCCGCGCGCTTTCGTCGAGCTCCGTCAACGTCGTCACGCCGCTACGCGCGACGAGGAACACGGTGCCCGCGAGGCGGCCGAGCACCAGCGCATCGGCCACCGGCAGCAACGGCGGGCCGTCGAGCACGACCATGTCGTAGCGGGACGCGGCCTGCCCGATCAGTTCGGCGAGCGCGGGTTGCAGCAGCAGTTCGCCCGGATCGGGAACGACATGGCCCATCGCGATGAAATCGAGGCCCGGTGCGACGCCGCGCCTGATTGCCTCGTCGAGCGTGTGAGTGCCCGCCACCACGTCCGCCAGCCCCGGCGCGCGGCTATAGCGGAACCGGCCGTGCAGCGAACCCTTGCGCAGATCGGCATCGATCAACAGGACGCGCCGTTTCGCGGCGCCGACGAGCGATGCGATGTTCGCGGCGACGAACGACTTGCCGACGCCCGTCGTCGGCCCGGAGATCAGCACGACCGGATTCGATGCGGCCGGCATCGACAATTGCAGCGACGCGCGGAAACTGCGCAGGCTTTCGAGCGCGGCGTCCTGCACGTCGACCGGCGCCGTCGACATTCGAGGGCCGAGCCGGCCGCGCTTCGACCTCGGTTCCGCGGCCGCCGCGACAGCGCTGTGCGGGACCGTCGCGAACACGGGCAGCCCGGTCGCCCATTCGATTTCCTCCGCGTCGCCGATCGTGCCGACGACGCGCTGCCGGGCGATCACGATCGCCGCGCCCGCCAGCAGGCCGACCATCAGCAAGCCGACCACCGCAACCCCGCGATGCGGCCCGATCGGCTGCTCGGCGACCTTCGCCGTATCGACGATCCGCACGGTGCCCGTCTTGCTGGCGCGCGCGAGGACCATCTGCTGGCGTGTATTGAGCAGGTTCGTGTACAGCGCGGTGTCGACGGCCACGTCGCGCTGCAGTTGCAGCACGCCCTGCTCGACGGTCGGCAGTTGCTGGATCTGCTTGCGGGCCGTGTCGAGCGAACGCTGCGCATCGGCGAGCTGCGCATCGACGGCCACGATGGCCGGATGCTTCGGCATGAAGCGCGTGAGCAGTTCCTCGCGACGCTGCTGCAGCGTCTGCACACGCGTCTCGATGTCGACCGACTGTTGACGCAACGCCAGTGCCTCGTCGCTCGTATTGACCGTCCCGTGCGACGCACGGAATGCGTTGAAGCGGTTCTCCGCCGCTTCCAGTTGCGCCTTCAGTTGCGGCAACTGGCCGTCCATGTAACGGATCAGCTTGTCGGCCGCCTCGGATTTGCGCTGCGTGTTCTGCGCGAGGTACGCCTCTCCGATCGCGTTCAGCACACGGCTGTCGTGCACGGGATCGATGCCGTCGAGCGTCACGCCGATCATGTTCGACTGCTTGCCGCGCTCCGAGATCAGCGCGTTCTTCTGCAGCCACGTCGTCGCCTCCTCGTCGCTGTAGCGCGTCAGATCGAAGCGTGCGCCGGGCTGGCCGGCCACGTCGCGCACGAACACGTCGATCGGCCCCTGCGGCGTCTCGATGTGCAGCGGCTGGCCGATGCGGCCCCGCCATACCGGCCCTTTCCGACCGAAGAATCCCGTGCGCTGCAGCGTGTAGGCGCCGTCGTCGCCGACGGTCAGCGCGAAGCGCTTGCCGAGCAGCCGCTTCGGCACGTCGAAGGTCGGCACGTCGATGCGCTCGGTGCCATACACGTAGCCGCCCGGCAACGGCGACGACAGGCCGTCGGCCGCGTTCACGAGCCGCCAGCCGATCAGCGGCAGGTAATGCGGCCGTGCGTCGAGGGCGAGGTTCGTGCTCTCGATCGCACGATCGAGCACCGCGCGGGATTTGAGCACCTCGATCTCGGTCGATGCATCGGTCTTCAGATCGAACACCGACGACGGATCGCCGGGCGGCGACGTCTGCTTCGAATCGGTCTGGCTTTGCTCGACCTGGAACAGGATGTCGGAGCGGTAGACGGGGGCCGCGAACAGCGCATACAGGCCGCCCGCGAGCGCGCCGGCGAGCGCCGTGCACACGATCAGGCGCCGGCCGCCGTACAGCATGCTCCAGTAGCGGCGCACCGGATAGGACGGCCGCGGAATGCGCCCGCTGGGCGGGTCAGGCAGGGTCGAAGTGTTCATGCAGCATCAGTCCCGTATGGCGCGACGCACGGTCGCGGTCACGAAATCCGCCTCGGGCATCACGGCGAAATGGCTTTCGCCGTCAGCGCACCTTGCGCGGACGACGGAATCAGCAGGTTCACGACGCGGCTCCAGCGCACCAGCGACGACGCATCGACGAACACGACGTCGCGCCGCTCGAGCGGAAACTGGTCGGCGAGCGCGAACGACGCGGGCGAGCTGCCGTCGAGGTGGTACACCCGCGGGCGATTGTCGGGGCCGCGGCGCACGACGAACACCTGGCGCGCGTCCGACGTGTACTGGCTCACGCCGCCCGTGTCGCCGAGCGCTTCGCCGAGGCTCATCCGGCCGTCGGTCAACGTCAGCGTCGCGGGCCGCGATACTTCGCCGAGCACGAATACCTTCGCGTCGCTCGCCGCGCGCACGCGTACGAGATCGCCGTCGCGCAGCAGGATGTTCGACGGATTCACGCCCGCCGCGATCAGTGCGGGCAGGCTCACGTTCACGGTCGTGTCGCCGCGCGTCACCGACACCTGCGAGCGATCCGCCGTCGGCGTGAAGCCACCCGCGCGGTCGATCGCCTCGGGCAGCGTCATCGGCATGTCGTTGACGATCTGCAAACCCGGCGTGCGCACTTCGCCGTCGAGATAGACGCGCTTGCTGCGGTAGCTCTGCACGCGCAGCGCGAGCTGCGGCTTGCGCACGTATTCGCCGAGCCGCTTCATCAGCAGCGCGCGCGCCTGTGCCTCGGTCAGTCCTGCCACGTGCACGAGGCCCGCATACGCGAACTGGACGTTGCCGGCCGCGTCGACCGTGTAGCCCGTCGCGACCGAGCTGGCGCCGACGCCGTCGCCGCCGCCGACCGTCTGCGTCGTCGGCAGGTTCAATTCGGGGTGATCCCAGACGATGATGCTCAGCACGTCGCCGGGGCCGATCGTGTACGGCGTCGGCTTGCCGAACAACTGACGGATCTCCGCGTCGACGTTGGCCGGCCGCCCCGCATGGTGCTGTGCGACGAATGCCGGGGTGATCTCGATCAGATCCTCGCTCGACACGTTCTGCACGCCGTCGAGGCCGCCCGAGCCCGATGCGTCGGCGCTCACGCGCGCATTCGCGTCGCGCTCCGCCGGCGCGCGGTAAGTCATGCCGGGCGACAGCGCACATGCGCTCAGCGCGCACGCGGCCGCCACGATCGCCATGCGCGACAGCCACGGCGCACGGCCGGCGCCGGCCCAGCATGGCCGCCGCGTGCCGCGCGTCGATTCCGGTTGCGTGGTGATTGACATGGTGTCCTTCCAAAACTGTGCGGTAACCCGCCGAACGCGGCGAATTCCGGCATTACGCTTGCCCAGCGCGGCTTGTATTGCAGTGCCGCACCACCCTCTTCACCGCACGTCACTCCCTGCGATTCGTCATGAACTTCTCTTCGTCGCTTGCGCCGTTCCTCTACATCGCGTCGGCCGGCTTCGTCTGTGCCGCCGGTGCGCAAACGCTGTCCGGCACACCGGCCGACACACCGCTCCTCGCATCGTCGACGCGCGTTGCGCCCGTGCCGCCACAACGCTCGGCGCAAGCCCCCGGCGCGGCTGCAATCGCCGAGCCAGCCGCGACCGCATCCGCGGCCGTGGCGCCCGCGCTCGCTCGTTCAGCCGCGAGCACCGCCGTCCAGCCCGACACGCGGGCCCGCATCACGTTGCGCCGGCCGCTCGTGCCGGCGAGACCGCATCGCCCGCAGGTGGCTAATGCGCCCACCGACGACGTATGGCGCAGCGACACGTTGTACGCATCGCCCTACGCGAAATCACCCTATGCGGAGCCGGGCGATCGGAACTGACACATCCGGCTGGTCGGGGCACAACCGTGCATGCATCGATAAGGGATTGGACACTACGGCGAGCCGCGCGTCTGTGAGCGACCCCACCGAACGTCGATCTTCATACGATGCCGGGATCGCGCCCCGCGGCGCCGACGCATGCGGCACGACGCGCATCACGGCCTGCCGACCGACACGTTTGCGTACGATCCCCCCGCCGCTTCGAGCGCGACAGGATCGGCGGCGTGCACGACCGGCCTCGTCAAGTCGCGACCGAGCGCCTGCAAGCACCGCTCGATCACGATATCCGTGCCGACCGCGCCGTATACCGCGTGATCGACCTGCGGCTCGAGGTGCAGCCGTACGTGACGCGAGCACCTGAACGCATGCTCGATCGCGCCGAAATGGCGGCGGACATCGTCGATGCCGGGATCGAGCGCGCCATAGACGAGCGTCGTCCGGACATCGCGTTGCGCAAGCACGTGCATCACGCCGCGTGGTGTGCCCACGCGCGGCTTCCAGCCGACGCGCCCGGCCGCCTCCTTCACCGGTACGCTGACCCGCGCGATCGCATTGGCGGCGACGGCCCGCACGATCGGCCGTAAATCGCGCCGTTCGCGCACGAGGCGTTTCCACTTCTGCCAGTCGCGTACCGACAGCCAGTAGCCGCGCACCGAGTTGTTCCGCTGCTTCTGCACCGCGTCCAGCGAGAGGCCGGCCGGCCACACGAAGCGCGCCAGGTTGATCGCGATCACGCCGCCGAGCGATGGCGTCTTCACGGCCGCATGCAATGCCGCATAGGCGCCGGAGCAGATGCCGGCCGCGACCACGTCCGGATGACCAAGCCCACGCAGCCAATCGGCGGCGGCCGCCACGTCGTCACTCGACCGCGCCGAATACACGACGGGAGACTGGTCGTCGGGCGCGGCGGCCCCGCTGTCGCCGACGCCGTTCACGTCGAGCCGCAACGTCGTGACGCCGGCGCGCGCGAGCGTCCGCGCGAGGCGCACGCTGAAGCGCCCTTCGCCGCTTCGCGGATTCGTCGACGTGTTCGCGATCACGAGCGCCGGCGCGACGGGATGCGCCGGCCCCGTATCGGCGGGACGGCACAGCACGCCGACCAACCGGTCCGGCCCGACCGCGACGACCTGCTCGGTCATGTCGATCATGTCGAGCGCCGCGGCCGATTCGCCGTTCCATGGCGGATCCGGCCGCCACGTCGGGTCGACGCCGGCGGCCGTGTGCGGCGCGCGTTCGACGATCCAGTTCGCGAGCGTGTCGATGGCCGCGAGCGGCAGACGCGAGCGTGTACCGTCCAGCATCGTCGTGGGCCATTCGCGGAACGGTTCGGTCGCCACGTTCACGCCCCGCGCGAGCAGCGCATCGCGCAACGCGGGCTCGTCCTGATCGGGCTGAATCAGCAGCATCGCGCGAGGCAGCGTCGGTGCGTCGCGCACGACGTCGCACAGATCGACCGCCTTCAATGCAGCGACGAAATCGTCGGGAAAGCGGTGCCCGAGCACGTTCATGCACGGCTCGTCGCGATGTGCGGCGCGAATCGCAGGCGACGTGATGTCGAGCCACTGGCGATGCACGAACGACAGCTCGCGAAGATAAGCGCGCCCGCGCACGACCGGCGCGAGCGCCACCATGGCGTCGACGCGCCGCGACGGGTGCTGCCCGTCGCCTGCGGCGGCCAGCATCGCGAACAGCGCACCCGCGCGGATGCCGACGAGCGTCAGCGACGCGACACCGACCTGGTCGCGCAGCAGATCGATCGCATCGTGAATGCTGCCGAGGGTGGCGGCGTGCCGATCGGCGTCACGATCGTCGCCCGCGGAATCGCCGGTGCACGGATAGTTGAATCGCAACACCGTGACGCCGTCGCGGGCAAGGCGCTCGGCGATCGCCCGCATGAGCTTGTGCGTCCACGATGCCTCGTGTCCCAACGATTCGCACAGGATCACCCCTTGTGTCGTCTGTCCTTCGTGCAGCCACCCCACGCAACTGCCGAACGTAATGGGCTTCAATCGGTACTCCTCGGATCGGTATTTTTATCGGACGCGGACACGCGTTCCGGCGGCTCCGCCGGAACGAGCGATTCCACGATCGTGCGACTGCTCGACGAATGCGCGGCAGCGGCCCGGCCGCGCCCCTGCGCGGTCCCCGTCCGGTTCCATGTGTTGTCCTGCTCCCCATGCCCGCGGGAGGTGACGTTGCGTGCCCGAGGCGTCATCGGACGGCTCGCACCGTGAACCAAAACAGTGCGCTCGATTAAAGCACCCGGTTCGAGCGTCCTTCGGTGCGCCAGCTTACAAATAGCTTCATCGCTATCGCGGTACGACGACGGGCGACGGCGCGCGGTGTCGGGATGCATGCCGCGCGTACGAACGGAATCCGCGAACGGTAGGCTCGCGAACAGAGCGGTCCCGTGCGGCCCGTATCATGGCCGCCATACGATGTGGCCATACCGGGCGACGCCGGACGCGCCACCCACCCATGCAACCGGGTCAGCGCCGACCGGATGCACGCGCGCACCGCGGCCCCATGCCGCCGCCCTGCGACACCCACGGCGCCGACCGAGCGAATGTCAAACCTCAAGAAGAATTTCCTGCTGCTGCTGACGTTGCAGATTTCGATGTACGCGGTGCCGCTCCTGATCGCACCGCTGCTGACGCACGCACTCGGGCCCGAAGGCTACGGGCAGCTCGCGTTCTCGCTCGCCGTCATTGCGTATCTCACCAACTGCACGAGCTACAGCTTCGACCTGACCGCCACGCCACGCATCGCGCTCGCGCGCGACAACCGCGCCGAACGCTCGCGCATCTTCTGGGCGACGCTGTACGCGCAGATCGGCATCGCGGTGATCTGTTTCATCGTGCTGGTCGGGCTGATCATGCTGGTCGGCCGCTTCGGCGAAGACCGCGATCTGTTGCTGATCGGCTTCGGGATGGTCGCCGGCGTGGCGTTCACGCCGGGCTGGTATTTCCAGGGAATGGAAAAGCTGCGCGCGCTCAGCGTGATCCTGTTCATCGGGCGCATCCTGAGCCTGCCGGCCATGTTCGCGCTCGTGCACAGCCCGGCGGACATCGACCGTGCGATGATCGTCAACGCGGCGGTGCCGACGCTGTCCGCGATCGCGCTGGCGGCCTATCTGTATTTCAACCGCGAAATCGACTTCGTGCGCGTCGGCGCGGCCGACATCGCCGAATCGCTGAAAGGCGGCTGGCAGGTGTTTCTCGCGTCGACGTCGATCGCGTTCTACGCGTCGACCAACACCGTGCTGCTCGGCTTCGTCTCGGGCAACGTCGCGGCCGGTTACTTCGCCGCAGGCGACAAGCTGATCCGCGCGGCGCTCAGCATGCTGCAGCCGCTGAAGGCCGCCACGTATCCGCGCATCAGCTACCTGATGCGGCACGCGCGCAACGACGCGTTCTCGTTCCTGCGCAAGCTGTTCGTCGTGCAGGTCGCGATGGTGCTCGGCATCTCGCTCGCGATCTTCTTCGGTGCGCCGCTCGCCGTGCGCATTCTCTATGGGCCTTCGTACGAACCGACGGTCCAGGTGCTGCGCTGGATGGCCTTCATTCCGTTCATGGCCGGCATGACGGACCTGTTCGGTGTGCAGACGATGCTGCCGCTCGGGATGAAGTCGGCATTCACGCGAATCCTGATGTCATCGGGTATTCTGAACATCGTGCTGGTACCCGTGCTCGCAAAGTACTTCGCCGAACTGGGCGCCGCCGTCGCCGTGCTGACAGCCGAGGCCGCGGTGGCCGCGGCACTCGCGACCGTCGTCTATCGCGCCGGAATTCCGATGCCCGGCAGTCCGGTCGCGCGACGCGGCTAGTGTCCTGTTCCGCTGATTCGCGAGCAAAGTCGATGCAGCTTTTCGAGGATGGAATCGGCTGACGCGGTCCAGACGAACGGTTTGCA